>NZ_CP174324.1:4070000-5221636 GCF_056232625.1 Microbulbifer maximicatervae (SeqCode) | reverse complement strand
CCGCGACACCTTCTTTTACAAGCCTTAAAAAATTTCTTTTTTCAAGACTCAAGCCCTCACCAGGAAGACTTAAATAATGGCGGAGAGAGAGGGATTCGAACCCTCGATGAGTGTTAACCCATACGCCCTTAGCAGGGGCGCGCCTTCAGCCACTCGGCCATCTCTCCTTTTAAGCCGCAGCGGAAGCTCCGCTTTCAGGCCACCTCCGAGGAGGTCTTTCGCGTCGCTGAACCTGTTTGGTTGCTCGCTGAAAGTGGGCGGCATAATACCAACGGCTCGGCAAAAAGCAATGGGGAATCAATAACTTTTTGCACTTTTTTGTCTTCTCGAACAGGAAATGGACAAGACGTTCAAAAAAAAGACTTTTCCGCCAAAGTCACCGGTGAAAATATCTACAGCACAAAATAAAAAAGGCCGGAAAGCCGGCCTTTTTTAGGGAACTGTTTCACTACTCGTTGCCACCCTCCTCGGAGGATTGCTTTTCGCGCTGGATGCGCTGATAAATTTCTTCACGGTGCACGGCAACTTCTTTAGGGGCATTGACACCAATACGCACCTGATTGCCTTTCACCCCCAGCACGGTAACCGTGACATTGTCGCCAACCATCAGCGTTTCGCCAATTCGGCGGGTTAAAATCAACATTACCTACTTCTCCTTGATCATCCTGTGATAAAGAGCAGCCGGCGTTCCCCTGGAACTGCTCTTACTTGGTCATCATAACCGGATGGCGGTGCACAAAAGGCTAAAAACTAACCTTCACACTCTTCAGTATTGACCAGTCGAACAAAATCTCAACAGGTTGCATGCTACGTCGAGCCACTGAATTGTAATTGGTTGTTTTTACCGCCTGCAGGCCGGCTATAAAATCTCGTTACCTTTCTTTGTCTGAAAGCTCAAACTCGCTATGCAGCGCCCGAACAGCCAACTCTAAATAACGCTCGTCAATAATCACTGAGATCTTAATTTCAGAAGTAGTGATCATTTGGATATTAATATTGTCTTCACCCAGGGCACTAAACATACGACTAGCCACATTTGCATGTGAACGCATACCTACGCCAACAATAGAAACCTTGGCGATCTTGTCGTCTGTGATCACCTCTCGCGCACCAAGTTCCGCAGAAACTCGCTCTAAAACATCACGAGCCTTACCTAAATCATTGCGGTGAACGGTGAAGGTGAAATCAGTCGTGCCATCGACAGCACTGATATTTTGAACAATAACGTCGACTTCGATATTTTCAGCGCCGACCGGTGCCAGGATTCGGCATGCAACCCCAGGGGTATCCGGCACTCCACGAATTGTCAGTTTTGCTTCATCGCGATTAAACGCGATACCGGATACAACTGGCTGTTCCATATCGTTATCTTCCTCATCCAGGCTAATCAGGGTTCCGTTACCCTCTTCAAAAGTTGAAAGTACGCGCAGGGGAACCTTGTATTTACCGGCGAACTCTACGGCGCGGATCTGCAGAACCTTGGAGCCAAGACTGGCCATTTCCAACATTTCTTCAAATGTGATTCGATCGAGTCTGCGTGCACTGTCGACCACTCGAGGGTCAGTGGTATAGACCCCGTCCACGTCAGTATAAATCTGGCACTCGGTAGCATCTAACGCCGCAGCTAACGCCACACCGGTCGTGTCAGACCCGCCGCGTCCAAGTGTGGTGATATTGCCGTCGTCATCCACCCCCTGAAAACCAGCCACAACTATGACTTTGCCTTCATTGAGATCGGTGCGCATTCGCTCCACATCGATACTTTGGATGCGAGCTTTGGTATGAGCATTATCCGTAAGAATTTTTACCTGCCCACCCGTGTAGGAACAGGCGTCATAACCACGCTTCTTCAGAGCCATGCTCAAAAGGGCAATTGTGACCTGCTCTCCTGTGGAAACCAGAACATCCAATTCTCTGGGATCTGGTTTTTCCTGGATTTGATAAGCGAGATCAATCAGGCGATTAGTTTCACCACTCATGGCAGACAAAACGACAACCATGTCATGTCCCTGAGCGCGAAACGCGGCGACTTTATCGGCCACAGCTTCAATTCGCTCAATTGAGCCAACTGAAGTCCCGCCATACTTCTGCACGAACAAACTCATAACTTACTGTGTTTCCTTAGCTCCACAATAAGTACGCTTCCTGCCCAACTCGTGCAGGCGCGCACTTAATCACCAAACCTCTGCGAAATCAACTCAACTACGAATTCAGACCACTAATTTGACAAAACTTAACTAGTTTAAGGATTGCTCTATCCAATTTGGCACTTCTTTCAGCATATTAGGGAGCGCGGACACATCGGTTCCACCACCCTGGGCCATGTCTTTTCGGCCGCCACCCTTGCCGCCCAGTTTCCCGGCAGCAAAGCGCATAAGGTCACCCGCAGAAAGACGATCTGTCAGGTCTTGGGTCACTGCGGCAACCAAAGCCACCTTTTCGTCTCCCGGAGCCGCCAGCAGCACCACGCCACTGCCCAGCTTATTCTTCATCTGATCCGCCAGATCTCTCAGTGATTTGGGGTCAGCTCCATCAATAGAGGTTGCCAGCAACTTAAAGCCCGCCAACTCAATGGCCTGAGCGGAAAGATCTCCGCCAGCACCACTGGCCAACTTGGTTTTTAACTGGGCAATCTCTTTTTCCAGTTTTCGATTGTTAAGCAGCAACTGTTCAACTTTGTCAGCCAAGGAGTCCGGACGCGCCTTAAGCAGAGTCGCTACATGCTCCAGACGCTGCTGTGCCTGATCGAACAGAGACATTGCGTGAGCACCAGTAACCGCTTCGATTCGGCGCTGGCCGGAAGCAATACCGCTTTCCCCAACAATGCGAATCAAACCGATATCACCGGTGCGCTTCACGTGAGTACCGCCACACAGCTCAACGGAAAAAGCCTTGTCATCGGATTTGCCCATGGAAAGTACACGCACAGTATCGCCGTACTTTTCGCCAAACAGAGCCATAGCGCCCATCGCTTTTGCAGACTCAATATCGGTTTCGTGAGTTTCAACTGAGGTATTTGCGCGAATTTGACTATTAACCAGGGATTCAATTGCGTGCAGCTGCTTTGCCGTTACGGCTTCGGGGTGGGAGAAATCAAAGCGCAAGCGCTCGGAGTCCACCAGGGAACCCTTCTGGGTAACATGCTCGCCCAGCACTTTGCGCAAGGCGGCGTGTAATAGATGGGTTGCGGAATGATTCAGGGCGGTGGATTGACGAACATCTGCAGATACGACTGCCTCAAGGGTTTCGCCCACAGCGATGCCCCCCTTCAACACCTTACCAGTATGCAAATGGTGCGCGCTCTGCTTGGTGCAATCGCGCACTTCAAAGCGGGCATCAGTGGAACTCAAATAGCCACTATCACCTACTTGACCACCGGACTCTGCGTAGAAGGGGGTCCGATCTAGAACAATTGCACCCTCTTCACCGTCTTCCAGGCGCTCAACCTGCTCACCACCTTTTACGATGGCCAATACTTTGCCTGCTGCCTCGGTCGCGTTGTAACCGAGAAACTCTGTAGCCCCTTCCAGTTCGAGGACGTCGGTATAGTCCTGTTTAAATTTACCGGCAGCGCGAGCTCTCTGGCGCTGGGCTTCCATAGCAGCTTCATATCCATCCATATCCAGGGATAGACCGCGCTCACGAGCAATATCCTGGGTTAGGTCTGTTGGGAAGCCGTAAGTATCATGCAGAGTAAATACCAACTCACCGGGGATCTCACTGCCTTCGAGGGACGCCAGGGCATCCTCTAGCAGCGCCATTCCCTTATCCAGAGTCTTCGCAAACTGTTCTTCCTCTTTGCGCAGCGCATTCTCAATCACCTGCTGCTTTTCACGCAGCTCCGGGTATGCGTCACCCATCTGCTCGGCGAGCGCTTCTACCAGCTTGTAGAAGAAGATGTCTTTGTGCCCAAGCTTGTGGCCATGGCGCACTGCGCGGCGAATAATGCGGCGAAGTACAAATCCACGGCCTTCGTTGGAAGGCATTACGCCATCGGCAATCAAGAATGAACAAGAGCGGATATGGTCGGCGATCACTCGCAGGGATTTCTCTTCCAGGTCGCTGCAGCCAACCACTTCTCCCGCCGCTTTCAGCAGCGCTTGGAACAAGTCAATTTCATAATTGGAGTGTACTCCCTGCATTACGGCGGCAATACGCTCCAGCCCCATGCCGGTATCCACTGAGGGTTTGGGCAGTGGGTGCAGTTCACCATCAGCGGTGCGCTCATACTGCATAAATACCAGGTTCCAGATCTCGATATAGCGATCGAGGTCATCATTATCGGAACCGGGAGGGCCGCCGGGCACATCGGCACCGTGATCGTAGAAAATCTCAGAACTTGGACCGCAGGGACCAGTGTCACCCATCTGCCAGAAGTTATCCTCGTCGAGACGGGAGAAGCGCTCGGCACTCACTCCCATTTCCTTCAGCCAAATATCAGCGGCTTCATCATCGCTGATATGTACGGTTACCCAAAGACGCTCCTCTGGCAAATTCAATACTTTGGTCAGGAACTCCCAGGCAAAGCGAATCGCTTCGCGCTTGAAGTAGTCGCCGAAGCTAAAGTTACCGAGCATTTCAAAAAACGTGTGGTGCCGTGCGGTGTAACCGACATTTTCAAGGTCGTTATGCTTGCCTCCTGCACGTACACAGCGCTGTGAACTGGTGGCGCGACTGTAGGAACGCTTTTCCTGCCCCAGGAAGGTGTCCTTAAACTGCACCATGCCGGCATTGGTGAATAACAGCGTCGGGTCATTGCCCGGAACCAGGGAACTGGAGGGCACAATGGCATGACCCTGCTCAGCAAAATAATTCAGAAAGGCGTCGCGAATCTGTGCGCTTTTCATCCGGCGTAATTCCACTTCGTTAGTTGAGTTTTATTTGATTGGAGTCAGTGACACGGTGTCACTTCTGTTCCACTACTGTGCCAGCCCCTGTTCGGGCATTCTTTTTTGGGCAAGCAGGTGAACATGCAGGTGAAATACGGTTTGACCTGCGCTTCGACCGTTATTAACTACCAGTCGATAGCCCTCGAGCCCCAGCTTGCGCCCCAATTCTGCCGCCACCCACATAAGGTGGCCGAGCAGGGATTTATCCTCAGCCTGAGCTGCGGATAAATTCACTAGGGGTTTGCGTGGGATAATGAGGAGATGGGTCGGCGCTTGTGGCGCGCGATCCTCAATAACGACACATTGGTCGTCCTCGTAGATCATCTCAGCAGGGATATCTCCCGAGATAATTTGACTGAAAACGCTGGGTTCACCCATTGGTTTACTTTTCCAGCTTTTCCTCGGCTGTCAGCTGCCGCGCTTCAGATTCCAGCATTACCGGTATACCGTCCCGCACCGGATAGGCTAGACCACTGGCCTTGCAGACCAGCTCCTGTGTGTCCTCCCGGTATTCAAGCGGCGCTTTACTCACCGGACATACCAACAGGCTCAGCAACTTTTTATCCATGTTCCACCCCACTATTTTCCCTCGGTAATACTTCCGATGGGCAAAAATGACCGCGTATCATACAATGCTTCATACGCTTTTACACGGTATTCGCCATAGCTTCTGCTGCGCCACCTGCTGGCCTTGCGCTTTTTTACCCTTATATGACAGAAGCAGTCTCTACTGAAACAGAATTGAGATGGCTAAGTAGCAGCTCCCGGGCTAAACGCCCCTCCTCTATTTCATTAAATACCTCGTGGTAAGACCTTGAGAAACAGTGCAACTGCTTGTTTTTTGACCCCACCTGTCCAAACCACTTGCGGCTGAGTTCCACATCGACAATATGGTCTGATTCCGGCAATAACAGAAGGCAAGGCATGGATATCCCATCCAACCGGCCAGATAAAAACTCCCGCTCCTGCAAAAAAGTCTTAAACCAGCGCAGAGAGATGCTGTGATGCACAAGTTCATCACTGACATACCGCTTGACCACATCCGGACTACGAGATATCCACTGACTATTTATCTGGCTGGAAAGAGCCAACCCCGGAAGCCAGCGAGCCAAAAATAGCGCGAACCATAGCAGAAGGCCTTTTGGCTCACTTTTGCCGCGAAAGCCCGGTGCAGAAAGATTTAAACTGTCGACAGACTTATATCGAATAGCACAGCCACAGGCGATAACAGCTCCCATACTGTGGCCAAGAAGATGCATCCCAAGTCCGGGGTTTCCACTTTTTACCAAGGAGATAAATTCATTTAGATCCTCACTATAAAGTGCAAAATCCTCAATATCCCCGCGCTTCCCATCCGACAATCCATGGCCATAATGATCTAGGGCATAGACACTGTACCCTGCTCGATTGAGGTCCTCCGCCAGCTCACTGTAACGCCCACTGTGCTCTCCCAACCCGTGAGATATAACTACTACACCCACAGCTTCTTCTACCCACCAGCGCCGGTAATACAGCGTCACTCCCCTGGTGACAAACTCCATTGCAATCTCCTTATTGATTATTATTTTGCTAGCTATTTGCTATTCCAGGGTTTCGCGGTACCTGCCCAGCATGGCCAAATGATTCATGCGGGACCGTTTAAGTAGCGCTTCCTGGGCTGCTTCAACATTCTCCGGGCGCCCTTGCCAAGCAGCGAGTGCTGGCTCTTGTAGTGCGCGCCCATAGGAAAAACTCAACTGCCAGGGGCCACCACCCTGCTGATTCATTGCATTGAGATTAGCTGTGGCCTCTTCTGGCCCCTGCCCCCCGGAAAGGAAGTTAATTCCCGGCACTGCTGCGGGGACCGTTCGCCGCAAGCTGCGCAGGGTGTATTCGGCCACCTGCTCAGGATCAGCCGTTTCCGCCTCCGCACCTGGGGTTACCATACTGGGTTTGAGCAACATCAGCTCCAGTATTACCCCGTGCTGGTGGAGGGCGTGGAACACAGAGTGCCAAACCCGCTCATTTACCGCCGCACTGCGCTCTATATCGTGCTCACCGTCCATCAGAACCTCTGGCTCGACAATAGGAACCACCCCTTCGGCCTGGCATACCGCTGCATAGCGGGCCAACATCTCAGCATTTGCGGTAAGCCCCAGGCGCGTGGGGTTGTGATGGCCTATAGGATAGACTTCACGCCACTTGGCGAAGCGAGCTCCTTGCTTTTTATATTGCTGCAAGCGCTCAGACAACCCGTCCAGCCCGTAGGTGATCATATCCCCAGGCGCTCCAGGCAGAGGGCCCTTGCCCTTATCCACCTTAATGCCCGGCACTATCCCCTGTGACGCTGCCACTTCCGGCAAGGGCTGACCCTCAGCATCTTTTTGCCCCAGAGTTTCCTCGAACAAAATAACGCCACTGATACACTCACCCAACCCCTTACAGGACAGCAGCGCAGCACGGTAGTCGCGCCGGTTTTTCTCAGTGGAATCCACTCCAATCGTGGCAAAGCGCTTGGCAATGGTGCCGCCACTCTCATCGGCAGCCAGGATGCCCCTTTGACCATCGACCAAAGTTGCTACAGTTTCCTCCAGCATATCGATATGTGACATCTCTACCCCTCCCTTAGGTTATTACGCTAAGAGGATAGGCGGTCCAGCCTAAAAAGCTTTACAGGCTTTTACCGCCCTCCGCCAACCAGCCAACAACTGCTCCCTCTCCGCCTGAGTCATTGCCGGCATAAAGTCCCGTTCAATTTCCTGCAAACACTCCGGTAATTCCTTTGGTCGCCAGGTTCCACCTCCAATACCAGCCAGCAACGCAGCACCAATAGCCGTCGATTCAATCTGCTGGGGCCGCTCAACACGCAAAGAGGAAATGTCCGCCTGGAATTGCATCAGGAAATTATTCGCGCAAGCACCCCCATCCACACGCATATGGGTAATCGGCAAGCCCAGGGCCTGCTCCATCAAGCGGGCCAGCTCATCACTCTGGTAAGCTATAGATTCCAAAGTGGCACGCACCACCTCAGCTCGACCAGCCCCCCGACTCAAGCCACAAATAGTCCCCCGTGCCGATGGGTCCCAGTGCGGCGCACCCAGTCCACTAAATGCAGGCACAAGATAAACGCCACGGGTATGAGGAATACTCTGGGCGATAATTTCGGTATCCACCGCCTGCTGGATCATTCCCATCTCGTCCCGCAGCCACTGTATAGCGGAGCCCGCTGTGAAAACTGAACCCTCTACGGCATAGGCCGGATTACCCTGGGCATCACAGGCCACTGTAGCCAGCAACCCCTGGGGTAGCTCAGGGCGATCCTCGCCGGCAAAAGCCAGCATAAAGCAGCCAGTTCCGTAGGTGTTTTTTATACTACCGGGCTCGGTACAACCCTGGCCAAACAGTGCTGCCTGCTGATCCCCGGCAACACCACAAATCGGAGCCGATGTGCCGAGAAAAGCGTGGGGGTCTGTATCGGTAAAGTGGCCAGCCGACGGTAGAATTCTGGGAAGAATGGATTCAGGGCACTGGAAAAAATCCAGCAGCTCACTATCCCAGGCTTTATCTTTTATGTTGTACAGGAGGGTACGACTGGCATTGGTGTGATCGGTGAGATGGGCTTTGCCACCGCTCATTTTCCAGATCAACCAGCTATCTACGGTGCCGAAACACAGGTCGCCATTTTGAGCTCGGGTTAGTAAATCCGGGTTGCGGCGGAACAGCCAGGTCAACTTACTTGCGGAAAAGTAAGCATCCAGCAATAGGCCACTGCGCTCTCGCAACCAATCAGACCTGCCGCCCCCCCCCAACTCCCGGCATACCTCCGCCGAGCGCCGGCACTGCCACACAATCGCAGGAAAAACCGGCTCGCCGGTATACCTATCCCAGACGATCGTGGTCTCGCGCTGGTTGGTAATTCCCACTGCGGTGATATCCGACGCGCGAACACCAGCGCGCTGGAGTGCTGCGGCACAGACCCGGAGAGTTACCGACCAAATCTCTTCCGCATCCTGCTCAACCCAGCCAGGCTGGGGATAACGATTGGGAATTTCCGAGTAACTGCGACCAATCAGGTGGCCCTTACTATCGAAGATAAAAGCTGTGGTACCAGTGGTGCCCTGGTCAATAGACAGGATCATAGGGTTCTCGCGCTTATTCTTTTAGTCTCTTTCTGTACCTGAAAAATGGCCGAAACCTATCGACCAGTCATTCAGGTAGTAGTCAGAGTATAAGCCCGATTAATTGCCGTCCAGCGCCCAGCTAATCG
Organism: Microbulbifer maximicatervae (SeqCode); assembly: GCF_056232625.1. Taxonomy (NCBI): domain Bacteria; kingdom Pseudomonadati; phylum Pseudomonadota; class Gammaproteobacteria; order Cellvibrionales; family Microbulbiferaceae; genus Microbulbifer; species Microbulbifer maximicatervae (SeqCode). Next base: position 5,212,501 of record NZ_CP174324.1, on the reverse strand, counting down.
CATCTGTGGGGAAGCCCCTGTAAGCCAGGTATCGCTGGCGCCGCGCTCGCTCCTTCATCCACTGATCCCGTGGAAGCTCTGCGCTCATAGGGGCCCGGTATTTTCTCTGAAGCATTTCCGCAGCTAACTCAAACCAATCCACTTCCAACTGATCCAGCGCCTGGGCAATTAGTTCACCGCGCACACCGCGCTGCTGTAGCTCCTGGCGAATACGCATCGGCCCCTGACCGCGCTGGACACGGGAGCGGGCAAAAACTTCGGCAAAGCGTTGATCGGATTGATAGTTGAGTTCGTGTAGGCGCTCAAAAAGCGTGTCGAAATCGGCGCTGGGGAATTTTGCCGCGAGCTTTTGCCTCAATTCATGGCGGGAGTGCTCGCGGCGGGTCAACAGCTCAAGCGCCGCGCTGAAAAGCGCTTGAGCTGGATCAACGGAAAAATCCGCTTTTGAGTACGGCATTTACTCTTCCGGTAATTCCGCAGCCTCTTCAGGGGTCGCAGGCACTAAATCACCGAGCAGCTGCGCACGCAGCTGACCTTCAATCTCGTTGCGAATGTCGGGGTTATCGCGCAGGAACTTGGTAGCGTTCGCCTTGCCCTGGCCAATCTTGTCGCCCTTGTAGCTGTACCAAGCCCCCGCTTTATCCACCAGCCCCATCTTCACGCCGTAATCGACGATTTCACCAATCATGTTAATGCCTTCGCCATACATGATCTGGAACTCGGTCTGCTTAAACGGAGGAGCTACCTTGTTCTTAACCACTTTCACTCGGGTTTCGTTACCCACCACCTCATCGCCATCCTTAACGGAACCGATACGACGGATATCCAAGCGCACAGAAGAGTAGAACTTGAGGGCATTACCACCAGTGGTGGTTTCAGGGCTGCCGAACATAACACCGATCTTCATGCGAATCTGGTTAATGAAGATTGCCAGGGTGTTGGTGTTCTTGATATTACCAGTGAGCTTACGCAGAGCCTGGGACATCAAACGAGCCTGCAAGCCCACGTGGGAATCACCCATCTCACCTTCGATCTCAGCGCGCGGGGTCAGGGCCGCAACGGAGTCAACTACCAGCACATCAACGGCACCGGAGCGCACTAGCATATCGGCAACTTCCAGAGCCTGCTCACCGGTATCCGGCTGGGATACGATCAACTCATCGACGTTGACACCCAGTTTTTCAGCATAGATAGGGTCGAGGGCGTGCTCAGCATCCACGAAAGCACAAGTACCACCATTGCGCTGGGCCTCGGCAATCACCTGCAAGGTGAGGGTGGTTTTACCGGAGGATTCTGGTCCATAGATTTCAACGATACGGCCACGCGGCAAGCCGCCTATACCCAGGGCCACATCCAAGCCGAGGGAGCCGGTGGAGATCGCAGGAATACGCTCGCGCTCCTTGTCTCCCATACGCATCACAGTGCCTTTACCGAACTGACGTTCAATCTGAGATAGCGCCGCTTTTAATGCCTTGTCTTTATTGGAATCCATGACCATTCCCGTATTTCTGAGCTGAATTGAGTGGTGGCAAGCTTAACGAAGGATTACTGTATAGGCAACCAGTAATTCCACATACTGAGTACCAGCTTCAGGCTGAGCGAGTCACGCCTCAAAAAGAAGCCTAAAGCTGGGGCAAACGAACAAAGATTGACCCGGCGGACAAGTTCAAACCGGGTGCTCACGGACAATCCTTAACATTCCCTTCAGCGCCTCAACAACCGTCTGCGATTGCACCTCTGCCCGGTTACCACTAAACAGAAAACACTTCGCATCAATCTGCACTGGCTCTTGCCCCTCCGCATGGGCCCAGGCAATCCAAACCGTACCTACCGGCTTCTCGGCAGTGCCACCATCAGGCCCGGCGATACCACTGACCGCAACGGCGAGATTGGCATCCATCATCGCCAGAACCCCACAAGCCATCTGCCGGGCGACCGGCTCACTCACTGCCCCAAACTGCTTGAGATCATTGCTGTCGACACCCAGAACACCGTTCTTGATACGATTCGCATAGCTCACGATCGATCCATCAAACCAATTCGAAGCACCCGCATTAGAGGTAATAGCCGCCGCAATCGCACCACCGGTGCAAGATTCTGCCGACGTCACACGCCAATCTCTCTTTTCCAGCTCCCCGCCCAACTCTCTGGCAAGCTCAGTTATCTCTCTGTATTCCACCGTCTCTTCCTATTCAACCGCTCCTGGGCCACAACCAAATATTACAGCACAGAAGCGGGCTCTTATTCTGGGTGCCGACCTGCGGCAATCTTGCAAATTCCATTTTAAGTAAGCTGCCCCATACCGAATATACAACTGCCCCTCAGTGGTGAAGCCGCAACCCCTTTAAAAACTCAATCCACGCCGACTGCACACCGGCGCCGACACCAAAAGATAAATCTCACGCTGTCGAAGCGCTCGCAAGCGGCGCCAGCACTCTAGAAAATAAAACTACCTATGGGAGCCAGGTTGCCAACTCTAATTTCCGCCGCCGGCCCACCTTCAAATTAGAATTTAAATTTTAAAAGGGGTCTTAAATCAGCAAATAATTTCAAGCGGGCAACCCAATAAGCAACAACAAATTTAAAAATAAAAACGTAAACAATGTAAAAACACATTAATACGCACTGGCTGATTCTAATTTTAAAGCAGAAAAGTTTTGTATATGCGATAAGTTGGACCAGTCTCACGATAAAGGGCCCGGGCTTTCCCTATGCAACAATCGGCTTTTTGTTAGTCTGTTACTGCTGTACTGAATATATAAATATCACAATAAAAAAGCAGATAAATCCCCAAGCCCAACAAGCATTAATCATCGTGGCAGATCACCGCCATTATAAAAACACAATGAAGTTGGCACCCCCATAGATAATCAAAGAAAGACAAAATCATGAATTTAAAGAAATCAGCGATCGCGGCTGCTATTGTAGGCGCCTGTGTGTCCTCACTTGCCAATTCAAAAACTTTGGTCTGGGAAGATAATTTCGACGGCGACAGTATTGATAAGTCCGTTTGGACTTACGATGTGGGCAACTCAGGCTGGGGTAACAATGAGCTGCAAACCTACACCGATGATAGCGCCAATGCCTATGTCGAAGATGGCAACCTTATTATTCAAGCACTGCAAAACGACGACGGCAGTTTTACTTCTGCCCGCCTGAAATCCCTGGGTCGTATGACTTATAAATACGGCACCATTGAAGCCCGCATTAAATTACCCGACCTGGATGCCGGATTGTGGCCCGCCTTCTGGCAGCTGGGTGGCGACTACGGCCAAGTGGGCTGGCCCGCTTGCGGCGAACTGGATATTCTTGAGGCAGGCATGGCAGATGCGCTCAACGCCGGCACGGTCAACTCAGAGGTTTCTGGCGCTTTTCATTGGCAGTATGAATCCGATGAAGGTATAAACTACACAGCGGACTACGGCCTATCAAAAAATCTAGTTGACGATTTCGGCCTCAGCACAGACCTTACTGAGGACTACCATATTTTCGGCATGACCTGGACCCCGGACAGCATCATTATGTGGGTCGACGACGAAGCCAATGAAATCATCAGCTTCAACACTGAACCCGAGGATAGACCCGAGACGCTAGATGAATTCCGCCAGCACAACTTCCTGATTCTAAACCTGGCGGTAGGTGGCAAATTCCCGGGGATTTATGCCAATAGCGACGTCACTGCCCCCATGCCCGCCAAAATGTATGTGGACTATGTTCGCATCTACGATAACGACGACAGCAGCTACAGCACAGAAATCTCCCTGGCAAAAGACACTGCCAAAACAGGTGATATCGGCGTATTTTCCGAGGGCAGTAACCTCTCCGAATCCCTGGAGCTCGGCACCGATACCGAGCTGTATGTCTGGAACCAGAACAGCATGTCAGCTACTGTCAGCGCCGAAGCTGCCGAGGGTGATGAAGCCCTGGAGTTTGATATTACCGCTGGTGAATGGTTCGGTATGGGTTTCTGGATGCACTATGACCTAAACCTAATGAACTACGAAAACGGTCATCTCAATTTCAAAATGAAAACCACCAGCAGCCAAACTATCGGCATTGGTATTTCCAGTACTGGTGGCGGAGATGCCTGGGTAGACCTGATGGATGGTGATAGTACCTACGGCCTGGAGCGCGATGGCGAATGGCATCAGGTAAGTATTCCCCTGAGTAAATTGGGAGTGGACTTCAACACTATCAGTCAGGCATTTATGATTCGAGGTGATGCCGCCTCTGAAGATTTTGTCCTATCCATTGACGATATCTACTTTAGCGAAAGTGTGGAAAAAACAGCCCCGACCGATGTCTTTTCTCTCTACACCGAAACTACAGAGGCCAATTCAACTTTTACACTGGGAACTGATGGCAACCTGTATATTTGGGGCGATACCCTGTTGGAGGCCACACAAACCCCATTCGAAGGTGAAGAATCCCTCTCCTATTATTCCTCCGGGGCCGGCTGGTTCGGAATGGCATTTACTGCCGACAGCTACTACGATCTATCCGCTTTCGATAATGATACTGCAACACTGAATTTCGCCCTGAGAACCAGCTCAGATACCACCTTTAAGATTGGCATGAAGAGTGGTAGCGTCAACGATATTGGCCAACAGTGGATTGAGTTTACCAGCGGTTCCGATCCTTATGAATTCGCACGGGATGGCGAGTGGCATCAGGTATCAATCCCCGTTTCTGATTTCAGTAATGAAGTAGATATGTCAAATGTTATCCAACTATTTGAGCTACTGGGCGTTGATGGAGATATCAGCGATATTGAAATTGACGATATCTATTTCTCCGGCGGAAGCTCAGACAGCGATAGTAATGACAACTGTCGTCCACACCCCCACAAGTGCCGCCCTCATCATAAAAGGCACAAGCATCGCCATGGGAACTGCATCCCGCCTGCACGATGCGTACAGGGACCCCGTAGACATTAAAAATACAAGGGCGCCGCTAAATAGCAGCGCCCTTTTCTTTTTTACGCCACCCAATTTTTTCACCAGCATCAAAACCCGCCCTGTCTGCCGGCAGATATTATCTTTTAAAGATATGATCCTGTGTGAGGGGAAGCACAACAACAATAAATCCAGATTAAATTTGCTTGCACTTTTGCCCAACACAGAAAGATCAAAAACAGAATTCCCGCACAAAACACTTGCAAACAAAAACACAAAAAGGAATTTATTTTCTTGTAAAAAAATTACAAGAAAATAATTTTTCAAGTGTATGCGACAAGCAGGACTACAACTACGATAAGGGGGCCAGATTCGCTTTCCTGTGGAACAATCGTTTTGCTAGGCTTTGCCCGTGATCAGCATCTGCTTTTCGCGTGAATTTTAGGCAATTACAATTTAAGTAATCTGTATTCATTAAATCCACAAGCAACATTTGACTGAGTCACACCATTCCTATCAGGCGTTTTATTCTCATAAATAATTAACAACGAAAGAAAATTATGATTATTAAAAAATCAGCGATAGCCGCAGCTATTGTCGGCACCTTTGTGTCCTCAATAGCCAATGCAAAAACTTTGGTCTGGGAAGATAATTTTGACGGAGACACTATCGACACCTCCGTCTGGACCTACGATGTTGGCAACTCCGGCTGGGGTAACAACGAGTTACAAAATTATACCGATGATAGCGACAACGCTTATGTCGAAGACGGCAACCTGATTATTCAGGCCGTACAGGGAAGCGACGGCAGTTTTACTTCCGCTCGCCTAAAGTCTCTCGGGCGTCTGTCCTACAAATACGGAACCATTGAAGCTCGAATTAAATTGCCGGATTTGGATGCGGGACTATGGCCAGCATTCTGGCAACTGGGCAGCGACTACGGTCAAGCCGGCTGGCCTGCCTGTGGCGAACTGGATATTCTCGAAGCGGGTATGGCCGAAGCGCTAGAAGCCGGCATCGTAAATTCTGAAATTTCCGGAGCCTTCCACTGGTGGCACGAGTCCGACGACTACACCGGGCAAGCAGATTATGGTGTATCGCAAAACCTGGCTGAGGACTTTGGTTCCAGCTCCGACCTCACTGAGGATTACCATATCTTCGGCATGACCTGGACACCCGATAGCATCGTTATGTGGGTGGATGACGAATCCAACCAAATCGCAGCTTTGACGGATACCAGTGATTCCGCATTCGATGAATTTCGACAGCATAACTTTTTAATTCTCAACCTGGCAGTAGGTGGCATCTTCCCGCAGATCTATGACAACAGCGAGATCACTGCCCCAATGCCCGCCAAGATGTATGTTGACTACGTACGTATCTACGACAACGATGACAGTAGCTACAGCACCGAACTCTCCCTGGCTGCCGATACCGCAAAAAGCGGCAACCTGGGCGTGTTCGGGGACAGCAGCGATATTTCCGAATCCCTGACGTTTGGAACTGATATCGAGCTCTACGTCTGGAACAATATGGAAAGCCAATCCAGCGTCGATGAGAGTGATGCCCTGGAGTTCCAAATCGATACCGGCGAATGGTATGGCATGGGTGTATGGATGCACTACGACCTGAATTTGATGAACTATCAAAATGGTCACCTGAACTTCCGCATGAAAACCACTAGCGAAGAGACTATCGGCATCGGTATTAACAGTACCAGCGGTGGTGAGTCCTGGGTGGACCTGAGCGTAGAAGGCGATACTTTTGGCCTGGAACGGGATGGGCAATGGCACGAGGTGAGTATCCCCCTGAGCAAATTTGGGGTGGACTACAACACCATTAGCCAGGCATTTATGGTACGCGGCGATGGACCGTCAGAAGCCTTCACCCTGTCCATTGACGATATTTACTTTAGTGAGAGCGTCGAAAAAACCACGCCAAGCGGCACCTTCTCCCTTTACAGTGAAAACACCGAGGCCGACTCCAGTTTCGAACTGGGCACTGATGGCAATCTGTATATCTGGGGCGAAACCCTGATCGAGACTTCTCCTTCCCCCTACGAAGGCTCTGAATCCCTGTCCTACACCTCCGCAGGTGCTGGCTGGTTTGGCATGGCTTTCACTGCTGACTATTACTACGACATGTCAGCCTTCGACAACGATACCGCCACGCTCAATTTTGCTTTGAAAAGCAGCTCCACCACGACCTTTAAGATCGGCATGAAGAGCGGCAGCATTGACGATGTAGAACAGAAGTGGATTGACTTTGCCAATGGCGCCGATCCCTACGGTTTCGCACGGGATGGCCAGTGGCACCAGATCTCTATCCCCGTAAGCGACTTCAGTGACGAAGTAGACATGTCTAACGTGGTTCAACTATTCGAGCTTCTAGGCGTGGATGGAGAAATTAGCGATATCGAGATCGACAATATCTACTTCTCTGGCGGTACTGGCGGCAACGATGACTCCGGTGACGATTCCGATAGTGGAGGCGACGAGGACGACGGCGAAGGCTCTGGCGATAGCGGTGAAGCTGGCAGCCAGGACCTAATTGCACAAGCTACCGTCACCGCCAGCAACGAAATCCAGCCCATCGCAAATGCAGTTGATGATAACAACAGCACCCGCTGGGAAAGCGCCCATGGCGGTGACTCAGTATGGGTACTACTGGACCTGGGTGAGGCAGAAGCTCTGAACACCCTGACAATCGACTGGGAAACAGCCAACGCTGCAACCTATGCGGTCCAAGGCAGTAACGACACTATTTCCTGGACCACACTGGCCAGCTTTAGTGGTGGTAGCGCCGGAGAGAGAACCGATGAGCACTCCCTAAGTGGAAGCTATCGATATGTGCGCCTGTACTTCACTGAGCGCAGCACAAGCTATGGCCACTCCATCTGGGAGCTGGGCTTAACCGGTGGCGACGGTCAGGCTTCAAGTATCTCTGCAACCTCTGAACTGCAAGGTGCTGAACTGGCAATCGACGGAGATAGCAATACCCGCTGGGAGAGCGCCCACGGTGTAGACAATGTCAGCCTGACTTATGACTTGGGCTCTGTACAGTCCATTGGCACCCTCAATATCGACTGGGAAACTGCCAATGCGGCTGCCTACACTCTGCTCGGCAGTACCGATGGTAGCAACTGGACAACTGTTGAGTCATTTTCTGGAATGGGAACCGGTGAACGCACCGACGCAATCACCGTAGAGGGAAACTACCGTTACCTGAAGATTGACTGCACCGAACGCAATACCGTGTACGGCTACTCCATTTGGGAAATTAGCACTTACTAATAGCAGCTAGGTAGTAGCAACTCGGGCAGCACTTTTACAGTGCTGCCCTACCTATAATTTGTCCCCGAAAGAACTAAAATTCCAAAACTAGAGGTACTACACACCTTTTCACAGTAATTCTTTCTAATTCAAAGCCAACCTGAAAATAATAACCTTCCCAAGGCTAACGGTAGACCATCGCCAGAATCGAGCGCCCCTGCTTTACGTAACTACGGAATAAATCCCCAACAGGGCCACTTAACTCATTCACTTCAACCCTCTCAAACCCCAAAGAGGAGTAAAAAGGCTCCAGGTGGTCGTAGGGAAATGTATAGGTGTCACTATCAAAACGTTCAGCAAGGAGCGTCAACAGCTGCCTTGCAACACCCTGCCCTTGATGATCTGGTGCAACAGCAACTCCGGCCAGGAGCTTAAAGCTCTCATAGCGCCGCAAATAACCGCAGGCAATCACCTCCCCCCGTTCGCCGCGCACTATCCCGCAGTCCTCATGGCGTTTGGCTTTGCCACGAAATCCATACATGCGATAAAATTTGTTCGCTAGCGGAATCTCTATATCTGCCAGCCACTGAACACTATTAGAAGGCTGCGTTTTCGCCATAAACCTGCCCCTGTACCCCTGAAGTAGAAAAATGCCCAGAAAGACCTGTAGCACCTGCCTGCGTCCGCCCAATGTCTGCTACTGCAGTGCGTTGGTGAGCCTGGCTAATACCATAAAAGTGGTGATCATACAGCACCCACAAGAAGAGAAGCACCCGTTCAATACCGGGCGTATGGCGAACCTGTGTTTAAATAACAGTGAAATGCTTATTTCTGAAACTCTTCCTAATCAACAGTTGGAAAGGCTACTCGATACACCCAGCGCTCTACTCTATCCGTCACTGTCATGGCTACCCCAAACACCTCGATTAGCTGAAGGGAATAATATCCCTAGCCACCAGAATCAGCTGGAAACGATTGAACAGCTAATTGTTATTGATGCGACTTGGAAAAAATCTAAAAAGATTCTCCACCTGAATCCCAAGCTACAACAGCTTCCAAGAGTCAATCTCAGTGGGGACTTGAAATCCAACTACGCTATTCGGAAAACCACCGTTGCGGATGGTCTGTCTACCATTGAAAGTATTGCCTTGGCTATGGCTCAACTTGAAGATAAAAATGAGTATTCCAAGCTTCTGCAACCATTTGAAAAGATGATTAGCCTGCAACAGCAGAGCTATTCAGTAGAGCCAACTTAGGGCATTTGGTTGTCACAGTCAGTGAGACATCAAGCAGAGAGCCTAAACAATTACTCCATCAGGAAATATCAAATTAGAAACCCCCTGATAGGTCAGCACGCACATAAAAATTGATAAGGCATATCGAATAATCGATCGATATCGCTCTTCATCAATCCTCGATTGAAGCTTAAATCCGATAATTAGTCCAAAATATGCAAATACGGTAATTGCAGATAGCGACATCAACTCCAAATCATCAAAACTCAAGTAAACTGAAAGTACAGAAAGCTGTATCAGCTTGCCAATCAAGAAACAAATATTGGAAATAAAGATTACTTCCTTTGATGATCTGGCAACTTCCAATAAGTAAATCATCAGTAGAGGCGCAATCGCATTAGTCGCGCCACCAATCACCCCAGCCAAGCCGCCCATAATGACAGGGAAAAGTACTGGCCGACTGGAGAATTTGGACAGATAACCCCTTAAACGATTGGAAAACAGGTAAATCAAGATTGATACCGCTAGTAACAACTTGAGAATATCCGGGTTTGCCCAGGTTAACAGCCATGTTCCGGTAAGGCTTCCAAGAGACACCAATAATATTACTAAACTATATTTAGAAAAATTAATCCTATAATCTCGGCACTTATAAAGGCTGGATATAATTACCAAAAGCGACGGCAAGATGGTTAACACCACTGCCGTTTTCAAATCATAAGTAAGTGCCAGAATAGGCGTCGCAAGCATTGGGAAACCAAATCCCAATGCTCCGTGAGCCATACCTGCTACCAAAATAAGCAACAACCCAACTATAACTATCTCTATGACCACCCGTTAAGCAACCCTCGATATAGCAGGCATATTAAAACGTATTCGTTTAAGGTGCCTTTTCCTATCCTTAATTCCTGTTCTTGCGTGAAGGTATCGTCGATTATCCAATAACAATATCTGATTATTATTCAACCTAACCTTAAACATATTATGTGGCAACGATATTTTTAGCTCCAGCTCACGTAAAGCATCAAGCTCATCTGAAGAGCAATACTCACGCTCGATAATATCATACCTGTATCTGAAACCATGGCTCTCATCAATTAAGGATGCCTCTATAAACTCAGACGACTTGCGAAACTCTTCAGGAACACGCAGTTTAAACTTACTACTTGAAAGCACCTGGAAAGTTTTATCGGAGAGGCTCTCGATTATCCTGTCGGCACAGACAAGAATATTTTCTCCGCCTCCATGCATATCAGCGTGCACAACGAAGAGACCAAAGTAGCCAGGCATCTCCGATTCAAAAGCACCGTCATTGTGCAAGAAGAATTCTCTATCACTATGAGATATAGCCAATGCCTCATCGCCTGTCTCACCACCAATCCTCACATCCCAAACCGTTCGCCCCATAGAATCATGCTCATGTACCAACCCAATGGTATTGACAATATCCTCCATCACTTCAGCAGAATCATCAGAAAATTTGAGATGGATAAGCGCAATCCCCTTTTTAAACAGGGCTATTTTGTAACTTTCATACTCTATGTCCGAACAGGACCCAAGTTCAAAGCAGCAGTAACTTGGGACTCTAAGTGGCATGGCATGCGATGAAAAATAGAGTGACGACATTTTCAGCTCCCTTGATGAACAATTCCTTTACGATTCCCACAATATGAACTTCTACCCACAAGATAAAAGGAGCAATCTTTATGCCAAATATCACACATGTACCAAACTCATACGTCTCCAACTTTAGTCCCTGATGGCGTTTAAAGCTCTTTTACATCGAAATAGTAAGTGTCCCCGTGGAAACTCTCTGAATCGCCTATCACAAAGTAACCCAGGCCCCCTAATAAGCCCCCTGTTTTTTCACAAAACAGCAACAATCCCCGGTTCAGGCCAAGATAACCTACCTCCAAACAGATAAAATTTATCGTAGTACGGAAAAACCACAGTGAAATATCTTTACCATTTAATAAAATCACAACAAATCCCCCTTAAAAAAGAAAAGAAAGCGTCGCAAGATAAGAGCCAGTATCGGAGATAAGCATGCCCTATTAATTCTCCAATTAGGTGGAATAATAAAAAGTCAGGCGCTAACAATAAAATATATAAAGCGAACTAAGGTCCCAGTTATAAGGACCAATTCTGCTTTCGAGCCAAGCCGAGGGGAAAAGTATGGAAGATTTAAAGACACGGGAGCCATTTAAATGCCGTTACCAAACAGCTCCCAAGGAAATATCTAAACAAACCCTCCCCGATGGCAGCCATATAAAGTTGAGCGCCACAACTAAAGTACTCGTCAATTATTCAGAGACACGCAGACGCATACGTCTATTAAATGGGGAGGCCCAAATAAGTATTTGTAAAGAGGTAACCTGGCCATTTATAGTAGAATCACGACAAGCATTGATCCGTACACATAAAGCCACTTTCAATATTGACCAGCGATATGGAGTAACAGAAGTCACTGTTCTCGAAGGGAATATCACTGTCAGCCCGATAAAACAAAATAAAAATCGCGCCGAAATAAAGAAAGGGGAGATGCTCAAAGTAACTGAGCACAACACCGGTGCAATCAAAGATTTTGAGGTTTCCAGCTATAAGGATTGGGGAAGTGGATTTACAAAGGCTGATAACATCAGATTAACAGAACTCCTAATATCGCTAAATCGCTTTACAAATACCCCACTTGTGACGAGAGACCAGAACACTAGTAGACTACTTGTTAGTGGAGTTTATGACCTGAATCATATAGAAGATACCGTCCTCTGTCTGAGCAAATTTTATAACCTGAAAGTCACAAAAGAAGAGTCTCACACAGTGCTAGAGTTGCTTCCAGAATAATAACCTAGCTTGTTAAATACCAACAAAAGTGGTCCTGTGTACCTAACAATAAAGATAAAACAGTACTTTTCTGTAATTCTACCAGCAAATACGGTCAATCTTAGGGGCTCAGTATTACTAAAAATACGTAATTTGCTAGCCTAGTACCCTCAGCTGGCAAGGGGTACCAGGAATTCTCTTTCTGGTCCAGAGACTCCGAACCTTGCCAGCTTTTTTATCACTTTCACTCAAAGTAAGTGACAGTAGAGCCAAAGAAAAGGCTGTAAATCCTACTCAACCGTGTCCTTATCTTCTTGCCTCAAATAACCAGCCGCATTTTCATCCTGAGCTAATTGTCCCTGTTCTGTCATTGGCAGAGCGCGACTTTGCTGATTAACAGCATGAATATTCGAAGTGTTTTCCAAGTCTCTGCTGCTTGTAATGGAGGCAATAGACTCTCTATCTTTCAAGAAACTAATTACGTCATCCCTGATTTCAGATAAGTCGCGTTCAGACTTGTGCATTTCAAGTATATGCCTTGGATACTCCAAGTTTCTCATGCCAGATGCGGCAAATGTACTTGAGACAACCCTGGTTACTATCACCCAAGGCGTAATCGAGCTTCTGACTAGTACATTTTCAGAACGAGTACTGTCGTGTATTCCAGTGCCCGTTGAGATCTTAGATTCAGTGAATGTCCCTTCGCATTTAAAATACACCAATAGTGATTCAAACTGCATCTCAGCAAAGAAGATATGTGCCGCATTGACCAACAAGCGAGCAAATGTATTAAGAATAAATCCTATCAATAGCAGGTGAATTAGCGTCATACAGAGAGCGCCGCCTGCTGAAATATACTGTTCTAGCAGAGCTAAGCGGCCAGCTTCCTCATCTAAGGCGCCAAACTCCTGTTTAATGGCTGTAAGAGATTCCGGCTGAAAGAAGTGAATAACATCAATCAAAGAGTATGCCAGCCAAATAGCTAGCGCAGTAACAACGATATAGAGCCCATTACCTGCGAAAAGACTAATATCGCGAATCAGCTTGAATTTATCACCCAAATTAACAGGACGAACGGTAGGTTGTACTTCCTGTATCATTTCCCCATTGAATGAACCTTTACCATCCACTTGCTCTTCAAGTTTAGGGTCAAGCTCTCTGTAAATACGATTGGGCACTTCCTTATAACGACGATTTGCCATCACAAGGTTATCCAAGTTTATAAAGATTTCCTTCGGGTGAACCGATTCCTGCCAGTTATCCCTTAATTCAGAAACCTCAGTGACCGGGTTTGCAATTTCGCTTCTAAAGCGCAGCATATAGACAACAGCGAAACTACAAGCAGCGCCTACAAATATAACCCCAAGAATATACAAGAACGGGCTAAAGCTCGGTAAAGCCTCAGTCAATACACTGGACACACTGATTATTTCATCTAGGGAAGTAGTACCTTCTCCCTTAAAAGCCTCAACGCCTAAGCTTAACCCCAATCCCAGTAACAGGGGCACCACAATCGAAAATAATATCGTTTTTGCAATACTTCCCCCCGTAAGACTCGCTACACTTTTCTGGGCTTCCCGCGAAATACCTTTACTCGCAGAGTGCCATACAATCAATGTATAAAGTAAAGCGATGGCAGAGTACATCGGGAATAGCTTTTCCCCCATATCACCAGCAAAACCACTGAGACAAATAAAAGCGACAATGACATAAGAGAGCAAGACAGTTAACGTACTTACCCATGCGCCAAACTGTGCCTGAGCCATATTTCGAATGGGGTATGGCATATAAAGCAATTTAGGGAAGATACTGTGTAATACCCGAGCCAAAAAGCCCTTAGGCTCTAGAAAGGTTGGATTCTTACGGCCAACTAACATCTCTTCTAAGCCGGAAGCGGTATAAGCCACTTCATTTTTCTCTTCTGATGCCGTACTCGTTTCAGATTTAGAATGGTTAAAAGCTAATGATACCGGATGATTTCGACCAACAAAGAAGCGCAATAAGGCCAAAATGCCGCCTGATAGAGCCCTGATACCGCCGACCAGCAGGATTGCCCCCATTACGACAAGCACCCAACCACTTACGGGGTCCGACTTTACTTGGCCAGCAGCGGTAAACAGCAAAGTTAGGGCAACAAGAAACTGAACTCCCCCCCTAATTGCGGTAACCCGGCCTTCTTTCTTAAAAGGGTTCTTCAGGCCCAAATCAATCGAGCCGTAATCAAACGCCATAGAGTATCCCCTTAGTACTGGTACTTATGCCTAAAGCCTTAATCTGCTAAAAGAAGATGTACTTCTCAACTCAACGCAGCTTAAGGCTTTCCTGACTATTTTTCACTCACTTTCTATAAAGATACTTGCTATGCACTAGTAAGCTAATTGCAGCCCTCTATGTATTGCATGAATTTCTGTATAATTGGATATTCTTGAAGGCTTGGATAAGGAGTTGTAGGCTGCTCACATATGGCCTGTACAACGCCTAGCCGATAAGTTACCTATACCTGTTCCCAGGCCAGGACATAGAATCGAGTTAATTCTCTCCGGGGAGTTTGATCGATTAAATAGCTGCACAGAGTTTAAGATTGCTCGAAAAACGTAATATGCATTTAGCGTATTGGAAACATCTTCCGGTACGAGCATAGTGCAATGCATCATCTTCCCAGCCACAGACCTTACAAATATCGTATGTGCCTCTAGCAGGCTCATCCAAAGACTTGTAGTCGCAACAAGGGCAAGTATGTTTCACTTATCTTTCCATGATGCATAACGCTCACCACAAGGCGAGCAACTTATTGCGAGTCCAACCCATGCTTTTATGGACGGTTTGCTGATATTTGTTAGGTGCTGCCATCACGAAGTTACCTAAGTTGGCCATACCCATACCTTAGAGGTTGTTAAAGGTAACTTAAGGTCATAGATTGTATCTTTAGCTTTGATTGATACAATTAGTACAAGATTTTTATCAAGCATTAATTTAGGAATAGTTTCTCCGTAGAAATGAATATAACCAGACCCTTTTAGAAAGTTTACTTTTGACTTTGAATCTGGACAGTTCAGATCTATTTCGCCAGCTTCCAGGTTTATGCCGCTCGAGTCCACAAGTTCTGCTGCCATAAGCTGAGCTGGTTGGGGTTCTAAGAAATCGCAACCTAGATAGATTGATAACTGCTCTCGGTTATCTTTTTGGAGATAGCCTGTTCGGACTAAAATTAGTACTCCATTTGCTCTATTTGCTTCTAGCATAGGGTCCTCGAAGTCAAGCGACTTAAAATAACGCTCAGAAGCTTCATTCTGAAATTGTAGAGTTGGTACACAACCTACTAGTGCAATAGATAAAATTAAACAAAGTATTATCTTAAGATGGACGAAATTCATATGGCACCTAACGCTGCCGTAAAGGGCGCGCGTTTTTCAGTGCACCCCATTTGACGGCCTGGTTATACGTAATGGCTTAGCAATATCTACTGCGCATTTTCCATTACCCCAATAAAGAACATTAACTGTTAAACCTTTGAATTCTTTTGGATAGCCCACCAACCAAGCTGAAAAATTGTCACTATCCGTTTGAAACTCTAAAGGAATCGCTAGCGTATGTTTGTCCTTAGTACCTCTATAAATGGTGACGCTATGAACATTGACATCACTCAGACTTTTAGGGCCTCGAATGTCGGCGCTGTATTCAGTGTTATTGACTTTGAAAACACGAACGTCAACAGTACCACTATGATCGCGGTCAGCTTCAGCAGATTTAATACATACGGCATCTGCCCACACATTTGTAGACATCAATACTGAAACTATTATTTTGGCTATTATTTTCATGATTCTATTCGCATAACGCCTTGCGAAGGGGCGAAGTGCGTAGTACTTTGCCCCGCTTGCGCAACTTGTTATATTTCCAGCGCTCCATCTTCTAGAAGTTGTTTCCAGAGATTAAATGCATGCTCTTCAGTTACATTTTCAATTCTTCGACTTTCGATTTCTTCACTCATATCCGCATCACTGTATTTGGTGAAAATTGCGTAGCCACTTGAGAATACTGACAACGACAACAATGGACCATCGTCTGAACCACATTCCACCCATGCATCTGGGTGCTCACCGTCTTTCGATTCAAACAGTTCATTCAAAGTCGATTTCAGGCATTCTTCAGAAGGGCTCTGATACCTCTCTCCGTAGCAAGTTGTAAGATTTGTCCATCTATTCATACGATCTCTCATGAAATATAACGCCCGCCAACACGGGCCAGAGCCGAAAAGCGGCGGAGGTCCAGCAAATGCTTGCATTTGCGATCGTGCTTGGTCTTGTTATTTTTACAACTGCCCGTTGTATACAATGGGCTGCTCAGTAACGCCAATGTCTTTTCGTACGGTGTTTAATAAAGCAAGAGATTTAGCTCTTACTAATTGCCAATCATATCTTGTATCACTATTGATAACGACCAAGAGATAGTCGATTAGATCATCTTGCGCGTCCATAACCTCTTGAGTAGCCATCATAGCAAGGTATCCATATACTTGAATTCTCTTTTCATTAAACAAGGCAAACAGGTTTTCTGCCTCCGCAGTCGATAGTTTTCCATCCTGATATGCTTCAATTGTCGCTAACAGGTTTGCAATGATGTCGATTGCGGATCGATACACGATAATTTTGTCGTTTTGAAACCTCAGAGTTCTTTCTTTGAGTACATCAAGTTCTCTTTTAGTTTTTTCTAAACCTTCAGCCAACTGGTGCTTCTCATTTTCGAGAATCCTACTTGCCCAGACTTTTCCAAGCCAAGACGAAATAGAAATTATTATTACTGAGCTAGCGCCGAATGATGCGATGATCGCTGCTGCAACTTCAAATATGCCTTCCATCTGTAGACACGACCCTTCTTGTAAAAATAACGCCTTGCTCATCGACGAGCCGAAGGCGAGGAAAAAGCCTCCGAAGCCTCCCCCCTTAAAGTAGACGCCACCTTATATTCATCTTATGCGGCCATTCTTTCATATTCATCTGGGCTTTTGAATCCAAGTGAACTATATCTTCTTTTAAAGTTATAGTACCTATAAAGATACCAAGATAAGTTAGTTCTTAGCTCCTCAACGGATTCAAAATTAAACCCTTTGAAACTCAAAGTTTTCAGTGTTTGAAAAAATGACTCTACATACATATTATTATTCATAAACCCTGGACGATTCATGCTCGGCTCAATACCCAATTCTTTGAGTCGGTTTTGGTATGCATAAGCACCGTACTCAGAACCTCGGTCGCAGTGAAATATTAAACCTGATTCTATATTTCTGCGACGGACAGCTTTATTTACCACTGACAGTGTTAGCTCAACATTTCGAGTATCCGACAGCTCCCAACCCAACACTTTCCGGGAGTAAAGATCAATAATCACTGCTAAATATTGCCATTGCCCATTGATCTTCAGATAGGTTACATCACCAGCCCATTGAGAGCCTGGTTTACTCGGCGTACCATGCTCTCTTTGTAAATTTTCAACCTGCTTTATTAGACGTCTTATCTCTTTATCATCGGTTTGAGACTGAGTTTTCGTTGTCTTTGACATACTTATTCTACCACTGGGTTTCTCGACCAGCTTGCCTTCTCTACTTTCCTGTCGCCATCTATACACCATTACTGGATGCAAACCAATAATGTTGGCGATAGTGGTCGTATCCACATTCAATTGATTAGTGAGAGCTACCACTCTAACTTTTAACTCTGTTGAATATTCAACAACCCGCTCTTCACTCAGTATTTTAGTAATTTTTTCCTATCCTATTTAAAAGATAGGTTTCTACGCGGTCCCAGCCGCGTATTTCGCGGCGATTACAACCGCTTGTTATGGCTCTTGGCCACCCTGTACACAATGACTTCGGACCCAATAACCATAAGCTGAACGACAACCTCTTCATCCGATACAGTATTCGCAAAGGAATACTGTAAGCCATCATCATATCCGTTGTGATTATTAAGCTCCCAAACCCACAGAGCCTGTCGGCCTATGGCGAAACTCCACGGCTCTAACTCAGCAATGGGTAAAGCTACTCACTCTCCGCTGGGCGGAGCTTGCTTTATGGATATTTGATCAGTTTCCGGAATAGCTTCATGGAAAACCTTACCGTTTTCAAATACGAGTTCTAAAGAAATAAGCATGTTAATAATGCCGTCGTCTTCGAGGAAATGGCCTACCACATCCTTTAATTTTCCGTACTCATCACAAATAGTGTACGTATCCATACTCTAGAGCCTGGTCCTGCCCACAAAAAGTAGACACTCTAACTATGCGTATTTTCGCTCATACTCTGCTGGACTTACATAGCCCAATGCAGAGTGCCTACGAACCCTATTGTAGAAAATCTCAATGTATTCAAATACCGCTGATTTTGCTTGCTCTTCGCTTTCGAATGTTCCGGCATAGACCAGCTCGACTTTTAGCCTGCTAAAGAATGATTCCATTGCCGCATTATCCCAACAGTTAGCCTGGCGACTCATACTCGGCTTGCACTTACTTTCAGACAAGAGATCCTGGTATTTCTGCGATCGATATTGCACACCCCTGTCAGAGTGAACTATTAGTCCAGGCTTTATTTGTCGTCGCTCTAGGGCCATTTTCAATGCTCGATGTGTCAACTCATCGGTCATCTGGGAGTCAAATGCCCAACCTACAATACGTCGAGAGTACAGATCCATAACTACCGCGAGGTACAACCACCGCTCCAGAACCCAGATATACGTAATGTCACTGGTCCAGCGGCAATTGGGTCGATCCACATCAAAGCAACGCTTAAGTAAGTTAGCGGAGACATTAATGCCCCCCTCTACGGGCTGACTATATCGAAAGCCTTTGCCGCTTCTCGCTTTAATATGTTCCTGTTGCATAAGCTTAGCGACGTAGTTCCGCGAGCATGGCTCACCTAACTCTTGAAGCTCGCAAGCAATTCTAGGCGCGCCATAACGACCTTTAAACTCAACAAACGTCTCTCGGATTTTCTCGATTGTTCGTATCTCTCTAATCGTGCGAGCAGATGGCAATCGCCCCCGCCATCGATAATAACCCGATCTTGAGACTTCTAAACACCGACACATCAAGCTAACCGGGAATGACCCTACATGCTCTTGTATCAGCGCGTACTTTACTCTTGGTGGTTCGCAAAGTACGCAGCTGCCTTTTTTAGAAACTCAACCTCCTGACGAGCTTCATGCAGCTCCTTCTTGAGCTTGCGAACTTCAGCGCTTTCCTGTTTGGAATAGTCGACACCGTCTAAACTATTGAACTGCTTATCAGACAGTCGATTAAATTGACGACGCCAGTTGTAGATCTGCTGTGCGCTGACGCCTAGCTCTCGCGCCACAGAAGCCGTTGTTACTCCAGGCTTTTCCGCTCTCTTAACTGCTTCTCTACGGAACTCCTCCGTATACGCCTGAGTTCTTTTCTTACCCATGATACACCTCCGTGTTAGGCCTAAACCTAACTATACAGGGTGTCTACTAAACGTGGGTAAGTCTTAGTCATAACGCCGTGCACACTGGCAAGCGAAACGCAGTGTAGCTTGTCCGAGCGGCGCAGCCGCGCTGTGCTGCACTTTGTTATGTGTTGACTGAGTTATCATTTAAATACGCTTCTACTTCTAGGCTGATTAGCCCCGGACATCCAGCTTTTAACCAATTCTCGAACTCTTGGTAGCGTGGTGCGTATATTTTACCATTATCATTTACCACGCTTTGTACGAAACCATAGCTGATGACGAATCGCAAATGATCGATAGCACATCCACGCAACTCTTTTTCTTCTAACGTCAGCCTTGTTTCATCACCATCATAATCCCTCAAAGGAATCGTGTATTGGGATTCCTCTAGCAATAGATCAAGAAGGTCCTGTCTTCTTTCACTTTCGTACAAGGCTTTAATTTGGTTCGAATCGATCATGGGTGACCTTACACATAACGTTTTGAGTTGCGGCTGCGCTTTTTGCAGTCCGACAACCTCAACTTGTTAACACTTGGTGTAAAAAGAACGCATAAGACCAAATTAGTGTTCCTACTACGATGAGAGAAAACCCACCCTTTAGATCTAAACTCTTCTTGTAGTAAAACTCAGCTAGTGCGGTTTCCATAAAAGGACTTCTTACCTCGTCCTCAAGAAATGTTAGATCTTGTGGAGAAGGTAGAAAATTTAAAGATCTGTAAGTTGTGAGGTATAGACCAAATAAAGTGACAACACCGCCGCCTGCACCTAACCAGTTAGATTCAAACGATTCTAACCAAAGAATACCGGAGATAGAAATAATGAGTAGAGACAACAAAACAGACACAACAAAAGTAACAGTAGGGGGACTTCTCTTTGGGTTGGGATTCCTCACAGCAATACTCCTTATAGCATTTGGGCCAATTATTGCTCCGATGCTTGTGTAGTGTTAACGCCAAGTTCAGCAGCAGTTTGTGGAGCGGAGCAAATGTATTATAGCGTAGCGACAACACATTTGAGCAGTGGAACAAACTGTCCGTCTGCAACGCCTTGTTAGGCGGCTGCTCCCATAACTCAGTTCAATAATTTTCTTTCTGTGCAATTTCCCACACTTTCAGAAACTCTTCTTCCGTTAATTCTACAAGATCAAACTCTTTCTCAAGACGAGGTATATCTCCCTCAGGAAACTCCGGTTGATCAGTAAAAAAGTATACCTCATTATTTTCGGTGTCAGGTGTCGCCCAAAAATGGCATCCATCGATAACGTAAATTTGCCTCACGATTAGCTGGTCTACAACTTCACAAAGGAATGCACCTTCCTCACCTTCCATGCCCTCAGCATACGATTTATAAAATCTTCGATTCATGGTTTTATTTAACCCTCATCGCCTAACGCCGCCATAAAAGGCCGGAGTTGTATTGGTGGTTTTGCGCTAGCGTAGCGAAAAAGCGCAAAACGAGCAATGCAACGGAGGTCCAGGCCGCTTGCGGCCGATTTTTGATGGCTTTGTTATGAATTTGCTTGCACCACTGAAGATATTGCGAGTGACGGATTACCTTTAAGTGATTTGGCCTGACTAATTTTTAGGAGGCCCAATAGCTCATCAATAACTTTGTGCGCACTGCCACCAAGGCTTTGTAGAGCATCTAGCTCATCCAACGTTGAAACCCATTCAATTAACCGGCAATCGATTTCGATACAGCTTTCGAGAGCTTCCCAAAAGATTGGACGAGCCAAACTCCATGTACCGCATTCAAGAGGAACGCCACCAGATTTCATTCCTTCGAGAATCCCAATAGCTAAAGACGAAACGTAAAAGCTAGCGTTTTCAACTTCCGTTTTTAAGATTAACTCTTTCATCTATTTGAATTCATAACGCCGCCAACACGGGCCGAAATGGAGCAGCGAAGCTGCGGAATGTAGGTCCAGCCAGCTTTGCTGGCGATCGTGCTTGACTTTGTTAAGAGTTCGCATTTCCGAAGTGCCCAATAGAAGCAATACTAATTACAAGGAATACAAAAATTACTATGAGCCAAACATATGGTCTGAACCAAAACCAATAGTCCATGCGCTTTCCAGCCAAATGAAGATACTTAAAGCCAAAAATATAAACAAGAGTGACGGCTGTTGCTAAGATTAAACTGGCCGGCAGAAATAGTACAGCAGCACCACTCCCACCTTTTGAGTTAAAGAAACCCAGAATAAATAGCCCAAAATTCAGATAACCTAAGACCTTTACCACATGTAGAAATAACTCTTTATTAGTACTCATTGAATATCTATGTTTTGACTCTTAACAGTTAATTCAAAAGAAGCGTCTTTATATCAGCCTTCTATATAATTCTACTCACTTCTTTCAAGATAACCTCAAAAATCCAATAATATCAAAAAGTTAAGAAATTTGGCATATTTCTCAACAGGTAGATATATAGCAGTCGCTATATATCTACCTGCTTTTTCTGCTCTTTATAACATTACCAACCCTATAAAAATCAAAGAGATAGATCGTCACCTCCAGAAATAGGAGAAGCTTCTCTTGAATTCTGATATTGACAGCAGGACAAAAGAGCAAATACTGTATATAAAAACAGTCTAAGGGCAATACCATGGACGACATTCGCCACAAAATCCCAGGTAAGCCTGAACGATTTATGGACAATCTGCGATTTCATATTCGAAAACAAGGACTATCGTACCGTACAGAGCAAACTTACACCCATTGGATTAAACGTTTCATTCATTTCAATAAAAAGAAGCACCCTAACGATATGGGAGCTGTTGAGATTGAGACGTTTCTCTCTCACCTTGCAGTTCAGGGCCTTTGCTCAGCAAATACACAGCGAATAGCTCTGAACGCTTTGATATATCTGTACAAGAGATTCTTTGGTAGGGATATTCAGGCTCTGGACTTTAAACTGGCAAAACAACAGAAGTACTTGCCTGTGGTTTATAGCCGAAGAGAAATATCAGCAATTTTGGATTGTCTTGAAGGCACCTACAGATTACAGGTTGAACTAATGTACGGTAGTGGTCTTCGCAGTGCCGAACTGCTTTCTTTACGCATAAAGGATATAGACTTCGACAGCAATAATATTTTTGTTCGAGGTGGTAAGGGGGATAAGGATCGCACTACGATATTACCTAATGGGTTAATTGTGCAACTACATAGGCAGGTGGAGTCTGTTTCCCTATTACACCAACAAGATCTTTTGGCTGGTTTTGGTTCGGTTTATTTACCTAACGCTTTGGAACGAAAGTATCCAAGTGCAAGCCGACAACTGGCTTGGCAATACCTTTTCCCTTCCAGCACCATCGGCCAATGTCCTCGCTCCGGTGAAAACAGAAGGCACCATATGCACGCGTCAACTTTAGCGCGCCAGGTTCGTATAGCTGTCAAGCTAGCGGGAGTCAACAAACCGGCTCGTTGCCATGCATTTCGCCATAGCTTTGCGACTCACTTGCTCGAAGCGGGTTATGACCTGCGCACAATTCAGGAACTGCTAGGGCATTCGGATGTTAGTACTACTGAAATTTATACCCATGTCGTAAATCGGGGAAATAAAGGCGTTTTAAGCCCTTCAGACCGACTGCGCAACATTAAT
The DNA here is from genome assembly GCF_056232625.1 of Microbulbifer maximicatervae (SeqCode). NCBI lineage: Bacteria > Pseudomonadati > Pseudomonadota > Gammaproteobacteria > Cellvibrionales > Microbulbiferaceae > Microbulbifer > Microbulbifer maximicatervae (SeqCode). The sequence continues at coordinate 5,189,213 of NZ_CP174324.1, read as the reverse complement.
AAAATTGAGGAGGCTGGAGCTAACTATTTTGTTGGGAGCAAGGTGGGGGAAGCCCAGGGGCTTGGCTTATTGGCTGCATCTTAGTAGCGAAGAGATTGGATACCGGGCTTTCGCCGGTATCCAATAGAAAAAAGCCGATCGAATTATCCCGGTGTTACATCTCCGTTTTGCGCGCGGTGGCGCAGTGCGTGATCGATCAGAACCAGGGCCATCATGGCCTCAGCGATAGGCGTTGCTCGAATACCAACACAGGGGTCGTGGCGGCCTTTGGTAACGACTTCAATGGGATTGCCGGAGCGGTCAACGCTGCGGCCGGGAATACGCAGACTTGAAGTCGGCTTCAGGGCGATATGAGCAATGATATCCTGGCCACTGGAAATACCACCCAACACACCACCGGCATTATTCGACAGGAACCCCTCTTCTGGAGTGATCTCATCTCGGTGCTCAGTGCCCTTTTGCTCCACACTGTCAAAGCCAGCTCCAATTTCCACGCCTTTTACCGCGTTAATACTCATTAAGCCGTGGGCCAGATCTGCATCCAGGCGATCAAAAATAGGTTCACCCAGTCCAGCAGGAACGCCGCTGGCGTGTACTGAGATACGCGCACCGATAGAGTTCCCCTCTTTGATCAGCTCCTGCATATAGGTCTCCATTTCGGGGACCCGATCAGCATCCGGGCAAAAGAAGGGGTTTTGTTCTACCTGGTCCCAATCCAACTTTTGTACTTTGATCGGGCCCAATTGTGAGAGATAACCGCGCACTTCAATGCCGTATTTTTGTTTCAGCCATTTTTTGGCGATGGCCCCGGCGGCAACCCGCATGGCAGTTTCACGGGCGGAGGATCGGCCACCCCCACGGTAGTCGCGGATGCCGTATTTTTGCCAATAGGTGAAATCGGCATGGGCTGGCCTTACCTGTTCAGCGATATTGCTGTAGTCCTTAGAGCGCTGGTCGGTATTTTCAATCAACAGACCAATAGGCGTGCCGGTGGTTTTTCCTTCGAAAACACCGGAAAGGATTTTTACCTGGTCGGGTTCGCGGCGCTGGGTGGTATAGCGGGAAGTGCCGGGCTTGCGGCGGTCCAGCTCTCGCTGAATTTCTTCTTCACTAATCTCCAGACCCGGAGGGCATCCATCGACGATACAACCGAGCGCGGGGCCGTGACTTTCGCCAAAGGTGGTGACACAAAACAGCTTGCCAAAGGTATTGCCCGACATAGACGACTTTCCAGCTAGTAGGTGGTAAAACAGGATGGCCCACAATAGGGGCGCGCATTATAAATGATCTGCCCGCCCCAGTGCGCAGACTGGGGCAAAAAGCACAAGTGTCCGCAGAACCGGGCTTGTACCCATAACCCGGCAACCGAGATTGCCGGGGAGGCAAAAGGAATTATTCCTTTTCGAAGTAGGGTTGATAGGCGAGCAGTTCTTCCCGGCTGATGGCAAAGACACCGTGGCCACCATCCTCAAACTCGGGCCACATAAACGGCACCTCCGGGAAGGCTTTTTCCAGGGCTTCCCAGCTATTACCCACTTCGCAGATCAACAGGCCGTCGGGCTGTAAGTGGTTGGCAGCCTCGCGCAGCAAGCGACGGGTAAAATCGAGACCGTCATCGCCAGAGCCCAGGGCTATATCCGGCTCAGCGTGGTATTCCTCAGGCATTTCGGCCAGATCGCGGGCATCGACATAGGGCGGGTTGCACACGATCAACTCGTAACTCATACCGTGCAGGCCGGAAAATAGGTCCGACTGAACTGCGCGCACGCGTTCGTTCAACTCATGACGATTGATATTGATCTGTGCAACTTCGATCGCGTCCTCGGAAATATCGCTCACATCGACACGCGCTTCCGGGAAGGCCTCGGCACAGGCGATACCGATACAACCGCTACCACAACAGAGGTCAAGAATCGCCAGGGGCTCAACATTGAGCCAGGGCTGGAAGTTGTGGCGAATCATCTCGCCAATCGGTGAACGGGGTACCAGTACCCGCTCGTCCACATAAAATGTCATATCGCAGAAATGCGCTTCCTTGGTCAGGTAGGCCGCCGGTACCCGCTCGCTAAAGCGCCGCTCCAGGATAGTGAGTACGTCGCGGCGCTCCTCCATGGTCAAACGGGCCTGGAGTATCTCCGGCTTACTGTAAGGAGGGAGATGCAGGGCGTGGGTTACCAGTAAAACGGCCTCGTCCCAGGCGTTGTCGGTGCCATGGCCGTAGTAGAGGTCGGCCTCATTGAATCGGCTGGTCCCCCAGCGGATATAGTCCAAAACCGTGGTCAGTTCGTGGAGGCTTGTTTCACGCCTTTCTATCATCAATCTATCCTTAAGTGCTTTGTATCTCGTCGGGGCCCACTGTCACCTGCGGGTGCCCTCTGTTGTTGCTGAGAGGGGCCAATCAATGCCCGGGGAGTGTAGTTTGCTCACACCAAATAAGCGACGAGTAAGGTTAAGTGGCCATTTTACAGCGGCTACCTAAAGGCCCTAAGCCATTTTTCCGCCCAACTTCGCTCCGCCCTGCTAACAAAATAGCCTTCGTCAGTGGTCGTCAAATAACAGCTAACAGGCTCCTGGGGCCGCGTGGATCTTTACTCTCGGGTTACAAACGCTTAGGGTAGCGCACCCGCCCTTCGGGCTGAGATGTTGGAAAGAGCAGCATGAACGAACATTACGCGCGAATTATTGAAGCAATCGGCGAAGATCCGCAACGCCCTGGGCTCAAAGACACCCCGGAGCGCGCCGCCAAAGCCATGGAATACCTGACACGCGGCTATAAACAGACCGTGGAAGATGTAGTCAACGACGCGCTCTTCCCGTCCGACTGCAGCGAAATGGTGCTAGTTAAGGATATCGAACTCTACTCCCTGTGTGAGCACCACCTGCTGCCGTTTATCGGCCGCGCCCACGTAGCCTATATTCCCAATGGCAAGGTCGTTGGCCTGTCCAAGGTAGCACGCATTGTGGATATGTTTGCGCGCCGCCTGCAGATCCAGGAGCAGCTGACCGTAGAGATCGCCGAGACCCTGCAAAACGTTACCGGTGCTGCCGGTGTCGGCGTGATCATCGAAGCCAAGCATATGTGCATGATGATGCGCGGTGTGGAAAAACAGAACTCTGTGATGAAGACTTCGGCTATGCTCGGTACTTTCCGCAGCAACCAGGCCACACGCAACGAGTTCCTCTCCCTGCTGCGCCAGTAAACGCCACAGGTACCCAGCGACCGCCAGGGCCGCTTTGACCGAGGAGTGACCGCTATGCCTCACCTGATCATAGAGTATGCGAAAAATCTGGAAGAGAAGATTTCTGTCGCTGCACTGGTCAGCTCGGCTCAGGAGGCGATGCACCGTTCCGGTCTGTTCGCCTCCCACAATATCAAGACTCGCGCCAAGTCCTACGACCAATTTATCGCTGGGGACAATGGCAATAGCTTTATCCACGCAGAGATCCGCTTGCTTGAAGGGCGCTCTACGCGGGAAAGGGAGGCATTGAGCTCGGCGGTTTTTAACAGCCTGTGCCAATTTGCCGAGGGAGTTCCCGCAGTCTCGGTAGAGGTGCGGGAGATGGATGCCAGCTGCTATTCCAAACGGGTTCCCTTCTAAGCGGTTTCACCGCGCAAGAAAGGCCCAAACCACTCTGCAATCGCCCGGGCACCACTCTCCTCCAGGTGTAAGTGGTGGCTTCCGGGAATCTCGCGCGCCTCAATACCCGGAAACTCTTGCAGTACAGGGCGCAGGCGCTTGAGCATATCTGCAATACCGTCTTCAGCGAGAACCAGCTGCACCGGCATCTTCAATCGGGATAAGTAAGCTTTAATCTGTGGCTCATTGAGCTTGGCCGTGGAAGCCGCCATCAGCCGGGGATCATTACTCCACATATAGCCACCCTCCACTTCCCGGGTGCCCCGCTCGGTCAATACCTTCGCAGCCCACTCAGTTAGCGGAAACATGCCATTCTTGCGCGCTTCGACAGCCTCTTCGAAGGTACCGTAAACCCGCAGCTTGCGCGTGCCATAACGGGCTCTCTGGGCAATGGCCTTGGCCAGGTTCTCCGGAGCTTTTTCATCTTCGGTGGAGGGAGGTACCAGGCCATCGATCAGTGCTAGGCGCTTTACCCGATCGGGAAAAGCACCAGCGGTTATCACCCCGGCGATAGCACCTCGGGAGTGCGCCACAATGGAGAACTTGCGCCAGCCGAGCGCGTGCACCGCCCCCAAAATATCTTCCGCCTCTTCCCAGATGTTGTAGTTGGCATCGAGTGAGCGGTGATAGCTGCGTCCGTGGCCCGGCATATCTATCGCTACCAGATTAATTCCGCTCAGCAGGGGAGCCAGCCGACTGAAGGTGGCACAGTTATCCAACCAGCCGTGAAGAGCAATTACCGGCTCTCCCTCCGGGTCGCCCCACTGGCGTGCGGCAATCGACTTGTGATCAAACTCAAGGGTGATTTCACGGGGAGTGATTTGATTTGTCGCCAAAGTGATATCCACCGGATAGTGACTAAAAACAGGTGGTGAAATGGTGCGGCCCACCAACAACATCCGCAATGACAGTTGTGATCAGCGCAATAGGGATTTACTGGCAGACACGACCGGAAAAATTACTCTGCGTGCTGCAACCACTCCAGGTCAGCGCAGCTATTAGCCCATACATCCGCACTGACACAGGCGAGGCTGGAAGTGCCCATCGGGTGTTCGTTGCCGCGGCCACAGAGGCCATTGAGCAGGCTGCCCACCAAAGGCTGGTGACTAACCAGGAGAAGCGGGAAGGTATCCTGGGTTTGCAAATGGTCGAGCAGTTGCTGTGGGTGGGTATTGCCGATCAGCAGCGGTTCGGTAATAACGGGCAATCCCAGTTGAGCGGCAGCAATCTCAGCGGTTTCCTGGGTGCGTACAAATGGGCTGGCCCAAATAGCCTTTACCTCCGCCAGTTCCTCGGCGCGCTTTTTACAAACCTGTGCAACCTGCCTGCGCCCGCGCTCTGTCAGGGCTCTCTCTGCATCATTGGCGAGCATGGGCTCGGCTTTACCGTGACGCAAAATAAACAGCAGCATGGGGCTTCCTCAAGGGTAGGTTGTTACTTTGTTGATATCTGCGGGAATATTCGTAGGGAGGGCAGCAGATATTTATCCGGTGCCCACGGATAAGGCACCGGATAAATTAGCGATAGGAAAAGCGATCAGTTCTTGTCGACAGGTTTGTCGGCGTCGTCGGCACTTTCCTCAACCAGCTCGGGCTTTTCGCTGCTCTCGGGCTCGGAGCTACCCAGGATAATGGCATCCTCGGCTTCGACTTCAGCCTTATCCTTTTCACGCTTTACTTCCGTAGAAACCACTTCTGCAGAAACATCTTCGGCGCCCTCGTAACCAGACAAATCCTCTACTTCAGATTCAGGCCACTCGGCAAACGGGAAAGGCTTTTCGTCGGAGTTGTAGATCAGGAACTGGATCGCCTGGTAAACATAGGAGGCGAGCTGATCGCCAAAGCGACGCAGATTATCGTTGGATTTCCCGCTGATAATCGAAAACAGGAATTGCAGTATCACTACCGCCATCAGTAACCACGCGGCAACCTGAAGGCACACTGCAAACAGCACCATATAGATAAGGCGCACCCACTGGTTGCCGGAAGTAAGATTGCGCTTTAGATCGTCATTTTTCATATGAGGCTTCCATTTAAGGCTTGGCCGAGTAGGCCACATCAAAAGTTTGCGCGCCCGACATCAAATTACGAATCACCTCAGGAATCGGCCGCTGTTCAAATAATATGGCGTGAATCGCGGAAACCAAGGGCATGTAGACACCCATTTCGTCGGCTTTCTGTTTAATCAGACGAACCGTATTCACACCTTCGGCCACCTGACCGATTTCTGCGACAGCCTGATCGAGCGGCTTGCCTTTACCGACCATATACCCCACCCGATAATTTCGGCTGAGGTCTGAGGAACAGGTCAGAATCAAGTCGCCAACACCGGCGAGGCCGATAAACGTCATGGGATCGGCACCCATCGCTTCAGCAAAACGCATCATTTCTGCCAGGGAGCGGGTGATCAATAAACTGATGGTATTTTGCCCGCGCTCCAGTGCCGCAGCCATACCAGTGATAATCGCGTAGATATTTTTCAGCGCACCGGCAAGCTCGACTCCAAACACATCGTTACTGGAATAAACCCGGAAAGTCTCCGAGTGCAGTGCCGATTGAATCGCTTTGCAAAGTGCCTCGTCTTCACTGGCCACCACCGTTGCAGTGTAGTGCCCCGCAACAATTTCTTTTGCAAAATTTGGTCCGCTCAAGACCCCGACACGCATGTCGGTGGTTTCCTCGCGCAGGATATCGCTCATTAAGTGGAAGTTGTCGTGCTCGATTCCCTTAGTGGTGGAGATCAGCATGGTGCCCGGCGCCAACAACGGGGCTACTTTTTTTACCACCTCGCGAAAGGATTTACTGGGTATCGCGACAAAAACGATACTGCAACCATCGACCGCTTGCTCCAGGTCGCTGGTAAGTTGTAATTCCGGATGCAGGGGCACGCCGGGCAGATATTTATGGTTTTCTCGAGTATCGCGACACTCAGCCGCCGTCTCCGCATTGCGCATCCACTGGCGGGTGTCGTGGCCGTTGCCCGCCACAATGTTAGCAATCGCGGTTCCGAAACTGCCGCCGCCCAATACGGCAATAGCGAGGGGGTTGGAAGTTTCTTTTTGCATTGTCACACCAATAAAGCTTCTTATAAGACTTGCGGATTATAGAGGCATGACCCGCTGAGCCCAATGGGGTCAATTTGTTTTAAACTTCTGCCAATTGTGCGAAACGGCACAGTAAATAGCAAAAACGGCCCTCTGCCTTGACCAACCGATAAAACACCGTTCGATCCGGCAGGGGCCGCTTCTGGGACCAGCAAAGTCTAAAACAACTCCGCTGGCCATCGCTTAGCACCAATCAATAGCGCTGACTTAGCCGTGCATTTCCAGCAGCAGCGTGTTCAGACGGCGCACATAATCCGCCGGATCTGCCAACTGGTTACCGGCAGCCAGATTAGCCTGGTCCATCAGGATATTGGTGAGATCCGCAAAGCGATCTTCATCCGCCTCCTGGTCCAGACGCTGTACCAGTGGGTGGGACGGATTGATTTCAAAGATCGGCTTGGCATCTGGCAGGGCCTGGCCGGCCTGTTCCAGGATGCGGCGCATTTGCGGGCCCATATCCTGTTCGCTCACCACCAGACACGCTGGGGAGTCCACCAGGCGAGTGGTTGCGCGTACGGATTCAACGCGACCTTCCAGAACTTCCTGTACCCGCTCAACCAGGGCACCGGACTCCTGCTCAACTTTTTCGCGCTCAGCCTTGTCCTCATCGCTCTCGGCTTCACCCAGATCCAGCGCACCTTTGGCCACGTCCTGGAACTGCTTGCCGTCGAACTCGTTCATATGGCCCACGAACCACTCGTCCACCTGATCGGTGAGCAGCAGCACTTCGATACCCTTCTTGCGGAATACTTCCAGGTAGGGGCTGGACTTGGCCGTAGCGAAGTTGTCGGCACACACGTAGTAGATCGCCTTTTGGCCATCCTTCATGCGACCCACATAGTCTTCCAGGGATTGATCCTGCTTCTCGGTATCGGTATGGGTGCTGGCAAAGCGCAACAGCTTGGCAATTTTCTCTTTGTTGGAGAAATCTTCAGCCGGACCTTCTTTCAATACATTGCCGAACAGATCCCAGAGCTTCTGGTATTCATCTCCATCTTTCTTCGCCAATTTATCCAGCATATCCAGAACACGCTTGGTCAGCGCGCTCTTGATCGCATCAGTATTGCGATCTTTTTGCAGGATTTCACGGGATACGTTCAGCGGCAGATCATTGGAGTCCAGAACACCTTTCACGAAACGCAGGTACAGCGGCAGGAACTGCTCCGCATCGTCCATGATAAAAGTGCGCTGCACATACAGCTTGAGGCCGCGAGCGGCATCGCGCTGGTACAGATCAAACGGTGCGCGCGCCGGAATGTAAAGCAGGCTGGTGTAATCCTGTTTGCCCTCTACGCGGTTGTGGCTCCAGGTTAAGGGATCGTCGAAATCGTGGGAGATATGCTTGTAGAACTCCTTGTACTCCTCAGATTTCACATCGGAGCGGGGGCGAGTCCACAGGGCCTGGGCAGCGTTTACTGCTTCAAACTCAGGCGCCTTCTCTTCTTTCGGCTCTTCGCCCTCTTCCGCCGCCGGCATTTCCTCTTTCAGCATTTCCACCGGAATGGCGATGTGATCGGAGTACTTTTTAATGATGGAGCGCAGGCGCCAGCTATCGGCAAACTCTTTCGCTTCTTCTTTCAGGTGTAGAACCACTCGAGTACCGCGCTGGGGCCATTCAACAGTCTCTACGGAGTATTCCGCTTCACCGTGACACTCCCAGTGCACACCCTGGTCGGAATTCAAGCCGGCGCGACGGGTGAATACGTCCACTTTGTCAGCGACGATAAAGGCGGAGTAAAAGCCCACACCGAACTGGCCGATCAGGTGCGCATCTTTTTTCTGGTCTCCGGTCAGCTGCTGCATAAACGCAGAGGTGCCGGAGCGGGCGATAGTACCGAGGTTTTCGATAACTTCATCGCGGCTCATACCAATACCGTTATCGGTAATGGTGAGCGTACCCTCTTCCTTGTCAAACTCGATGCGAATGCGCAGGTCTGCATCTTCGCCAAGTAACTCAGGCTTGGACAGCGATTCAAAACGCAGCTTGTCGGCGGCATCAGAAGCGTTGGATACCAGCTCGCGCAGGAAAATCTCCTTATTGGAGTAGAGCGAGTGGATCATCAGGTGCAGTAGCTGCTTGGCTTCCGTCTGGAATCCATGGCTCTCTTTTTGGGCCTCAACGGTCATCTATTCGGTCTCCCCGTAAACGTCAATCGGAACAGGGAGCAAATATTGGGATCAGCCAGCAGGTTTCAAGGGGGGAAGGACAATCACTTACCAGTGGAGATCAGCGATCTCCACTGGTTTGAGCGGTAGCGAGATTACCTTTGCCAGTAATATCGATCACGAAATTGGCAGTGAGATCTGAGATCACTCGGGACTCCGCATTCATCAGGATGGCAATACCCACTTTCAACTTTTCCGAATAGGCCACCGCCGCACGGAAGCCCGCAACCCAACCGCCGTGATAAATAATGCGGTCATCACCGATGGTGTAGAGGCGCCAGCCCAAGCCGTAGCCTGCATGAGACAGGTAATCTCTCCAGATACGATGGCGCATATGGCGCTGGGTAGCGACTCGTTCAGTTGTCATATCGGCGATCACTTCCGGTGACAGCACCTTCGGGTAGTAGCCCATCTGGGCTTTCAGCCACTGGGCCATATCGGAGATACTGGCATTCACTCCCGCCGCCGGTGCAGCAAAGTAGTATTCCTTCTCCACCTTTACCGGGCGCCAGCCACTGCCTGTCTGGATATGGGGTGCCGCACGGTTGTCGGAGGCCATAAAGCTCTCCCAACCGACCGATGCGTTCTGCATTTTCAGCGGGACAAAAATTCGCTTTTTCAGCTGGCTGGCAAAGGAGACCCCGGTCGCCTCAAAAATCACATCTTCAATAAGGCTGAACAACACATTCTGGTAGCCGTAGCATTTTCCCGGCGTGCAGCGCGGATCGATATTGGCAAACTTGGGCAATATCTTGCTGAGAGGCTTGTTGTCCTCAAGGTAGTTGTCGTAGGCGTTGGGGGTCAGGCCCGAGGAATGGCTGAGCAAGTGTTCCACCTGAAGCTGGCGAGACAACGAGGGCGTCTTAAAGCTCAGGTCCGGCACATAGTTGACCACCTTGTCATCCCATTTGAAGCGATCTTCATGCTCCAACATAGTGGCCATACTGGCAGCGAAGGTCTTGGATACCGAGGCCAGACGGAACACCGTGTCCTGATCCACCTTGCCGGATTTACCCCTGACCCTGACGCCATAGGTGTCCATCGCGACCACCCGGTTGCCATCCACGATGACATAGGCGCCGCCGGGTATAGATTTACCCGCCATCATCTGTTTGAAGTATCGGCCAAACTGTTTGGCCCTGTCGTCTATATCAGCCGCTTGCGCAGGCAGGGACAGACTCCCCAGAATCACCAGGAAGAGGAAAAAACGTGCCATAGAGGCGCGCATGCCGTAGACGATATTTGAAAGAATTGCAGGTCTCATAAGCAAATCGAGCCGCCAAAGCAATCCGGTAGTTGCAGATAAGACTAGCAGCCAGCGGGCAAAAACTCTATTTAGGCGCCACGCAGGACTGACCGCTGAATTCTAGTCTGCACTTTTCTCCGGCGCGGGGACGGCCATGCCAATCAGCGCAGATCAGCGCAACAAGGCTTGTACAAACAAAAAAACCGCCTTGCGGCGGTTCTTCTTTTGGGGCCCGGGGACCCCAACGCAAAAAGCGTCTTACAGCTTCTCAGCGTTCTCGCTCAGGTAAGCCGCTACACCTTCCGGAGAAGCGTTCATACCTTTGTCGCCTTCCTGCCAGCCGGCGGGGCAAACTTCACCGTGCTCCTGGTGGAACGCCAGAGCGTCAACCATGCGCAGCATTTCGTCAACGTTACGGCCCAGCGGCAGATCGTTAACTACTTGGTGACGTACAGTGCCTTCTTCGTCGATCAGGAAGGAACCGCGGAAAGCAACACCAGCGTCAGCTTCTACGTCGTACGCCTGGCAGATTTCGTGCTTAACGTCTGCAACCAGAGTGTACTTAACCGGGCCGATACCACCGTCGTTGACGGAGGTATTACGCCATGCGTTGTGAGAGAACTGGGAATCGATGGATACACCGATTACCTCAACACCGCGCTTTTCAAACTCAGCGAAACGGTGGTCGAAAGCGATCAGCTCAGAAGGACATACGAAGGTGAAGTCCAGCGGGTAGAAGAAAACTACAGCCTTCTTACCTTTGATTGCTTCTTTCAGGTTAAAAGTATCGACGATTTCGCCGTTACCCAATACCGCTGCAGCGGTGAAATCCGGAGCCGGCTTGCCTACCAGAACTGCCATGAAAACCTCCTCAATCCAATGATGGGTTGTTGATGATACGTAGAGTGTTCAATTTATGAGCAACAGCTATAAATCGAATGGGAATTAATAGTGGGCCGCTATGATACACACCCACTTATTTCAGGCCCATAAATTTTTTAAATCAGGCTGATAGCAGAACGGCTATGCGTGAACTAACACCCAAAATAGGATGACCTACCCGCAAAAATGTACAAATAGCAAACAAAGAGGGCGAAATGCGACCATTCCGAAATCTTATTGACACTCATTCTCAATTGCAATAGGATTCCTACCTGACTACTATTGAGTAAGAGTTGAACAGAGCCACCGCCATGTATGTATGTATTTGTAAGGGCATAACTGACCGCCAGATTAAAGAGGCGATCTATGATGGCTCCACTTCGGTGAAGGCGTTAAGACGCCAGCTGGGCGTTTCTTCTCAATGTGGACGCTGTGCCGAGCAGACCAAGGAGATCATCGACGAGACCATGAGCGGTGGGATGGTGTCCTCTGCCAACAACGGCCTCTTCTACTCCGCCAGCTGACCGTCCAATATGGCCACCCTCCTCTGGTGGCCTCTATACCACTTTTATCTACCCAGCCCTCCAGCTCTTCGTAAAACCTTAAAATCCTGTATAAGACTCCCATCCAAGTCGAACTAGCGTGCCTCCACTGTCTTTATCTCCGCTCTCAACCTGAACACATATCGGCCAACCTTGGGCAGCTATAAATCTCAACCTGCAAACGCGTCTCCCGGCTTTAAATGCTCGCCAAACTCTAGCCCTCCGATTTACTGACCCCTCCGGCCTCACTGCAATACCCCTTGGATCGGAAAAGTTGGATATTGGGAAAATCTGTTTTAGAAAGCCTCTAAACAACTCCGTGATATTTTTGGTTTTTACAGCACAGAGCGTAAATCGCTATGAAAGCCTGTAGGGTCGGCCCTGTTAGATAGGACACTCGCAGCGACACACCTAAAATCTGCTGACTTCAGGAGCCCGAAAGTATTACTGATTTATTCAGACACCGCTCTGTTAACCCCTTCGTAATCCACGTGACATTCGACAGTGGTCAACATCAATTCAGGGCATGAGTCCATCAATAAAATATCAACTCAATCGCTTTTATATTCCAGGTAACCATTCAATGAGTCGGTCAGATGGCAAACTATCAAAAGGTGGGATCATTTAATTTAGAAAAAAATTAATTATTCAAGCGCCACTCGAATACTAGAAAAGGTTTTGGCTCAACTTATAACTGCAAGCGTTTCACCCGTATATATAAATAAGAAGCATTATTAATACCAAACATGAAAACATTAACCTCAACTGAAATGCACAATCCACCAATAACAAGGGTTAATATTCGAAATAAATGACTTATTGTTGTATTGCCCACACAACCTTAATGATAATTATTTTCGTTGCTATTTTCGGCTAAATTTGCGTTAAAACCCTTGTTTTTCCTGCATTCTGCAAGAAAAATTTTTTCTTGACTTGCCGCAAATCGCAACGCAAACTCGGCCCCGATTGCAGCTGAAACCCTAAAATAAAATTAGGTAAATCAGGCAGCCGCAGACTTTAGTGACTAATAAACTTTAGTAGCTAAAAATATCAACTAATCTCTAGCGACTAACAAATAGGAACTCTCTGCAAACCTAATTGAGTTGGCAGGGCTTCAGGAGCACAGGCTATGAAAGGCGACCCCAAGGTAATTGAGCATTTAAACAAAGTACTGGGTAATGAACTGGTAGCTATTAACCAGTATTTCCTACACGCCCGCATGTACGACAACTGGGGTTTAAAAGAGCTGGGCAAACAGGAATATCACGAATCCATTGATGAAATGAAGCACGCCGATTGGCTGATCGAGCGCATTCTTTTCCTCGAAGGTATTCCCAACCTGCAGCACCTGGGCAAACTTCTGATCGGTGAAAATACCGAAGAGATGCTCAAGTGCGACCTGAAAATTGAATCCAAGGCCATTCCCGACTTGCGTGAAGCCATCGCCTATTGCGAGTCCGTTCGGGATTACGGCAGTCGTGAATTGCTGGAGAAAATCCTCGAGTCTGAGGAAGAGCATGTAGATTGGCTGGAAACCCAGCTGGAGCTGATCGACAAAGTTGGCATTCAAAACTACCTGCAAACTCAAATGGAAACTGCAGCCGGCCACTCTGGCAAGTAGTTTAAGTCCTCTCGCAGGCATAAAAAAACCGCAGCTTCCGCTGCGGTTTTTTTTGTTTCTACATTATGCCTACCATCTATAGCAGCAGACATATTGGAGCAAAAGCGGAAATTAATCCTCGCCTTCGCTCTCCGCTGATGCCTCATCAATCAAGGTTTTCAGCTCACCGTTCTCATGCATTTCCATAATGATGTCACAGCCACCGATCAGCTCGCCCTTAACCCACAGCTGGGGGAAGGTCGGCCAGTTCGCATACTTAGGCAGCTCAGCGCGAATGTCCGGGTTAGCCAGAATATCAACGTAGGCAAAGCGCTTACCGCAAGCCATCATCGCCTGGGAGGCCCGCATGGAAAAGCCGCACTGGGGGGCATTAGGGCTACCTTTCATATAAAGCAGAATGGTGTTATCAGCGATCTGCTGCTTGATGTTCTCCAGTGTATCCATAAGCGTGAAAAACCTCAGGTGGTCGAAGCAAAAAGTAAGTGTACAGGCACCATACCATCATCTGATATAGCGCGCCGGCATCCATTGTACCCCAGTGGGGCCGGCAATAAGTACACCATCCCCTCGATGAAAGCAAAAACCGCAGATCTACAACACCGGATACCATGTTGAAAATTCAGCCAGCCAGATGGCACACAGCTTATAAAGGCTGTGTTACCATTGCTCCAATCGATATAAAGTGCAGATTCGAAAGCTTAAACAGAATTTTCTGCGGAAAATAGATAGTCTAAATAGTCAATATTTAAGGAGATGCCCCGGTGGCCACCCCGACACTCATGCAAAACTATGGCGATCGAACCCTCACACTGGTGCGGGGTGAAGGCAATTATGTATGGGATGATCAGGGCCGACGATACCTGGATGCAATCTCTGGAATCGCCGTCTGCGGCCTTGGCCACTGCCACCCCAAAGTGACCCTGGCCCTGCACGAGCAGATTCGGACCCTGTTACATGTATCCAATCTCTACAATATCCCTGCGCAGGAGAAACTGGCAGACAAGCTGGTACAGCTATCCGGCATGGACAATGTGTTTTTCTCCAATTCTGGAGCTGAGGCCAATGAAGCAGCGATTAAATTAGCGCGGCGGCTAGGCAATAGCCGCAACATTGAGACCCCTCAAATCCTGGTAATGGAAAGCGCTTTCCACGGCCGCACCCTGGCTACCCTGACAGCAACCGGCAATGAAAAAATCCAAGAGGGCTTCGGTCCTCTGCCCGAGGGTTTTTTGCGTGTGCCGTTTAACGATACCGCAGCCATCGAAAAGCTCGCTGGTGAGCGCAACGATATTGTCGCAGTGCTGGTTGAGCCGGTTCAGGGAGAGGGCGGTGTACGCGTGCCCACTTCCAACTACCTGGGGCAATTGCGCGAACTCTGCGATCAACATAACTGGCTCCTGATGTTGGATGAAGTGCAAACCGGAAACGGTCGCAGCGGCAAAATGTTTGCCTACCAGCATGCAGACATATTGCCCGACGTGGTGACCACTGCCAAAGGACTGGGTAACGGTGTCCCTATCGGAGCCTGCCTGGCCAGGGGAGTTGCCGCACAATTATTTTCTGCGGGCACCCACGGCTCCACTTTTGGCGGCAACCCTCTAGCCTGCAGTGCCGCACTGGCAGTGATCGATACGCTGGAAAGTGAATGGCTGTTTGAGCGCGCCGAGGCATTGGGGCAACGCCTGCTACATCAACTCAAACAACAGTTATCCGATTGCGACCAGGTCAAAGAGGTGCGGGGCTTGGGGCTGATGATCGGAATAGAATTGCAGCAGCCCTGTGCCAAACTGGTGGACATAGCCCGCGAGCGCGGACTGCTGATTAATGTTACCGCCGGCAATGTAGTACGCCTGCTCCCCCCACTCACACTCAGCGACGACGAGTGCCATCAATTGGCAAACGATGTCAGCTCACTGATTCACCAGTTTGCACTGCAAGCAGTCTGATGCAAAAAAAGGAGAACAGCTTATGGCGATCAGACATTTTCTCACCCTGACAGACTTGTCCTCGGAAGAGCTCAAGCAAATTATTGAACGCGCAATCGAACTCAAAACACTGCGCGCTCAAGGAATAAATACCGACCTTTTTCGCGGCAAAGTGCTGGGGATGATTTTTGAAAAATCCTCTACTCGCACCCGCGTTTCGTTTGAGGCCGGTATGGCACAGATGGGCGGCAGCGCCCTCTTCCTATCTCCCCGCGATACTCAGTTAGGCCGCGGGGAGCCCGTTGAAGACAGCGCCCGAGTAATTTCCAGCATGGTGGATATGGTGATGATTCGCACCTTTGGCCACCAGGTACTGGAGCGCTTCTCAGAATATTCAAAGGTACCGGTGATTAATGCCCTCTCCGACAGCTACCACCCCTGCCAGCTGCTCGCAGATATCCAAACCTTTGTGGAGCACCGCGGCAGCCCTGAGGGCAAGGTGGTCGCCTGGGTCGGCGATGGCAACAATATGTGCCACTCCTATATTAATGCTGCCCGCCTGTGCAATTTTGAGCTGCGTATAGCCTGCCCGCCCGGCTACGAGCCCAACGCCAATATCCTCGCTTCGGCAAGTGATCGGGTCACCGTAGTACACGATCCGGTGGAGGCTGTTAAAGGGGTCGATTGGGTGGCCACCGATGTGTGGGCTTCCATGGGACAGGAAACTGAACAACAGATCCGCCTGAAAGCCTTCGAGAGCTTCCTCGTGGACCATGAGCTGATGAGCCACGCCAATAGCGATGCCATCTTTATGCACTGCTTGCCCGCCCACCGTGGAGAGGAGGTGAGTGCCGAACTTTTAGAGGATGGCAACATCTCGGTGGTATGGGATGAGGCTGAAAACCGCCTTCACGCGCAAAAAGCCCTGATGGAATTCCTCCAAGACCACAGTCGATAAACCCTAAAAGGGTACAGCCACTCCTGCGGTTGTACCCTGCTACCTGTACTCACTCCCCTGCGCCTCTCCTCCCGACAACGTATAAAAGATGCGATTGGCGACAAAAAATCCAAGAGATCGCTAAATTTAGCAATCGGCGCCAACGACTAATTTACAGCCAGCCAAGATGTCAGAATTAAATAAGCGTCAGTAAATTGAGCAATTGAGTACCACTTTGCTCAAAGAGCAGCCATTTGCAAATGGTTATTGCCGTTGTTAATTTACAGCGCTCTAGCTATTAAAAAAAATTGTAAGACACTGTACCCAGCGTTCTTTCCCGGCACCCACTCCTTTGCAGCCCAGGGCTGGCGGGCTCTGCCGCGAAAGTGGCTACTGACTCAGCACCTCTACCCACAATTTATCCACAAACAACTACATAGTTATTCGCCTTGAACTGACCCGCCTACCGCATTATCTTGTAGCGCACTCGAGGCCGACCCCCTATATATTGGGGTAGAGGCTTAAGAGCACCCCCATTATGTGGGGCAAATTCCGGCGCACCACCACACTTTTTGGCGGTGGGCGTCAGGCGCTGCTTTTTTCAAAGCAGAATCAGAGGTAAGCGGGCGGAATGGAATTTCCGCCACAGGCAGCAGCTGGCAAACCTTTTCAGATAGCCGGTGACAAGCCGCCTGTTTCCAGTGTCCACAGCTGTGGATAAACACTGGCAAAGCGAAGGACACGCTCCGCCATGCCACACAGTCATGTGGCCGCCGTTCTTTTGAACGCACGCGGACAGACAACAGAACAAACCTTTCGGAGATTTACATGCACACAGAGACAGGGCGCTCTCAAGCCGTGCCTGCGGAAAAATCAGGCACCTCCAGCGACCAGGCGACTGGCGGCACGACTCTGGCCGCTACTGCACCGGGCCAGATCCGCGTAATCAAGCGCAATGGCACCGTTGTACCCTACGACGACAGCAAAATTGCCGTCGCCGTCACTAAAGCCTTCCTCGCTGTTGAAGGCGGCACCGCCGCTGCTTCCAGCCGTGTCCACGAGCAAGTTGAAGAACTGGTCAGCCAGATCAGTGCCACTTTCAAACGCCGCATGCCCTCTGGCGGCACTATCCACATTGAAGAGATCCAGGACCAGGTAGAACTGGCCCTGATGCGCGCCGGTGAACAAAAGGTTGCCCGCGACTACGTACTCTACCGCGAAGAACACGCCCGCCTGCGCGCAGAGAAAGAAAAAACTGCTCAAATTGCCGAGCAAGCTGTCGATGCCCACCCCAGCATCCGTGTAAAGCAGGACGATGGCAGCCTTGCACCTCTGGATATGGAGCGCCTGCGCACCGTTGTCAAAGAAGCCTGTGAAGGCCTGAAAGATGTCGACAGCGCGGCAATTCTTAACGAAGCCCTGAAAAACCTGTACGACGGTGTTTCCGAAAACGATATCAACACCGCGCTGGTAATCACTGCGCGCACCTTGGTTGAGCAGGAGCCCAATTACACCTTCGCCACCGCCAGCCTGCTGCTGGACAAGCTGCGCTCCGAAGCTCTGCGCTTCCTCGGTGTTGCCGAGCGCGCCACCCAGCACGAGATGGAAAAGCTGTACGCCTCTACCCTGCCCACTTACGTGAAAAAGGGTATCGAGCTGGACCTGCTGGACCCGGCACTGGCCACCTTCGACCTGGAAAAACTCGGCGAAGCTCTAAAAGGCGAGCGCGATCACCAGTTCACTTATCTGGGCCTGCAGACTCTGTACGACCGCTACTTCCTGCACAGCGACGATATTCGTTTCGAGCTGCCGCAGATCTTCTTTATGCGCGTCGCCATGGGCCTCAGCATCAATGAAGAGAACAAAAACGAGCGCGCGGTAGAGTTCTACAACCTGTTGAGCTCTTTCGACTACATGAGTTCCACCCCGACCCTGTTCAACGCCGGCACCCTGCGCCCGCAGCTGTCCTCCTGCTACCTGACCACGGTACCGGACGACCTGCATGGCATTTACGGCGCGATCCGCGATAACGCCATGCTGTCCAAGTGGGCAGGCGGCCTCGGCAATGACTGGACGCCGGTGCGCTCCCTGGGTTCCTATATCAAAGGCACCAACGGCAAGTCCCAAGGTGTTGTGCCCTTCCTGAAAGTGGCCAATGACACCGCAGTAGCCGTCAACCAGGGCGGTAAGCGCAAAGGCGCTGTCTGTGCCTATCTGGAAACCTGGCACCTGGATATCGAGGAATTCCTCGAGCTGCGCAAAAACACTGGTGACGACCGCCGCCGCACCCACGATATGAACACCGCCAACTGGGTCCCCGACCTGTTTATGAAGCGCGTGTTCGAAGACAAAGAGTGGACCCTGTTCTCCCCGGCCGATTGCCCGGACCTGCACGATCTGTTCGGCACCGCATTCGAAGAACGCTACAACCACTACGAGCAACTGGCTGCCGAAGGCAAGCTGCGTCTGTTCAAGAAGATCCGCGCACTAGACCTGTGGCGCAAGATGCTGGGCATGCTGTTCGAAACCGGCCACCCCTGGATCACCTTTAAAGACAGCTGCAACCTGCGCAGCCCGCAGCAGCACGCCGGTGTGGTTCACAGCTCCAACCTGTGCACCGAGATCACTCTCAACACCAAGGCCGACGACGAAATCGCCGTGTGTAACCTGGGCTCCGTCAACCTGGCTCAACACATTGGTGAGAACGGTGAACTCGACCGCTCCAAGCTGGCCAATACCGTAAAAACTGCGGTGCGTATGCTCGATAACGTTATCGACATCAACTACTACGCAGTTGAAAGTGCGCGTCAGTCCAACATGCGTCACCGCCCTGTGGGCATGGGCCTGATGGGCTTCCAGGATGCGCTGTACAAAGCCGGCATCGCCTACGCCAGCGACGAAGCCGTCGCCTTTGCCGACAACACCATGGAAGCGATCAGCTTCGAAGCCATCTCCGCTTCCAGCGACCTGGCTGCCGAGCGCGGCAAGTACCAGACCTACGAAGGCTCCCTGTGGAGCAAAGGTGTTCTGCCGCTGGATTCCATCCAGATCCTGGCTGAGCAGCGCGGACAGCAGTTTATCGAACAGGACACCAGCTCCACTCTGGACTGGGATGGCCTGCGCGAGAAAGTCAAAGCCCAAGGTATGCGCAACTCCAACGTGATGGCGATCGCTCCTACTGCGACCATTGCCAATATCACCGGAGTATCCCAGTCGATCGAACCGACCTACCAAAACCTGTATGTGAAATCGAACCTGTCCGGCGAATTCACCGTAGTAAACCCCTATCTGGTACACGATCTGAAAGATCGCGGCCTGTGGGATCAGGTCATGGTTAACGACCTGAAATACTATGAAGGTTCTGTACAGAAAATCGATCGCGTACCGGAAGACCTGAAAGCGAAATACCGCACAGCGTTTGAAGTGGAACCGCGCTGGATCGTGGACGCTGCCAGCCGTCGCCAGAAGTGGATCGACCAAGCCCAGTCCCTGAACCTGTATATTGCCGGCGCCGACGGCAAGAAGCTGGACCTGACCTATCGCATGGCTTGGTTCCGCGGCCTGAAAACCACTTACTACCTGCGCGCACTGGCTGCCACTACCACAGAGAAATCTACGGTAAATAGTGGCACCCTGAACGCGGTAAGTGCACACGGCGGTAGCAACGGAGTGGCTGCGGCAGCACCTGCTGAGCAAGCTGCACCTGCACCGGCCGCAGTGCCTCAAGCCTGCTCACTGGACGACCCGGATTGCGAGGCCTGCCAGTAAAATTTAAGCCCCTTTTTTATAGGGGCTGCACTGACTCTCGGGGGAGAGCGTCGTAACCGCAAGTGCGGGCATGACCATGCGCAGCGACCCCGGTCCACCCATTATTTTAATAGTGGGTAATACCATAGGGACCGGGGATCGGCTGCGGCTTATTTTCCCGGGAAAACCCAGTGCAATTGCCAGCGAAAATTCAGTGCAAATAAATGCACAAAAGCGCAGCAAAAATTGATCTGGCACAGGATTTTCTGTGCCCAGGCGAGTTAAAAATACGAGCCTGTAATGAATTATTACCGGTAAAAAATATCACCGGTATGTCATCCCTGGTTGCACACAATTAGTGAGTAATACACCAGGAAGATTTAAGAATTTTTTATCGAACTTTCGATAGTGAGACCGATCAAAAGGGCCAACTATGCTGAGCTGGGACGACATCGACACCAAGCCCCAACAACCTGAAAAAGCAACCGAACCGCGACCGACGCCGGAGGCCCAGGCAAAATCCGTGCAGGAGCCCAGCGCTTCCTACACAGCCGCTCCGGCGTCGCCTGCGGCCCAAAGCGGCTCCACTGCCGTTGATGCCGCCCGTGCCGCAGTTGCTAATATGGACCCGGCTCCCGGCCTGGAAGAACTGGAAATGGGTGCGGCCCGCATCCAGGTAGATGAAAAGCGCATTATTAATTGCCGCGCTGACCTCAACCAGTTGGTTCCCTTTAAATACGACTGGGCCTGGCAAAAATACCTGGACGGCTGCGCCAACCACTGGATGCCCCAGGAAATCAACATGAACAAAGACGTGTCCATGTGGAAAGACCCCAACGGTCTGACCGAGGACGAGCGTCGCATCGTGGAATACTCCCTGGGCTATTTCTCCACCGCAGACTCCCTGGTTGCTAACAACCTGGTATTGGCGATCTACCGCCATATCACCAACCCTGAGTGCCGCCAGTACCTGCTGCGTCAGTCTTTTGAAGAAGCCATTCACACCCACGCCTACCAGTACTGTGTAGAGTCCCTGGGTATGGACGAAGGTGAAGTCTTCAATATGTACCGCGAAGTGCCTGCGGTTGCCAAAAAAGCGGCCTGGAGCCTATCTCACACCCAGGCCATCGGTGATCCCAACTTCAAAACCGGCACCGTTGAATCCGACCAGGAGCTGCTGCGCAACCTGATCGCCTTCTACGCTGTCACTGAAGGTATCTTCTTCTACTGTGGCTTCAGCCAGATCCTGTCCATGGGTCGCCGTAACAAAATGACCGGTGTTGCCGAGCAGTTCCAGTACATCCTGCGCGACGAGTCTATGCACCTGAACTTCGGCATCGACGTCATCAACCAGATTAAGCTGGAAAACCCACACCTGTGGACAGCAGAATTCCAGCAGGAAGTCACCCAGATGATTCTCGAGGGTATGGAGCTTGAAGTAGCTTATGCCCGCGACACTATGCCCCGCGGCGTACTCGGCATGAATGCGAATATGATGGAGGAGTACCTCCAGTTTATCGCCAACCGCCGCCTTAGCCAGCTGGGCCTGAAAGAGCAGTTCCCTGGCGCTCAGAACCCATTCCCGTGGATGTCTGAAATTATGGACCTGCGCAAAGAGAAAAACTTCTTTGAAACCCGCGTTATCGAATACCAAACCGGCGGCGCACTGCAGTGGTAAGCGCTTCCTGGTTAGCGAATTACTAAAAAGGAGAAAGTAGTCGCTCACAGGAAGAGAAGTATTGAAAACGGGCTTAATGCCCGTTTTTTTTATTTTGAGCATTCCAGTTTCCTCTTCACTCTAACCATAGACTTAAGTTCTATAGAAACTCTTTCTCTCCCCCTGCCGCTGACCATCTCGGCAAAGCATTTGGATAGCGGCTTGTATTCGCGCATAATGCCCCGCATTAATTGGTATAACAGCTATGCCTCTAGATGAGCAGGCCTTCAGTTATCCCTACTCGCCTATTACCTAGCTACAACGAATTGATATATGAGCACCCCAGATTTAAGTGAAATAACTAATCTCAGCTGTGAAGATCGCTACGAGTATTTTCTGAGCATAGCCGGAGAAGAGCGGGAGATCTGGATACTGATCGATAGCCAAAATTGCTTTCTTAAAATACACACCGATGAAGATGGTGGCTTTGAATATCTGCCAGTATGGCCAAGCGCTGAATTTGCCCAAGCCTATGCTGAGAATGAAACGGGCCTCACCCCTAAAAGCATTCCCTTACCACAGTTTTTAAAGAAGTGGCTTTCTGGCTTAAAAGGTGACGGCATTGAAATAGGTGTGTTTCCTGCGCCGGACAAAAGTGTATGGATTACTAACTCAGAGGAGTTAGAGACCGATCTACGGGAAGAGCTGAACAACTTCTAATAGGCTACTCACGTTGAAGCTACCGCTTCAAAAATCCGACAGAAAAAGTTCAGCTCTATTGAATAAAAATAAGATAACAGGGTAAACACCTGTTATCTTACTTGGGTAATGTACAATTACAAATTCGCCGCCTGATATTTATATATACCATTCACTTGAGGCGTTGCAATGAAAACCAGGAATAAAATAAGTTTCGACGCCACCAAAAACTATAAGGAAGAGAAAGATATAAAGCCGGCCTTGCCCGCTTATAGCAGCGCAGTCGCCAGTGCAAAGCATTCGGAAAAGATAAGATAACAGGGTAAACACCTGTTATCTTACTTGGGTAATGTACAATTACAAATTCGCCGCCTGATATTTATATATACCATTCACTTGAGGCGTTGCAATGAAAACCAGGAATAAAATAAGTTTCGACGCCACCAAAAACTATAAGGAAGAGAAAGATATAAAGCCGGCCTTGCCCGCTTATAGCAGCGCAGTCGCCAGTGCAAAGCATTCGGAAAAGAAAAGCAAATAGTATCCGGTTGGATAACTTTCACGTCATCTAAATCTCCCCATAAGTCGATATCCGAACTCAAAGCAAAATCCAAAACTCTTCCTCTAGAGAGCAGGTAGATATTAACTCCCTGATCCAGAGACCACCAATCATGCAGGATAACTAACACTTTATCGAGAAATTGGTATTGAGCAACAATCTCTCTACCATAAACGGGTATAGCTCTTTGGTTGGGGCCATCAATTAATACGACTTTACTATTATCAATTGGATTAAGCTTGAAGTTATTCACCTCAGAGAGAAAAGCGTTCGTCACTACCCTACCCCCTTAAATTCCAGACCTCTAACTTTACTACAAACTTTTAATCCAAAATATAGCTCCCTGAATTAGCAGGGTATTTAAAAAATCTTAATATGTTCCCCTAATTGGGTAATGGTTATCAGGATTTCGGATAAACTCGATACCCACCAATAGTGTTTGCAAGTCAGGCCTCGCAAAAGGTGCATTGGAAATGTCGACTATTTGCAGCCTTCCAGATTCATTGATAACAAAAACACCCGGTTCAGCAAAGGGCCTATCTGTTTCTTCAGGGGAGCGGGGTTTTGAAATATAGAGCCCAAGCTGCTGCATTTGGGGTATTGATAAACCGTAACCGATAGTAAATCCCGGCTGGATTGTTTCCATATGCAGAGAAGCTTTTTCCTCTGTATCGGCAGAGACAGCGACCACATCAATACCTTCCGCGTGATAGCGGGGTAGTAGCACACTCAATACACGTAAATACTTGGTACAAAGCGGGCAGTGCTTACCTCGGTAAACGACTACCATCTGCCAAAGGAAACTACCTTCGGGCTTCCCCAGTACCAACTCACCTCCACCAAGTCGCTTTACTTCTATTGCAGGAAAATCGATACCAGCAGCAAGCTTTATATTGCTCATTAGCACCCCACTTGAGAATATAAGAAGAGACTTAGTCAACCAATGAATCCCACCGTTAGTATAGGAGACTCGATGAAAAAGCCCCTTATTCGTTTTCTATCAACGCTATTAGCAGCCGGACTGCTAAGTGGCTGCCCTGCTAACCACCAAAGTAACTCTTCTCCTGAAAGTCATTCCCAGCCTCTTGAGTTTTTGCCTGCCCTGAAAGGGGACTACTTTAAGCTGGATTCAGCGATTATTGGGCGCCCCTACCATATCTATACTCGCCTGCCTGAGGGCTATAATCCAAACGAGGATACAACTTACCCGGTCATCTATCTCCTCGATGGGGATTCCCTGTTCCCAATTTTGGCTACTAATCACCTGTTTATGCATTACGATGATTACGCCCCCGAGGCGATTATCGTTGGTATTGCTTACGGCTCATTTAAACCTGAGATCAATCATCGCAGTTTTGACTTTTCACTACCCAGTGACACTGACACTGACACTGACACTGACACACTTAAGTATGGCGGTGCACCGCAGTTTCTCAACTTTCTAGAGCAGGAGCTCTTGCCAGCAGTTGAAAGCCGCTACGCGGTAGACCCTCAGCAACGAGTTCTCTTCGGTCAAAGTCGAGGGGGATATTTTGTGCTTTACACGGCATTCTCTAAGCCCGACTTGTTTAAAGGATTGATAGCCAACAATGCCACCTTCTTACCACAACAGGAATTTTTCTACAGGGAACCTGTACAAGCGACAAGAGAGGATCTGACTCTGGTAGTAACCAGTGGCTCCAAAGACATGCCAAACCTGCGCAAAGATGCACTCTCCTGGCATCAGCACTGGAAAGAACAAGAGAACACTCCCTGGCGCATTGCATTTACAACGATTCCAGGCGGTACCCATGCGGCAAATAGTACTGACAGTTACCGTTTCGGCATCCATGAGATTTTTGCGGAAGAGATCGAAATATCTCGTGTGAAAGCAGAGAACAATTTGCAAGTGGTAGAGGATCACTAGAGCTAAAAATTAATAGAAGTAAATATGTGATTCCCGCAAACTAAAAAAGCCCGCTTAAAAGCGGGCTTTTTTAAAACGATGAGCCAATTACTCTGTACAGGCAGCAATACGACCAGCCGTATTTTTACCGGCACCACAGTTCAGGCCATCGGGGATACCGGTGTAGTCTGGGGCCATGATACCGCCATTACGCTGAGCATCATGGTCGGTATAAATGCTCGCCAGGTTATAGGAACGCGCTGTCCCTTTGTTGTCATTATCGCAGGAGAAGATAGCACTACCGTAAGCGATGCCCAGGAAGGTCTTGTATTCCTTCAGATTTGACCACAAGTTGCGCTTAGCAGAACCAGAGCAGTTCATCTGGGAAGCCAAATTGATGTAACCATCGTCCTCACCGCCCAACAGCAAAGAGCTAGCACTCTCAATACCTGGGAAACCGGCGTAGCCTCCAATGGTATAAACCGGTGCAGCCAGGTTGGTGCCGACATAGTTGCGTACAGCATAGACATCATTAGTCTGCAGGTAACGTACTGCTGCGCACTCGCGACCGATAAACCAATCGTTGATCAAATCTTCGATCCAGCTACCGTTACACAGTCGATCGACCCCCTCAGTACCGGTGATTGCACCACCAGTAGTAAAGATTGCCGCGATACCGCTAATGGCAGTATCAAAGTCCACTTCAACTGCGTAGCTATCATTCAGGCCTGCGACATTAACGGTTTCGGTTTTCGTCTTACAGCTTTTCCAGAACCAGGAGCCAGTACAAACCTTCGAGGTTTCGGTCACAGTATTGGAATCCAGCTGGTTGTAAGCACGGTTATAGTAAGGGGACCCCGGTACGGCATTGCCCGCAAGGTACATCATCTGGGTGGCGCCCTGACTGTGGGCGATCACGTAGAAAGTGTCATCGGCAGCACACTGGTTTTCATGCTCATAATCATCGCCTTCGCCATTGCGAATAGCGATTATCTGCCGAGCGATTTCACCCGCGGTGCCGTCATGCCAGTAGGGCATCTCGCCCTCATCGGTGGAGTTGTAACCAACCACACCGTAATTGCCGCCATTTACACGCAACTGTTCAATAAAGTCACTACCCGCGTATTCATCGAAGTAGGCCTCACTCCAATAATCTAAAGCCGGCTGCTCAAGATTACCCTGGGAGTTAGTACGCTGCTTGATATGGCCCTCAGTACCATGGCCATGAACCAGGATGTAGCAGTTATCCGCACTTGCAGAGGCTGATCCCAAAAGCCCCGCTAATAGTAAAGAGAAGCTCGCACCCAATCGTTGATAAAGTGTCATTGTGATGTCCTTTTATTTTTGCTCGGGCTTGGTCCCAATTTATTAAATTGTCTTTTTATGTTGCCGAGACTGTTTTATGGCTTGCGAAAGGTATCCGGTTAATTAGTGCCAAGAATATGACTAATAGCGCCAAATAGAATCTTAGGGCGACAAGCAATATGACTTTTCAGTCATAAAGAAATGGAGGTTTAGATGAATGTGACATAGTTTGCAAAAACTAAGAACCGCGACTTCGCTCTAGGTCACAGTATTGATGAAGCTAAAGGTGAGTGAGCACTTCCAAAAAACTTTTGGAGCAAGCTATCTTTTCGAAGAAATAACTTACGTAAAGAAAAGGCTGAAATCGTTTAAATTTTGATCAACCCCTATCGTAGCACACAAGTATCGTAGCCACTTTTCTATCGATATACCTATGACACGTTATGCACCCTTTCCATAAAAAATTGTGGCACTAAATTAAAACATGCAGCAAGAATTACAAGGTATAAATATATGAGCACCTCTACGGAGATAATTTTTAGAGTCTAACGACTCGGGAAATATACTACATATACTTAAAATCAAAAGGTAATCATCTAGTAGTAGGTTATCCACCGATCGAATGCATACTCATTGAACATCTACGATAGGAAGGGAAAAATGATAGAGCCAAAAAGGTTTTGGGATAAAACTGCAGCGCGCTATGCCAAAAGCCCTATAAAAGATTTAAAAAGTTACAAGAGAAAACTGGCTATAACACAAGAATATTTGCAGGCAGACTGGTCTGTATTGGAATTCGGATGCGGTACCGGTAGCACCGCCATTCATCACTCATCCTATGTAAACAGTATAACTGCCACTGATATTTCCGAGAAGATGCTGGATATTGCCAAGCAAAAAGTAAAAAGTGCCGCTATTAAAAATATAAGTTTTCAACAAGGCACCTTAGGTTCACTAAAATTCGAACCAGATAGTTTTAACGCCATCTTAGGGTTAAATATATTGCACCTTATCGAGGATATAGATGGTGCTATCGCGCGAGTTTACAATTTATTAAAACCCGGGGGCATATTTGTATCAAGCACTGTATTAATTAAGAAAAGCAATTGGCGATTCTTGATCCCAGTGATGCAACGCATAAACCTGGCCCCTTATGTCCACAAAATTGACAGGCAGGAGCTTTTAGACAAGCTTACACGAGTTGGTTTTTTTATTGATCAGGAGTGGCAGCCTAGTAAAGAATCAATTTTTTTGATAGCAAAAAAGTAAGTTCTTTATTCCCCATATACGTGGCCATATTTCAGGAATCAGGACGAATTCCAGTAAAAAAAGTAGGAGGGAGGTAAGGGGGAGCCCCTTACCAAATTTATCTCCCAGTATCATTACAACAGTTCAGGAGAAAAAATTAATTAACGCTATTTGAGTGGTAAATCATAGCCTGCCAAACATTTTGCTGACCACTCACATAGTTGTCATAGGTGGGGTTTTTAATATAAGTCCAAGCCACTTTTCCATCGCCTAAGTACATAGGTTCATCCAAACCACCCCATCCATAATTAGGTAACTCAATTGGCCCTTCAAGTACGTTTAGATCTGCATCGACTTCCATTACATAAAAGGCTTTTGGCACTAATAATCTTTTAGAGCCGCTGTCGGCATAAATACGGTTATAGGCAAGGTTATCAGAAATGCACTGGAACTTTGCATACCCAAATAAGTAACGTCCATTTTTTAAATCAATAAGTTGTGGATCACTAATTTGGCAATCATCATCCTCAACCAACCAATTAAAACCCTGGCCTTCCATACTACCGGTAGAGCTGACTTTGGCGATACCAATACGGGTTAAAGAGCTGGAGTCTAATGCATCACCGGAATAAAGTCCCTGCCTTGTTATTGTGGAGAAACTATCGTCATCTTCCCAATAGTTATAACTCATGTAGGACAGGAAACAGTTTGTGGTGTCGTAATCTGCACAATCATCATCAAACGGGCCTTCCCCAGATGGATCAATACCGACTTCGTCCTGGAGAAAGCGATCCATATCCGCATCTTCAATATATTTAGGCGAGACAATCAAAGAAAGGTTCGTATTGGCATCCACTGGTACAACAGTATGACCGCCACCATTTGATACCATCGCAGACGTTGATGGTACGAAGTGATTAAAGCGCCCTTCTGTAGACGAACTGGAAGTTTCCATTTTCACTGCAATGGTTCCGAGTTGCCCATGAGTGCTACCTATCCAGTCGTTCCAATCACTGGTACAAATTGCACCAAACATCTCATTGTCTGGATTATAGAATGAGCGAATGTTTACTACATGACCATCGCCGCAGGCCCAATACCAACCGCGATTATCTGAGCTGCTCATATCCAGGGACCAATTATTACGGTCAATAACCGTTAAGCCTGCCGAATAGTGAGAACTCCCATTTCCATCAAATACCCGTGCAGAAACTGAGAAACCATAGCTACTACGACCCTGGCTGTCATCCTCAACATAAATCAGCTCTTGTGCGCCAAGATGAGTTCCACCGTGCATTTTATTTACTACGTAAGCATCAGGAACTTCACTTAAAGGCTGATTTTCCCACTCTAGCAGCCAAATCTGCTCGTTATAGCTGTAACTGGCATCTCGAATGTGCTGCAGTAAATCGTCATAGTCGCCAGAGGAAAGACTGGAAATAATATACTCCATCTCCTCTTGCATATCGGACCCTTTAATAGTGGTAAAGGATGGCGAATCCCCAAAATCAGTATCCGGGAAGTTTGCCTCCAAACCGGCAAGGAAATCGTCAAACGTCAGCGTAGGGTGTTCAGTAAAGAAGTCGATATATTTACCGTGATTGGTCGCAACCAGAAGACCAATTTCATTCGCAATACGGGATTCAATGGTGTCAATGTTATCTTCCATTTTCATCCACGTTGAACCGTATTGCTCAACAAGGTCAGCTTCAACCTCATAACGCTCATTGGCTTGATAATCTGTATTGCATAGAACTGCTACTGTGGAGCAATCAGAGCTTACAGCCACACCGTGGGATTCATAACACTGATTTAACAGCGTTGCATTACCTGTTGGCTCAAAACTGGAAGTATCCGGATCATACTGTAGCTCATAAATAGAACCGTGAGTTGTATCCGCAGCAGTGTCCCCCTCTGACAAAGTAGTGGAAACAAACATTCTCGGAGTATCGGTATCTGTTGCACAGGTCGCAGTATAACTACGAATCGGGATATCAATATCCTCTTCATCCTGCTCCCCGTCAGTTCGCGCTATATAGTGTGCCATCTGGTAAACCTCACGGGCATTGTTCATACCTTCTGGCAAAGTTACGTCAATGGCAGTCAAAGAGGCGAAGCCTAAATCTGTATGCTCTACGTCTCCCACCACAACTGTAGTGCCCACATTATCCGAGATCGGATTATCATCGCTGCCGGACGAACCCTGATCGCTACCACTACCGCTACCGCTACCGCTACCGCCACTATTATTACCACTACCGCTACTATCTGAAGAGGGGTTATCCGAATCCGAAGAGGAGCTCCCTCCACCACCTCCACACGCGGCCAGCAATGCCGTCAAAGAAAGCGCTATTAACTTCTTATTTATCAGTAAACCCATCAGCTCTGCCCAACTCGTATGTCACTAAGATAATTTGTTATTGCTTGCTGTCATCCATTGAATTTTTATCCTCAATTGATGACCAAGTGCGCACTTTAAAGTGATGCAATCGATTGTCTGTGAACTGGTTTTAGAACCTGGCTGAGACCGATAAGTGGTAATTTTGCAGCGATAAACGGTACTAAAATACCAAAGCAGTAATAGTCGTATCATGAATGGTAATTGGGCGATACTTTACTAATATACAACTACAACGAACTGTTTCAGCTGCAACAATTGGATAGAAACTAGGAAAGCCGATATAGTGCTATTGATCGGCAATAAGCCAGTTTCCTGATAGATTGTCATTTATTCACAGTTTGGAAGTGTCAATATGAAAAGACTTGCTCTTTTAGCTTCGCTACTCATTCCCAGCCTTTCAATGGCAACCCCAGAGATTAAAGGCTCCCCCCAGGACTTACGCGACCTAATTTACCCAACATCAAGAGTTGTGACTCTCCACGGCAGTGCAAAAGAAACGGCTTATTCAGACCAGGCTATAGTCAATATTATTGTCACCACTGAAGAGCCTCTCCTATCAGACGCCATTGCTAACAATAGTTCTTTGCGTGAACAATTAACCGAGAGCTTGATAAAGGCTGGCATAGACCGAGCTAAGATTAAAAATTCAAAATTTTCATCTTCCCCACAATTTGGTTGGCTAGGCAAAAATCCTTCCAGCTATAAAGTTATTAACAGGGTCGCAATAACTATTAACAAGGAGGGACATTTACAGTCTATCGCAAGGCTAACCGATGAAAATAAAGAAATAGAAATAGTGAGTACTTCTTTTGAGCATTCAGAAGTATCTGAATATACAAAAAAGGTCCGATCTAAGGCACTAGCCAAAATCATGGAACAAAAAGCTGACTATGAGAGAACCCTGAGCATTCAGTTAACACCAGTTAATGTCCGTACAAATAATATCGGCTATCATGGGACAGCGGGAGCTGGAGCAATAGAAGAGGTTATCGTTACTGCTTCCAGAACTCGAAAAAGTAAATTTGAAGATAGCTTTTCAGAAGCATATATAGAAACAGAGGTTAGCTCCTTCGACGAAGTTCAGTATGAGGCTTCGTTGTCCGTGGACTTTCAGGTTGTGCCGTCAGCTACAGCCGATTAACTTTCGATCAAGCATTCAGGTTGGTAGGAGTGAAATAGATACTTCTACCAACTAAATACCCCAGTTGTTTAACCTACCGAAAGTGATAATATCTGGCTAATCTCATTCAAACTACGATTTGACTGGGACTGCCAAGTTTCGATGGCTGCTTTTAGTGCAGCCCAGTCTTTCTTGGAGGAGGGAGACTTGTCGACAACCCCTTCTCGGATTAAGGCTCGAATGGTATCACTTGCAAAAACCAAAGTATCAACTCCCATTCGTCTTAGAAATACTTGGGCAGTCTTACCGCCGAGTCGATCACCACCTTTACGCAAGTACAGAAGATTCTCAATATAGTTGTCTGTATTCCAGCTAGAGAAATACGCTCCCAAACTTCCATGCTCATTAGATAAATGCCAGAAAAAGTCTGCATTTCTCTGAATGGAGCGAGTTTTAGTCCAGTGCTTGATCATACCTTCCTGCCGCATTAGATCATCTAACGCCTCTTCCGGTAAGTAACGACAGAACGAAACATCAAAGCCATAAAAGATCCTCTCTATATCTGGCCACTTTTTTTCAACAACCTTCCAACTAAAACCGGCTTGAAAAACAGCCCGGGATGCCGATGACAACCACTGACTGTCGTGTATCTCTCTCAAGAGCTGCGCAGGCTTTGGCTTCACCAGCTTCGACTGAAGTCCATCTAACCCTCCAAATCGATCAATTACAGGTGCCTCAATGGCGGCGAACTCACGCATAATTCAGACCTTCCAATAAATCTATCTCCATTCTACGCCTATAAATAGAAATTCAAAGTATTTGGATTTTTAGCGGAATACTAACAAGGTGGTGCGTATTTATCCTACCTAAACAACGCGAAAAGCCAACTGACTCTAGAAGTTAATATTTCAGAAAGCTGAAAAAGAAAAGGACATTTCAACTTCCCCAACAAATAAAGGGAAGCTAGCTCCCCTTTATTTACATGATACTTAAGTAGAAATATAAAGAATAATTAGCTACCCATAATCAGACCTATATCTCTAAAATAAGCATAACAGATTTATTACTTAACCTTCTTATCAGTCTCTCCATTTTTATACCCAAGTAAATCGAGGTAAAATGCATACTGTAAAGCGGTCTCCTTATAGCGACGGAAACGACCCGAAGAGCCACCGTGACCTGCTTCCATATTGGTATTGAATAACAACTGATTTTCATCGGTCTTCAATTCGCGTAACTTTGCCACCCATTTCATTGGCTCAAAGTATTGCACCTGGGAATCATGTAGCCCAGTGGTTACCAACATATTGGGGTAATCCTGAGCTTTCACCTGGTCATAGGGAGAATAGGAAAGCATATACTCGTAACTATCCTTATTATTAGGATTGCCCCACTCGTCATACTCATTAACAGTCAGGGGAATTGACTCATCCAGCATGGTAGTTACCACATCAACAAATGGCACCGCCGCAGTAACTCCCCGGTACAAATCCGGCTCCATATTGACTACCGCCCCCATCAACAGCCCCCCGGCACTACCACCTGAAGCAAAGATCTTATCAGGGGCGCCATATTTTAATTTCCCCAACGCCTTGGTAACGTCGATAAAATCAGTGAAAGTATTCTTTTTATTGAACATCTTTCCATCTTCGTACCAGGCACGCCCCAACTTTTGGCCGCCACGAATATGGGCAATAGCAAATACAAAACCACGATCAAGCAAAGACACTACTGAAGAGCGGAACCAGGGGTCAACGGTACTACCGTATGAGCCATAGGCATATTGCAGTAATGGATTAGAGCCATCTTTCTTAAATTTATCTTTACGATAAACCAAAGATACTGGCACCTTAACACCATCGCGTGCAGCTACCAGGATTCCTTCGCTCTGATAGTGCTCTGGGTCAAAACCACCCAGAACCTTGTCTTGTTTAAGCAATTCCAAATCGCCACTATCTAGCTTGGCTTCATAGACACTATTTGGTGTCGTTAAACTCGAATAAGATACTCGAACACTCTCTGAGTCCAAGTTTGGGTTTGAACTCAAGCCCAGCCTATATACTGGATCATTAAACCCGACTTGAAAGTCTTTATTATTCTCTAAATTGATAATTCGGAGACCCGTTTGCCCCGCTTTTCGTTCTATTACTGCCAGATGATGATCAAATAAAGTGAAATCTTCCAACAAAACCTCACTACTATGAGGTATGACTTCCTGCCAATTAGACTTATCTGCTGCGTCATCCATGGCAACCTTCATAAGTCGGAAGTTTTCAGCTTGCCAGTTAGTCATGATATAAAAATCATTCCCTAACTTTAGCGCTGAATACTCATGATCCTCTTCCCGGGGGTATAAGGGAGCAAAATCCGCGAGAGGGGTGTTTGCGTCCAGGATTGACTGGCCACTGCTAGTTGTAGAGCTGTGGTGAATGCGTATCAGCTCCCCATCCCGGGATTTGGAAATCCACGTATAGAAAGCCTTATCCATCTCTTCGTAAACAACAACATCTTCACTCTGTGGCGTGCCCAACTTATGGCGCATTACCTGATAGCCGAGCAGAGTTTGATGGTCTTTATTGATATAGAAGACAGTTTGGTTATCGTTTGCCCAAACGGCAACTGGTGAAGCATTCTCCAATTTATCTGGCAGCATCTCACCAGTCTTTAAGTCCTTGAAGCGAATCGTGTAAACACGGCGCCCAACACTATCTTCAGGATATGCTACCAATTGATTACTGGGAGAAACCGCCAGGCGCCCTACACTAAAGTAGCCGTGGTCTTCAGCCAGCATATTCACATCCAGCAAAACCTCTTCAGGTGCTTCCTGGGTCCCTTTACGTCGCGCGTGGATCGCGTATTCTTTCTCGGGAAGATAGCGGCTGTAATACCAATAACCATTATAGTAAACGGGGACCGTTGATTTATCTTTCTCCAGACGGCCAGTCATTTCCTCAAAGAGTAATTCCTGTAACTCTTTGGTGTGGTTCATTACCGAATCGGTATAAGCATTTTCTGCTTCCAGATGAGCAATAACATCTGGCGCCTTACGTTCATCGTCGCGCATCCAGTAGTAATTATCGATGCGCTCATGGCCATGCATAACCATTTTATGGGGCACCTTCTTGGCTACAGGAGCGGAAGCCTGTTCGCTAAACAAGGTTTTGTCCTCTGCTACTTGGTTATTTTCTGTCTCGCCACACCCTACTAAACCAAGGGTGAGCAACAGTGTTGCTGTGGTTTTATTCATCGAACTCTATCTCCCCTATCTATTTTTCTTTTATCCATTCGCCTGCTTATGCACATCTCACGCTGGCTATGATATAGACAAACACTAACCAGCAAGGATCAACCAGCTCATCCCCGCTATTATCAGCGATGCCGTCACACTAAGTATCGCGCCCTCTCGAACCATATCCTGTATACGTACTTTACCGGTTCCATAAGCAATCGCATTAGGCGCTGTAGCTACAGGCAGCATAAATGCGCAACTGGCACTCATCGCCGCAGGTATCATCAGCACCATGGGCTCAAAACCCGCTGAAGTGGCGGCTACAGCTAAAATTGGCATAAGTAGAGTTGCCGTAGCTGTATTGCTGGTTATCTCTGTCAAGAAGGTCACACTAAGGCATAGAATGACCAACAACAACCACAGTGGCATCGCCGTCAGGAAAGAAAGACCGTTGCCGAGCATATCGCTCAGTCCGGAACTGGAGAAACCTTTTGCTAGCGCTATACCACCGGCAAACAGTAATAGCATTCCCCAGGGGATCGTCTCTGCGGTTTGCCAATCGAGCAGGCGCCCTCCCTTACCGTTAGGCACTAGAAACATAGCGACAACGGCTGCTAGAGCCACGGTTCCGTCACCGGCAGCATCAATACCTATCAATTCGCTCCAACCGCCAAACGGTGCATTGCGAGTAACCCATAGGAGAATTGCCACACCGAAAACCATTAAGGTTCGCTTTTCCTCTTGCCTCCACTCTCCCACTTGAGGGGGCTCAATGTCATTTTTCAGATGCACATGACGGGTCAGCCAGAGGGCCATAATGGGCAGCGTCACCAAAGCAACTGGGACTCCTATTTTCATCCAGCCCAGGAAGCTAAACTCTCGTCCGGTTACTTCCTCGTATATTCCCATAAAAATCACATTTGGCGGCGTGCCCAGAGGAGTACCTACCCCACCCAGACTTGCGGCATAGGCAATACCCAGGATCAGGGCAATACTTAAGCGTTCGTTGTCGATCTTACTGAGAATTGCCAGGGCTATAGGCAGCATCATCAATGTGGTAGCAGTGTTGGAAATCCACATGCTCAGGAAGCCTGCTGCCAGCATAAATCCGAGCACCAGCCTGCGGCCGCTGGAGACGCCCACAATACGCAACATATACAGGGCAAGGCGCTCGTGGGCCCCACTTTTCTCCAGGGCCTTGGACAAAATAAAGGCCCCCATCAGTAACAGAATGACATGACTTCCCAAGGAAGCTGCCACCTCCCGATGATCCGCCACTCCAAATAGAGGCAAGAGGACAAAAGGCACCAGTGACGTTGCGGGGATTGGAAGTGCTTCCGTTATCCACCAGATCACTGTTAACAAGGTAATTGCAGCAGTGACTGCCGGTAGATACTGCATTCCCAACGCTGATACAAAGAAATAGAAGGCCACAGCAAAAAGAGGCCCCAAAACTATAAAGTGCTGCCGCGCAATCGACATACCTGCCCCCAACAACTCAAGGGTTGATTTTTATAAGTTTATATTTCCTGAGATTGTAGGTTCAGGCCAGTAAAGGCAACTGTTAACGCATCTCAGGCAGGTATACAAAATACAAGAAAGTAGGCGGTCTGCGCAGTACTTCAGAGGAAGAAATTCTATAAGCGTTTAGGAGCAACATGGAGTAAACATAACTGCTTAATTTTCACTCACAGTATTAACCTTCACATTGTGATGCAAGCAAGTAACCACTTATTGAGTAGAGCCCATCAAATAAGAAAATCTATCAGCGGACACTTTTAGAAAAATAGGTAAAAATATACAATAATGACACTCCATTATTTTTAGCTTTTTAGTCCGCACTAAATAGATGCTCAGCCATCCTAAAGTGAGGACTAGTATAAAAAGCGACCAGTTAGTATATGAGGTACCCCTTGAAACGCACCGCTATCGCCGCTGTTATCGCGTTATTCAGTTCCAGTATTTACGCCGAAGAACAGCCTTTCTATCTGAAGGCTTCTCTGGGTTTCACACAGTTCGACTCCTCCGATAACGCCTATGTGACCAAGGAAGACTTAGACTCTACTGGTTATGGATTTACTCTTGGTTATCGCATCAATAAGTATATTGCTATTGAAGTAGGAATGACTGATCTGGGTAGCCTAGAGCAGCAATCTAGATATGAACTGCACGATGAAGGTGAATATGACATTGATGGCTATAAATATATCGTAGATGTTTCTTCTGCTAGCCACGCTAAAACCGAGTATAAATCGTACAGCCTTGGCACTGCATTTACGGCACAATTGCACAGACACCTAAACGCAAGCGCCAGATTTGGAGTTCACCAATGGCGCAAAACCTCTGGTGGCACAGCTAGTTACGCCTATTCCGGCAGCTGGTATTCCCCAAGTGGAGAGCTCCTGGAGTCAGAAAGCGACTCTTGGTCTGGAGATTGGGATGCTGAGAAAGAGAGCAGCAGTAATCCCTACTATGGTGCAGAAATATCCTGGTCTACTGGCACTTGGGATATTGGCCTTGAGCACACCATCTTTGAAATAGAAGATGAGAAAGCTAACTTCACTGCACTGGGAATCATTTACAGCTTCTAATTCCTGTAAAGCATTTGGCCTCGGGAGGAAGTGAGTACCCACATACCTCTTCCCAGGGCTTAAAACGGAACATCTAGAGCCACCCCCGTAGTCCAAACTTTTGAATCTGGTCATCTCCCCTGTACATCTCGCTGGCATCCGTCAAACTATCGCCCACAATAGCTAGTAGTAGAATGGGGGCGGAAAGGAATCATGAGCAATATACCCAATACCGTGGAAGTCCTGGAGAAGCTCCGCTGGAATGCTCACCTGTGCAAACACAGCCACTTTCGAGCCTCTATGAAGGGGCGCAATTTGCATGTGCTTTGCGGGGTGCCCATCGTTGTCGTCAACTTATTCCTCGGTTCGCTTTTCTTCTCCTTGATCAATGCGGAGCTGCCTGATTGGACCAAGTGGAGTGGTGCGGCGCTGGCCCTGCTGGCCGCGCTATTGGGCGGTGTGCAAACTTTCTTCAATTTTAAAAAGAACTATGAGGGACACCGGCAGGTAGGCAACGAGTACCTTGCAATCGCCAGGGAGTGCGAGCGGCTGATCGCCCTTTACTTCGACGATATCCTGGATCTTGAACATCTATCCAAGAAGATCTCAGAACTGAATACACGCTACAGCGAAATCAACCAGCGAGCGGAAGAGTTTATTGTGTCAGATAAGGTATACAGGCAAGCGGTGCATATCCAGAATCAAAAGGCCAACCGGGAGCCCTCTCTGGTAGAGCAGATGCGTAATCGCCAGGCTGCTGCGCAAAGAGTCGCCGAGGAGGCTCTCGAAATCGCAGAGAGCAGCCACTAACTCCCCCATCAATACCGCAGTACTTTCCTGGGGAAGTGGTAACTTCCCCACTTCCTATAGTAACAAACCGAAAAATGCAGACAGATCACAGTAGTCATCAACCCAGCACAGACACTTACCCATTATGCTATTTAGCCACCGATATCGGTACACCGAGCAATGTCGGCGGCCTATTTCGTATCGCAGATGCACTCGGCGTAGAGAAAATTTATTTAACTGGTGAAAGCCTGGTTCCACCTAATTCCAAAATTCGGAAAGTTTCCCGGTCTACAGAAAAGTACGTTCCCTACGAATATCACTCATCTGCAGTCAATATCGCGCAAACCTTAAAAAATAAGGGCTATCGATTAATTTGCCTGGAGATTGCCTCAAATAGCGTCGAACTCAAAGATACCCCCGTTTCCAAAGGGAATAAAATATGTTTGGTATTGGGTTCTGAAAAGGATGGGGTCAACCCCGAACTTCTGGAGCTGGCAGATGCTGTGGTACACATACCTATGCAGGGTATCAATTCCTCAATGAATGTTACTTCCGCCTGTGCTATAGCGACCTATGCTTTGCTGGAAAAAATTTAGTCGGGCACTTTGACCATTATGTTTTTCTGATTAACATAGTCGGGATCACCGCCCAACCTTTTATTGCAGTTCAATCCATTAATTGCCTGGATCTCCGCATTGCTCAAATTAAAATCAGATAATAAGAAGTTATTGCGAATGTGATCCAGGCTTTCCGCCTTGGGAATAACTATGCGATGCTGCTGGATATTCCACTTAAGGATAACCTGCCCCGAAGTCACCCCGTGATTTTTCGCAATATCCACAATTACTGGATCTATGAGAGGTTTTTCATGAGCCTCGACACCGCTCCATGTAGATCCCGACCCCAAAGGAGACCAGCTGCAAATCGCAATTTTATGGAACTGGCAATAATCTACTAAAGGCTGCTGAGTGAAATAGGGATGCAGTTCAATTTGATTACAAACAGGGCGCACTTCCGAGAAAGTCGCCAGTTGTTCAATATCAGATTTACGAAAGTTTGACACTCCCAGGGCCCGCACTTTTTTCTGCTGGTAAAGCGCCTCCATTGCACCCCAGGTCTCCCGGGTATAGGCCGGCATAGGCCAATGGATCAGATATAGGTCCAGGTATTCCAGCTGCAATCGCTCAAGGCTACGGGCAAATGCATCGTGAGTTTTATTGGTTCCCTGCTCCGTATCCCAAACTTTACTGGTAATAAAAAGCTCTTCCCTCGCTAAGCCGGATTCTTTGATCGCTCTTCCCAGAGCTCGCTCATTTCCATAGACCGATCCTGTGTCAAAATGACGATATCCCACAGACATGGCTTTCAAAATAACTTCTGTTACATACTCATCATCCTGCTGCCAGCTGCCAATCGCAGCCATTCCCATGCCGAGCTGAGGTATCTCTACACCGTTATTCAATTCGAGAAAATACATAATCAATATCCTTTCAGACTACTGAGCGGTAAATCAGCAAGGACCAAGAGGGAATAGAACCGGGGTCACATTTATTTCGCTGAGTGTAGGCCGTACAGAAGTCAACGCGTAGAAAACAGCGAACTCACGCCAACTCCTGACTGCTAATCACTCACCATGCAATAAAAAGAAACTAATTTTCTAAGTTCAGTGAATATAAGCAATTATTTTGGAGGAAGTGAGCCCGCAAATACCGCTCCACGACTGACCCAGTTATCCAAATCCTCTGCGACAGCATCTTCTTCCACATACACCATGCCTTTTAAGGGGCGCCCGGTGTAATCCATAGGCCGGGTATAGCGTTCGGCCAACGCAGTTTGATACTCATCAGGCCCAACCCGGACCATCAACTCCTCTCCAACAACCCCACAGGCCATATTGCCATTCAACATAAAAGCGAGACCTCCAAACATCTGCTTTTCACTGAGGCCTTCATTTCCCTGAAGTAATTTGCGCACTTTTTCAGCCAGAGTTTCGCTGTACGCCATAGTTTTCTCCTTAATCACTTTTACCAGGCAGGAATACCCCCTCAGAAACTGCTTTTTTCTGAAAAGGTTAAAAACGATGAAATTTGAAAAGAATCGAGCGGAATTAAATGTGAACCCTAATCCCAACAAGACATTGGATGGAGCAATGAGCAAGTAAACTGCAAATACAACAGATAACTGCACCATAGCAAAAACGTTATTTCGAATAATCGTTTAAGTATAGCAGTAGCTGAAGTTTCTACTTTAAGGAAGGGAAAAAATACGCCAAGAAATGAAAGGGCTGAAAAATATTACAGAAATATTTCTATTTTTACTAAAGATTGTGGTGACCTGAAACGGCCACCACAATCTTTACGCGTACCTCGGCAGGCAAAAACCGAGGGAATGACTTGTCTTAGTCGACAAACACCCGCGCGTTGCGGAACAAGCGCATCCAGCCGGAATCTTCTTTCCACTCATCTGGATGCCAGCTATTGCTGACAGCTCGAGCAACACGCTCAGGATGCGGCATCATAATAGTCACGCGGCCATCCTCAGAACTCAGGGAGGTAATACCATTTACCGAGCCGTTGGGGTTGGCCGGATAAGTTTGGGTAATTTCCCCTTTGTTATTCAGGTAGCGCATCGCGATAGTGCCGGAAGCTTCACACTTCTCCAGCGCCTGCTGGTCAGCAAACTCCACTCGCCCCTCACCATGAGCAACGGCAACCGGCATGTAAGTACCCGCCATACCTTTAAACAACACGGAAGGTGAGTCTTCAATGCCTACCAGTGCGAAGCGCGCTTCATACTGCTCAGAGAGGTTGCGCACAAAGCGCGGCCAGTGATCCGCACCTGGAATCAGCTCTTTGATCACTGAGAACATCTGGCAACCGTTACACACCCCCAAGCCGAAGGTATCGTTGCGATTGAAGAAGCCCTCAAACTGATCGCGGGCACGATCGTTAAACAGGATGGTTTTAGCCCACCCCTCACCGGCACCCAGTACGTCGCCATAAGAGAAGCCACCACAGCCCACCAAGCCTTTGAACTCATCCAACGCTACACGGCCAGACAGGATGTCACTCATATGTACGTCGACAGCGTTAAAGCCAGCGCGGTAGAAAGAGTGCGCCATTTCCACTTGGCTATTCACACCCTGCTCTCGCAGTACAGCAACTTTCGGGCGAACACCTTTAGCGATATAGGGTGCGCTGATATCGTCGTTGATATCGAAAGTGAGGTTTACTGTCAGGCCCGGGTCTTCTTTGGCAATTGCAGCGAATTCCTGCTCGGCACACTCGGCGTTATCACGCAGGGACTGGATACGATAGCTGGTTTCCGACCAGATCTGCTGCAATTCAGCACGGGAGCGCTTGAAGATTTCAACACCGTTATTAGTGATGCACAGGTGTTCGTTATTGTTCAGGTAACCGATCTTGTGGGTGGGTACACCCACAGCGGCAAAGCGCTGTACCAGCATATCCGCTTCACAGGCGGGAACCTGCAATACCGCACCCAGCTCTTCACTGAACAGCGCCGCAATCGGGTCTTCACCCAGTTCGTAGATTTCCACATCCATACCCACGCGGCCGGCAAAGCCCATTTCCGCCAGGGTTGTAAATAGACCGCCGTCAGCGCGGTCGTGGTAGGCCATGATCAGGTCTTCATTCAGAGCCTGCTGTACCACCTCGAAGAAACCTTTCAGCTTCTTGGCATCGTCCAGGTCTGCGGGCTTGTCACCCAGCTCGTTGTATACCTGCGCCAGACAGGAGCCGCCCAAGCGATTTTTGCCGGCACCCAGATCGATAAACAGTAACTCACTCTCACCTTTATCGGTGCGCAGCTGCGGTGTCACTGTCTTGCGGACATCAGTTACCGGAGTAAAGGCAGAAATTACCAGAGACAGCGGTGCAGTAACCGATTTCTGCTCGCCCTCTTCCTCCCAGGCAGTGCGCATAGACATGGAGTCTTTGCCCACCGGGATGGTAATGCCCAATTCAGGACACAACTCCATACCCACCGCTTCTACGGTTCGATAAAGTTTTTCCTCTTCACCCGGATGGCCCGCTGCACACATCCAGTTAGCGGAGAGTTTGATATCGGACAGTTGCTTCACTGGGGTACAGGCGATATTGGTAATTGCCTCACCCACTGCCAGGCGGCCCGAGGCCGGTGCATCCAGCAATGCCACCGGGGTGCGCTCACCCATAGACATGGCTTCGCCGGCGTAGCTGTCATAGGCAACGGTAGTTACCGCGCAATCAGCCACCGGCACCTGCCAGGGACCGACCATCTGATCGCGGGAAACCTGACCGGTTACAGTGCGGT
This sequence comes from Microbulbifer maximicatervae (SeqCode), assembly GCF_056232625.1. NCBI lineage: Bacteria > Pseudomonadati > Pseudomonadota > Gammaproteobacteria > Cellvibrionales > Microbulbiferaceae > Microbulbifer > Microbulbifer maximicatervae (SeqCode). The sequence continues at coordinate 5,147,630 of NZ_CP174324.1, read as the reverse complement.
CACCGATAGTGATCAGGAAGCTCTTGCTAGCAACTGTGGGCAGGCGCAGCACCCGCTCAGCCGCTTCATTCAGGTCGATATCTACTGTGGAAAATGCCTTACTTTCCACCTGGCGAGTTTCTGCTTCACGGTGCATGCGCGGCGGCTTGCCGAACAACACCGACATCGGCAGGTCTACAGGCTTGGATTCGAATTGCTTGTCATTTAACAGCAGGTGCTTGTCTTCGGTAGCTTCACCAACAACGGCGTAAGGCGCGCGCTCACGCTCACAGATTTGCTCGAAGCGCTCCAGATCTTCCGGCATCACTGCCAGTACATAGCGCTCCTGGGACTCGTTACACCAAATTTCCAGCGGGCTCATACCCGGCTCATCACAGGGCACATTGCGCAGTTCAAAATTACCGCCGGTACCGCCATCTTTCACCAACTCGGGGAAAGCATTGGACAAACCGCCCGCACCCACATCGTGGATAAAGGCAATGGGGTTGCTCTCACCCAACTGCCAGCACTGGTCGATCACCTCTTGGCAGCGACGCTCGATTTCCGGGTTTTGGCGCTGTACTGAAGCGAAATCCAGATCTTCAGAGCTGGAGCCGCTGGCCATACTGGAGGCTGCACCACCACCGAGGCCAATCAACATGGCCGGGCCACCCAGCACTACCAGTTTGGCGCCAGGGGAAAACTCGGGCTTGTCTACATGCTCTTCGCGGATATTGCCGTAACCACCAGCCAACATGATCGGCTTGTGATAGCCGCGACGCTCGCCATCGAAATTTTCTTCAAAGGTACGGAAGTAACCGCAGATATTCGGGCGGCCAAACTCATTGTTAAATGCTGCACCACCGATCGGGCCTTCGGTCATAATATCCAGAGCGGTAACAATACGCTCAGGCTTGCCATAGCTGGCTTCCCAAGGCTGCTCCCAGCCGGGAATGCGCAAGTTGGAAACCGTAAAACCGGTCAGGCCCACTTTTGGTTTGGAGCCACGGCCAACTGCACCTTCATCACGAATTTCACCACCGGCCCCGGTACCAGCACCAGAGAAAGGAGCAATCGCGGTAGGGTGATTGTGGGTTTCCACTTTCATCAGCAGATGAATGGCTTCAGTGCTGAAACCGTATTCCTTACTGTCAGGATCCGGGTAGAAACGCCCCGCTTCGCTACCAGTAACGACGGCTGCATTATCCGCATAGGCGGACAACACATTGTCACCACCCTTCTGGTAGGTATTCTTGATCATGCCAAACAGGGAGTGCGGCATTTCTTCGCCATCGATGGTCCAGGAGGCATTGAAGATCTTGTGGCGGCAGTGCTCGGAGTTTGCCTGGGCAAACATCATCAGCTCTACATCTGTGGGATTGCGCTCCAGCTCTTGGAAACTGGTGAGCAGGTAATCAATCTCATCTTCGGCCAAGGCCAAGCCCAAGGTGACATTGGCATCTTCCAGAGCTTCGCGACCGCCCTCGAGAATATCCACACCGCGCAACGGGCGCGGCGCTTCTTCTACAAATAATTGCTCAGCTTGAGCAAAATCGGTGAATACCGCTTCAACCATACGATCGTGTAAGCGGGAGGCCAGCACAAGGCGTTCAGCTTCGGTTAACTCGACACCGGTAACGTAGTAGGCGATGCCACGCTCCAGGCGATGAACTTTGTTCAGGCCAGTGTTATGAGCAATGTCAGTAGCCTTGGAAGACCAGGGAGAAATTGTGCCCGGACGCGGCACTACCAGGATCAACTCGCCTTTCGGCTCGTGTTTTTCCTCGGTTGGGCCGTATTGGAGCAATCGCTCCAGCAGGGCCATCTCCTGGTTATCCAGTGAGTCGCTGTCTGCAAAGTGAACGAACTCAGCGTAGAGATCGTCGATGGTCGGTTGCAGCGCGCGCAGTTGATTGAGCAGGTTTTTATGGCGGAATTTCGACAGTGCAGGAGCACCACGCAGAACTAACATTGCGGGAGATAGCCTCTTGTCTAAATGAGAAAGATTGCGCGAATGGGATTTCGCACAAGGCCCCGGAAATTTGAGAGGCGCAATTGTACCTGAAGCATCGCCACTCCAACACACCCGCCCGACACTTGGGTACACATGAACTAATTAGTAACCTGAATGTTCAAAAGAGCAGCAAGCTTGTCTGTAAATATACCAACTTTGTATCAAAGTCAGGTTCGCCTACCTAAGTCTGTAATGCTTTGCAAGCGCGCAGATCACAGTGTTCAAAAGACAAACTGGGCAGATTGTCGTCAAATAATGTAAAATTGGCGGACTGCGTCAAATTTTGCCCTCGTATTTGAGAGCGAAATCGACATACAGGGCCTTAGGCACAACAGCAAAAAAACCAACGGACTAGCTAGAGAGGACAGCCTATGATGATGAAAAGCCGTATGCTGCGCTACGTCCGCCGTGTGTGCAAAGGGATCGCCTTATCCTGCTGCGCCTCCCTGCTGGTTGCCAGTAAAGCACCGAATACACTCGAGCGTGTCAAAGCCACCGGTGAATTGGTTGTCCTGTCACAAAACGGCCCCACCACTTATTACGAAGACGCCTCCGGCAACCCGACGGGCTTTGAATACGGCATGCTGCGTGCATTTGCTGAGGAGCTGGGGGTGAAATTGGTAATTCGCGACGTGCACGATCTGGACGAAATGTTCGATCAGCTGCGCGACCCGGAGGGTGGTGCGCACTTCGCGGCTGCCGGCCTCACGGTAACTCCAGAGCGTCGCGAACAAGTCCGCTTTACCCCATCCTATTTTGAGATTCGCCAACAGGTTATCTACCGAGTTGGCGAACAGCGGCCGCGCAAAACTAGCGATCTCGAAGGAAAAAAGGTCGCCGTCATCGCGGGCAGCGCTCACGCAGAAGAAATGAAGAAACTCTCCACCCGCTATACTGAGTTGGATTGGGAGGAAGTCTCCGACGTGGACGCCATGGAATTGGTAGAGATGGTGCAGGAAGGAAAATACAATTATGCAATTGTCGATTCCAACGCCTATGCAGTTCACCGTGGCCTTTACCCAAACACCGCGGTTGCGTTCAACCTCACACAGTTCCAGCCGGTTTCCTGGGCCTTCCCACAAAGTGATGACGACAGCCTCTATCGCAGTGCACGCCGCTTTATGTTGCGCGCCAATACCAATGGCATGATTGCCCAGTTGCGGGAAGAATTTTTCGGCCACGTCAGCGACCTAAATGTGGGCGGCGCCAAGGCCTTTGCCAAGCGCAGCCGCGAGCGCCTGCCCCAGTGGCGCGGCACCATGCAAAAGGTTGCCGACCAATATGACCTCGACTGGCACTTACTCGCGGCCCTCAGCTACCAGGAATCCTATTGGAATCCGCGCGCCCGCTCTCGCACCGGTGTACGCGGCCTGATGATGCTGACTCTGAACACCGCAAAAGATCTCGGTGTAAACCGCCTAAACCCCGAAGAGAGCATTGAGGGTGGTGCCCGCTATATCGTACAAATCCGCAACAAACTGCCGGATCGCATTCGCGAACCCGACAGAACCTGGATGGCACTGGCTGCCTACAACGTAGGCTATGGCCACCTTGAGGATGCCCGGGTACTGACAGAACGAATGGGCGGCAATCCAGATCTATGGCCCGATGTGCGCGAACACCTGCCCCTTCTGGCCAAGCGTCAGTATTACAAGACCACCAAACACGGCTATGCCCGAGGCTGGGAACCGGTGACTTATGTACAGAATATCCGCCACTATCAAGCCCTTCTGAGCTGGAGTAGCCGCATCGAGGAACAACGACTGGCCGCAGCCAATGATGAAAACGGCGGGATCCTTGCTGAGAACAGCGCAGTGAATTCCGAAGCCAGCGCCGCCCCCGCTCTCTAATCCCCCTCTAGGCCAGCTTAGCCTGGCCGAAGAAAGCCCCAAATATCTCCACCTTAATCTATATTCATCTGGTCCCGATTGGAGTGCCTGAGCGATGGATAATCCAGATACGGTAAGAGAGATCGAGCAGTTTATTGACTACCTCGTGCAGGCCGGGGTGTACTGCAGAGAAGACGAACTGGAAAGTGTCTACCACCGGGAAATGCAGGTCTTCATACTAGACCCTTCGGACCGGGTCACGGTGGCAGACAAAACGGCCTTCATCAATATGTTTAAAGCCAAGCGTGACGCGGGTGAACTACCTCTCAACGACTGGAAAAAAATTCACCACATAGTGGCAAATGAAAACAGTGCTTTAGTAATCTTCTCGCGGAAAAATAATTTGGCTGGCCAGGAGCAACTGTTAAAACTGGCGATAGATTTGGTGTATGAAGATGGGCGCTGGCAGGTCACGCGGGAAGTTATATTGCTAGAGCCAGCACTTCCTGGTTCAAGCTAGAAATACTCCTTACTCTCAATTGCTTTTAATCTGCTTCCCGAAAATCTGCCAGATTCATCGAAAGAGCTCTAGGTAAAAACTGCAAATCCTCAGGTTCATCAATATCCGCAAGCACATCCAATTGCTGACAGCGCATATCACATTCCAGTAATCGCTCCAGGGTTTGCTGGGCAACGACTTCAGTACTCCAACATATATCTTCAAACAAGCGAGAATGCAGGTACTTCAAGCCCAACAGGGTGTAGCCACCATCATTTGCGGGATACATAACAGAGTCCGTGTGCACTAGCGCCACAGCTGCGGCTCGGAGTCTTTCTGCATTTAATGCCGGACAATCTGTCCCCAATAAAAAGAGCCCCTGGCCAGCGGCATAAGAACTTTTCGCAGCCCGCCACAAGCGCTGACCGAGATCACCTTCTGACTGGCTGTATAGCTTTACCCCCTGAGGCAACTTGAACTCCTGCCAAAAAGGGTGCCTGGAGTTAGGCGCAACATGCAGCTCGACAGGGCCCAGATTCGCCTTAACCGCTTCTGCCAATGTATCCTGCAATAACTGTAATGCGAGAGCGGCTGCGCCCTTCTCTCCCAAAGTAGGAATTAGCCGAGTTTTTGCATACCCTGGCAACGGAGCCTTAGCCATCACTACAAGACGCATGGGCGGCAATAGAAAACTACTCATAGCGTTTTGCCAAACTCTCTGCTGATACGCCCCGCCAGTAATCAAAACGCAATCGCCACATCAATAAAATGGTTCTCAATACGCCGTACTTTTCCCAGCGACGCCCTGAGGTTTCTACTTTTTCACGAGAACAATAGGGCCAGTAATAACTGCGCAAACGGCGACTCAGCTCAATATCTTCCATCAACGGCTGCGCAGGGAATCCACCGATAGTTTCGAACAAACCACGGCGCACAAAAATGGCCTGATCCCCTGTAGCAATACCACTAAAACGAGAGCGTAAATTAACTAAAGTCGCAATCAAGGGAAACCAAAAACTGTGTCCGACAATTTGAATATTAAAACGCCCCCAGTGGGCATTCTCCTTTTCGAGGTTTGTGATGGACTTGAGGGCATCTGCGGGTAGACGGCTATCGGCATGCAAAAACACTAACCACTGACCTTTAGCCATTAACGCACCGGCATTCATCTGAACCGCCCTACCCCGAGTGGCGTGGACCAGCTGCAAACCAGACTGCTCTAGGGTCTCAACACTACCATCGGTACTGCCGCCGTCTACGACAATAACCTCACAATCTTCCTGCACGCTCAATTGCTGCAAGTGCTCCAGTAAAGAGGCTATGTGTTCCTTTTCATTTAATAGAGGAACTATCACACTGAATTGCATTAGTTGCGCCTCCAGCGGTTAAAAACCTCTAAGAAACGTAAAATAGCTGCTGGTGCGTGAGCACGTTTCCAATTGCCCGCGACAAATTTATTGGCTTCACTCATGGTCGGATAGATATGGATGGTTGAGAGAATTTTATTCAACCCCAACCCATGCTTCATCGCTAAAATAAACTCCGCAATTAATTCTGCAGCATTTTCCCCAACAATAGAAACACCTAGTATTTTATCTTTTCCCGGCACCGTAAGGACTTTGACAAATCCTCGCCGCGCACCATCGACTATAGCTCGGTCCAAATGCTCGATATCATAGCGGGTTATCTCGTAATTCACTCCCTGCTCACTAGCAGTTTTTTCAGAAAGGCCTACAGTCGCCACTTCCGGATCGACAAATACAGCACTGGGAACCAGAGAGTAGTCTACGGCAAATTTTTTAATGTCACCGAAAAGGGCATTTACCGCTGCATACCAAGCTTGGTGTGAGGCCATATGGGTAAATTGGTATGGCCCTGCCACATCCCCAGCTGCAAGGATATGTGGATAGCGAGTTCGCAGGTAGCCATCAAGTTTCAACCTGCCATTATCCAGCAAGTCCAGGTTCTCGAGACCTTCGTCGGTTACTTTCGCCTTTCTGCCGAGAGCTAGTATCACCTCATCAAACTCGAGCTTAACCCTATCGCCCTTATTTTCTACAATGAGTATGCCTCCTTCTCGATCAGGAACATCTTCAAACTCAACAGCTTCGTGGTCTGTCAAAATTTTAACGCCATCCAGAGTAAGCGCCTCAGCGACGGCCGCAGATACGTCAGCATCCAACTCCAATAATATAGTGTCGGACCTCTCCACCAGAACCACTTCCGAACCCAACCTGGCCATGGCTTGTGCCAGCTCACAGCCAATAGCTCCCCCACCCAGTAATACCAGCCTGTGGGGAGGGGTTTTTAACTGAGAAAACCGCTCCCATAAAGTATCACTGGTGAGGTAATTCACTTGATCGAGCCCAGGAAAAGGCGGAACACTCGGCTCGGCGCCAGTGGCTAGTACAATAGCCCTTGCCGTCAGGGTTTTCTCCCCTCCACTATTTAATTGGGTTTTAACTGTCCAGGGATCGATAAGCTCTGCAGTTCCCTTGAGCACTTCAACCCCCAGCTCGTTATAGCGCTCCACACTATCATTGGGTTCAATAGTTTTAATCGACTCCCTGATATGTTGCATAACCCGGGGAAAATTAATTGTTGGCTCATGGAGTACAACCCCAAATTCGCCCGCACATCTTGCCCTATGGGCCTGTCGCGCACACATAATCAATGCTTTACTGGGTACACAGCCGGTATTGAGACAATCTCCCCCCATTTTACCTGCTTCGATCAAAGTGACTTTTGCTTTTATCGCCGCAGAGATGTAAGCCGTAACCAGGCCCGCCGCACCACCACCAACGACAATTAAGTTACGATCAAACTTCTTAGGTTTCTGCATAATTAGATCATCCAGCCTGACGCCTGCGCTTAAGCCAGTTGAGCGCATATTTTGCAATTAAGGGAAATACACCCAAGAGAACAAAAGATAACAACAGCGGTAAAGATAAAATATCCTTGAGATTTTCCACTCTCATCAATTGAGTTCCCGCGTTTACGTAAACTATCGTACCCGCCAGCATCCCGAGCTGACTAACCCAGTAGAAAGTCCAAGCTTTAATATGGGTGAGCCCCATCAAGATATTAATTAGGAAAAAAGGGAAAGCCGGCACCAATCGCAGCGCAAAAAGGTAAAATGCCCCCTCCCGCTCAATTCCCTTATTGACGACTTGAAGCCGCTCTGAGAAACGCCCCTGAATATAGTCTCGGAATAAATATCGAGCCATTAAAAAGGCCAGGGTGGCACCGATACTGGAAGCAAAAGAAACGATTACAGTACCCCAGAAAAGACCGAACAATGCGCCGGCTGCAATAGTTAGAATTGCTGCCCCGGGAAGTGATAAGCCAGTCACCAAAATATAGAAGACCAGAAACAAAAATCCGACTAAAAGCGGCGACGACATCTGCCAGCGCTTAAAGTCCTCCGCTCCATCCTTTAACTTTTCCAGGCTCAACCAGTGGTGCAGATCAAGCACGTAGAAAGCCACCACCAATACAACAATGGCGGCTACCAGCAGGATTTTTTTACTCATCGTTTTCAGGTTCCATCCGCCATAACAAAAAGCTAGAGAGCCCCACCACAACTACTGCCCTGCCCGGCTGTACAACCGTAACAGTGATCTGCAACGCAAATTGCCGCCCCCTTCAGATCCACCTCGATTAAATCTCGCAAATGTAATCGGCCAGGAATAGGCATGTTGAGTTGTTGGTTAAAATCACAATCAAATAGGTTTCCCTGCCAATCGACACTAACCAAGTTGCGACACATAACATCAGCGAGATTATCCGCACTGTAACTATCTTTTAGTAGCGCCATATAATCGTGAAACTGCCCCTTGGAAACCAACATGGAACCAAAACGCTTGATTGGCATATTGGCGAGAGCGAACAAATGATTAAATTCAATGGAGAAGTGGTTCGCCAACTCTCTTCGGTAGTCCGCCTCCAAAGCACTTTGCTCCGGGGGTAAAAAGGGTCCCTGGGGGTTATAGACCAAGTTGAGCTCTAAGCCACTGCCGGGCTTGCCATAGCCCAATGCATTTAATTTTTGTAGCGCCGCAATACTCTTATCGAATACCCCTTTACCTCGTTGCTTATCAACATTATCGATTGAGTAACACGGCAGGGAGGCAACGACCTCAACCTGGTTTTCAGCGAGGAATTCAGCAGTATCTTCCTGGCCCGGCTCAAAAAGAACTGTCAGGTTACAGCGATCTATTACATGTACTCCGCGCTCTCGCGCCCCTCTTACAAGGGATCGAAAGCCCCAGTGCAATTCCGGGGCCCCACCAGTCACATCCAGCACACGGGGTTTACGGACCGTAAGAACTTCCAATAACAGCGCCAAATTGTCGTCCGACATCATCTCGGTTCGATTAGGCCCAGCATTGACGTGGCAGTGTAAACAGCGCTGATTACAACGGTAGCCAATATTGACCTGCAAGGTCTCAATGGCCCCTCGGTGCAGAGAGGGGAAGTCCGATAGCTCCAGCAGGGGTAAGGTCTCACGCATCGATATCACTGCTCCATTTCTTCAAGCTCCGGTTCTGTCGGAGCGAGCAGTGGTTTTATTACAGCTTGTGTTTCCTCAGGCATAGCTTCGAGGGGAGTCACCAGACCGCTCAACAGCGCTGTATGAGCGGAGGACTCCGGTTGCTCAGCGCCTAATATACGTATGGCTTCCATCGCAATCTGCTGGGCGCGCATGGCATTTTGTTGAAGATTCGCAATCGCTACCTCTGCGGTTACCGCCTCCTCACGAGGGTGCCAACAATCATAGTCAGTAGCCATAGCCAGCGTGGCGTAGGCAATTTGTGCCTCCCGGGCCAACTTGGCCTCAGGCATATTGGTCATGCCGATAACCGACGCCCCCATACTGCGATACCAGTGGGACTCGGCACGGGTGGAAAACTGTGGGCCCTCGATACAGATATAACTGCCGCCTCGGTGTAACTCAATTGGCTGCTCTGCCTGGGTCAGCGTGAAAGCACGCGCCAAACTATCAGCGACAGCAGAGCATACTGGATCGGCCATGGACACATGGGCAACCGCGCCATCTCCAAAAAAGGTACTCTGCCGCCGGCGAGTCATATCAATGAACTGATCGGGGATTAACATATCCAGCGGCCGTACCTCTTCCTCTAGGGAGCCCACAGCCGAGAGAGACAGGATGTAGCGCACGCCGAGCTGGCGCAGGGCATGGATATTTGCCCGATAAGGTACTTGGGAGGGGATCAGGTGATGATTGCGACCATGACGGGCCAGGAAAGCTACTGGTACACCTGCGAGCTTACCGCAGACAATGGCGTCCGAAGTCCTGCCAAAGGGAGTGTCGATATGGACCTCCTCCACCTCAGTCAGCCCCGGCATATCGTAAAGACCACTTCCTCCAATCACCCCAATCAATGCCCTGGTCATATTCGCTCCTAAACAATTGGTTTTCGGCAGTATAGGAGTGCTCGCTGACCGTGTATATCACTCATAAATGAGCAGCTATTAACCACCGAGCGCCAGCAGGCAAGCACAGCCAGAAAAACTCGTTCTTTACTAATGCCGCTTCGAATATCGCCATTCGGCAGAAAATTACACTTGCAGGTTAACTAACCGACGAACTATATTTACCCGGATAAAAATATTTAATCCGGGTAAATAAGGAGCAAAACTTTGAGCACCGACTATATCGCTATCGATCAGCAACAGATCATCGCCCGAGGGACACTGGAGGTCGTTATTCGCCAAGTGAAAAATATGGGTGCAAACCATGAACCCATTGTTTTCGAGGCCCAAAGCTGTAAACGGGTTGAAGTGGATTGGCATGGGGACACGGAGGAGGTGTTGGCAGTATCAGCTGTAGATACCGCGACTCACAAGGCCAAGCGCGGACGTCCCAAATTAGGAGTTATTCCCAGGGAGATTACCCTGCTTCCCCGCCACTGGGAGTGGCTGAGTCAGCAGCCCGGCGGTGCCTCCGTCACACTTCGTAAGCTGGTTGAGCAGGCACAAAAACAGGTTTCTCCTGAAGAGCGCATCACCCGCAAACAACAGGAACTGGATAAGTTCATGTTGTTAGTTGCAGGGGATACTCCAGGCTTCGAGGAAGCCAGTCGTGCTCTGTATAGGAATAGTAGGATCAGCTTTAAAAAAGCCATCCACTCATGGCCGAGTGATCTCAAAAAGCTAGTATTCAGTAAATTTGAAGAGATTGCAGAGATGCATAGCGGCAAACTTTAAAACGGACTTACTATGAGTGAACAACAAGACAATATATTTGTTAGTGGGAACTTGCTGCCGGTTTTCTTTAAAACGGCTGCGCCTATTATTCTAATAATGCTGGTAAACGGTTCTTTTACTTTATTGGATGCCTACTTCCTGGGGGAGTATGTAGGAGCCGAGGCACTAGCTGCAGTGACTTTGACCTTTCCAGTGTTTATGTTTCTGATAGCGCTTTCTTCATTGATTTCCAGTGGATATTCGAGCGTCCAGGCCAGATTACTTGGTGCAAGGGATATAGATAAAGCGAAGAAGGCCTTCTCTCAAGCCATTACACTAGCACTAATTGTTTGCATTTTATTAATATTGCTTTTTTTAGCTGGAGGCAAACAATTAACATTATTGATTGCCAATGGCTCGGTAGACCTTGCAGAGATGGGGTACACCTATTTAACAATATTGATATTTCTTTCACCAACGCTATTTATCTGCTCAGTGAATTCCGACACTTTACGATGCGAAGGGCGATTATCTCTAATGGCCGTGGTTTCCCTATCATCGGTTATGCTCAACATTATTTTCAATTATATTTTTATCGCCCACCTGGATATGGGTGTGGCTGGCTCTGCCTATGGCACCGCCCTGGCACAGACAATTGCCCTTCTGATAATTGCAGGCTACCGTCATTACGGCCAACCAGTGATTGATATGCAAATTATCCGACTCTCGATTAAACGGAATTTCTGGCCTGAGTACCTATCTTTAGGCCTCCCGTCCAGCTTGAGCTACATCGGTATATCACTCACATCTATCGCTGTAATTTTCAGTATCCAGGCCTGGAGCAGTACCAACTACGATACAACGGTGGGGGCCTACGGCATTACTACCCGAATCATGACCTTTATTTTCCTGCCTCTTCTCGGATTAAGCCAGGCATTTCAAACCCTCGTAGGCAGTAACTTTGGTGCTAAAAGCTGGTCCCGTGCCGACAGCAGTATCAATCTAGCTTTGACAATAGCCTTTTCTTATTGCCTGGTATTACAGCTTGGCGTGCTATTACTAAAAGACACTTTGGGAACCCTGTTCGTCAGCGACCCGCAAATTATTGCAGAGGTTGCACGTATCCTGCCGATGATGACGCTTGTCTACTTTTTGGCGGGACCACTGATGATGATCAGCACATTTTTCCAGGCCATTGGTGACGCCAAACGTGCAGCTATTCTCGGGGTGACAAAAACCTATATTTTTGTACTGCCATTAATTTTGATTTTACCGTTGATGTTTGGTGAAGTGGGGATCTGGTATGCAGGACCAGTTGCAGAACTGATGCTGCTTATTTTAACAGTTTTTGTACTTTATCACCGTAGTCGCAACCTGGGGAATAAATATGGCTTATACACTTCCCGGGCATCTGCTTAAGTAAATTCTTTGCCGAAATTCGTGGCTGCTGATTACCTCGCTTAAAAATTCACTTAAGATTTATAAATTGAAGGGAGTCTTTGACTCCCTTTTAAAGTTACGCCTCCCGCCCCTTAGCCCAAGGGGCCAGCAAAAGAATGGGGCAAGGTCTGACGATTGCCATCATAGAGATATGAAAGCATATCCAGATCCCCAGCACTGGGATTCCAGGTAGAACTATTCACCTGATTGGCCGATATTTTACAGCCTCCCTCACGAGTGTTTTTTACAATCCCCAGTGCCCTTGCCTGGTCGTCATACATCATGATGGAGTTTCCATCAAAAGCAGAATTGTGTGTTAAAAACCTGGTGAGGGTTTGCACCCGAGTTTGCTGCTGCAGGGAGTCCAGTGTGTTCTTCACTGACAGAGGGGCATCGGCACGCATGTGTTCGTGGGCCAAACCCAGTGTATGACCGATTTCATGGGGAAGGGAGGCAATCGCAGCTCTATTGGATTTCCAATCTACGCCACAATATTGATCGGTTTTATTGGTAAACCCTACCGTCGCACTACTGCGGTCATCCTTAATGGTAACCACTCCACGACCTACCGCTCCAACCTGCAGGAACTTAATCGCTGCAAATCTGAACTTTCGATAAATGCAAATTTCCCAATGAGACATAGCCTTTTTTACCGAATTAACATAACCGGAATCTAAATTGGAGGGCACATAATATTTCACCACACCATTCGGCCAAACCCCACCTACCTCTTCATTCCTATCCAAAGAAAATCCACCAAAGTATATCTTATAGGATATTTTTCGAATATTTTTATCTATAGCTAGCCCCATGCTGACGCACCTCCTGAAAAGTTATTTTCGCTGCCATAACGAGAACCAACACTGCCGCACCAAATTCGGCAAGTCAAAACTCACCCGACAGAAATAGAAAACAAAAAATAGGGGAGAGATCACAAAAAACCTTTTCCAAACACCAAAACCAAAATCGATTTCTGTAATAAAAAATATTTTCAGCAAGCAACCAAAAGAGCTAGGAACCACAAGAAAAGCCTTACAAAACGCAGACTTACGTGACCTATAGATAGAAGTACAAAAATGAAGAGAGAATGAAAATCAACTTTCAGCGAAAAAAAGAAAACTTAACAACAGATAAAGCTGTAAACACCATGAAAATGTAAAGATAGGTAAAAATATTTACTGGGGGAGCCCAGCGCAACCCTGCCTAATTTGACCCAACTTTATACAGCCATAAAAAAAGCCACCCAATGGGTGGCTTTTTTGAAAACTAAAAGTTGGCAATTACTTACCAGCCAGTAATTTCCTTCAGAGCGTCGCCGATCTGAGCCAGGGAGCGCACGGTTTTAACACCAGCATCTTCCAGAGCAGCAAATTTCTCATCGGCAGTGCCTTTACCACCAGAGATGATCGCGCCCGCGTGACCCATACGCTTGCCGGGAGGAGCAGTTACACCAGCGATGTAGGAAACTACAGGCTTGGTAACATTTTCCTTGATGTAAGCAGCTGCTTCTTCTTCAGCAGTGCCACCGATCTCACCGATCATAACGATTGCTTCGGTCTGCGGATCGTTCTGGAACATTTCCAGGATATCGATGAAGTTGGAACCCGGGATGGGGTCGCCACCGATGCCCACACAGGTGGACTGGCCAAAGCCGTAGTCGGTGGTTTGCTTAACCGCTTCATAGGTCAGGGTACCGGAACGGGAAACGATGCCCACTTTACCCGGCTTGTGGATGTGACCTGGCATAATACCGATCTTGCACTCACCCGGAGTGATAACACCCGGGCAGTTCGGGCCGATCAGGCGCACGCCCAGCTCGTCGCACTTCACTTTAGCGTCGAGCATATCCAGAGTCGGAATACCTTCGGTGATACAAACAATCAGCTTGATACCAGCGTTGGCCGCTTCCAGGATGGAATCCTTACAGAAAGGCGCAGGTACGTAGATTACGGAAGCTTCAGCGCCGGTCTTCTCTACCGCTTCTTTAACGGTGTCGAATACTGGCAGGCCCAGGTGAGTCTGGCCGCCTTTACCCGGAGTTACACCACCAACCATCTTGGTGCCGTAAGCAATCGCTTGCTCGGAGTGGAAAGTACCCTGGGAGCCGGTGAAGCCCTGGCAGATTACTTTAGTGTCTTTGTTAATCAATACTGACATGATTATTTACCCTCCGCAGCTTTAACCACTTGCTGAGCCGCATCGGTCAGACTGGTAGCCGCGATAATGTTCAGGCCACTGTCGCTCAGAACCTTGGCGCCCAGATCTGCGTTGTTACCTTCCAGGCGTACAACAACCGGTACTTTAACGCCAACTTCTTTTACTGCGCCCACAACGCCTTCGGCGATCATGTCACAGCGAACGATACCACCGAAGATGTTGATCAGTACGGCTTTTACGTTCTCGTCAGACAGGATGATCTTGAACGCTTCAACAACGCGCTCTTTGGTCGCGCCGCCGCCAACGTCCAGGAAGTTAGCTGGCTTGCCGCCGTGCAGGTTTACGATGTCCATGGTACCCATGGCCAGACCAGCACCGTTTACCATGCAGCCGATGTTGCCATCGAGAGCTACGTAGTTCAGGTCGAACTTGGCAGCGTGCGCTTCACGGGAATCTTCCTGGGAAGGATCGTGCATTTCGCGCAGGTCAGCGTGGCGGTATAGCGCGTTGCTGTCGATTACCACTTTGGCGTCCAAGCAGTGCAGGTTGCCTTCGGTGGTGATTACCAGCGGGTTGATTTCCAGCAGGGCCAGATCTTTTTCCTGGAACATTTTTGCCAGGCCGAGGAAGATCTTGGTGAACTGCTTAACCTGAGTCGGGTTCAGGCCCAGTTTGAAAGCCAGCTCGCGCGCTTGGTAAGGCTGAGCGCCTACCAGCGGATCGATAGTGGCTTTCAGGATTTTTTCTGGAGTCTCTTCCGCTACTTTCTCGATCTCAACGCCGCCTTCGGTGGAAGCCATGAAAACGATACGACGGGTGGAGCGGTCAACAACAGCGCCAAGGTACAGTTCTTGGTCGATGTCAGTGCAGCTTTCAACCAGGATACGGGAAACCGGCTGGCCATTTTCGTCTGTTTGATAAGTTACCAGACGCTCGCCCAGCCACTTCTTGGCAAACTCTTCAATCTCTGCCTTGGAATCTACCAGCTTTACACCGCCAGCCTTACCGCGGCCACCAGCGTGTACCTGGGCCTTTACTACCCACTTATCACCGCCAATTTCGTCAGCCGCTGCTGCTGCCGCTGCCGGGGTTTCCGCTGCAATGCCTTTGGAAACCGGCAATCCGTATTCCGCAAACAGTTGTTTGCCCTGATACTCATGCAAGTTCATAGTCAATACCAATTCACATATAAAATGTGTTTACTAATTGCAGATCACTCTGCACCTGAAAGAGAAATTTAAAATTTCCGTCGTTGCAAATTTCAAATTCCACAAATGAAACCGGGGCGCTAATTAATCAATAATTAGTGCCCCGAAATCGAAAAATATTCTTACTTGCGCTTCTTGCGATTTACGGTGTGAATCGCATGGCCGTTCACTCCCAGCGCCGCTTCTTTCACAGTTTCGGAAAGAGTCGGGTGCGCAAATACCGTCATACCGATGTCTTCAGCACTGGAGCCGAATTCCATCGCGATCGCCACTTGCTGAACCAAGTCTGCGGCAGACGGGCCAACAATATGGGCACCCAGTACGCGGTCAGTTTCCGCGTGAGCAATGATTTTCACAAAGCCCTGGGTATCGTTGGCGGCCATAGCGCGGCCGTTGATAGCAAACGGGAAGCTGCCTACGTTGTAGGGCTCGCCATCGGCCTTCACCTGCTCTTCGGTGCGACCAACCGCAGCGATTTCCGGGTGAGTGTAAATAACGTTGGGGATCACGTCGTAGTTCATCATCGGCTTCTGGCCAGCAATGCGCTCGGCAACCACAACACCTTCTTCTGAGGCCTTGTGTGCCAGCATTGGGCCGCGTACCACGTCACCAATCGCCCATACGCCCGGTGCAGAAGTCATGCACAGGTCGTTGACATAGATGAATCCACGCTCGTCCATCTTCACACCGGCATCTTCAGACAGAAGGCCTTCGGTGTAAGGGCGACGACCAACGCAAACGATCAGCTTGTCGAAAGTTTCCTGGTGCTCTTTACCATCTTTGTCCTGGTAAGTAACAACCACTTCTTCGCCTTTCACTTCGGAGCCGGTTACGCGGCAAGCGAGGCGGATATCCAGGCCCTGCTTCTTGAAGATCTTCTGGGACTCTTTGGCAACCTGTTGGTCCATGATCGCCAGGAACTTGTCCATCGCTTCAAGAACAACCACTTCGGAGCCCAGGCGGTTCCATACAGAACCCAGCTCCAGACCGATAACACCGGCACCGATAACACCCAAACGCTTTGGAGTTTCAGTGAATTCCAGAGCACCAGTGGAATCGACAATAATTTTGTTGTCTACCGGAGCGGGCGGAATATTTACCGGTACAGAACCGGAAGCCAGAATGACGTTTTCAGCTTCGTAGACGGTGCTGTTGCCTTCGTCGTCGGTTACTTCCACTTTCTTGTTCGCCAGCAATTTGCCGGTGCCGAAAATGGAGGTCACTTTATTGGCGGTGAACAGACCTGCTACACCACCGGTCAGCTTCTTAACGATCTCGCCTTTGCGCTCGATCATCTTGCTCACATCCATCTTGACCTTGCCGACTTCAATGCCGTGCACGTCGAGAGCATCTTTGGCTTCGTGGTATTTCCAGGAGCTGTCCAGCAGTGCCTTGGAAGGAATACAGCCAACGTTCAGGCAGGTACCGCCATTTACGTATTTACCTTCCTTGTTTTTCCACTTTTCGATACAAGCCGTTTTCAAGCCCAACTGAGCGGCACGGATGGCAGCGACATAACCACCAGGACCGGAGCCAATTACGATTACGTCAAATTTTTCGGACATGATCAGTTCCAGATATTTCTAATGCAGTGTGATCGAGGGGGCCCGCAGGCCCCAAGATTTATTGTTTAAACTTCGAGCAAGATACGCGCTGGATCTTCGATCATTTCCTTGATCGCTACCAGGAAGCCAACCGCTTCCTTACCATCGATCAGACGGTGGTCATAGGACAGCGCCAGGTACATCATCGGCAGGATTTCCACCTTGCCATTTACCGCCATCGGGCGCTCCTGGATTTTGTGCATACCCAGAATTGCGGTTTGCGGTGGATTCAAAATCGGAGTGGACAGCAGGGAACCGAATACACCACCGTTGGTGATGGTGAAGGTACCGCCAGTCATCTCTTCGATAGACAGTTTGCCATCCCGGGCGCGAACACCCAGATCGCGGATATTGTTTTCCATATCCGCCAGGCCCATGTTCTCCGCATTGCGCAGAATCGGCACAACCAGGCCTTTCGGAGAGGAAACCGCTACACCGATATCCTGGTAACCGTGGTAAACGATATCGTTGCCGTCGATAGACGCGTTCACTGCGGTGTAACGCTTCAGCGCTTCTACTGCAGCTTTTACGAAGAAGCCCATAAAGCCCAGGCGAGTGCCGTTGTGGGTCTTCTCAAACAGGTCTTTGTAGTTCTTGCGCAGATCCATAATCGGCTTCATGTTCACCTCGTTAAAGGTGGTGAGCATGGCGGTGGACTGGGAAGCGTCCAGCAGGCGCTCAGCGATACGCTTGCGCATACGGGTCATAGGAACACGCTTCTCTACGCGCTCACCCGGAGCAACCGCAACTTCAGCAACAGCGGCGGCAGGTGCAGCAGCGGCAGCCGGCGCAGTGCCCGCTTTCATTACGTCTTCCTTAAGAACGCGGCCACCCTTGCCAGTGCCTTCAACACCGGCCAGGTCTACGCCCTTCTCAGCAGCCATTTTCTTGGCAGATGGCATAGCAATTTTGTCGCCAGCCGCAGGAGCTGCGGCTTCGGCAGCCGGAGCTTCTGCTTTTTCTTCCGCCGGGGCAGCAGCTGCGCCAGCGCCCGCTTCGAACTTGGCAATCACCTCATTGGAGAGAACGGTATCGCCCTCACCCTTGATGATTTCAGTCAGGGCACCATCGGCAGGTGCAACAACTTCCAGCACAACTTTATCGGTTTCGATATCCACGATCAGTTCATCGCGGGACACAGCTTCACCAGGTTGTTTATGCCAGGTGGCGACAGTTCCGTCCTGAACTGATTCAGGGAAAGTTGGCGCTTTAATCTCGATCGTCATTTTTTCTGTTTCCTGAGATTGACTCTTCACTTATTACTGCCGCCGGTTATTTGACGGTCAGCGCCTCGTTGATGAACTTATTCTGTTCTTCAAGGTGCGTGGACATATAGCCCGCCGCAGGTGCTGCGGATGGGGCGCGGCCCACATATTCCAGATCCAGCTTCGGATGGGTTTCCGACAACAGGCGACGCAAGTGGTGCTGGCTGGAGTACCAGGCGCCCTGGTTCATGGGCTCTTCCTGACACCAGGCAACACTCTTGATCTTCTTGAATGCGGAAACCGCTTCCACAAACTCTTCGTCCGGGAATGGGTACAGCTGCTCGATTCGTACGAACGCCACATCTTCCTGTTCGCGCTCCATACGGGCTTCCAGCAGGTGGTAGTAAACCTTGCCGGAACACAGAACCACACGCTTCACTTTGTCTGGATCTACGCCCTGGTCCTGGATCACGTTGTGGAAGCGACCTTCTGCCAGCTCTTCCAGGCTGGAAGTGGCCAGCTTGTGACGCAGAATCCACTTTGGACTCATAATCACCAGAGGACGACGCATTGGGCGCACCGCCTGGCGACGCAGCAGGTGGAAGATCTGCGCTGGGGTAGTGGCGTTACACACCTGGATATTGTGCTCCGCACACAGCTGCATAAAACGCTCAAGGCGTGCAGAGGAGTGCTCTGGGCCCTGGCCTTCGTAGCCGTGCGGCAACAGCATTACCAGGCCGCACATACGGCCCCACTTGTGCTCACCGGAAGTGATGAACTGGTCGATTACAACCTGGGCACCGTTGGCGAAGTCACCAAACTGGGCTTCCCACACCACCAGGGACTTTGGTGTCGTGGTGGCGTAGCCGTATTCAAACGCCAACACCGCCTCTTCGGACAGCAGCGAGTCGTAGATATAGAAAGGCGGCTGGTCTTCAAACATGTGCTGCAAAGGCACGTAGCTCTGACCGTCTTTCTGGCTGTGAACCACCGCGTGGCGGTGGGAGAAGGTACCGCGACCCACGTCTTCACCGGTAAAGCGGACCATAAAGCCCTCTTCCAGCAGAGTACCGTAAGCCAGGGTTTCCGCCATGCCCCAGTTCAGAGGCAGGGCGCCACCGGCCATTTTGCGGCGGTCTTCATAAATTTTGGAGACCTGGCGCTGCATTACCACACCATCGGGCACGTTGGTCATGCGAGTGGCGACATCCTGCAGCTTCGGCAGCGCGTAGCCGGTATCTGCAGGCACCTGCCAGTCGTGGCCCAGGTAGGGGCTCCAGTCCACAAACATGGAGGAGTCCGGCTTCTTCACAAGACCGGTAGCAACGTCTTCACCGGCATCCAGCTTGTCGCGGTAATCGTTGGCCAGCTTGTCTGCGGCAACCTTGTCCAGGATGCCCTCGCCCACCAGCTTCTCGGAATAGAGCGTGCGGGTAGTCTTGTGCTTGCGGATAGTCTGGTACATCAGCGGCTGGGTACCAGAGGGATCATCGGTCTCGTTGTGGCCGCGACGACGGTAGCAGACCAGGTCGATAACGATATCTTTCTTAAATTCGTAGCGGTAGTCCACCGCCAACAGCGCGGCCAATACGACCATTTCCGGGTCGTCGCCATTTACGTGCAGCACCGGCGCATCGATCATCTTAGCGGGATCGGTGGAGTACTCAGTGGAGCGGGCATCTTCACGCTTGCTGGTGGTAAAGCCCACCTGGTTGTTCAGTACGATGTGCACAGTACCGCCGGTGTAGTAACCGCGGGTCTGGGACATCTGCAGGGTTTCCTGCACCACACCCTGGCCGGCAAAAGCCGCGTCGCCATGGATGTTGATCGGCATTACTTTCTCACCGGTCGCATCTTTGCGGCGATCCTGGCGGGCGCGTACGGAACCCACTACCACGGGCGCACTGATTTCCAGGTGCGACGGGTTAAAGGCCAGGGCCAAGTGCACTTCACCACCGGGAGTCATCACGTTGGAAGAGAAGCCCTGGTGGTACTTCACGTCACCGGAAGTATCGAGGGTCTTCTTGCCTTCAAACTCCTGGAACAGATCCGCAGGGTTTTTACCGAGGATATTGACCAGGGTATTCAGACGACCGCGGTGGGCCATACCGATCACCACTTCCTTCACCCCGTAGGTGCCGGAGCGACGGATCAGAGCGTCCATCATCGGGATCAGGCTCTCACCACCCTCTACACCAAAGCGCTTGGTGCCAGGGTACTTGGAGTCCAGGTGGCGCTCCAGGCCTTCAGCGGCGGAAAGGCGCTGCAGGATTTCAATCTGGATGTCGGTGCCGAAGTTGGCTTTAGACTGGCTGCGCTCAAGGCGCTGCTGGAACCACTGCTGCTCTTCCAGGTTGGAGAGATGCATGATCTCCGCACCCAGGTTGCCACAGTAGGTATTCTCCAAACCCTCGACGATTTCACGCAGGGTCGCCTCTTCTTTACCGAGGAACAGGCTACCGGTATTGAAGGTGGTATCGAAATCACCCTCAGTCAGGCCGTGGTAGCTCAGTTGCAGGTCGGGCACTTGTTCACGAGCCATCAAGCCCAGGGGGTCGAGGGTCGCTTTTTTATGGCCGCGATGGCGGTAGGAATCGATCAGTTGCAGAACTTTAATCTGCTTACGCTCGTGCTCAATATTGGCAGAGCCGGCCGCACCGGGAGCGGCCACCGGGCGCGCGCGGTGTTTGCTGAGCAGCTCAAAGTGCTGGCGAACAGCGGCGTGGGAAACATCGCTGCTGCCCTCAACGCGGGGGAGGCTATCGAAATAATTGCGCCACTCCTCGGGGACACCGTTGGGGTCGTGCAGATAGGTCTCGTAAAGCTCCTCCACGTAGGCAGCATTGCCCCCGGAGATATGGGAGCTACGCCACAGCTGCTCCATGGTACTTTCGTGCATGTTGATGCCTACCTCAATTGCAGTGTGCTTATCTTCTCTTGAGCCACTGCGCTTTCCTTTCACTCACAAAAGGGGAGGCGCACAAAGCCACCTCCCCTTTTCAGTTTTTTACCGGTTAGAACCGGCTTTTTGTCGTTTGCTTGGCACCCTACCTGGCACCGGGTTCGCAGAGCGCGAACCCCAGCGGGCCGATAACCGGCCGCAGCATCCCCTACACGGCGCGGGTCAGCAGCATATTGCGGATATGGCCGATCGCGCGCGTCGGATTCAGTCCTTTCGGGCAAACATTGACACAGTTTTGAATACCGTGACAACGGAATACGCTGAAGGGGTCATCCAGATTTGACAGGCGCTCATCAGTAGCCAGGTCGCGGCTATCTGCCAGGAAGCGGTAAGCCTGCAACAAACCAGCTGGGCCGATAAACTTGTCCGGATTCCACCAGAAAGACGGACAGGAAGTGGAACAGCAGGCGCACAGGATACACTCGTACAGACCGTCAAGCTTTTCGCGATCTTCCGGAGACTGCAGACGCTCGATGGCCGGAGCCGGGGTATCGTTTTGCAGGTACGGTTCAATCTTCTTGTACTGCTCGTAGAACTGCTCCATATCCACAACCAAGTCGCGGATAACAGGCAGGCCCGGCAGCGGACGCAGAACCAGTTTACCCTTGGGGGCAGCTTCAGACAGTGGCGTAGTGCACGCCAGACCATTGCGACCGGAAATGTTCATACCGTCAGAGCCACAAACGCCCTCACGGCAGGAACGACGGAAAGACAAGGTCTGATCTTCGGCTTTCAGCAGTTCCAGAACGTCCAACACCATCAGGTCCTTGCCCTTGGTGTCCAGTTCATAGTCCTGCATATAAGGCGCTTTGTCGGTTTCCGGGTTGTAACGGTAAATGCTTACTTTCAACATACTCTATTCCGCTCCCGAATCAGTAAGTCCGAGCTTTCGGTTCAAAGGCTTCCATAGTGTTAGGCGCGAAGTTTACTGCACGCTTGCCAACACGTTTTTCCGTGGGGAAATACATAGAGTGGCACAGCCAGTTTTCATCATCGCGCTCCTGGAAGTCCTCACGGGCGTGAGCACCGCGGCTCTCAGTGCGGGTCTCTGCAGCAACTGCAGTGGCCTCGGCAACTTCCAGTAAGTTTTGCAGCTCCAGCGCTTCAACACGGGCGGTGTTAAACGCGCGGCTCTTGTCTTCGAGGCGCACATTTTCAATACGCTCGCGCAGATCTGCAAGCTTCTTCACACCTTCGGCCATAAAGTCGCCGCGACGGAATACGCCGAAGTGGTTCTGCATCACGCCCTGCAGCTCTTTGCGCAGGTCGGCAGCCTTCTCACCCTTCTCATTGGTTTCCAGGTGATTCAAGCGAGCCATAGCGGCTTCGAGATCAGACTCGGAAGCTTCGCGGTGCTCGATACCTTCGCGCAGGGACTTCTCAATAAACAGGCCGGAAGCGCGACCGAATACCACCAGGTCCAGCAGGGAGTTACCGCCTAAGCGGTTGGCTCCGTGTACGGACACACAGGCAACTTCGCCACAGGCGTAGAAGCCATCAACAATCTGATCGTTACCCGCAGCGTCCTGGGTCAGAGCCTGACCGTGAACGTTGGTGGGAATACCACCCATCATATAGTGACAGGTAGGTACTACCGGGATCGGCACCTTAACCGGGTCGGCGTGGGCGAAGGTCTTGGACAGCTCACAGATACCGGGCAGACGGCTGTTGAGCAGCTCTTCACCCAGGTGATCAAGCTTCAGGAATACGTGATCGCCTTCCGGGCCACAGCCGCGGCCGTCGAGAATCTCGAGAACCATAGAGCGAGCCACAACGTCGCGGGAAGCGAGGTCTTTGGCGTTGGGCGCATAGCGCTCCATAAAACGCTCACCATCTTTATTGATCAGGTAGCCACCCTCACCGCGACAACCTTCGGTCACGAGTACACCGGCACCGTAAATACCAGTGGGGTGGAACTGCCACATCTCAATATCCTGGACCGGCATACCGGCACGCAGGGCCATACCGACACCGTCACCGGTATTGATGTGTGCGTTGGTGGTGGAAGCGAAGATACGACCGGCACCGCCGGTAGCGAATACAGTCGCTTTGGATTTGATATAAACCACTTCGCCATCTTCGATGCACATGGCGATCACACCCACAACAGCACCGTCCTGGTTCTTCACCAGGTCAATCGCAAACCATTCGTTCAGGAATTCGGTTTTGTGCTTAACGTTGTTTTGATAGAGGGTATGCAGCAGTGCATGGCCGGTACGGTCAGCAGCGGCACAAGTACGTGCAGCCTGGCCACCGCGGCCGAAATCTTTAGACTGACCGCCGAAGGGGCGCTGATAAATACGACCTTCCTCAGTACGGGAGAAAGGCAGGCCCATGTGCTCCAGCTCAAATACCGCTTCTGGACCTACGGAACACATATATTCAATAGCGTCCTGGTCACCGATATAGTCGGAACCCTTAACGGTATCGTACATATGCCAGCGCCAATCATCGTTGGGATCTGAACTGGCAATTGCACAGGTAATGCCACCCTGGGCAGATACTGTGTGAGAACGAGTCGGGAATACCTTGGTAATAACCGCAGTTTTATAGCCGGACTGGGCCATCTGCAGGGCAGCGCGCATACCGGCACCGCCTCCACCAATTACAATCCCGTCAAATGAAATAGTACGCATGTTCGCCATTGCTTATACACCCCAAAGAATTTCAATGCCCCACACCGCGTACAACACGGCAACGGCAGCCAGAATCACTTCTACGAACAAGCGCAGAACAGTGGCTTTACCGCCCATCATCCGGTTGGTGATGTAGTCAGTTACCACGGACCAGAGGCCAATCCAGGCGTGAATAATGGTGGACAGCAAGGCAACCAGGCTGAAAACACGCATCCAGCGCTGGGCGAACAGTTCGGACCAGGCCTGGTAGCCGAAGTCTTTACTAAAAAAGATAAAACCCACTATAAAGAGGGTATAGGCGAGCAATATTACCGCAGTGACTCTCTGGTAGAGCCAATCGAAAGTACCGCTACGGCCAAAGCTTGTTACTGTTTTTACCACAACCATACTCCCGCCAGAAGAATAAGGATTACAGCCAGCACCAGCACTGACACAGCGCTGCGACGGCCGCCTTCGAGACTTTCACCTACTCCCATATCCATAAACAGATGACGAACACCTGCCAGAATGTGGTAAATAAGTGCCGCCAGCGATGCCCAGAGAATGAGCTTGGCAGGGATACTGTTAAATACCGCTGCAATTTCGGCGAATCCCTGCTCGGATTCCAAACTGACATCGAGCATCCACAGTAGTAGTGCAACAACAACGAAGAGCACTACACCGGAAATACGATGCAAAATGGAAACCACAGCGGTAGCGGGAAGCTTTATAGTGGAAATGTCTAAATTGACAGGTCTGTTTTTGTTCACAGGAAAAACACCTTGTTGCCCTGAACGACCGGGCGCCCGTTAGCTTTTCAATGGAGGGACGAGCTGCTTGCTGATTACTTTGCACTCGACCTGATGAAGCCTTATACAAAGTAGCCGTACCATGGCGCAAGCCGCGCGGATTATAGGCATTCACTAGTCAAAACACAACGAACGCCTGCGATTACGCCGGGTTCCCACCAGTATCGCGTAGTAAATCGGGAATCGCGGGATTTCCTCAGACTTTCCTGTGCATTATCTAGACAAATACTCTACGAGTATGGAGCGGAACCGGATATCCTGTCGCCAATAGACTGGTCGTCCATTCCTTTTGGTTTGACAATTTGCGGCGCGGCACTTAAGTTTGGCCCCGCTCAAAAGGCCGCTAGCTCCCGAAAACAGCGGGAAAAGGCCGGCATAAGAACATTTTTAGGAGTCCGCAATGTCCGATAAAAAAGCGCACCTCACAGTCGATGGTATCGACGGCGCCCTTGAGATGCCAGTTCGCTCCGGCACCCTCGGCCCCGATGTTATTGATGTCGGCGGTCTGACCAGTAAAGGCTTATTTACTTACGACCCGGGCTTCGTATCTACCGCCTCATGTGATTCCAAGATCACCTTTATTGATGGCGGCAAGGGCCAACTGCTGCACCGCGGCTACCCCATCGAGCAACTGGCAGAAAAATCCGATTACCTGGAAACCTGCTACCTGCTGATGAATGGCGAACTGCCCAACGCAGAAGAAAAGAAGAAGTATGTAGACACCATTATGTCTCACACCATGGTTCACGAATCCCTGGTGAGCTTCTTTAAAGGCTTCCGTTACGATGCCCACCCAATGGCGATGATGTGTGGCGTAGTCGGCGCCCTCGCTTCCTTCTATCACGACTCCCTGGATATCACCAATCCAGAGCACCGCGAGATTTCCGCCCACCGCCTGATTGCCAAGATGCCAACCCTGGCAGCGATGTGCTACAAGCACTCCCAGGGCATGCCCTTCATGTACCCGGACAATAGCCGCAGCTATTCCGAGAACTTCCTGCACATGATGTTTGGCAACCCCTGCGAGCCCAGCAAGATAGACCCGGTTGTCGCCAAGGCAATGGACATCATCTTCCTGCTGCACGCAGACCACGAGCAGAATGCGTCCACCTCCACTGTTCGCCTGGCTGGCTCTTCTGGTGCCAATCCGTTCGCCTGTATTTCTTCCGGCATTGCCACTTTGTGGGGACCCGCTCACGGCGGTGCCAACGAAGCGGTATTGAACATGCTGCAGGAAATTGGCGACGAAAGCCGTATCGACGAATTCGTGAAGCGCGCCAAAGATAAGAATGACCCCTTCCGCCTGATGGGTTTTGGTCACCGCGTCTACAAGAACTTCGATCCTCGCTCCCGCGTAATGCAGGGCATCTGTGATGAAGTTTTGGGCGCCATGGGTGCAGAAAATGATCCTCTGCTGAAGATCGCCAAGAAGCTGGAGAAAATCGCCCTTGAGGACGATTACTTCGTAGAGAAGAAACTCTACCCGAACGTAGATTTCTACTCCGGCATTATTATGAAGGCTATCGGTATCCCCACCGATATGTTCACCGTAATTTTCGCCACCGGCCGTACTTCAGGCTGGATTGCACACTGGAATGAAATGATTTCCAATCCGTACAAAATTGGTCGTCCTCGCCAGCTGTATACCGGCTACCCGCAGCGCGATTATGTACCGCTCGAGCAACGCTAAGCTCAAGCAATTAAAAAAACCCGGCTATGCCGGGTTTTTTTATTAATTAGATATTTAAATTTATTTTGATTCTACCGGCAATAATCAACTGCATTTCGATAAAAATTAAAAAGCAAAGGTCTAAAATGTGACACAAGTCCCACTTTGAAAATTTTGCTTTACTCGCCCCTTCCATAACAGTTAAACCAACTGTCATCCAATGTAAAATCCGCCACGCCCGCCGGGACCCAAATAGCTTTGCTTTCTTTAAGTTACCCCCAACTTCGCGGCGCTATCAGACCTAATAACAAACCTTTAAATTTACTGAGACTAAATTCATGCTTAGTTTTATTTCTGGAATGTTCCGAAGTAACAAAACAGAAGACGCGGCGGACCTTGAGGAAAAATATACTCGCAGCTCTTATGCAGGAGCTAAAGGTGCCCGCACAATCTCTTACGATCCCACTCTAATTAAAGCCCTTGAAGACGATCACCGCACCCTGATCAGTATTTTTCAGCGCATGTGGTCAGAGGGTTATGAGAAGCAGAACTACCGCCAGCTGTCGCAGCTACTGACCCAATTTAAATCTGGCTTCCAGGCCCATCTAATCAAAGAAAATGTACGTTTTTACGTATACCTGGAGCAAGCACTGGCTGGCGATGCCCACACACTGCAAGTAGTTAAAGATTTCCGCACCGATATGAATGAAATTGCAAATGCTGTTGTGCAATTTTGCAAGCGCTATAACCACGAAGCCTTCACTCCTGAAATGGTTCGCGACTTCAAAATGGATTATCAGAAAATCGGTGAAGCGCTAACTCGCCGTACTGCCCTAGAAGAAAAAGAACTCTACGTCCTTTACCAACCCTCCTAAAAGCAACGTTTAGTTTTTTTATCAGGAGTAGTGAGATATTTAACCTAGGAATGCCGATAAGAAACAAATCTTTACAATAGGCATACTATTTTACAGTCCGCAGCCCACAAGGACGGGGCCGCATATTTTTTGGCCGCTCAGCGGTCACAAAGTAACTGGAAAGCACTCCCCTTACCCCGCCAATTTTTCACAGCCAAATTAAATTTAAGCACCGAATTTGGGCAAGATACATTTAGCTCCCCAAAAAAACTGTGCGCATCAGTTAAATCCAGCCTTATTTTCCGACCTGACCTTACTTTACACCCAATTCTCTATCGTCATGTTCTAATCGGTACTAGACGTTTATTTAATTTTGTTTAAACATATAGGGATTAGAATTCAAAAAAACACCAAAGAGTGGGATATTAGTCTAAGAAAAATAGCAGGCCATCTGGCAGACAAATTAAAAATACAAAGACTAATAGAAAATCAAAGCAGTCGGGGGGAGGTATGACTGAGCTAGACGACACACTTGTCGAGCAATTACCAAGCGGCATCCATACTAATGATAACAGTTACCCAATTTATGTAATTATCGGTACTGGTCCGGTGGGTGTGCGTTGTGCACAAAAATTATTAGAGTTCTGTGATGAAGCTCAAATTGTTATCTATGGAGCAGAAACAGAGTCTCCCTACAACCGGGTTAAACTTTCTCAATATCTATCAAGCCATGTAGAGTTGGAGGAGCTTGATAACCCTATTCTCAGTCAAAGTGACCACCGCCTAGCAGAATATATTGACCGTAAAATAGTCTCTATTGATCGCTCCAAAAAAACAGTCACCGATGCTGCAGGGAATATACAACCTTATTCCAAGCTAATAATAGCGACTGGATCAAATCCTATTATTCCGAAGATTCCGGGTGCGGATCTACCTGGTGTTTACCCTTTTCGAAGTCTGCGTAACACCAATGATTTACTGGAGTTAAGGGAGCAGAATGCAGACATCTGTGTTATCGGTGCTGGTGCTCTGGGCCTTGAAGCTGCAACCGCGTTAAAAACACCTAAAAACAACATCACTTTACAATCCAGAGGACACTTGCTCAGCGGGCTCCTGGGTGAAGAAGGAGAGGAGTTCCTAAAGTCCGCACTCACTGCACTGGGTGTAGAGTTAAAAATTTCGGACTCCCTAACATCCATTGAAGAGAGCGATAGCAAGCGCCTACTCACTTTTGAAAGTGGCGAAAAAATTCCCGTCGACGCTATCGTGTTGTGCACTGGGATTAAGCCGGAAATTAGCCTGGCCGAACAGAGCGGACTTTCAACTAAACGCGGAATCGTAGTCAATGAATGGATGCAAACTTCCGACCCGGATATTTACGCCGTAGGCGAGTGCGCTGAGTTTGACAAGAAAGTCTACCAATTGGTCCGACCGGGCTACGAACAAGCTGAAAGCTGCTGCTCACATATTCGTCGCAACCATAGCGGTAAATCTCTCTCGCAGCCCTACTCCGGCACTTATACCGATATTCAGCTGAAAATTGCCCATATTCCCTGCGGAATAATGGGAGAGGTAACCCCGGAAAACCTCAATCAGCAAGAGGGCGTTGAGAGCCATGTCTATCGCAATCGTTTTAAGGGGATCTATAGACGCTTATTTATCAAAGGTGAATACATCGTTGGGGCCATTTATATTGGCAGCTGGGATGAAGCCAATGAATTGCGCCAGACCGTAGCACAGGAGCAAAAAATCTCTCTGCGCACACTGAAAGACTTTGAAAGCGAAGGGCGAGTGTTTGCCAAAAAAAGCGGCAATAGCATTAAAGATTTTCCCGATAGTTATCTAGTCTGCCAGTGTAACTCTGTCACCAAAGGGGAATTATGCAAGGCTATTTCCGCTGGGAAGCGCAATTTAAATGAGCTGCAACAAGCGACAACAGCCGGATCTGTTTGTGGTAGTTGCCGCCCACTAATGGCTGAGCTTCTGGATGTGCCAGCTCCCAACTTGGTAATGCGGCACTCCAAGGGGATATTGATAACTTCTGTTCTGTCATTAATCCTGATAGCCCTGGCTTTCCTGATGCCGCCAGCTCCAGTTTCCCCCTCAGTACAGACTGCACTTTTTTGGGAAAAGCTCTGGTACGACAATTTTTGGAAGCAGGTTACGGGCTATACCATTCTCGCTATGTGCCTGTTTACTGCCGCTCTCAGTATCAGGAAACGTTGGAATAAACTTAGCCTTGGGCATGTCGATCACTGGCGCTATGCACACAGCGTTACAGGTTTAATCGCTCTACTTGCACTCGCTGTACATTCAGGCTTCCGCCTTGGTGAAAACCTGAATTTAGCATTGATGCTGGTATTTCTAACTGCAACCGCAACTGGTTCTCTCGTCGGCGTTTTTATGGCGCGCAACCACCATTGGACTGACCTGAAACTTCGCGAACACCGAAAATGGTGGTCCCGAGTTCACTATGCCCTGCTCTGGGCCTTACCGGTCCTTCTCGCCTACCATATTTTTGCGGTTTATTACTTCTAGATGAAATCATATCAATTTAAATTCTGGCATTACGGTGTATTGCTAACGCTGGCTATCGGCTCTGCGGTGGCATACAACCTTAACGTTGACGATAAATCTCTATTTATCAGTGGAGATGCCACGCACGGTCACCATCAAATTGAGCTGGCTTGTACTTCCTGCCATACCGATGGCTTTGCCGGTGAGGATGCTGTTCAGCAAGCTTGCCTGAATTGCCATGCGGAAGAACTGGAGCTTGTAGACGACTCACACCCCCGGCAGAAATTTTTAGATCCGCGCAATGCTGTACTTCTGGAAACTCTTGACGCACGGCTATGTGTAAGTTGTCACACTGAACACAAACCACAGATCACAGGAGAGATGGGCGTAACCCTGGCGGGCGACTTTTGCTTTCACTGCCATAGCGATATTGCCGAAGAGCGCAGTAGTCACAAAGACCTGGGATTTGAAACCTGCGCGAGTGCGGGCTGCCACAACTATCACGATAATGGCTCCCTCTATGAAGACTTCCTTATCGCCCATGTTGATCAACCTGATCTATTGGAAACTGCCAAGCTACCTGCTCGTACAGCAGTTCAGTCCTGGCTAAATGAGCATTCAGATAAAGCCCCTTTAAAAGTTAGCGAAGCAGACATTAGCAGCTCTAGCCAGACTGCAGAAATCGCAACAGTCTGGGCACAGAGTATTCACGCACAAACAGAGGTGAACTGCAGCAGCTGTCACGTCGATGGGCAAATGCAATTCAGTAGCGTTGAGATTGTCGAGCAATGCGCTAGTTGCCACAGCGATCAAAAAGAATCCTTCACTCAAGGAAAACATGGAATGCGCATGTCCAACAAGCTGGAAGAGGGCTTTATCCAGCAGGTCGGCGCCATCTCCCCGCAACAGGCCCGCCTTCCCATGAATACCAGCGCAACGGATGAATTGAGCTGTGTCAGTTGTCACGGGCCCCATGAAGTAAATCTGCAATTTGCCGCTGTAGAGGCTTGCCTGGGTTGCCACAGTGATGAGCACAGTCTCTCTTACAAAGAGTCCCCTCACTTCGATACCTGGAATTCAAACCCAGAGGGTGGCGTAAGCTGTGCCAGCTGCCATTTACCACGGGAAACCCATGGCGAACAGGTTGTAGTTAACCATAATCAAAATCATAACCTTCGCCCCAATGAAAAAATGATGCCCGTTTGCCTGAGCTGCCATGGAGCCGAATTCTCCCTTGCTGCCCTGGCTGACAAAACTCTGATTAACAATAATTTCAAGCATAAACCCGCAGAGAAGCATGAAACATTCGAGCTGATCCGCGAGCGTATTGCAAGGATTACCAAAAGCAAAAACAAGCAAAATCAATCCCAATAGGAGGGGAAAATATGCGTATTGCCGCTTGTATTATCGCTGGACTGGCACTGCTCACCGGCTGTGAGAAAAACCAGGGAGTTGCTCCGGAGCGAATGGCGGATGCCATCTTTGCCGTTATCGAAGCAGACAGGGCCAACTACACCAACAAGGTTGTAAACCGCCTGCAGAACGAGGAGAAAATCCTTGACGCTGATGAGCACTGGCAAGATAAGAAATTGCTACCACTCCCCGCGCAGATGATGCGTATGGGAGCTGAGCGTGTTGCCGAAAATGAGTCTGGCTTTAACTATGCCCTGCTCTCCCTGTGGCCAATCAACAAGCAAAACAAACCGCGCACTGAGATGGAAAAAGAGGGCTTGCAGTACGTAATCGACAACCCAGGGAAAAACTTTTACGGCCGCGAAAAACTAGGTGATACCGAGTACTTCACTGCAGTATATGCGGATGTAGGTGTTTCACCTGCTTGTGTGAGCTGTCACAACGATCACGTAGACAGCCCGCGCACTGACTTTGAGCTGGGCCACACTATGGGTGGTGTTGTTATCCGAATCCCACTCTAATCAGTTAGTCAATAGATAGCTGCGTCCGACTTTCGAGTCGGGCAACTCTCTCACAAAATATTGCCGGCGGATATTAGTCGGTGAGAACTGAGTTTAGAATAATTTAAAAGAGTGGCGGCCGAATTCGTTTCGACCGCTCCCTCTTTTAAGCTGACTGGCTCTACTCCCGCTACTACCTCGCTGAAATCATTCAGACCAGTGGTTACCCGCTGTGGGCCTATTTCCGGGTCAGTCCAGTCTCCATTACGGCCCGCTTTTTCTTGGGCTTCGCTCCGCAAAGCACACCTAGGCATTACTATATTAATGTCAAAGTCCCGCAGAGCAAACCGACCAAGGTGACTGCAATACTGAGAAAACCTACTAAAAGATCAGCGCAGAGGATCAATAAGCCCCTGCAACCCCTCTACTTTTATCTCCAAGGCTAATGCCATTAACTGTCCTAGACGCCCCTCTGGAAACCCCTTTTTTGCGAACCAAAGCAGGTACTCCTCAGGCAAATCTATTAAAACCCGGCCCGAGTATTTTCCAAATGGCATTTTGAGTCGAGCCAGTTCTACCAAGTCTTGTTTTTCGAACACCTTAACAACCACCTAAATATCGACAAAAAAAGGGAATGAAACTCCCAATTTGGATTTGTTGCCAGTGCATGCGGACTCTACACTGGCTCCGAAATAGTCGGCCTGCGCCGATTCTTTATACCTCAACCTTCCAGTAACAGAGGTGTCTATGCGTATCAAAGCTATCAAATATCTCAGCTTGGCCGCAGTATTGACTGCAAGCCTTGGAGGTACGGGCTGCGCCAATATGAGTGATACTGACCGCCGAATCGGCACCGGTGTCGGTATAGGCGCAGTAACAGGTGCCTTGATCAGTGGCGGGCGCCCTGGTGGCACTGCCGCAGGTGCGGTTATTGGTGCCGGTGCAGGCTACCTCTATGATAGGGAAAGAAAGCGCAGAGATTACTATCGTTATCGCGGTCGCTACTATCGTTATTAATTCGCTGCTTATTTTTAGTTGCTAATCAGTATAGTGCGGGTGTCATTGCACTTCGATACTCGCACTACTGAGGCAGGCAGGGAAGCCGACTCCCAATTAAACTGGTTCCTATAAGACAAAATTGGCACAATCCTCGCTTTCGTTTTACTACGGCACTCATAACGATATTCAGCAACCATCTCCCAGATAAAGGCATTACGCTTGAGCAGGAGCAATAAATTTGTGCTGAGTATTTCCCTACTCCAAGAAGCACTCCCAATCCCCCCTCAGACCAACGTGCATTGAGTGGCTACCTGATATAGGGTGAGAGGAAATTGAAGATAGGCTTTTCATCTGGCGGGATACAAAGCCCCTTATGTAATAAAGGCCCTAGAGTATGAATCTTCCAGGCTTTGAATGGAAAACTGTACTTTTTCTCCCTCAAGCAAATATAAGATAAGCCTAACCTAGGGACCTTGCTGCGCCCTCTCAATTTTCGCAGGAAAAGCTAGTATATTGATAAGGTCAGTCTGACTCGGGCCTGATACTAGGTCTTCCAAGGTGTATTGCTCCAAACAAATAAAAAAATTTTCCATAGCCTCGGCGAACATTTTCTTTAACCTACACGCAGGAGTTATGACACATTGATTATTTGTCCCAAAGCATTCTACTAACACGGTATCTTGCTCCAATAATCGAACTAGCTCTCCAACATTAATGTCTTCAGGAGCTCGGCTTAGCCGAATGCCACCATACTTACCCCGGGTTGCAATCAAGTAGCCTTTGAGATTCAACTCTTGTACCACCTTCATTAGGTGGTTTTTAGATATTTGGTAGCGCTCAGCAACTTCTCTGATGGTTACTAACTCTCGATCCTGTATAGCAAGGTACATCAACACTCGCAAAGAGTAGTCGGTAAATTGCGTGATCTTCATTGGCAAAGTCCCTCATTGTGAAGCCAAGAATTTTCATCCCTTGAAAATTTAAAGATGCATCTAGTTTACATCATTGGAATTTAGGTGTAAATTGCTGCGCAAAAGATGTATCTCATATACATGTATAGATAAAGGGGTAGAGAATGCTCAGTCTCAAATGCTCGTTCAACCTAGCCCTTAGGCTACGGTTACAGCCGAATGTGCTATTTATGACTGCCCCAAAAGCTATTAGAGGAATTTCGAGCGAAAGCGCTCTGAAGTCAGGGGCTGCTTTCCTGAATTTAAGGCCGCTAATTAATTCAGGAGGCCAAGAAGTGAACTTCGATATATTCGCTTACACAAACTCTACCCAGGGGCGGCAGGTTAACAACGATTATTGGCCATTTTTCACTACCCAAATACAAGGTATCGGTCACCTAAAAATTCAATGTCTTACAAGACCAAACATTATTTTGAGAAGCCCATTCTCAATTTGATTTATTCAAGCAACGCAAGAAAAAGGAGAGTTTATGTTTTTTCTGTTGCAAGTTAACGCCTCTACTGGAGGCCAATCTCATGAGATCAACGCAGCTAAGCAAGAACGCGAAAAGTCAGGCTTAAAACCTATTAACACTCAATCAGGCATCATAGATCCACTCCAAAAAATTAGAGATACCCGATGTTTACGATGTTTTGTTTTACAAGCAGCCTAGGGAGATATACGAAAATTAATAGTTTAAATAGCATATTGCTAAAAAAGCCAATTTATATTGGCAAGGATAACTCTGATGAGAACTTACAAATCTCTTTGGTGGACATTGATCGGCGTTTTAACTGTAACCTTTTCAATACTCGGATATTTTGGCAGTGAAATATATCGGAAGGCACCTCCGATACCTGACGCCTTTGTCTCAGAAAATGGCAAAATACTGACCACTAAAGATAAAATTTTAGATGGTCAAACTTCTTGGCAATCCGTTGGAGGAATGCAACTGGGATCTATTTGGGGGCATGGTGCCTATCAAGCCCCAGACTGGACCGCTGACTGGTTACATCGAGAGCTAATTAATTGGTTATCAATAGCGGCAAAAGAGGAATTTGGTCTCCCATATGAATCTTTATCCAAAAGAGAAAAACACAAACTTCTGTATGACCTTAAATTAGATTATAGAACCAACACCTATAACAGAGAATCTGGAATTGCCACTTTATCTAAGCGAAGAATCACAGCTATAGAGAAAACTGCAAAATATTATAATGCACTTTTTGGAGGTGATCCCGCTTTACAGCCAACCCGCGCAAATTACGCAATGAAAGAGGTTACACTGCCCGATGCTGATCGCCGAGCACGACTTACTGAGTTCTTCTTTTGGACTTCTTGGGTAGCTTCAACCGAGCGTTCAACAGGTGGCGCAACCTACACTAACAATTGGCCCCACGAACCATTAATTGATAATAAGCCAACTAGCGAAAATATTATTTGGTCTATTATTAGCGTGGTCTTATTGATTGCCGGCATTGGCGCCCTAGTTTGGGCATGGGCGTTCCTACGCACTGAAGACAAACACCCTACTGCCCCCAAGCAAGATCCAATCAGCACCTTCAAATTAACTCCCTCACAGAAAGCTCTTGGAAAATACTTACTAGCTATAGTAGGACTATTTACTTTCCAAGTTTTTTTAGGTGGTTTTACTGCCCACTATACTGTCGAAGGACAAGGATTCTATGGGATAGAGACATCGGAGTGGTTTCCATACAGCCTGGTACGCACCTGGCATATACAGGCTGCTCTATTTTGGATAGCTACAGGATTTTTAGCTGCCGGGCTATTTCTTGCTCCAATCATCAACGGTGGTAAAGATCCTAAGTTCCAAAAACTTGGTGTTGATATATTGTTTTGGGCATTGATAGCAGTCGTTATTGGATCATTTGTCGGCAATTATCTAGCCATTGCACAAACTCTGCCACCAGAGCTCAGCTTTTGGCTGGGCCATCAAGGATATGAATTTGTAGATCTTGGTAGACTATGGCAAATCGGTAAATTTACCGGCATCGTACTATGGTTGGCATTAATGCTGCGCGGTATTGTTCCAGCATTAAAGCAAAAGGGTGATAAAAACCTGCTAGCCCTGTTTGCCGCCTCCGTAATTGCCATAGGATTATTTTATGGTGCAGGCTTCTTTTATGGCGAGCGCACACACATATCGGTTATGGAGTTTTGGCGCTGGTGGATAGTGCACTTATGGGTAGAAGGTTTCTTTGAAGTTTTTGCTACAACTGCGCTTGCATTTATCTTCTTCAACATGGGCCTTGTATCTAAACGCATGGCGACTGTGACTTCTCTAGCTTCAGCGTCATTATTTTTACTAGGGGGTGTACCGGGAACTTTTCACCACCTATATTTCTCAGGGACGACAACACCCGTTATGGCGGTAGGGGCCACATTTAGTGCACTCGAAGTGGTCCCACTTATCTTGTTGGGTTATGAAGCCTGGGATCATTATAGCTTAAAAAATCGTGCACCCTGGATGGTGAAAATCAAATGGCCTTTGATGTTTTTTGTAGCTGTTGCTTTCTGGAATATGTTAGGAGCAGGCGTACTTGGCTTTACCATTAACCCACCGATAGCGTTATATTATCTTCAGGGCTTAAATACCACAGCCACACATGCCCATGGTGCATTGTTTGGAGTATATGGGTTCTTGGCATTGGGCTTTAGTTTACTCGTTCTTAGATATATTCGTCCCCAGTTTATATTTAGCGAGAAATTGATGAAAACGGCATTCTGGTGGATGAATATAGGTTTGGCTTTAATGTTGTTCACCAGCCTTTTGCCGGTCGGTATTATCCAGTTTATGGCGAGCGCTTCAGAAGGCCTTTGGTATGCCCGCAGTGAAACCCTAATGCAAAGTGGAACGCTAGTTACTCTAAGATGGATACGAACTATTGGTGATGTGGTGTTTATCGTCGGTGCACTGGCTATCACATGGCAAGTAACACAAGGCGTGCTGAACCTAAAGAGGCACAGTTCAGTAGACTATCTATCAGGGCAAACCAAATCAGTCTCTTAATCTACTTATAAACCTATGCAACGTTACTGCGTAACTCAACAGTAACGTTGCATTATTTGCTGCCCCCAAAATATCTTTTCTCAGTAATCACCCGTATTAAAGACACTGAGTTTTGACAATTTTCTTAACAGGGGAGAGTAAATTACCTAACTATTAATTGAACTGCCCCATGAATATCGGATTTGGAGAGAGAAAATTTACAAGTGTTTAATTTTCGTTTTTCCACAGCGTTCACAACGATATTCAGTAACCAACTTTCCCTGCTTTACGTCAAACTTGCGCTCAGTGACCACTTTCCATTTATGAAAACCTTCCCTGCACAGGGTGCTGCCCTTGTGCTTTTGCCAAGCGGTTTTTCTTTTGAAAGGAATAACATCTCCCATTAAGCCACCTCTCCTGCAGCATGACCTGAAGCCCAAGCCCATTGGAAATTAAACCCGCCGAGCCAGCCGGTTACATCGAGAACCTCACCAATAAAATAAAGCCCCTGCCGGGTTTTACATTCCATAGTACGGGAAGAGACCTGTGCAGTATCGACTCCACCTAATGTTACCTCAGCAGTGCGATATCCCTCAGTGCCCGCCGGTACCAATTTCCAGCTTTGTAACTTTTCCCCAGCTTGCTGTAATTCCCCCTCCCCAAACTGTTTTAGAGGGCGGCTAACAATTTGCGCTCGCTGCAGGAAAAACTGTACTAACTTTTTGCTCCAAACCTCAGCCAAAACGCTGTGTAAGTGGCTATCCGGGCTCTGTTGTCGGCGCAGCGGTAACCACTCTGCCAGATTTTTCTCTGGAGCCAAGTCAAATATTACCGTTTGACCTTCTCGCCAGTGGCTGGAAATTTGCAAAACCGCTGGCCCACTCAGTCCCCTGTGAGTGAACAGCATCTGCTCCTGGAAACTACCTTCAGCGCAAGAAGCGGTCACGGATAGAGAGGTGCCGGGCAGGGTACCCTGACGCTCTAATTGCCGTTTATGCTGAGTGAATGGCACTAGCGCTGCTCGAGTTGGGACTACATCAAGCCCAAACTGCTTAGCGATCTCATAGCCAAACCCGCTCGCCCCCATGGTGGGGATAGAAAGGCCTCCGGTAGCCACGACCAAGGATTCACAGGTAACCGTCCCCATACTGGTTTCGACCTTATACCCCTGCCCCAAAGCTCGAATTTGAGTAATGCTACAGCGCGTGCGGATCTGTGCCTTGGCCGCACGGCATTCCGCTAGTAACAAGTCGACAATATCCCTTGATTTATTGTCGCAAAAGAGCTGACCGAGAGTTTTCTCGTGATAGGCAACCCCGTGCTTTTCCACCAATGCAATAAAGTCCCACTGGCTATAGCGAGCCAAGGCGGACTTACAGAAATGGGGGTTATTACTGTAGAAGTTCTCTGCACTGGTGTAGAGATTGGTAAAGTTGCAACGGCCACCACCAGACATCAGGATTTTCTTTCCGACTTTGTTGGCGTGGTCCAGGACCAACACGTTGCGCCCGCGCTGGCCCGCTGTAGCCGCGCACATTAGTCCAGCTGCCCCAGCGCCAATGACCAATACATCGACGCTTTCAGGTAGCTGGCTGGTAGAAACCTCTGTCATAGGTAGGAAATAGTACTGCAGTAAGACCGGTGATCAGGTGCGAGGCAGGGTAACGCCGCGCTGGCCCTGGTATTTGCCACCACGATCTGCATAGGACACATCACAAACTTCATCGGATTCGAAGAACAGCATCTGTGCCACACCCTCGTTGGCATAGATCTTCGCAGGCAAGTTAGTGGTATTGGAGAACTCCAAAGTCACATGACCTTCCCACTCCGGCTCCAGTGGCGTCACATTGACGATAATACCGCAACGGGCATAAGTGGATTTACCCAAGCAAACCGTCAATACAGAGCGCGGGATACGGAAATACTCCACTGTACGCGCCAAGGCAAAGGAGTTTGGCGGAATAATGCAGTGATCGCCTTCAACATCCACAAAGCTGTTTTCATCGAAGGTCTTGGGGTCAACTGTCGCTGAGTGAACATTGGTGAAAATCTTAAATTCACGAGCACAGCGAACATCGTAGCCATAGCTGGAGGTGCCATAGGAGATGAGTCGATCGCCATTATCGTTATGACGCACCTGACCGGCCTCAAAAGGCTCAATCATACCGTGCTGCTCTGCCATGCGGCGAATCCACTTGTCGGACTTGATACTCACTCCGTCCCCCCTGAATAGAATAATTAGTGCTCAATTAAAGAGGCGGAATCATAGCCGGTTTAGGCTGTGCAAAAAAGTGCCTATCCAATGAATTCTCACTTGTTGCCACTGGATAGATACTGTATAAATTAACAGTATCACTGTATACACATACAGCTCAAGACGAAGATAGTGGCCGGATCGGACTAAAATTCAGTGGTGGAATCGTGGGCAGCGCAGAAAACTTCATAGAAAACAATCAGTTAGACAGCCAGGAAAAACACCAGAAACTGGCACAGCTACTCACCAGAGCCGATATCTGGCAAGCAGCAAATGAACCCCGACGGCAGCGAAACGGCATCGCCAGTGGTTATCCAAGCCTCGATGCCCTCCTAGCGAACCACGGCTGGCCAAGAGGGGCCACTACTGAGCTACTCATGGACCAGATGGGTATCGGTGAACTCACCCTAATACTACCGGCCTTGGCAAATCTCACTCAGAGGGGGCAAATGGTCATACTGGTCAATCCACCCCATATCCCCTATGCGCCCTCATTAGCCAACAGCGGTATCCGCCTTGAGAACCTGCTGATCCTGCACCCCCGAGGCCCCAAGGATACTCTCTGGGCGATCGAGCAATCCCTACAATCCGGAAGCTGTGGTGCCTTACTCAGCTGGCAGGGGCGGCAATCCCTGAACCATAAAGATCTTCGTCGCCTGCAGCTCGCTGCCCGCAATGGGGACTGTCTGCACTTCCATTTTCGCCCTCAGTGTGAAACAGCAAACCCCTCACCCGCGAGCTTGCGCCTACAGCTCACACCCAGGGAAGGAGAGCTGGCGCTAAGGCTTTTAAAACAATTGGGCGGAAACTCTGGCCAAAACCTCTATTTGGCAAGAGCAGCAAAACTGGTCCGACGGGACCAACCAATGCACTGAACGGTTTCGAGGGATAGCTCCATGCTCTGGCTTTGTATTCAATTCCCCAGGCTTCCGTTAGAGGTTCTGACCCGCGCTCAGCAACAAGGAGAAGAGGCTCTACCCCAAGTTGTGGTTGAAAAACAGTTGGTGATTAATAGAAACCCAGCGGCATCTCAATGCGGCGTTGAGACCGGGCTCAGTATTGCCACTGCGTTTGCTCTCTGTGCAGACTTACAGCTGCTACAACGCGATTCCCAGCGGGAACAACAAGAGTTACAGCAACTGGGCCAGTGGGCATACAGCTTTACACCACTTGTATCACCTCAGTCCGCAGGGCCTTTGAGCAATGGTGAGAGCACTCCCGCCCATCTCTTCCTGGAGCTGAGCGGCTGCCTAAAGGCCAACGGTGGCTTCAAAGCATTGATAAAGCAACTGAGCGAAGAGCTTGAGCAGATGGGAATCCACAGCCTGATGGGCCTCGGCCACAGCCCCAGTGCAGCTCATATGCTAAGCCAACTGACCGAACACCGGCACTGGCTTGCGCGATCAGATTCTCCACCCAGCCCTCAGCAGTGGAGACAGTGGATTAGCTTTGCCCCATCCAAGCTCCTTAATTGCGACAACAAAACTATTTCCAAGCTCTACGCATGTGGTATCAAGCGGGTAAGCCAACTGCTCGCTATTCCACTCTCTGAGGTAGGCTCTCGTTTTGGTCGCCCATTTGTGGACTACCTGGCACGCCTGAACGGGACTCGCCAAGATCCAGTCTGTAGTTATCAGCCCCCAGCACAATTCCGCAGCGAGCTATTTTTCCCCAGCCCCTTGGATAATAGCGAACAGCTGCTATTTCCTATCGGTCGCCTACTAAGGGAATTATGCTCCCAGTTGCATCGACGCCAGCTCTACACACAACAGTTAAATTGGCATATGGATTTCGGCCAAAATAAATCTCAGGAAATAACCGTAGAACTCTCCACTCCGCAGTTGGACCCTCAACGCTTAATAGCACTAACCAAGCTGCAAATGGAAAGAGTAACTCTTGATCAGCCAGTGCAGTCCATCAGCTTAAATTGTAAGCATTTACTCCCCTTGGAGCAGGGATCACTGGATGAAGATTTATTTGGTGAAGGCAGCCAACATAAACGCAGTCAACAGCTATTAGACAAATTAAAAGCCCGCCTCGGTCATCAAGCACTCTCGGGAATTGCCCTAAAAGAAAGCTACCTACCAGAGCAGGCCTGGCAAAATACAGATACTCTGATAATTAAAAGTAACGCTAAGGGACAGCAAATTAAGCCCATCCAAGCACCGCGCCCCAACTGGCTATTAGCTCATCCAACCAAACTGGAAAGTAGCGGGCACAAATTATTTTATCAGGGAGAGCTACAACTATTACAGGGGCCAGAGCGAATTGATGGCTATTGGTGGCAGCACGGGCGTCATGGGCGGGATTACTATATCGCAAGAAATAAAAGAGATGAGCTCTACTGGGTCTTTCAGGATCTTACAACCGAAGAGTGGTTTTTACATGGCGTCTATAGCTAAACCTAAACCCCCTTCTTAATACTGATCTTCACCAAAATCCCAACCCCATCACAATCAACAGATAGACGCCGAGAGAATCAGCATGAGGTACGCCGAACTCTTTTGTCAAAGCAATTTTTCTTTTCTGCAGGGGGCATCGCATCCGCAGGAATTAGTCCACACTGCTTACAAATTGCAATATACAGCCCTTGCTATCACCGATGAATGCTCTCTTTCCGGAGCCGTTAGAGCCTATAAAGAACTTGAAACCATCAAGTCTACAGACTCTAAAAATCCCGAGTTTAAACTAATTTTTGGCAGTTATTTCCGGCTCCATAACAGCATAGAAATAGTTCTACTAGCTCCGGACAAAACTGCCTACAGCGAGCTATGCCAGTTAATTTCAAAATCACGCTTAAGGGCAAAAAAAGGAACCTACATTACTTATCAAAGTGACTTGGTAGAGTTATGTAAAAACCTAATTGCCATCTGGATTCCAAATTTTAATGAGATAGAAATACCTGAAGAAATCAAAAAAACCTTCAGCGAACGGCTTTACATTGCCATCAATAATCACCTACACGCAGAGGAAAGCCTTAAGTCCAATAGAGTTACTGAGCTTGCAAGAAGAGAGAATATTTCCTTGGTTGCAACCAATCATGTCTTGATGCACTGCTATAGCCGAAAGCCACTACAAGATGTACTCAATGCAAATTACCATAACTGTACCCTGGATAATCTAGGGTATCGTATTGAGCAAAATGCTGAACGTTATCTTCGCAGCTTAGGTGATATCCAGTCGTTACACTCCAAAGAGTCTATAGACAATACCAACCTCATTGCCAAACAATGTACTTTTTGCTTGAGCGAACTCAGTTACGAATACCCATCAGAAGTTATCCCTCAAGAAAGTAATGCGAGCAGCTATTTAAAAAAGCTAGTACAAATAGGAAGGGCTGCTCGCTGGCCACAGGGCCCTGAAAAGAGAATTGATGAGATTATCAATAAAGAACTCGCAATAATAGCAGAACTGCAATATGAGCATTACTTTCTAACCATTTACGATATAGTCCAGTTTGCCCGCGAAAATCATATCTTGTACCAGGGCCGTGGCTCCGCAGCCAATTCAGTAGTTTGCTACTGCCTATTCATCACAGAGATAGATCCTCATAAAATTGGATTGCTATTTGAACGGTTTATCTCACGGGAACGCAATGAACCCCCAGATATTGATGTAGACTTTGAGCACGAACGACGTGAAGAAGTTATTCAGTATATTTACACAAAATATAGCCGCGAAAGAGCTGGACTTACCGCTAGTAAGATCACCTACCGCTTTAAAAGCGCCGTAAGGGATATCGGCAAAGCCCTTGGTATCAACGCTGCCACAATAGAACAACTTATTGCTGAACGCGCCTGGTGGGACACTCTAGATAGCTTCCCCCAACAAATGCAGAAAGTGGGAATAGATCCGAGCAGTGCAATAGGAAAAATGTTCCCACAGTTACTGCAGCAAATATATGGTTTTCCAAGACATCTATCGCAACATGTAGGCGGTTTTGTTATTACAGAACAACCATTACACCAGCTGGTTCCAATTGAAAATGCCGCTATGGAGGATCGCACCCTAATCCAGTGGGACAAAGAGGATATAGAAGATTTAAAACTAATGAAGGTCGATGTGCTCGCGCTGGGTATGCTAACTGCACTGCGTAAATCCCTGAAATATATTGCTCTATACGGCCCCAAATTGCGATTGCAGGATATTCCCGCCGAAGATCCACAGGTCTACGAAATGATGTGCAAGGCCGATACCGTTGGAGTCTTTCAAATTGAATCTCGCGCTCAAATGAGCATGCTGCCAAGGTTACAACCTCGAAATTTTTATGAGCTTACTATAGAGATCGCCATTGTCCGCCCCGGACCAATTCAAGGCGGCATGGTACACCCCTATTTGAAACGCAAGCAGGGGTTGGAGACCGTGCGCTACCCTCATAACAGTTTACGCCCAGTGCTTGAGCGCACTCTCGGTGTGCCTATATTTCAAGAACAAGTTATTCAACTGTCGATGGTCGCAGCAGGGTTTAGCGGTGGTGAAGCGGATGAGCTTCGCCGAGCCATGGCCAGCTGGGGAAAAAATGGGGACTTGTATAAATTCAGGGATAAGCTTGTGCGGGGAATGCAAAGTAATGGCTATAGGGAAAGTTTTGCTGAGCAGCTCTTCAACCAGATGAAGGGGTTTGGCTCCTATGGCTTCCCCGAATCTCACTCTGCAAGCTTTGCGCTTTTAGCCTATTTTTCTGCCTGGATTAAATGTCATCATCCAGCGGCCTTTTACTGCGGACTACTCAATAGCCAACCGATGGGCTTCTATGCACCGGCACAACTGGTTTATGACGCCCAGCGGCATGGGGTTAAGGTACTACCCATTGACGTACTCTATAGCGTTTGGGAGCATCACTTGGAGCTACATACCTCCTCATATTCTCGCGAGACAACACCCAGCGATCATCATCACCCGGAACTTAATAACTCATCGCCACAGGAAAACCCAAATTCTCAAATTCGAAGCCCGGCTCTTCGCCTGGGCATGCGCTTAATCAAAGGATTAAAGGAAACCACCGAACAAGATATTTTAAGACTCAGGCAAAAAATGAAGATCGAATCATTGGCGCAACTTCAAGAGCTCTCAAAAATTAACAGCGAGCAACTCTCTCACCTTGCCGACGCCAATGCATTTGTTAGCCTCTCTCACAATCGACATCAGGACAGCTGGATTTCTTTAGATCAGAATCACAACAACCAGCAGCAGAAATACATATCAACTAGCACAGAAAAAGAAGAGGCCTACAGGGATTATAAAAGTACTGGCCTAACCTTAAATCAGCACCCCGTTGCCCTACTTAGAAAACAGAAAAGATTTCAACGGTGTACTCAGGCAAAAGATATTGCAAACTGCTATGGGAGAGAAAAAATTGAAGTGATTGGCCTCGTCACTTGCCGACAGCGCCCCGGAAGCGCCTCGGGAGTCATGTTCTTAACGCTAGAAGACGAAACAGGGAGTATCAATATAGTGATCTATAAGGCTTATCAAGAAATCTACAAAACACAGATTACAAATGGTAATACATTAACAATTACTGGAAAGTTGCAACTCACCCAATCTTCAGGCGAGAAGAAATATAAAAGCCACCACCTAATTGCCGAAAGAATAATATGCCTTGACTACAACCCCCTTCAGAAATCAAGAAAGTTCCAGTAAATGTGAAACAATGATGAAACAAAAGTTAATTATCGCAACGGCTACTGCATCCGCAATATATGGAAAAGAATATTTTCGTGACACCGCTAAGAACCACAAAAAGAGGGATCCACCCTGAAAGAAAAACACCATCAAAAAAGGCGGGATAACCCGCCTTTTAGATAACTTATCTAAAGCTAGATATTACTCACGACAGTTAGCAGGCAGGAACTTATCGTCAATAGTAGTGAGGTCAGTGCTGCAATCCCAGGTAACAGTACCGGTGGAGTTATCATCTGTAATTGGTTGACCACCAATGTTCGGTACAAATGTAAG
Source organism: Microbulbifer maximicatervae (SeqCode) (assembly GCF_056232625.1). Classification (NCBI taxonomy): domain Bacteria; kingdom Pseudomonadati; phylum Pseudomonadota; class Gammaproteobacteria; order Cellvibrionales; family Microbulbiferaceae; genus Microbulbifer; species Microbulbifer maximicatervae (SeqCode). The sequence continues at coordinate 5,102,974 of NZ_CP174324.1, read as the reverse complement.
CACATTTTCAGTACCAAGCTGAGGAATGCCATCCATTGTCAGAGAAATCGCACCAGTGCCGGCAGTAATCACTACATCTCCTACCAAATCAGTCTTGACGTTATCGATATCACCTTCGACCACGGTTTTGTATGAGCCAATACCGGCCATACCACGATCAGCAAACATATCAGTAACGCCAATCTTGAGGGAGCTAGCCATAATCATCCCTTCAGATACCTTTGCGCGCACCGTGTAATCCTGGTAAGCGGGCAAAGCCACAGCAGCTAAAATACCGATGATCGCTACCACGATCATCAATTCAATCAGCGTAAAACCCTTTTGCATTTGCTTTTTCATTGTAACCGTCTCCATACAGACTTTAATAAAGTATGATTCCGTCAGGGTGTATGCCCTGTGAGGAAATCGCCAAATACGATACAAGGATTATGCCAAAGTTGGCAAGCCAAACAGAAGTAAAGGTTTTAGTGGTGGGCAACCCATCACCTTCTCGTCTAAGAGAGCAAGAATGAGTAACAACGTTTGACACAGCGGGTATAGTTGTGACGAATTTTGTCAGTATCTTCTGACAAATTTTACTTCACCGCTTTACCTAACTGAATCCGCTTAAGTTTGGCTCAAGTCCATTATTTCGCTATATTTCACGTTTCATCTTATTCCACTCAAGCTTTTATGGGTGGTGCAATCAATATGTGACGTGACGCACAAAATATTAGTGGCAGTGTAAGTAATGACAACCCCTCCCCTCAGTGGCCTAGCCAAGCGACTGGTTGCAGATCAAATACTCGATGAACCCACTGCGGCCTCTGCACTAAAAGCGGCAAAGAGAGAAGGGCAAACTTTCGCTCAACACCTCGTCGAGGCCAAACTTGTCAAGGGGCGTGAACTGGCTCGTATTGCCTCCCAGGCATTTGGCACCCCCCTGTTTGAGCTGAGCAGCTACAATTTTGAGCTGCTCCCCAAGGGAATTGTTGACGAAAAACTAATCAGTAAACATTTTGCCCTACCTCTTTATCAGCGCGGCAACCGGCTTTTTGTTGCTGTCGCCGACCCCACTAATTTATCTGCCCTGGACGAATTCAATTTTAATACCGGCCTCAATACTGACCCCGTGCTGGTCGAAGCTGAAAAGCTAGCCAAAGCTATTGAGAGCTACCTCTCGCAAAGCGACGATATGGGAGCAGGTCTCGAGGGGATTGATGATGAGGACCTGGAAGCACTCGATATCGATAATGGCGAGAGCGATGCCAGAAATGAGGATGAGCCCGGTGGTGACGAAGCTCCAGTTGTACGTTTTGTAAACAAAGTATTACTGGATGCTATACGTAGCGGCGCTTCTGATATTCACTTTGAGCCCTACGAGAAATCCTATCGGGTACGCTTCCGGACCGATGGTGTGTTACACGAGGTGGCCAAACCTCCCATTCAGTTGGCCACTCGGCTATCTGCCCGCCTGAAAGTGATGTCTAAGATGGATATCTCGGAAAAGCGGGTACCCCAGGACGGCCGTATTAAAATGAAGCTGTCCAAGACCAAAGCCATTGATTTTCGCGTGAATAGCTTACCCACCCTCTGGGGGGAGAAAATTGTCTTGCGAATTCTCGACCCCTCTTCAGCCAAGCTCGGCATTGATGCCCTAGGTTATGAGGACGAGCAAAAGAAAATCTATATGGATGCTTTGGCCCAACCACAGGGGATGATATTAGTTACCGGACCTACAGGCTCCGGAAAAACGGTTTCACTGTATACCGGGCTCAATATCCTCAATACAGCGGAGCGCAATATCTCTACTGCTGAAGATCCAGTGGAAATTAACCTGGAGGGGATAAACCAGGTTAACGTGTCTGCAAAAGTTGGACTCAATTTTGCGGAAGCCCTCCGCTCCTTTCTGCGACAAGATCCAGACATTGTAATGGTGGGGGAGATTCGCGACCTGGAAACAGCCGAAATTGCGATTAAAGCTGCCCAGACAGGCCACTTAGTGCTATCAACCCTACATACCAACTCGGCCCCCGAGACCCTAACTCGCCTGATGAATATGGGGGTCCCCACTTTTAATATCGCCACTTCTGTAAGTGTGATTATTGCCCAGCGCCTAGCACGCAGACTATGTAACGAATGCAAGAAGCCTGTCACTCTCCCCGATGAGGTTCTGACCGCCGAAGGGTTTGAAACCGTAAGCATCCCAAAGCAAGAGTGGAAACTCTTTCAGCCCGTTGGTTGTGAGCATTGCTCCAAGGGGTACAAAGGGCGCGTGGGTGTGTATGAAGTGGTTCGCATCACTGACGGCATCTCCAGAATTATAATGGAGGGAGGGAACTCTATTCAGATTGCCGACCAGGCTCGCGAAGAGGGCTTCAACAACTTGAGGGTATCAGCCCTGCAAAAAGTTGTAATGGGGGTCACTAGCTTGGAAGAAGCCAACAGAGTGACTAAGGATTAAGGGTAATTGTAGAGCACAGATTCCAGTATTCGGCTGAGAAAAGTTGAGATTCTAGAAACAACACATGGTATGTTTAACATTGCCCTTGTTTCAAAAACCTTTAACTTCTGGCTGTACCGGTGATCAGTTTTAAAAATAAAGAGTTAGCTCCCGCAAGTTTAGTAACTTCATGCAAGAGATAGAAAGCAGGAAGAGCACCTATGTCTAATGCCGCAGCAGTTGAATATATCTATAAAGGTATAGATAACAAAGGGAATAAAGTTCAGGGGGAGATCAGCGGTACTAGCCCAGCTCTGGTTAAGGCCCAGCTACGCAAACAGGGGATCATAGCCAACCGGGTACAAAAAAAACCTAAACCCCTCTTTGGCGGAGGGAGCAGGAAAATAAAACCGGCGGATATTGCCCTATTTACACGCCAAATGGCCACCATGATGAAAGCCGGTGTCCCGCTGGTTCAGAGTTTTGATATTGTCGCTGATGGCTTGGACAATCTCGGAGTTAAAGAGCTGATATTTAAGGTCCGGGACGATGTTGCATCCGGTACAGCATTTGCCGAGGCTCTACGCAAACACCCCCTGTATTTTGACGAGCTATTTTGTAATCTCGTAGCTTCCGGTGAGCAGTCTGGTGCACTGGAAACCATGCTGGATAGAATTGCCACTTACAAAGAGAAAACAGAGTCCCTAAAGGCAAAAATCAAAAAGGCAATGACCTACCCCATTGCCGTAGTGGTAGTAGCGGTTGTAGTTACTTCGATCCTATTAATTAAGGTTGTCCCGCAGTTTGCCGAAACTTTTTCCAGTTTTGGAGCAGACCTTCCCGCCTTTACTCAGCTTGTCGTAGGTATGTCCGAGTGGATGCAGGCAAACTGGATCATCGCCCTGATTATTACTATTGCCTCCATTGGCGGAACCCTTGAGCTGAAAAAACGCAACAAGAAAGTGGCAGACTTCTTTGACCGCCTTATACTCAAAGTGCCAATCATAGGGCAGATTACCTATAACTCGATTTCTGCTCGTTTTGCTAGAACTCTCTCTACAACCTTTGCTGCGGGCGTGCCCCTAATCGATGCCCTAAAATCTGTTGCTGGCGCCACCGGCAATACGGTTTACACTGAAGCAACACTTAAAATAAGAGACTCTGTCGCAACCGGGATTCCACTCAATGCTGCCCTTCGGTCATCAGGCCTCTTTCCCACCATGCTTGTACAAATGACGGCTATAGGTGAGGAGTCTGGCGCTTTAGATGAAATGCTAGGCAAAGCCGCTGACTACTACGAAGAAGCTGTCGACAATATGGTAGACAATCTCACCACTCTACTAGAGCCCATGATTATGGCCGTGCTCGGCATTTTGGTTGGCGGACTTATGATTGCCATGTACCTTCCAATCTTCCAGCTCGGACAAGTTGTCTAACTAATGCCAGATTTATTACTTCCTTATCCTGCGCTGCTACTATGCGGCGCTTTTATTTTAGGCCTTATCATAGGCAGCTTTCTTAATGTTGTTATCTTGCGCCTCCCAGTGATGATGGAGCGAGAATATAAGCGGGATTTCTATAGTTACTTTAATACAAAACCCTCTACTACCGAACAACAAGAGTTAGATCAGCCTTTTAACCTAGTGCTACCTCACTCCCACTGCCCCAAGTGCCAAGTGGAGATCAAGGCCTGGCAAAACATCCCAGTTATTAGCTACCTACTTCTTAGGGGAAAATGCGGCTCCTGCGGCACCGCTATTTCCTGGCGCTATCCAATGGTAGAACTGATTACCGGCATTCTGACCACTGTCGTTATCTGGCAGCTGGGCTTCACTTGGCAGGCACTGGCCGGATGTTTCTTCACCTGGACCCTGGTTGCTTTAACGGGTATTGATTTTGACAAACAGTTACTCCCCGACAATATCACCCTTCCACTACTCTGGGCCGGCTTGCTAATCAATATTTGGGGAGCGTTTGCTTCTCTGCAGGACGCAGTAATCGGTGCTATCGCCGGCTATCTATCACTTTGGCTAGTGTTCCACATCTTTAAGATTGTTACCGGCAAAGAAGGTATGGGGGCCGGTGACTTTAAAATCCTGGCAGCTATCGGCGCTTGGTTTGGCTGGCAAATACTGCCGATGGTCATCCTGCTTTCCGCTGTCGTGGGGGCTATTGCAGGAATTTCCTGGAGTATTGCCGTAGGGCGGGATCGCAACTTGCCCATCGCTTTTGGCCCCTACCTTGCCGGAGCCGGCTGGATCGCCATGCTTTGGGGTGATCAAATCATGAGCTGGTATTTCAATATCTCTGGTCTTAGCAGCTAAACGACCAACTCACTATTCTCCACCTATTTGCTTTACTATGACCCCGGCCAGCTATCTGGCCGGGGTTTTTATTTATACCGCAACCTATTTATTCTTGGGGAGGGCAGCCATTGTTTACCGTAGGCTTAACCGGCGGGATCGGTAGCGGAAAGTCAGCAGCAGCTGGGTATTTCCGTGGCCTGGGCATTAATGTAGTAGATGCAGACTGGGCGGCAAGGGTTGTGGTACAACCGGGAAAGCCCGCTCTGGAACAGATAGCCCGACACTTCGGGGCCGATGTCTTACTGGAAAGTGGCGAATTAAACCGGAGCAAACTGCGCACACTGATATTTGACGACCCAGGCGAACGGCAATGGCTGGAAAGTCTATTACACCCACTGATAAGAGAGGAGATAACCTCCTCACTGAACGCAAGTCAGGGGCCCTACGCGATACTGGAATCCCCCCTCCTGATTGAGTCAGGCCAATATGAGCTCGTAAACAGGATTTGTGTAGTCGATCTACCTGAGGCTTTGCAGCTTGAGCGCGCCAGCGCGCGCGATAACAGCCAGCAGGAACAGATTCGCAAAATCATGGCGGCCCAACTGACAAGGGAGCAACGACTAGAGAAGGCAGATGATGTGCTGGATAACGCTAGTGACTTAGCCTCACTCAAAGCTCAAGTAGAGCAGCTCCACCGGGAATACTTACGGATTGCTCGGCTGGAACAGTCGAGCTAAGTTAATTAGAGTACAATTCCGATTCAGATCACTTTAGAGCCCAAGCTAACTTATGCCTAAATCTAGCGTAACGCCGACACTCAACTGCCCTACCTGCAAAAAGCCCATTGAATGGAGCGATAAGTTTCCCTTCAAACCTTTTTGTAGCGAACGTTGCAAGCTGATTGATCTCGGCGAATGGGCTAGTGAGGGACACAAGATTCCCGGGGAGTCAGTGTATGACGATGTGCTGAGCGATGACCTGGACCCGAACAAGCCCCGCCATTAAGGCCATCCAACTCACTTGAACAGCTGCCTGCAAGCAGCTGTTCAAGATGAAGCTTAGGATAAACGCCCTTTTACCGCTTCAATAATCGCTTGATTGGCATCGGGGAAGTGGAAGTTATCCAGCTCCCCAGCAGACACCCACTTGATTTCCTGCTGCTCTCGTCCAAGGGCCTCACCCGCGAACTGCGTTACCTGCCAAGTATCCAGCAGCACGGTTTTTTCAGGGTAATCGTGACGAATTTCTACTAGCGGCTGCAACTCCTGTACTTCAATGGCCACTTCTTCAAGCAGCTCCCTATAGAGCGCCTCCTGCACAGACTCACCTGCTTCCACCTTGCCACCGGGAAATTCCCAGCGCCCTCCCATATGCAAATGGTCGGGACGACGGGCAATCAGGATTTTGCCATCCCCTCGGGTTACTACACCGACAGCAACATGGACAACCTTACTCACTCTACTACCTCAAGTCCGATATTCTGCGTTGATGGTGACATACTCGTGAGAGAAGTCACAGGTCCAGATATGCTCACTGCAGACACCGCGACCCAGCTCTATACGGATTTTAAATTCGGGTTTTGAAAATACCCGCTCTCCAGCCTGCTCTTGATATCCAGATGCGCGCCCACCGGCACTTACCACCTGTACATCATCGAGGAAAATCTCCACCTTATCGGTGTCTAACTCGCCTTGGATAGCATTGCCGATCGCCATAACTAGCCGACCCCAGTTAGGGTCTGAAGCATAAAGTGCAGTTTTCACCAGCGGAGAATCACCGACTTCAAAAGCTACTGCCAAGGCCTCTTCACTGCTGAGCGCGCCATCCACTTGTACGGTAACAAACTTGGTCGCCCCCTCACCGTCCCTGACAATGGCCTGGGCCAGCTCTATATGTATTTCCGAAATTGCTCTGTACAGCTCCAGGTAGCCAGTGTTCTCAGAGCTGCTGATCATCTCCCCCCGCGCACCTGTGGCCATCAAAACACAAGCATCATTCGTCGAGGTATCTCCGTCTACGCTAATTCGATTAAATGAAGCCGCGACAACTTCGCGCACCATTTGATTTAGCAGGGGCTGCGTTACACCGGCATCAGTGGCGACATAGGCGAGCATGGTAGCCATATTCGGCTGGATCATGCCGGAACCTTTGGCAATACCGACAACGGCAATCTCTTCACCATTAATCATTAACTTGCGGCTCGCAATCTTTGGCCGGGTGTCCGTAGTCATAATGGACTCGGCCGCCAACTCCCATCCGGCGGGATCAAGCTGTCCAGCAGACCCCGAAATAGCAGCGAGTAACCTCTCCATCGGTAAGTGCTCACCAATGACGCCAGTACTAAAAGGCAATACTTGTTCAGCAGAAATCTTCAGTGCATCTGCCACCGCCTCACATGTAGCCCGGGCATCCGCCAGCCCCCTTACCCCAGTAGCGGCATTGGCATTGCCGGCATTAACGACCAGGGCTCGCACTTCTCCTTTGGCGATATGCTCTTTAGCAACCGTTACTGGAGCCGCACAAAAAGTATTCTGGGTAAAAGTGGCTGCAACTGAAGTCCCTTCAGCAAGCTCAACCAACAACAGGTCATTGCGTTCCCAGTCTTTGACCCTGGCAGGTACACTGGCGAGGCGAACTCCTTCGACAACGGGTATGGATAATTCAGGCATAAGAATAACGACTTTGGGCTATCACAGCGCAGGCAAACCTAGACCCCGGTCCACCCAAACGGATTAGCGGAAATAAATGAGCGGTCGACATTATCAAAGCCGAACCTCAGTAAGGCAAGCCAAAAATAGACTTATCTGCGGAATGGAAACTTTTTTCCGCAGATAATTCTTTTGCCGATTAAAAAAATACCCCGCTAAGCGGGGCACTTTCTGAATTCAAGCAGTAAATAATTAGCTCTGGGTAGAGGAAGCCAGCTTACCGTGACACTGCTTGTACTTTTTCCCGGAGCCACAGGGGCAGGGATCATTGCGCCCGACTTTAGGACCGCGACGCTCCGGTGCCGGGGTAGCCGGCTGCTGCTCCTTGGGCTCACTTTCTGGAAGCGCCGAAGCTTGAGCGTGTTGCAGCTCAAGCTGCTGCCTGCGCTGCTCTTCCAGGCGACGCTGCTCCATCTCTTCCGCTTGCTCACGAGTCATCGGCTCTACGTGGGCAAGAATACGCACCACTTCATGCTTGAGGTTCTCCAGCATGCTCTGGAACAGGTGGAAAGACTCGCGCTTGAATTCCTGCTTAGGGTTTTTGTTGGCGTAAGCCCGCAAACCAATACCCGCACGCAAGTGGTCCATGCTGGAAAGGTGCTCCTTCCACAACTGATCCAATACTTGCAGCATAATCTGACGCTCGATAGTCGGCATCAGATTGGCATCACCGGAAGATTCACCAATGCGGGAAACTTTTGCAGCATAGGCTTCCTGCGCGGCGACAGTAATCTTTTTCCGCAGGCTCTCTTCGTGCAGAGTGCGATCTTCATCGAGCCACTGCTGAACCGGCAACTGGATACCCAATTCGCCAGAGAGCTGCTGCTCCAGGGCTGGAATATCCCACTGCTCTTCCACGCTCTGAGGGGGGATAGAACCGGAGACAATACCATCGACCACATCTTCACGAATGGCAGAGATCGTGTCACTGATAACCTCAGCTTCCAGCAGCTCATTGCGCTGGCCGTAAATCACCTGACGCTGGTCATTGGCCACGTCATCGTATTCCAACAACTGTTTGCGAATATCAAAGTTGCGGCCTTCAACACGACGTTGGGCTTTTTCGATAGCGTTGGAAACCATGCGGTGCTCAATCGCCTCACCGCGCTCCATACCCAGCATCTGCATAAAATTCTTCACCCGGTCAGAGGCGAAGATGCGCATAAGGTTATCTTCCAGGGATAAGTAGAAACGAGTAACACCCGGGTCACCCTGGCGACCTGCACGGCCTCGCAGCTGGTTATCAATACGGCGGGACTCATGGCGCTCAGTACCGATAATATGCAGACCGCCCGCAGCGATCACCTGCTCGTGGCGCTTATTCCAATCTTCCTTGACTTGTGCGAGCTCCGCTTCAGTCAGCTCACTACCCTTCTCCTGGGCCAGGGCTGCCGCTTCAGCCTCCCAATTACCGCCAAGAACAATGTCGGTACCGCGACCAGCCATATTGGTAGCGATAGTCACTGCACCCGGGCGACCCGCCTGGGCGATAATCTGTGCTTCGCGCTCGTGGTATTTCGCGTTGAGAACCTGATGCTTAATTCCCGCCTTTTGCAACTTGCGGGACATTTCTTCAGAGGTTTCGATAGAAGCGGTACCGACAAGGATTGGAGCCTGCTTTTCGCGACAGTGCTTCACATCCTCAATAATCGCTTCCATCTTCTCTTCCTGGCTCAGGTAAACCAGGTCATTGAGATCTTCACGTTGAATTTGCTTATTGGTGGGGATCACCACCACGTCCAGGCCATAAATTTGCTGGAATTCAAACGCTTCTGTATCCGCAGTACCGGTCATTCCCGCAAGTTTGGGGTAGAAGCGGAACAGGTTCTGGAATGTTGTAGAAGCGAGGGTCTGGCTCTCACTCTGAATCTGCACACTCTCTTTTGCTTCCAGCGCCTGGTGCAAGCCTTCGGAGAGACGGCGACCGGGCATGGTCCGACCTGTGTGCTCATCAATTAACACCACCTGGCCGTTCTGCACGATGTAATCCACATCGCGGTTAAACAGCACATGCGCGCGCAGGGCGGCGTGCACGTGGTGCAACAGGCCCAGGTTCCCAGGGGCGTAAAGGGACTGATCTTCCTTCATCAACCCACTGCGTGACAGCAGGTCTTCGATCAACAAGTGGCCCTGCTCCGTCAGCTCAACCTGGCGAGTCTTTTCATCAACGGTGTAGTGCCCCTCACCACCTTCTTCGGCACGCTCCAGCTGGGGAACCAACTTATTCATTGCCATATAAAGGTGAGAAGAGTCTTCAGCGGCTCCAGAAATAATCAACGGAGTACGCGCCTCATCGATCAGGATGGAATCCACCTCATCGACAATAGCGAAGTTCTGAGGGCGCTGGGTACGGTCCTCTTTGCGCAACACCATGTTGTCACGCAGGTAATCAAAACCGAATTCGTTATTAGTGCCGTAAGTAATGTCAGCCTCATAGGCCGCTTTCTTTTCTTCCGGTGGCTGCTGGGAAACAATAACTCCCACTGTCATACCCAGGAATTCATACACCGGGCGCATCCAATTGGCATCCCGCGAAGCGAGGTAATCGTTCACCGTAACAATATGAACGCCCTTACCTTCAAGTGCATTCAGATAGGCCGGCAGGGTTGCAACCAGGGTTTTACCTTCACCGGTACGCATTTCTGCAATACGTCCTTCATGCAGGGTCATCCCGCCGATCAGCTGAACATCGAAGTGGCGCATGCCCATGGCCCGACGACCCGCTTCACGCACTGCAGCAAACGCCTCAGGCAGGATTTGATCGAGCTTTTCCCCGTCAGCGAGTCGCTGCCTAAACTCATCCGTTTTAGCCCGCAGGCCTGCATCGTCAAGCTTCTGGAAATCCTCTTCCAAAGCGTTGATCTTTCCCACGACGCGTCGCATGCGCTTCAGCTCGCGGTCATTTTTTGAACCAAAGACCGATTTAATCAGTTTGCCAATCATTATCTAGAAACCACTTATCTTATTTGCGCTGTCGGCGCTAATATCGGGCAGATCGATGCACCGACGCTCCTTTATGCGAGGGGTGCAAGTAAACAGGAAGGCGCAAGCGCTGGCAACTCTTATGCCAAGCTACCAACAATTACGCGTAAAGGAAGGATAGTTCTTATCTGCCTGTGCGGCGGATATAGCTAGCTGGATCAACCGTGCGGTTGTTCTTATATATCTCAAAGTGAACATGGGGCCCGGTAGAACGGCCACTGGAACCCATCAGGGCAATAGTCTGCCCCCTCTTGACCACGTCACCCAATCCCACTTTCAGCTCACTATTGTGTCCATAGCGGGTTGAATAACCATTGCCGTGATTAATTTCTACCAACTGACCATAACCATGGCGCTCATCAGCCCAAGTGACAACACCTGCGGCTACTGAGACAACATCGGAGCCCATCTTGCCAGCAAAATCCACCCCCTTGTGCCAGGTCCTACGGCCAGTGAATGGATCGGTGCGATAACCATAACGGGAAGACATCCACCCCTTGCTGATCGGGCGGCCTGCCAAAAACTGTTCATCCTCAAGTTTGAGGTTCGCCATCAGGGATTCGAGAGTGTTCAGCTGCATTTGGCGATCTTCAATCTGATGAGAGAGATCTCCAATAACATCCAGGAATTCCGGTGGCTGATACGGCAACTCCGATGCACCTGCGATTCCGGGGTCTTCCGGCCCACCGATAGCAGGTGCACTGCCAAACTCAAACTCTCCTTCATCGAGATTGGCAACAGAGGTTAAACGCTCACCTAGCGCATCAAGGCGAGTTAAACGCGCCTGCAACTCTGCAAGCTTAACGGTAAGAGCTGCCAGCTGCTCCCGCGCCTCTCTATCGGCTTCAGCAATTTCTTCCTGCTGTTTGCGCAGTGCGCGACTCCAGGCCTTGGCCGTTCGGGAATCAAATAGGTCAGTTTTAGTAACCGGTAAATTCGCCCCCAGCAGAAATGCACCCACAGGGAGGCTCAGCAAGCACAACCCCAACAGGGCTTTGCTCAAACTGCCAAAATTAAAGCTGCGAGTCGCACCGCGCTCATTAACCAGGATTACTTTCATAGGAGCTGTGAGGAGTTCGACATTTTTAATTTTCGTTAGTCCCCAGCTCATAAGCCGAGGTGCCAAACCAATAAGGATACCAAAAATCTATAGGCTTTCTCTGTGAAACAATCATACAAAAAAGCCGACACTATAATGCCGGCTTCTTGCGAAAGTATCAAACTGCCAAAATAGGCTTGATATAGGAGATCGGTGCTTCTTCCTGCTCACCTTCAAAGGTGACCATTTCCCAAGCATCCTCCTGAGCCATCAGGTTGCGAAGGGATTTATTGTTCAGCGCATGGCCAGACTTAAAGGCCTTGAACTCACCAATCAGGCTGGTCCCCAGAAGGTAGAGATCGCCAATCGCATCCAAAATTTTATGTTTCACAAATTCGTCTTCATAACGCAACCCGCCTTCATTCAGAATACGGTACTGATCAATCACAATTGCGTTATCAACGGAACCGCCCTGAACCAAGCCTTTGGAGCGCAAATACTCAATCTCGTGCATAAAGCCAAAGGTACGGGCGCGACTCACTTCCTTCACAAAGGAGGTGCTGGAGAAGTCCACGGATGAACTCAGGTTACGCCCCTGGAAAACCGGGTGGTCAAAGTCGATTGTGAAGGACACTTTAAAGCCATTAAAAGGCAGGAAGCTGGCAACCTTATCGCCATCCTCTACAGTTACCGGCTTCTTGATTCGCAGGAATTTCTTCGGAGCTGCTTGCTCCTGGATGCCCGCGGATTGAATTAGAAATACAAATGGGCCGGCACTGCCATCCATAATGGGCACTTCTTGCGCGGATAACTCGACAACCGCGTTATCAATGCCAAGGCCCGCCATTGCTGAGAGCAGGTGCTCTACCGTAGCAATGCGAACATCACCCTTTTCCAGGGTGGTTGAAAGGAGAGTGTCGCCGACATTTTCCGCACGAGCCTCGATTTCAACAACCGGGTCCAAATCGGTTCTACGGAACACGATACCGGTGTCTACGGGCGCTGGTTTAAGGGTAAGTACAACTTTCTTGCCAGTGTGCAGACCTACGCCAGTGGCGCGAATAGCATTCTTAAGCGTGCGCTGTTTGATCATGAAACTATCTTTTCCCCGTCGGTGGACTACGCCCCTAAGGCGCAGCAAGCCATCGATACTAGCACAATTGCGACGCCAATACCAATTCTGGGCGAGTGGTCACCACAACTGTGCACCACCTACCTATATGAGGATAGATCAAGCAAAGATTGCAGCGCCAACGCATGTCGCTATGACAGCATTCTAAGATCCTAAGCTCCGCAAGCGCTGTTAATAATTGTTAATTATTTTAGATAGTTATTGCGACTCACCAGTTCTGATTAAAATCCACACAAACGCGGCCAGGGTCTACCCATTCGACAAGGTAGACCCGAGCAAAAGCCGCACCGCAGCGGCAATACCCAGCCGGAGCCGGGCAGACATGAGCGGTGTTCTGCCTCTGCGGTACCGTTTTCTAGTCTGCCTGACGGCGCAGGAAGGCTGGAATATCCAGGTACTCCATATCCGCATCAGCGGGATTCAGGGCAGGAGCCGGGCGCTTGGGGCGCTCCGCTTCAGCACGAGGGCGCGGATCAATGGCCTCGCGGCTTGCCAGTCCCGCAGAGCTGTGGCCAGCGTGAGCGCTGTGACTATCGCGAACCTCACGGGTTTCACGAACAGGCTCGCGAGGCTCTGGGCGGCGGGTGTTATCCACCACCTTCGCCGGGCGCGCTGCCGGAGTACCCTCGCCAAGACCTGCGGCCACAACGGTAACCCGCATCTCATCACCGAGCTTATCATCTACCGCTGTACCGATAACCACAGTAGCTTCATCGGAGGCGATTTCCTGGACAATCTCACCTACTTCAGAGTACTCACCCAGGGTCAGTTCCTGACAGCCCGCCTCTTCGCTACCGGTGATGATATTCACCAGGATACCGCGAGCACCTGCCAAGTTGACGTTATCCAGTAGTGGGCTTCGCACAGCTTTCTCAGCCGCTTCGCGCGCACGGTTTTCACCGACAGCAGAACCGGACCCCATCATCGCCATGCCCATTTCAGACATTACGGTGCGCACATCGGCGAAGTCCACGTTCATGATGCCCGGACGAATCATCAGGTCGGCAATGCCTTGTACAGCACCCAATAAAACGTTATCTGCCTCTTTGTAAGCAGATTTCATTGTGATCTTGCTACCGAGTACTTCCAGCAAACGATCGTTGGGGATAGTAATCAGAGAATCAACTTTATCGCGCAGCTCGAGGATACCCTCTTCAGCTACAACTGTGCGTTTGCGCCCTTCGATCTTAAATGGGCGAGTAACTACCGCAACGGTAAGGATGCCCAGTTCTTTTGCAATCTCAGCGACAATCGGCGCACCACCGGTACCCGTACCACCGCCCATACCGGCAGTGATGAATACCATATCCGCACCGGTTAATACCTCAGCAATGCGATCGCGATCTTCAAGTGCGGACTGACGGCCAATATCCGGGTTTGCCCCTGCGCCCAAACCGCGTGTAATTGTGTTACCCAGTTGCAGGATAGTGCGGGCCTCAACATCTTTGAGGGCCTGTGCATCTGTATTTGCACAGATAAAATCTACACCCTCAACATCATTGGCGATCATATGCTTAACAGCATTACCACCACCGCCGCCGACACCAATCACCTTGATGACAGGCTTATCCTGTACGCTATCAACTAGTTCGAACATTGCTGTTCCCCTTTCTTGCTCATGTCGAATTTTACAGCCATGCCTAAAAAAAATCCTTCACCGGATGGCTAAATCTGGTTGCACTCTATTACAAATTTCCGCGAAACCAGTGCTTTACCTTGTCCCACCACTGATTATCGTTGCGCACAGGCTGTATTTTGCCCTCTCGAGCCTCTTCCTGCTGCATCGCATACATCAATAATCCAACTCCAGTGGAATAAATTGGGTTGCTGACGATATCCGTCAAACCTGCAATACCCTGAGGCACTGCTAGGCGAACCGGCATATGAAAAATTTCCTCAGCCAGTTCAACCGCGCCCTCCATTTTTGAAGAGCCGCCGGTAAGTACTACACCCGCCGCACACAAATCTTCGAAGCCGCTGCGACGTAACTCCGCCTGTACTAATGTAAACAATTCGTCGTAGCGCGGCTCAACGACCTCGGCCAATGCCTGTCGGGATAAATCCCTAGGCGCGCGATCACCAACACTCGGTACCTTAATGGTCTCACCTTCGCGAGCGAGTTTTGCCAACGCGCACGCATATTTGATTTTCAAATCTTCTGCGTGCGGTGTCGGTGTGCGCAAAGCCATGGCAATATCATTGGTAACCTGGTCTCCAGCAATTGGTATCACACCCGTATGCCGAATAGATCCACCAGTAAACACAGCAATATCGGTAGTTCCCCCACCAATATCTACCATGCACACTCCTAACTCTTTTTCATCTTCGGTCAGGACTGCGTAACTTGAAGCCAATTGTTCAAGAATGACATCTTCTACTTCCAGACCACATCGACGAATACACTTTTCAATATTCTGTGCAGCATTCACCGCTCCGCTGACCAAATGGACCTTTGCTTCGAGGCGAACACCAGACATTCCAAGAGGTTCTTTTACCCCTTCCTGATTATCAATCAGGTATTCCTGCGGAAGCGTGTGCAAAATCTTCTGGTCCGCAGGAATAGCGACAGCCCTGGCAGCATCAATAACACGATCGAGATCCTGTTGGGTAACCTCTCGATCCTTAATCGCAACTATACCGTGAGAGTTCAAGCTGCGAATGTGACTTCCCGCAATCCCTGCGTACACAGAGTGAATTTCACAACCCGCCATCAACTCAGCTTCTTCCACAGCACGCTGTATAGATTGCACGGTTGATTCAATATTAACCACTACGCCCTTTTTCATTCCAGTGGAACGATGAGAGCCGATACCGACAATATTAAGTTCCCCATCACCGGAAGCTTCACCGACAATAGCGACTACTTTAGAGGTGCCTATATCCAGTCCAACAATCATGCGCTGATCGGATACCTGTGTCATTTTCGTGCCAACCTCGCTGAGCTGCATTCTGTTTCAGGTTCTGCTATCGGACCAGAACACAGCATTCGCTTTTAAACTTTTATCTATAAAACAGCCACCCGGGCTGCCTCGATGTTTACTTTTCTTCGTCCTTCCACTGAACCGCTACCGCATTGCTGTAGCGCGTATCGACGCTGACAACTTTTTGCAAGTGCGGCTCCAGTACACCTCGACTCAAATACAGAAAACGGTGTACCCGCTCCAATAAAGCATCATGGCCAAGTTTTAATTCAATTCCCGACACTAACTCCAGATGCCAACCGCTTAGGTCGTCAAATGACAACCGCTTAACCTCCATATCCCGCGTGGTCAGTAACCCCGCAAGCGCGCGGTATTGCAGCATAATCCGCTCTACCAATTCTTCATCCCCGGCAAGCTCGGGCAGGGACTGAACCCCCATATGTGACGGACGCGGCAGCAGATCCCCACTCGCTACCAACAATTTATCTTTACCCCAGGTCGCGAGAGGTTGCGCTTCAGTGATATCAACCTCAACACCCTTCGGCCAACGCCTGCTCACCGAGGCGGAAGTAATCCAGGGGTTAGACAGTAATGTCTGCTGCATCGCCTGAATGTCCGCTGAAAAAAAGCCCGCTTTCAAGTGAGGAAGAAGCACCTCTCTTAACTCTTCTTCAGTTACCGCATTAAAAGCCCCGCGTACTTCAACTTGCTCTAGGGCATCAACATTACTCAACTCAACCGATGGCACCCATCGCCATAACCAAACTGCACCATAGAGCAAAGCACTAAAGCCTGCGAACATCACCAATAAAAAAAAACACCGCTTCCAGTTCAGACGAAGCTTCTCGGGATCATCGGTTCCAAGAGGGCTCGCTCCGCGAGCTGTCTTTTTTTTCTCCCGGCTGATTTCGTTCCAGCTCCTTTCACTAGCTACTTAGCCCTCGCCGCTGCGCTCGCCCAAGCGCCAATCAGCCAACCTTTGCGAAAGTGCTCCGACGTTGCCAGCTCCCTGGGTCAGGACAATATCACCTGGCTCCAACAGATCAGCTAATACCGGGGGAACCTGATCGATAGTTTCCATAAAAATCGGATCTACCTGTCCCCTGTTGCGTAAACTTCGCGCAAGCGTTCTGCCATCGGCACCGGCAATTGGCGCTTCACCCGCACTGTATACATCCAGCAAAATCAACTTATCCACTTCAGAGAGGACCTGAACAAAGTCTTCAAACAAGTCCCGTGTACGGGTATAACGGTGGGGCTGATAAATCATTACCAAGCGACGATCCGGCCAGCCATCTCGAACTGTCTTTACGGTAGCGGCTACCTCACGTGGGTGGTGACCGTAGTCATCTACCAACATCACCTTATCGGCTTCGGTATCATCGCTAACGGCATAATCACCGTAGATCTGGAATCGACGACCAACGCCCTGGAAGCCTATTAGACCTTGGCGAATTGCTTCATCACTAACGCCTTCATCACTAGCTACAGCAATTGCTGCAGTCGCATTGAGAACATTGTGAATACCCGGTGTATTCACAGAAACCTGCAATAGATCACCCTTGGGTCTCTGTACCGTGAAATGGCTGCGCAGAGGTTCTTGCTTTACTTCAACGATGCGGTAGTCATTACCCTCATCAAATCCATAGGTCAGAACCGGGCGGGAAAACTTGGGGATGACTTCCTGAACATTGGCATCATCCCCGCAAACTACCGCCAGACCGTAAAATGGCAGGTTGTGTACAAAATCAATAAAGATCTGCTTTACCTTTTCGAAGTCTCCACCATAAGTTTCCATATGGTCTGCATCGATATTGGTAATCACCGTCACCATCGGCTGTAAGTGAATAAAAGACGCATCGCTCTCATCAGCTTCAGCCACTAAATAACGACTTTCGCCCAAGGCAGCATTGGCACCGGCAGCGTTGACTAGGCCACCGATAACAAAGGTCGGATCTTTTTTGTCTGCTGCAAAGATTGAGGCGATTAAGCTGGTCGTGGTGGTCTTTCCGTGGGTTCCCGCCACAGCAATGCCATAGCGATAGCGCATCAGTTCACCGAGCATTTCGGCACGGCGTACAATAGGGATTCTCTTTTCTCTCGCTTCAATCAGCTCCGGGTTATCGCCATGTACGGCAGAGGAATTGACCACAACATCAACGCCGCGAACATTATCCTCGCTGTGCCCGATTTGGACCTTAACGCCCAATTTGCGCAATCTATCAGTAACCGCAGATTCACGCAGGTCAGAACCTGAGACTTCGTAGCCCTGGTTCTGCAATACTTCTGCAATGCCGCTCATACCGGCACCACCGATCCCAATAAAGTGGATACGGCGGATACGGCGCATGGCCGGTACCGCATAACTTTTATCTTCGTTTGTCCGCACTGAAGACATTACTTTAACCTTCGTCCACTTATTCTGTGTTACCTGGCCGAGGCCAGCTCCTCTCTGCAAGCGTTAACCACTTGCTCAGTCGCATCAGTTTTTGCCGCGCGCCGCGCGGAGGTCGCCATTTGCAATAGTTTCTGGCGATCTTCTAACAGGCTTTGTAACAAGCCGGATAACTTTTGCTCGTCCATTTCCCGCTGCTGCATAACAATCGCTCCGCCAGCATTTTGCAACCACTCGCCATTACGCGTTTGATGATCATCAATTGCAAAGGGGAAAGGCACCATGATTGCACCGACTCCCGCAGCTGAAATTTCAGAAACAGTCAAAGCCCCGGAGCGGCAAATAATCAGGTCCGCAGAGCGGTAGGCCTCAGCCATATCCGCAATAAAAGGGACCACCTCAGCTTCTACTGCCGCCTCTTTATAGGCGTTTTTGGCAGCCTGAAGGTGGCGCTCTCCAGCCTGGTGGACCACTACCGGGCGCAGGGAGGGTTTCAGCAATGCGATTGCCCTAGGAACCAGTTCATTAATTGCTACAGCACCGAGACTACCGCCCAATACCAAAAGGCGCAGAGACGACTGGCTGCCAATTCGTGTTTCTGGCTCAGGCAATTCTGCAATTTCTTTGCGCACTGGATTGCCCACCTGCCTGGCACCGGGTAACCCACTGGGAAATGCTTCAAGCACCTGGCTGGAGATCCGCGCTAACAAGCGGTTTGTCGTTCCGGCAACAGCATTTTGCTCGTGAATAATCAACGGTATCCCCCCGAGACGGGCTGCAACGCCCCCTGGGCCGGTCGCAAAGCCACCAAAGCCGAGTACTGCATCAGGTTGTACCTGCTTAACAACTGTCCTGGCCTGAGCAATTGCCCGCAAAATTTGCAACGGGGCTTTAAGTAAGGCCAACTTTCCCTTCCCCCGAATACCCTCCACTTTAATGCGGTGCAAAGGAATATTCGCCGCAGGTATTAATCGGGATTCAATCCCACGGGCAGTACCTAACCACTCGACAACAGCTCCCTGCTCTTGCAACGCTTTAGCCACAGCCAACGCTGGGAACACATGACCGCCGGTACCACCGGCCATCAGCAAAAACTTCTTTCCAGAAAAACGCTTATTTACTTCAGACATCAAACCGTTTCTCCGTTGCTGCCCTTCACACTGGACTTGGGTGAATGGAATATTGGCAGCTGACGCAAAAGCTCTAGCCCCCCGCTTCCGTTTTCAGCAGGCTCTTTTAGTTCAGCCCGAATCCGCATCGCCAAGCCGAGTAATGCACAACATACAATCAGGCTACTGCCACCAGAGCTGACAAATGGCAGCGTTAGCCCTTTAGTCGGCAACAGGCCTGAAGCAACGCCCATATTCACGAAAGCTTGTCCTGCCAATAGCACTGCCATACCAAAAGCTAGAAGTGCAGCGAAAAACTTCTCCTGCACCAGGGCCTCTTTTACCAGGCGGAGCAGTGAGTAGGTGAGAACAACAAAAAGCCCTACCAGCACTACGCCACCCAACATTCCCCATTCCTCTGCCAGAATGGCGAAAATAAAATCCGTATGTGCCTCAGGCAGGTAAAACAGTTTCTGCACACTATTGCCCAAACCAACTCCAAACCACTCTCCGCGACCAAATGCAATCAGGGACTGGGTAAGTTGGTAGCCACTGGCAAACTGATCCCCCCAAGGATCCAGAAACGTCAGCAATCGCTGTAAGCGATAGGGGCTCATCAGTGCCATTAGCGCCAGTCCACTCGCAGCCGCAGCTACCAATAAAAAAGTATGGGGAAGACGCGCTCCCGCCAAAAAAACCATTGCCAACATGGTGCCTGAAATTACAACCACCGAACCGAAGTCCGGCTGTAAAAGCAATAACAGAGCAACCGTTGCGAGAATCACCACTGGCACCATAAAGCTGGTCCAGTGGCGTAGTTGCTTATTTCGACGAGTTAAAAAACTGGCAAAAAAAACTAACAGACAGAACTTAGCCACTTCCGCGGGTTGCACAGTTATACCTGCAAATACCAGCCAACGCCGGCTACCGTTCACCTCCCGTCCAATCCCCGGCACAAGCACGGCAATCAATAGCAGGCAGGCAAACAGTAATAATGGCCAGGACAGTCGCGACCAAATTGACAGGGGAATCTGACTAACGACAAACCCAGCTAACCCACCAAACATCAAAAAAGCCAAATGACGCCTAAGGAAATACCAGGGATCACCATAAATATCCGTAGCAAAAGCGATAGATGCTGAAGCGACCATCACCACACCAATGCTAGCCAGAACCAGAACACTGAGTAGCAGCAGCCCATCCTGCCATTCACTACCTTGAGCCTTGATTACCTGGGCACTCACTGGGAGCCTCCAGCGGTATCGCATAATTTCAAAACGGCCTGGCGAAAATCATCACCGCGGGCTTCAAAATTCTTATACATATCAAAGCTGGCACATGCCGGTGATAACAATACATAGTCACCGCCATTGGCTAATTGTCTGGCCTCAGCGACGGCCTCTGCCATTGTGCTAACCCTGCGAATCTCGCACAGGCCATCAAAGACACCGGCTATTTTGTCTCCATCTACACCGATACAAACCAGGGCCCGGAGTGCTCCTGCACTTTTTCGTAAGGGAGCAAAATCAGCACCCTTGCCATCCCCTCCAGCAATAAGCACTATTTTACTGGATGCCGTAGCCAAGCCATCCAATGCCGCCTGGGTTGCTCCTACATTGGTGCCTTTTGAATCGTTAACATAAACAACGTCTTCAAAATCAGCCACGCGCTCACAGCGATGTTTCAACCCGCGAAAGTTGCGTAAAACTTTTAGCATCGCCTCAGTGGGTAGGCCCAGTGCATAACCCATTGCCAGGGCTGCCAAACCATTGGCAATATTATGCTTACCCACCATAGCCAAATCGGCCTCAGGCATTAAAACTTCTGTGCCTCGAGCCAACCAGTTCTGCCCCTCATGCAAGCGCAGGCCAAACTGATTGAGATCCGGCTGATCAAGCCCAAAACTCCACTCCCGTCTCTCTCGGGAAAGAGGCCCCTGGGATAAGGGGTCCGCGCGATTTATCACGAACTGATCCGCTCCGCGATAAATGCGCTGCTTGGCCCGGTGGTACTCCACCATACTGGGGTAGCGGTCCATATGGTCCGCACTCATATTTAAAATGGTGGCTACGGTAGGTGCCAGCGAGTAGGTGGTTTCCAATTGAAAGCTGGAAAGCTCCAAAACAAAGATGTCCGGCAGAGGTTTCTCAAGTAAATCCAGCACCGGCACACCGATATTGCCGCCCACACCAACTGTCAGCCCTGCCTCTTCAACCATCTCCCCCAGGAGTGTGGTCACTGTACTCTTTCCGTTGGAGCCTGTGATCGCGGCGAGCTTTGCTGTCGACTGTATCCGAGTCAGAGCCTGGGCAAATAACTCAATATCCCCAGCCACAGGAATCCCATCCGCAATCGCCTGCTGCAATACGGGTTCAGCAAGCGCAACTCCCGGGCTGGCAATAATCAAGCTCGCGGCGAGTATTGTCCCCGGGCGCAGTGGACCTGTTTCCACCGTAACCTCAGGGAACTCCTGACGGAAAGCTTCGAGCCCCGGCGGGTTATCGCGACTATCTGCCACGATCGGCGTATGGCCGTGACGCAGCAGGTAGCGCACCACCGACTTTCCGGTAGCGCCAAGACCTATTACCACTTTCTGCTGTGAAGAAGTCGCGATCAGGCTCATTTATCTATTTATCGAATTTTCAGTGTTGCCAAACCAGCCAAGACCAGAATGACGGTAATAATCCAAAAGCGCACAATGACTCGAGGCTCCGGCCACCCTTTTAACTCAAAGTGGTGGTGCAGAGGCGCCATACGAAAAATTCTCTTCCCCGTTAATTTAAAGGATGCCACCTGCAAAATTACGGAAACTGTTTCCATCACAAACACACCGCCCATAATGAACAGAATAATTTCATGACGGGTAATTACCGCAATAATTCCCAGCGCC
This sequence comes from Microbulbifer maximicatervae (SeqCode), assembly GCF_056232625.1. Classification (NCBI taxonomy): domain Bacteria; kingdom Pseudomonadati; phylum Pseudomonadota; class Gammaproteobacteria; order Cellvibrionales; family Microbulbiferaceae; genus Microbulbifer; species Microbulbifer maximicatervae (SeqCode). Next base: position 5,081,070 of record NZ_CP174324.1, on the reverse strand, counting down.
GCCCCCAGTGCCAGAGCGCCCACATCCCCCATAAACACTTGGGCCGGATAAGTGTTAAACCATAAGAATCCGAGTCCGGCACCACCGAGGGCAGCGCAGAACACCGCCAACTCCCCGGCTCCTGGAATTGCGGGAATATGCAGGTAGTCAGCAAACTCCATATGGCCGGATAGATAAGCAATCACCCCAAGTGCTCCACCCACCATCACAGTAGGCATAATCGCCAAGCCATCGAGACCATCAGTCAGGTTAACCGCATTACTGGAGCCAACAACAACAAAATAGGTCAGCAATATAAAAGATACCGGTCCCAGGTTTATCGCAACATCTTTAAAAAAGGGAACAAAAAACTGGGTCTCTGCCGGGCTTGAAGCACTCATATACAGATAAATAGCTGCACCCAACCCGGCAACGGATTGCCAAAAATATTTCCAGCGAGCAATAAGGCCACGGGGATTTTTGTAAACGACTTTTTTATAGTCATCCACGAAGCCCACAGCACCGAAAACAAAGGTAACTAATAAAGTAACCCACACGTAACGATTGCTGAGATCAGACCAGAGTAGGGCTGAGGCAAAAATTGAGGCGAGAATCAAGGTGCCGCCCATAGTCGGGGTGCCAGATTTACTCAAATGGCTTTGCGGACCATCATCGCGAACAGCCTGTCCCACCTGTAAATGATTCAACCAATGAATCATGCGCGGACCCACAAGTAGTGAAATACCCAGAGCCGTCAACGCAGCAAGAATTGCGCGCACTGTCAGATAGTTAAATACCGAAAATCCGCTGACATGTTGTTGTAATAGCTCCGCTAGCCAAAGCAGCATTACTTCTCCCCTCTGCTATTGCCAAGCAGTGCCTGCGCTACCAATTCCATACGGGCGCTGCGTGATCCTTTAACCAAAACTGTGGTTTGTTCATCCAATTGTTGAGTGAGAGCAGTAACCAGGGGTTCTCTCTCACGATAATTGCGCAGCGACTCTTGCCTCCCCGCAGAAAAGGCCATGCTGGCGGCAGTACCCAGCGGCCCCAAGGTAAACAGCGCATCTAAGCCCCGCTCTCGAGCCAAAGCTCCAACGCTTCTATGCATTTCCTCCGCGTCCGGCCCCAACTCGGCCATATCCCCCAGCACCAGAATTTTTTTACCTGAACGCTGTGACAGCAATTCAATGGCCGCACCTACTGAGCCCGGGTTCGCGTTGTAACTGTCATCGATAACGGTTGCACCGGCTATACCTGCCTGCTCCTGCAAGCGCCCAGCAACCCCCGTCACCGTGTTAAGTCCGCTGATTATTTCCACCGCAGGTATTCCCGCAGCAAAAGCACATCCAGCAGCAACGAGAGCGTTGTGAACGTTGTGCTCACCAAGCAATTTCAGGCTAACAGGGTGGGCAACGCCTTCAATTACCAAGTCAAATGAAGGGCAACCGTTAGGGTTCAATACAATATTATCCGCATGGATAGCACACTCATTAGACAAGCCAATACCCAGAGTCTTTACCCCTTCGGGCATATTCTCCAACCAGTAATTCGCATAGCCATCATCGGTATTGATCACCGCCGTCGCCGATACATCCAAACTGGTATAAATTTGGCCCTTGGCTTTTGCGATAGCATCAACAGAGCCAAAGCCTTCGACATGCGCTGGCATTACGTTATTTACCGCCGTCACCTGCGGCTTGCCGATACTACACAGGTAGCCAATATCGTCAGGGCCGTTAGCTCCCATTTCGAGAATCAACACATCGTGTTGTACTGTCAGCCCAAACAAAGTCATGGGTAAACCGAACTGGTTGTTCAGGTTTCCCTCGGTTACGCAGGGTGTATGACTCTGGGAAAAAATTGCAGACAGCATCTCTTTAACGGTGGTTTTTCCGCAGGACCCTGTGATCGCCACAACCGGACCGTCAAACTGCTCACGGCACAGTAAGCCAATTTGCCCCAATGCGACCGTCGTATCTTCAACGCGCCACTGCGGTAAACTGCAACTAGGCACTTCACGATCGACAACCAACCCCAATACCTGACCATCCAGCTCACCGACAAAGTCGTGAGCATCAAAATTTTCGCCAACCAGAGCAACAAATAAAGATTTGGGGTCCAGCTTGCGGGTATCCGTACAAACCAGTTCAAACTCCACAGAGCCATTGATTAACTCACCACCAAAACGGCTCTGCAGTTGCTGCAACGTAAGGGGATTAATCACCTTGGCTCTCCTTGCCTTCACTTGACTGGCCCGATTCATCCACGCGGGCTTTGAGAGCTGCAGCAGCTTGCTCACGATCGCAGAAGTGAATTTTTTCACTGCCGATAATTTGGTAATTCTCATGCCCTTTACCGGCGATCAATACAATATCCCCCGGTTGGGCTGCAGATACCGCCTGAGATATCGCAGTCGCGCGATCAATTTCAACTTCGATGTTACTGGCAGCCCCTTCGAGAATATCGTCGATAATTTTTTGTGGCTCCTCGCTGCGCGGGTTATCGCTAGTCACAATGGCACGGTCCGCCATCTCGGAGGCAATACGCCCCATCGCCGCGCGCTTACCCGTATCCCGGTCACCACCACAACCAAAAACACACCACAAATTACCGCGACAGTAAGGGCGCGCTGCTGCTAAAGCCGCGCGAAGAGCATCTGGTGTATGGGCATAATCCACCAATACACCCACATCATCGGAACCCTCAACCAGGACACGCTCCATACGCCCCGGCACCGCTTTAATAGTCGGGAAAGCGTCAAGAATATCTTCAAAAGGCATGCCCTCTGCCGCTGCAGCAGCTACCACAGCCAGAGCATTGTAAATATTGAAATCGCCGATTAAGGGTGCGTGCAGCTCACCGTTGCCCCAGGGGGAATTTAGCTTTACAGAAAAACCGCGCTCATGGCGACGCAGGTCAGCAACATATAAATCACCCGCCTGCAGCCCATAAGTAATAACGCGCAGGCCACGCAATTTGCAGCGTTCTGCCAACTGGGCGCCAAACGGATCATCCAGGTTAATGATTCCTCGCTTCAATTTTGGCAGTCCGAAAAGTTTCTCTTTGGCTGCGCCGTAAACGGCCATATTGCCGTGATAATCCAAATGATCGCGGCTCAAATTGGTAAAAATTGCCGTATCAAAAATCAGCCCATGCACACGTCCCTGAGAAAGGGAATGCGAAGAAACTTCCATTGCGGCAGCGGCAACGCCACTATCGCGATAATTTGCAAAGTCCGCTTGTAAGCTCACCGGGTCAGGCGTTGTTAAACCCGTTTCCTGCAATTCGATTTGGTTATCTTTCCAGACACCATTACCAATGGTGCCTATCAATGCTGCACTGCCAAAGTGGCGAGCCAGTAATTGGGAAGTCAAATAGGCGCAAGTGGTTTTACCATTGGTGCCAGTCACTCCAACCAAGTGCATTTCACCACTGGGATTACCGTGGAAGCGCGCGGCAATTTCCCCTACCCGTTTTGCCAGACCCGGAACACTGACCACCTGGATATCACCACGGCTTTTACATTCCAACTTGTCGCCGTCGGCAAGCACTACCGCAGCACCTGCAGTAATTGCCGCATCGATATATTCCCGACCATCGACCACAGAACCGCGCAAGGCCATAAATGCATCGCCCGCTTTTATCTTGCGGCTATCCAGGGCAATACCAGTGACAGAAATATCGGGAATACCGGCGTAACCCGGCACTAATTCTTTGATAGAAACAGAATGTTGTTCGCGCTGACTCACGATTTTGAACCCCTCTCGCTTAACTGCGCGGCCAATTGCCCTTCCGCCGATTCAATTTTTTCTGGCGGAACCTGCAACAGGCGCATAGCACCAGTCATCACCGAACCGAATACCGGTGCAGCAACTTCACCACCGTAATATTTGGCATGACTGGGATCATCAATAACAACTACCGCGGCAAGGCGCGGATTATCAGCGGGGATAAAGCCCGCAAATACTGAGCGGTAGCGATTATCCGCATAACCACTACTGCCAACTTTGTGCACAGTACCGGTCTTGCCGGCGACACGATAACCTTCTACAGCGGCAAGGCGCCCAGTACCCCGGGAAATCACCGTCTCCAACATCGCTGTAACCTGTCCAACCAAGGATTGCTCAATAACCTGCTCAGGCTCGCCCGGCACTTTGTCACCGGATAAAACCAGGGAAACAGGACGCTTAACCCCTTCATTCGCCAGTACGCTGTAGGCTTGTGCCAGTTGCACAGCGTTAACTGTTAAACCGTAGCCGAAGGCGAAATTAGCCCGCTCGATTGGGTGCCAGCGGCTGCGGCTGGGCAAGATCCCCTGTGCTTCACCGGGGAAGCCACTGCCCACTGCCTCGCCCAGACCCAAGCGATAAAAGAGTCCCCGCAGAGAATTTGGTTCCAAATCGAGAGCAATTTTTGTAATTCCCACCTGGCTCGACTTGGTAATAATCTTGGTGAGGTCTATTTTTCCGTAATTAACCGGGTCCACCAGGGTTTTTCCCGGCACGCGAATATATCCAGGGCTGGTGTTTATTTCTGTTCTTGGGGTGTAGCGCCCGGTTTCCAAAGCCGCCAATACCGTTAAGGGTTTCACTGTAGAACCCGGCTCAAACTGGTCGATCAGCGCACGGTTGCGCATAGCCGCCGATTTAACCCCTTTACGATCATTGGGATTAAATGAAGGCTGGTTGGCCATGGCCAACACATCGCCACTGTGAGTATCGAGAATCACCATAAAGCCGGAAGCAGCGCCGTTTTCCGACACCGCCCGCTTTAATTCCCGGTAGGCCAAATATTGCAGGCGCATATCGATAGACAAACGCAGATCTCTGCCCGGTTGCGCTTCCTGACGAATTGCCAAATCCCTTACCGTACGCCCTTTCAGATCTTTAATTACCTGACGTGATCCCGGCTGTCCGGACAGCCAATCGTCGTAGGCCAATTCCATTCCTTCCTGGCCGCGATCATCGATGTTGGTAAAACCGAGAAGTTGGGCTACGACCTCCCCAGCAGGATAGAAGCGCCGATACTCTTTTTTACTGAAAACACCTGTAATACCCAGGTCCAGCACTTTCTCAGCCTCTTCTGGAGACAGATGCCGGCGCAGGTACATAAATTCTTTGTTTCGGTATTTCTTTAGGCGAGAGCCCAGTTTGGAAGACGGTAAATCCAGCGCGCGAGCCAGGCGCACTAAATTCGCATCGCTTATTTCACTCAACAGCTTGGGATTGGCCCACAGGCTGTGTACCGGTGTACTGACAGCGAGAAGCTCACCGTTTCGATCGACTATTGAGCCCCGATAGGCAGCAATCTCTTCGGTGCGCAAGGTGCGGGCCCGGCCCTGGTCTTGCAGGAAACGATATCCGCGCTCAGCAGCAGGCACTACCTGCAGTTTGGCCAAGTGGAACACAAGGGTAAGAGCGAGCAGGCACAGCAGGACCGCCACCAGCGCAAAGCGCCAGCGGGCTATACCCGGCTGAATATCCTTTTTTTTGACTGCGCCCATGTTTTCCCAGTTGGCGTTATCTATTTATTTTGCATCCCGGCTGAGCATGCCACTCTCCAGGGCCTGAACTCCAAAACTCAATTAACGCAAAATTCTTTATAATTATTTAAAGGCCAAAGCCCCCAAACGCAGAAACCCCACCGGGCAAGCAGTGGGGTACTTACGTCTTCATCCAAGGCGGTTAAAACTTAATCCGCCACTACCAATACCTGTTCCGAAGGTGCTGGCATATGCATTTTTAATTTCTCTCGAGCGACCTGTTCGACCCGGCTATAGGCAGACCAGGCACTTTTTTCCAAAAGGAGACGCTCCTGCTCATAGCGCAATTCATCGTGGGCTTTTTGTGCCTTACCCAGCTCAGCAGTTAACTCTCGACTCTGTTGGGTGGTATGAATAACGGATAGCGACGACAGTATTACCACTATCCACATTACCCCCACTCCAAGTAGAGCCTTGCCAGACATAAACTCAGCTTCCCGCCAGCTTTTCTGCCACCCGCATTACTGCACTGCGGGACCGCTGATTTTCATCCACTTCAACCGTGTTGGCTTTCACTGCCTTGCCCACCGAGCGCAGTGACTTGGCTATCTGACTATCCATAACCGGAAGGCCACGAGGCAACTGGGGACCGCGCTCTTTTTCCCGAATAAAACGCTTCACCATTCGGTCTTCAAGAGAGTGGAAACTGATAATCACCAGGCGCCCACCCGGTGCCAGCAACTGCAGGGATTTATCCAATGCGCTCTGCAGATCATCCAACTCGCCATTAATATGGATACGAATAGCCTGAAAGACTCGGGTAGCAGGATGTTTACCTTTTTCCCAAGCCGGATTCGCCTCTTTCACAACCTCGGCAAAATCGAGGGTGCGCTCAAATGGTTTTTCCAGCCGGCGCTTTACAATGGCAGCAGCCATTCGACGGGCAAAACGCTCCTCACCGTACTCTTTAAACACCCGGGCCATTTCGGCCTCAGCCTCAGTGTTGACCCACTCCGCTGCACTGATACCCCGACTGGTATCCATACGCATATCCAGGGGGCCATCCTGCATAAAACTGAAACCGCGCTCGGCCTGATCCAGTTGCGGCGAAGACACTCCCAGATCGAGCAATATTCCACTGACTTTACCGGCAGCTTGCCCGGCAGCCTTATCCATATCGGCAAAAGACCCATGCCAAATGGAAAAACGGGATTCACCGGAAAACCGCTGCTCTGCAAATTCAACAGCCTGGGGATCTTTATCCACCCCTACCAACTGGCCATTGGGCCCCAAGCGCTCAAGGATTGAGGCGCTATGCCCACCCCGACCAAAGGTGCCATCGATATAAAACCCATCCGGCTCAGTCACCAGAGCGTCTACGGCCTCGCGTAACAACACACTGCGATGCAATTCTTGAGACACCCGGTACTCCCCTTATAAAGAGAGGGATGCCATTTCCTCAGGCATACCCTCTTCGTCTTCACTATCATCGAGCCAGGACATCCAGCGCTCCTCACTCCAGAGCTCCAGCTTTTTCCCCTGGCCCACTAACATCAATTTCTTTTCCAGCCCCGCGTACTCACGCAGAGTTGGCGGAATCAATACCCTGCCATTGCCATCCACCTGCAGCTCACAGGCATACCCGATCAGCAGGCGCTGAGCGCGCCGAGCCACTTTGTTAAAGCTGGGCAACGCTTCAATCTTCGGGAGAATTTGCTGCCATTGAGGCGACGGATACACCAACAAGCAGCGCTCCTCTGTATGGGCAGTCACCACCAAGCACCCCGCACACTCATCCAACAGCCTATCGCGGACGCGAGCCGGTATTGCCAGACGCCCCTTGGCGTCCATATTGATTGCGTGGCTGCCCAAATACACGTTTAGTGGTTCTCGCTTTGGAGATCGCGCCTCTCGCGACTCACTCCCATATGGCAGGTCAATGGAGAAAGATGTTCGACTTTAACCTGGCGGTGTGAACACCCACTTACTTATCGCGAATAAACCACAAATTTCCACGATTTTCCACTTTTTCCCACTCTCGACACTATAAAACTGGTCGACACAAAGTCAAGGAATTCGACCCCAAAGTCCCCATAACCCCTTGTAAAATCGCGGCCTCCAGAGAAGTGGCGCATATTGGCACATTGAAACTAGTCGGAACAGCCCTATCTGGCACGATCGCCCCCTTAGCAGTTAATCAATTTTTTTACGCCAAGAAGAGGCTTTAGCCGAAATTAAACGAGAAGAAATAGGCGAATACAAAGAGGGCTACCGGAGCCGGGACCACCACATCAGGCAAACAAAAAAGCCCGGCGAATGCCGGGCTTTTGAAATTGTTGAGCTGGCCTGTAAGCCGGGTTCTGTCGAGGACAATCATTCATCTGGGATGCCTGTCACCAGACACCTCAAGCGACCTACCCGCCCTCAGTGCGGGTCACACCTATAGAGGGCCTATTTGGTCTTGCTCCGAACGGGGTTTACCATGCCGCGGACTGTTACCAGCCGCGCGGTGCGCTCTTACCGCACCCTTTCACCCTTACCTGTACTCCCCAAAAAGGAGCCATCGGCGGTCTACTCTCTGCTGCACTTTCCGTAGGCTCGCACCCCCCAGGCGTTACCTGGCGTTCCACCCTATGGAGCCCGGACTTTCCTCCATCGCACAAGGCGACAGCGATTGCCCGGCCAGCTCGCGGCGAAGAGTAAAGAGGCGACAGACGGATTGCAACAGGCAATTGCAGCAATCAGTGCCTTATTTTTGCTCCAGGCTCCAGTTGTACAGGACTTTCTTTTTCACTCCAGTAATTTCGGCAGCGATCGCCGCCGCCTTTTTCGGCGGTAACTCCGCCAGCAACAGCGACATTACACGCTGTGCCTCCCCATCCAGCTCACTTTCGCGAGAGCGCTCTGCACCACGCACCATCAAAACAATCTCACCGCGCTGCTGATTGCTGTCAGCTCGGACCCACTCAACCAACTCAGCCAGAGGCATCAATTGAAAAGTTTCAAAGGCTTTGCTGACCTCGCGGGCTATCACCGCCTCTCGATTACCGCCGAATACGACAGCCATTGCTTCCAGAGTATCAGCAACCCGATGCGGGGCCTCGTAGAACACCAGGGTACGGGTATCACTGGCCAATTCCTGCAGGGCTCGCTCACGGGCACCGGACTTGGCCGGCAGAAATCCCTCGAAACTAAACTTGTCACTGGGGAGTCCGGCGGCACTCAGTGCAGAGACAAAAGCACAAGCCCCCGGTATCGGAGAGACTTTGATTCCTCGCTCTCGGGCTTCACGCACCAGGCGATAACCGGGGTCTGAGATCAGTGGGGTGCCCGCATCGGAAATCAGGGCAATGGTCTGGCCCTGCTCCAAGCGCTGCAAAATCTGCTCTGTGCGCTTGTCATCCGAGTGATCGTGATATGCCATCAGTGGCGTATCGATATTAAAATGGGAAAATAATCGCTGACTGTGACGTGTGTCCTCCGCCGCAACCAGGTCGGCACATTGTAGAACTTCGATCGCTCGCGGTACCATATCGGCCAAATTACCAATGGGCGTAGCGACAATATAAAGCAGCGCCTGATCCGGCCCCATAGCTGTTCACTCCAAATATAAATATTGCGGGAGAAGATTATGTCCGCCTCTTCCCGGCGCACCTCTACTGTAATCACCAGAATGGCAGCTGCCTCACTGGCAGTCGCACTGGCTGCTTGCCAGACACCGGCTTCCCGGCCAAACGTTTACCAGCCGGATTATTCGGCCGGCCACACCGCAAGCCGCAGTGAAGCTGTACGTATGCTGCGCAGTGCCGACACCCTGCCGGCACCGGCGCGGGATCAACAGCGCCTGCAAGCGGCCGCTATTCTATACGAGCTGGGAGATAAAGAGACGGCAAAAGAGGCGGTAATCAAAATTACGCCCGAACAGCTGGACGACAACCTCTTCGCCAGCTATGCACAGGTCTATGGCAGCCTACTTGCCGCAGACGACGACTTCTTTGAGGCCCTCGACCTGGCAGCCTCTCCACGCCTGGAAAATGTGTGGCCGGAGTTACCACAGAAGACTGCCTTACCTCTACGCAGCCTGCGCGCTGACCTATGGGGACTTCTGGGAAATCTCGACAGCGCAATTAGTGAGCGGCGCGAAATCTCCTATATCGCCCAGTCCGACGCAGCGATCACAGAGAATAACAACGGTTTTTGGCATCTCTTGACCCAGCTGCCCTCCAGTGAATTGCAGGCTCGCGCCACCCAAAGTAATGACACCCAGATGCGCGCCTGGTATCAACTCGCCCTGCTGGGCCGCGACACCCAGACGGATATCAGCTCACAGCTGACCGCACTCAGCCGCTGGCGCGAGCGCTGGCCCGCCCATAGTGCCAATTCCCATCCGCCACAAGCATTGCAGCTGTTAGAGCGCTTGGCCGCCCAGCGGGCAGACCGCGTGGCGCTGCTCCTGCCACTGTCCGGCCCCTTGGGCAACGCCGGCAGGGCAATCCGGGATGGCTTTATGGCCGCCCACTACACCGCTCTGAATGCTGGCGGCGCAACTCCGAAAGTGATGGTTTACGACACCGGTTCCGATCAGCCATTTGAGGAAATTTACCAGAGCGCCGTAGATGCCGGTGCGCAGATGATTGTTGGCCCACTGGATAAGAGCAAGGTAGCCAACCTGCTTGCCACAGAAAAACTGCCAGTGCCTACTCTCGCCCTCAACTACGGCGATGAGGGGCGCCTGACCACAGACCTGGTCCAGTTTGGCCTGGCAATAGAAGATGAAGCGCGGCAAATTGCCCAGCACGCTTACCGGCAGGGCAAGCGACAGGCAATGGTCCTCACCGCTGACAATAGCTGGGGGCAGCGCGGCGCTGAAGCATTTGAAGAAGAGTGGCTGCGCCTCGGTGGCTCAGTTAGCATTCGCCGGACGTTTAAGGACAACAGCAAGTTCTCAGCCCTGGTCAGCGATGCCCTGTTAATTCCCGCCAGCAACGCGCGCAAGAAGGAATTGCAGAGTCGCCTGGCGGCAAAGCTGGAATTTACCCCCAGACGCCGTGACGATGTCGATATGGTATTCCTGGCAGCACAACCCCAGCAGGCGCGCCAGCTCAACCCCATGCTGACCTACTACTACGCCAGTGACCTGCCCGTATACGCTACCTCTCATGTCTTTGGTGGCAGCATCAACCGCAATCGCGACAGGGATATGAACGGTATTCGCTTTACCGCCCTGCCCTGGCTATTTGAAAGCAATCAAACCAAGCAGGATATCGAGGAGCAGGCGTCGCCCGCACCGGCTTTTGCCAGACTGTATGCCCTAGGTGCCGATGCCTTCCGCCTCTACCCGCGCTTGCCGATGCTGCGCCAATTCCCGGAACAGAAAGTACACGGTCTCACCGGCGCATTGAGCCTGAGCGCTGATGGCCGCATAGTGCGCGAACAAATGTGGGCGCGAATCGACAAAGGGGTGCCGGTGCCCATCACTACCGTCGAGCCCCAGTTGCCGCAGCGGGAGCCGATTGAATTAAGTGGGAATCGTGAGGCTTTTTAAGGGCTCAAGCGGCACTGTCGGCAGCCAAATGGAGGCTGCCGCAGCCCGCTATTTGCAGCGCGCGGGGCTCACCTTATTGGAGCGCAATTATCGCAGTTCACACGGAGAGATAGACCTTATCGCCCGTGAAAGCGATACTGTCGTGTTCGTGGAGGTGCGCTTCCGCCGTAAGAGCCAATTCGGCGGGGCCGCAGCCAGCGTGGATTCACGCAAGCAAGCTAAGCTACTGGCCACTGCCAGCCGCTATTTGCAGCAACATAAACTGGACTGTCCGTGCCGCTTCGATGTCCTTGCCATAGATGGCGATGCACAAAACATCCAGTGGATTAAAAGCGCCTTCGAAGCCTGAGGCAAAACCGAGATTTACCCTGTCAAGTTATGGTGAGTTCGAGCTCACCTGAATTAAGGACACAATGGAACAGCGAGTCGTAACCCTTTTTCACCACAGCCTTGAAGCCACAATGAACGCTGGCGAGATACTGGCCCCGCTGATCGCAGAAGCCAGCGAAATGGTGGTGCATACACTCTTGGCAGAGAGCAAAGTCCTGCTCTGTGGCAATGGTGTCAGTGGCGCATTGGCGCAAAGTTTTAGCTCGCAACTGACCGGCGGCTTCCAGCGCGAACGCCCCGGCCTACCGGCTATGGCCCTCAACAGCGACGGCGTCTCCATGGGCACCGTTGCCTCGAACCACGGCGGTGCAGACACCTTCGCACACCCGGTTCGCGCCCTGGGGCAGCCCGGTGACCTTCTCGTAATTATCAGCAGCGATGGACGCGACTCAAACCTGGTTCAGGCCATGCGTGCGGCTCGGGACCGGGATATGGGCATACTCGCACTGACCGGCGGTGATGGCGGCGACTGCGCCGCCCTGCTCGATACCCATGATATTGAACTACGGGTGCCATCCGATGTCGCAGCAGAGGTACACCAAGTACATCTTCTGACAATTTTTTGCCTGTGCGACCTAATCGACAGTAGTTTGTTTGGTGGCTACGAGGAATAAACGATGAACAACAAAAAGTTGACCCTGGGGAAATATCTCCTGGCTGCCCTTGCGACAACCACCTTGTTAGCGGGATGCAGCACTGTATTGGAGGCCACCCATGACGGCCCCATACAACAGGACCCCGGCGAGCGATCTTTTGGCACCTATATTGATGACCAACGTATCGAGACGGTGACCACAGTCAATATCAACAAAGCTCACCCGGACCTGAAAACCTCGAATATCAATATCAATTCTTTTAATGGTGTTGTACTGCTCACCGGCCAGGTGCCCAGCCAGGAACTGCGCCTGCTCGCCGGACGCACAGCGGAACAAGTACAAAATGTTCGCCAGGTCTACAACGAAATTCAGGTGCGCGGTAAAGTCACTTTACTGGCTAGCACCAGCGATACCTGGCTAACCACCAAGGTGAAAAGCAACCTGTTTGCCAATAAGGAAGTAGACAGTGGTCGCATCAAAATCGTGACCGAGAATGGAGTTGTTTATTTGATGGGACTGCTAACTCCTGCCGAAGCGGAACGGGCAGCCGAAGTGACCCGCTCGGTAGGCGGGGTACAGAAGGTTGTAAAAGCAGTGGAATACATCAACTAATAGTTCCCGCACTACATAAACAAAAACGGAGGCAACTGCCTCCGTTTTTGTTAGCGCTCAAGTCTGTAACTTATACGCGCTCGATAGCAACCGCTGTAGCCTCACCGCCACCAATGCACAGGCTTGCCACGCCCTTCTTGGCATCACGCTTTTCCATCGCTGCCAACAGGGTAACCAGGATACGGGCACCGCTAGCACCTAACGGGTGGCCGAGGGCACAGGCACCACCGTTAACATTGACCTTTTCCCAGGGCAAATCGAGCTCACGCATTGCAGCCATAGTCACTACCGCAAATGCTTCATTAATCTCGAATAGGTCCACATCCGCCGCAGACCAACCGGCATTTTCCAGCAGCTTGTGCATAGCGCCGACCGGAGCCGTAGTGAACCACTCGGGCTCACGGGCAAACTGGGATTGCCCCTTGAGAACAGCCAGAATTTTCAAGCTGCGCTTCTCAGCTTCACTTTTGCGCATCAACACCAGCGCCGCAGCACCGTCAGAAATAGAGCTTGAGTTCGCTGCAGTTACAGTGCCGTCTTTACGGAACGCCGGTTTTAGCTGAGGGATTTTGTCTGGACGGGCATTACCTGGGGCCTCATCGACGCTCACCTCAATCTCACCTTTGCGAGAGGCAATCGTGACCGGGGAGATTTCACGAGTAAAATCACCACCTTCAATCGCGGCCTGGGCACGCGCCAGAGATTCCAGGGCAAAAGCGTCCTGCTCTTCGCGGGTGAAATCGTACTTATCGGCAGTAGATTCGGCGAAAGTACCCATCAGCTTGCCATCTGCAGCATTTTCCAGGCCATCCAGGAACATGGAATCTTTGACCTCTCCATGACCGAGGCGCATACCAGAGCGGGCCTTGGCCAGCAGGTAGGGGGCATTGCTCATGCTTTCCATACCACCAGCAACGATAACCTTACCCTCACCCATCAGCAGGGCATCGCGGGCCATCATCACAGTCTTCATTCCGGAGCCACACACCTTGTTAACAGTGGTGCAAGGAGTGCCGACAGGGATGCCTGCACCCAGTGATGCCTGGCGTGCCGGAGCCTGACCGACACCTGCCGGGAGCACACAACCCATCAGCACTTCATCCACATCGGCAGGTGCCACACCCGCGTCCTCAAGGGCTGCGCGAATCGCCGCAGCACCCAACTGCGGGGCAGTGAGGGTTGAAAGGCTGCCCTGCATAGCGCCCATTGGCGTACGCGACATTCCGACAATCACTACAGGGTCCGAAGTTACATCACTCATTCTGGCTGCTCCAAGTTCTGTGCCGTCATCACTGTGGTGGCGGCAATTGTTTTAATGTCGCCGCATTATAGCCGAAGCCCCACCCCGCTCCGCCAGGGGTGCGGCCGGTGCGTATCAGTATCAGCCCATCGTGTTACTATTTACGCCACCAACAGGGATAAATAGGGGAGCGTTATGGGGTCTACGGAACTTATTGTGCTGGCGGTGGTCATCGCACTGTTCTTTTTCATCATCAGTATCTTTAACAAACTGGTTTCACTGAAAAACCACAGCGAAAATGCTTTTGCGCAGATAGAGATACAGTTAAAGCGACGCCACGACCTGGTACCAAATCTGGTAGAGAGTGCCAGGGCATACCTAAATCACGAGAGGGAAACCCTGGAAGCGGTAATCAGTGCGCGTAATACCGCAATTTCAGACCTTAAATCTGCCGCTAAAAACCCTACCAATCCGGCCGCTATCGATAAGCTCGGCTGCGCAGAAGGCCTTCTCAACAGCGCTCTGGGTCGCCTGAATATGGTGATTGAGGCCTACCCGGAATTGAAAGCCGACCAGACCCTTCGCGAACTCAACGAGGAGTTAAACAGCACCGAAAACCGCGTGGCATTTGCACGCCAAGCTTTTAACGACTGCGTCACCAGCTACAACATCTACAAGCAGAGCTTCCCCCCAGTATTTCTGGCCGGTTTTTTTGGCCACAGAGCCAACGCCAAACTGCTTGAGTTTGCAGACTCAGAAACCTTTCAAGTCGCGCCACGTATCGAGTTTTAAATATGAACTTTTACGTTCACCAGGACAAAGCCAAGCACAGCAGTCGTTTGCTGGTTTTCCTGTTCAGCCTGGCCCTCACTGCCCTAATCAGTTTGAGTACCCTGGCTACAGCAGCCATGGTGTCACTGTCTCGCGGCCAACCATTTACTCCCTTTGAAGTTGTGCAACTTCTGGGCTGGGAGACCCTTGGCTCAATAGCCTTTGTTATCGGTACCGTCGTTATTCTGGGCTGTCTGTACAAGTTCCATCAATTATCCTCTGGGGGAAAGGCTGTGGCGGAATCCCTGGGAGGGTACAAGCTTAATACTTCCGCGCGGACTGAGCGGGAAAAGAGAGCACTCAATGTTGTGGAAGAGATCGCTATTGCAACAGGTATTCCGGTACCCGATGTCTACATCATTGAGGACAGCAGCATCAATGCCTTTGCCGCTGGCCAAAACCCTACCGACGCCATTATTGGCCTGACGCGGGGCTCCCTGGAAAAGCTTACCCGGGAGGAACTACAGGGCGTTGTTGCCCACGAGTTCAGTCATATTCTCAATGGAGACATTCGTCTAAACACCCAGATCACCGGGCTGCTGCACGGAATCTTAATTATTGGACTTTTGGGGCAGCTCCTTATCAGAAGCCCGGCGCCCCACAGGCGCGTAACCCCCATAAGATATCCGCTACTAGGCCTGGGAATAACTCTGATTATCCTCGGCTACGCCGGTACGCTAATCGGCAACCTGATCAAGGCCGCAGTCAGTCGGCAACGGGAGTTTCTTGCCGACGCCTCCGCAGTACAATTTACTCGCAACAACCTCGGCATTGCCAACGCACTGAAAAAGATCGGTGGCCACGATTTAGGCTCAGAACTCAGCAGCCCCAACGCAGCAGAGTTTAACCATATGTTGTTCGCGGTTGGGGTAAAACGCTCCCTGCTCAGCCTTTTTGCCACTCACCCTCCACTGCCAGTGCGCATCAAGAGGCTAGAACCCGCCTGGAATGGCCTATTCTCCAATACGGAAGAACAGGTAAAAAGTGAAGCCCAGACTGTAAAACCCAGTGAATTGCAAAATCCTCAGTTCGCCATGGCCGCTCCTACAACGCCTTTCCAGGCTGCTCTGGATGCGGTGGACAACAGCATTGCCAAACCAGATACACACCAAGTTGAGCTTGGGCATCAATTGCTGGGTTCTATTCCACCTCTGATCCAACAGGCTGCACACGAACCTTTTACCGCCCGGGCACTGGTTTACTACCTTCTTCTGCACAAGGATAAAACCGAGCGAGACAAACAGCTAAACCTCTTGGAGAAAATTGCCCATCCCGCTGTTATCCGCGAGATGAAAAAACTCACACCACAAATGGAATCACTGCCGAGCAACGCTCGCCTCGCATTGATAGACCTATGTATCCCTGCCTTGCGCGCCCTAGTCCCTCAGCAGTACCAGATCTTTAAACGAAACCTTATCAAGCTTCTACACAGCGATGGGAAAGTTGAAGTTTGGGAGTGGGCCCTATACCGGGTATTAATGCACGCGCTCGACGGCGCTCCAGATCGACAGCGCCTGTCCCATAGCAAACATGCCAACAAAGATGCTTCACGATTTATCATTGCAGCCATCGCCCATGCGGGAAACAGCCAATACCTTCCAGCAAAACGTGCTTATGAGAAGGGTCTCAATGCTCTCAACCTTGAAATAACCCCGCTACCCGGCATCGCTGATATCACCCTGCCACGACTGGACAAGGCCATTGCCATCGCCAGCCTTATCCCGCCCCTGGAGAGACCCAACTTATTGAAAGCGATTGTAATCACCTTGAATCACAATGGGGTAATTAAAGCGGAGGAGATCGAACTGTTAAGGGCCGTCGCTGACAGCCTGGACTGCCCTATGCCACCGATTATCGATAAGGCCAGATAGCCGCACAACGCCAGCACAAATGCTGGCGCTGCAGACTCTTAATGGGCGTGGTGCTGATAAACCGGACCGATGCCCACACTCCACAAAATGACGGAGCCAATAAGCACCGTAACCATCATTACCAGGGCAACGGTTAATACTGCACAAGCATATAGAAAAGCCCGATCCTTATTCATATTCATCAGGATCGGAATGCCGGCAAAGACCAGGTAAATAGAATACATCCCGGCAATGCCTACCGACGCCATCGTGAGCCAGGGGTGTGGATAAAGAACGACGATACTCGCCAGGAAGATTGGCGTAGTAATAAACACCGCAAGTGCCGTCCCTTCATAATGGCGCGTGGGCTCATCGCCCTCAACCCCGTAGGATCGTGCCATCCAGTTAATAAACTCTCCGAGGCAATAGACGCCAACCAGCAATGCAAAATAAGTAACAACCGACAGAACAGCCGCACTTTCAGGTGTCAGCTTTGCCAGATGCCCCCCAACCTGGAAGCCTACCCGGGTAACCCCAAAGTAACCGGCCACGGTAGGAATCAACGCCAGAAGCGGCACATGAGTTACAAACACCTCAAAAAAAGAATGTCGATCAGCGCGTATCGCTTTCCACTCTTTTTCCGGGTTGGTAAGAATACCTATTGTATGACTGAGTATCCGCACACCAAATCTCCCTTCCAATACCCTGCTTTGCAGTATCGGTGGCGCACAACAGATTGACCAATGCCAAAAGGGAATTAAGCGTCACTTTCAAATTTACTTGATTTATATCAGCTGTGGACAGACAGGCAATTTCGCCCGCTGCGCTTTGCTTTATAAAGCGCTTGATCAGCCGCTTTAAGGATACTCTCGGGTTTCTTTAGTTTTTTATTGCGGTGGGCAACGCCAATACTCACAGTAACTTTTACTGGCTTCCCTCCACCCTTCCCCCTGAGCGAGGCCCCTGCGGCAAGACGCCCCGATGACCTTAGGCGCAGTGGGTAGCTTGAGATTTTCTCCCTGATTTTTTCCAATAAAGCTTCTTTCGCCTCGCGACTGCGGCCCGGAAGATAAATAACAAACTCCTCGCCGCCATAGCGAAACACGGTACCGTGAGAGTGGCGCGCGAGTTGAGCCGCAACCATTTGCAAAGCCTGATCACCCACTTGGTGCCCATAGCGATCATTCAGCTTCTTAAAATGATCGATATCAACCATGGCAAGACTGTAATTCCATGCTGGCGTCAGCATCTGATAGCGGAAGGCCCGCCTGGAATGAAGCCCAGTCAGTTCATCGCGAAACGCCAATTCATAACTGGCCCCAAGCAGCGAAGCGACCAACAATATTCCCGCTACAGACCCGGTAAACTCGAGAGGAAGGCTCAACCAAACACTACACAGCAGCAAAATAGAACAACTAAACAGACCCATAGCGGTGGGGCCAGGGTAGAGAAAAAGTAAGGCAAAAGCACCGAGAGCGGAGACACTGCCAATCAATTGTGGCAACGAAAATGCGTCGGGTAAAAACCCGGACAACCCCCTGGGCAAATTCTCGACCGGAAATGCCAGCTTCAGCGGCGCGCAGCAATCGTAGAGCAAGACAAAACCCACCCCCTCAGCCAGCAAAAACAGGCCCCACAGCAGCCCAAAAATACTGAAGACACTGCGATCGCGACTGCAAGTAAACAAAACAAGATTTACCGCAACCAGTGAGAGATATAGCGGGAGATCCCTGTGCAAGCTGGGGAGCAACTGGGAGTGAGCCGCGATGTATAGGGTCATGATAAGCAGCGCTGAAAGCGCAACCCGGCTTGAGCGAAAACCAAAACTGAGCAATGCTGCCATAGCCAATAGCAACACAGGCAGCTGCGGACTGTATAAGTGGGTCAGATCGATCCAGGGAAGATACTGCGCAACGAGAAGCACCAGAAGCATCCCTGGCAGCCAAATAAAGCGCAGCCATTGAAGGTACGGCGGCATGACATTCGCGGCAATAAAAGATAACGCGACATTATACGGACTTGGGACAAGCGTATACCCAGAACCGGGTCACAAAAGTGGAGGAAGGGAACTGGCAGGGCTTCAGAAATCTGCCCTACCAGCGAAAAGGAGCACTATTTAACGACACGCAGAGCCGGTTTTTTCACCGATTTTTTACCCAAACTGGTGGGTGGCGTCGGTTCGGGCGGCTCTGGAGTTTCCTCGGCCTCAAATACCATCCCCTGCCCGTTTTCCCGCGCGTAGATTCCGACCACAGACCCCACTGGAACTTGGATATCTGTCGGAACCCCGCCAAAACGGGCGTTAAACCTGATGGCGTAATTATCCATAGTCAGACTGGCAACCGCTGATTCCGAGATGTTCAGCACTATCTGACCATCGTCGTTCACATGTTGTTGCGGCACCAAAACACCGGGGAGGTGCGTATCAACCAGAATATAAGGAGTGCACCGGTTATCGGTTATCCACTCGTAAAACGCCCGCAGAATATAGGGACGATTGGATGTCATGGCCGGCTTGCTCACCAGTATCCCCTCAACGCATTTCCCGTTCGTATTCGGTCAGACTCTGCTGGAATGCCTCGCGGGCAAACAGGCGGTCCATATAGTCCAGCAACGGCTTAACCTGCTTTGTTTTCGGGAGGCTGATTTCAAACTGCTCGAGGCGCCACAACAGCGGAGCCATGCAGCAATCTACCAGAGAAAACTCTTCATTAAAGAAGTACGGCAGGTCGGTAAACATCGGAGCGATGCCAACCAGGTTGTCGCGCAGTTCTTTGCGAGCGGAGGCCGCGTCCTTACCACCGGCAAGGATCTTGTCCACCAAAGGACACCAGTCGCGCTCGATACGATGCATGATCTGGCGGCTCTGCGCGCGGGCAACCGGGTAAACCGGCAGCAGCGGCGGATGCGGAAAACGCTCGTCCAGATACTCCATCATCACTTTGGTCTCGAACAGAACCAAGTCGCGATCTACCAGGGTTGGCAGGGAGTTGTAAGGATTGAGGTCAGCGAGTTCAGCTGGTTTATCATCGGCGTCCACATCGGTGATATCGACGGAAACCCCTTTCTCTGCAAGTACGATACGTACTCGGTGGCTATAGTGGCTGCGACCATCGGAGAAGAAGGTCATCGAGGAGCGCTTGTTGGTAGGCACACCCATGTTCAAACTACCTCAAACTTTAAGCCGGCTAGAGCCGACCTTTTATTCAAAATATAAAAGGGCAGTGAGTAAACCCACCACCCATTAGAGACAAACTAGCGACGGCTTTAGTGGTGCACGTCTTTCCAGTATTCGCGGTTCAGCAACCAGGCGAAGATAAAGAACACAAAAATAAACGCCAGCACATAGAAGCCTACACGTTTGCGATCTTCAGCCATCGGCTCAGCAATGTACTCCATAAAGTTGACGAGGTCATACATTGCCCCATCAAACTCTTCCGGTGTCATAGAGCCTTTCACCTTACCGACTTCCAGGCTACCACAGGCGGCATCCATAATCGGGTTGCCCAGCTCATCGCGGACAACTTTGCCGTGGTCGCGCTTGGGACCAGGGGCACACTCCTGCAAACCTTGCAGCTCCATCAGAACGTGGGGCATGGCCACACTCGGGAAGACCTTGTTATTTACCCCGGTAGCACGACTGTCGTCCTTATAGAAGCTGCGGAGGTAAGTGTAGAGCCATTCCGGTGAGCGAGAACGAGCAACCAGCGTCAGGTCCGGCGGCGCGGCGCCGAACCATACTTTGGAATCATCTGGACGCATGGAGATCGTCATCAGGCTGCCGATTTTGTCGTCACCCAAAACCAGGTTCTCCATCATCAACTCAACCGGGATATCCAGGTCAGTGGCCACACGCTCCCAACGGGAGTAATTAGCACTGTGACAACCCATGCAGTAGTTGACGAAGTACTTGGCACCGCGCTGCAGGGACGGTTTGTCCCGCAGGTCGATGTTGATGTGATCCAGCTCCACCTCAGATTCTGCACCTACCGCTTTAATCGGGATAAAGGTCAGCAGGCCAACAACGATAATACCGATAAACAGGATGCCGAAAGTTTTACCACCAGACGGGCTGGTTACACGCTCGGGCTCTGGGTAAACCTCATCGCGGCTAGTCAACCAAGGCAGTATTGCAAAGAATCCAGCCAGCAACAGGGCTGCAATACCCACAAAGGTATTCACAAAACCGTTCTTACTCGCATCTTCATTGCCAAAAGTAAAGTTTGCGAATGCCATCCACAGGAACAGTACTGCAAAAGCCCCACTAACAATCCACGATCCCAGCCCTTTGCGTGCCTTCGGATTAGACCAAATAGGCATGGTCATGAAGAAAGCAAAGTAGAACAGGGTTCCCACCTGAGACAGGAAGTTACGCCCCGGAGTTGGAGATTTAACACCCAGGTAACCGAGGATAATAAACACTGCGGCAAACAGGAGCAGCAAGCCCTTGGGCAACCACCCTTTGTAGCGGATCGAGCGAACCGGGCTCTTATCCAACCAAGGCAGTACAAACAGAATTGCAATAGCAGCACCCATTGCAACAGTACCCAGGAACTTAGCCGGCAGAGGACCAATATCGATAGTTACGGCACGCAAGATTGCGTAGAACGGCGTAAAGTACCAAACCGGTGCGATATGCGGTGGCGTCTTCAGAGGGTTCGCCTCTTCGAAATTAGCGTGCTCCAGGAAGAAGCCGCCCATTTCCGGGAAGAAGAACACAACAGTTGCGAAGATAAACAGGAATACCGCAATACCTACCAGATCGTGAACAGAGTAGTAAGGGTGGAAAGCAATACCGTCTTTGGGGATGCCATTCTCATCCTTGTTCTTCTTGATCTCGATGCCGTCTGGGTTGTTGGAACCCACTTCGTGCAACGCCAGGATATGCAGAACTACCAGCAATACCAGCACCAGCGGCAGTGCAATAACGTGCAGGGAGAAGAAGCGAGTCAGGGTAATACCAGAGATCAGGTAGTCTCCGCGAATCCACTCAACCAGGCTATCGCCAATACCGGGAATTGCTCCAAACAGGGAAACAATTACCTGGGCACCCCAGTAGGACATCTGGCCCCAGGGCAATACGTAACCCATAAAGGCTTCTGCCATCAGCACCAGGTAGATACACATACCGAAGATCCACACCAGCTCGCGGGGCGGCTTATAAGAGCCGTACATCAAACCGCGGAACATATGCAGGTACACCACCACGAAGAAGGCAGACGCACCTGTGGAGTGAAGATATCGTATCAGCCAACCCCACTCCACATCGCGCATGATGTACTCAACCGAGGCAAATGCCTCCTCGGCAGAGGGGTTGTAGCTCATAACGAGCCAAATACCGGTCAACAGCTGGTTGACCAGGACCAATAGGGAGAAAACGCCGAAGAAATACCACAGGTTAAAGTTTTTGGGCGCGTAGTACTTGCCCATGTGCTTATCCCAGGCCTGGTAAATGGGTAGTCTCTGATCTACCCAATCACCGAAATCTGCGAGCCATTTCATGCGGTGCCCTCCTGGTCTACGCCAATCACGATTACATCGTCGTTTTCATAGGAATAAGGCGGCACCTCCAGGTTGGTAGGCGCGGGAACACCGGTATAAACACGGCCAGCCATATCGTATTTGGAACCGTGACAGGGACAGAAGAAGCCACCCATCCACTCATCGCCACCCAGATCGGCAGCACCCACTTCCGGGCGGTACATAGGCGCGCAGCCAAGGTGCGTACACAGACCAACCAACACCAACAGCTTTGGCTTGATAGAGCGGTTTTCCGGATCTACATAAGCTGGCTGGATAGATTCCTCGGAGTTAGGGTCGCGCAGTAGAGGCTCCACTTTCTCCAGGTCTTGCAGTATTTCATCGGTACGGCGCACAACATAGACCGGCTTACCTCGCCACTCTACAGTGACCATTTGGCCCGGTTCAACTTTGCTAATGTTGTATTTAACCGGAGCGCCCGCAGCTTTCGCCTTGGCACTCGGCTTCCAGGAAGCGACGAAGGGAACGGCAACCCCCACCGCACCCGCGCCACCAACAACTGAGGTGGCAGCGGTTAGAAAACGGCGCCGTCCTACATTTACACCGTCATCACTCATGACGTAGTTCTCCCATCACAGCGACCCCGATAGCCCGGAGATTCGCTGGCCCAAACCCAAAAAGTCTTGAAAGAAGTCCCGCCCCGGCAGATTGCCCGCGCGAATAAACCCCACAAATCAAGCGGATACAAATCGGCGCAATGTTAAAGAAAATGCCAATTTGATACAAGGCAATGCTATGGGGAACGTCGGGAATCACGCGGCGAAACCGCGATAAATCCAGCAAAAGTCATAAGAGCGCTGGATAACCACAGATACGGGAATATAAAAAAGCCCGGCAAAAGCCGGGCCAAAAAAGAAAGCTTAACGCTTGGAGAACTGCGGCTTCTTACGCGCTTTGCGCAGACCCACTTTCTTACGCTCAACCTCACGGGCGTCGCGGGTAACATAACCAGCGGCGCGCAGCGGTTGACGCAGCGCTTCGTCGTACTGCATCAGGGCACGGGTCAGGCCGTGACGGATAGCACCCGCCTGACCAAAGGAACCGCCACCTTTAACAGTAACAGTGATGTCGAATTTCTCGACCATTTCAACCTTTTCCAGCGGCTGACGCACGATCATGCGAGCCACTTCACGGCCGAAGTATTCGTCCAGAGTGCGACCGTTTACGGTGATCTTACCTTCGCCTGCTGTGAGGAATACACGAGCAGTAGAGGTCTTGCGGCGGCCGGTACCGTAGTATTGAGTAGTTGCCATCAGATTTATTCCCGTTTAGATCGCCAGTTCAATCGGCTGTTGAGCCACATGAGGATGTTCACTGCCGCTGTATACTTTCAGCTTCTTGAACATGGCACGACCCAAAGGACCTTTCGGCAGCATGCCTTTAACGGCGCTTTGAACGGTGCGCTCGGGCGCTTTTTCGATCAGCTTTTCGAAGCTGATGGATTTAAGACCACCAGGGTAGCCGGAGTGGCTGTGGTAGATCTTGTCTTTGGCCTTGTTACCGGTCACGCGAACCTTTTCTGCGTTGATTACAATGATGTAATCGCCAGTGTCCACGTGGGGCGTGTATTCAGGCTTGTGCTTGCCGCGCAGGCGGGTTGCGATCTCGGCAGCAATACGGCCGAGGGTCTTGTCCGCAGCGTCAACAATGTACCAGTCGCGTTTTACCGCCTCTGGCTTGGCACTGTAAGTCTTCATGTTATAAACACCTGTAATATGACCCCCAGAATTAGGGGCCGTCCCACAAAAGAGCGCGGATAGTACAAAAGGAGTGTATGCTTTTCAAGCGGAATTTACCCCGACTCGACAGACTTATTCGGGGCGATGGGGTCGCTCCAGATATTCGCGGGACTGCATCTCCAAAAGCCGGCTCACCGTGCGCTCAAACTCAAACTTAAGATTCCGGCCGACGTACAGCTCCTCAGCTGGAACCTCCGCAGAAATCACCAACTTCACGCACCGGTCGTAAAATTCATCCACTAGATTAATGAAGCGACGCGCCTGGGCATCCATACGCTCATCAAACTTGACCACCGACCCCAGAAGCACCGTATGGAACTCCCTGGCCAGCTCGATATAGTCATTTTGCGATCGCGGCCCATCGCATAGATCCACAAAATCAAACCACGCAACATCATCCGCTACTTTCAAGGCTCGAATTGGGCGCCCCTCCACTTGCAGCTGAACTTCGCTACGAGCTTCGCAGCCGCTAACACTCAGCTGCGAAAAACTCTGCTCCAGACTGCTATCCGCCTCAGGTCCCAGCGGAGAATGATATAACTCCAATATCTCCAGGGTGCGCAGCCGGTAATCGGTACCGCTATCGACATTAACCACCTTGGTGTACTTCTCCAGCAGATCGATGGCCGGAAGGAACCGTACCCTCTGCAACCCATCTTTATATAAGCCTTTGGGCACAATATTCGAGGTCGCCACCAGGGCTACTCCCCGACGGAACAACGCATCCAACAGACCTGCCAATATCATGGCATCGGCAATATCTGAGACGAAAAACTCATCAAAGCAGAGCACCCGAGCGCGGCGGGCAATCTTATCCGCCACCTTCTCCAGAGGATTCTTCTCCCCTGCGTACTCCTTTAGATCCTGATGAACTCGACGCATAAAGCGATGGAAATGGGTGCGCTGTTTTTCCGCGAACGGCAGGGACTCAAAAAACGCATCCATTAGGTAGGTTTTTCCGCGGCCTACCCCACCCCAAAAGTAGAGGCCCTTCTCGGGCTCATTAGCGCGACTGCGAATACGGGACAAGAAACTGACGATCGCACCGCGCTCAGACCGGGCCACCAGACGCCGATGGAGATCTTGCAACTCCTCGACTGCCTGACGCTGGGATTGATCCTCAACAAAGTCAGGGCGCTGAAGATCACTCTCATAACGCTCAAGAGGGGAAGAAAATAGTGGTTTGGCGGGCAACATAGAGGAAAATTTCTTCGACTACTGAATAACTGGCGCGCACTCTATCAAATTCAACCAATCTACGCATAGACCGCAGAGCGACGGGGCTGGCATCCTTTACAACAGTGCAACCACCCGAAATAGCCAGCCCTCCCCGCAAACTGGAACCAGGCACTAACCATTCTGTCGCAATTGACCGACAACATTAATTGTCAGCGTAATAATCGCGTATACTGGCCTCTCTATTATGAGGGGCAATAGCCACGAACGCGGGCTACCCAAAGTGCAGAAACCGGCTGGGCCAAAATTGGCAGCCTCATCTCTCCGCGAGGCGATCTGTACAATAAAAAAGCAAGTTGAGGAGGTAGTAAGTGCACTCTACATCGGTATTAATTCTAGTTGGCGTCCTCGGTATGACCCTGGGTGCATTCCTCGCATTCCTGGCTGTGCGCGGGCGCACCAGTGTGGAGCGCTCAGAGGAACTGGAGCAGAGACTCCGCGAAGCCAACAACAAACTCGAAGATTTCCAGTTGCAGGTCAACGATCACTTTGACCAAACGTCACAACTTGTTCACAACCTCACCGAGAGCTATAAAGAGGTTCACGAATACCTATCCAATAGTGCGCTGCGTTTATCCAGCCAGGATATTGGCCGCCAGATGCTAAAAGCCGGCAGTGGAAAATTAAAAGACAACGATGAGAAATTACAGGATATAGAGCCACCTCGCGACTGGGCCCCCAAGGAACCTGGCGCCAAAGGCACGCTTGCTGAGGACTACGGACTCGAAAAAGAAGCCCATGAGAGCAGCTAATAATTAACAAGCTGTACGAGATGATGAAACGCAGATTTCCAAGAAATAAAAAAGGCGGGTAATCACCCGCCTTTTTTATTCAGTACTTACAGGCTTTGATAGTAATCCATCAAAATCTGCGCCACTTCAGGGCGAGAAAACTCTGGGGGCGGCGCAATACCATCACCCAACATTTCACGCACTTTAGTACCTGAAAGCAGAATAAAGTCTTCTTTCGTGTGATCAGGAACATCACGCATCATCACCACCTTATTCAACTTTTTGGAATAAGCGGTGTGGTCGGCACGGAAAATCTCAATCTCAAGAGCGCCTTCGGGCACCTTTTCATCGAAGATTGTCTGAGCATCGAAAGCGCCGTAGTAATCGCCAACGCCGGCGTGATCACGACCGACAATCAGGTGGCTACAGCCACAGTTCTGGCGGAATACCGCATGCAATACCGCTTCGCGCGGGCCAGCATACAGCATATCGAAGCCGTAGCCGGTTACCATCACAGTATTCGCCGGGAAGTACAGCTCTACCATCTTGCGAATGGAAGCATCGCGCACCGGAGCAGGGATATCACCGGGCTTCAGCTGGCCAAGCAGCATATGAATCAGCACACCATCGGCTTCCACCCCATCTAGGGCCATCTTGCACAGCTCTTCGTGCGCGCGGTGCATCGGGTTGCGAGTCTGGAAGGCTACAACCTTATTCCAGCCACGCTCCTTGAACTCATTGCGAATCTCTACCGCAGTGCGGAAAGTATCTGGGAAGTCATTCTGGAAGTAGCTAAAGTTCAGCACTTCGATCGGGCCCGATATCAGGGTTCGACCCGCAGATTTAAAGGTTGCGACACCGGGGTGTTTCTCATCCAGAGTGCCAAACACCTGCTCAGCCATGGTATCCATTTGCTCTTCTGAAATGGTTTCGATCGCCTCAACATCCATTACGGCGAGAACCGGGTTACCCTCGACATTCGGGTCGCGCAGGGCAATACGGGAGGCGCCCTCAATTTCACTGGCGTCTTTAACAACATTGACAACTGGCACCGGCCAGAACAGGCCATCTACTGTGCGCAAGGTTTCAGCAACACTCATAGCATCTGCCAGATTCATGTAGCCGTGCAACGGATTGAAGTATCCTGCCCCGAGCATTACCGCATTAGCGGCGGCTGCCGAACTGACCACGATTGACGGCAGGGACTCCGCCTCATGCATCAGCTGGTGATGCCTCTCACTGTCATATACAAAGCGTGGCTGAAGTTCAACGCTGCCATGGGGGCGAACTAGGGACATTTAGGTCTCCAAAAACAGTAGTTACCGGTTAGTCTTAAAATTTCGATTGGCCATTATACGCACCTATCGTAAGCGACCAATGTCAAAAGGATACATGGGCCATATTATACGCACAGATAGAGAAGCTTTAGGCCCCAGCACCCAAGAGCAGGGCAAAGCGCCCACTAAGCACTAGAAAATCCCACCTACTTAGTATGCCCCCAATTTTGACGTGTAATGATCAGTAATCCAGCAGTACTCCAAACTCATTAATCAAATTATTACTATTTATTTATCAATTAGTGACACCCGTAAGTGCCAATAATTGATGCAAGAGGTAATCAGCTATCACGGTAAATCCCCCTAGCACCCAGAGGCGACTAGCCAACTTTTAAGGGGGCCACCTAGATCTTGAGATAACACTCAATATGGAGATCACCAACTTGAATCCAATGAATGTAAAAGTGCTGCCTATAAGACATAAAACAATCGCAACTACAGGGATGGCGCTACTAGCCTCACTCACCTTTAGCGGTAATGCTATTGCCACATCTGAACCACCTCCTCTTCCCAGCAAGATTAACATTGAAGTAGCCTTGCCCGACCAACGCTTTGGGGGAGGTGATAACAATTTCCCAGCGATACTCGGCTTTGGCATCCCATTTAGAAAAGGTGTCATGAGTCAATCCGACTTACTCAACACTCGGGTAACTTGTACTCAGGCGGAACAGGAAGAAGATGCTCCCTCTCACCAAGAGGTAAAAAATGTTTGGAGCGATGGAAGTGTTCGCTGGGCCTGGGTTGAATACCAGTGGTCTCCTGAATATTCTGGGTGTGAGCTCAATCTCGCCCCCCAGCAAAACCCAAGAGAAAATACCTTTCAAGGTGGGATCACCATTGAAAATATGGAAGATAATTCCATAACTATTAACACAGGAAAAATTCGACTAGCATTTAACAATACCTCTCTATTTCCTCAGAACATCGAGCAGTCCAGCAGTCAAATTCCCGAGCCCATTTTAAGCACCTCAATACTTCCTCACTTTTATTTGAAAGATAGCTCAGACTGCGATTCAAGTGACTGCACCACAACATCCAAGTTAATCGACAACGTTCACTGGAAGGTTGAACGTGATAGTCCTCTACGAATAATCATCACCGGAAGAGCGAATTACGTAACAGAGAGCGATACAATATTAGCCGAGGCTCAAGTCAGATTTACACTAAAACACAACTCTGACATCATCGATATTGAACACACTTTATTTAACATCAAGGAGAAAATTCAATATAGAGAGCTAGGAATAATGTTAGAGCCTACTGATCAGTTTGAGCTCTTTGCATCTAGCCAGGAGCGGGCTGAAAACACGTTAACCACCGAAAACAGCAGCCTAACTACACCCCCATCCCCTTTCATATTTTGGTCCACTGAAGATGAAGAGTACATTCAACACGTTGACTACAAACTAAGATCCATTCTTGATAGCTTCCCTAAGACATATGTTCAAACAATCTCGGAGATGGAAGACTTCAACAGCCCTGAGGATGTGGTCAATCACTATGAAGAAAAACCCTTTCATTTAGGCACTGCCCGCACTCACAAATTACGGATATCCTTCCCCCCCCAAGATTCCGACAACACCATCATAGAAAACTATCTCCTTCAAACCCTAATTTCACCACACCTGGCTTACATTGACCCCGAATACATTACGCATGTTGATAACGCTGTATTTCCAGTAATGGCTACCTACCTCCAAGGGGTCGATTACAACAAAAATCTCGAGAATTTGCGTTCACAATGGTTTGATCATTATTTAGCACAAAGTGAATGGTATCCACTTAGCGGCTGGTACGATTATGGGAGAGTACCTTACAACCGGTTTATGAAAAATCCATCACAAAATTCTGAGGGCAACTTTGATATTTACCCAAACTGGTATCGGCAAACCATTTCTCACTACCACATTGTTCGCAATAGTATCTTCAGCTGGGCCCGCTCTGGAGACCGAAAATATATAGATTTTGCCCGCAAAGCGAATCGACACACCCGGGACTTCCACTTTTCTCACAAACTCGAAACAAATATATCCAACGCCCCCCACTTTACAGGTCAATACCTGGGCGGTAAGGACTCACGCTTTCCTTTTTATTGGACAAAACCTGCACTAGACGTCATGCAACAGATAAGTGATGGGGAGGACCTTTCCTCAATTATGTATGAGTATTTTCTTTTTGATGACCTTGCCAGTTTCGACACATTGAAAGGTTATCAGGATTTCATCTACTACCATATGAATAGATACCCATACCCCACAAACGCCTCACCAGTAGAACAGCGGGATCACATAAAGAAATATTACTTTACCAGTACACCTTTTCCTTCAATGTCTGCGATGCTTAGTACCCACAAAGCCCTCACAGGCAGAATAGAGAATGGGCAAGTAGTTCACGAAACCAAGATAAGGGATGCTTTAGAGGAGTTTCTGCCTCACTTTTACAGTCAGCATGAAGCCTTTGCTTTATCACCCGATTACTGGCAAGAAAACTATCCAGGCCACAACAACCTAAAGGTACACTACAAACTTGACCGCAAGCTGTCTGCCCTTCTCGATGCACACTACTACTTTCATACTGAACCTGCATCGAGCGATAACCTTAACTTGTCATTACTGCCTCAACAATTAGCCAATGTATATCTAACCCCCGAGTCAGATGCCACCTTTGCCAAAGGCGTTTTCGTCTCGCAAAGTTTGGCCCCCATGTTTAATGGCATCGGCTACCAAGCTACTTGCAATCAGGAAAGTAAAGCTGCTTTAGAGTGGAACTTAAGTGTGGCAGACGCGCTCTTTCAGGAAATGAAGGATCATAATGTCGACTTCAAAAGCAGAATTGATGATATGCCGACCGAGAACAACACATCAGGATGGTTTGCCTTTAAATCACAATACTTACAAGACAACCACGATATAGGCACGGACACGGCACGTGAAGCCGAATATCATATAGAGCCTTCTCGCAACGCCTACATGCTTTACGCCTTACCTATCGCTGTTGAATACGCTAGAAATATGACCGTCCAGTGCCTTGACACCTCGCATAGCCACTAGAAACAGATATAACGACAACCGCCACCAATTTGCATGAGGCGCTAGTGGCGGTTCCTCCGACACAAAAGCTTCAAACGAGATACCAACTAGAGGAGGCTTATTCCTTGAAACATAGCAATTGGAAACCTGTAAGCAATACAGAGCTCTAGATTGCCCATTACATCGTGACATCAGCTCTACAAGAGAGGACAAGATTTTCCCTCTCTTCATGCTGTCCACAGCGATTCTCCCTAAGGACGTGTGTATAATCAGGGCAAAGAGGAGTCACGAGTGTCCCAGAACCGATTTCTACAAGATTGGGCCCTACCTGCCCTGATAGGCCTTGCCATGGCCGCCCTGCTCTTGGTTATATTCCCTCAACTGCGTGGTGTCGCCCCCAAGACAGATGTAAGCAGTATCCAAGGCCCGGTTTCCTATGCCCATGCCGTCAATGTGGCAGGTCCCGCTGTTGTGAATATCTATACCCGCATGGCCATGCCTAAACGCCAGCACCCTCTATTTAACGACCCCCTTTTTAGGCGTTTATTCGACAATATGGACGTGCCACAAAGGCAGAGGATGCAGTCCAACCTTGGATCAGGTGTCATTGCCAGCGACAACGGTTACATTTTAACCAATCATCACGTCGTCGATCAGGCTGATGCCATTGTTATTCTTTTAGCTGATGGACGGGAAGCACAAGCAAGGCTTGTCGGAAGCGATACCGATTTTGACTTAGCCGTCCTCAAGATTGATCTAGACGGGCTGACTTCTATTTCTGTTGGTGAGCCCGACAGGGCGCAAGTGGGCGACGTCGTCCTCGCAATCGGCAACCCTTTTGGTGTTGGACAAACTGTGACCCAAGGTATTATCAGTGCGAAAGGCCGTCACCTTGAAAACTCAGGTACCGGCAGCTACTTACAGAACTTTTTGCAGACAGATGCTGCAGTCAATCCGGGGAACTCAGGAGGCGCCCTGGTTGATTCCCGTGGACGCCTGCTCGGCATCAATACCTCAATACTCAATCAATCCGGTTATTCCGGCGGTATTAGCTTCGCCATTCCAGCCAATATTGCCTTTAAAGTAATGCAGGATATTATCGCTTACGGTCGCGTCGTGCCCGGCTGGCTGGGTATTGAAGCCACCGGCATTAGTCCCCAAATGGCCAAAGAGTTCAATTTAAATTCCATGGGTGGTGTATTGGTGACAGCCATCTACAATGAAGGCCCCGCACATATTGCTGGCCTTCAACCAGGGGATGTCATCACGCACCTGGATGGCTTGCCCATCGGCGATGGCAAGCAAGGAGAAGCAACTATGGCCACCCTGCGTCCCGGCGACACCATCTCCATCACCTTTATTCGTGATGGGGCATCCCACACAGTTGAAGCAACTGTTTCAGAAGAACCCCAAACAAAAACGACGATAGAGTAAATTCATAAGGAAGTGTCTCTATGCGCTCACTGGTATTAGCCTTACTCTTTATTACCTCTACTGCGCCCGCAATGGCTGGGGATAGAGAGGACTTACACCAATTGCTGACAAACTTTATCGGCAAGGCCGCCACTGATTCCCAGGCCCATCAACGTTTCTGGGCCGAGGATCTGGTATATACCAGCTCCGGAGGAAAACGCTTTGGAAAAAGCGAGATTATGCAAGGAATGCAAACATCTCCCACCGAGCCTGTAACTACGAGCTATGCCGCCGAGGAGATCGACATTCGGTTGCTAGGGAATATCGCTATCATTGCATTCAAGTTATCTGCAAATGACAGCGGCAAGGGTGAACAAAGCTACTACTTTAATACCGGCACATTTATTAAACGGGACGGTGAGTGGCGCGCGCTAGCCTGGCAGGCTACCCGCATCCCCCCTATAGAATAAGTGCGTTATGTACACCCCGCATAGAGGAACCTGTCGGGGTGTATTACTCAGAGATCCTTGACCCGAAAACCCGCAGAGCGGGCATGAGCTTCTAACCCCTCCCCGAGCGCAAGAGTATGCGCTACACGCCCCAAGGTATCAGCACCTTTTTCAGAACAGTGGATCACCGAACTTCGCTTCTGGAAATCGTAAACTCCCAGCGGTGAGGAAAAACGGGCAGTGCCACTGGTAGGAAGGACATGATTGGGGCCAGCACAGTAATCCCCCAATGCCTCTGCCGTATAGCGCCCAAGGAAAATGGCTCCGGCATTCCGGATCTCAGGAAGGTAAGCCTCAGGATTATCTACTGAAACTTCCAGGTGCTCCGGTGCAATCCGATTAGAGATTTCGATCGCCTGCTGTATGGACTCCACTTGGATCAACGCTCCACGATCAGCAAGGGAACGGGAAGCAATCTCAGCCCGAGGTAACTCGACCAAAAGCCTTTGCAGCGAACTCTCAACCCGATCTAAGTACTTGGAGTCAGGACACAACAGAATTGACTGCGCCTGTTCATCGTGCTCTGCCTGTGACAACAGATCCATGGCAATCCAGTCAGGATTTGTTTGCCCATCACAAATCACCAGAATTTCAGAGGGGCCTGCAATCATGTCGATAGCAACATGACCAAAAACAGCTCGCTTGGCACTGGCCACAAAGATATTCCCCGGGCCAACTATTTTATCCACCGCGGGAATAGACTCAGTACCATAGGCTAGCGCCGCTACTGCCTGGGCACCACCAATCGTAAACACCTGGTCCACTCCAGCTATTGCCGCTGCCGCCAACACCAGGTCGTTCAGCTCCCCCTTCGGAGCCGGCACCACCATATAAACAGTATCTACGCCAGCTACTTTTGCTGGAATTGCATTCATAAGCACGGAGGAAGGGTAACTAGCCTTCCCGCCGGGAACATAAATGCCAACACTTTGCATAGGGGTAATCTGCTGCCCCAAGACAGTCCCATCGGCTTCCGTATAGCGCCAGGACTCCTGCCTTTGATGCTCGTGATAGCGCCTCACCCTATCAGCGGCTGCCTCCAGGGCCTCGCGCTCCTCGATACCAATACGACCTAGAGCTGCGGTAAGCTCAGCGGCCGATAGAGCAAAGTCTTTCGCGCTTTCCAGATGCCGATGATCAAAGCGGTTGGTGAACTCGATAACAGCCTTATCACCAAGGGAGCGAACACGCCGCAATATTTCTGCAACGATACTTTCGACCTCTTGATTCGCCACTGCCTCCCAAGCCAATAGCTGCTTCAATTGGCCATCGAAATCTCTATCGACCGTATTTAGCCGACGAATTACTTTGCTCGTCATAATGCTTCGGGTATCTATTTGGTTTGTGCCACAGCCGATGCCAGCCTCTCAATCAAACTATTGATTGGCGAATATTTCATCTTCATGGCTGCTTTATTGACGATCAATCGACTGCTGATTTGCGCGATGGTTTCTCGGGCCTCAAGGCCATTGGCCTTTAGCGTATTGCCACTATCTACAATATCGACAATCTCGTCAGCCAAATTCATTAGTGGAGCAAGCTCCATAGCTCCATACAGCTTAATGATGTCAACCTGACGACCAATAGAGGCATAGTGCTTTTTGGCACTTTGCACAAACTTGGTAGCGACCTTAATTCGACCGCTGGGCAGTTGCCCGCCCTTGACACCAGCTGTCATCAGGCGGCAGCGGGCAATGCCCAAATCGAGAGGCTCGTAAATACCATCAGAACTATGCTCGAGAAGAGTGTCTTTCCCCGCCACGCCAATATCTGCGGCTCCATGCTGCACATAAGTTGGTACATCCACTCCCCTCAGGAGGAGGAGATGTACCCCTTCGCGATTCGTCGGAAATATCAACTTTCGGCTTTTAGTTAGGTCTTCAGTAGGCTCCAACCCCGCCGCCTTAAGAAGCGGTAGAGTCTCCTGAAGAATCCGCCCTTTTGTCAGTGCGATTGTAATTTGTGCAGTCATTTTGATTTATGCCAGTCCGTCATTGGCTCTTAAGGTTAACTTGGCAGCAATCAGCCAGGGACACGCCGAATATTCGCGCCGAGCTGTCGTAGCTTTTCCTCAATACACTCGTAGCCGCGGTCAATATGATAAATACGATCTACCATAGTAGTACCCTCCGCCACCATACCAGCTATAACCAAGCTAGCTGACGCGCGCAGATCTGAAGCCATTACTGGAGCGCCCTTAAGCTTCTCCACCCCGGTAACAATTGCTGTATTGCCCTCCAGAGTGATATCCGCCCCCATTCGATTCAGCTCATGAACCTGGATTAAGCGGTTTTCAAAGATTGTCTCAACTACAGTTCCCTTCCCTTCGGCAACAGCATTCATTGCTGTGAACTGGGATTGCATATCTGTAGGGAAGGCTGGGTAAGGCGCGGTACGGAAGCTCACCGCTTTAGGGCGATTGCCTTTCATATCCAGCTCAATCCAATCGTCGCCACAACTGATATGAGCTCCGGCCTCTTCGAACTTAACCATAACCGCATCGAGGATATCGGCACGAGTATTGAGCAGGCGCACTTTGCCCCTCGCCGCAGCAGCTGCCGCAAGGAAGGTTCCGGTTTCAATACGGTCCGGCATAACAGTGAACTTGCAGGGGGTAAGCTTAGGTACACCGTGAACACGCAGGGTGTCAGTGCCAACCCCTTCAATCTGAGCCCCCATAGCAATAAGGAACTCTGCCAAATCGACGATTTCGGGCTCGCGAGCGGCGTTGTGCAAAGTCGTAGTTCCCTCTGCCAGTGCCGCTGCCATCAACAGGTTTTCAGTGCCGCCAACTGTCACTTTCTCCATGACAATATTGGCTCCCTTAAGACGACCATTGGAGCGCGCCCGAATGAAACCACCATCGATAGTTATCTCAGCACCCATTGCCTCAAGGCCCTTTAGGTGAATATCGACCGGGCGACTGCCAATTGCACAACCACCAGGGAAGGAGACATTCGCAACCCCATGCCTAGCCAACAGGGGCCCAAGAACCAAGATTGAGGCCCGCATCGTCTTAACCAGCTCATAGGGAGCGGTCAGGTCATTGACTGAGCGAGGGTCAATCTCAACACCCAGCTTTTCATCAATAGTGACGTCACACCCCATACACCGGAGCAAGGTGATCATGGTGGTAATATCGTTGAGATGCGGCAAATTATCGATTTGCACAGGCCCGTCAGCCAATAAAGCAGCAGCCAATATCGGCAAGGCTGAATTCTTAGCTCCAGAAATCCGCAGAGTCCCGGAAATTGGGCTGCCGCCCTCTATTATCAACTTATCCATTCAATCTCTTTCTAGATAGCCAACACCTCAGTGGCAATGGCAAGTTAACGACTGGCTTCTTCTGGGGTCAGAGTCTGCATTTGCACGGCATGCAAGGTGCCATCGGCGATCTTTTCACCAAGAGCGGCATAGACAAGCTGTTGCTTTTTTAAACGACTCAGACCTTCAAAGGAACTGCTCACTACAGTGACCATCAGGTGACTACCTTCAAAAGCCACTTCAACAGTGCTGTCGGGAATTTGCCCTTCGATCAGGGCCTTGATTTCGTCTGGTTGCATAGGAGGGACTTGCGATTGGTTAAAAACAGCACGCAAGTGTACTTGAATCAAGCGGAGTGCGCAGCTACGCACCCCAAAGTTCGCGGATCAACTCACTTTATTTGCGGCATCGTCTGCCGCTGACCAATTAGAAATCACCTTGTCGATGTCCCCATAAGTCTGCATTGACTGTGAGAACTGACTGCGGAAAGTCTTACCCAGGTTGACCCCATTCAGAATCACATTGATCAACTTCCACTGGCCTGCCCGATTGCGCACCAAGGTATACGAAACTTTTGTTATACCCTCTTTACTGCGAACTTCTTGCAGCACATTTACACGATTACCTTGAGGTGTGGTGCCGGGATTGACCACTTTTACATCCAGGTCGCCAAAATTTGCCACACCGCGAGCAAATGTCGCTACAAGATCGCGACGAAAAGCATCCGTAAAGCGAGAGCGTTGGTCGGCAGTCGCCTGCTTGGCATAGCGCCCCATTACACCGCGAGCGATAAAGTCAAAATCAACAACCGGGGTCAAAACCCCCTCAACAGCACTGTAGTATCTTTGTGGGTCTGAATTTGCATACTGGGCATTGGATCGGATCACCCCCAGCAACTCATCAGAAACCCCTTTAATCATTACATAAGGGTTTTGGGCAGCATTAGCTACAGGCACTATTGCAGATGCAAAAACAGCACAAAGCGCAAACCTAATCCATCGCGACAAACCGTACCGGCCAATCCAAAATGATACGTTCACAAATTATCTCCAATTAGCAAATCATTCCTTGGACGCATATGGCGCAATTTAGTGCCATAGCAATACCACATACCAACCTTCCCGCAGTCCAACTGAGAGTGTGTCGATCATCCATTGAGTGACATAGCTGACAGCGGTGACGGCAAACTATACCATGGCCGCACACGGTAATGTGGTGGTGTACGAGCGTGTCATTTGACACCCAGGAAAAGCACACTGGCTTTTTCAGCCGCCAGCAGCCCGCTAATATAGATTAGCACGACAGCAAAAAACTGAGCTTTCCTCAAACTACTGGAATCTTATGACAAAAATTATTCACGCTGTCGCATAAGTAAATATTGAAGCTGTCGCATAATAAGACGGCTTGATTACCACCTATTAAGCACTAGTAAGCGATTTGAGGCAGTTGATGACACAGGATCTGATCTTGGAAGCCGGGCGCCGCACCGTCCGCATGGAGACCGAAGCGGTAGCAGCACTGGAAAACAGAGTTAATGGCGAATTTCAGCGTGCTTGTGAAATGATCATGCAATGCCGCGGCCGTACGATAGTTACCGGCATGGGGAAATCTGGGCATATTGGCCGCAAGATCGCTGCTACGCTTGCCAGTACTGGCACACCAAGCTTTTTTGTTCACCCCGGCGAGGCGAGCCACGGTGATCTCGGTATGATCACCCGGGATGATGTAGTCATAGCCATATCCAACTCTGGCTCCTCCGCTGAAGTCCTCACCCTACTGCCTCTGCTAAAACGCCTGGGCATTCCACTGATTAGCATGGCAGGAAAAACTGACTCCCCTCTGGCTCAAGCTGCGGAAGTCAATTTGGATATCTCAGTAGCCACAGAGGCTTGCCCGCTCAATTTGGCCCCCACCTCATCGACAACAGTTACTCTGGTGATGGGAGACGCACTTGCAGTCGCCCTGCTCGAGGCCAGGGGTTTTACTGCCGAAGATTTTGCCTTCTCCCACCCCGGCGGAGCCCTCGGACGCCGACTTCTTCTAAAGGTTGAGGATGTGATGCATGCGGGCGATGAACTCCCCCAGGTAACTCCAGAGACGCTGCTATCAAAAGCCCTGCTAGAGATGACCAGCAAAGGGTTCGGTATGACAACTATTGTAAATAGCGACGGTGAATTACTCGGCGTTTTCACCGACGGCGATTTGCGCCGAGTAATAGATCAAAAAATCGCACTCGACAAAGCTGTAATGGAAGAGGTGATGAGCCGCCGCCCTAAAACGGTTTCTGCTGACACTCTCGCTGCAGAGTCCCTGAGAATTATGGAGGACTACAAAATCACTGCATTAGTAGTAGAAGATGAAGCCCACCACCCTGTCGGCGTACTCCATATGCACGATATTCTGCGCGCCGGAGTTATCTGAGATAATACCGGACAATTAATACGCAGGTTTTGCCCTCACAATCAAAGGCGAAGAGAGATTACTCCGGTGATACCCGAACAAAAATTAAATGATTCCCTGAATAATATCCGCTGGCTTGTTCTGGATGTGGACGGTGTTCTGACAGATGGCAAGCTTTATTTTGACAATAGCGGCAACGAACTCAAAACCTTTCACACTCTGGATGGGCACGGCATTAAAATGCTGCAAAACTCTGGTGTACGTGTAGCAATCATTACCGGCCGGCGCAGTAATGTTGTAGAGCGCCGAGCACACGACCTGGGTATCAATAAATTGATTCAGGGCCGGGAGGACAAGTTTGCCGCACTACAGGAGTTACTTTCTGAAGAGTCATGCCGCCTGGAAGATATCGCCTATGTCGGGGATGATTATCCCGATCTACTGGTAATGACCAAGATCGGATGTCCCATCGCACCACCTAATGCAGCCCCCCCCGTACGGGAGCGAGCCCTGTGGATCACAGAGGCCCGTGGCGGCGAGGGTGCTGTACGCGAAGTCTGCGACCGCATTATGATTGCACAAGGGACCTTTGACGCGGCGCTCGCCCCCTATATCGGAGAAAAATGATGCGCTCGTGGTTGCCTCTCATACTGGTCATTCTGCTTATAAGTGCCGGGCTCTGGTTTTCCGAGAGTCCACCAGAACAGTTCTTAGGCAAAAGACCCACTCCTCAGCAACAAAATCGGGCTGCGGACCTTGTTATCAAAGGGGCTGAAACTCGCCATTTTGACCAGGCAGGCAACCTAGCTTATCGAGTGGATGCAGAGCAAATCACCTATTTTCAATTTAAACGTCGGGATCGAGCCAACCTTAAAGAGCCGCGCATGCTGTTCTATACGGACGACCAGCCCAAGTGGGCAACTCGGTCCAAAAGGGGGGTGGCCTTCAATCGAGGAGAACGTATCGTACTTAGTGGCGACGTTCAAATTGATGAACTCCCTGGCCCGAATGGCATCCAATTGGAGACACCGCGAATCACAATCTTCCCTGACAGGGAATTCGCCGAGACCGACAAAGTTGTTACTATTAGCTCCGGCCCCAACCGCACTAAAGGAACGGGGATGCGCGCTTACCTGAAAGAAAACCGGATGGAAATTCTATCCGACGTGAAGAGCAGCTATGACACCCAATAACCGCTATCCCTCTATGCTTAAGACCTTCACTGCGATTACGCTGGCAGCTATTACCACCGTAGCACAGGCTTTACCTGATGATAGAACCCAGAGAATCTCTGTGGGCTCGGAATCTATGTCAGCCGACCGCGCCAATAACTTAGTGGTATATAGTGACAATGTGGTCATCACACAGGGCTCACTCCAAATCAGGGCAGATCGCGTGGAAGTGTACTTTACGGCCAGCGATGAAATCAGCCGGGTCATTGCTGTGGGCCGCCCCGCGCACTTCCAGCAAAAGATACTGGAGAGCGAGGAACCAGTTAAAGCCCGCGCTGAGCGCATAGAGTATGTCATCAGCTCTGAAGAACTGCAGCTCACAGGGCAAGCTTATATCGATCGCGATGGCAACACCCTGACTGCCGAGAAAATCGACTACGATCTCGCTACTGAGCAAATGAGCGCTCGCAGCCAACCTGGTCAAGGCAGAGTTGAGATGATCTGGAAACCTGAGAGCACCGAATCCAGCGAGCCAACTGAAACAAATACCGACACAGATCAGTAATCCACCCAAATTTCAATGCCTGTAAAACAGCGCTATTTACAATGATGTAATCCGCGGCCTGTCTCGGCTGCGGTTAGATTTCAGGACTCATTATGCCAACGCTACAAGCGTTACACCTCGCCAAACAATATAAGAAAAGAAAAGTTGTCCAAGATGTCTCTGTCAGCGTCTCAAGTGGACAGGTCGTTGGCTTACTTGGCCCCAATGGAGCCGGGAAAACCACCTGCTTCTATATGATCGCAGGACTGGTGCAGGCCGATGCCGGGCAAGTCCTAATCGACAACGAAGATATTACCCGCCTATCAATGCACGGGCGCGCCCGCAAGGGAATCGGTTACCTACCCCAAGAAGCCTCTGTTTTTCGACGTCTGTCAGTACGTGACAATATTCTCGCAATCCTCGAAACCCGAAAAGGGCTCAATCGTGCAAAGCGCGAAGAGCAGGCCCAGGAGTTGCTCGAAGAGTTCAACATTACACACATCGAAAACAGCCTAGGAATGGCTCTATCCGGCGGAGAGCGGCGCAGGGTAGAGATTGCACGAGCCCTGGCTACAGACCCAAGCTTTGTCTTGCTCGATGAACCTTTTGCTGGTGTCGACCCTATTTCAGTGAACGATATCAAACACATTATTCGCCACTTGCGGGACAGGGATATTGGCGTCTTGATCACAGATCACAACGTAAGGGAAACCTTGGATATCTGTGAAACCGCCTATATCGTTAGCGAGGGACATATTATTGCCTCAGGCACGCCCGATGATGTCCTCGCTAACCAGCAAGTGCGCGAAGTCTATTTGGGACACGAGTTCACCATTTAATGGCAAATGATGACAGGCGTAACTCAATAGGTAAAATTTCGAAAAACATATCATACTCCACATAGAAATCGACCTCCTGGCAGGCAATAGTCGGCATGCTTATTGCTTGTAATAGTTTGAGGGCCAAGGTAGTCTGCGCCATCTCGGGTTAATTTTGACGAACCCTTTGTCGCACTGGCCTGCAACTTTAAATTATGAAGCAGTCTCTCCAGCTCAAACTCGGCGCACAGCTAACTATGACCCCCCAGTTGCAGCAGGCAATACGCCTCCTGCAGCTCTCCACACTAGATTTACAGCAAGAAGTCCAGGCAGCCCTCGACAGCAACCCAATGCTGGAAGCTGAGGGTGAAGATCTGGCTCAACAAGCAACAGCCAATACCGAGAGCAACGCACAACAAGAGCCACCAGCCGCTGTAGGGGAGGATTTAAACCACGCAGCCGCTGAGGAAAAAGAGGTTGGTGATTCCGACTGGAACCAGGATATTCCAACAGAGCTGCCCGTTGATTCTCAGTGGGACGACATTTACAGCAGCTACAGTGGCCCCGCCGAGGGCGACGACCCCAATTTTGAGCGCAACTCTTCCACCGACACACTTCAAGACCACTTGCGCTGGCAATTAAACCTGACAGCACTTTCCAGTCACGATAAATGGATCGGCGAGCACCTTATTGACGCCATCGACCCAAACGGTCTTCTCAATACCACCGTTGATGACGTAGCCACCTCCCTTCAGCTCGAAGAAGATGAGGTAGTTGCAGTCCTTAAAGCTGTACAACAATTCGAACCAGCTGGCTGTGGGGCCAGAAACCTCCAAGAGTGCCTTCTACTCCAGCTCAAGCAGCTACCAGCGGAAACTCTGTGGCTAAAGGAGGCGCAGACCATTATTGAGCGCCACCTGGAATTACTTGGTAAAAGGGATTTCAGGCAACTCACCCGACGCACACGCCTCAACGAAGCTCAGCTCGGCGAAGTGATCCGCCTTATCCAGACACTAACCCCCAACCCAGGTGAGGAGTTCAGCGGGGAACAGCCCGCTTATGTCATTCCCGACATTATTGTGTCCCGTAAGGATCACCGCTGGCTGGTCGAACTTAATCCAGAAATCACTCCAAAGATCCGGATTAATGGCCACTACGCCTCCTTGGTAAAACGGGCGGATAACTCCCGGGAAAACAATTTCATGCGGGATCACTTGCAGGAGGCCCGCTGGTTCTTGAAGAGCCTACAGAGCCGCCACGACACCCTGCTAAAGGTCGCCACGTCCATTGTGGATAAGCAGCAAGGCTTTTTTGAGGAAGGCCCAGAGGCAATGCGACCAATGGTTCTGGCAGATATTGCTGAAACCATTGGCATGCATGAATCCACCATATCCCGAGTGACCACCCAAAAATATATGTTGACTCCACGGGGAGTTTTCGAACTCAAATATTTCTTCTCAAGCCACGTCAGTACAGATTCCGGTGAGGATGCGTCATCCACCGCCATTCGAGCCCTAATTCGCAAGCTGATTGACACAGAAGTACCTCGAAAGCCGCTATCAGATAACAAGATCACTCAGGAGCTGGACAAGCAAGGCATCAAGGTTGCGCGCCGAACGGTAGCGAAATACCGCGAATCTATGGGTATCCCCTCCTCAAGTGAGAGAAAGAGGCTCATTTGAGTCACACCCCAAACACAGCCAATAAATTTGACCCCCAACCCACCTCCAGTCATACGCTACTGGCGCCTTCCGCCCCCAACCTGCAACCAAAATCCAAAATTTGAGTGTATCCTTCCATTCTGGCCCACTTCCTAGTAGGGTTGCGACCCGATAGGGGGTGAGCGCCGGCTTGTGATGCACCTTTAAGGAGAAATCCATGCAGATCAATATTAGTGGCCACCACGTCGACGTTACCTCACCTATGCGCAGCTACTGCGAAAACAAAATGGAGAAGCTGTCCAGACATTACGACAACATCACCAACGCGCAAGTAATTTTATCCGTCGAAAAACTGATCCAAAAAGCTGAGGCGACGGTACACATAAATGGTCACGACCTCTGTGCTGGATCCGAAGACAGAGATATGTACGCGGCAATTGATGCGCTCACCGATAAGCTGGACCGCCAACTGAAAAAACACAAAGAGAAGTTGCAGAACCATCGCTGAACTATGACACTGGAAGCATTACTCTCTCCCCGCCTTAGCCTTTGCCATCTGGCGGGGAGCAGCAAAAAAAAGCTACTGCTCAATATTGCCCAGGCCATCGCCGAACAATATCCCCAACACGACTCCGATACAGTTTTTAACCAACTGATCGCCCGTGAGCGCCTTGGTTCCACCGGTATCGGCGATGGTGTTGCCATTCCCCATTGCAGGTTACCCGGCTGTGATAGCCCCATTGGGGTTCTCTGTACCACCCAGCCCGCCATTGATTTTGACTCTGTCGACCGCCAGCCTGTCGATTTGCTATTTACTCTTCTGGTCCCCGAAGATGCTGAGCAGGAACATCTGGATACACTAGCCGAAATTGCCGCTCTGTTTTCCAACAGCCAGGTTAGAGATAAGCTAAGGCAAGCACAAAGTAGTGATGAGCTATATGCCCTCGCTATTGATAGTACCGCAGCCGCCTAGAGGAGGTTTTGTTAGTAACTGAGTCTCAGAGCTGACATTCGCCTCATTGTTCAGGTAGTGCAACAAGCGAAATAATAAAGACTTGATCAAAGAAAAGGGCTCTCCATGCGCTTGGTGATAATTAGTGGACGCTCCGGCTCCGGAAAAAGTTCTGCACTGCAATTACTGGAAGATGTCGGCTTCAATTGTATCGACAACCTTCCCACCAGCCTGCTCCCGGAGCTGGTTAAGAGGGTCAAGGCACAACCGCCAAAAGAAAACACACCCCTGGCCCTGGGCGTCGATGCCCGCAACCTCTGGCAAGACATAAGACAGGCTCCCAGTGTTATTGAGTCCTTGCGCGAGGCAGGAGTTCAATGTGATGTTATCTATCTCGATGCCCGCGAGCCGGTTTTAGTACAGCGATTCAGTGAGACCAGACGGAAGCACCCTCTCAGCAATGATTGCACCCATTTGCTAGAAGCTCTCAATCAGGAAAAAGAGCTGCTCACCCCTATCTCAACCATTGCGGATATGGTTGTTGATACCAGCACCCTGAGTTTGCACCAACTGCGCGAACTGATTAAAAATCGTGTTGTTGGTGAACAATCAAACAGCATGGCGATTCTCTTCCAGTCCTTCGGGTTCAAGTATGGCGTGCCTGTGGATTCAGACTTGATTTTTGACTTACGCTGTCTACCCAATCCCTACTGGGAACCAGCTCTAAGAGAAAAAACCGGTAAGGATATCGAGGTCGCTGAATTCTTGCGCTCTCACCCAGAGACCGCAAAGATGGAGGCTGACATCACCAACTTTTTGGAAAACTGGCTGCCCTCCTACCAGAAAAGTAATTGCAGCTACACCTGTGTCTCTATCGGCTGCACTGGGGGCCGACATCGATCAGTTTATATGGTTGAACAGCTGGTAAAGAAATTTTCCAAAGAGTTTGATAACGTCCAGATACGCCACAGGGAGCAACAAAAATAGATTTTTGTCGAGCAGCGCAATGCAGAAACACCAACTGACCATCATCAATAAACTCGGCTTGCACGCCCGCGCTGCAAGCAAGTTCGCGCAGACTTCCTCCAAGTTCTGCTCCAATATTAAAGTGCATTGCCAGGGTAAAGCCGTAGATGGAAAAAGTGTGATGGCCCTAATGTTACTAGCTGCAGGCAAAGGCACGGAGCTGGAACTGGAAATAGAGGGGACAGATGAAAGTGCCGCCCTAGAAGCTATCAGCACACTGATCTCCAATCGATTCGGCGAAGCTGAATAGAGGCCAGTATACTATTGCCACGAAAAGCTCACTCTAAACATTAAATCGCTAAGCTTTTACATCGCCTCCCAAATCCACCACTAGCAGTAAGGACTTGTTGTGCCCAGCTCTCCCCAAGCCGAAATCAAATTCCGCGCACAGAATCAGCTGGGTGAGCTGTATGCCGCGCTGGATAGCGGTACGGGACAAGAAGTCCGGCGCATGCTCAAGACCCTGACTCCCCAGAGTGTTGCGCAATTGCTGGAGAGCTCTCCACCGCGTATCCGCCAGGTACTTTGGAATTTGGTGGATAGGGAAATAGAGGGTGAGGTCCTGCAGGAACTCACCGACGATGTGCGCAGCCAGATCCTCGCCACTATGGATACCGAGGAGATGGTGGAGGTGATGGAAGGCCTGGATGCCGACGACATCGCCGATATACTTCAGCAGCTGCCGGAGCGGGTTGTTGCCGAAGTGCTCTCATCGATGACGGAAACCGACCGTCTCCGGGTTGAAAGTGTTCTCGCCTATGATGAGAACACTGCTGGCGGTTTAATGGATACGGACACCATCTCTGTCCGCCCCAATCTGACTCTAGATGTGGT
This sequence comes from Microbulbifer maximicatervae (SeqCode), assembly GCF_056232625.1. Taxonomy (NCBI): domain Bacteria; kingdom Pseudomonadati; phylum Pseudomonadota; class Gammaproteobacteria; order Cellvibrionales; family Microbulbiferaceae; genus Microbulbifer; species Microbulbifer maximicatervae (SeqCode). Next base: position 5,036,336 of record NZ_CP174324.1, on the reverse strand, counting down.
ACTTCGCTACCTTAGGCGCCATGAACAACTACCGGAATCTACCGACAGCCTTTTTGTGATTAACCGGAGGGGCCAATATATCGGTCTCTTGCCACTATCCAAACTTCTCACCACAGATCCATCGGTGACAGTTCGCGAAGTGGTCAATACCGATGTGGAACCCATACCCGCAGATATGCCCGACACTGAAGTCGCGCGCTTGTTTGAGAAATATGATTGGATTACCGCACCAGTAGTCGACGAAGATAACCGCCTGCTGGGGCGAATCACCATTGACGATGTAGTAGATGTTATCCGAGAGGATGCAGATCACTCCCTGATGAGCCTTGCCGGCCTCGATGAGGAGGAAGACACCTTTGCCCCAGTTGGGCGCACTGCTCGGCGTCGGGCCGTTTGGCTGGGTATTAATCTGCTCACAGCTCTGCTTGCCTCCTGGGTGATCAGTTTGTTCCAAAATACCCTGGACAAGGTGGTAGCCCTAGCAGTCCTAATGCCCATCGTCGCCAGCATGGGGGGCGTGGCCGGTAGCCAAACGCTGACAGTGGTCATTCGCGGTATGGCCTTAGGCCAGATAGGACGCAGTAATTTAAGCTGGCTACTTTCCCGTGAGCTGGGTTCGGCGGCACTCAATGCTCTTTTGTGGGCGCTTGTGATGGGCTTGATAACCGCCATGTGGTTTGGCGATATATGGATTGCGGTAATTATCCTTGCCGCCATGATAATCAACCTATTAACCGCCGCACTCGCTGGAGCGATATTACCAGTAGCATTGCGTGCCATGAATATAGACCCGGCACTGGCCGGCGGGGTAGCCCTTACTACAGTCACCGATGTAGTAGGCTTTATGTCTTTTCTGGGCTTGGCCACTTGGTACTTTAGCTAAACCACCTCTGAACCAAGCCCCCTTATTTACCGAAAGCGAATCAAAGATGTACGAATACGACGACTACGATGACGACCTGCCGAAAAGTAAAACTCAGGTCAAAAAAGAAATGCTCGAGCTGCAGGATCTCGGCAAGCAACTAACCGAGCTCTCCAAGGCCCAACTGGCTGAAGTCCCCATAGATGAGGACTTGCAGGAGGCTATTGCTACGCTACATCGGATCAAATCCAATGAAGCTCGCCGGCGCCAGATGCAGTACATCGGCAAGTTGATGCGCAGTGCCGACCAAGAAGCGATAGAAACAGTGCTGAGCCGCTTTAAAGAGCGCGACCAACAACACCTGCGTTTCGATAAAATGGCTGAAGACTGGCGCAAACGACTACTGGAAGAAGGCAATAGTGCCCAGGGTGAGTTCTTTGACCAGCATCCCGGTGTCGACCATCAACAGCTGCGCCAACTGATTAGGGACTCCCATCGAGAAATCAAAAACAATAAGCCACCAACCAATCAACGAAAATTATTCCGCTATCTTCGCGACTTCTTTATCCAGGAAGCGGAATAAGGGCTCCGGGCGCTCCAGAGTTAACTGGCTGGCAGCGCCCGCAATCTAGACACCAGAAGTTATTGCGATTTCTTATCCCCAGAAGCCGGCACAAAGTCCAGGGCGAGAGAATTTAGGCAGTAGCGTAAACCAGTGGGCTCCGGGCCATCTTTAAAAACATGCCCCAAGTGTTCCCCGCACTTTGATAACACCTCAGTCCGCTTCAAGCCCCAGCTGTAATCGTCCTTTAAGACAATATTTTGTGGGTAGGCAACATCCCAAAAGCTGGGCCAACCAGTGCCCGATTCAAACTTCTGCTCAGAGCTGAAAACCGGTAAACGGCAACCCGCTGTGACATAAATCCCTTTCTCTTTGTTATTCAGAAGCTTGCCACTAAAAGCGGGCTCGGTACCTTTTTTCCAGAGAACCTTATAGCGATCCTCTGGCAGGATCTGCTTCCACACAGACTTAGGGATCTGATCGAGATCAGTCCCCTCTGCAATATGCTTTTCAGCTTGAGCGACCGTCATATTCTGGTCGCGCTGATGGTCATCTGCCTCAGAACACGCCGAAAGAGTGACGGCTGTAAAAAGAAGGAGGGGCAATAATGAATGCAACGCCATCTACAGTGCTCCTTTTACAGGGGATCCTCACTAAGATTAGATGGCTATTGCACACTGCCTCTGGATATTAAAACTCAAGCTGCAGGAGGAGACCTCTCTTCAGAGCCGACCCCAACCTGTGTCTTGTTCCCCTCGTGGTCCAGAACCGCGCCCTCTCGCTTGGCGCCATCTCCATCAAACAATTTCTCAAATCGCATTTGCGGGTCTGACCAGCCACCACTAATTCGGTAACTGACACTGGCGACCTTTTTCACCTGCTTTTTAAATGCCTTACTGATCAGGTAGACACCCGCAGCTGCAGGTAAGCCACCGGCTAGAGCTGCAACCAAAGCCAGGTTATTCCCAACTGGCAAAGTAGCCACCAACGTTAAATCCAGATCTTCGCGGACTAAATTAACCCGCCCCGCCATCTGCAGTTCACTGGTGGGTCCCTCTACCTGGATGGGTACAGCGATTAAAAGCTGACCATCGCCTTCAAAGACTACTTCGCCACGCACCCTATCAAAAGCCATACCACTCTTGTAAAGGTCAGTGAAATCAAGACGCAAACGTCGCGCCCAGGTATCAAAATTAAACAGTGACAATAGACGCAACACGGTAGAGCCTGTCGCACCGGTTGATCGCAGGAATCGGCCATCGCGAATATCAACCTTAAGCTCTCCGGAGAGAAGGCTTCCTTTCACCTGAGTCGGGGCCCCCTCCCACTTCAAAGCAGTTTCAAAGATCGCCGATTTACTCTCAATCAACGGCTCATGGCCCATCTTGCGCTGGATATCTGCAAGATCATCAGCCACCAATCGGCCGATAAATTGTGATGATTGCTGCCCCTCGGCACCCCTCATCCACACCAATTCTGCACCTAGCTCGCCATTGTGTTTGCCCTGTCCCTCGATGCGGAGCCCTCTCACCGTGCCGTGGATATCACTCACCACCAAACGATCTGCAGCTGTCCTCAACTTAAATGACCAGGGGCCCAGGGCCTCTTCACCTATTTGCAGGTTATCAGCACTAAAATTGATTTGAGGCAAACTAGTAAAATCAAACTGCGCCAAAGGATCCGCTACTACCTCCTCCGCAAAGGGGTCTAAGGGAAAAGCTTCATCACTGACTTCAGCCGGTTTCTCTGGCTGAGGCAGACGCAAATGAGCCAGTTTGAGGCGTAACGGTGTACTGCCATCCAATAAGCCTGTTAGATTTCCTGCAATCATTTCACTGTCAAATTTGAGCTTCCAATCCGTCCCCACTCCCTCACCGGTAACATGGATATGCTCAATTTCTGCAGAGCCCAACCGAAGCTGATCTGTACTGAGATCCAGGCGTATCGGAAGTGGCTCACTGGCACTACCCGCAGCCTCTCCTGGATTTTCTGCATTACTTGCAACAGAACTGGCAGCGCTTGGCTTCGCTGGTTCAGACAACTGGTAAATATCCAGCAGAGACTGCCAGCGAGGCAAGTCAACAGTGGAAATATCTCCAGTGACCGTCAACTCCCGTTTGGAGGGCAAATTTGCCTCAGCATTCAAGGCGATTGCAGCCCGATCTAACTCTCCATCAATCAGCCAGAATTGCCCCTGTAAATGTTCTCCATAGTCCAAGTGGAACAAGCTGCCCTGCTCTCCAATCGGCACTCGCAATACAAAATTGGTTTCTGTTTCCGCCGTCTTGCCAAGTGGGTCAGGTAGGTTTACAGCCACACCGGCCAGGTTGGAAGTGAGCTCAAATACTGCGGCGTAAGGGGTTTCCGCTGATTTTGCAGGAATGGTCACCAGGGCTTGATAATCCATTTCTCCTTCCAGCCACTGCAGTTCTGGCCGCGAACTCCAAGCGTGTACCGACTCAACCAATGCATTGCCGTCGATAACCACCTGGGTATCCCGTGCATCCCCCTCGCCAATATGTTGGATACGAGCAGTCAGCGGGCGGCCCCACAATTTGCCATTCAGCTGGGTCCCTTCAAGGCCTGTCGCACTATCGTATTTCACCAAACCATTCAACGCAGTCGCATCGAGGCGGAGCCCTTTCAGTTGAAGGTCACCGTGCTTCAGGTTGACTTCAACCTGTTGCTCGGGAACTACGGATGACTGTCCCAAGGGTAGAGTTAAGGATACAACGCCATCCAAATTCCCCGTCAGACTCCAATCATCAAAGGCACTTCCAAGGTGATCCCTGAGTGGTGATTCACGCAATAGTCGCAACCCATCGGTAGCGGGTCCAACCACCTCAGTTTGTACATCAAGGCGTGAGCCTCCACCCTTCTGAGGGGTTACCGCAACCAGAATATTTCCAGCATCCATATTCCAGAGCTTGGCTTTATCGGCATTGACCCGCACAATTTCATCATCGAGCAACAAACGGCCATCCACATCCCTGACCTCAGGCCACTCACTGGCGTAGTCCAGGCTCGCATTTGAAAAGTCGAGCGCCAACTGAATCGTTCTGCGCTTCTGGTGAGTCGCGAATGCTTTAAGGGATTCTTCTTTACCCTCTTTGCTATAACTGCTACCGCGATAGATAAAGGCCGCACTCTCAACGCGCCCTTGATTGTTCTTACCCAGGCCAGTTTTCAACCAGCTGCGCAAATCATCGCTAACCACAAATGGCACCAGCTCTTCCTGGGTAATCACCCCCGCATCTTTTATCGATAGGGAAAGCACCAGATCCACAGGTCGTGTTTGGGCGTGGAAGGGTAGTGACAGCATAAACTGACCACCGACCTGACCAAGTTCACCGCCAAGCATCAGCGGGCCCGACAATACGTAGACTTCGTTCAACGCCTTATCGACATCCCAGGCTATGGTGCCGCTGGCTTGCTCGAACCCAAAAGCATTCTTATACAGACTGGGAAAGTGCGTTCCGAGGGGGGAACCGTCGAGTTCAACCCGGCCACTGGCGCCCTCAACCTGTAGATATCCACTCAACTGGGTAATTGCCGGGGCTCCTCGAAACGCCTCGACCGCAATATCTTCCAAGTTTGCGCTGATCTCTAACTGCCGGTCTGCACCAGCTCGCAGACGCAGGCTGCGCAACTGACCTTGGGGTTTTAGTGCACGCAACCATTCATCTGCAGCTCCCTCTAGTAACGACAAGCGATTTAAGATACTGCTCCAACCAGCGAGATCGACCAGATCGGCCATCAGGGCTATACCCTCTTGGTCACTGTTAACCTGCAGGTTCAGCGATGGCATTTTCAAGCCCTGCCAATCGATTTCAATATCCTGCAGCGCTAATCGCCAGTGCTCTCCCGGCAACCAGCGGCCCGACAAGTTGCCAGAAAAAGCGCGTAACGGAGCCAGTGTATGCTCTTCTATATCATCTCCTGCCCTTTGCATATCGGTCAGGCTTTCTACTTGGGCCAAGTCCACCTGGCCCACTATGCGATACCCACTTACGGCATCACTATGCAACCACAAGCGGCCGTCTGCCCACTTCTTCCCCTGCCAGTGAAACCGGTCAGGTAACGGGGTGAGTTCGTGAAGCAAGCTGACAATGTCTTCATCCAGTAGCAACTCATTAAGCTGCATATAGCCGCGCAGTGAGAAGTGCTCTTTATCTTTGGGGTTGCCCCGCCCTTCTAACACAATCCGTAGGGTCTCTTCATCAACCTGGCTGCTCTCCCCTTCACGGGAAATAAAAGCCCGTGCAGTCAGTCGGTGAAAATCTCCGCTATTTTCCAGCTGGATTTCAGGCAAATTGATTTCTGCCAGCTGCTCATCGGGAAGGCGCACAGTGATCGCTGCATCACTGATTTGAATTTTGGGGCTCAACTGGAATAGGCGGGCCGGATCTGCCGCTTCGGGGTCGGGTGCAGTGCTGCCTTCAAGCTTAAGCGGGGCATCGGGAAACCCCTGCAGATACCAGAGGCCATTTTCATCGCGGTTGAGCCCGGCCGAAAACTGATTCATTTGCAGGTCTTTCCAGACCAATTCCCGGTTCCAGATACTGGAAAGTAGATCCAGCTGGAATAGGCCGTGCCCCATTCTCAGCTCACCGTGTTCCCCCAGGCGCAGTCCATCCAGCTGCAATGCAACTTCAAGGGCCTCCCAACGCAGGGAAATACGATCCATCTGTACAGGAACGCCTAGCTGCTCACTAAGCCAATGACTAATCTGCGGACGATAGTTCTCTACCTGCGGGGACAGCAGTCGGCCTGTTTGCACGATGATTGCCAGTGCAATCACCAAACTTACCGACAGTAACCAGAACTTTCTTGCAATCCAGCGTATTACAACCATCGCTATACCCTCACCACCAAACAGGCATGGACCGAGCGCTGACAATAAGCTCTCTTAGCTTGCTGGCGAGTGAATAATGGATTACACAAGAACAATGTCATATTGCTCCTGGTTGTAAATGGGCTCTACCTGGAACTGAATCGGCCGACCAATAAATTCTTCAAGATCGGCGACATTAGCCGACTCTTCATCCAGTAAAAGATCTATAACCACCTGACTGGCCAGTACCATAATTTTTTCACTATCGTAAGAGCGCGCCTCTCGAATAATCTCGCGGAAAATCTCGAAGCAAACTGTCTCCGCACTCTTTAAGGTGCCCCTCCCACTGCAAACAGAGCAAGGCTCACATAAAATCTGCCCCAGTGACTCACGGGTGCGTTTGCGAGTCATTTCCACCAACCCCAGTTCGGAGACCCCGGTGATACTGGACTTGGCATGATCGCGCTCCAGGGTCTTTTCCAGGGTGCGCAAGACTTGTCGCTGGTGCTCGGGGTCTTTCATATCGATAAAATCAATAATGATAATCCCACCCAGATTCCTCAAACGCAGCTGGCGGGCAATCGCTGTAGCGGCCTCCAGGTTGGTCTTGAAGATAGTCTCTTCAAGGTTTCGATGCCCAACAAAAGCACCCGTATTGACATCAATTGTACTCATCGCCTCTGTCTGCTCTACGATCAAGTAGCCGCCAGACTTCAAGGTGACTTTGTTGTGTAGTGCCCTTCTTATTTCCTCTTCAACACCGTATAAGTCAAACAGTGGGCGCTCACCGGGATAGTGTTCCAGGCGACCGGCAATTTCCGGCGCATATTTACCGGCAAATTCTGCCGCACGGCCGTGGGCCTCTCGGGAGTCTATACGAATCTTTTCGGTATAAGGGCGCGCAAGGTCACGCAATGCGCGCATAAATAGTGGAAGGTCCTCATAGATAACCGAAGGCACTGGACGCTCCTTAATGCGCTCATCCAGCTCCCCCCATAATTTGTACAGAAAGGGGATATCTCTCAGCAGCTCTTCCTCACTCACCCCCTCGGCAACGGTACGCAAAATGAAGCCTCCATCGGCCGACAAACCATCCTCTGCAAGGCGTAGAGAAGCTGCTTCAACCAACTGGCGCAATCGCTCGCGTTCGTTCTCGTCTTCAATTCGATTAGAGATACCGATATGGCGCGTCTGCGGCATATACACCAGGTAACGTGCAGAAACCGACAGATGGGTAGTCAGCCGGGCACCTTTACTGCTGATAGGGTCCTTCACGACTTGCACGATCAGTGACTGCCCCTCTCTGACTAGCGCGCGGATATCCGCCACCTCGGCATCCCGCGCCTCCATGCCTTCTTCGTCGAGAGGCGCGATATCCGAGGCATGGATAAAGCCCGCACGCTCGAGGCCTATGTCGACAAAAGCGGCCTGCATCCCGGGCAGTACGCGAATCACCTTTCCCTTATAGATATTTCCTACAATCCCTCGCCGCGCACTCCGCTCCAGGTAGACCTCCTGGAGCACACCATTTTCTACCAGCGCAACCCGGGTCTCAGTCGGCGCAACATTAATTAACAGCTCTTCGCTCAAGATTGGCCCTCCTGCCAATAGGGAATGCCCGCATGATCCAGCATGGGGACTACTGCTTCCAATGGGAGCCCTACAACATTGCTGTAACTGCCACTAAAAGCTTCTACCAAGGCGGCACCAAAACCCTGAATACCGTAACCGCCAGCTTTATCGACAGGCTCTCCGGTACTCCAGTAATTCGCTATTTGAACTTTGGACAAGTGGCGGAACCTGACTCGAGTTTCCACTACACGGCTAAACTGTCGATCCTGTGAACGCAAGCACACTGCCGTGAAAACAGAGTGCTCTACTCCCGATAGCGCCAGCATCATGGACTCAAAGTCAGCAAAATCTTGGGGTTTTTCCAGCAGCCTCTCACCTGCCATAACCACCGTATCCGCTCCCAAAGACCAGAGTCCCTGGGGGCTGTCAGCGGCTTGAAACCCGGCGACAGCCTTGTCGTGGGCCAAGCGTTCTATGTACTCAAGAGGGCTTTCAGCAGGTTGGCGTTGTTCTACAACAGCGGGGGACAATTGGGAGAAAGGCACCCCAATCTGGGCCAACAGTTCGGCGCGGCGCGGCGAACCAGAGGCCAAAAGAAGTCGATTTTCTGAAGCGCTTGTTGTCACTCTATTACATATTCCCTGTGGGTCAGCGGCTGATTATAGCGGCACTGTTCGAAAAATGATCGATTTTTTACACTGATTTACAGTGCCGACGAGACGGTCAACGAACGTGTAAACGCCCGGAAAGCCCCCTGAGCCACGGGGTCACCCAGGGCCAGAGCAGGGCTGTAGTCAGAGCGGGCCAAAGGAACGTCAGCCCGGGTACCGATTTACCTTCAAGGCCGTGCACCCAATTGCCCACCACTTGATGAATGCCCACCAGAACAAATACCCACAACAATTGCTGGGCCGGATTAAATGCCCGAGTGCGCTGGTAAGTCAGTAAGCTGAAATAGGCGAGTACCGATAGGGCCAGGGCATGGGTTCCCAAGCTCGCCCCCGTAGCCAAATCCTGGGCAATACCGATCATCCAAGCGAACCCCACCCCAAAGGTCTGGGGCATTCGGGTAATCCAGAATATCACCAGCAAAGCCGGAAATGCCGGCCGAAACCAGAGCCACTGCTGTGGCAGGGGCATAACCGAGAGAAGCAGTGACAGCAGAATAGTGACCGCGATAAACCAGCGGTTATTCGCTTGCAACAGAATGTCCTCCGCTGCCAATGACCGCCAATACAAAGCGGCTGCGATTCATCCGTCCCCTCGGCAACACTTCAGCCTCCGCAAAAGGTTTACCCGGGTCTCTCTGTACCGAAATGACCTCCCCGACCGGATAACCTGCGGGAAAGCGGCTACCCAAGCCGGAGCTGAGCAGTAGATCCCCCTCACGAATATCACTGGTATTAGCAAGATGGCGTAACTTCAAGCGGTACAGATCACCTGTACCCTCGGCGACGGTGCGCATACTGTTGCGCAGAACCTGGACGGGAATGGCATGACTGGAATCAGTTATCAGCAGGATACGACTGTAGGAGTCACCAGCTTCAATCACCTGCCCCAGCAATCCACTGGCATCCATTACCGGGGTACCGATATCAATGCCGTCATCGCGGCCTTTGTCAATCAGCAGCACATGCTCCAAAGGGTCCGGGGTAACACCAATTACCTGAGCCACCAATACTCGGTCATCGACCATTTCTGCTGAGTTCATCAGTTCTTTGAGCTGAGTGTTTTCCGCTTTTACGGCCGCCAATAGTTGGCTGCGCTGTTCCAGCAGTAAAACCTGGCGCTTGAGACGGCTATTTTCCTCTTGCAGTTCTTCGCGCGAGCGAAACTGCTCATCGGCCCAATCGCCCACACGCTCGGGGGCTCCTGTAACCCAGTACAGTGGAGCAATAACTCCTGATAAGCGTTCTCTGACAGGCTGAAACCAATTGGTGTAATGATCGGAAACGATCAGCGAGATCGCGAGTATGATGAGAAAGCCCAGGCGGTATTCGGCAGAGGGACCGCGGGTAAATAGCGGTTTCACAGGCAATCCCCTCTTAACAGGTCAATCAAAGATGGTGAGAACAGTGCAAGCCACAAAAGATGACTCGCATTTTTTTATTACAAGGAGCTTGCGGATATAGCCACAAGCTCCCTCGCAGGTCACATAATACCGATGTCTACTAGTTAGACATCAGGTAGAGGCGGCTGCGATCCAACATATCCAGCGCTTTACCGCCACCCCGCGTCACACAGGTCAGCGGGTCATCGGCAACAATCACCGGTAAGCCCGATTCTTCCATCAACAGGCGGTCCAGATCGCGTAACAGAGCACCACCACCAGTCAGCACCATACCGCGCTCAGCGATATCAGAAGCCAATTCGGGAGGGGATTGTTCCAGCGCACTTTTAACAGCCTGCACAATACCAGTCAGAGGCTCTTGCAGGGCCTCGAGAATTTCGTCGGAGTTCAAGGTAAAGCTGCGAGGCACGCCCTCGGCCAGATTGCGTCCGCGCACATCGATTTCGCGAACTTCACTGCCTGCATAAGCACAGCCAATTTCCTCTTTGATCCGTTCAGCAGTTGCATCACCAATCACACTGCCGTAGTTGCGACGCACGTAGTTGACGATAGCTTCATCAAAACGGTCACCGCCGATACGCACCGAATCGGAATAAACCACACCATTCAGGGAGATAATGGCGATCTCAGTGGTGCCCCCACCGATATCCACCACCATGGAGCCGCTCGCTTCCTCGACATTCAAGCCTGCGCCTATGGCAGCGGCCATGGGCTCTTCGATCAGTGACACTTCGCGAGCACCTGCACCCAGGGCCGACTCGCGAATCGCGCGGCGCTCCACTTCTGTGGACTGGCAGGGAACACACACCAGCACTCTCGGACTCGGGCGCATCCAGCTATTTTCATGCACTTTCTTGATAAAGTGCTGCAACATTTTCTCGGTCACTTGGAAGTCGGCGATAACACCGTCCTTCAGCGGGCGAATAGCGGTAATATTGCCAGGAGTCCGGCCGAGCATGCGTTTGGCTTCTACTCCGACAGCCTCAACGATTTTCTGGCCATTGTAGTGACGGATTGCGACGACAGAGGGTTCGTCGAGTACTACGCCGCGATCGCGAACGTAAATCAGCGTGTTGGCAGTTCCCAGGTCGATGGAGAGATCACTGGAAAACATACCCCGCAAACGTTTAAACATGGAATTCGATTACCTTGTACTAATTATCAGCCCCCAGGTCGGGCACTGCGGGCGCGGCTTCTTTTATGGATACAAATCCTAATTAGTCCGCAAAAATAATTCTGAGTTCCGAGCCGCATTTCGAATCGGATTCTACGCAAAACACCGGAGTCTCTCATCACTCGGCAGGATTCGGCAAACTCTAACAACCGCTAGGCATCAGGGCAAGGCTGAAGGGAGTTCATTTGAGGCCCACTATCCATTACTGCCGGAGCCGGTGAGAATATAACCCCAATGTGCTAAATTTGCCGGTTCTGCCCGCCGCAAATAATCCGGGCAGTTTTCGACTCGCAACTCAAGCTGGAGGAGTCCATCACCATGGCAGTGGATACGCAAACTGTAGAAAAGCTCGCGGAACTGGCCCGTATCGCCATATCCAAAGAAACCATCGAAGAAGTCAGCAACCGCCTCGGCGATGTATTGCAACTGGTCGACCAGCTGCAATCCACCAATACCGATGGTATCGCCCCGATGGCGCACCCATTGGACGAAGTCCAGGAGCTGCGTACCGACGCAGTGACAGAGGCTGACAAGCGCAAAGACTTCCTAGAACTGGCTCCCCAAACCGAAGAAGGCCTCTACCTGGTTCCCAAAGTGATTGATTAACCGGTCCAACACTAACGAAGTCCACCTAAATACCCAGCCCTCAGCCCGTAAAGAGCCTTTAAGGGAATAACATGCATCAGCTTACTATCGCCGAGATCATCCGTGGATTGCGGAGCAAAGAGTTCTCAAGTACAGAGCTTACCCACCATTTACTCGGCCGCATCCAGCAACTGGACAGCAACTACAACAGTTTTATTACCGTCACCGAAGAAAGCGCTCTGGCACAGGCCGCAGCTGCCGACCAGCGCCTCGCTAATGGTCAGGCACCGGCACTGTGCGGTGTGCCCATCGCCCACAAAGATATTATTTGCACTAACGGCGTGCGCACCAGCTGTGCCTCAAAAATGCTGGATAATTTTATCCCTCCCTACGATGCCACGGTGGCAGCGAACCTCAACGCTGTCGGTACCGTATCCCTAGGCAAAACCAATATGGATGAATTCGCCATGGGCTCATCCAACGAAAGCAGCTTTTACGGCCCGGTAAAAAACCCCTGGAATACTCGCCGTGTGCCCGGCGGCTCCTCCGGCGGCTCAGCTGCGGCAGTTGCTGCACAACTGATACCCGGCGCCACAGCTACCGATACCGGCGGCTCTATTCGCCAGCCGGCGGCGTTGACAAATACCACCGGGCTGAAGCCCACCTACGGGCGTATTTCCCGCTATGGCATCGTGGCCTACGCCTCCAGCCTGGACCAGGCTGGCCCCATCGCCCGCAACGCCGAAGATGCGGCTTACCTGCTGTCCGCTATGGCCAGCCACGACCCGAAAGATTCCGCCAGCCTGAAGCAGCAGCCCTCTGATTACACCGCCGAACTGAATAACCCGATTGCTGGGCTGCGGATCGGAGTACCCCGGGAGTATTTTGGTGAGGGCCTTAACCCAGACACCGCAAGCCGGGTTCAACAGGCTTTGAAAGAGTTCGAGAAGCTGGGGGCAAAATTGGTAGATATCAGCCTGCCACACACCGAGTTAGCGATACCTGCTTACTACGTGATTGCCCCCGCTGAAGCCTCAGCCAACCTTTCTCGATTCGATGGGGTGCGCTATGGCTACCGCTGTGAAGAACCCAAGGACCTGCGCGATCTCTATATGCGCTCCCGTGGTGAAGGCTTTGGCGAAGAAGTGCAGCGTCGCATCCTGGTAGGCACCTACGCCCTGTCCGCCGGTTATTACGATGCTTATTACAACAAAGCCCAACAGGCCCGACGCCTGATCAAGCAGGACTTTGTCGAAGCATTCGAAAAAGTGGATGTGATTATGGGCCCCACGACCCCCTCCCCCGCTTTCGAGCTTGGCGCAAAGAGCGCTGACCCAGTAGCTATGTACCTGGAGGATATCTACACCATCGCCACCAACCTGGCGGGGCTGCCGGGTATGTCTGTACCCTGTGGCCTGGTGGACAATATGCCGGTGGGCCTGCAAATTACCGGTAATTACCTGGAAGAGGCGCGCATGCTCAACATCGCCCACCAATACCAACAGGTAACCGACTGGCACAAAGCCAGCGCCGTATAAGGAGATAAATTGTGGAATGGGAAATCGTTATCGGGTTGGAAATTCACGTCCAGCTCTCCACCCAGTCAAAACTCTTTTCCGGCGCCAGCACCCGCTTTGGCGCCGAGCCGAATACCCAGGCTTGCGCCGTGGACCTGGCCATGCCGGGCACACTGCCGGTACCGAATGAGGAAGCATTTCGCTTTGCAGTAATGTTCGGCCTGGCGATGAACGCAGAGATCGGCAAGCGCTCCGTTTTTGAACGCAAAAACTATTTCTACCCAGATTTGCCCAAGGGCTATCAAACCACTCAATTGGATCAGCCTATTGTCGGCCCAGGTGAAGTGGAAATTCACCTGGAAGATGGCAGCAGTAAGAAAGTGCGTTTGCACCACGCCCACCTGGAGGAGGATGCCGGTAAATCCCTGCATGAAGACTTCCACGGAATGTCCGGTATCGATCTGAACCGCGCAGGTACGCCGCTGATCGAGATTGTCTCTGAACCGGATATGCGCAGTGCCGCCGAGGCTGTGGCCTACCTGAAAAAAATTCACAGTATCGTAACCTACCTGGGCATTTCCGATGGTGATATGTCCCAGGGCTCACTGCGCTGTGATGCCAATGTATCCGTGCGTTTAAAAGGCGAAGAAAAACTCGGCACCCGCACAGAATTAAAAAACATCAATTCTTTCCGTTTTGTCGAGCGCGCAATTAAAGTCGAGGCTGAACGTCAGATCGACATCCTGGAAGACGGCGGTACCATTACCCAGGAAACCCGCCTCTACGACGCAGACAAAAATGAAACCCGCTCTATGCGCAGCAAAGAAGTGGCCAATGATTACCGCTACTTCCCCTGCCCTGACCTGCTGCCAGTTGTACTCACCGATGAATATGTCGAGCAACTGCGCAGCATTCTACCTGAACTGCCTGATGCAAAAGCAGCCCGCTTCCAAACGGAATACCAGCTATCCGCTTATGATGCAGACCAGCTGACACAGGAGCGTGCCAGTGCAGACTATTTTGAAACTGTGAGTAAATCCTGTGGCGAATCCAAGCTTGCCGCCAACTGGATTAACGGTGAACTGGCAGCGCTGCTCAACCGTCGTGAACTTACTATTTCACAATCTCCGGTTTCTGCCGACCAGCTAGCTGGACTAATCGCACGGATCAAAGACAACACCATTTCCAGCAAAATCGCCAAACAGGTATTCGAGGCTATTGCCGACGGAGAGGGCAGTGCCGACGAAGTCATCGAAAAACGCGGCCTGAAACAGGTTTCCGACAGCAGCGCTATCGAAAAAATGGTGGATGAAGTGATCGCTGCAAGCGGTTCGCAAGTAGAAAACTACCGCAAGGCCGATGAATCAAAACGCCCCAAAATGATGGGGTATTTCGTCGGGCAAATTATGAAAGCGTCCAAAGGGCAGGCAAACCCGCAGATGATTAATAAAATCCTCAAGAAAAAATTGGACGCACTGCTTTAACCCTCAACATTTCAAGACCTGGGTCGGGCTTCGCCCGCCCCCTATTTATGTAGCAAGGATATAGTTTTGAGCCTGAAAAAAGACAAACAGAAAGTACTCGGAGAAGTTTTTGACGAGGAGCGTATTGCTGGATTCTTGATTGGTGAAGCCCCCTCAGGCGTAAACCGGGATTTTCACCTGCTCGAGCGCGCCTACCGAAGCATGAAAGCAGAGAGTTTTGCCACATTTGTTAAGCTGTTTCTCGCTGAAGGCCTGGATCTGAACAGTCCTGGTCCCGATGGGAAAACTCTGCTGGCACGTATTGCTGAACACCGCCAGGGCGCAGAATATAGCGAGATTTTAAAAGCCGCTGGCGCCAACTGAGAACTCTGGAAATTTAGGCATCGTACCAGCGAAAGGTGAGAGTATGACTTCAAATCCCGTTCACGGTATCGACGCATTGGTGCGCGGTATCCACTTGATTACCCGGCGTGAGTTACGCCCATTTATCCTGGTGCCATTACTAATAAATCTGGTGCTGTTTATTATTATCAGTAGCATAATGATTTCACAGCTCGGAGGGATTACCGATTATATCAGTAGCCTGCTTTCCCACACGCCGGTAAATACGGAGAATATGTCCTGGTGGGAAGCCATTATGGCCAAGGGTGCAGCATGGACCGCCAGTGTTTTTCGCTGGCTGGCCTGGATTATTGCATTAATAGTGCTTTTCTTATTTTTCCTTGCCTACGGCTATTTATTTAGCGTTATCACCAATATTATTGCCGCCCCCTTTAACGGTTTGCTCGCTGAGAAAGTAGAGGAACTGCTAACCGGTAAAGCCCCTCCTGCCGAGCCGATAATGCAAATGGTATGGCGTACCCTTGGCCGGGAATTGCGCAAGCTGGGTTACTTTATATTTTGGGGTTTAATCGTATTTATAATTGCCACCATCACCAGCTGGACCATTATTATCCCCGCAGTGCTCACCGCAGTTTGGGGCGCTTGGTGTATGGCTATTCAATACGTTGATTACCCACTGGATAACCACCAGCGGCCATTCGATGAATTAAAAACGGTACTGCGCCGCCGTAAACTCACTAGCCTTACCTTTGGTGGGACCGTGATGCTTGCCAAAATGGTGCCGATTTTAAATATCTTTATTATGCCTGCGGCAGTTGCTGGCGGTACGGCTCTGTGGATTGAAAGATTGCGTATTGAAGGGGATCTGGGAACTGAAACTCCTATTCTTCAGTAATCTAACTTCAAATACCCCCCAAAAAAGCCCTCAGGAATAGAGGGCTTTTTATATTAGCGGCCTGTAGCTTTTTTCTTTTTCAGCCAGCGATACCAAGGTTGCCTACCCTTAGAAACACAAGCTGTAGCCGACAAGCATTTTTCCAAGTACTCCAGCTCACTGTTAAGCACCTCGCCCGAGAGACTCTTGCTCCGTATTTGTCGAATCCTGTCAGCCAGTAATGCATCGCGTAAACCCTCTGGTTTTTGAATTCCAGACGCCAAGATTTGCGGGCTCCAACTGAATAAATCCTGCGCTGTAATCCGGTCATTTCCCCACTCAGGATACCCTGAAAAATCACTATCAAATGCCAAGCCAGATTGATTCTTCAAAAAGTGATCATTCAATTGGCGATTTGAATCGCTAAAGTGCATAAAGAAACTTTGGGCATCCTTTTCAGAAGGTACCAACCGAGTATTTTCTTCCAGCATCATTGGTTTCAGCTTCAGCAGCTCCGACTCAGCCACTCCCAATTCCAATAACTTGTGAGTCAATAGGAATTCCCTTCTTCCCACCCCCTCATTGACCCGCCTTCCTGAAATGCCTATGTTACCTCCCAGCAATGCGAGAAAGTCACTGACAATATCTCCCCCCTGAAGGGCCTCACGGGTAAAAGAGCGAACGCTTAAAGCAGCCTTGCCGAATACAGACTCCCACAGAATTAACTTGGAGAAATAATCATAGTAAGTCTCGATATCCTTAGTGAAAGCTGGGAAAGCACCTTCACTATGTCCAAACAATTTACTGGAAGAGCTACGGTAAGCAACAGCTCCTCTGGCTCCTTGCTTTTTAAAGGATATCGCCTGCAAGTCCTGTCTGCGTAAATACACAATCACATTAACTTTATCGAAATACTTGGCACAGGTACGCTGAACCAATTCGACACTTTCACGTTGATGCAAAAAACAGAGATGCTCTGCCGATATTATCGCTTTCTCACCGCTACTTGATGCGAGCAATTCATCCAGTCTTGTATTCAACTGAAATCTGAGCTGACCAGTACAGCTAGAGACTTCCACACATCCCGAAGAGTTACCCTTTTTTCCCAAGGACAAAAACTCATACCCGGCTTCACTTAGAGCTTGTTCCTGCTCTTTCATCGCTAACTGAAGAGAACTTGAGCCGGTTTTATGGAAACCTATATGTAGATAGAGGGTACGCATTATTCGAGTATTTACTAACTTTTTATTGAATGAGGGCTACCAAAGTAAACACTAAGCCCAACACTACAGAGTTAGCCTCCAACTGCTGAGCTTTGATTCTAATCAACTATATCTTTTTTAATTTAGGGGGAAATAAAATCACTAACGTAATTATCTTATATATTCCAAATCCCACAATAAGTTAAGGCATTGAAAAGTAAGAGTTAACAATGACTTTCTCTGGTAAATTGGGGGGGGGCTGCAAGGGACACAAACTCCCTCGCAGCATAAGAAAATAATCAGTGCCGACGTGGACGACGGTGGCCTCCAGAGCCACCGCGACGCCCATCGCGATCACCGTGACTGCGCTGAACTTTCACTTTGGGTGGTTCAACCAAAAGTTCTTCGGGGGGCACTTCGCACTTGAGCTTGCCCCCGAGCAGCTGCTCAATGGGCTCCAGGCGCATGGCATCATCTTCACAGGCGAAACTGATAGAAGTGCCCGTTTTACCCGCCCGGCCAGTTCGGCCAATGCGGTGAACGTAATCCTCCGGCTCTTCAGGCAAAGTGAAATTCACCACATGGCTGATGCCGTCGATATGAATACCACGCCCGGCGACATCGGTAGCTACCAGCACCTTGGTTTTGCCAGACTTAAAGTCATCAAGGGTGCGAACCCGCTTGTTTTGTGCCACTTCACCAGACAGCAGGCCCGCAGAAATGCCGTGAGCGAGAAGCTGCTCGTGCAAGCGGCGGCATTGATCGCGGCGGTTGGCAAATACAATCAGGCTATCCACCTCTTCCCGCTGCACAATGTTGTAAAGCAAGGTGTACTTTTCTTCGCTGGCGGACAGGTAAACATGCTGCTCCACGGTATCTGTCGCAACCCTCTCCGGCTCAATCTCCACAACTACCGGATCATCCGTCCACTGCTCCACCAGATCATCAACTTCGGGAGTAAATGTGGCGGAAAAGAACATAGTTTGGCGATGGGTTTTACGCGGCGTCTGACGAACAATACGGCGCACTTGGGGGATAAAGCCCATATCCAACATGCGATCCGCCTCATCGATCACCAGGACTTCCACCTGATCCAGGAAGCAGTCCCGATTGCTGACAAAGTCCAGCAGGCGACCCGGTGTCGCCACCAGGATATCCACCAACCGCTCATTCAGGTTTCTCTGCTGCTTGTCATAATCCATACCGCCCACCAGGGTATGAATTTCCAGCTCGGTGTGTTTACACAGTGCCTTGGCATCATCGGCAATCTGCATTACTAGCTCACGGGTCGGAGCGATAATCAGGGAGCGGGCTTCGCCGGCATAGCGCTCACCTTCAAACGGGTGCTTGAGCAGATCGTCAATCACTGTGATCAGGAAGGCCGCTGTCTTACCGGTACCGGTTTGTGCCTTACCCACCAGGTCGTGGCCATTGAGGGTGTGGGGAAGGGAGCGACCCTGAATTGGCGAGCAATACTGGAAACCCAGGTCGTGAATAGCGTGCATCAGCTCGTTGGGCAGTCCCAGGTCGTGGAAGCGGACCTTGCCCTCCTGTTCTGGAACCTGGAATTCATCCAGGGACCAGGGCGCTGCGGGTGCCGCTGGCTTTCTGCTACGCTGGCGCCCTTTTTGAGCGTTTCTGCTACCGCCCCGGCGCGACTTCCCCTCCGCCTGTGCGGATTTTGTACGCCCCTTGGCAGCCTTATCAGACGGCTTTTGCCCTTCTTTTCGGCGTCCGGAGCTGTCTTCTCCCCGGCGGGAGCCCTTATCCTCTTTGGAGGAGGAACGGCGGAACAACTTTCCTATCAAGTGAAATACTCGCTCAAATGTTCAAATAATCGGCGAGTATACCATCTCTAGGGGGCACTCGGCCCGCTATAGTGACGGCACAGCCAGTAATCCACACTGAAAAACCGCCCTGCCCCACTACAAAATAGCGCTAGCAGCATAATGAAGTAGGTAGCAGCGAACTCAATACCATTTTTCAGGATGGTCACCCCTCCAGTTTCCACCAACCACTCATAGTTGCCGTGCTCCTTGAGCAAGCCGACAATCTTCTCTTTACGCACCGAGGCTTCGTCAATAAGGTCCTTGCGCCATTCCCAGGGCACACTCAGTGTTTTATCCGGTAACGCTGACCAACCGTTCTCCCAGTGGGCCGTAAATGCTGCCACTGCCATCACAAACATCAGGGGAATCGCTACCAACCGAGTCGCTACGCCCAGCAAGATGGCGATACCACCAAAGAATTCCACCAAGGCAGCTATCCACGCCATCAACATCGGCGCTGGAAGCCCCAAGCCCCAATCGGGATTGCCAAACCAGGCAGCGACATCTTCGATGTTATTCATCTTATTCATACCGGCCAGGATAAAAATTGGCGCCAAATAAATCCGTAGTAATAATGGCCCCAGCCAGTCTATTTTGCGTACATAATGTACAAAGCAGTTGTACCAACCGCTCAGGCTATTCATAGCTCCACTCATTTAGCTCACTCTCTTATCAGTGTCTTTGTTCACTTTAGTCGAGTGATATCGCCAACTCTTACACAGCCCGATCTCAGCGCCCCACAAAGCACATCTATGCTTGCAGAACCCAAGTAACTTGAGAGCAACCTGGTGGGGAAAACTTACGTACTGGTCCACGGGCTATTTCATGGAGGCTGGTGCTGGAGCAGGGTCGCCAACCTCCTGCAGCGTAATGGGCATCGAGTATTCACCCCCACCCACAGTGGTCTGGGGGAGCGTAAACACCTACTCTCACCCTCCGTTGGCCTGGATACTTTTATCCAAGACCTGATCAATACAATCCTTTGGGAGGAGTTGCAGCAAGTCACCCTTGTGGGCCACAGCTTTGGGGGAATGGCCGCAACCGGTGCCGCCGACGCTCTACCCGAGCGGGTACACCGATTAATCTACCTGGATGGCGCTGTTCCTGAGCCGGGGCGTCCATTTAGTAGACAGCTCCCCAGCGGTATAGAGGAGCAGCGACTAAAACAAGCGCAGAATATTGACGGCACTCTGTGCATTATGCCGCCGCCACCAGAAGACCTGGGGATAACCCACCCCGATGATATTCGCTGGCTAAACCGCCGTATGACCCCACATCCCATCAAAACACTACTGGACCCGATCCATTTGCAACGCCCCCCAGAACAGGGCCCTCCATGCACTTTTATTCACTGTACCCAACCCGAGTACCCGCCAGCCATCTACAGTAGCCGCAAAGCAAAGCGGATAAGCGGGTGGGTTTATCGGGAGGCAGCAATAAACCACGACTGCATCATTAATAAGGCAGAAATTGTGGCCAAACTACTTGAGGAAAGTCCGTAATCAGCACTGGGCGCAGGCGCCGTTTGTACCGTAGAATGTCGAACCTTTTTGCAGTACTACCCCGCCTTCTCCCGGCAGACTGAAAGCCTCTCCGAATTTTGGCCCGCCGCCCGTTTTCAGCTGTATTTGCGAAGGCCAGGACCTGTTAACAACCCCCCGCAGGATTAATTTTTTGTCAAAATTAGCCCAGACCCCAGAACCCTCTATCGAGACCAGTAACAAGAGCTCAGGTTTTTCTTTGTTCAAGCTTTACCGAAATGCCACTAAAACCGAACTGTCGCACCTAACCACCTTGGGAGGCCCTCTGGTGGTCAGTAACCTGGCTGTGGTGAGCATGGGAGTTGTCGATACTCTGGTAGCAGGACGCGCTGGAGAAGTAAGTCTCGCCGGGCTCGCCTTGGGAGCCAGTATTTGGGCTGTTTGCGCAGTGACACTAATCGGCCTGCTCGCTGCTATCTCCCCGGTTGTTGCACACTTGCGCGGTGGTCGCGATGAAGCCGGCTGCGCCAGGCAATTGCACCAAGCGCTGTGGATCGCACTGATCGGTGGCATCCTGGTATTCTCCGCCCTGCTTGCGGTTCCTATCTGGAGTCACTGGATAGACACGGAAGAGCCGGTTCGCAAAGTGATGGAGGGCTATGTACTGGCCCTGACTGTCGGCACCCTGCCTTTTGCACTCGGCACGGCGTTGCGCGGCTACTGTGAGGGCATGGGACAAGTGCGTCCGGTAATGCGCATCTATATCACTGCCGCAATTTTAAATATTCCCCTGGATATTCTTTTGGTGTTTGGTGCCGGCCCCATACCGGCAATGGGAGGCGCAGGATGTGGGTGGGCTACCGCAGCGGTCAGCTGCCTGATCGCACTGGCACTCTTCTGGCACGCGAACACTGATCCGGTCTACCACAAGCTAAAACTTAGGCTGTTACCGCCTCGCCCCCACTGGCCAACCCTGCGCCACTTACTCGCAGTGGGCCTGCCAATTTGTGTGGGTGCAGCCAGTGAAGTTACTTTTTTTGCCAGTCTTACCATTTTGCTTGCCCCCTATGGCGCAGCCATTGTCGCCGCCCATCAGATCAGCATGAATGTGGGCTCAATTTTTTACTTGGTCGCACTCGCACTGGCCCAGGCCCTGAGTATCCGCACCGCCCAACTACTCGGTCAGGGACGGCCAAAGCGCGCGCGCTTCTGTGGCAAAGTGGGCATCAGTAGCGGGCTAATCTACGCACTGGGCACCGGTGTACTTTTGATTACCCTGCGTACCCTGTTTGTTCAGGCCTACACCAGCAATGAAGAAATTATTGCGGTGGCCACCAACCTGCTATTGCTGTGTGCCGCATTCCAGCTGGTGGATGTCACCCAGGCAATGACCTGGGGCGCATTGCGCGGATATAAGGACACCAGTGCGCCCATGTTTATACAGCTATTTTCCTACTGGCTGGTGGGGCTTTCTACCGCCTACTGGCTGGGAGAGAGCTTTTGGGGGGTATACGGTTATTGGACCGGTGTCTGTATCGGCCTGGGAACGGCTTCAATCCTGCTGGGAATTCGCTTTTGGCGAACCAGCCGCAGAGCCATCGAGCGAACCTACGGATACGTGTAATTCGGCGCGTATCACATTCCTCGGGAACGTATTGACTATACTGGCGCTCCAAAGTCCCAATCTGTGCCGGACACAAGGCTCTCCGGCACACCCAGATATACGAAGTTGACCGGAGTGCCGAATGATCCCGCGCCAATCCTCCCGAAGGACCCGACACCTGCTAAGCCTGGCTTTACTGCTTTCATCCACCCAGGCCCTGAGCGCCGATGACAGCACTGGCGAAGAGACAGAAGCGGTCCCCCAGGCTGCCAATATGCAGCTGGACCAACCGGTGATCACAGAGCTGGGGCCACCCACCAACGTTGCTCCTACTGAGGAGCAATCCCAGTCGACAGATGCTGGTTCTGAAGAAATTTCGCTGCCCCAAGCGGAAAATCTGGAGCTGGACCAACCTATCCAGGAACTGGATAAACCGACAGCCCCTACCGAGACTGCTCCCACTGCCGATAAAGAAACTGAAACAGTTAAACCTCAACCCGAATTACCGGAGCCCGGCACCATTTCCCTGGTTCCGGGAGAGACTGCCAAGCCTCTGCGATTATTAGGCTCAGAGGTTCCCCCTGCGACCTCTACGCGCCTGGCCTGGTCTCCCAGCCAACACTTTGAAGGGGTCTATAGCCCCACCGCTGTGTTGGTGGTTAACGGCGCCAAGCCAGGGCCAGTTCTCTGCCTTACTGCGGCAGTGCACGGTGATGAGCTGAACGGTGTGGAAACCGTGCGGCGGGTTATGTACGACCTGGACGCAGACCATTTGAGCGGTGCGGTAATTGGCGTACCCATCGTCAACCTGCAAGGCTTCCATCGAGGCTCCCGCTACCTGACTGATCGACGCGACCTGAACCGGCACTTCCCCGGCGATCCCAATGGCTCTTCGGCTTCGCGAATTGCCAATTCATTTTTCCACGAAGTGATCAGCCACTGTAACGCCGTGGTGGACTTACATACGGGTTCTTTTTATCGCACCAACTTGCCACAATTGCGCGGCGACTTAACCAATCCCAAGGTAGTGAAAATGACCCAGGGTTTTGGCTCCACGGTGGTGCTGCACAGCGCCGGAGCCAAGGGTACCCTGCGCCGCGCCGCTGTGGAGGCAGGTATCCCAACCGTCACGCTGGAAGCCGGAGCACCCATGGTGCTGGATGAACTATCGGTAAGTCACAGTGTGAAAGGTATACGCACTCTGCTCAACCAGCTGGGTATGGTGAGTAAATTCCGCCTCTGGGGCGATCCCGAACCGGTTTACTACACCTCCACCTGGCAGCGGACATCGACCGGCGGGGTTATCTTTAGTGAGGTACAGCTCGGTGAGTTTGTGCGTAAAGGCGATTTACTGGGAACGGTAACCAACCCTATTACCAATGTGCGCACAGAAATTCGCTCTGAGCACAACGGCCGTATTCTCGGCATGGCATTAAACCAGGTCGTGCAACCGGGATTTGCCGCCTACCATATCGGTATCCAGGCTCCCCAGGAACAAATCAGCCAGCCCCAGGAAGTAGTAGCGGAAGAATCGGTCGCTGACAAATCAGAGAGCAAAGTACCAGCCACCCCAGAAAACCGCCAGCCGCCGACAGAAGGTGAGGAGTAAATCCTCACCTGTTAATCACTGACCTTATCGATCACCGTCACTTCGGGCATTGCCAAAGGTTCCGGTTGAAGGGTGATATGGTCAATATCGAAGCGCTTGACCAGGGTTTCCCGCAAGCGCTCCAGTACGCTGGGCCAAGCCTGCAAGTCATCCACCACAATATGGGCCGACAGGGAAATAGTACTGGAATCCAAGCGCCAAATATGGAGATCGTGCACAGAGCGTACCCCGGTTACCGCCGCCAATGTCTCGCCCACAACCGGAAGGCTCAACTCCCTGGGTACCCGCTCCATCAATACATCGATCGCATCCCTGAGCAGTCGCACGCAGGAAACCAGGATTAACAGACAAATAAGCAGTGAAAGCAGGGGGTCGATGGGTACCCAACCGGTAAAATAAATCACAGCTCCGGAAGCCAGTGCCGCAACAGAGCCCAGCATATCGCCCATCACATGCAAAAGCGCACCGCGAATATTGAGTGTGCGCTCGCCTTTTAATAAAACCCAGGCCGCCAGAATATTAATCAGCAACCCCATGGCCGCAATCAACATCACTGTACTGCCGTGCACCGGCTGGGGATTGCGCAACCTATCAATAGCCATAAAAGAAATACCGACCACGATCAGTAGCATAATCAGGCCGTTGGTTACCGCAGCTAAGACCTCCGCTCGCCCCCAGCCAAACGACAATTCCCGATCGGCGGGTTTTTTCGCCAGTACTGCGGCAATAGCCCCCAGTGCCAAGGCAAAAGTATCGGTCAGCATATGGGCGGCATCACCGAGCAATGCCAGTGAGCCAGATAGCCAACCACCTATGGCTTCAACTATGGAAAAACTGAGAGTGAGAACCAGTGCAATAATTAATGGGCGCAAAGCCCCATTGCCGGTTCGGTGGTGGACATGATCATGCATAGGCTCCCTCCTCAAGTCCCTGTGGCAGCTCCGCAGGTATCACTATTTTTGCCCTAAGGTAATTCGCTCCCAACCGGAATAATCCCTGCGACTTGAAACTTTATTCAATCCCGCCGCAGAAAAAATATCCCGCACGCTCTCGGCTTGCTGCCAACCGTGCTCCACCATTAGCCAGCCACCGCTTTCCAGATAATCACTAGCGGTTGTGGCGATATGTTCAATATCTGCCAAACCCTGTCGCTCTGCCACCAACGCAGTGCGGGGCTCAAAGCGCACATCGCCCTGCACCAAGTGCGGGTCAGATGCATCGATATAGGGAGGGTTGCTGACGATCAGGGAAAACGGCTGTGGCTCCAAACTGGAAAACCAATCGCTCTGGATAACTTGCACATTTTGCAGCTTGAGGGAGCGCCGGTTTTCCTCTGCCAGTGCTAACGCAGCGGGTGATTTCTCCGCTGCAATAATTTCCCACCCCGGTCGCTCCGATGCCAGAGCCAGTGCAATAGCACCAGTGCCAGTGCCCAGGTCCAATGCTCGCAACCTGCCCTGGGGGAAAAACTCCAGCGCGGTCTCCACCAATAATTCAGTGTCCGGGCGGGGGATCAGGGTGGAGGAATCCACCTTTAGCGGCAGGGACCAAAATTCGCGCTCACCGATAAGGTGTGCCACCGGCTCCCCCGCTTGCCGGCGCTGGAGCAACTGCTCATAGCGCATTTGCTCAGCTTCATTCAATTCGTATTCCGGCCAGGTATAGAGCCAGGTGCGCTCACGCCCCAACACACTGCCGAGCAGAAGCTCTGCATCCAGGCGCGCGCTGTCGCTATCGGTTAATTGGGCACAGCGTGCGATATTTTCCTTGACGCTGGTCATGGAGAAAAACCTATAAAAACGCCGCTCGAGGCGGCGTAAAAAATCTGGATTTATTGGGCCAGGGCCGCCAACTGGTCGGCCTGGTATTCCGTGCGCAATGGCCCGATCACCTCCCCCAGAGACCCCTGCATAATCTCATCGAGTTTGTAGAGGGTGAGGCCGATACGGTGATCGGTAACCCGACCTTGGGGATAGTTGTAGGTACGGATTCGCTCAGAGCGATCACCGCTGCCCACCAGGCTGCGGCGGGCATCGGAAATTTCCTGGGCCGCCGCCGTTTCCTGCGCAGTATTGAGCTTCGCTTGCAACAGTGCCATCGCCTTGGCTTTGTTCTTGTGCTGGGAGCGCTCATCCTGACACTCCACCACAATCCCCGTGGGAATATGGGTTAAGCGCACAGCGGAATCGGTTTTGTTAACGTGCTGACCACCGGCACCGGATGCACGGTAGGTATCCACACGCAAATCCGCTTTATTAATTTCAATCGCATCGCGCTCATCCGGCTCCGGCATCACCGCGACCGTACAAGCCGAAGTGTGAATACGACCCTGGGATTCTGTTTCGGGAACCCTTTGTACCCGGTGCGCACCGGACTCAAATTTTAATTTTGCGTAGACATCTTCACCGGCGACGCGAGTGATAATTTCCTTGTAACCACCGTGCTCACCAAGATTTTCACTGACAATTTCTATTCGCCACCCCTGCTTCTCCGCATAGCGAGAGTACATGCGGAACAGGTCGCCGGAGAAAATAGCTGCTTCATCACCACCGGTTCCTGCGCGAATCTCCAGGAAGACATTTTTTCTGTCATTGGGGTCGCGCGGCAGCAGCAAAGTCTGCAACTCTCGCTCCAGCGGCTCCACTTGACCTTCAGCCTCGCGCAGCTCCTCCTGAGCCATCTCGCGCATTTCCGGGTCATCTTCCCCCATCATCTCCCGAGCCGCGACCATATCTTCCTGCAACTGTTTGTAAGCGCCGTAGCATTTCACCACTTCTTCCAGCTCAGAATACTCGCGGGAAAGATCGCGGAATTGATCCTGATCAGCAATTACGTCGGCGTCGCCCAACAGCGCAGATACTTCCTCGTGGCGCTCAAGCAAGGTTTCCAGTTTATTCAGTAACGATTCTTTCATTGATGCTTTTTCTCTAAATCGATATCGGTGAGATCATCCAACCCAACGACCTCGCGAGCGATACGCAAACGCTCAATATCACCCTCCGCCGTAGCTTTTTTCAGACTAACGGTGGGTGCATGAATTAATTTATTAGTGAGAGAGCGAGCGAGCTGCTCCATCAGTCGACGAGGATCCTCGCCTTTTTCCAACTGCAAAAGTACCCGTTCAAGTTCGGAAGTGCTCACTTCCTGGGCTCGCTGCCGGTAACTGCGAATACTATCCACAGCCTCCAAAGAGCGGCTCTCTTTAGTAAATTCAGCCGCTGCAGCATTTACGATTTCCTGAGCTGCCTCCGCCGCTTTCTCACGGGAGCGCTTGCCCTCATCAATAACCCCGCGCAGATCGTCCACCGTATACAGATAAACATCATCCAGCTCGCCAACTTCCGATTCGATATCACGGGGTACCGCAATATCCACCATAAACATGGGGCTGTGCCGACGCTTGCGCAGCGCCGATTCGACCGCTCCCTTACCCAGGATCGGCAGCTGGCTCGCGGTGGAACTGATAACGATATCCGCACGCGCCAGATGCTCGGGGATATCCGCAAGCAGGATTGCCTCGGCACCAAAGCTCTCTGCGAGCAACTGGGCCCGGCTCAATGTGCGGTTGGCAACAATGACCTGCTTGATTCCCTGATCGAGCAAATGGCGGGCAACCAGCTCCACAGTCTCTCCCGCACCGATCAACAGGGCAGTCTGCTTTTTCAGGTCGGTGAAGATACGCGAAGCCAGAGAAACAGCAGCGTAGGCAACAGAAACCGGGTTTTCACCGATTGCAGTTTCGGTGCGAACCTTCTTGGCGACGGTAAACACCCGCTGGAAAACCCGGTGTAGTTCACTGCCCACACTGCCGGATTCCCGCGCCACCGCATAGGCGGACTTGATCTGGCCGAGGATCTGCGGCTCACCCAACACCAGGGAATCGAGACCACAGGCAACGCGCATCATATGGCGTACCGCTTCTTCATCGCTGTACACATAGGCACAGCCCTTGAGCTGCTCCAGGGGCACCTGGTGGTATTCAGACAGCCATTGCAACAGGGCTTCTGACTCCACATCTCCGTATATTTCGGTGCGATTGCAGGTAGACAGGATGGCCAGCTCGCGGCACCCCAGTGCTTTTCGCGCATCTCCCAGTGCGCCGGGCATCACCTCGGGGGCAAAGGCCACCCGCTCGCGCACTTCGACCGACGCGCTATCGTGGTTGATACCCAGGGTAAGAATTGGCATAGACTTCCGTTAGCATTAAATCTTAAAAGGCGGAAACCGCACTGGGAGCGCATTTTCATAGGCAGCCGCCTCCCTTGCAAGCGTATGAGGCAGTAAAATTGCCCGCCGATTTGGCAAGAGCCCCTGCCCACTACCGTTCCAAACCCGATTCACGACTAGAATTATATGGCGATAATCGTTTAAAACACGCCAGTAACACCCCGCTTTCAGCGACAACGTAACGTATGGACACGATCTATGCTCCCACCTCGCGCACATCAGCTTCCAGCCCGAATTTCCAGCCACCTGCTCAAGCTTGCCGCTTTCCTTGTAGTATCCGTAATGCTTGCTTCTTGTACCCAGCACCAGACGCCGGCAGCCCCCTCTACAGAAACCGTGAACACAGCACTGGAGCCGAGCAACCTTAAGGGAAAGGAAACCACTGAGTCAGAAGAGCCGGAAGCTAAAACTTTCCCTATTGATACCTTCTACACCCTTCTGGTGGCCGAAGTCGCCGGTATCCGCGAGCAGTACGACGTTGCACTAGCCAATTACTACCACCAGGCGGAGGTCACCAAAGATCCCGGGGTTGCCGCCCGCGCTACACGCATTGCCCGCTTTTTAAATGCCCGCCAGGCCGCCTTGGATTCAGCCAGGCTATGGGTAGAGCTTGAGCCACAAAACGCCGATGCACAGCTGGCCCTTACAGCCGAGCTGACTTTGTCCGGCGACTTACACACAGCCCTGATTCACGCCAGTAAAACCCTGGAACTCGGCGGCAACCCACCCATGCAATCTCTCGCAGCAACCGCTATTGGGCACGAGCAACTCACGGAACAAGCCAAGCGGGAGTTTGCCCGACTGGCAAAAGTCTATCCCCTCGATGACGAGGTCGTGCTCGCCTATGCCATGGTACTGCGCACCGAAAGGGAATTTGCCCGCGCCCTGTCCCTGGTGCGCCGCGTCCAAGAGCACCATCCAGACCAACTGGATGCACCACTGCTGGAAAGTCATCTATTGGTTGATCAGGGCAAGCGCAAGGAAGCCATTTCCCTTCTCGAGCGACTCGTCGGCATCCATCCTTCCGAGAGCCGCCTGCGCCTTCAGTACGCCCGCCTGTTAATTCGGGAGGACCTGGCCCTGGCACGCAAGCAGTTTGCCGAACTGGTTAAGCAGCGCCCTAAAGATGGCAATCTGATTTTGTCGTTGGCCCTAATTCAGTACGAGACCGAGCAAACTGACGAAGCCAAAGTCCTCTTTACCCAACTACTTGAATTACAGCAGCACGAATCCGCTGCTTATTTTTACCTGGGCAGCATCGCAGAAAAATCTGGAGATTTTTCCCATGCAATTAAATATTTCCGCGAAGTGGGGCCCGGTAGTGATTACGTAGAAGCCATTACTCGCGGTACGGAATTACTGGCGAGCCTCGGACAGTACAACACTAACCGGGAGTGGTTTGCTGAACTGAGAAAAAAACACCCCACTCAGGAAGAACATTTTTACCTGATGGAGGTCGAATTACTTCGCAAAAGTGGTGAAGCCAGTATGGCTTTACAGCGAGTAGACGAGGCATTACAAACCAACAGCACCAGCGGTCGCTTGATGTACACCCGCGCGCTGTTGCATGACCAACTCGGCAACGCACAACAATTCGAAAAGGACTTGAGAAACCTGCTGGAAAGAAATCCCGATAACGCCACAGTTCTCAACGCACTCGGCTATAAACTGATTGAAGATAAATCCCGGCACGCAGAAGCCTACCAGTTGATCAGCCGCGCTTTGGAACTCGAGCCTGAGGACCCGGCAATAATCGACAGCATGGGGTGGATAGAGTACCGTCTCGGCAATCACGAAGCTGCGGAAAAGTATCTGCGGCAGGCGATGGAAAAGTTGCCCGATCACGAAATTGCCGCACACCTCGGTGAAGTACTCTGGGTTCAGGGAAACAGAGAAGCCGCCATGAAAATGTGGAGAAAAGGTCTTCTGCTGAATCCCCACAGCAAAATTATTCCGGCTGCCATGAAGCGCCTACAAATCGAAGAGTCACTGGAACAACATGCATCAGATAGCTGACAAGACAACCGCGCGAAGATTCTATCTGTTATTGCTGGCATGTCTGGCAATAATGATTTCCGCCTGTGCCGGACAAAAAACCAAACAGGAACCGGAGCCAGGCTCTCCCACTGAAAATCAAAATCCAGTACCGCAAACAGTAGCTGAATTTACCCAGTGGAATCTCAAGGGCAAGCTGGGTGTTCGCTCCCCCAAAGAAAACGGCAGCGCTAACCTGGCCTGGCTTCAGGGCGGCGCGGAGAATTTTCGCCTGCATCTCAGCGGTCCGCTCGGAGCGGGCACTACCGTCATCACCGGCTCAGCCGGTGGAGTCAGTTTGGTGCGCGGTAGCGAGCCGCCAATTTATGCGCGCAACCCGGCACAGCTAACCCAGGAAGCACTGGGCTGGCCCCTGCCCGCCCGGGAGATGTTCTACTGGGTGCGCGGTCTTCCCGCGCCCGGCGCCAAAAGTGGTGAGCAGCGCAACGCCCAGGGCCAGCTGCAAAGCCTGCAACAATCCGGCTGGGCCTTGAGTTTCAGTGAGTATCGCAGCGAAGGCTCCTTTATGCTGCCAACCCGGATCAAAGCACAAACCAACAGTCCCACTGGCCCGGTATCCGTCACCCTGGTGATTAAAGACTGGGGGTTGTAGAGAGTTTCACATAACTCTGCCAATGCCCAAATCGCAGCATGCAGGTATTATGGCGATCCTGTAATTGATTGACTCCTTTTTGCCTCATGCTGCTAACCCTGCCCGCTCCAGCAAAACTCAACCTGATTCTGCGCATTCTCGGCCGTCGCCCGGATGGCTACCACGAGTTACAAACCCTGTTCCAACTGCTCGATTTCGGCGACTTATTGGAATTCAGTGAGCGCAGCGATGGCATTGTCAGTGTCGATGCCGGCCAGCTGGATGTAGCTGAAGAAGACAACCTGGTTTATCGCGCAGCTCAATTGCTGCGCAAACAAGCTGAGCCGGACCGACAAAATTCTCTCGGCGCCTCTATTCGGTTGATAAAGAAGTTGCCTCACGGCGGCGGCATCGGTGGAGGCAGTAGCGATGCCGCCACCACTTTGCTCGGGCTCAACCACTTATGGCAGTGCAATTTATCGATCGATAAACTGGCAGAGCTGGGACGACAATTAGGCGCCGATGTTCCAGTTTTTGTGCGCGGGCGCACCGCTTGGGCGGAAGGGGTTGGTGAAAAATTAACCCCAATAACCACCGAGCAACGCCACTACCTGGTTGTCTCAACTGGTTGCGAAGTGAGCACTGCAAAAATTTTTCGCGATTCACGTTTGACAAGAGATTCAGTCGCAATTACATTAGCGGCCCTTCGCGAGGAGCAGGCCAACGAGATGCGACTCGGCAGCGAAAAACTGGAAACATTTTCCGGCAATGACTGCCAGCCATTAGTTGAAAAGCTCTACCCTGAAATACGCGATGCCAGAGAATGGCTCGAGCAATTTGCTCCAGCACAACTCACCGGCACCGGGGGCTGCATTTTTGCAGCATTCCCTACGGCAGAGGCAGCCATTGAGGCACACGCCAAACTGCCTGAAGCGTGGCAGGGTTTTACAGCAGCGGGTGTATTGGTTTCACCAACACATCAAGCGCTAGCGAAAATCTCCTCAGATTTTTGAGGAAACATTACTGGGGCGTAGCCAAGCGGTAAGGCAGCGGGTTTTGATCCCGTCATGCGAAGGTTCGAATCCTTCCGCCCCAGCCACTTTCTTTATATGCAATGGCACAGTCAAAAACCGGTTCCGACATGATTCAGTCTACGCTGATCCAGCCGGCCCAGGCCATTCGCACAGGGCTTTACAGAGCCACCCCCCAATTTTTAAAGAATCCTGAAGGCAGGCTTGAGTGCAAGCGCCCGATGGTTGTGCGAGCACGCACCCAGAGCAACCCGTTGAGCAAGGAAAAAAACTGTGGCCAAAACCCTGTTTTTATCCGCGCAACAGTGCGCCGCTCAACACAAAAGTGTTGCAGCAAAAACCCTGACTGCTAGCAAATATGCAGGCATCTACACTTCAATTCACTTCAAGACAGAATTAAAGGAACTCGCAGTGGCTGACTTAATGGTCTTTACCGGCAACGCAAACCCGGAACTGGCACAGAAGGTTGTCGACCATATGGCGATCCCCCTGGGTGAAGCCACGGTCAAGCGCTTCTCCGACGGCGAGATTGCAGTAGAAATTACCGATAACGTACGCGGCCGCGACGTTTTCGTGGTGCAATCCACCTGCCAACCCACCAACCGCAACCTGATGGAATTGATCCTGCTGGTAGACGCCCTGCGCCGCGCCTCCGCCGGCCGCGTTACCGCTGTAGTCCCCTACTTTGGCTACGCCCGCCAGGATCGCCGCGTAAGATCCCAGCGCGTGCCGATTTCCGCAAAAGTGGTTGCCGATATGATGGTAAGCGTAGGTATCGACCGCGTATTAACCGTCGACCTGCACGCGGAACAGATCCAGGGCTTCTTCGACGTTCCTGTGGATAACGTTTACGGCTCCTCTGTCCTGCTCGACGATATCGAGCGCCAAAAGTACCAGAACCTAGTGGTGGTATCCCCGGATATCGGCGGCGTTGTGCGCGCCCGCGCCGTGGCCAAGAGCCTCGACTGCGAACTGGCTATCATCGACAAGCGCCGTCCGGCCGCCAATGTTGCCGAAGTCATGAACATTATCGGTGAAGTCAGCGGCCGCACCTGCCTGCTGGTAGACGATATGGTCGACACCGCCGGCACCCTGTGTAACGCCGCCAACGCCCTGAAAGAGCACGGCGCCGAGAAAGTTGTCGCCTACTGTACCCACCCGGTACTGTCCGGCAACGCCATCACCAACCTGAACAACTCCGTTCTGGATGAGCTGGTGGTTACCGACTCCATCCCCCTGGGTGACAAAATGGAGAAGGCACCAAAAATTCGCCAGCTGACCCTGTCTGCAATGCTGGCCGAGTCCATGCGCCGTATCAGCAATGAGGAATCCCTGTCCGCAATGTTCCGCTAGGAGCTTGCCGGTCAAGGTATCCCAGCGCCCCGTATACCGGGGCACTTTGCCTTTAGCGCTGATTCCCGTAGAATACGCGCCCGCCCGGCACTGCCGGGCAATTACTTTTGGGCCCAGTGCCCATTTAACATCCATGCCAGAGCGGTCCGGTCGCAGGTCACTCTGGACAGACAACCCGAGGTTTATCCCATGTCTGATATTAAATTGAACGCCATTGCCCGCAGCGATGAAGGGAAAGGTGCGAGCCGCCGCCTGCGTCGCCTGGAAGGCCGTGTACCCGGCATCATCTACGGCGGTGAAGCAGAGCCTGCTTCTATCTCCGTGCTGCACAAAGACCTGACCAAAGCTCTGGAAAACGAAGCTTTCTTCTCCTCCATGCTGACTGTTGACGTAGACGGCAAAGAAGAGAAAGTTATCCTGCGCGACCTGCAGCGTCACCCGGCTAAAGCCCTGTTGCTGCACATCGACTTCCAGCGTGTATCTGCCAACACCAAAGTACACGTTAAAGTACCTCTGCACTTCCTGAACGAAGAGAGCAGCAAAGGTGTTAAGGCTGGCGGTATCGTTTCCCACACCCTGACCGAGCTGGAAGTTAACGCTCCTGCCGGCAAGCTGCCTGAGTTCATCGAAGTGGACCTAGCCGACCTGGAAATGGACGGCGTACTGCACATCTCCGACCTGAAACTGCCGGAAGGTGTTGAGTCTGTGGCACTGAGCCACGGTGCAGACCACGACCTGGTTGTAGCTTCTATCCACAAGCCTCGCGGCGCTGTAGAAGCTGAAGCCGAAGCTGGCGAAGGCGAAGAGTAATCGCCTTGGCTGCGGCACCGGATACTCCGATCCAGTTGATTGTCGGCCTGGGAAACCCCGGACCGGAATACGATCGGACGCGACACAACGCCGGTGCCGACTTTGTTGTCGAGCTGGCCCGCCAACAAGGCACCCAGCTCAGCCTCGACAGCAAGTACCACGGCCTCACTGGCCGTGTGCGAGTCGGCAGCCAGGATATCCGGCTGCTGATTCCCACCACCTATATGAATCGCAGCGGCCAATCTGTCGGCCCACTGGCGAACTTCTTCAAGATTCCCCCGGAAGCCATTCTGGTCGCTCACGATGAGCTGGACCTAGCCCCCGGTACCGCGCGCCTGAAAGCCGGCGGCGGTCACGGCGGACACAACGGCCTGCGGGATATCATTGCCGCACTGGGCAACAACCGAAACTTTATGCGCCTGCGACTCGGCATTGGCCACCCCGGCAGCTCGAGCGAAGTGGCCCGGTTTGTACTCCAGCGAGCCCCCAGGGCGGAACAGGAAACACTGGCTGATGCGATCGATCGCTCGATCGACGTTCTGCCCACCGCCGCTTCCGGCGACTGGGGCGCAGCCATGAAAACGCTGCACACCAACAAATAGATCCCACCCGCCGGCTTGCCTTTTGCCGCGGAAATCTCGATAGTGTGCTGCGCTAAATTGCCGGTATTTTCCCGGCTGGCCCGGACCCTGTGGTGGCCGAGACATCCCGCCCATCCAAAATCCCGCCAGCGCAACCACTACCGGACCTCAAACGCAATTAGCAGAGCGCGCTGTATGCGCCTCGGGCAAACGGAAAAAATATCACCATGGGTTTTACTTGCGGTATTGTCGGCCTACCTAATGTGGGCAAATCCACCCTATTCAACGCATTGACCAAAGCGGGTATCGATGCGGAAAACTTCCCCTTCTGCACCATCGAACCCAATGCCGGTGTCGTGCCGGTACCAGATCCCCGCATCGACAAGCTGGCTGAGATCGTCAAACCGGAAAAGGTCATTCCCACCGCCATGGAATTTACCGATATCGCCGGTCTGGTTGCGGGCGCCTCCAAGGGGGAAGGCCTGGGTAACAAGTTCCTCGCCAATATCCGCGAGACCGACGCTATCGCCCACGTTGTGCGCTGCTTCGAAGACGATAACGTTATCCACGTCGCCAACCAGGTACACCCGGTAGCGGATATCGAGGTGATCAACACCGAGTTAGCCCTGGCCGATCTGGACACTGTGGAAAAGGCCCTACAGCGCTTTACCCGCGCTGCCAAGGGGCAGGACAAGCACGCGATCAAGATGAAGGCGCTGCTGGAAAAAATCCAGCCACACCTGGATGAAGCCAAACCGCTGCGCTCTTTCGAGCTTTCAGAAGACGAACTGGCGGACCTGCGCGAACTGAGCCTGCTCACTATCAAGCCCACCATGTATATCGCTAACGTGGACGAAGATGGCTTCGAGAACAATCCGCACCTGGATGCTGTAGCTGCCATCGCCGCTGAAGAAAACGCGGTACTGGTACCTATCTGCAACAAGCTCGAAGCGGAAATTGCCGAGCTGGACGACGAAGAGAAGCAGGAGTTCCTGGAAGAACTGGGCATGGAAGAGCCGGGGTTGAACCGTGTGATCCGCGCCGGCTACCAACTGCTGGGCCTGCACACCTACTTCACCGCTGGCGTGAAAGAAGTTCGTGCCTGGACCATTCCACTGGGCGCAACCGCTCCCAACGCCGCCGGTAAAATCCACACCGATTTTGAAAAGGGTTTTATTCGCGCAGAAGTGATCAGCTACAGCGATTACATTGATAACAATGGTGAGGCCGGCGCTAAAGACGCGGGTAAGTGGCGCCTGGAAGGCAAGGACTACATTGTCGCCGACGGCGACGTAATCCACTTCCGTTTTAACGTCTAACCACCTCTCCTTTTTTGCCTCCCCGCCCCGGGGAGGCACGCCCACCCGTGTAAATTCCATGGCTCAATCAAACTGGAAAGTCGGCCTGCCCCTGGCACTGATTACCGTATTTATGTGGGCAACCCTGCCCATTGCCCTCAAAGGGCTTCTCGAATACATCAGTCCCGGTACCGCCACCTGGTATCGCTTTGCCGGTGCAGCACTGTTAGCAGGCGTCTACTACGGACAGGCGCGTAAACTACAACTCAAGCCACTATTCAGTCGCGGCTTGCTGCTTTTCACCTTCCTCGCCGTTGCCGGCCTCCTGGTGAACTACCTCGCCTACGCCAGTGGACTCAATTACATCACCCCTGGTGCCGCCCAGGTTGTGATCCAGCTGGCTCCCCTGCTTCTACTGATATCCAGTGTGCTTTGGCTGGGAGAGCGCTTCTCTCCGCGCCAGTGGAGCGGCGTAGTACTGGTAGTAATTGGGCTGCTGTTATTTTTTAACCAGCGCCTGGAAGAGCTGACCAGTGGCGCCGGCGGCGAATACCTGCTAGGGCTCGGCTATATCCTGATCGCCGCTGTCACCTGGGCTATTTACGGTTTTTTCCAGAAGAAAATATTGAGCCGCGCAACACCCCAGGATTTACTGGTAGTGATTTATATCGCAGGGACCCTGTTCTTCCTGCCCATGGCGGAGCCAATGAAGGTTTCCCACCTGGGCTGGCTCGAGTGGGCGCTTTTAGCGTTTCTTACCGCCAATACGCTGATCGCCTATGGGGCTTTTAGCAAGGCACTAGCGCACTGGGAGGCATCCAGTGTCAGCGCAACCCTGTCATTAGTGCCAGTCATCACCCTATTGTTCAGTACGCTGATCAGCTCTATCTGGCCCGACTATATTGCAGTTGAGCCGCTCAACTGGATCAGCTGGGCCGGCGCTGGCGCCGTAGTATTCGGTTCCGCCCTTGCCGCAATCAGTTCCAGGCGCGGTTCTGAGCAGTCCCGGGCATCAGATGAAAAAAATCGCTAACTATCTGAAAAGAATACAAAAAAAGTGTTGACACCCCCGGCCCATCGTTTAATAATGCGCGCCCTCGGGACAGCCGAGACAACAAAAGAAATGGCAAGGTAGCTCAGCCGGTTAGAGCGCAGCACTCATAATGCTGAGGTCGGGAGTTCGAGTCTCCCCCTTGCTACCATTTCAAATCACAAAGACTATTCTTTGTGAAACTTGAAACTGGGGCGTAGCCAAGCGGTAAGGCAGCGGGTTTTGATCCCGTCATGCGAAGGTTCGAATCCTTCCGCCCCAGCCATCTTCCCAAATTATCTAGCAGGCCCAAGTCTGGGCAGCAATCAAAAACGCAACCGTTTTTTATCTGCTTCTGCGAATAGCTCGCCAGAACTCGTCCGCGAACGCTATCCAAAAATCAACTACTCCGGCAGCACCACACCATTCGCTTCCACAACTGTCACTCCAGCTCTATCGGGCTCAAGGGCAGTAGTAACTGAAGTTGCTGCAGGCGTTCGCACTTGTTCCCTGCGCAAACCCAGGGCCCGCAGCCACTCGAAGCCCGCCAGGCAGCACAGCAATGCCAGCAGCACTAGCGGACCGCCATATCCCTTCATAGCCTCACTCTCGGACATACAGGTCCACACAAGCTGCACAACGCACAGGAAGGCCACAATCAACAGGGTCGGCTTGCGTCCCAGCAAACTAACGACAAAAACGCCCAGAGGCGCCCCAAGGGCCACTACCGGTGCTGCCGCCAGCCAATTCCCAAACACCCCAGGCTGCCAATCTCCCGCCAGCGACTTCACTATTACTCCGAGTACCGAGCAAAATGCCATGATCACCACGGATGTAGGGATCGCCACCTTGAGATCCACCCTGCTCAATAGCACAAGAGCCGCATACACCAGCATATCCACACCCACACCGGTAACTGCCACCACGCAAAATCCGGCAAAAGCACCCAATAGCAAGCCGACACGAAAATCAGTCGGGCACTGGGGGTCCCCCGCGTGCTCACAATCAGTAATTTCGCTGAGGCGATACAAATGAAAAACACCAAAACTACCCCACAGGACCGCAAAAGAGAGCTTCACCCAGAGTTCGGGTATCAGAGGGGCAAACAGCAGGATACCGGCGGGAGTCGCCAATAGGGAGCCCAGCAGCGCCCCCCGCAACATCGACCAAGCCAGCTGCTGGCGTCGGCAGAGAATAAACAAACTGGCGCTGACCATCCCTATCGACTGAACCGCAAAACTAAAGTCGCGACCCAGGCTTGCCGGCATATCAAAAAACAGCACCAGCACGGGAAACCCAACTGTGCCGCCACCCATCGGCGTAGAACCTGCGGCATAGCTACCCAGCGCCATCGCCAGCGCCATGGACCAATGCTCGAGCGCCAGGGCCAGGTTCTCGCCCTGTAAAATCAGGAACAACCAAACACCGTAAAACAGAACCAACCAAGCGAGCCAATAGCGAAGAGAGAATCGCGCCACGTTTTTCATCTTATTATTTGTGAGCTAAAGCGTCAGAGGGAGACAATAGTGGTACGAGCGTGAGATGGGATCAAGACAAGATTTGGCGAGTTCGCCTATTCCGGTCAGGAGGGTCGCCCGACAGCCGCAGCTGCCGGGCAAAGCGCGATTAGTTCAAGCGCTTCTTGCGAATCAGGTTTTGAACCTGCATAGAGGACATCATAGAGGCGTAGATTGCCGGCAGGGCGCCACGTTTACGCAGTTCCAGGAAGTCTTCATCAGACAGCTTGTTAAGCTTCTCTTCATCGATAACAAAGAAACCTGTCAGATCGTAAGGCTTATCATCTTCGCTAACACGCAAAGTCAGCTTCTTCTGGGTCAGCAAGTCCTTGGAGACCAGGAACTCGATAAAAGACTCAGTCACTGCAACACGCTGTGCAGTTTCAACCACTGCCTGAGCACGATTCTTCAGGAAGTCAGTTTGCTCGCCTTCCCCATCGAACAGCGCTTCACCTTCAGAGTCGCTCAGCATCTTGGAGTCTTCGTCGATGCACAGAACAGCCTGATCAGCGTTGTCTGGATTCTTCACCAAAACAAACGGGTAAGTGCGCACTTGTACAGGAATGTAGCTGCCATTCCAGCCATCAGCGCCAGAGAACAGGTTTTCACCGGGGCGCAGACCGGTAAGCGCCACAACTTTAAACTGGTCAGTATTCTGGTCTTTAACGAACAGGATCGGGTAGCTCTGGGCTGCCTGTACGATTTCCTGAACCACCAGCGGCAAAATGTGATTACCGCTTACATGGTCAAAAGTAATGTCCTGGGTGAGTTTCAGGTTGGCATGTGCCTTTTTATCCAAAGCTTTGATCTGTGCCATAAGTACAACTCCTAGCTACTTTTATAGTTACTAAATTTTCAGAGATACCCTAACGTACCACTCTTCTACGCATCTACGATGACAAGTGCTTCCCGACAGTCGCCGGAAACCAAAGCCAGCATTAAACAGGGAAGAAGCCCAACTGGCAAACAAAGTCCACCAACATTAATCTAAAGACAAATTTATTTGGTTAAATTCACACAATTCAAGACTGTCGAACCAATTAAATTCACTGCTCCCCCCTTAAAATGACCCGGCAACCTTCAAAATCAACGAATCGAGTATTAGTTAGCCAACCCTGACAGGTAGCGCATTACCTGTATCAGCCCTCCCTCACCTCTACAGCTATCGTAACAAGTGGTGCTTTTTTATACGATTGAAGAAGTGGTTGGAGTGAGTTTGATGTCAAAACCGAGGGGCGCCTCACTATGATGAGCCTACTATTCATTTTTTACCTCCTAGCAATGTCTCTAGCCGTGAAGAATTACCACACCCTAGCAACCGCAACATTCATTTTTGCCTTGATATCAAGCATCGCCTGGCTAGGCTATCACACCGGCGACAATCTCAACTTAGCCTTGTAGGGGAGGGTGAATGGGGCAAATATTTCGAGAGCTTAATGCACTGGGCATACTTGCCGTATGTGCCGTACTCGTCGCCGCAGAGTACTTTCAATTAGTGAATGGAGAACTGCCCTGCCCTCTCTGTTTACTTCAACGGATTGGGCTCACAGGAGTCTTATTTGGCCTGATGCTAAATGTACTCTATGGCAATCGCCCACTACATTACAGCCTGGCTACACTGTCAGCGCTATTTGGCGCCGCTACCGCACTGCGCCAAGTCAGCCTACATGTTATTCCCGGAACGCCAGGTTATGGCGATCCATTAATGGGATATCACTATTACACCTGGGCACTAATTATCTTCTACATGACAATTATTGGCATCGCGATTATCGGTGCATTTGATAAGCAATATGGAAAACCCATATTTATCAGTTTCCGCGATCAGGGAGCTCTCGGAAAAATGGCCATCGTAACTGCATTTTCAATTACCGCACTTAATATATTTATAACTTTCGCAGAGTGTGGACCTACTGTCTGCCCGGATAATCCAGACAACTATTGGCTCTTTGGCGCTATCGACGGAATTTAAAAGCAAGCTGAGAAAAGAAAAGGGGTATGGCTATACAAAAGACAGCTTGCCAAGCATATATCCATAGATCAACAGAATAGATGGAGGCCAGGACCGGATTCGAACCGGTGAAAAACGGTGTTGCAGACCGTCGCATTTCCTCTCTGCCACCTGGCCATAAAAAAACCCGGCGCTTCCGCTCCGGGTTCTTTGACTCTACGGAAGCAAAAAACGCTTCCGAATAAATTTACAGAAGCACGCAGGTTGCCTGGCAGCAACATATAGAAAGAAGTTCTTGCGCGTATTTCATAGTAAACAGTCTTGTTTAAGTTGCCGCCAAGGATAATGGAACAAAAACTCCATTTCAACTCTTTCTAGGTAGCCCCAGAATACTGCCCAACCCTAACCTCATTACCGGGCAACGGCTGCTCTGGAACCAGCTGTGCCAACCCAAGAGAAATTAAGGCCATTAAAGACCCCGCAAAGAATACCACTGGCGGAGAGACAAGCCACAGCAAGCCAAATACTACAGGGATAACTACTGCGGCAATATGATTAATAGTAAAGCTGACTCCAGCCGAAGCCGCGATATCCCGCTCGTCGACTATCTTCTGGAAGTAGGTTTTAATCGCAATTGCCATAGAAAAGAATAAATGGTCAACAATATATAATGCCGCCGCCAGCGCAGCACTTTCTACCAGCGCATAACCCGCAAATACCAGTATCAAACCAATATATTCCAAAGTTAGGATACGGCGCTCGCCAAACCGAACGATAAACTGTCCGATCTTCGGTGCGATATACAAATTAAGTAAATGGTTTACCGTATAGAGAGCAGCAACCTCCCCCACGCTGTATCCAAATTTCTCCACCATCAAAAAACCAGCGAATACTATAAAGATTTGCCTGCGAGCCCCACTCATCATCGTGAGCGCATAATAGAGCCAATAGCGTTTTCGCAGAATAAGCTTCTTGTGCTGGCTGTGGGGCTGAGCAAACTGAGGGAAAAGGACCCAGGCACCTAAAGCAATGACAATGGTCGCGCCACCACCAATTAGATAAACCCAGGAATAATCCAAACCTGCGAAGTTCATTAAACCCCACACCAAACCATAAGCCAGAAGCGCAGCAAAGGAACCTGCGGCAGCCATGCGCCCCATCCAAACTGCTGCTGTTTGTTTGGGGAACCACTGGAGTGCCAGGGAAGTCTGCAAGGTCTCATAAAAATGAAATCCGGTAGACATTAAAAGTGTAGTGAGTAACAACCCGGTCAATGATGGATACAGTCCCGTTAGCATCACTCCAAGGCCAGTTGCTACCAGGGAGATTATCGCCAGCCTCTGCTCCCTGACAAAAAGCAAAACAAAGACTACTAGGAAGGCTAAAAAGCCAGGTATCTCACGCACACTTTGCAACAAACCAATATCTGCACCGGTAAATGCTGCCTTTTCAATGACAAAGTTATTAAGTAGCGTATTCCAAACAGCAAATGAGAGCGGCATTGAAGCTGCCAGAATAAGCAAAAGAATTTCAGGCCGGCGAAGACGTTGTAGCATAAATGACCTCCTATAGCTAAGGCCTGCAATATACGCCCTCAATATCCAACTGTAAAATTATAAAAATAGTACTGAAGAATAAGTTTTTTCGAGAATATTGCAGCTCATAAAATTAAATACTAATTAAGCTGCTAAATAGTGGTAACACAGACCAACCACTTGCTTAACTACTCGAAAAATCGGTGAACAAGACTTACCAATTGGCAGATTAGCAAGCAATCTAATTATGTATAAATTCCCGCAAATCATATATTTTTAATGAGATGAGGAAGCTCAGCTCACTACATATAATGACTGGAGTCAGACAACTCTAACCTAAATTCACCTATGCTTTAAATGCTATATATCTAGGCGCCTTATATCACAGCATGACTGATTACTAACATAGATAACTCTTGGAGAGAAAAATGCGTATTCATTCCTGGCGAATTTGTCATCTTCCCTTAGTCATGCTATTTACCACACTCCCTTTCCTACTGGCGAACGCCGTTGTTCAAGAAGATAACTTACCTGACAAACTTAAATTAAACGAATGGAAGGTGCCTTGGGAGGGGCTCCCCAGAGACCCGCATGTGGACAGTAAAGGGAATGTCTGGTTCTGTGGACAAGCGGGTAACTACATCGGGAAGTTTACACCCACTTCTGAAGAGTTTAAGCAGTATGAAATACCTGAAGGTACTCATCCTCATAACCTGATTGTGGATTCAAACGATATTGTTTGGTATGCAGGTAATCGCAATGCGCATATTGGGCGATTAGACACCAATAATGGACAAATTAAACAATATCCAATGCCTGAAGGTATCAAAGACCCACATACGCTAGTCTTCAATCGAGAGGGAAATATCTGGTTCACAGCCCAGCAAAGTAACCGCATAGGCCTGCTAAATGTACAGAGTGGCAAAGTTCTAAGTGTCACCCCAACAACCGCTAATGCCCGCCCCTATGGTATTAAGATTGATGCCCAGGGAAACCCCTGGATAGCGCTATTCGGCACCAATAAGTTAGCTCGCGTAGACGCAAAAACCATGACCATAAATGAGGTTAACCTGCCACGCCCAAATGCTCGCCCTCGCAGACTGGAAATCGATCCTACCGGCAATATTTGGTACGTAGATTATCCAGAAGGCTATTTGGGGCGTTATACTCCGACGACCAAGGAGTTTAAAGAGTGGAAGCTACCCAGTAAGAATCCACGCCCCTACGGAACAGCACTGGACAACAATAACCAACTTTGGCTCGCTGATACTGGAGAGGTTCCAAATATCATTTTTGCCTTTAACACAGAAAAAGAGAAATTTACAAGCAAGACCCCAGTTCCAAGTGGTGGAAATATAAGATATATGTATTTTAACAATATGGATGGAAGCTTTTGGTTTGGTGTTGATTCTGGATTTATCGACCAGGGAATACCAAAATAGAAGCATATATAGCTCTATTGACATCAATCGATGTATGGCGTCACTGCAATAGTTCTATATATCCTGATACAGGACAAACTGTTCAAATACAGACTTCCATTTAGAATTCTAATTTTTTCAGCTCTATTAACAGCCATTCACGGCGCCCTTATGAGGCAACCATTGATGGATTACCTTATTGGCAACCCACTACAAGTTACACTAGCTTAAAATGGCATGAAGTGGCTCGCGTGGATACTCATGGCGACCGTTATAATTATAGGTGTTGAAGTATTCGCCTCAAATAAATCAAACTCTAACGAATCTAAAAAACAAAAAACGTGCAGCAATCATTATATAAAACTCATAAACAGAATTTACAATTATGGAACCGAAACAAACCGGGATAGCATACGATACCATCACACATCTATGGGAACGTAAAGAGTTCAACAGGAACAACGGTATTAGCCAGTATAAGCGGGCACTTGGCTTTGTAAAAAATAGAGGCTCTGCACTAGATGTAGGGTGTGGTTGTACAGGAAGGCATATCGAGCTTCTGCTAACTGAAGGATTTTCTCCCGAGGGAATTGATGTTTCTGAGAAAATGATAGAGATCGCCAGGGATAAGCACCCTACTGTCAACTTCTATCTAGAGGATATATGTAAGTGGAAAGCCACAAGAAAATATGACTTTATAAGTGCGTGGGATAGCATCTGGCATATACCAATTGAAAAACAAGAGGAAACAATAAGGAATCTAGCGTCTTACTTAAACAAGGAAGGCGTTCTAATATTCTCCTTTGGTGGAACAGATAAAGAGGACTATCATACGAATAATGCGATGGGACCGGAATTATACTACTCTACGTTAGGCACAAATAAATTTATACAACTTCTTATTTCATCTGGTTGTATTTGTAGACATCTGGAGTACGATCAACCACCAGAATTACACGCCTACTTGATTGCTCAGAAGATATAATTGTTTTATATCGCCCCCTCAATCATGGGTAGCCTATATGTTAACCGGAGCAATGCTTGTTTGGTTTATTCTTACGAGTCTCAGCCTAGTTTTTATTATTTGGGACTCAATCACTAATG
The DNA here is from genome assembly GCF_056232625.1 of Microbulbifer maximicatervae (SeqCode). Lineage (NCBI taxonomy): Bacteria > Pseudomonadati > Pseudomonadota > Gammaproteobacteria > Cellvibrionales > Microbulbiferaceae > Microbulbifer > Microbulbifer maximicatervae (SeqCode). The sequence continues at coordinate 4,992,251 of NZ_CP174324.1, read as the reverse complement.
CGCCAACCAGCTGGGTTCAGCGCCTGGCTTGGGTATTAGTAATTCTTTATACCGGTGTTATCGGCTTAATCTTCTACCTACTCACCTGTCGCCGTCCTTTTCCTGGCGGCCACGATCAATTCACTAGGGCCACATGGAAGCAAAGTGTAAATAGCGAAATGCATTGTCTTGCAGGTGATGCAACAGGGATCCTTATCGCAGCATCTATTGTACCCACACTGGGCCTCACCAATGGATGGGACTCCATAATTGAGTACTTGGCTGGCTTTGTTTGTGGTTTGTTTATTTTTCAGGCATTGATGATGCGAAGTATGTATCAGGGAAACTACTTAAAAGCAGTGGGTAAAACTTTCTTTGCTGAAACTGTATCGATGAATATGGTTATGGCTGGAATGATACCCGCTATGGTGATACTGACTTCCATATGGCCACACTCTGAAGACCCAACAAATGCTACCTTTTGGTTTCGTATGAGCTTGGCAACCATTGTTGGGGGTATCATTGCTTACCCTATTAACTATTGGTTGGTAAAAAATCACTTAAAACATGGATGTATGACTCTTCCGGGAAAAGATGGAGCCGCGCCCAATTTTGGTCATTGCTCACATGAATGCGCCTCAAATTCAGCACCGCACATCCATGCTACCTCACAAGCAGAAACGCCTAAAATGGAAATGTATTCTTTATCTTTAGTGGAATCGAGTATATGGATAGCGGGCACTTTTATAGTTCTATTTCTTGCAATTTATGTCACGGATAAAATCACACCAATATACTTTTGATCTCAGAACCTTATGTACTCAAAATAATCGCTTAAGCATAAGATTCAAAAATTTTCTTTCTCCGCCTATAGTAAGATTTCACCCTGAGGGTGGCTGCCAATTGATTACCGGGCTTATACCTTCAGTATTACATAACCAAACAATCGCTTTCATTCCCACCTTAAGCTTCCCCTTAGTATCAATGAGTTTCCCCCAATCGCTGGAATGAAAATTACGGCCATGGATGCGGAACTGCCCGAGAACCTCCTTCCAATTTGGCATAGTTAGGTTTAGAACCTCATTTGTTCCATGGTCAGTAGCAATCCAAAGCATGACTCCATCTTTCGCTCGCACAAGTTTTGTGATATCTCCCTGCCATGAAGTTAATTGGTTTCGATTACAAGTCACGTACTCTGGAACAGCTAGCCTTTGAGCCAATAGACCCGGGCTAGCAAAAACAAATAAACTCAGCACTAAAAATAAATAATGTTCTTTATTCATAATTAAAGAAGGGGGGACAAGCCCCCCCTTAACTGTTAAAGACCACGATAAGTCGCGCTTTGTTCATCTGCGCGAGTGGCCTGACCTTCAGTGAACTCGTACATACAGCTATCGTCAGTGTAATCCATAAAGTTAGTTACCGGATCTTCCCCTTCAGCATTTCTTCCCCTGGTACAGGTATCCCGACCAACAGGGCAGCCATAAGCAGCCGATCTCTCCGCAGGGGTATCTGAGACGTAGTCCCCCCGGCCAAAACATCCTCCTTGGAATGTGTGATAAAGACCCAACCAGTGGCCAACCTCGTGAGTTAAGGTGTCCCCCTCATTGTAGGGCGCAGCATCACCTCCAGGTACAGAACCAGTTAAAATTACCACGCCGTCATCAAGTGGATCAGAGGAGTAACTACTTGGGAATGTAGCCCACCCAAGTAGGCCATCACTAATTTCAGCTACATAGATATTCAAATCCCCGGCATCGCCAACTCGTAAGGAAGATTTCATTGACTGCTCAGCCGAAGAATTGTAACCAACGTTATACCAAGAATTATTTGCTGTAACAGTGGTTGAAACTAAGTTAAAAGTAAATGGAGTATTTGCGTAAGCATCATTCAACACATCCATTTGCGTATTAATCTCACTATTAGAAAGTGCTCCATTATTAGCTGAGTCAGTAATTACATGAAAGTAAACATCAACTTCTACAGAACCTGCGGGCCGCAATGTGTGTGCCACACTTCTATCGCTTGATATACCACGCAGAGTAGAAAAATGCTGCTCTTTTAATGCAGCTTCCTGAATTGATGGGTGGTCTGTACCGCAGCGCTTTAGCTCAACGCTATTGTTGGCAGCCTCAACCGAAGAAACACTCTGAGCAAAACCTATAGTTGATGAAGCAAGCATGCACAATGATAGAGCAGTTTTTATCGAGATATTGGAAACAGTCTTTCTCATAACCTAAGCCTTAATTTTATTATTTATTTACACTCCCATAAGAGCCCGCCAACTTTCCACGCTTCCATAAACTTTTGTCAATAGCACCAATTCTTAAATTGATGATAATGACACCAAACTCTTTAACAAGGCGTAACGTTCAACAAAAAAAATGTAAATATAAAAAAATAAAAACCCCAAAAAACAAAAAGCAGATACATTTTTCTCTTAAATTAGTTACATATGAAATTCTCTCACGGAAAACACAAGGTGCAACTCACTTAAAAATGCGAACAAAAATTGGGGAACCTGAAATTACTGACAGGTAAAATTCCAATAAAAAATACCGAATTTTATTTCAACAAAGCGGACAGTTATATTTTTTATGATACATCATCGCAAAAACAGCTCGCACCAACTGGGGCTAACAATAAAAAGATATTCCAACCACTAGAGCACCTAATTCAAAAGGCCAATCACAAATAACAAAGGCCACTTACCTTCTGTGGCCATGAAGGTAAGTGGCCTTTATAAATTCTACAGTTTTTAAACTAGAGTCAACACTCTACTCTAAATTAACCCCACTGTTTTTGAGAGCTAAGATCATTTCCGCTGCTCGGCGAGCGGCAGGCAGTAAAGTGAAGCTTGTTATAACCTAGCTTATTTTCAGTAATGACTTTTAGGACATCATCCAAATGAATACGGGCTCCTTCTTCAACCAAAATCAAATCATGATTATGAAGACCGCTCTCCCATGCCTTTTTTATATTATCCATATGACCAGGACTTTTTTCATTATATGAAAGATTATAATTATAAACCTCAGAACCACCACCAGCTATAGAGTGCACTTTTCCTGATCCCATATTGAGAAACTGCTTTGCTCCGAAATCTGCCACACTATTTTTTCCGTCCGCAGGCTTACCTGTTTTTGTCAAGCTTCTGACTGCATGATCAGAAGATGCAGAGCCATGGAAGGAGTAGAAGTACAGAGCTAATGTCTCTGGCACTTTGGCTTCGCCAAAAGATCCCTTATCATATGAACCATGTGCGTAAAGAATCGCCTCTTTACCATTGGCTTGCTCTTTTTTATGAATTATTACTTTTCCAAACTGAATGGTTTTCATCACAATCCCTATTATTCAAAGGTTACAGAACCTATTTTTTGACCACAACACCAAGACATGGTCATAAATTTTAGATTCTTTATTTCAAGCTAGGCTTAACTGTTTTTAATAGTTGCAGATAAACAAAATTAGATCAATGGAAATAGAATCTACGTAAGCGATTGAAATCCAACCTTCATTACCACCCTCTCACTCAAGCAAAACCATAATCAGAAAAAGTAGAAAAACCAACAACTGCGAAACAAACATCATACAAAAACCCAAAAAAATTACAAAACCTCAATTAAGGAATTTTTCATCCACATTTCAAGCTAGGAGTATAAGGGTTTAAGCTAAATGAACTACCTCACAAAAAATGGTTATGTTACCTTCGAGAACCTGAGACTAAATTTCGCATAACAAAAGTTCTATTACACATAAAAGACAATATTCTTACCTGTTACAACCATCATACAGTTAAGCACACCTAGCAAACTCTTTATTCAATTCTTTTTGGTTAAAATTAGAGGTGGAGGGCATGCCGCCCCTCATCATTGTTCTAGCAAGAGAGGTCAATAAGCTACAAAAGCCTAGATTGACAACATAAGCAACACTATATGAAATGCAGAGTTATTTTTTTACAAACATACTAGAGAGAAATCTTTCACAGACGGCTACGACTTAAACAGCTTGACGGCCTACCCTTTCAGTTGGATTACTATTTTAAGCTGACAAGAAAGAATTGATGAGCTGTGGAGGAATGTCTAAGCTGAAAAAGAGTGGCATATGGTATGGATAAAACAAGATAAAAACTCCTCACCAAATTAACCTCCAAATATGAGAGATAAAAATCGTATGCTGGCAGGAATTGGAGACTTTCTCGGGCGAAGCAGCGATGGAGAGCCTGGTGTAAAAAATGTTTGGCAGGGAAAAACTAAACTGCTTTATTATTTGGAGGCAGCGGAGACTTTAAATCGACTTAAAGGGTGTATATAAAATGTAGTAGTTCAGACTTGTTATGAAAGTTATCAGCTTTTAAAAAGGTGCCCCGTCAGGTCAAATTCAGGTTACAAGTTTTTCCTTCCTGATACTTTTCTATCTTTAAGTGTTGCAATCTGTGTACTGCGTGTATTTCTTTGTGTCAGAGATGCTAAATCCGGAAAAGATTACGAGCATCGACACGAATTGATTTAAAGCCGTATGCATAAGTTGGCCGAGATGTTTGCGCTAGATATTGCTGCCTATGCGGTAATAAATAATCACTACCACATAATGCTATACATCGACACAGAATCTGCTGATAAGTTAATTACTCGCTGGCAAAAGTTCTTCAAAGCCTCTAGCTTAGCCCAGCGCTATATTCAAGGCGATACCCTCGATCACGCTGAAGTAAACAGGCTAAAAGAATTCTTGTCCCAATGGCGGGAGCACCTAATGAATATCAGCTGGTTTATGCGCTGCCTAAACGAGTCCATCGCCCGCCAGGCCAATGTCGAGGACAACTGCACCGGTCGTTTCTGAGAAGGGCGTTTCAAATCTCAGGCCTTGCTGGATGAAAGAGCCCTTGCCGCCTGCCTGGCTTACGTGGACCTCAACCCTATCCGTGTTGGTATCGCTAAAACTCCAGAAGAATCCAATTACACTTCGATCCAGCAACGCATCCACACAGCCATCTCAGGCCAGCAGCCCAAAAGCCTACTGCCACTGGTGGGCGGGGAGCGCTGGGATATGCCTAAAGGCTTGCCTTTTCAGCTGGATCACTATTTAGAGCTGGTAGACTGGAGTGGCCGGCAGCTGCACCCTGAAAAGCGCGGCGCTATTCCCGAAAACATCCCACCTATTTTAAATCGGCTGGGTATTTCGCCAAAACACTGGCTCTATCTAAACCGCAATTTTGAAAGCCGCTTTAAACGCTTGGTGGGCTCGGCAGAAGCGGTACGCCAGGTCTGTGCGCAGCAAAATCAACGCTGGGTACACGGGCTGCGCGATTGTCAGCGATTTCTTAGTCCCACTCCCTGCTAAATTACAGAAATCCGCTTCAGCTGTCCCTAGATCTCATCGCTCCCGACTCTACACTCCACTTGATCCTCTATGGGCTCCCCAGAAAAACTTTTAACACCAAATCGCCATTTAATTTGAGAAAGATATACCGACTACCAGGCAGTAGCGCAAAAATTCTTGCCTAGCTTCAGGTTCTCCATTCTTTAGATATCCAGTTTGCTGTTAGCACCTCCCTCCTATCTCTGGGCGTCCAGGATTGTTCATCTCTTTCTACATTCTATGGCCCCCCTAAATTAAGCTCCAAACTTTATCGCTATCTGATTGCCCAAGCTTTTCTTTAAGCCATTCATCCTGGTCCATACCCCCAATTATGACATCGAATAAAAAAGAAAACATATGTCCACGATCAATATTTCTTGATAAAAGATATTTAAGGTATGCCTCAGCCCTCAACTCATCCAGCTGATAATAAATTTCTCTAACACGATTCCTTGTTAATTCATCGACTTCCTGAAAATTAGCAAACTTACTTTCTTCATCTGGAGTAACAACACCAATTACTTTTTCGATCTTTCTTAAATACATTCGAGGTATCCTTACCTCTCTATTATTCATCTTCTCTCCCATTTTTATGAGCCTCTTTATATTTTTCTAGCGTTGCATCAAACTTACTTCTATTTGTAGGCTTGGCATTAATGCCCCTAATCTTGTTTCCAATGGAGTTACAAGAAATTCTTCTTTAGAGATCAAGTATACTCGGCATCACTGTCTAGGGAACAATTGTGCGGAAGCTAGCCAGTCAAGTTATAGGCGCAATTGAGCATTTCATTATCAGGCATAGGATATAGGCGGTACGGTATTGATAGCTAAGCTTACTTTATGATCTACCAACACGGCGCTAAATTTTATACACAAGTATTTTTGTTCATATCAGCCCTCTGGTTAAGCTCTGAACTAGTAGAAGAAATATATCCTCAATCAATTCAGATGTAAAATAGGGCGAGAAAGAGGATCTTACTTGTCCTATAAACAAACAAGTCTGAGAGAATCCACTATTTGTTATAGGTTTTGATGGCCTTCAGGCCTACAAACGGTACTATTGGATATAAACTATGTAATTTTTAGAGCTACATTAAGCTAGTGCTGCGGTGCAACCTTAAAAGATGTGTATAAAACACAGACACGGCGTTATGCGACTATGTATTTATGCAATACCGGCCGCCAGCCAAAAGAAATTCAATCATCTATATGCAACGAGGGCCCGAATAACCCTAAACAACTTCCTATTGAGATGGATTAATATTCGGAGCTGATAAGCTGGAGTAGCTGAAATCTAAACCCAAAAAAAACGGGTTGTATGTTGCCAAAATTCTCCCACCACCCTCAATCAGCTTAACATCTCACCAAAATGCTGATTCTATCTAAACAATGAAAGCTACTTTAAAGGCTTGGTGAGGACGAGGAAGGCAGGGTGAGAAGTCTGCTGCATGCTAAACAAAGGTTGATTACGTGGGGCAAATTCGCTACCCCTGACTAATTCGATGCTATTCCACCGATCCGATAATATCATTGCAAATTACCTGTGCTGACTTCGTTATATCACCCGTTCCTGAACCATACTAATCAGAATCAAGTTTCCTTTCACCTCTAAAATCGCTGGGAATTACTCTGTTAGCATTAATTAACAATCATCTAATTAGAGGACATCCTAGATTCTATATTACTGGATAAGGTATACCTTTAACCGCCCAAGGCTTACCTCAGTATTCCCCAAAGGATTTACGTTTCCTGTTAGCTCCACCCCAAAAATTAACCACTAATGCTCAGTCTATTAATATTATTTTTCAATATCTAACTCTCTGGGCATACAAGATTAAAACTGCATACTTAATATTTATCTATAGACTTAGATTAAGACTGCTCTTGCAACAAGCACTCAGTTATTTTTCTGCACCAATAAGAAACTACCGGGGGTTTATTTAGCTCATATTTTTTTTGAAAAACGTGAGCTAAAAGCAAAACTTTATCTATTTCAACTGGCTTGGCACGCAGATAATCCAGCAATATCTCACATGCTAAAACTACATCTTTTCGCCATAAATCTCCCCCCTCTCTTTGATCTAATTTTTCACTAAATTTTTCAACAAGTTTTCCCCCATTCTCACCAATTCATCTCTTTCACTCAAAATTTACCCCCCCCCTCTTTTTCAAGTTTTTTTAGATACTTAGCTGCGGTTAAACTCTTAGAGTTATTTGGAGCATCTTCTTTACCACCAGCTTTTAGAACATCAAAAACATATCTAAGGCAACTATTACTCTCTACACAATAAGCTCCATCAGGTGTTCCCGCTCGGCTCTTCTGATATTCAATTGCAGCCTGGGCATCAGGCAATTTAATAGTTATTAAATTTTCAGGTTCCAGTCCCAACATTGCTGAGAAATCTTCATCTACAATTTCTGCTGTGCTTCCAAAGTTACGTGAGCTTTGCTGCTCTGTTACCATGATGGTATCATTGTGATGCACTTCAACAACAAAGTGTACTTGCCTTCCCTCTTTATACATTTTTATTACTGCGGAACCCTCTTTGCAAGAAAGTCCAAAGGGGTCTATCCATCTAACTGGATTCGGCGCATACCGATAATTATTTGCCCCCCCCAATAGCCCAATTGGATCCTGCTGAGTAAACTCACCAACCTCCGGATCATAGTACCTAAACCGATTGTAGTGCAGCCCCGTCTCCTCATCGAAGTACTGCCCTTGAAAGCGAATCGGCTGTTCTATCTGGTTCTCATGGGCTATTAACTTTTATAAGCAACACTCCATACAACTTCACCCTCCTGATTGGTAAGGGTATCAGGCGTTCCCAGATGATCTAGGTGGTAGTGGTAAATCTGCTCTTTCTCTTGTTTGCCTTCCTTTAACGCAACCGGCTTGAAAGTTCCCGGCTCAAAGTAGTAGGTCCGAGTATTCAGGTCCTGCTGAGTGTAGATATCAGATTTATTTTCACGAAACAGGACATCGCCATCCCAGAGGAAATTCGTATATTCACTGGTGGTACTTTTACCAATACGGCGGCCCAGTCGGTCGTATTGGTAGTGAATCTTCTTCTGAAGCTGTTCTACCCCTTCTTCCAATTTTAGCTTTTCTACCCTCACCAATTGCTGACGAGTATTGTAGTGATAGCGGGTTTGCAGCTTCTGTCCTTTGCCGTGCAGTTCGGCAATACGGTTGCCGTGGGTATCGTAGCAGTAGTGGGTATCACCACGGAAATCTAAACGATTGCCTTTGACTTGAGTGGTACTGGCCTGTTGCTTAGCTTCATCTTTTGAGTTGGCGGTAGCAAGAATATTGCGTGCAGGATCGTGCACAAAATATTCGGGGTTGGGGCCTTCTACCTAAGTGAGACGATCCAGGGCGTCGTAATGGTAGCTGCGCGTACCACGCAGGCTATCCTCAATCTTGGCGATCTGACCAGCTTTGTTGAGACGCAACTTTTGCAGCCGTCCCTGAAGGTCGTAACCTCACTGGCTTTTCAGCCTATTGCCGTGTTGGCTCTGATTCTCCCGACCCTGTTCATCGTGACTAATACGGATAATCTGCTGATCAATACCAGAGCCTACGGGGCGGCGGTGCAGGCTTTGAAAGTGGCCGAAGGGGGTTAAAGACCTCAATCTATGGGTGTCCAGAAATATTTAACTGGCGATCCACTTTCTCGAACACCTGGAGAAATACATCGAACTATGGCTGCTTGTTGGCAAAGAATTTTGAACACACTCAAATTTAAAAAGAAATTAATCAAAAGCTCCCCAACCTCTCAAGTCACACATTTTTTTCCCAAATTCTTCAAGAGTCATAATGTCCGAAAAACTCACATAGTAACGCTCCTCTAAAGCTTCTATTTTTTTCTGCATTATTTCTGGATTCTTTAAATCCTCTTTGTCATGCTCATAAACTGGAAAATATTTAAAAACCAAATTAATATCAAAAGTCTCTTTGCCATCAACTTTTGCTTTTTGCTTAGCTTTTATGAGCCTTCCCCGCCTTTCTTTAATGTGTCGCCTTCTTAACTCAGCCGAAAATTTTTTCGCATCTTCACCTTTAAGTCTCATATAAACCTCAAGATTTTCCATGAATTGCAATAGCTTGACTCCAAGTTTTTCTCTTACTCTTGGGTAAAGTTGAAACTACATCGTTTTTCCAAGCCCTCTCAGGTAAAAAATTTGTTATTCTAGCTATTTCTTCATCATCAATTACAGTATTTTTCAGCTCATTCATTTCAAGGAATCACAATTCTGGACACCCACCAAAGTAGAAGCCTAAAGCGTCAAGTCAATTGACACAACACAGGCAGAATGGCCAAAATACTGGATATAAATACAGACAAAAGTAAAAATCCATGGCTCTTCCGCGCAGCACGCAAATCTCTCTCGATGCGACATCCTATTATCACTGTGTCTCCCGCTGTGTGCGTAGAGCGTTCCTTTGCGGTAGGGATGCTAAATCCGGAAAAGACTAAGAGCACCGGCGCCGGTGGATTGAGGCCAGGATGCATAAGCTGGCCTCAATCTTTGCTCTCGATATCGCTGCCTATGCGGTAATGAGTAATCACACCCATATTGTGCTCTATATCGATACCTACACAGCAAACTCCTGGTCCACTATCGAGATAATTGAACGCTGGCAACAACTTTTCAAAGGATCTGCGCTAAGCCAACGTTATCTTCGCGGTGAAGCCCTGGATGCCGTCGGGCTGGAAAAACTTCAGGAGGTGACAACCCTTTGGCGCGAGCACCTGATCGATATCAGCTGGTTTATGCGCTGCCTGAACGAGTCCATCGCCCGCCAAGCCAATGCCGAGGATAACTGCACCGGTCGCTTCTGGAAAGAGCGTTTCAAGTCTCAGGCCTTGCTGGATGAAAGAGCCCTTGCCGCCTGTATCGCCTATGTCAATCTCAACCCTATCCGTTCTGGTATCGCTAAAACTCCAGAAGAATCCGATTACACTTCGATCCAGCAACGCATTCATACAACCATCTCAGGCCAGCAGCCCAAAAGCCTACTGCCACTGGTGGGCGGGGAGCGCCGGGATATGCCTAAAGGCTTGCCTTTTCAGCTGGGTCACTATTTAGAGCTGGTAGATTGGAGTGGGCGGCAGCTGCACCCTAAAAAGCGCGGCGCCATCTCTGAAAACATCCCACCTATTTTAAATCGGCTGAGTATTTCGCCAAAACACTAGCTCTATCTAAACCGCAATTTTGAAAGCCGCTTTAAACGCTTGGTGGGCTCGGCAGAAGCGATACACCAGGTCTGTGCGCAGCAAAATAAACGCTGGGTGCACGGGCTACGCGATTGCCAGCGCTTTCTTAGCTCCACCCCTTGCTAAATGACAGAAATCCGCTTATCAGCTGCCCTAGATTATATCGCCCTGACTCTACTTCCCCCTAATTCCCTACGGGCTCCCCAAAAGATCTTTTAACGCCAAATTACCATCTATTTTGAAAAAGATATACCAGCCACCAAGTAATTGCGCATAAATTTACTTCTAGATTCCGGCTCTTCATTCTTTGGATGTCCTTGCTTCCCACACTAGAGAGACCGGGGCACTGCATGGTTGGTGGTTTGCCTATGTATTGAATGCAGGTTATCAATTTATTTAACACACAGCATTAAATGTAATCACCCACCTCCAATAGACTTAAAAAAATTAAAAATTCTTGAGGCCTCAAATGGGTCTTTAGCCATTTCACCTTTAGAGGTGAGCCACTCAACAGAATTTAAATTTATTGTTTTTTTATTTTCACCGATAGCCCTTACAAAGCTCTTGGTTGGTGCAATTCTTGCCCGAGAAAAATCACTATTCTTGACTGTGGTCCCCCTGAAGTTGGGCAAGACTAGCCTTGAAGAAGAAAAGTTACAATCTAATATAGTGGATTTAACTATTTTTGGCTCAATAAAATAACTGGATCTAAAGCTAGATAAATTCCACTTAACATGATCGAATTTGGCACTATTGCCATACAAGGACTCTAGGCCGCACGAAACAAATTCACACTTTTTAAAGCAGGCTTCGTGTACTCTGCTATTAAACATATTAACTCTAGAAAAGTTGCAGTTGATAAACGTGCAGTAACTCAAATTTAAATAACTTAAACTACAGCCTGAAAAGTTCCCCCCCACTATCTCCAGCCCTCTAAGATCAAAAATCTGATCGAAATCACGATCATTGACGCTGTATTTGTCTGGTAAATAGATATCAATAAGATATTCATCCAAAGATTTATCTGACTGTAGAGCTGATACTATCTGCGATGCTTTCTTGGCACCACTTTCTGTTTTCCACCTTGAAATAAATTCATTCATTCCTCTAAACCTTTCCCAAAGTTAGGGTTTTCAACCCATTCTTCGAGTTCCAACCTTCCTCGGGCATTTTCTTTAACCTTTGCTATAGCTTTAATATGCTCAGTTTTTACGTCAGCAAAAACAGCATTCTCTGACTCTGCTGTGAACCTATTCCCACCGAACCCTCCAAATGCATTCTCAACTCTTCCTTCTAGGAGTTCGTTAACGTTAAACATTGGAGCGCCCTCAATTTCAATAACTATCCCTCCTTCATCTGCCCAATCTATCGGTCCGCCATGTTCCGCCATAGGGCTCTTAATGAAAGGTGATGTACCTCTGAATGCGCTATCATCTCCACCATTAGCGTGATTTATAAGGTCATTATTATTACCTTTTGCCGGTAATCCATTTTCAAACAAATCATCAATAGACATGCCTTCAGGTATTCTCATGCCATGGAAACCTTTTCCATGCATTACAGTTGGTTCAAATGCCTTACCGTTGATAATTGCGACCGGTGTACCCTGATCAACTTGTTTGACCGTGTCCTTAGGGGGTTGAGATGTATTCCCGTTTTTTTCATTTTTTCCAGTAAATAGAGCTTTAATTTTACTAAAGAGGCTAGGCTTACTACTTCTCTCAAGATCTTGTTTAGGAGGACAATCTTTGGATGATAAACCTAAAGGGTCAGTCCAGATTAAAGGGTTAGGCACATATAGATAATTATTCGATCCTCCCAACAATCCAATTGGGTCCTGTTGAGTAAACTCTCCGACTTTTGGATCATAGTACCTAAACCGATTGTAGTGCAGCCCTGTCTCTTCATCGAAGTATTGCCCTTGGAAGCGAATCGGCTGCTCTATCTGGTTCTTATGCGCTAGGGCAACATTGCCATAGCTCTTATAGGCGACACTCCAAACTACTTCACCTTCCTGATCGGTAAGGGTATCCGGCGTACCCAGATGATCCAGGTGGTAGTGGTAAACCTGCTCTTTCTCTTGTCTGCCTTCTTTTAACGCAACCGGCTTGAAAGTACCGGGTTCAAAGTAGTAGGTCCGAGTATTCAGGTCCTGCCGAGTTTGGATATCAGCTTTATTTTCACGAAGCAGGACATCCCCATCCCAGAGGAAATTGGTGTATTCACTATTGGTGCTTTTACCAATACGACGGCCCAGCGGGTCGTACTGATAGTGGACCTCTTGTTGAAGCTGTTCTGCCCCATCTTCCTGTTTGAGCTTTTCTACCCGCACCAACTGTTGACGGCGGTTGTAGTGATAGCGGGTTTGCAGTTTTTGCCCTTTACCACGCAGTTCGGCGATGCGGTTGCCGTGGATATCGTAGCGGTAGTGGGTATCGCCACGGAAGGCTAAGCGATTGCCTTTGATCTGAGTGGCATTGGCTTGCTGTTTGGCTTCATCCTTTGAGTTGGCGGTAGCAAGAATATTGTGTGCAGGATCGTGCACAAAATATTCGGGGTTGGGGCCATCTACCTGAGTGAGACGATCCAGGGCGTCATAGTGGTAGCTACGAGTGCCACGCAGGCTATCCTCAATCTTAGCGATCTGACCGGCTTTGTTGTATTGATAGCCGCGCTCCAATATAGAGTTTGTATTTTGGGTTGGATCGGAGGCTGAGTTGCTGGCTTTGTTGAGACGCAACTTTTGCAGCCGCCCCTGAGGATCATAATCTCGCTGGCTTTCCAGCCCATTGCCGTGTTGGCGCTGACTCTCCCGACCATGTTCATCGTGATTAATACTGGTAATCAGCTGATCAGAGTTGCTGCCTGCCGGGCGGTGGTGCAGGCTTTGGAATTGACCGGCAGGGTTAAAGGCGAAGTTAAGCACTTCGCCATCGGGCAAGGTAGTGGCGATACGGTTGCCAGCGGCATCGTATTGATGGGTAAGCTTCTCTTTGCCCTGCCAGTCCGCAATGACACGGCCGTTGGCATCATACTCCCAGCGCAGCTTGCGGTGGCTATTTTCCGCTTCGATTAGCTGGCCGCTGCGGTTGTAGCGGAAATTGGTAATCCCATCTGGGGTTACTTCCTCCAGCATACGACCGAACGGGTCACGTTCAAAAATCGTATCGATACCCTTGCCGGTATCAGGATCAGTGACCGCTCTTGAGCCGATCAGATGGCCAGCACGGTTATAGGCGTAGCGGGTTACACGACCGTCGAAGCCCACTTCTTCAATCAGGCGTTCGTTGAGGTCGTATTTAAGCTGGTAGCGCTCGCCATTTTCATTGGTGAGCTCGATTAAGTTGCGCTCGCCGTCGTAGTGGTATTCCAGGCCGCTGCCATCTGGGTTGGTGCGCGCCTTAACTTGGCTAAGACCGTCGTAGGCATAGCAGGTAGTGCGGCCTTCGGAGTCAGTAATTTCGGCAAGCAATCCTTGGGCGTTGTAGCTGTACTGGGTGCGGGCACCATCTGGGGTAATAACCGCATGGATACGATCCTGGGTATCGTATTCGTAGCGGGTGACTTGGCCGGGGGCGTGCTGCACTTCTTGCAGGCGGCGGGCAATATCATAGCGATAGTGCTGGCTGCGGCCCATGGGGTCTTTGATCGCTGCCAGCCTGCCTTCCGGGTTCCACAGGTAGCGGGTGGCATTGCCCAGGGGGTCGGTAACGCTGCCGATCAGACCGACCGGGTTATAGCTGTAGCGGGTGCTGTTGCCGAGGGCGTCGGTGGTGGTGACGATCTGGCCGTTTTTGTTGTATTCGCGCTGCCAGGTGTTACCGGATGGGTCGGTGACTTTGCCTGGCAAGCCTTCGTTGTTGTATTCAATGCGGTGGCTATTGCCGGTGGCATCGGTCTTTTGGATTAGGCGGCCCTGATCGTCGTACTGATAGATCTCTTCACGCAGGCTGCCATCATCGCTGGGCAACTGGACCTTGGTTACCTGCCCCAGCTCGTTGTAGCTGTAGAGCGTCTCTGCGCCTTCGGGGTCGCGGTGATAAATCGGCAGGGCACGCTCATTAAAGCGGTAGCGTTCCTGCCCCCCACGGGTATCGGTCACCGTAACTCCGTGACCATCCTCATCCCAGGCAAATGCGTAGTTGTAGGTGGCCTGCCCATCAATGGGGTCGCCCCACTGGCGCACGCAGCGGGCCGAGGGACCTTCTCTATCCCATTCAAAGTAAAAGCAGTAGCCGGTTTTTAAGGTGCGCTTAGAGATTACATGTTGCTGGTATTCATAGTGCTCACTGTAGCCGTCTGCATCGGTAGCTTTTATCAGGTCGCCTTCGTCACTGTATTCATACTGAGCCAGTATTTTAATGCGGCCATCGCGGGTTTCTTTCTTTAACTCGCCCATGCGCAGGCTGTTGCGCTGTCCTTCCGGTGGGCTAATATGCAGGGCTTCACCAAGACTGCTCTCGATACAAATCAGGCGTTCGCCGACATAGTGGAACAGGTAGTAGTTACCGTAGCCATCGCGAATCTCGGAGAGTTTTAACGCACCGTTATCGCCTATCGGTTTGAAGTGTTTTTGCACACCATCTAGAGCACCATAAGGGGTTATTACCCAGTGCCCATCATTGATTCGAATGAGCGATAACTTTTCCACCGCATTGTGGCTTCGACCGCTATTGCCCGGTGTCGGTAAACTAATTACCCGACCCTCGGCATCGTAAAACTTTACAGTTTTATTACCTAGAACCAGGCGCTCGTTTAAGGTGTGCGCCCAGCCGTGGCCTAATCCAAAATCTTCACTATTACTGCTGCGATAAGAGCGGGTCAGGGTTAATGGCAGCGGGCCATCCAGCACCGCATCCACCAGGGATAAAAACTCCTCCCCGGTTTTTAAGTTGACAGGGTCGCCGCCGTGACAGGATTTTTTTGCACAGGGTACAACCTCACCTTTAGGTGTCTGCCCAGCTGCATTAGAGCTGTTGTCAGGCTCGTTAGTATTGTTCGCTTGACTATTCTGTGTGCTATTTGAATTACTGTTGGCGCTACTTTCAGAATTACTATTGTTTTGATTGCTGCTGGAACCACTAGAACTGCTAGAGCTTCCAGAGCTGGAACTACTCGAAGAGGGGCCACCAGAGCTTGCTGGTACCGCAGCCTCAGAGGAGCTAAAGTCCGAGAAGCTGGCGCTATCGCCCTTGGCACCGCTTTCCTTGGCGGCCAGCAGTCGCTGTTTTTTCAGCCTGGCTAAATCCAACATTAGCTCGCCAACCTTTTTAAAGGACTTCAGCAGGCGCGCATTTTTAACCATCGCCGCAGCCGCACCGACACCCCCGGTAACGGCGGCAAGAACAATGGTGAGGATAATCTCAAAGGCACCACCACCGGCCATTTCGGTCACTTCCAGGCTGTGCTGGGCTTTTACATAATCCTGGGCAAAGCGGAAAATAATATCGCGCAGAGCTGGGTCATCGTAAATAAGCTGGGTAACATCCAGAGCCAGATCCAGCTGCTGGCGGGTGATCGAAGATGGGTCAAAACCGAGAACATCCACGACTTCCTTTTGTAAGCCTGTGACGTATTCCTGTGTGGATGTTTCAAAGCTTTTTTCATTTAAGAAGTAGTTCGCTGTGGCAACTCCCAATCTATGGGATTGGCGCATGGGGTTGAGCATCTGCGCCACCTCAAGCACATCTTTACTCCATACCGCCAGGTCCCAGGCGGCATTACCTAAGCCTGTTGCCCCGCTTTCAATATAAGCGCCCACCTTTTCCAGAGGGGAACGCTTTTCGTGTTGCTGCTGGATCTGGGCCGCCTCGGCGCGCTCTTGGGTAATAATTTGCTGTAGCCCCAGACGGATTTTAACGATTAAGTCCGCCGGCTGGTTTTCCAGCGCTGCAGTAGCAGTCGATGCTTGTTCGATAATCAGGCGGTTCTGTACCAGGGCGCGGTAAATTTCTTGGGCATGGATGGATAAATAGCTCGGAGGCTCGGATGCCGGTCCTGAAAAAGGTGTGCCGGAGATGTTAGCTTGGAAACCGCTATTGAGTGGGAAGAAGTGAGTGTAAATCTTCTCAATGGCGGCATCGTCGAACATTGAAAGTAAATGGCTGGCATCGGCCTCATTTGGGAATGCAACTGGATCGCCCCCCACTGTCCTGACTTCGTACTGGATGCCTTGCTTATTTTCAACACGTAGCTGCATGATAATCCTTTAAACACTTACGCCTATCTGGACCTAGTGGGGACCTAATTCAGTTAATTCTCACCCGCGAACATTAGGGAACCCCCAAAGAACTCCGGTAAGCTTTCGCTTCCGTCTATTTTTCGAGCAAAATACCTTTAAGCTGAAGTCAACCAAACTTGAACTGGTGATTCCTCCGAACTTTGCCGGCGTCGATTAAAATCGAAATCGCAAGATCAGCCAATACCACGCCATTACACAACGAAGCCGCTGAGAAGAACATTCTCTATCCAAAAAAGGGAGCTTAAGGGCTACCGTGCTAGAAGAATACTAACGATTAGATTCTTATCTTCCTTTTCACTCTTAAGAAATTAAGAATCTAGGTGGCGCCGAACAAAACGTAGGGCTGAGATCTACTTCGCGAGGTTACCGCAAATTAGGTAAATACGGTAGATAGCAAGTGTTAAGCTGAGTACCGAAATTTTCGGGAGCAGAAATTAAAACTTCGATAACACAAAACCGAGCAAAAGTTATCGTCGATTAATTTTTAATAAAACAATAAAAATAGTACCTGTGTATTAAAAAAATATCCTGCAATACGAGCCCTATGAACAATTATTATTCATTTGTTTACCGTGATTGGATAATTTCTCTACAGCGAGTATCAATATTCCGTTATTGATAAAAGTTACTAATTAGATAGCTTTTGGCGGACTGCGAAATTGGATCTTTAAATTTGTGACATTCATCACAAGGATATCCCAGTTACAAGCAGGGTGAGCGGGGGAAATCAGCAGACTGGATTGCCTGGAACTGCAATTAAAGCGCGGTATGGGTTGAAGCAGGCCCAGTAACCTCATGATCAGGTGCCAGGGCCTTTTCTCAGGAAGTCTATTCGATCTCTTTGATCCTCATGGAGTTGGTATGCCCACCCATATTGAGGCGTTCCCCCTGGGTAATCAGTACCCGCTGCCCTTTCTGCAAATCGATTCTAGAGCTTAATACCTCGATAACCGCTTCGGTTAAATGTCCCAGGGGAACTGAAGCCGGATCAAAGCTCACTGTCTCTACTCCCCGTAACAGCATCAGCTGGCGAGCGATCTTAGGGTGCCGGGTTAGTGCATAGATCGGCAAGCGAGTATTTGCACGGGACATCATTCTCGGTGTGCGGCCAGACTCGGTCAGTGCGGCTACAGCACAGAGATTCTCCACGCGCGTTGCAACATCAATCGCTGCCTGGGCAATTACAGTATCGATTAAAGCTGAAGAACCGTGGTCCTCTGCAGTATAGGGAACACTGCCCAAATACTGTTCAGCGCCGATAATCACTTCACTCATAGATTCCACGGCGGCAACCGGGTAATCACCCGCTGCTGTTTCCGCCGACAACATAACTGCATCAGTACCGTCCAGCACCGCATTGGCAACATCCATCACTTCGGCACGGGTGGGAGTCGGGCTGGTAATCATCGACTCCATCATTTGTGTTGCAGTGATTACCGCGCGATTGAGAGCATTTGCGCGGTTGATCAGTTTTTTCTGCACCCCGACCAGAGCGGGATCACCGATCTCTACCCCTAGGTCACCTCGAGCTACCATAATCGCATCGGAAGCCAGGATTAGGCTGTCCATTTGCTCATCATCGGCAACTGCTTCGGCCCTTTCAACTTTGGCGACGATCGCTGCTTGGCTACCAGCCTCTGCCATGGCTTTGCGAGCAGTATCCAGGTCTTCCGCACAACGCGGGAAACTGACTGCGAGGAAATCCACTTCGAGATCTGCTGCCAGCTTGATATCCCGGTAGTCTTTTTCTGTCAGTGCCGGTGCAGACAGGCCCCCGCCCAACAAGTTGATGCCCTTGTTATTCGACAGCTTACCGCCTTGTAAAACTCGGCAATAGAGCTTGCTTGGCGTAGTGCCGGTTACTTCAAGGCGAATCTTGCCATCATCCAACAGCAGGATATTGCCGGACTGGCAGTCGCTGATCAGGCTTGGATAATCCACTCCAACGCGGTGTTCATCTCCCCCTTCAACCGGGCAATCCAGGTCGAGGGTAAATTCGTCATTGTTTTCCAGTTGTACACTGCCCTTGGCAAAACGGGCAATGCGGATTTTAGGGCCCTGCAAGTCCCCCAAAACCGCAACAATTTTTCCCTGCGCTTCGGCGGCGTTGCGCACTTCTGTAACGCGGCGTCGGTGATCCTCTGCCGATCCGTGAGAAAAGTTCAGACGTACAACGTTCACCCCAGCGCGAATCATTTCATCGATTACGCGAGGCTTGTCCGTACCCGGGCCTAAGGTTGCTACGATTTTTGTATGGCGAATCATAAGATCCCGTCATCTAATAATTTGAGAAGGAGGTTCAGAGGGCTATCAAACAGGAATTCTATGTCCATTTAATGGCCCTCAGTAATTGAATTACCAAAATATGGTAAATGAGGGGAATCAGGCGGATTCAGCAACAGGCTGGTTCAACTGAAGCGTTTCAGCCATCGCCAAACTGGTATCCAACATGCGGTGGGAGAAGCCCCACTCGTTGTCATACCAAGCCATGACCTTCACCAAGTTACCATTCACACGGGTGTGGTTGGCATCAAAGTGACTGGAGGCACTGGTGTGATTGAAGTCCACGGATACCAAGGGCTGATCGCAGTAGGTCAGTACACCGCCACTGGCCTTAGCAGCTTCCTGCATAATGCGGTTAACTTCTTCGGCGGTGGTGTCACGGCCGGAAATAAACTGACAGTCCACCAGAGACACATTACTTATCGGTACACGGACGGCCATACCATCGAGGCGACCTTTTAACTCAGGCAATACCAAACCTACCGCTGCAGCCGCACCTGTTTTGGTAGGGATCATATTATCCGCCGCCGCACGGGCACGATAAATATCTGCGTGCACTGCATCTTGGGTATTCTGGTCATTGGTGTAGGCATGCACGGTGGTCATAAAGCCGCGCTCAATACCCAATTCACGATGCAGTGCTTGAGCTACAGGTGCCAGACAATTGGTAGTGCAGGATGCATTGGATACCACACGGTGATCCGCAGTGAGATTGCTGTCGTTTACACCGTAAACAACTGTGAGATCCGCATCTTTTGAGGGTGCAGAAATCAGCACTGCAGCGGCACCGGCTTCAATATGGGCAGAAGCGGAAGCGCGATCGGTAAAGCGGCCAGTACACTCCAGGACTAAATCCACACCCAATTGCTTCCAAGGCAATTTGGAAGGGTCGCGCTCCTGGCAAACCTGAACTCGATCACCACCAATAACCAGAGCATCACCATCAACTTTGACGTCTGTACCAAAGCGACCGTGAATAGTATCGAAGCGAGTCAGGTGAGCATTAGAAGCTACCGGAGCGAGATCATTAATCGCGACCAATTGAACACGATCGCTGTAGCCTGATTCATAGATAGCTCGGGTGACATTTCTACCGATACGACCGTAACCATTAATGGCAATTTTAATTTTCATCTCGCTTTACCCTCTTTATATGCTTCTGGTTTTTCAAGTGGCACCCGCTTGCGAGTGCACCATACCGAGTGTGTGTTATTTCAATTCCGCAGCTTGTTTTGCCAGACGAGTAATCTCTGCCCAGTTCTTTTCACGAACCAGAGTGCTGCTCGCCATCCAGGAACCACCGACACAAACCACATTGTTCAGAGCCAGAAAGTCCGGGGCATTTTGAGGCCCTATACCACCGGTGGGACAAAAGCGAACGTCCTGTAGCGGACCGCCAATGGATTTCAACATTGGCACTCCCCCTGCCGCCTGGGCTGGGAAAAATTTCTGGTAGCGATAACCACGCTCGTAGAGGCGCATCACTTCTGAAACACTGGCAGCACCAGGCAGCAGCGGTACTTCACTGCCTTCAGCAACATCCAGTAAGCGGTCGGTTGCGCCGGGGCTCACCATAAAGCTGGCGCCGGCTTCGATAGAGCGACGCAGATCATCACCATTGAGCACCGTGCCAGTTCCCACATGGGCTTCCGGCAGGTGTTTTGCAATTTGTTCAACAACTTCCAGGGCTGCCTCAGTGCGCAGGGTTACCTCAAGTACTTTCAGGCCACCTTCAATCAAAGCGCCGGCAAGAGGGAGGGCATCTTCAACTTTATCTACAACCAGTACTGGGACAACGCCAGCTACCTGCAAAATCTCGGCGATATTTTTCTGCATCAGATAATTCCAAATCTTTCGTTAAGGCGCCCAGTAAACAGTGACTGGTTTCAGCCCCTGCTTAAGAATACTGCGCACCGGCATTTCTAACTCATCACTGCCGAGCAACGCCTCGCGATAAACTTTTAGCTTCTCTTCGCCAGTGATCAATAACTTGATATTGCGCGCTTGCAAAATTGCACTCAGGGTCAAAGTCATACGCTCGGTATTGGAGCCGGTAACTTCACTTTGATTAGCAGTAATTGCCTTGCACAACTTTTGTGATTCAGGATTTAGTGCATCCTGCAAGCCCTGTGCATGGGGGAATAGTGATGCGGTGTGGCCGTCACTGCCCATACCCAGCAGACAAACATCAAACGGTTTCTGTAACTCGCTATATGCGCGCTCACAGGCCTCTTCACCTTCAGCGGCTGTTGCATGTGAGTTTTTCATACCCAGGAAATTGGCTTCAGCGCCAAAGTTCTGTAAGAGCGACTTTTCAATGAAAGCTGCGTTACTACCGCTTTCGGTTTTTTCTACCCAGCGCTCATCAACGAGAGCAGCTGTAATTTGTGACCACGGAAGCGGGCGTTTGGATAGCTCGCGATAAACTGGTTCCGGCGTACTGCCGCCAGATACCAGGAAACTTGCGTGATTTTTTTCTTTAATACCTTTTTGCAGTTCGCAAGCACAATCGTGGGCTAGAGCCTGCACCAGGCGCTCGCGATCTTGGAAAAATTTTTCTTCAGCCATGGATTCTTCCATTTCTCTTAGTGGAAACCGGCGCGGTAAATTTAATAGCTGCGCCGGATTTCCAGATTATTACTGCGCGTTAAACCAATGACGATCACTGCGTGACAGCAGTTTTTCTGCCTCTTCTGGCCCCCAGCTACCTGCAGGATAGGGTTGCGGCTGATTAGCCGTTTCGCGCCAATGCTCAATAATTGGATCCACCCACGCCCAGGCAGCGGCAACTTCGTCACGGTGGATAAAAAGCGCGGGATTATTTGCTGCAGCATCCAACATCAGGCGCTTATAAGCGTCGCTGCGGAAACTGTCATAAGTATCAGAAAGGGTTAAATTCAATTCGGCCGGTTGCAACTCAGTGGTGAGACTGTCCATTTTTTTCGCCATCAAAACCAGCTTGATACTTTCTTCCGGCTGTAAGCGAATAACCAAGCGATTGGGAACAACCTTTCCGGCTGACTCATCGTATACATGATGAGAAACATTTTTGTACTGCACTACAATTTCGGCACAACGCTTCTCCATGCGCTTGCCGGTACGCAAGTAAAACGGCACCCCTGCCCAACGCCAACTATCGATATGTGCTCGAATGGCAACGAAGGTTTCGGTTGAACTAGTTCCACCGTCGAGTTCATCGAGGTAACCAGGAACATCATTGCCATTTATTTGACCAGCTATATACTGGCCACGCACAACGTTTTTATCGACCAAATTACCGGTAAGCGGGCGCAAAGCCTCAAGCACCTTAATTTTTTCTGCACGGATATTCTTCGCCGACATACTGTTGGGAGATTCCATGGCGATAAGGCACAGCAGTTGCAGCAGATGGTTTTGCACCATATCCCGCATAGCACCAGTTTCATCATAAAAACCCGCACGCCCTTCCAGGCCTACGGTTTCTGAAATACTAATCTGGATATGATCAATGGTTTTTGCATCCCAAAGATGCTCAAACAATACATTGCTAAAACGCAGTGCAAGAAGGTTTTGGACAGTTTCTTTACCCAGGTAGTGATCGATACGGAAGATACTATCTTCCGGGAAGTAACTGGCAATTTTACTGTTAATTTCATCAGAGGTTTGGGCGTTATAGCCCAGTGGCTTTTCCACTACGACTCTGGAATTTCCAGTAATCAGGCCTTTTACGGAGAGGTTTTCACAACAGGGGCCGAATACCGCGGGCGGTATTGCCAAATAGAAAATACGAACCCGCTCTGAGTCGGAACCGAGAATTTCTGCCAGGTGATCCCACTGGCTATCCGGTACGGCGATATCCAGTGCGATCGGACAAAGTAATTGGCTAAATTGGTCCCAGCTCGAAGCACTGTACTCACCCTCACGGAGATATTTTTGCAGTGCCTGGTGGGCTGTATCGATATATTGATCAACATCTGACTGGCGGCGACACACCGGAAGGATGCGACAGCCCTCAACCAAGCTGCCCTCTCTAAATGCTCGGTAAAGTGCCGGTAGTAACTTGCGCAGTGCAAGGTCTCCGCCTCCACCAAATAACACCATATCAAAAGGGTTAATCATAAATTTTGCTCTGAGATCGTTCTTGTCTCGGAGCCTGTTTGGCTCCGTAATAATCAATAAAGAATACTTGCACCGGTCTCTGCACCACTGGCAAGCCCGCGCATATTAGCGAATAGTTCACGGCCGGTACCACGGGCACTTTTAGACAGGTCACACTGGGCCGGTTGGCGGGCATTAAATTCAGCTTCATCTACCAGTACGCGTAAAACACCAGCCTCTGAGTCGAGTTCAATCATGTCACCCTCTTGTACCTTGGCAATCGCACCGCCCTCTACGGCTTCCGGTGACATATGAATGGCAGCTGGGACTTTCCCGGAAGCGCCGGACATACGCCCATCGGTGACTAATGCCACTTTAAAGCCACGGTCCTGTAGCACCCCCAACGTCGGTGTTAGCTTGTGCAGTTCCGGCATACCGTTGGCGCGAGGTCCCTGGAATCTCACTACAGCGACAAAGTCACGCTCTAGCTCACCGGCTTTGAATCGCTTGAGCAGGTCGTCCTGGTTATCTAGAACAATGGCCGGAGCCTTCACTTTGAGGTGCTCAGGTTTAACCGCAGAGACTTTGATTACACTGCGCCCAAGGTTTCCTTCGAGCAACTGCAAGCCACCATGCTGGGAGAAAGGGTCAGTGGCTGGACGAATGACCGTCGTATCACCGCTCTCTTCTGGAGTGGGTTTCCAAACCACTCCACCTGTATCACTGTTGAGGAAGGGGTCTTCACAGTAAGGTTCGAGACCGGAATTACCGAGTACTGTGTGCACATCATCGTGTAAAAGGCCAGCGGAGCGGAGTTCGCGAATCAGGAACTGCATACCGCCGGCTGCGGCAAAGTGGTTGATATCCGCAGTGCCGTTCGGGTACACATGACAAAGCAACGGCACCACTTCAGAGAGGTCTGCCATATCCTGCCAAGTCAACTGAATACCTGCTGCACGCGCCATCGCAATAAGGTGCAATGTGTGGTTTGTAGATCCGCCGGTAGCGAGCAATCCCACCACTCCGTTGACGAATGCTTTTTCGGTGAGAATTTTAGCTACCGAAGTATGCTGGCTCGGTTCAGTAATTTTTACCAATTGCGCCACAGCAGCTTCATTTAATGCCGAGCGCAAATCAGTACCGGGGTTTACGAAGGAACTGCCGGGCAATTGCAGCCCCATAATTTCTACCAACATCTGGTTACTGTTGGCAGTGCCGTAAAAGGTGCAAGTGCCGGCACTGTGGTAGGAAGCACTCTCGGCTTCCAATAGTTCAGAGCGCCCTACTTTACCTTCAGCATACAGCTGGCGAACCCGGACTTTTTCCGCATTGGACAGACCTGTGGGCATTGGACCCGCAGGTACAAAAATTGAAGGTAAGTGGCCAAAAGAGAGAGCACCAATAACCAGGCCGGGGACAATTTTGTCGCAGATACCCAGGAATATGGCTCCTTCGAAAACATCATGCGAAAGCGCGATTGCTGTGGACATGGCAATCACATCTCGCGAAAACAGGCTGAGTTCCATCCCTGCACGCCCTTGAGTCACCCCATCGCACATTGCCGGTACGCCACCGGCAACCTGAGCCGTTGCGCCATTGCGCGCAGCTGCCTCTTTCAATTGAGCAGGGTAGGCACCATAAGGCTGATGAGCGGACAACATATCGTTGTATGCGTTGACGATACCCAGGTTCGGCCCCCGCCCAGAGGCGATCAACTGCTTATCACCTTCCGGAGATGCAGCTATTGCGTGGGCCAAGTTTCCGCAAGACACATGTGCCGCTGCCCGCCCTTCAATATGCGCTTTCTCAACCTGCGCCAGATACTCTGCACGAGTTTCTTCGCTGCGCTTAATGATGCGTTCGGTAACGGTCTGAAGCTTGCTGTGAACCATGACTATTCCGTAATAACTCTGTTGAGGTGGTCTCTAGTTACAAAAACCACCAGGGTCACATTTCAGTGGCATCAGCCACCTGTGATTATCTTTCCGTGGAGCGCCTTTCGGCGGAATGGCTCCCACTGCAACCCTTTGGTTGTAGTGCCATCAATGTCCTATTGCCCAATCGTAAATCTGAAGCAGAAGGAACAAAGTTGCCTTTATCAGATCGCTGGAAACCCAATCATTCCAGCGGAAAACCTTTCAGCCCACGGCAAGACTGCTTATGGAGACTTATGGGAAATCCTGTTATCGGGTAGAAATCTCACTTCCGAACCTCTTCCCGCTCTTAGAGCTGAATGTTAGTGATCCAACAATGCCGGAACCTCCTCCCCACTGAGGTGGTAGAGACTTTGGACGCCCGGCTTGAGTAATTCACCCAATCTGTAGCCACTCAATCTTATTGATGCGCATTATGTAGTAAAACTACAAAAATTTTCAAGAGGCTTCAAATAGTGATTGAAGATGTTGACCAGGGGAGACAGGCATATAGGAGGCATTTGGCGTAAAAGCCATCATTTTCTTTAATACTGGGAAACTTAATGCCTTCATTCAGTCACAAAGTGAAAGATTGGCCTTACTTAGGTGTAGGATTTTTACAGACAAATGATAAGGTCTAGAAATCTCAACGCATTGGGATAAAAAACTACAAATTACCCACAAATTAAGAAAGGAAGCGCACTCCATAAACTAATTGCAGACTCATAACTGTTAAAATCCCACCTTCCAGCAATACTTACTTGTCGATGCCAGCAAGGCCAAGGCTCAGATAGAACTAGTTGATGCATGAAAGTCACAATTAACGATGTTGCCGAGCGCGCCGGCGTATCTATCAAAACAGTGTCCAGGGTGATCAATAATGAGCCCTCTGTACGCGCAGCCACTCGGCAAAAAGTGCTCGACGCAGTCAAAAGCCTGAACTACACACCCAATCTGGCCGCGCGGAATCTGGCGGGGACACATTCCTACTCCATCGCATTTATTTATGACAACCCTAATGCCTACTACGTTATCGATATGCAAAACGGCATATTGGAAGCCTGCAGAGCAAAAGGGTATGAACTACTTATCCATCCATGCAGTTCGAAATCTCCAGTTATCCACAGCGACCTAAATAAACTGGTCGAGCACGGCAAAGTAGCCGGATTGGTCCTGACCCCCCCTTTTTCAGAGTCACCTTCTTTTATCGATACGCTCCAATCCATGAATGTGGAATTTGTGCGAATTATTTCCTCCACCAGTACAGAGGAAGCAAAGGGAAAATCTATACAGATTGACGACCGCCAAGCCGCCTACAATATTACCCAGCACCTACTTTCACTCGGGCACAAACGTATCGCTTATCTAAGCGGAGGCGAGGAGCACCTTTCTACATTGGGGCGCCAAAATGGATACAGCCAGGCACTCAAAGATGCAGGAATAGCAGTAGACCGACATTTGATTGTTGAAGGGAAATATTCATTTGAATCGGGCGAGATTAATGCGAGAAAGATCCTCGACAGCGACAAACCTCCCTCAGCAATATTTGCCGCTAATGACGAAATCGCAGCGGGCGCTCTATTTGCTGCTCGTATGTTAAAGATTGATGTTCCCGGGCAAGTCTCTATCGCAGGATTTGAAGACAGCCCATTTTCTCGACAAACCTGGCCCAAACTTACAACCGCACACCAACCCAACCAGGAAATCGCCCGTTCGGCAGCAGAATTACTGCTTGAGAAAATTCAGTGTAAAAGTTCAAAAGAACTCAATGGTTCCGGGCAAGAGGGTGAAACATACCGTAGCTTCACCCCCGAGTTAATTATTCGACAATCCACTGGCCCCGCGCCCAAATAACCCCTTCAGCTTAAGAGAGACCTGGAAAGTTAATTTCGTCGATAAATTTCACGCCCCAGGCTCCAGGTCCTATTCACTTGCAGATCCTCACCTAATAAAACCATATCCGCTCGGGCCCCTTCAGTGATTACACCTGCCCCCAGACCAAGGAACTGCGCCGGATACAAACTTGCCATGCGCAGCGCTTCCGGCAATTCAATCCCACACCAGTCGCTGATATTTTTAACCGCGCCGATCATATCCAAGTGAGAACCCGCTAATTCTCCGGTACTGGAGGTCAGTTTATCCCCTTCTCGTGTAACCACTCGATTAAATAGGGGAAAACTGGTGGCATCACTGCCCACTAGCGACATTGCATCGGTTACCAGTAACAACTTACCGCGAGGTTTTGCTTTCAAAGCTAACGCCATAGCGCCGGTACTGACATGGTGGCCATCGGCAATTAATCCACACCAGGCATCATCCCGGATCAGGGCTGCCCCCACCATACCCGGCTCACGCGAATGAAGCGGGGACATTGCATTGTATAAGTGGGTAAATCCTGTCGCTCCAGCATCCAACGCAGCTTCAACAACTTCAGCACTCGCATTCGAATGGCCGAGACAAACATGAACCCCCAGGGAAACCAACTTTCGGATATCGGATACCGATACACACTCTGGCGCCAGAGTGACCAAGCGGATTCCCAGGTCTTCCCGGGCGTAGAGGGAGAGCTCCTCATGACTCAAAGAGCGGATAAACCCTCCTTCATGGGTACCCTTTTTGGCCTCACTTAAATGCGGCCCCTCAAAATGTACTCCAATCACACCCGGAACACCGCTGGACAAGGCCCCACTTACCGCATCGGCTGCCTGCTGCATCACTGGAAAGCTATCCGTAATCAAGGTGGGCAGGAAAGCACTGGTACCAAACTGACTATGGGCTTCGCTTATTTTCTGAAGCGCATTAACTGAGGGCTCCTGATTAAACAGTACACCACCTCCACCATTGACCTGGATATCAATAAAGCCCGGCACCAACAAACCCGGTAAGCGCTCAGCATCGGAACTCACTCCCCCACCCACTGCGGAAATCAGTCCACTATCTCCAATGGTGATAGCAACATCTGCAAGTATGCGCTCGCCATCAAATAGCTTTTCAGCAATCAGGATAACCCCCACTTCCCCCTCCCAAATATTATTTTCTGTTTTATTCAGACTGTCTGAGTAACTTTCTTTAAACCCGCCGGCTCATCGGGATTAATCCCCCGACTTACCGCCACGTGGGCCACATCGATATAAAAACGCTGCAACAGCGCCAGTGGAGCCACCCTCGGGTGAACCCCCTTACTCGGCACATGCAAATTAATCAGAGCCGCCCCACGCCGTCGAATTTCATCGATCTGCTGGCTGTGTGTGGGGAATGACTCATCCTCGATTGGAACATTCACCACTGTCAATTTCCCTTCCACCAGCGTAACGGGGCCATGCAAGAATTCCGCACTGGAATAGGACTCCGCATGGATATTGCAGACTTCTTTTAACTTCAGCGCCAGTTCCCGGGTAATCCCATAACCGGGACCCCGCCCCAAAACTACCAGATTTTGTACCGAGGCCAGGTTTTCCGGACGCAATTGAATTTCTGCCCGCACCGCAGATCTCAAAGTTTCCGGCAACTTTTCCAGAGCATTACAAAGAGCGGGATTCTGCGTCCAACTGGCGACCATCTGCAGTATCGCAGATAGGGTCGCTAGATAACTTTTTGTAGCTGCAACCGCTTTTTCCGGGCCAGCCTTTAGGGGAATTACCAAGTCAACCACATCTTTAATCGGCGCATCTTCATCGTTAAGCAAAGCGACTGTATAAGCCCCCTGCTCTCTCGCCATGCGGGCCTGGGTCAGAATATCTGGGCTTCTCCCAGACTGGGAAATGACGATAACCAGGGCCTCATCGAGCTTTAATTTGCGACCATAAACACTGGAGACCGACGGTGCGGCAGCAAAAGTAGGGGTACCAGTTTCAATCTCTATCAGATACTTGGCAAAGACGCCCGCATGATCAGAAGAACCCCTCCCCACAATCATCACAAAACGAGGAGGCTTCTGGCGCAGCCGCTCTCCCAGATGAGACATTATATTGGCATTGGAATGCAGCTGTTCAGCAATCCTATCCGGCGCCTCACGAGCCTCAGCCTCCATGACCGTGGTAACCATAATACTTCCTACCTGACTCACTCAAAATATGAACCCAGTTCTCACATTAATACCGAGCTCCATCAAACAGTCTATGCCCAGCAGTACTTCACCTCGGTTAATTGACGCCATTAATCGTCCTGCTTTGTTTTCAAACGCCCACTAGCTCGACAACCCGATACCCCATTACTGTCACAACAAAACTGGAATTGGGTATACCTTTTTAATCTATGCTTAAGGCACCCCTATCAGTCGCTGCCGATCATATCTACAGGAAGGATCAATGCCCCAAACCCCGGGCAGTTGCACCACACAAAAATGGCGTTTAATCATTCTCCTTGTAGTTGCGAGCTTACTGAGCAGCTGCTCCAGCATTCAATTCGCCTATAACAACATTGACTATTGGATTCGCTGGAAGCTTCGTGACTATGTCGACTTAAATTCCCAGCAAGAGCTGGAGTTTCAAGGGGCTCTAAACAGCTTCTTTCACTGGCACCGCCAAACACAGCTACCAAAATATGCCGATTTCCTGAGCCAACTGGCAGATAAAGTAGATCAAGGCCAACTTGAGAATCCTCAGCTGGCCCCAGTTGAAAAAGAGGTGTACCACTTCATCGAAAGCGCCAGTAACAACGCCTTCAACTTAATGCTTCCTATTGTGGCGCAGTTAACACCACAACAAATTGATCGCCTGCAACACAACCTGGCCAAAAAGCAGCAGAAAACACTGGAAAAATGGCAGCGCTCGCCGTGGAAAATACAACGACACCGCGATCGGCAAATTCGCCGGGAGAGCAGGCGATGGCTGGGAAGTTTAACCGAGCAACAAAAGCAGCTGATCGCAGCCTGGGTAAAGCAGGTAGAGTACAACCCTGTTTTACGTAACGAACAACATATGATTTGGCAGCAACATGCCATTGAGCTTCTCCGACAGAAGCCTGATGGATACAAACAACAGTTGCGCGGTCTATTGGAAAACCCAGACCAACTTTGGTCCGAAGAATATCGCAAGGCGCAAGAGCAGCGCAAAACCCAAGCTCGCGAACTGGGAGAACAAATTCTATCCAGTACCAGCCCCACACAACGTCGTCATCTAAGCAAAACTCTGCGCGACTATGCCCAGGACTTCCGCTCTCTAGCCAGCCAATAATCAGACGCCCAGATCCCAACACCACCGCCGAACTGATGAACGACATGAGAGCTCAAAAGCTAGCGTATCCAGGATAAATTCCACTCAATAGATTCAAGAGAAACTAATAATCATGTGTGATTTCCTGCTGACGAAAGCGACCTAAGGCTGATAAGCTCGCCAACTCACATTACCAGCCAGGGGAATTCAAGTGCATATCGAATCCGCCACACAGGAACAATTGATCGAGTGGGAAAAAGAATTAAGCGCTCACTACAACAAGATCTGTCAACACGAGTTAAGCCTGGATATCACACGTGGAAAGCCCTCGGCGGAGCAATTAAAACTTTCCGATAAACTTGATGGAATTCTCTCCGGTGACTATCGAGCGGCAGACGGTACCGACACTCGCAACTACGGTGGCTTAATCGGTCTGACCTGCGCAAGGGAGCTGGGAGCCGAAATGCTTCAAGTGCCGGTCAACGAAGTGATTGCCGGAGGCAACAGCTCTCTTACACTGATGTATCACGCCCTAGTCACCGGTTACCTGTTCGGCTTTGCGGGCACTACCCCCTGGCGCGAATTAAAAGCTCCCAAATTTCTCTGCCCTGTTCCCGGCTATGATCGCCATTTTACGATCTGTGAGCAGCTGGGTATCGAGATGATTAACGTGCCCATGGGAGAGCAGGGGCCCGACATGGAGCTTGTGGAAAAGCTCGTGCGTGAAGACGCAGAGATTGTTGGTATTTGGTGTGTGCCCAAGTTTTCAAATCCAACAGGAGCCACTTACAGCAAGGAAACTGTAGAAAGATTGGCGCAACTGGGACAATTTGCCGGCGCTAGCTTCCGGATATTTTGGGACAATGCCTATTCGGTGCACGACATTGGCAACTATGTAAATCTGCCAAATATTCGCACAGCAACCCTGGAAAATGATACTGCAGACTCCGTAATACAGTTTGCCTCAACTTCAAAAGTCACCCACGCTGGCGCAGGCGTTGCGTTTGTGAGCGCCAGCCAGGCAAATCTCGATTCCCTCAAAGGCCAAATGCAGGCAATGACCATTGGTCCTGACAAAGTCAACCAGTTGCGTCACTCGAGATTTTTTACCGAATACACCAGCCTGACAGAACACATGCATAAACATGCAGATATTCTTCGCCCGAAGTTCGAGTGTGTTCTGGAGCATTTACATAATGCCCTCACCGATGCAGATATGGGTACTTGGGAAAAACCTGAAGGGGGTTATTTTGTTTCCTTTAATACCCTTCCCGGTTGCGCAAAAGCAGTGGTTAAAATGGCTGCGGATGCCGGAGTAAAATTAACACCTGCCGGCGCTACCTTCCCTTATGGTGAGGACCCTGAGGACAGCAATATTCGTATTGCACCCAGTTTCCCACCGCTGGAAGAACTGGATACCGCAATGTCTGTTTTCGTCCTCTGTGTCAAACTGGTGAGTCTACGTAAAAAGCTTGGCAAAATTTAACCATCCAAAATGCCAGGTGAGATTTCCTGAATCTTCAAAAAAGGCAGCTTTACGCTGCCTTTTTCATAAAGAGCCACTTCTAAGTCAGCTGGATAAATAACGTTTAGCAAACTTCTCGTCCACTTTTGATAAATCAACAACGACCAGCCCATCCACAGCATCACAAAAATCCGGGTCAATATTAAAGGCGTGGAAACTGGTTCCTCCCGTTTTAGTAACAGAGGCATACTTTTTAAATAGGGGAGGTAGCATAACGCCCTCCTCACGCAAAATATGCTTCAATTGACGCATATCTGACACCGAATCCCCAAGTAATTCAGGCAGTTCAGATTGTGCTTCCGGAAATGGCAGTCGAGCATCCCCCAAGGAGTTTTCAGGAGCAAAATAATGGGAAAAATAGCGCACAATAACGGACTTCGCTCTCACGGAAAATGTACCGGGCATAGACACCGGGCCAAATAGGTAGCGTACCTTATTGCGCAATACCCACTGCCCAATAGCACACCAGAGCAGGTCTAACCCGCGCCCTCTCCAATATTCCGGCAGTAGGAAGCTACGCCCTAGCTCAGCAGAATCTGGCAGGCACTGCCGAGGAGGCTGCGGGTAATTAAATAGCGTACTGCTGTATATCTGATCATCCGAGAGCGCCTCGGTCGCTGCTATGCGGTAAGCTCCTGCAATCTGTCGATTTTCTGCATCCCACAACAATAGATGGTCGTAATGAGCATCAAACGCATCCCAATCCCGGCTCTGGCCGGTCCCTTCCCCCACTGAGCGAAAGGCTATCTCCCTCACTCTAGCCAATTCCCGCATGACGGGGCAATCTGCTTTTTGCCGATACAAACGCACAGAAAAATTACCCAGTTCAGAGAGTGATACACAGGACTCAACCACTCGCGCCACATCGGCTTTTGGCTCAGCTTCAACAATTAATTCCGGCCCCAGAGGGGCGGGCGAACGATGTAACTGGTAGACATGTTTACGCCACAGAGCAGCCTTGGCGCGGGGTGTTAGCGGCCAGCTACGAAAGTGTTCCGCTTCCAAGGGACGTCCTATACGAATATCGATACTGCGGCTGGCCTGTTTAAACATCTCCCTAATCAACCATAAAGTCGAGAGGGGCTTGTTCAACATGGAGAGGCCATAGAACCACCAGGAATTCCTCCCTAAAACCTGCACCGGCAATATCGGCGCATTGGTTTTTTCCGCAAAACGGGCAAAGCCTGAATTCCAGCGTCCATCCCGAACCCCATGGGGGGTGAGCCTGGATACTTCTCCCGCCGGGAAAATAATAATCGCTCCCCCGTCACCTAAATGGCTATAGATACCTTCAATATCGGCTCGACGGGTACGCCCATTAAAGTTATCTACGGGCAATAAACAGGGGCGCAGGGATTTTATGTTCCATAATAATTGGCTTGCGACAGCTCGAACATCTTTCCGTACCCGCGCTACCATATCGATCAGAGCGAGACCATCCAGGCTTCCTAAGGGGTGATTAGACACAATCACCAGCGGCCCACTAGTGGGAACCCGAGCCAACTCTGATGGATTTAATTCGTAGCGAAAATTCAAGTCATCGAATACTTGGCGAATAAAATCCAGGCCGCCAAGGTGGGGGTAACTGCTGGTAAATTCCTGTAGCTGCTCCTCACAACAGATTTTCTTTACTGTGGCAGAAACCAATTTTCGCGTGGTTTTTTGTGGTGCCGCGCTGTACCAGGCGTTTTTCTGCAAAAGAGTCTCAAGATGAATCATGCCGCAACCACCTCTGTCATTATGCTGGCAATTTTTGGAGTCCGATACCAATGTAAAAGATCTAAATTGCCATCCTGTTGTTCTACAACCGCACTCATAGAGTCGACCCAATCACCACAATTCGCATAGGTCACAGCATCCCCACACACTGTTTTATTTCTAAGGGCAGGCCTATGGATATGGCCACAAATAACACCATCGAACCCCCGCGATATCGCTTCACGGGTGGCGACATCCTCAAAATCACTCATCATTTGTCGAGCGGCACCCACACGATTTTTTATTTGGCTGGCCAGCGACCACCAAGGCTTGTTAAACCGATTGCGCCAATAATTGATCCAGCGATTAAAGCGCAGCATCAGGTAATAACTGCGATCGCCGATATGGTAACTGATTGGATTTATTTTAATTCGGTGTTCAAACTGATCGCCGTGGGTTACCCAAAAGCGGCGCCCATTAGAAGCAGTGTGGATATAGTCTTTTTCAATTCGGATATTGCCGAGCCGCTTTCCGGCCCAGCTGCGCATTGGCGCGTCGTGATTTCCAGGAATATAAATGACTTCAGGCGTCAGGCTACTTAATTCGGAAAGCATTTCCAGTAGCAGCGAAGAGGCCTGACACCATGTACCTCGTCCTTGAGCGAGTGCCTGCATATCAAAAATATCCCCAACCAGATAGACCGTATCGGCGCGATTCTGAGCCAGAAAATCTGCAAGTCGATGGGGCTCACTGTCTCTGCTGCCCAAATGGACATCGGAAATCCACAGTGCGCGATAGCGATTGCTCATAGCAAAGTTCCAGTCTGTACCAGTTATCAGCCCATAAAAATCAGGGCAGATACGCGGCAAAAATATAGGTCGTCGCTTGAGCTAACTTGAGAAAAATCGATAAATCCGTATTTGCTCTCTTGCTAGCAAATTGAGATCAACTAAATACAGAACGGCGTTGATCGTCAGCGCAACCACTTTGCAGCGATTTGATGACAGTCAGGAGGATTTTTATTGAAGCTTATATTGCAGAGGAAAAAAAGGTGCAGCGGATGATTTTGGCGCTAAAAACCGGGCATAGAGCCCGGCCTGATTCAGAGTAAAAATAAAGCTCACTCTGTGTCCTGGGGATGACGGATAGGCGGGGCAAAAGGAAACTTGGCAACTTTGTCACCCTTTACTTCAACAATCTTGCCGGTGCCCTCTTTTTCCACTTCATCGATACGCACGATGCTGTGCATCGGAATATAGGAACGGGTTACCGAAGCAAATTCGGTTTTCAGCTTTTCCTCACTGGGATCGACCACAAGCTGAGCCTTTTCCCCAAATACAAACTCCTCCACCTCGATAAAGCCGTACATATCACTTTGATAGATGGCCCGAGCGTAGAGTTCGTACACTTGGTTTTGATTGTGGAAAATAACTTTATAAATCGGGTTGGCCATAAGTCTCTCAGGATGGGGATGACCCCGAAGCTCAAATTGATCAAAGAACGGGCAAAGCCCGAAAAAGCGCGCAAGAATAGCACAGGTTCGCAACAGCTAATATAGCCATCTATGCAGTGCCGGGTCGTATCGCTATAATGCCCCACCCTAATTGTTGACCAGTTTTTAACCAGGCGCGATATGTCCGAAACATCGGTGAAAAAGCTATATATTAAGACCCACGGCTGCCAAATGAATGAGTACGATTCCGCGAGGATGCGCGATCTGCTCGGCGAGTCCCACGACATGGTACCTACCGACGATCCCGACGAGGCGGATGTACTATTGGTCAACACCTGTTCTATCCGCGAGAAAGCCCAGGAAAAGCTGTTCCACCAGCTGGGCCGTTGGAAGCACCTGAAGGAAAAAAATCCCGACCTGGTGATTGGTGTTGGCGGCTGTGTAGCCAGTCAGGAAGGCGAGGCGATTGCCAAGCGCGCACCCCATGTAGACTTGATCTTTGGTCCCCAGACCCTGCATCGCCTGCCGGAGATGATGGAGACCAAAGAGCAAAAAAGCGGCGCAGTTATCGTCGATGTGAGCTTCCCAGAGATCGAGAAGTTTGATCGCCTGCCCCAGCCAGAGGCCGACGGCGCCACCGCATTTGTCTCTATTATGGAAGGCTGCTCCAAGTACTGTACTTTCTGCGTGGTTCCCTACACCCGTGGCGAAGAAGTCAGCCGCCCTGTGGCCGATGTACTCGAAGAGATCGCCCATCTGGCAGACCAGGGTGTCCGCGAGGTGAACCTGCTTGGGCAAAACGTAAACGCCTACCGCGCTACGGGAGAAGATGGCCACGAAGTAGATTTCGCCGAGCTGATCACTTATGTGGCAGCGATCGATGGCATCGACCGTATCCGCTATACCACCTCTCACCCGGTAGAGTTCTCCGATGCGCTGATCGATGTCTACGGACAGGTGCCAGAACTGGTTAGTCACCTTCACCTGCCCGTACAGAGTGGCTCCGACCGCATTCTGATGGCAATGAAACGCGGCCACACCGCCCTGGAGTACAAATCCAAGATCCGCCGCTTGAAGAAAATTCGCCCGGATATCTGCCTGTCTTCAGACTTTATTATCGGCTTCCCCGGCGAAACTGACAGGGACTTTGAAGCGACCATGAACCTGATCCAGGACGTGGGCTTCGATATCTCCTTCAGCTTTATATACTCCCCTCGCCCAGGCACTCCGGCTGCCGACTTGGCCGATGACACCCCGGAAGAGGTGAAAAAGCAGCGCCTACAGCTGCTGCAAGCGCGGATTAACCAGCAGGCTGCAGCTATTGCCCGCCGCATGGTTGGCAACACTGAGCGTGTGCTGGTAACCGGCGTTTCCAAAAAGGACCCCGGACAGCTGCAAGGCCGCACCGAGAACAACCGGGTAGTCAACTTCCGTGCGGACGATCTCGCCCTGATCGGCAAATTTGCCGATGTTGTGATTGAAGAGGCCCTGCCAAACTCCCTGCGCGGTACTTTAGTCACATCTGAGCTGGAAGAAGATCTGTTCTAAGACTTTGTGATTACCTCAAATAGCGGCAAGATGTACTTCGAAAGCACATCCTGCCGCCAAATTAGGCTCAACTTACCCCCCAAATTACGCCCCGTAATTAAAATCAGGTAAAGTTAGAACCTATTTGTAGGAATCACCTCTTTCCCCTTTAGGGAAAATGGGTATACCCTAGCAATATAACCCCTGGATTAAAGGTGCCGGAAACCAATTTGGAAACACAAACCCTCGCCCACAGCATCACTCTCGAGCCCAACGACGCACGCCGTCTCGCCAATCTCTGCGGTCAGTTCGACCAACACCTACGCCAAATAGAACAGCGCCTGGATATCGAAATTCGAAATCGCGGCAACCGGTTTTCATTTTTCGGCGATGCCACATCGGCGCGTGCCGCTGGCGAACTACTCAGTAGGCTCTACAAGGAAACCGGTACCAAGGACTATCTCACTCCAGATGAGATTCACCTGGCTCTGCAGCAAGCGGGGGTTGAAGAACTCACCGGCCAAGATGGTAGCGGTGATTCCAACGAAGCTGACCAAGTAGTACTGATTCGCACTAAGAAGTGCTCGGTACGCCCCAGAGGGCTCAATCAGCGTAAATACGTTCGCGCTGTGCAGACCAATGATATCAATTTCGGTATCGGACCCGCCGGTACCGGTAAAACTTATCTGGCGGTAGCCTGTGCTGTGGAGTCTCTGCTCAAGGATGAAGTTGAGCGAATCCTCCTGGTCCGCCCCGCCGTTGAAGCCGGCGAGAAATTGGGTTTCCTGCCCGGTGACTTGAGCCAAAAGGTAGACCCTTACCTCCGCCCACTCTACGACGCCCTCTACGAAATGCTCGGTTTTGAAACTGTTGGCAAGCTGATCGAACGCAACGTTATCGAAGTGGCTCCCCTTGCCTATATGCGCGGGCGCACCCTGAACAATGCCTTTGTTATTCTCGATGAGAGCCAAAATACCACCCGCGAGCAGATGAAAATGTTCCTCACGCGGATTGGCTTTGGCTCCACCGCCGTAATTACCGGTGACCCCAGCCAGGTCGACCTGCCCCGTGGCCAAGCTTCCGGTTTGCGCCATGCTGTTGGAGTACTGGGGCGAGTTAATGGAATCAGCTTTACCCACTTTGGAGCCAAGGATGTGGTTCGCCACCCCCTCGTGCAGCGCATTGTGGAGGCCTACGATATTCATGAAGCTGAGCTGGAAATGGCCTCAGCAGATCGAATTTCCAATAAAGCCGATGAGAATGCCGCTTAGAGTCCGCACCTGAGTTATGACTGATTTAACACTCGATGTGCAGCGGGTCAGCCGCTGCCACGACATCCCTTCCGATGAGGCTATCAGCAACTGGGTATCCAAGGCTTTGACCGGCCACCGCAACGAAGCGGAACTGTCGGTGCGAATCGTGGACGAAAGTGAGAGCCAGGAACTTAATCACCAGTACCGAGGCAAGGATAAACCCACTAATGTTTTATCCTTCCCTACCGATTTCCCTGCGGAGCTGGATCTCCCAATGCTTGGAGATCTTGTGATCTGTGCCCCAGTAGTTGAACTGGAAGCGGAGCAACAGAGCAAATCACTATCGGCGCACTGGGCACATATGGTGGTCCATGGCACACTGCACCTTCTAGGTTATGACCATATCGAAGATGCAGACGCTCAGGTTATGGAAAGCCTGGAAACGAAGTTGCTCGCCAACCTCGGCATTGCAGACCCCTACGCCCCACAGGATGAAGTGGGATGATAGCCGCTGTACCACCGAAGTAATGGCAAACTGCTACTGAATTTTATCTACCAACGAGAGAACCCCGGAGCATGGCCACTTCCATGACCACAGACGAGCCCCCAAGTAGTCACTCAGCGAGCAAATCCCGCGCGAGTGAAAAAAGTTGGCTGGAAAAGCTGTTCAGCGCCTTTTCAGCTGAACCCAAGTCTCGCGACGAATTATTGGACATCATTAAGGACGCCGCTGAAAATCAGCTGGTAGATGCTGAAGCGCTCTCTATTATCGAAGGCGCACTGGACGTTTCCAGCCAGCAAGTCCGCGAGATTATGATTCCACGCTCGCAAATGGTTGTGGTAGGCCTTCAAGATAAGCCGGAAGAGTTCCTCCCCAAAATTATTGATTCGGGGCACTCCCGATTCCCTGTCGTCGGCGAAAGTGTTGATGATATACGCGGGATATTGCTCGCCAAAGACCTGCTCCCTCTCCTGTTGAAAGGTTTCGACGGATTTCAGCTCGAAGACCTGATCCGCCCAGCCAATATTATTCCCGAGAGCAAGCGCCTCAATATCCTGCTGCGCGAGTTCCGTGAGAACCGCTACCATATGGCGGTCGTGATAGACGAATACGGCGGTGTATCCGGTGTTGTGACTATCGAAGATATTCTCGAGGAAATTGTCGGTGAAATCGAAGACGAGACCGACGAGGAAGAAGCGGATAGTTATATCCGTAAAGTTGGGGAAAACGATTTTATCGTTAAAGCTCTGACTCCCATTGAAGAGTTCAATGAATTTTTCGAGAGCGCCTTTAGTGATGAAGAATTCGACACTGTCGGCGGTCTTATTATGCAATCATTCGGCCATTTGCCGGGCCGTGACGAAGTCACCCGACTGGGTGACTTTATGTTCCGGGTACTCTATGCAGACAGCCGCCAGATACACCTTTTGCGGGTTGCCCATATGCGCAAACCGCCAGAAGAAGACAGCTGAGTACCGCTCATTACTGCAAGCCTTAATACACTGATACCCTGAGCGAACGGGGTATCCTGACAACAACTTTATGCGCAGATTATTTTCTCCTCTCGCCAGCGTTGTAGCTGGCGGGTTGATGACACTTTCATTTGCCCCATTTAACTATTGGGTATGTGGCCTGCTGTCCCTGACACTATTCGCCTGGATTCTGCTCTCTGCAGCCAAAGGGCAGGTGCTACCAGGTCGCAAAAGCTTCTGGCTCGCCCTCTGCTATGGATTGGGCCTCTTCGCCAGCGGGGCTTCCTGGGTCTACGTTTCGATTACAAATTTTGGCAACTCATCGGTGCCATTAGGACTGGCCCTCACCGGA
Source organism: Microbulbifer maximicatervae (SeqCode) (assembly GCF_056232625.1). Lineage (NCBI taxonomy): Bacteria > Pseudomonadati > Pseudomonadota > Gammaproteobacteria > Cellvibrionales > Microbulbiferaceae > Microbulbifer > Microbulbifer maximicatervae (SeqCode). The sequence continues at coordinate 4,952,747 of NZ_CP174324.1, read as the reverse complement.
AGCTTCGTCGCTATTATGGCGCTGCTGTTAGCCGCGCCCTTCTACATTCTGGGCCGCTTCACAGATAATAAATTCAGCTTCGCTCTGGCTTTTGCCGCATTGTGGTTTATCAGTGAATGGCTGCGCAGCTGGGCCTTTACCGGTTTCCCCTGGCTCTTCGCCGGCTATGGCCATACAGAAACCTGGCTAGCGGGCTGGGCGCCGATTTTGAGTGTCTACGGCATAGGCCTGCTATTGGCATTTACCGGCGCAGTGCTGGCCCTGGTTGTCAGTGGCCGCCTATCCCCGCTCAAGCGACACAGCCATATCATTCTACTCACTGCGGCACTGGCCCCCTGGCCAATAGGAGCTGCCCTCTCCCAAGTGGAGTGGACCTCCGCAAAAGGTCCTCTTATCAGCGTTGGGCTGGTGCAGGCTAATATTCCTCAGGAAAAGAAGTGGTTGCCAGAGTTTCGCGGGGAAACTATCAGTCGTTATCAGGAGGGTACTCGCGCCCTTAGCGATCAGGATGTAGACGTTATTATCTGGCCCGAAGCCGCCCTGCCCATGCTCTACGGGCAAGCCCCCAACCTTATGCAGGCGCTGCAACGCAATGCTGAGACTACCAACATCGATTTGATCACCGGTATTCTCTATGACACCCGGGGTTCGGCACAGGAGCGGCCGAGTATTCACAACTCCGCCGCAGTTTTTGGCCAGAGCCCCAGCGTGTATCACAAGCGCCACCTGGTCCCCTTTGGTGAGTATGTACCTCTGGAGGATTTTATTCGGGGCACTATCGAGTTTTTTAATCTCCCCACTTCCTTTATCCGCTCAGGCCCGGACGAACAATCACCACTCAATGCTGCTGGTGCAAGCTGGGCGCCGCTTATCTGCTATGAGATTGTCTATCCCAGGCTGGTTGCCGACTCAGCACTGTCTTCCCAGGTTTTGCTGACCATTAGCAATGATGCATGGTTCGGGACCTCTATTGGCCCCTTACAACATATGCAAATGGCGCAGATGCGCGCTTTGGAAACTGGTCGCTACCTGGTGAGAGGGACAAATACTGGTGTGACGGCAATTGTGGACCCCAAGGGGAGGATTATTAAAAAACTCCCCCAATTCGAGCGCGCGAATATGACCGGGGATATCAGAGCGATGAGTGGCGCCACTCCGTTTATGCTAGCCGGCATCTCATTGGTATTTGCCTTGGCGCTCCCAATGCTGGCCCTGGCCCTGTTTTTACGCCGTAGGGTGGAACCCCAATCCAACTCCCCTCTCAGTGGCGAGCTACCCGATTAAAACAAGCCCTGTGGCCACTCCCTGCCGGGGTGGCCATCGGTAAGCTACCGCCACTGAATATCACTGCTATGCTCCATTCAATTTTCTAGCGAATATAAGGCAAGGTGATTCCCCATGCATTGCTTGATTAGCGGTGGCACCGGGCTTATAGGCAGACTCTTTTGTCGGCGCTGGCTGGAGCGAGGCAATACTATTACGGTATTAAGCCGACATCCGGACAGGGTTCGAAACTTATGTGGCGAATCAGCCAACGCCTGCCGCGATCCCGCAGAGGTAAACCAGCCCGTAGATGTTATTGTGAACCTTGCCGGGGCCCCCATCTCCCGTCGCTGGACAGAAAAATATCGCACTGAGATTCGCAGTTCACGCCTGGACACAACAGAGAAGCTGGTTCACTGGACCCTGGGCCAAAGAGACAAGCCATCCTACTTCTTGTCCGGCTCCGCAATCGGCTATTACGGCAATCGCGGAGGGGAGTTACTGAAAGAAGACAGCGCTCCAGGAGGGGGCTTTGCCGCACAGCTGTGTCGGGACTGGGAGGCCGCCACGCTCCCGTTGCAGCACTCTGGCGTTAAGGTAGGCATTATCCGCACAGCTATCGTTCTCTCCATGCGCGGTGGCGCCCTTCCCCAAATGCTGCCACCATTTCGTCTCGGGCTTGGCGGCCCCATGGGCTCGGGCGAGCACTGGATGAGCTGGATTCACGAAGAAGACGAAGTCGGGCTGATATTACACGCCATCGACAATCAACTTTGCCGTCCATTTAACGGAAGTGCACCAGAACCTGTAACCAACAACAGCTTTGCCAGGATCCTGGCCAAAGAGCTGCATCGCCCGGCGTTTTTACGCTTGCCGGCCTGGGCTTTAAAGATAGCTTTTGGAGAGATGGCTGATGAATTACTGCTAGCCAGTGATAGGGTCGAGCCCTGTACAGCACTGGAAACCGGCTATACCTTCCAATTTCCAACTCTAGAGCAAGCCCTCTCAGACCTGCTCAAGGGTGACGGCGCTGCCACTAAAGCCAGCGTCTAAACAAATGAATTTAAGCGGCGGCCATATCGCTTTCGAGTGCCTGGGCTAAGTAGCGTCGGCTAGATTCACTGGTCACCAGGTCGCCATGGCACTCCATTGGCGCAGAACCCACCCATTGGGCATGCCAGCGATACCAATGGGACTCCTCGGCTTTTGAACGCAGCTCGATAAACTCCACTTCGGCGGGAGCAAAACCGAACTCCCGAACAATCTGCCCGGCAAAGGTCTCAAAATTTTTACTGAGTTGGGCGCCGCTATCGCCACCAGCACACAGAAAAACCAGTGTGCGGCCATCTTGCTCAACCCGCTTGAAGCCAATCCAAACAGCCCGGTTTAACCGGTTATGTAACTGTATCGGAGAGAAAGAAAGTGGGATGCCCTTCATCATAAGGTTATCTCGATTATTGTTATGTTTCTTATCCACAGCCGCTACTCCATATAAAAAGATAATCAATGGGTATGTCCTGTGGCGCCAGTCATCCTAAGCCCGGTACAACTAGCAATCAAGAGCTCTCAAACATTTGGGCTCGACGCCTGATCCCTCAAATCCTGTAGGCCTCTGAGATTACATTTATCAAAAAGTTCCTTATCCATCCTCAACATTTTCTGATGGACGGTAGCGAACTCCACCGATACCAGATCCGTGCCAGTATTTCCCGCCAGTAGACCTGGGTCCTTAGCAGGGAGACAGCATTGGGCAGCCAGCGCCCCACACCTGTTTGAGCGCGGGGCATCAACTCTCCGGCACTCCCAACCGGCAGGGGCTGTACCTCTAAGCCAGCGCGGGAAAAAATTTCCGCTGCGCGAGGCATATGCCACCAGTGAGTGGCCAAAAAAACCGACCTCACGTTAGCACTGTGCAAAATATCAGCACTATTTACTGCATTCTCTGCAGTAGTACGACTGCAATCTTCACGCCAAGTGACCGGAGTGGAAAACTCCTCCTCCAACAACGCAGCCATTAAATCAGACTCTGCCAGCCGCTCTCCGCTGTGAACCCGACCGCCAGATACCAGAATCGGTAAGTCTTCTGGTGCTTGCTCGACAGCACCGGCAACTCTTTCGAGACTCGCCGCAGAGAGTCTCTCCCTATTCGAATACCTATCGCGATAACGCCCTGCACCAAGGATCACAACGGCCTCAGGCCTTATATGGGGTTGATAAGGTACCTTGCCCAATCGATCCCCAAGCCAGGATGAGAATGCCGGGGTCGCCCCTAACCAAAGCACACAAAAGGAAATCATAGCCAAGGGTAGAGAGCATCTCTCAAGCAGGGACCCGGATGAAGAGAATCGCAAAAGGAATGCAACCAGCAGCCCCAACAATGGGGCTGCTGGAGGCATCAGAAGCGTGGCCGCCGCCGTATAGAGCCCATTCAATACTCGAGACCACCCTCAATCTGACGAAAGCATCCATAACCACACCGGTGGCAGGGGGTAATCTGGGTATTTGCCGGCGGCATAGCTCGGTATCCACAGCCCAAACACTGCAACTCCTCATCCGGCCCTACAAACTCGCCGGCCAAAGCCCAGGGCTTGCCATCTTTGATGCATCGCATTAAGTTTGGCCAGGCGGTTTCTGTGGGGTCCGCCGCATCCAGCAGCCAATCACCGCTGCGCTCCTCTAGGGTCTTCAATTCCCCACCTAGTCCCCGGATATAGTCAGCAGCCCGATGCAGGTCATCTTTCAGCCAAGCGCGCAAAAATGCCATCTTATTGGCGGTGAGATTCTCAACAGCCAGCTCACCTTCGACCAAATCTTCAAAGTCTTCGCGAAACTCATTAATCAGATCGTCCTTCGGCGGCAACTTTGGTTCCTTCGTCACGGTATCCCTCCTATAATCCCGCGTTTACGCATCGTAAAAGATGCACTGGGAGCGAAACTTGATCGCGATCAATCTTTACCGATTGACAAGCGTTCACATCCCCCAATAAACACTGAACAGTTTCCCGCAAATTTTGATCACAGAGTATAGGTCCCGAATCGATGGAAGAGCAGTACAACCCCTCCGCAGTCGAAGCTTCCGCCCAGGAATTCTGGGAGGCCGAGAAGAGCTTTGAAGTAAAGGAAGACGCCGGCAGGGAAAAGTTCTACTGCCTATCCATGTTCCCCTACCCCAGCGGCAAGCTACACATGGGGCATGTGCGCAATTACACCATTACCGATGTAATTACTCGCTATCAGCGCATGCAGGGCAAGAACGTGTTGCACCCGATGGGCTGGGATGCTTTCGGTCTGCCTGCAGAGAATGCGGCCATCCAGAACAAGACCGCTCCAGCCAAATGGACCTATGCCAATATCGAGTACATGAAAGGCCAGCTCAAGGCCCTGGGTTTTGGCTTTGACTGGTCCCGCGAACTGGCCACCTGCCAGCCCACCTACTACCGCTGGGAGCAGTGGTTCTTCACCCGCCTCTACGAAAAAGGCCTGGTCTACAAGAAGAACTCTGCAGTGAACTGGTGCCCCCACGACCAGACCGTACTGGCCAATGAGCAGGTCGAAGATGGCGCCTGCTGGCGCTGTGGCACCACCGTTGAGCGCCGCGAGCTGGCCCAGTGGTTTATCAAGATCACCGATTATGCCGAAGAGCTGCTCGAAGACCTGGACAAACTGCCCGAGTGGCCCGAGCAGGTGCGCACCATGCAGCGCAACTGGATCGGCAAGAGCCGGGGAGTAGAGCTGAGCTTTGCCCTGCCCAAGCCTATTGCGGGCATGGACCACTTCGATGTGTATACCACCCGTCCGGATACACTGATGGGCGTTACCTATGTTTCCCTCGCCGCCGAGCACCCCATCGCTCTGGAGCTTGCCGAGTCCAACCCCGAACTCAAAGCCTTTATCGCCGAGTGCAAAAAGCAGTCCCTGTCCGAAGCCGATATGGCCACGATGGACAAGAAAGGCATGGATACCGGGCTCAAGGCAATTCACCCCATCAGCGGTGAAGAAGTCTCCGTATGGGTGGCCAACTATGTTCTGATGGATTACGGCTCAGGCGCAGTGATGGCAGTACCGGCACACGACCAGCGCGATTGGGAATTTGCACAAAAATACCAGCTGCCTGTTATCCAGGTTATCGAGGCTGCCAACGGCGAGTCTATCGATTTGGAGAAAGAGGCCTATACAGAGAAAGGCAAACTGGTGAATTCCGGCAGTTTTGACGGCCTGGATTTTGATGGCGCCTTTACTGCGATCTCCGAAGCGCTGATTGCTGCAGGTAAGGGGCGGGTTAAGACCAACTACCGCCTGCGCGACTGGGGTGTCTCCCGCCAGCGCTACTGGGGGGCGCCCATCCCCATGTTCAACCTGGCCGACGGCGGAGAAATACCAGTACCCGCAGACAAACTGCCGATCCTGTTGCCGGAAGATGTCGAGCTCGACGGCGTTCAATCACCTATTAAAGCCGATCCCGAATGGCGTAAAGACGAACTCAACGGCACTCCCGTAGAGCGTGAAACCGATACCTTCGACACCTTTATGGAGTCCAGCTGGTACTACGCCCGTTATACCTGTCCCGATTTTGAAGAGGGCATGCTGGACCCGGACCGCGCCAACTACTGGCTGCCTGTGGACCAGTATGTCGGCGGTATTGAACATGCCATCTTGCACCTTCTCTACGCGCGCTTCTTCCACAAGCTGATGCGGGATGAGGGCCTGGTCAATAGCGATGAACCCTTCAAGCAGCTGCTGTGTCAGGGCATGGTGTTAGCCGAATCCTTCTACAAGGAAGAACACGGCCACAAGACCTGGATCAACCCCGCCGATGTGGACGTCGAGCGCGATGACAAGGGCAAGCCGACCAAAGCGATTGAGCGAGCCACCGGCGAAGAGATTATTGCCGGCGGCGTGGTAAAGATGTCCAAGTCCAAGAACAATGGCATAGACCCTCACGCTGCGGTTGAGGAGTACGGTGCCGATACCGTTCGCCTGTTCACCATGTTTGCCGCCCCTCCGGAGCAGACTCTGGAGTGGCACGATGCCGGTGTGGAAGGTGCCAGCCGCTTCCTGCGCAAACTCTGGAAGACCGTTCACGCCCATATTGCAGCGGGCTCCAGTGAAGCACAGATCGACCAGCAGTCCCTCAATGACAAGCAACAGCAGCTGCGCCGCAAAACCCACGAGACCATCCAAAAAGTGGGGGATGACTATGGCCGCCGCCAGACCTTTAATACCGCTATCGCAGCAGTAATGGAATTGCTCAATGAAGTCGGCAAGCTGGCAGATCGCAACAGTGATCAAGGACTGGCTGTAGAGAGAGAAGCCCTACAGACCGCCGTCTTGCTGTTGGCTCCGGTTACTCCTCATATCTGTCACCAACTGTGGCAGGTGCTGGGGAATACCAGTGCCCTAATCGATTCTCCTTGGCCAATGGCAGATGAAAAAGCACTGGTGCGCACCTCGATTACTTTGGTCGTCCAGGTCAATGGCAAGGTACGCGCAAAACTGGATGCGCCTGCTGATGCAGACAAAGAGAGCCTGGAAAAACTCGCCCTCGCCGATGAGAACGTTCAGAAATTTATCGGTGAAGCTACGGTGCGCAAAGTAATTGTCGTACCTGGCAAGCTGGTTAATATTGTCGCCAAGTAAAGACCCGCAATATGATGCCGGGAGTTTCACTCCCGGCTCACTTAAGTCAGCTCGCTGTAGCCGACAAGACCATGGCAAGTAGTTTATGAAAACAATCGCAAATCGAGCCTTTATTTTTCTTCTCGCTATCACTATTGCCGGTTGCGGCTGGCATCTAAGAGGCGCCCCTAAGAATTTTCCTCCCGGTAGTACACTCTATATATCCACAGTAGACCCTCGCAGTGATATCGCAGATCAATTAACTCGACTGCTCAATAATGCGGGTGTGCCTATGGCGGAATCACCTGCAGAAGCTGACTATACACTCATCATTCACCAGGAAACCGAGAGAAAACTAACCGTAGCTGTAGACTCTGAAGGGCGAGCATCTGAATACGAATTAATTACCAGTGCAATCTATAGCGTACGCACAGCTTCAGGCCAAGTCCTCCTAAATAAAGCACAGGCAGATGTTTACCGCACCTTGGAGTGGGATGTCGATGAAATTGTCAGTAAAAGTGAAGAGGAAAATACCTTGCGCGCGGAGATGCAGCGGGAGCTTATTGGGCGCATTATCGATCGCTTACGGCGTATCGATGTGAATGCTTCATTAGAAGAAAAGAGCTACTAGGTTAGTTTTATTAATGCGCGTTAACCCCCATCAATTATCGCAAAATCTAAAAAAGGGCCTATCGCCAATTTTTATTATCACTGGTGATGAGCCCTTAATAGTACAAGAGTGCTGCGATTTAGTCCGCTCAACAGCGAAAAAGCACGGTTTCACCGAGCGAGAACTTATTCACGCAGAGCATAATTTTGACTGGAACACGCTGGTTGCTTCAGCCGGAAATATGTCTCTTTTCGCAGAAAAAAAACTTGTCGAGCTGCGTTTACCCGGAGGTAAACCCGGGGATAAGGGCAGTAAAGCCCTGCAAGAGTTTGCTTCACTGGCGAGTGAAGATCTTTTGCTTTTACTGGTATTACCGAAACTTGATAAATCGCAACTCAACAGCAAATGGGTCAAAGTCCTAGAACAATCAGGAGTACTGGTTCAGGTATGGCCTGTGACGATTCAGGAAATGCCCCGCTGGATCAACCAGCGCCTTGCATCTGCAGGCCTCTCAGCCGAACCAGAAGCAGTACAAATCCTGGCAGAAAGAGTAGAGGGCAACCTGCTTGCCGCAAGCCAGGAGATAGAAAAACTTAAGCTTTCCAGCCCCCGGCAAGAAATCACCCGGGAAATGATGGAGCATAGTGTCACCAGCTCCGCCCGTTACAGTGTTTTTGACCTAATTGACACAGCACTCTCTGGCAACTCAGCCAAAGCAGTCAAAACACTCGACGGATTGAGGGTCGAAGGTATTGAACCACCCATTGTACTTTGGGCAATAGCAAGAGAAATTCGCACTCTTCTCGACATTATGGAAAAACTGGATCAAGGCCAACCTCTAGCGAGATTGGTTCGGCTGCAAAAGCGACAGCCATTGGTCCAAGGAGCCCTACACAGACTAAATAGGAAGCAACTAGAAAGCTTATTAATTCGCGCTCGAGCTATAGATATCTCTATTAAAGGTGGTAGTGGGCAGCAATCTCCATGGACAGGGCTATTAGAGCTGATCCTCAACTTTTCTGGTCAACGGATAATCTAGTCACTTTTTGTTTACCTAAAACCACATTGGCCTCATGAAAAACCGCCCCAAAAGGGCGGTTTTTTCTCATACCTGAAACTTTTCAAGATCAGTTCTGAGTAATGGTAGCCATATTGTTGGCGCCAACTTGCTCAATGCTAGCCATATTTAAGGTACTGGTCTGGTTAACTGTGGCAATGTTTTCATAGCCAGACTGACCAACGTGAGCGAAGTGCTCGGCGCCTGATTGAGCTACGGTTACCAGGTTATCAGCACCAAAATCTTGATGCACTTCAGCCAAGTTCAGCTCCCCAAACTGATCTACATCTACAATATTTGATACACCGGCACTATAACCGTATGTCTCATTACTAATACCAGCCTGGTCAATGTTAACAAGATTCAAATCGCCATACTGACCGAAGTCGGCCACATTAGCATCACCAGTTTGAACAAGATTAGCGCTATTATCATTACCCACTTGATTCATAACACCATAATTGAAGGTTTCGTTCTGGCTGATATTAACAACGTTATTATCTCCAGATTGATAGCCCATTCCCGCATTTCCCAGGCCTTCTTGTAAGACATTAGCTGTATTATTAGCTCCGGCCTGTCCAACGTCTAATAGGTTGAAGTCGCCTCTTTGCATCAAATTAGCATTGTTGGCAGAACCATATTGATAGACTGACCCCACGTTGAAGTCACCTAGCTGACCGCCATAAAACCCATCGGTAGAAGAAAGAACTGCGCTGTTCCAAACACCGTTACTATCGCCTTCTTGGGTGCTGACAAAGTAGTTACCATCACCTTCTTGCTGTAGGAGTCCGGCGTTATCGCTACCCACTTGATACATGTCAGAGTAATTGAAATTAGACCCAAAGAACTGATCTACATGCAGCTGGTTTTCACTACCGATTTGAGCAATATGAGTCGTGTTATACGAACCTTCCCACTGATGAATTACACCGTTGTTTCCCTCACCATCTTGATAAGTAGTTGCCTCACTACCTACTTGGCCATATTCTTGGGTTGTTCTAGCTGAATTACGGTTGCCAATTTGTGTTTGGTCAATGTAGTTGTCATCAGCATTAGATTGAATGGCTCTGGCGTAGTTTGACTCGCCTTCCTGCCACTGGTACGCCGCATTATTGGTAGCTGCTGTCACCTGGATAACATTGGCATCATTGTCATTTCCAAGCTGCACCTGATCACCAAAGTTGTTATCAGCTAGTGCCTGGCTAGAGCCAACAACCAAAGCAATAGCAGCAGCAAGTGTAACCTTTTTCATCTATCAATCTCCCTCGGAATAAAATTATAAATACAAGTAAAAGAGTGCAGTGCTTTAATCGTACTGCACTAGTTGCACCGCATGGTCGTCACCGAACTGAGCGACATAACCAAACAATCCATCACCGTTTTGAATAATGTTTGCGGAATTTCCGTAGCCAACCTGACTGATCAATGCCACGTTACCCACACCACTCTGTATCGCTGTAGCTTGGTTGTAGGCCCCAGACTGCGATATCGCAGCATAATTAGAATCGCCTGTTTGCTGCACTAATGCAGCATTGGATTCACCTCCTTGTATCAGGACGGCCTGGTTATAAAAACCAGACTGGGTAATCTCTGCAACGTTATAATCACCCGTTTGTGAAACCTGAGCCAAGTTGCCCGCAATTGAATCTTTTCTTAGTAAAAGAAGATCCAGGGCCCCCTGCCCCGCAGACAGTTCATCGTGGTTATCCAGATCAGAAGCCCAACACACCGAAAGCGGTAAAACCAGGAACAGAAGTGTAATTACCGTTACTCGTTTCGCTGTAGCAATCACCAACCACCTCTCAATAAAGAACGGTTAACAACTAAAAAAACAACGAGAACAACTATAGGTAAAAAAGAGAAATATTGAATCAGAAGAAAGATTATATTTAATAAAAAAGAATAAGAAGAATATAAGACTTTGGTATTAACTTAGACCACAAGCCCAAAACACACAAAATGCCAACGTAAACCCATTCCATCTAATTACACGCAAAAACATTAAAGCTCACAAATAAAATTTGACAATTAACAAACAAAACCACTCCAGGCCAACCAAACAAATAGAAACATGTATTGCAAAATTTAATATTCTTTAAAAATTTATAATATTTTAACTGGAGTTGCTGCGTATTCGCTAAGTACAGACATAGGGTATTGGCTATTATCTTCTAGCGCCCACAGGTTAGCATTGACCCCCTGTGAAATAAGGTGAATTACCGCTGACTCTATGGCCGAAAGAACACATAACTGAGTAGGATCATTAGTTGTCATACCTGCTTCTATTTCAAGCAATCGCTTATACTCAACAAAAGTGTAAACGTCTCCCTGAACCTGCCTCGACAAAATTTTCTTGCTAGTCAAAACACTACTCAACACCCGACCACTTCGCACATCTACTGCACGTAAATTAACGGTCACTTCATCGACACGATACTGCTCGGAAATACCAATACCAAAGTAACGGGCACCTGCTCCTCCAGTCTTAATATTGGTATCATAACCAACAATCCCACCTTCAAGCATAATGTTTGCTGACATTAGTGAAGGTAAATCGAACACAGGACTTGCAGGGCTATCCTGTTCTTTTATTGCGGCCCTAATTATTTTCCTTTCCGTCAATAGGTTCTGAAGACCCTCTCGCTCAAGCGTTACAAACCACCCAGATTCATTCAGAACCTGAACAAGCATGGCAGCAGCTCCCTGAGTAACCGCTGTCGAAAATGAACTGGAAGGCGCAGGCCGATACTGCCCAGTCTGATCACTAAAACCATAAACAGCTGCGACTATTTTTCCCCTGGGAGCTGGCAAGCTAACCAAATCAGAATAAGTGCTCATTCGGTCTGTCAGCGTTGCCTTTTGTTGACCGGGACCAAATAAAGCTTCTTTTACAGAGCTACACGCACTCAACCCAAAAATAACAGTAAACAACAATATTCTTAACAACATTGCACCACCCCACAAAAACCTAAGCCTATCGATAAAATTTTATTAATTGGTAGGATTGAGACCCACTACCACAATCTCAGATATTTCACCTGTAACAGCATCGGTTATCGTTATTGTTAGCTCACCATCAATATCAACAATATTTACAATGTAATCATCAGTCACCAAAGTCCCGTCATTACCGTTCCCGACATCTGTCAACAACTGTGAAAGCAAGCGAGATTCTAGAGTGTCTGTAAATCTATCCAGGGAAGAAGAATCAGAATAGGGGGAATTCTTAGCATCAGGATCTTTCTTACTGTTCTGCGCGCTAGCATTATTCAACAAATAATTACCATTTAAAGGATTACCCCCGAATGATGGGTTAACTGGCGTATACACCAACTCCGTTGCAAACACTGAACAAGAAAAAATACAAATAGCTACCGCGCAAATATATTTCATTATATTTCATCCCCCGCCAAATCAATATTTTGAGATAACAGCTCCTGTAACCGCTGCTGACGTACATTATTATTTATTTGCGATGCTGCCTGCTCGACAACTGCACCGAACTTTCTTCGCCCAGGGTAAATAACCGTCTTAAAAACCTGCTTGCTATCGAAGGTCACCCAAACAACACTACCCCATCTAGCCGACGGCCTTTCATGCACTGTCAGATTGTAATCAAACCCAGTGAAATTAGTCGTGATATAAATAGAAAGAGATCTCGCAAACTCATGGCCGATACCACTTACCGTATTATCAATAACCAGTCCAGTAAGCAGAGACTCCTCTGAGATTTGCTCACCTGTTTCTTGGGCATAACTTTTGTATACGATACATGAAAGTGCAACTGTAAACACAGCTGCACTTATTAATAGTGATTTCATAATATTACAAGTTTTGACTGGCCCAGCTACTTGCTTCTAGGCGATTCTTACAGCCTATTTTTCTATAGATCTTATATAGATGGCTCTTAACAGTATGTTCACTGACACACAAGGCTTCAGCTATATTAGCATTAGTATTACAGTCACAAATCAACTGCAAAATTTGCCGTTCCCGCTGAGTAAGATTTGATACTTTATCGCACCATTTTTTTGGCTTTCTATGCTGCCTAAGGAAGTTATGAAGCACATCTCTTGGGAACCAGTATTCCCCTGAGAATATCCTCCCTAACCTCTCCATAATGACTTTTGCTTCGCACTCAGAGGGTATTAATCCCAAGACTTTTTCCCAGTGAAGAACAAAATCAATATCCGATTTCTGACCTACATTGATCAATACGATATTTGGTGGACTGGGCAGGGAGTGTATTTCCCTTAAGAGTAATTCAAGCTCTGAAGCAGAGACATCGGCACAATCAAGAAGGAGGTATTCAGCCTTAATGCCACTCAGCGATGAAAGTGTCGAGCGCTGCAAAATAGCGCAAGTAGTCTTAAACTCATCTTCAATTCGCCCGGCAAATATTGAGGATTGTAGATTGACGCATGCGGTTAAAAAGGCAACTGTAATCCCTGTCTTTTCTGACTTAGGGCTAACAACCTTTAGCGGTGCATAATCCTTATGCAAATTCATCTGGGTTCCCCCAATGTGCAGTCCTTTTATGTTTAAGCCTGTTACCAGGCTAACTATTTTTTAAGTTTCCGCGCTCATCTTATGCTGTGAGCTAAATCTATTCGATCAACCCAATGACTTCAACCGGTAGTGATCTAGATATCAAAAATTCAATCTTAAGTGTGCCAACTTGGTTCCCTCATACCATTTAGTAATACTAAGGTATCATAGAAAGGTGAACCGAAAAGAAAAATTCACATGCTTTGGTATAGATTCTCCCAGCAAACAAGAACTCATAAATATCAATTTTTTTATACTGGTCCACAGTATTATTAAATTTATTTTGATCAATTTTAGATAAAAAAAAACCTTAGCTAAAATGAGGTGACAAACATCAAACTATTCAAGAGCTACAGTAGATAAACTGAAAAAACAGTATTCGATAGCAATTAAATATAAATTTCATTTCATTACTTTAAAACCATATTTGATCGAGTAAACATTACCCTCAAATCAAAACATACAGCCCTGCAAATAAAAGCAACAAAATAACTGCCCACAATCAAACAGCTTAAATAGTAATCAAGGAAAGCTTGTTTTATGCTCATATTCAGCTATTTCTTGAATTATTACCTTTAGTTAATTGGTAAAATTGTACAAAGTAAGTCGCTACACCAATTGAAATCTCAAGTCCTTTAGGTGAAGTTATGAACAGTCAAAACTATGTGCCAGATTACAAATCCACATATCAAGTTAGCAATCAGCCTCGCCCACTTACTGGTCATAACCTCTATATTGCTGATCAGGCGTTAAAGGAAGCCGTACATATTAATGGGGCCCATTGGGCTGAAGATGACCTGGAGCGGTATGGGGAGGTGTGTGGCAGGCCAGAAATGATTGAGCGGGGTTATGCTGCCAATGAATTTAAACCTATCTTCGAAAGTCATGATCGTTCTGGCCACCGCATTGATTTGGTTCGATACCACCCCTCTTATCACCAGCTAATGCAGCTGGCACTTTCAGAAGGTTTACACAGCTCTCCCTGGACCGCCCCACGCGCAGGTGCCCACGTGGCCAGAGCTGCAAAAAATTACTTGCACACTCAGCTTGAAGCCGGTCACGGGTGTCCTATCACTATGACCTTCGCCTCAGTACCCACTATCGAGCTAAACTCTGAAATCGCCAGTGAATGGGTACCCAAAATAACCAGCCGCACTTACGATGGAAGTAATCGCCCATATTTTGAAAAAAACTCATTGACGATCGGTATGGGCATGACCGAAAAACAAGGGGGCTCAGATGTCAGGGCAAATACCACCGCTGCAATTCCCCTCGCCGATGGAACCTATGAATTATTAGGGCACAAATGGTTTATGTCCGCCCCTATGTGCGATGCCTTTTTAATTCTTGCCCAGGCGCCCGGCGGCTTATCCTGCTTCTTGGTTCCAAGATGGAGGCCGGATGGATCGAAGAACCAGCTGGAGATTCAACGCCTGAAGACAAAGTGTGGCAATGTCTCCAATGCTTCTTCAGAAGTTGAGATACGCGGCGCATTGGGCTGGCTAATCGGCGAAGAAGGGCGTGGGGTCAGCGCCATCATCAAGATGGTAGCGATTACGCGGTTTGATTGCATGATGGGCTCATCTGCAGGGCAGCGGCAAGCTGTTATCCAGGCAATATACAACGCTAGTGAGCGTAAAGCATTTGGCAAAAAGCTGATTGATCAACCACTGATGCAAAATGTACTTGCCGACCTTCAATTGGAGGTGGAAGGCTCAATTGCCTTTACCATGCGCATAGCCAGAGCAATGGATCAAGAGGGCAGCGAACACGAGAAGATGCTACTCAGGCTCGGGGCCGCGGTGGGAAAATACTGGATATGCAAACGCAGTCCCCATCACGCCTATGAGGCTATGGAGTGCCTGGGAGGCAATGGAGCTATTGAAAACTTTATTACGGCACGGCTGTACCGAGATGCTCCGATAAATGCAATCTGGGAGGGCTCAGGGAACATTCAAGCGATGGACGTGTTACGTGCCATCACTAAAACCCCTGCAGTAATTAGCCACTGGTTTGATGAGTTAAACATTAGTCGAGGCATAAACACACAATTTGATACGGCAGTCGACAAGTTAAGAAACGATCTTTCCGACCTAAATCAATTTGAATACCGTGCACGTCATATTATTGATCAAATGGCCCTGACCATGCAGGCGCACCTTCTGCTACAGGGGAGTAGCCCTTGTGTAACTGATGCCTTTATCAAATCAAGAATAGGGATTAACGGCACACACAATACTGGAAGCCTACCCACCGGGATTGACATCGCCACTATTCTGGAGCGGGGAAACCCTCTTATAACTTAAGATACGATAACAGCTACTATCGCGCCTATTTCACGCTGATCGCTACCAGGGTATAAGACTTCCATCCCATGATAGTAATTTTCCGGTGTCTGACGATGCCAGTTGGCTCAAGACATCTACAATACGATTCGCGCTTAATTCAGGGGTGTAGAGTTTATCTGGGGGCAAATTAGACTGAAAAGGTTTGGATAGTGAAGTATCTGTCGTACCCGGGTGAATCGCTACCACACAACTTTCCTCCAGTTTCCGCGCCCACTCAATAGACAGATTCTTAACCAGCATATTTAATGCGGCCTTACTACACCGGTAGCTGTACCAGCCACCGAGCTGGTTATCCGTGATACTTCCCACCTTTGCCGAAAGCGACGCCCACAACAAAGGGCGTCTGCGCTTCAAGAATCCATCTAGTGCGCGCGCTAAATGTAAATGGGAAAGTACGTTGACCTGAATCGACTGCAATAGCCAGTGATCATCACATTGCGATAGGGACTTCTCCGGTCCGTGGAACTCATCATGTAAAATGCCACAGCAGTTGATTACCCAACCTGGAGGCTCAGAATGTTCGGCCAAAAAATTTTCAACAATATCGATGGACTCGGCTTGCTCTAAACAAACGGATAAATGGTGTCGCTCACCGACATGGCCAGGAATCATATCAACTGTGATTCGACTCAAGGTCAATAATGTAACTTGAGGATAGCGCCGAATAATTTCGGCGCCAATAGCCTGCGCTATGCCACCGGAAGCACCGGCTATCAACACAGATTGTGGACTTTCGAGCATACCGGCCTCCATGCCGGATTGTGGAGTTTTACTATTTTCCTTTCTTTTTCTCTCCAGAAGACTGCACTTTCTCAGCTTTGCCCTTGGAGGCTTCCTTAACGACCCTTAGCATCGGCTCATCAGAGCGGAAAATAAGACCGTGAATTTCTGTCGTATTCTGCCCCTGAAGTAGCTGCTGCAAAAACTGTACTATTTGGGCTGAAATTTCCTGCCCCGGCACAAGGACCGGAATACCTGGCGGATAGGGAACAATTTCATCTGCACTGGTCCGACCAACCAGATTCTCAATAGCTTCTGTGCCATTATCCATCAGCGGCAATTCTTCTGCTTCCGAAAAATAAGCATCTGCCGGTAGACATGTAAAACGGGTAAATTCTGGCAAACGCCTCGGCGACCCGATATGAATACGCTTGTGAGTATTTCCTGCCAATTGCTTAAGAGCATGAATCAAGCGAAGTAATTTGCTCTCTGTACTACCGAGGGTTACAAGTACAGTAATGGTATTGTAGGTAGTCTTTTCCACCTGGATGCCATACTGATCAAACAATTTAATCTGCATTTCATTGCCAGAGTAACCACTCTTGGAAATATCAATAGTCACCTTGGTGGGATCAAGGCGAATGTTATCACTGGCAAGTGGATCAGCAATCAAGTCATCACGTGTTAGCGCGCGGAACACACCTGTCTCATTGACGGCATTACGTAAAATTTCCACCATCTTTAGACATTGCTTCAAACGACCATACCCCTCCATCGCCATTTGTTTACGCGCCACATCTAGGCTCGCAATCATTGCGTACTGAGGACTGGTAGAGGCGTGCATATTCAGGTTTTCGCGAAAACGGAATTCATCAAAGTCCGGGTCTTGCACGTGGATCATACTGGCCTGGGAAAAGGCCGACAGCATTTTGTGGGTGCTTTGGGTCACATAATCCGCCCCACACTCCAGTGCTGTAGGCCGCAACTCGGGATGGAAGAAACCATGGGCAAACCAGGCTTCATCCACTAGCACTTTCACTCCACGCTCATGGGCGTAGTCGATAATTGGCTTAAGGTCGTAACGCAATCCATCATAGGTACAGGAGGTAATTACCAATAGGCGCGCATCACTGTGCTCATCCAGGGCAGCTTCAATATCCGAACGCTTTACCGGCCCGTAAATTCCAAATTCTGGATGCAGTACAGACTTCAGGTAAACCGGCTCACAGCGATTCATCACAATCGCATGGTGAACTGATTTATGACACGCTTGGTCAACGATAATTTTTCCGCCACCACCAAGAATTTGCTGAATAACCACTTTATTTGCGGTAGAGGTGCCGTTGGTCAGGAAAAAGGTATGGCGAGCCCCAAAAGCCTGAGCTGCTAGATCCTGCGCCTCCTGAATAACCGAGTGGGGCTCAAGTAAACTATCTAAAACTTGAACAGAAACAGACAAGTCTGTATTGAAGATATGTTCACCCATAAAGCGATAAAAATCCCCCACCCAGGGACTATTGCGCAAACTGTCACCACCAGAATGGCCAGGTGTATGCCACGCATCCCGAGCTGAGAATACGTATTCTTTCAGAGTGTCGGCAAAAGGAGTCGAAGCTCTTCGAGCAATAAACGCCTGCACCAAGCGGAACATATGGTTGAAATTGCCCTCACGACGATCGAACAACTCATCGAAGCGGCGACGCAAATTTGCCAGGGATTTTGAACCGGATTTGCCCGGCTTGGAGGTTGTTCCAGCAAAACCACTGTGGGCTACGAGGAAGATATTAAGCTGGGAACGCAAAGCGTGAATTCGGTCAGCGATGTCATCTGCAGCATCCAACCCCTGCCCGTCACTGCCACCATCGACAATGACCGCTTGCAGTGAATCCTCTTCTTTTGCCAACCTTTCAGCATCTGCGGGCGTTACGGCTTCAAAGTGAAGGCCAAAAGGATTGTCGTGTACTGCTGCCGTATTATTGAGAGCGGTAATCCACTCATTGGCCAATTTGCTATCAGAACTGACCAGAGCGACCCGGCACTCTAATTCAAGGCTGTTTTCGTTTAGGTTGCCCAACTCAGGCATCTTCAATTCCAAACCCATAATTCTTATCCATCAGCATAGCTTGCAGGTGAGAACAACTTGCTGTATCAATTATTCAACTATTTGATTTTATTAACTTTTATAAGGCCCCCGCGAGTTGCGGTGGCTCTGGAATTCCAGGGCAATAAACACCAGGGGGCAAATACTAATGTAGGAGGGAGGGGAATTCTGCGACTACATTGCATTTGGCGATTTTCGCCAAATGTACCCAGGCATACCAGATCTATTGCCAAGGAAGATAATAAAGTTAGAACTTTGCGCTACGCACAATACCATTAAACGTGAGGCAATCCTCGACCCTGTGACGTTGTACCAGGGATAATTGGTGAAGCGGAAAGTAAGCCCATTGGGAATGTTCATCAGAGAGAATGTAGTCACCCTCTTTAATAAAATGGGCTCGAAAAATAAAAACATGTGAATTGAAAGCGTTGTGGTAGTAGATGCCACTGAGATACTCTATTCGCACTTCTCGTCCAAGCTCCTCATGGCACTCCCGCACCAATGCCTCATGGGCAGTTTCACCCGGGTCTAATGCTCCGCCAGGCAAGCCCCAGCTACGCTCAGCATAAGTCGCTTTCAGCTGCAGTACTTCTCCGCCAGTATTCGTGATTACCGCATGGGCACTCAATCGGTAACTATCATCAAAGGCCATGAACAAACCCTGATAACAAGTCAGGTTAAGAAGGGAAAAACGAGAGCCTATTCATTGCGAGTACGCCCTCGTCGTTAAGGTTAAAACCCCTGGGCTAATACAAATCCAAATCCTAAAGTTTGCACTGATTCATCATAATCAAGGAGGCTCTCGCCGTAACCATTGAAATAGCGGATATATCCATCGACGCGTTTCCCGAGAGGGAAGCCCCAGGTCAGCTCCACTGCACCACGATTATCTGAGCGCAAATTGTTACGTAACATCAGTGAAACCGTGTGATCTCCATCGCGGTATCGCCCACCTAGTTCAAAATGCCCCAGGTAGTGCTCAATATCCGGATTATCATCATCATCCTTATCTTCAGGGACCCTGTACCAGGGCTTTAGGCTGATTGAATAATTATCCCGCTCAAAAACAAAATTGGCGTAAATTCTATTCCAGCTGCGGGAATAGGGTTCACTGCGCCCATTTGACTGGTGGTTAATCGCCACCTGATTAGCTACATTATTCCAGCCAAATAGGCTCCAATCATTGAGCCAACTCAGAATCAATTCCGGCTCGTGATTTGTTTCACGAAAGGGAGAGGAGTTATCAGAGTTGTATGCCTGCCAAAAGCTACGATTTGTATAGGCGACACTCAGTACAGAAGCCTGCCCCAAAAAACCCCGCCAAATAGGCACTTGCACAGAGAGCTGGAACTGTACTTCGACGTTATCCAAATCCTCAGCTTTATCTGGTCCTTCAATATCTGCCACCCCTCCCTCTTCAGGGGCTGGGTTGTAGACCATTGGCAGCACGTAGTTAGTTTTATGGGAAGCTAAAGTAAAGGGGTTATTGGCGGCATCCCTGATAGCCTGAGCTCTGCCCCCTAACAATACTTCATCTGTCGGAAGGTCTTCCTCATACTCGTCGACAATAAAGTCTGCTATCACCGGATCTTCTTCAAGGGTCAGTTCAGCTCTAACTCTTTCAGCGCAGATACGTCGAATTTCCCTTATCGTGACATCGGCATCCGAAACAAGTATTTGCTCGTTCAAGCAGCGCTTATGGTGGGTCTGCAGGTTTTCTCCCGCATCCATAGAAAAAGTTGATTCTGGCGCCTCTTCAGCTAAAGCTGTTGGCAACTGTGCAACTAACCCAACAGAAGAAAGTAATGTGAGCCCGGCAAAAACCCTTCTTCGATAGTAGGACAAAACGCTTTCCCCCAGTCATTTATTGCAATCGTGATGCAAGCTTACACTGGAGAGGATTACAAGTCCCACTACATAATTTTGCGATTATCGTGACAAGATAGCCAATCAGGCTAGCGAAGCTCTAATTTCAGCTTAGATAGAACAGAAAACTAAATAGTGACAGGAATAGAAACAGGAATCTCCATTTAAGCCTATTTGTGTGACCAATAGTGGTTATAAAGTTTCCTCAAGCTGGACTAAAGTAGTCCTTTTAAGCTCGACGACCACTCCAAGTCCCTCAGCCGAACCTGCCACAGGCGGCCAGTACTAGATGGCCAATCGTACCCCACTAACAGGCTCCGACTATCAACATAGCAATGGGCATCTCTTTCAGCTTCATCGCCCTGGTAAATGTAAGCAATAATATCGGAACCCAGTTCCTGAGCCTTCTGGCTCGAAACATCCCCCGCCATTGATCTTGCCGTGCGATGGCTCACCCTAGGAGAGAGCAACTTACCTCGCTGAGATGGATCGACGATATCAGGGGACACAACTTCCAGGCCATTTTCATGTTGTACCAACCTCGACAAGACAGGCCCCATAAAAACCCGCATCAGTGGAAACAAAAGCCGCTCGTCCCCTTCTATATTGAGTTGCTGAGGGCCATTGGGACCTGTCCAGCTGGCTTGAATGTCATCACCTATCACAGGACTTTTTCCCTCCTCAGGAATTAACTTGTAGTGGGCGCTCACCTCATCAACTTCATCTCGCCAATGCACAACACACTCACTCACTAGCCCCCCTTCCAAAAGAGCAAATACTTCGATCCCAAACCCCTGGTCCCCGACTAAGCGCCGACTGACAAGCGAGCGTCGCCCCTGCTCATCATTCCCTAACTGCCAACTATCTTGCACAGGCATTTCCCTGCCATCACAACTATAGTGATAGCGCCCCTGAGCCAAAGTTGAATTCAATCGCATCGCAGGTTCCCTCCTTGCTCACCGCGCACTAGACCGGTGGTCCAGTACCCAAAAAGTATTGCACACGGAAGGAGTCTGACCTCGTTTTTCGCGCCTCCTTTAATTTAAATTTTAAAATCGCAATATTTGACCTCAGAACTTATAAATAGCTCGATACGATAAAATTTCCCCTGTACTTTTAATATGAGCTATCTAATTGGGGCAACGGGAAATTTTCTAGGCCAGAACACTAATAATGTATATCCCTCGCTAACCTGCATGCCCAGAACATTTTCAACACCCTACAAAGTAATATCACAACAACAAAAATACCCTAGTTAACCCTGAGAATGTGGCCTATATTTAACTATCGGGTAATTCGATGTCTGTAAAAGTGCTTACATATTCCTCTTTTATTCTTGTTCATCAAAATTTAAACTCACTGTCTTTAGTGAGATCATTTCAAAGCAGCGCCATTCACATTGAGTTCTACATAAGATCGCGGCTTACCCGCTGTAAAACTCATGGAATTTAGTTTTAAAAGAAATGACATTCAATACCCGAATCAAGGATGATGATCCTCTATGCCAACTTTCGCTTACCAATCAATAAATTCGAACGCTAGCACCAATTGCGGAATTGGTGCGTCCAATAGCCAATATTTCACCCGTATGACGCATAATCATCAGGCATCTAACCAGGACCGCTGGCACCTGGTTATGCCAACTGCAGATGGATTAAGGCCACAAATTCCAATCCATGGCCCGGCCCAACTAGTGGCACAGGCGCCACAAGGGTTTATGGGTAAAAATCAGCATAGCGATGCCCAGTTTTTGAACATGATAGAAGGGAAGGCCCGCCAGACACATCAACATCTGTATCGCTCGCTGGGTCAAACCTGTGATTTATTGGTGTACGGAGAAATGGATGGTAGCAATAGTGAATGGAGTTCTATGCAACAGCATGCAGGAAATCTGGTCGGCTCAAACACAACAGGAAAAGCCTGTAACAGTTTTAGTATTCATGCGGCCAATACCACCCAGCACACAATCCTCGGTTCAGGCATGGGTTGGACTGCAGTGAGATCAGGCAATATCAATGTCGTTTTTGTACACGTTCCCAATAGTATTGCCAAAAAACAAAGTGATGCAATCTCCTTCTATCGCTTTATCAACAACCAGGTGATACACGGAGGTTATGGCACCATTGATCTTGTGATGGGCGATACCAATCAAGGGACTGATAGCTTCACCGAAGATGTTCTTAGCAGGGCCACTGGGTCGACCTTTTCTGACGCACATAGTAGCGCTAGCATACAGCCTTCAGATTCTTATGAACGCAGTTTTTCGGGCACAAACAGCACCGCGAGTAAGAAGTATGATGTGGCGATTTACAACACAAGTACAATTCGTGTTAATCAAGTAGGTTATCTCTCACAGAGTACCCCAGTTGCAGTGAACGATGCGAGTATGTCAGCAGCGGTAACTGACCATATGGGAATCTTTATAAGTGTCACCAAGTAAGCAAGGCTTTTTACGACTTGGATATGGGGAATTAAACAATCAGTGGTTGAATTAAAGTACTCAACCACTGATTAGCTAAAGAATTAGGCTACAGCAGCCTCTTGAACCTTCTTGGGAGTAATCCAATTCATATAGTTGCTTGACTGCTGGTTGTTGTATACCAGATCACTGTGCAAATCATTAACAACCTGTGCAGCCCTCCAGGCAGAGAGGCTTAGCTGTGGCTCTGCAATACCATGGCTAAAGCGTCCAGTCCCCAAAAAATAGAGCCGACGATCACTTTCATCACCATTTAATTGGGTTGCAAAAGCGTCATCCAGGAGTATACGCCCCTCCCCATCTCTGGCTATACGATCCTGTAGGGGCGCAATACAAGGAGGCAGTGCTTCACATAGCCCTGTGCACAGAATGACAATATCCGCGTCTAACCACTCTTGCCCATTTGCTCCACCAACTAGATGATTTTGCAGTTGAATTCGATAACTGCCACAACTAGACATATCCACCATTTCACGATTGGGCATTAGCACCACACGATTCGTGTCACCATCAAGGTGTACCAATCGATAAAAAAGCTGGTACAGCTCTTTTAAAGTATCCGGTGAAATCCCATCCGAGGCTAGCTTCTGCTCCGCCACGACTTCTTCCCTACGGTGCTGGGATAGCTGACGGAACACATCTACATATTCAGGTGTAAACCAGTCATTAGTAAATGGGGTTTCATCCAAGGGGAGATAATTACTCCGACGGGAAACCCAGGTGATTTGTTCCGGTTTTCCCCACTCTTTATTAAGTAGGTTGATAACCACCTCAGCTCCAGTCTGGCCACCTCCTATTACAGCAACCCGTTTACCATGGACATCAGGATTGCGCAAAGCAATTTCCAAGGCGTGGAAACAGGATTCAGATAGTTGAGAACGACAAAACTCTGGGATATTGGGTTTCTTACCACCTGCAACACAGATATTTTTCGCTTTGACTATTTCTTGACCTTGAGAACCGTGGACATCCAGTTCAAAATAGCTTCCCTTATCTAAGACACTTTGCACTCGGCTCCCCATTTCTACTGAACTTAAACGCTTTGCAGCCCACGCCAAATAATCAGCAAATTCTCTGCGGGTAACCGTGCGTTGCTCGGCATGTAAAAAATCGTAGAAACGCTTTTTCTCGACAAGATATGCCAGGAAACTATATGGATTAGTTGGATCGACCGGTGTTACCAGGTCTTTTAAATAAGAGGTTTGCATCATGGCTCCGGGCAACATCAATCCCGGATGCCATGAAAATTCCGCTTTTGCTTCAAAAAAACGGTGGGTTAGAGACTTATCCCACATCAGGGAGGCAACAGCTAGGTTAAACGGACCGGCGCCAATACCAGCTAGATCTAATATATTACTCATCATTATACCTCGACGGGGGAAATTGTATGATTTTTTGATTCGTCTTTAGTTGGCTTCTGTTCTGATAACCAAAGGGGGTTCTCCAGATCACCTCCAACTATAGGCACCGGCCTTTCAGCACTATCATCATAACCTTGAGATAACCGCACCCGGTTAATACAAACTCTCTCTATATGGGCTCGAAAAACATCAAAACACTGAAAACGCTCAGCCATTTTCGCGTTTTCTTTCATAACTTTTTTCTGATAAGAACGTAAAACTTGAGCCAATACACTATAAAATTTAGTCTCAGAAAAATTAAGCTCCAACATCAACTGGGATGAAAGATAACGCAAGACCGTCACAAAATGTCCAGTAAAAAGATCATGAATAATGTAATTTGGAGGCAACTGATCCAACACAGCCAAAGCCGAGGATGGAATATCACTCCGTTCAGGAAAATCTCCTTTCGCGAGACGTAAATCACCCTGAAAATCCTTTAACAGAACACGAGTTACTCGGTCTTCCTTTAGT
This sequence comes from Microbulbifer maximicatervae (SeqCode), assembly GCF_056232625.1. NCBI lineage: Bacteria > Pseudomonadati > Pseudomonadota > Gammaproteobacteria > Cellvibrionales > Microbulbiferaceae > Microbulbifer > Microbulbifer maximicatervae (SeqCode). Next base: position 4,928,265 of record NZ_CP174324.1, on the reverse strand, counting down.
ACCAAAGTTAAGTTTTGAGAATGTGCAACTAAACCAATTCCGTAGCGGCTAAGCAGGTGGTACAAGGGCACAACTGTTGAATCAAAAAGATATTCCAACCACTTTTCAATCGAAAGCCCCGAGCTATCAATTAATGCGGCTGCAATGGATTTCCCACTGGAATCTTTCTGCAATAGCGCAGCCATTAAAAGGTGGCGCTCACCCTCTGAACAATGACTTGCAGGACTTTGGCGCCAAGTCGCCCCTAGCATCTCTCGGTATCGGTAAGGTGTCCCTTTTACCTGTTCGTGATGGAGATGAGGAACATGTAATCCAGCAACTTCCTGAAGAATACCCGTACCGCGAGCCGATAAATTTTCATCTCTATCACAGAGCTCCTGCATCCACTGTGATAAAGACGGCCCACATTGCATGTATTTTCCGGGAATTCCACGGTAGCACGAAGTATTTAACACTGTTAAAGGTAATTTAATATGCAAGGCTTGTGGGCGAGACCGATTTGAGAAAGTACGCAACGAGACTTGTGGCAAGTACTCATCACCGAACTCACCCAATAAAATGATATCCCCGCGACTTAGTAGCTGCGCATAATGCTGACGAATATGGTGCTGCCACTGCCATGGATGAACTGGCAGAGGAACAAACTCCCGCCAGTTTATCTTTTTATCCCGGCAGATAGCTTCCAATGACTGCTTTTGATTAGTGGAGAGGCTTTCCTCAAGTAACTGCTGCCAATTCCAATCCTCACTATGTCCATTGACAGTCAGATCACGCCGAACTGCCAACCATAAGAAGCGCACATATTCACCCGATTCAGTGCCATAGGCCTTGAACTCTTGCGCGCCCCAGCCAATACGCCCCTTATTGACAATCGCTTTAGGATGCCCATCTAAATAGCACTGTAATTGCTCATCGGTAAACTTGGCCATAGTTTCCGCTGCTTGATCTTCACGTTTTTCAAGTATGGCCACATCGCTAGCGATGGTATTCGCCAATTCATGCAATAAATTACCCAGTGTGCTGGCAGTTATTTTCAGATCTTCAGCAGCATCAATAAAGAACTGAGCTGCATCGTCAGCAACTAATTCTCCATCACCTTGATTTCTTTGAATTGTATCCTCATCAATTTGAAGCCAATCCCAGATAGTCAAACGCGCAGTAAATTCATAACTCACCCCAGACTTGAGCTTAACAACGTAAGATTTATCTAGCTCTTGACGGGCGCTCAAAGCTTGCTCATAGCAGAGTTCAGATAAAGACTTGGCAAGTATTTTCCGATTAGCCTGCTCCCAATAATAACTTTGGCTCATATCTCCCCCATACTCTCAAAGAATTCATCTCTGTCGCAGGTAACCAACGCAGCTCGTTTATGCGGAAAATCAAATTCTTTTATTTTTTTCCAACCAAAAGTTCCATCAATGTACTTTAATAGTGGCCCGTTATCAGCTCTTGGCTCTCCAACCAAAGTCTGAGTTCGACAGTCATCTAGAAACATAAAATGAGATACTGCATTAAACCAAGCTTGAGCATAGCGTCTACCCAAAAAACGACTGTTGCCCACCAGCATATGGGCTCCACGATCAAAGGGTTGGCAGTTGTAGTAAGGGGCTATACGATCCTCAAGTGCCCAGTAAACCTCAAAGTAAGCAAAGGGCACATCATCGAAGCAGGCGATTAGTGGGTATTTATGAGGGTCTTGAATAACATCTTGGATAAATTTCCGTTGTTTATCCATTCCCCCTTCCTCTTCCCAAAACTTCGCTACACGCCCCATGTTCATCCAGCTTGTAAAAAGCTCAAGATCGCTATCTGGATCCAAGTGACGAAGACTAAGGTCCATTTCCAGGGAATAAAAGTGACGACGATATACTTCCCCCTCCACAGGTTTTGCTCGAAGTGGATGCTTTACGCCTTGCTCATTTTCCACCCATCTTAGGGGAAAATTCCCACCATTATTGCCTCGATACCAAAGGTCCTTACGCTGATAGAAATCAGATTTGAGTATTTCATTTATCTTTTTTCCACCTAAACTAATTATTTCAACAAGCTTAATATCTCCGTGAGTGCCAAATACCCAATCCAACCAATTATTTAATCCGGTTGATTCAGCCTCATGACTAGAAATATGTACCTGTGCAAAATCACTAGTTATTCTGTGCCGCACTTTAAAAAAATTATCTAACTCCAACTGACACTGGTAACCCTCACCATCAAGTGTCCACAGCCGTCCATCAGGTAATGCACCTTTTTTGATGCCTTGTTTTTCAGAAACAATCTCTGCGTTATTCATCATTCGATCCTTATTGCTCTACAAGGGCCGAGCTACCAGGCTCTGCGGCAAAAAGCTTGTCAGCTATCTTCAGTGGGTTATCCATTGAGTGGTAAATTGATAAAGGGTCTTCACTCGTTGTTTCGTTCATACCAATAACTGCACATTGAAAGTTACCCTTTGACCAGATCTGAGCAGATTGGAGTAAATATTCTAAACAGCTACGATCTCGTCGCTGACCGTCATAAAGAAGCTGCAAGCGTTCACGAAGTTCACTTAACAAAGCACTTTCGCTTACAAGTCCGGCAGCAGCGATGGCGGAAATTAGTCCAAAACAACTATTCACAATAAGGTAATAGGCGAATAGACGATTAGCCATTTCCTCATTAATAACATTTTCACTATTTTGAGCAAGATTTGGTAAATAGGGCTTCAATAGCTCTTCACCGAGATGACTATAACCGCTACCTTGACAGTCGCGGAAATAACCAGCGATAGGCATGGAACCATCAAAACGCAAAATTAAGTTTTGTTGATGAGCCCCAAATAAAATTCCAAAATCAGCTTGAGCAATTAACAGTGGCTCTATCACCGCATCGAGAAAAGCATTAAACCATCGTTTTGCAGCAATGGCAGAAGATAGGTTTTGTTCCATTGCCAACTGAGAGATAAGTTGAGCTGCGCGACAGAAATCAGCGTCTGGATGGTCTTGAGTTAAAGTTGCCAACAAACAGGTGTTTTCTGCTGCCTCACCGATGAATGGGTTCTCACGGAACATCACCAAACTCTCGATCACCGGGTTTCCTGACTCATCCGCTAACATCAAGTAGGCGGGTTCAGCTAAAACCTGGAAATTTGGGTAACGGCGTGCAAAGTCTTGCCCAATTGGCGTGTCTCGTACTTTCAAGACCTCCAGTCCCCTCACCATCTCCTTCGGCTGCAGGGTGCGCACCGAGTTAGTCAGGCGCAAGCTGAGAGAAAACTTCAACATATAGGGGCTCTCAGCGCTGTACACTGCACGCAAAGATGACGTCGCCCGCCAAGCGCCCGAGCCAACACCCAGCTCAACAACACTGCCAGTTGAAAGTAATTTGGCAATTCTTTGGTCACTCTGTAATTGACGCCACTGCCAAGGGTGAGCGGGCACAGCTACAAAGCCCTCCGGCGGCAGGGGAGCACCATCAGTTACTCGCACCAAACCCGCTAGCTGACCTTCTGAGACTCGCGCTCCGCTAGCACCAGATAAAAACTTGGGATCTACCCCTAACCACATCAGAGAAAAGCTGTTGCCAAATTCCGGCGCAAAGCACTCAGCATCTTGATCGGTAAAGGGTTCCCTACTCTTTGGGGTAGGGTGAATAGAGTGACCACAGAGTAGAGCTTGTTCTGACTCACCAAAAGACAACACATCACCAAACAAACGCTCCATATCTTTGTTGCGCGTCTGTAGGGCTTGGGTCATATTGCGAACGCTAGATTGCACACGCTCCACAAATACCTGTCGTGATTCTTCTCCAGCGCCGGGGAAAAAAGCTGACTCGTCGGCGATCAAACGGGCACACTCAGCCATTGATACTTCTTGGCTTTTCCCGGAGGTCTGCCGCCAAACCATTGGCAGCTCAAATTGATGCCTGCCACACTCGCTTCGGTAGATTAGATTGAGCCAAAGCTCAGCGCCAGTGCTCGGTAATGGCACACAAACTGCGGGAACCCTTATGCCTTGGGGGAGTGACACACCGCTCTGCTCGTACCATTGACCACATTCGGTCTCACGCAATAGCGCATTAAAAAAGCAATTAGCCGACAACCTTTCGCCGGCACATTTGACCTTTTGATCTTCTACAGTCATATTGACCAACTGTTCAGAGGTGGTCAGGCTCAATCCTTGAGCATCAGAAGCTCCTGCGGAGACGCCCGGCAAAGTCCCGTCGAGATCTGGATTATTCATGAGTAAGGTTCTTTTACAGAATTGTAATGCGAATGATTTGTATTTTTATTATCATGTCGTGAAATTTGGTACACATCAAGCTTTTTAATAGGGAAATTATTCGGCTGAGAACCATTGTTTAGGACAAATTTGACAATTGTCCCTAGTTTTATCCCTCTGGAGCCCGAATGCGGAAATCCCTTCACTTCCAAAAAATAAACTGGATTGTTGCGAGCCAGGGTGCGGCCCAGGTCATATTGCTGACCCAGATTCCATTAATCATCGAGTATTGCGGGCTGGATTTAGCCACTCTCGGCGCACTAGTTGCAGTCAGTACTTTTTGCCTGATGATTGCGGGCCCAATCTGGGGAGAGCTAGGCGATAAAATTGGACGGAAGCCAATTCTGCTAGCTGGGCTCAGTGGGGCACTACTATCCCAGATCCTGTTCGTTGCCCTGCTCGTCGCCCTGGCTCAAGGGTACTTGGAAACAGATACAGCGCTTGTGGCCCTGGTTGCCAGCAGAATCCTTTATGGATTAAACGCCGCCGCAATTTTTCCTTGCTGCCAAGCTTGGGCCCTAGAGCTGGGAGAGAAAAACCAACAACTGTCAATTCTCTCAGGGATCAGCGCTGCTGCAAATTTAGGGCGAGGATTAGGCCCCTTACTTGCCTTACCGACCCTTCTAGTGGGTAGTCTTTGGCCCTTACTTTGGCTGGTCCTCCTGCCCTTTTCCGCCCTAACCTTAACGCTTTTTTTACCTCGAGTTCCGGGCTGCACAATAGCTGAAAAGAAAGTCGAAAAAACTCACTTTCCCACTACAACTATTGGGCTTTTCGCGATAGCACTGCTGGGCACAGTAAGCATCGGGCAGCTACAAGTTGTTATGGGGCCAGTACTACAAGACTTATACGGATTAAGTGCATTGGAGGCATCATCGACAACCGCCATTCTTCTTGCTGCTGTCGCCATTTGCGGATTCTTTGTCCAGATGCTGTTAGTTAGAAAAATAGCGCGCCCACTAATCAGCTTTGTAATTGGGGTTCTGTGTATATGCCTGGGCACTACATCACTATCACTCGCTCTAGGCAGCTCCCTTGCGGTGCTAGGCTTGATTCTATTTGTTATTGGTATCGCCTTCTTAGTCCCTGGCTACAGTGCCCTATTAAGTCAAGGGCAACAGCGCAACGGCCGCTTGTTTGGCCTTTTGTCACTGATGCATACCGGAGGCTACACAATTGGCTTTGCAATGGGCGGATGGCTCTACGAAAAAAGCCCTTCGCAACCTCTGGCAGGGATGCTACTTAGTGTTAGCCTAATTGCAGTTCTCACATTAATCAGCCTGGCCATTTCTTGGAAAAAAGCGCCTAAAGTGAGCGCAACCTAACTCCTGGGAAGGTAGCTCAGCAATTACCTGACTAAACGGGTAATTGCTGTCTGAGTGGGGGATCCGAGTGCTCACCCTACAAAGTTAAAGGTAGCGCTGCCAAAACTCAGCTTGCCCCTGTTCTTCATCCAATGTGTATGGCTTAAAGCCGGTCTTAAGATAAGCCGCCTGAGCAGTATAATTTTTTTGCAGAACTTCCAGGGTAAGTTTGCAACAGCCCCTCTTTTTTGCCTCTTTCGCCAGAAAGTCGAGCATGGCAGTGCACACCCCCAGACTTCGAGCAGTTTCACTGACAATAACATCGTGGATATTAACCAGCGGCTTACATAAAAAAGTAGAAAAGCCAGTAAAGCAATTAATGAGCCCTACCGCACGCTCCCCTCGATAAGCAAGAACACTAAAAGCCCCAGGAAAATCTCTTAATGCCGGCAATAAACTAGAGCGGCAGTGATCACTTAGAGACTCACCACCGCCAAATGGATCTCGGGCATATTCATCCATCAAAGCCAAGATATCACTTGCATGTTGCGAGTCGTCGTAATTCGCCAAATCAATCTTTAATGCGGTACCAGCTTCACAATCTGATAAAACCATAAATATTTTTTCCTACCTCCGCAATTACAGCGAAAAAATGCCTTTACAGGCGCCTGATAAGTAAGAGCTGTTGGAGAGCATACCAAAATAATGACCTGTAGCGATCCCAGGGAAAAATAGTAAACTCAATCGGTAAGCTCTGCATTCGCTGTTTCTAAAGTCTCTTTAAAATCAACTTTGTCATCACTCACAAAGTACTGTAAGTAACTGCGTAACCGGGTTCGTCTCGCCAATAACTGGCGCACCCTGAGGCGATGTCGACCTGCCGTCTTAGAGTGTCGAGTAACTCTTTGCCGCCTGCCGGGGACTGAGCTTTTTTTTCTTCCCATGATCCTGAAATCCTTATTAGACCAAGTTTGAGCCGTTAGTCACATTTAAGACTAGACCAAGTTTACTTGGCGCACACGAGCAAAGCCGCTATTCTGCTGTCTACATGTCCAAATGGTCACTTCAGGATACAATCGCATTGCACCCGCTTAACCACTTATTACAAAATAACCAACATTGGTCCGAGGCTACCCGTCAAGAAGAGCCAGACTTTTTCCTTCAATTATCTGAACAGCAAAGCCCTGAATACCTGTGGATTGGCTGCGCAGATAGCCGCGTTCCCGCCAATGAGATCGTCGGCCTTTTACCCGGCGAGCTTTTTGTTCACAGAAATGTTGCCAATGTAGTCGTTCACTCAGACCTGAATTGCCTATCAGTACTCCAATATGCTGTGGAGATCCTGAAAGTAAAACATATTATTGTCTGTGGTCATTACGGTTGTGGCGGCGTCCAGGCAGCCCTCAACAATGATCAACTGGGCTTAATTGATAACTGGCTGCGACATATCCAAGACGTTAGGGATAAACATCACACTTTGATCGATATTTTTCAACAACAGCAGCGTACAGATCTGTTGTGTGAATTAAATGTCCTGGAACAGGTGATACACGTGTGTCAGACAACGATCGTTCGCGATGCCTGGCGTGCGGGTCAAGAACTCACCGTCAACGGTTGGGTTTACGGCCTAAAAGATGGCCTGGTACATGATTTGGGTATTTCAATTAAGCACCCGGGGGAAATTGCTGATATTTATCAAGGTGCCCTTAGTAAAATCTCTCAGCGCAGCACTGAATAATACTATTGCCCGACTGCCTTCGTTTTTACCACTATAAATGGGGTTAACCCGGTAGTTTTAGCTACCGAGCTCAGCTCTGTTTGGTGAAAAAACATGTCGGCATGCAAAAAGTGGCAGTGCCAGAACTGCGGCTGGATATACGATGAGTCCAAAGGTTGGCCCGAGGATGGAATTCTTCCCGGTACTCGCTGGGAAGATATACCTGAAGACTGGTACTGCCCGGAGTGTGGTGCAGCCAAACAAGATTTCTCCATGCTGGAGATTGGCGCCGATACCACTCAAGCCCGCTTAGCTAGCAATGATGGCTTTCGAATCTGGGAGTGTATGGTATGTGGCTGGACATACAATGAGGCCGAGGGATGTCCACAAGATGGCATTGCTCCCGGTACTCGTTGGGAGGATATTCCCGACGAATGGAATTGCCCTCAATGCGGCGTTAGTAAACAAGAATTTGATATGGTTCTTGTAGGCCAAGCCCCCACCGCCCCGTCCCCTTCAGCCAACCAAAAAACAACCACTACAACCTCAGTACCTTTAGTTATTATTGGCACAGGGCTGGCCGGGTATAATCTGGCGCGAGAGTTTCGCAAGCTTACCCCCCAGTCTCCTCTCCTGTTAATCACTGCCGATGATGGAGCTTTTTACTCCAAGCCTTTGCTGTCAGCCTCTTTCTCTCACGGCAAGACTGCACAGCAACTCAGCACTTCCAGTGCCGAAGATATGGCTCGCGAACTCAATGCACAGATTCTGGTTCACACGCGGGTAATACATATAGATCGCCAAAACAGAACTCTGACGATTCAGCAGGATGGTGCAGAGCATGTATCCAAGATTTCCTATGGAAAGCTAGTTCTGGCAACCGGGGCCAAGTGCCGCAAACTTCCCCACTATGAGGGGGATGCCCAATCACATATCTTTCGCATAAATAATCTCAGAGACTACCACCGTTTTCGCACTGCCGTGGTGGGGCGCAAACGCATACTACTCCTGGGCGCTGGTTTGATTGGCTGTGAATTTGCCAACGATCTGGTACAGACCGGCTTCGCAGTGGATCTGGTTGACATGGAGCAATGGCCACTGGCGACACTGCTGCCGGAAGTCGCCGGACGCGATCTGCAGAGAGCCCTGGAAGACTATGGCGTTCGCTTCCATGGGGGCTCATCATTAAAGCGTATCGAGAAATTGAGCACCGGTTTCCGGGCCCAGCTGAGTAATGGAGAGCAAATAGAAGCGGATGTCGTTCTCGCCGCACTCGGACTTGAGGCTAACACCGGCTTAGCCTCCATGGCCGGTATAGCCGTGCAAAGAGGTATTGCTGTAGATCGATATCTGCAAACAAGCGATCCCGATATCTACGCCCTGGGGGATTGCGCAGAAATAGACGGCCATCAGTTACTCTTTGTCGCCCCCCTAATCAGCTGTGCGAAGAGTCTGGCACATACTCTGTCAGGAAATCTGACTCCCGTTTGCTTTGGCGTTATTCCTGTGGCCGTAAAGACAACCCTGCACCCAACTACCGTTTGCCCGCCAAGCCCTGATACCAAGGGGACTTGGCAAATCAACAAAGAAGATTCAGGGGTTTGCGCCGAATTTCGCGACGAAAAGGGCAATTTAATAGGTTTTGCCCTTACCGGTGGTGCGATCGCCCTCCGGGAAAGGCTCAGTCAAGAGTGCCAGCCAATTATGAACGATCAGTCAAAAAATGACTGATAATCATACTTATTTTAATAGCTATTCGAGGTAAAGCGCGCAAACCGTTAACTTTTGCCTTAAAATGGCGGCCCTTCAAAGTTTTGGTACAAGTAGCCTTAGTATGACGACAGAGAAAAGCCGTACGATTTCCCCGTCACCCGAGCAAAGCCGGCTACTGCGGGACACCCTCGGCCACTTTGCTACCGGTGTAACTGTCATTACCACTCAGGATACCAATGGCCAACCTGCCGGCATGACGGCTAACAGCTTTAATTCCGTTTCCCTGGACCCCGCCCTGGTTCTATGGAGTATCGATAAGCAGTCCATGGGCTATAAAGCATTTACCACCCGGGAGCACTTTGCCGTGCATATCCTGCGAGCAGACCAACAACATGTCTCAAACCTATTTGCTGGTCGAGGGGCAGACAAATTTGGACAGGTCAACTGGTATGAAGGCCCCAATGGTATACCTCGCCTAGAGGAGTGTGCAGCCTATTTCCATTGCCGCCGCGCGCAGTGCATTGATGGTGGAGATCACACAATATTGCTTGGAGAGGTGCTGGAATTTGCCGCTTTTGGTGGTGAACCCCTGGTCTTTCATCAAGGCTGTTATCGTGCATTGGCTGGAGAGTAGCAGCTCACTTTTTGGAGCCTAATCACTACCCAAAGGCTATAAAAATAATTTTTTAATGCCAATTAACCAGTATTTGGCAGAAACTTTGGTGTTGCATTAGTGACCTCGTAATAATTTAAGGGCAGTCTGAAGCAAACCATGAAAATGGACTGATAAGCCATGACTTCAACTACGCTCTTCTGTTTCGCCCACCGGGGCTATCAACAGCGAGCCAGTGAAAACACTCTCCAAGCAATCGGGCATGCGTTGGAACTCAACGTCGGGGGTATCGAAATTGATGTGTGGAATATTGGTGGGCAGCTTCTGGTCAAGCATGACCGGCGACTCGGACGCCTAATCGCGGGCTCTGAACTCATCACTGAAATGCATCCCGATGCCCTGAAAGAGAGACCTCTCCCTTGCGGGAATAAGGTCCCTACATTAAGGGAGGTCCTGGAACTTGTGGGAAATAGTGCCCAACTCAATATCGAGCTGAAAGGGCCTAACTGTGCAGCCCTTTTCGCGGATGAAATCCACACCTTTACGCAGGATACTGGTGCAAGCTACGAGCAATACATCGTCTCCTCTTTTGATCACCGCCAGTTGTACCAGTGCCTGCAATTAGCTCCTGAGGTTCGGCGGGGAGTTCTGGTTTCCGGTGTTCCCCTCGATCTTGCAGCCTGCTCTGCTCCATTAAAGGCCTATTCATTACATACGAACGTAGATTTTATAAATGCAGATTTAATAGCCGATGCAAAACAGCGCGGGCTTAAGAACTTCGTATTTACCGTCAACGACCCCAACGATTTGATACTGTTGGCAGCTCAAGGTATTGATGGGGTTTTCACTGATGAACCTCAAATCGTATCCGATTTTAATGCCCGTGTTGAATTCACAAAAACTGGCACTTAGACGTTGGAGAAGATCCCCTTCACCAATTAAGAGAACAGACAGTAACCCGGGACAATTACCGGGCTACTGCTCTGAGTTAAAGCAGGAAAAGACTCGAGGCTAAATAGTCTCCCCTATTTATACAGCTTAAAACTCTGCGCTAGCACGTAAATACCAATAACCACCATTAAAGCCAAATGGTGATGTGAGGGCATGGCGTACCCCGAGATATCGCAATGTGGGCTCCTGCTCATCATCAGGCATTACGTCAAAGATATTCTCGCCCCCCAACGACAATTTATAATTTTCATACAGCGTAAACGTCGCTTCGACATCAACGAGAATTTCACTGCCATAACTATAGGTATCACTGGCATCCCCAGCACCAAACAACCCGCCTGTTGATTCCCAACTGCCATAGCGATTAAAACGCAGGTACCCTGCAAATAAATCACCCGTATCGAGATCAAAAGTTAAAGTTGTTCGATCACTGGGAACTTGGTTTTCCAGGTCAAATACCCGTGAGGCATTGATGGTATTTGGCGTAACACTGGTAACTTCCTGGCGATTGTGATTGTGGCGTAAATCCACCACTAATAAACTTTCAAAAATCTCGAAATCACTGGTAACTGCCAGATCTATACCAGACACTTCCGAGTCATAAGCATTGACGAAATAGTTTGCATTGCTGCCGTTGAGTAGTGCTGCATTTTCTATACCGGCATTTTGCAACAGAATCACTTCGTCATCTCCGATGGCATTGTTGCGCAGAGCCAGGCGATCCTCGATGTCGATGTTGTAGTAATCTATTGTCACACTGGTATTGTCCAGTGGGGCAAAAACCGCACCCAAGGTGAAACTGGTGGATTCCTCCGGTTCCAGCTCAACGGCTCCGAGCGCTGATGCCACCGGATGAGCCACAGGGTAGGTTCCATTGGGTATCAGGTTGCCACTAGAGTCTGTCGTAGTAGTAACATTTAAGGTATTCACCTGTCCGGGTGTTGGCGCCCTGAAACCAGTATTTACCGTCGCTCGAAATGCCAGTTGTTCATTCACATCATACCGTGCTGACAATTTCCAATCCGATGTCGAGCCAAACTCATCATATTCCTCTAACCGTAAAGCCGCTCCCAAAGTCAGAGCCTCAGTCAGATCGGCTTCAAGGTCAATATAAGCTGCAATACTCTCACTACTGAAACTGCCCAGCGCTTCAATCGGGAACCCCTGAAAACCATCTGAACCCACACCAAAATACGCAGCAGTTGGACCTACCTCAGTGGACGCTGCATCCCCCCTACCAATTGAGTAAGTCTCTTCACGCCACTCAGCGCCGAATGCAAGGTTCAATGGCGAAGCAAAAGCCATGACATCAATGGGGTAGACAAAATCCGCATTGAGGCTGGACTCTTCCTGCGTGAGGGTTCCCGGCTTGAAGGAAGTAGGAGACAAAATACCCAAGCTTGGATTGATGGAATTTTTCAGGACATAGTCCACTTCATTTTCAGCCAAACGTCCGCGTAGATCCCAGGAGAGGCCATTGGCAAGCTCTCCACGCGCCCCGAATACAGCAGCGATATCATAAATATCTGCACCAAATTCAGGGTTGTAGCCGCCGGGGAACTGAGTATAAATTGGGTTTCGCAACACGTACCCACTGTCGCTGGAAGTATCTGCTACCAGGTAATCCGAGGGGTTTAGGCCTTGCGCCAAAATAGAATCCACTAAAGACTGGGGAGCTGGGTCGGGCATGTAGTCGATACTATTCGGATCAAGGGGATCATTAGGGCTGTCTACTTGCAGGGTACCTCTCGCAGTAAACTGGTGTTCTGGGTCGAGCACCGGTCCACGATAGAAAAAGTCAGAAATTGTTTCATTTTGTGAATAACCGAAATTTCCATAGAGCTCTACCGAATCAGAGATCTCCAGGCCGCTGTTAATAAAAAACTTCAGGGACTCAACATCGGGATCACCCCATCTCTGACCCAAGCCATCCAGTGGTACTAAATTATTTCCCACAACTGATCCTACCTGTTGCGCATCTGGCCGCGCTTCACTGCGCCAGGTTTTATCTGCGCGGGAGAATTCAACGGTGCCATTAATAAATCCTGCATTACCCAGCGCAAATCCCGTATTTGCGGCAATACTCATCCGGGTTCCATCCCCTTCAAAATACTCCCCTGTCTGAGCTGATAAGCTAAATCCCTCTGCATCATCCTTCAGGATAATGTTAACGACACCGGCAATCGCATCGGAGCCATATTGTGCTGAAGCGCCATCACGCAAAACCTCAACTCGCTCTATAGCCATAGAGGGTAGCGCCGAAAAGTCGACGGCTTGGGCACCCTGGTTAACTGTACCCAGGGGGGCAAGCTGCAAATTAACCAGCGCAGAGCGATGGCGGCGAGTTCCATTGACCAGTACCAAAGTTTGATCTGGGGATAAATTACGTAAAGTTACCGGGCGGATAAAAGCGGTACCATCAGCAATTGGAAATCTCTGCGTATTAAATGAAGGGGCAATTTTTGCCAGGGACTCAGTAAGATCAAAGCTCGCTTGATCCGCAATATCCTCTCCGCCAAGCACATCTACCGGAGAAAGAGTCTCGGTGGGAGATACACCCTCTTTGCGTGTACCTGTGGTTATCACTTCCTCCATTGCCCGATCAGCAGTATTAGAGGCACCCTCTTCCTTTTCCTCAGCAATCGCATACCCACCAGAGTTAAAAATCGCAACTGCCACCGCCAATGACAAAGGTCTCAACAAGTAACGCTTCATATTCACCACCCTCTCTTCTCATTATTAACATCAAACAGAACATCACCGGATAATTCATCAAAGCAATGCACATCAAATTAGATCCGTGCAGGGGTTAAACAAAAAAAGCGGCATACTGACGTTCCGTCTAATTGCATCCATGCCAGAAATTAGTGCACGCCTAGGGTAGATCTTTTACGCGATTAAATGTCAACTTCCAACAAATCAAAAAATTAATGTCGCGATATTTATTTTAAAAGGAGGGGGTACACGTTTAGCAAATGCCAAAAACTGCCAAACGTGACTTTTAGAAAGGCTGAAGCAAAAGTGACAGCAATGAGTTCACTTAAAAAAATAAATAGGTGAAATCAACACCGTCTATTGAGGTGTATAAGTAACATCAACCTCATAATCCGATCCCAGGCGACTGTAGCCCCGCACCATAAAATAGGCTTCACTCTCACCACTTGGCACGGTTAAGGAACAGTTCTCAGAGCTATCTCCCTCATAGGGACGGCAATCGTAATAGCGCCAAGTAGGTGCCGCACCAAAACGGACATATAGATCGGCATCATTAGTACCGGTCATATCCGCGATAAAATCTGTACCGGGCGTTACACTGAGAGGTCCATAGTGATCCTCCGAACCTCGCCCCACATCACCACTAAAGGTTTCTGTTTGTTCCTCACCGGGGTCTGGATCGGGATCGGGGTCCGGATCGGGGTCTGGGCCCGGATCATCCCCTATATAACCCTTGGCCAATTCAGCGACATAGGCAGCAGCAAGCTTTCCAAACTTCACCGCATGACTGGCATCTCCACCACTATTAGCGAGGGTATCACTTGAAGTGTGGATATAAGGGTTTGAGCCATTAAAAGTCGCCTCAAAAGGAAAGGAAACCGGATAACCCTGGTTATACCAAGATGCGTGATCAGAACACGCATAACCACAATAAGTTGTTCCAACAGTGAGGCCGCTCAGGTAGGTCTGGGCCAGATCCTCAAGAAAGCTATTCTGGGCACTATTGGTGTAATCTCCAATAATATAGATATCACTATTTGAGCCATAGTAATTAGTCATATCCAACTGCAAGGCACCTATCACATTTTTATTCTGTGATTTGTAATCGCTAGCAATATCATCTGACCCCCGCAGCCCCACTTCCTCAGCAGCGTACCCCATAAAAGCCAGCGTTTTATCCGGCTTATAGTCTGTAGCGACAATTGCATTAATGACATCAGTCAATGTTGCTATGCCAGACGCATCATCGTCAGCCCCCGGCGCTCTCGTACCTTCACCAGTGCCAAAACCGACCGTAGAATCCAGGTGCGCCCCCAGCACGATAATTTCATCCGGGTCAGTTTGCCCCTGAATCGTCAAAATTACAGAGGGTTGCGCCCAACTATGGCTATAAAGTTCGACAGAGGCATCACTTCGTGAATTCGTTAATGCCTGCCACTCATCCCTTATCCACTCAGCACCATCCACGCCGGTTGAAGTGGTGTAATAGCGATTAGTAAAATTCGACAAACTTTGAATAGTTGACCGTATATTAGACTCTGAGATCTCTGCCTGCAGGGCGTTAACCACATCTCCATTATCAATAGAGTAAGCGATCACGTTATTCACTGTTGTCGTCAGCGATGAAATCTGGGCAGCTTCTGCTTCCTCCAATGAGTCATGCACCATAAAGCCGCCACAACGGTTATGGTTGATATGCATCAGAGTCGATATTTCGGAAAGATTCTTTTCATTAACTTTTAGAATAGTGACTCCGTTACGTTCCTCACCTTGAATCGAGAGTGGTTGCTTGGCAACCAGGCTACTGTTTTGCTTTAAGGTTTTATAACCATCACTACCTATAGTTATCCACAGCTCTTCTGCCACAACAGCGCCGGGGAGTGCAAGAACCCCAACTAAAGACCTACTAATAATTTTTTTCATTATCTTCTCCACATTAAGTTAGCCCCCTGCGAATTCCTAATATTTCAAAAACACAGGCAGGCAATAAACACACATGCAAGAAGCCTGCACAAACAGCAGTTTTGAATCTCAATAATATTCAAATAATACAAAAACCAATGAGAATGGAACTACAGGCCATACCTATAAACAATCGCGGACAATCCAGAAATATTTTTATTATTCGAATTTCGAAAAGCGCAGAGAGAACAAACAAAACCGGATTGACCAATCCGGCAAGGAAAAGCTAGCACATTCAAATAAATACTAAAACAATTTGGCATCTTTCAACGTAAGAGCCGCAATAAACTTTAAGTGGATCACAAATACACAAAAAACATAGAATATAAAAACACTATTAATAGCAAATAGAACTAGGAATAATTTCTGAACTAAAGGGTTTTTCAGCCCTTTATTTTAATTAGATCTACAAGAATAATTTGAAGATTACAACTCACAAGGAATCCACCCAACCAGGAAGCCTCTTTTTTAATCCCTGCTGGTTTTGTAAAGCAGCGGCTGCACATAAAACGGTCTCATCAGCATATTTTCTGCCTACTATTTGCAAGCCTACAGGCAGACCACTCGCTGAAAAACCGCAATTGATTGATATTGCCGGATGGCCTGATAAATTGAAGGGGTAGGTATAAGGTGTCCAGGAATACCATAGAGAGCCTGGATTATTATCCGGCACATTGACCCCTGCACTAAATGCGGTAATAGGTAAAGTTGGGGTCACTAACAGATCATATTTCAGAAAAAATTCCTGTAATCGCTCGACAAAGTTATCTCGCCACTTCAGCGCGTCGAGATAATCAGGTAAGGATAATTTGTCCGCTTGTTCTGCGACCTCTAACAATTGGGGCTCCACCAGTTGGCGCCTGGTACTATCCATCGCCCTAAAGATACTCGCTATTCCCGCGCAAAATAGACAGCCAAAAGCTGCACTAGCATCATCAATACCTGGGTCAACCTCTACAACTTCAGCACCCAATTCCTGGAAGTGCATTACACTAGCAGAAACGTTGCTCACCACCATGGGATCAGGTTCTACGTAACCAAGACTAGGGCTGTAAGCAATACGCAACTTTCCTGTTCTTTCAATCAACCTTCCCTCTGTAGCTGCAAGGAAATCAATGTTCCGACGTGGTATTGCGCGGATATCCCGATGATCCGGTTCACTGATTACATTCATCATCAGTGCACAGTCTTCCACCGTCGATGCTAAGGCCCCCACATGCACTAGGGAGGAGAAGGTACCTAATGGCCAATGGGGAACCTGCCCAAAACTCGGTTTGAACCCAACTGTGCCGCAAAAGCTAGCAGGAATCCGGATAGATCCACCACCATCAGCCCCCACAGCCAGAGGGCTCAATCCCAGTGATACTGCAACAGCGGCCCCGCCACTCGAACCACCCGATGTCTTATCCCTATCCCAGGGGTTTCTCGTAATACCGTCTATGGCATTATCCGTCACCGCCTTCCAACCAAACTCCGGTGTCGTGGTTTTCCCTATTGGTATGTACCCATGGCGTTGCAAAGCCGCAATGCAAGGGGCCGCACAACCCAATGTTGTCTCTGGGTCAATAATTTGGGAACCGAAAACTGTCGGCCACATCGGCATGTAAAAAACGTCTTTTATTGCCACCGGCACTCCGTCAAGCAACCCTTTGACAGTACCAGACATATAGCGGCGCTCAGAGTCCCGTGCGTAGGCAATGCTGGTCTTCCTGTCTATCAGACAAAAAGCACTGACATGCCTATTTAGCTTCTCAATTTGATTGAGTAGCCCCTCGACAACCTCAACCGGCGAAAAACACTTCGCCCTGTATCCGCGTAACAACTCGAGAGCAGTCATCCCAACGAAATCGCTCATTGACCCAAGCTCACAATTACCGGCCCCCTAACACCATCAGATTAGTCGTCAGCGGAAAATTATCGGCGCCACTGTTGGTAGCAATTTGTTAACATAATGGCCATATGAAACTAGCGCTTCAGCTGCCAGTCAGGATCACTTGAGTAGGCTGTAGCAAAACTAATGAGATGGAAAACCACCGTGAAGTCTACTTCTACAATTGCCCTCCTCATATTTTTAGCAACCTCGATCTCAGGGTGTGCCACCATGAGTGAAGATGAATGTTATGTCGCAGATTGGCAGGCAATCGGGTATGAGGATGGCGCAGCGGGCAGGGACTTATCCTACCTGGGGAGACGCCGCGAATCCTGTGCAAAATATGGCGTAACGGTCAATACTAATGCTTACCGGGATGGGCGAGGTGAGGGGCTGGAGCTTTTTTGTACCGAGCTGCGCGGATTTGACCAAGGGCGCTCCGGTAACCACTATAACGGTGTCTGCCCCGCGGACCTCGAAGGGTTATTCCTGCGGGGGTACAATTCAGGCCAGGATATTTTTCTTGCCAAGTCAGCCGTTGAGGAAATTGTGTCGGCAATTCACAACTTGGAGTTGGAGAGAGAACACATTCTCGATGACATGACAGAAATTGGTGCACTGTTGGTCGATGAAGCAATCGACAATTCCGAACGAGTAACACTTATAGCTGACGTCGCTCGCCTAAAGGTTAGGCACTCTGAGCTAGGAATGGAAATAGCGGACTTACAATACGAACTAATGCAACGGGAGGCAGAGTACCAGCAAGCCCTCGCCCGCTCTCCTTACCTATAGATCTCTACCCCATCGAGGATACCTCTGCGGTCACTCTAGTCCGCAGGGGTTAACACCTATATAGCTTATTTCAACCAGCACACACCCTTCCCAGGTTTACGCCACCCTCTGTGAGTAGCTTAGGAATTCATATGAGAAAAGAAAAATAGGTCGGCTCTACAAATGATTCGATTACACTAGAGTTGAGATATCGCCCTACCCACCAACTAGAACATCCGTACTAAGGAGCCGGGTGGTAGTAAAGCTTTGAGAAAATTTTTCCCTTTTCTAGGGAACTGTATTAGTGCTGATCTTTTACCTTACCCCTCATTGATTTCACCTGAGAACGACGATTTTTTGCTTGTAAACGGCGCTCCTTGGCACCTCGACTGGGCTTGGTAGCCACACGAAACTTTGGCCTGAATGCGGCTTTATCCACCAGCTCCTGTAATCGCTCTAGGGCATCTGCGCGGTTTTTTTCCTGGGTCCTAAACCTCTGGGCCTTGATAATCACCACTCCATCTGAAGAAATACGCCGATCTTTGAGCTTCAAAAGGCCATCTTTAATTAGCTGAGGAAGTGAAGAAGCCTGAATATCAAAGCGCAGGTGAATTGCACTGGAAACTTTATTTACATTTTGGCCACCGGCGCCTTGAGCGCGTATCGCACTCATTTCAATCTCATCTTGAGAAACCGATATCCTACCTTTTCCACAAACCATAAATATCCAAAGCCTGAGCTACATCGTTTTACTAAAAATACAAAACTCTATGACTATTTTGCCCAAATAGTGCAGCTATTAACCAGTCCCACTACACAGATACAATTCGCCATTGACAGAAATCAATATACCGAAAAATGCTTTCTATAAAGTGAGGATATCAGGGGGTAAACCTCATTTACCGGGAAACCCTCATTAAGTAATATTGCGCCAGCCAAATAAAAGCTAGTGAAGCGGCCTGAGGGCCGACCAGAATACGCGGGATGATTTGTGACTTATTTTCAAGTCTCAGTCAAATCCGCTAACATTGCCCAGCTTCCTCGAAGTACTGGAGCAAAGAACAATAAAGACTCGCGCCCTGTAGTTTCCTCTGGACTGCTCCCGATGTCTCCGCGGGTGTGAGATTACCGCGACAAGGAGAAAACCATGCACAACGCCAAGCGTAGCCTCGCAGCGGCCATTGCACTCGCAACAATGACAAGCTCAGCAGCTTTTGCTAAAGACACCGCCTTTTCCCAAGTTATCGCCTTTGGTGACAGTCTGACTGATGTTGGCAACTACGATGTGTTCACCAATGGTGGCGACGATCGTGAAGTAGCCATTAGTCTTTTATCCCAGAATCTCGGCTTGGGTGCAGTTACACCGTCTTGTGCAGGTATGCAATCTTCCTTTTGCCTACCCACCGTAGACCCCTCACTGAGTGCAGAGGATCTTGAAGCTTCCGTTACTGCTCAGATTGCTGCTGGCTTGAGCAATGCTGGTACAGGCTGGGCCGTAGGTGGACATAAAGCTGCTGATGTTCTGATGAACATCATCGGCCCCGACAACTATGCGGCCTACCTGCAAGCATATGGCCTGGAAGCTGACCCGAGCCGTCATAACCTGTTAAGCGCCCTGATGCCAACCACTGGCGACGAGGGCTTAACGCCCAGCTATCCAGACTCCCAACTGTTGGGCCAATTGCTAGTACAACAGGCCACAGCAGCCCAACTAGTAGCTGAAGCTGAAGCAGCTAAGGCTGAGGGAGATATGGCTACTTATGCCGAGCTGATGACCCAGGCCGCCGCTATGAGCGATGCCATCGAAGGCACCTTTGCTGGTCTTATCGCCACATCTGGAACCTCGGGTAACCCACACCCACTGGGAATGGGCTACCTGGAAAGCACTCTGGGAAGTGCTGATCACAACGCTCTTTATTGGGTAAACGGCGGTGGTAACGACTTGCTCAGCGGTTTCGAAGATGTCGTCGCTGGCACCTCAACCATCGAAGAAGTCACTGCGGACCTAGACGTTGCGTCAACTATGCTGGCAAGCGCAGCTGGCGCCCTGTCCGATGCAGGTGCCAATTACATCCTCGTATCCAATGTACCCGATGTCAGCAAAACTCCTGGCGTTTACGCTGCTGCATATGAAGCCGTTTACTCCAGCGACAATGCAGAGGCTCTGCAAGCCGCGGTTGATGCTGGACTGATGACCCAGGAAGATGCGGATGCCCAGCTGGCCACCGCCTTCGAAGAGATACTTTTCGAAGCAAGTAGCACTTCTGAAACCTTCAACTCAGCACTGTTAGCTAAGGCCAAGGATATCGACGGCGTTCTGATGGTTGACCAGGCAGGTATCCTGAAAGTCGCCCTCAATAACCCGACCATCTTTGGTTTATCCTCCTCAGAGAACCAACTGTTTTGTTACGACGGCAGTGGCAACGACTGTATTGAGCATTCCGTTTATGGCATTAACGGCACCGACCCCGATGCAGACAAGCTGATCTTCAACGACAGTGTTCACCCCACTCAAATTGGTCAGGAAATCCTCGGTGACTACTACACCGCAATCGTGAATGCTGCTCAGGTTGCCGGTCAGCTGCCGGATATCGCAATCCAGGCTACTCGCACCCACACCAACAGCCTTGACGAGAGCTTGGCTAGTGTTCGTTACCGCACCGCTCAGACTGGCGTTTTCGCCGGTAGCTCCCTGGGTAACGTCGACTACGATACCGATTACACCGCCAATGTCAGGGGAGATGGCTATTCCAATATTCTCGGCCTGACTTACGCCGTGCGCGACAATGCGGAAATCGGTTTTGCAGTGAGCCGCTCCAATATTGATGTGGATAATTCACAGCTTGCTATTGACTCCACTTCAACCAACTACAGCGTCTTTGGCCGTATGCACTACGACATTTTCTTTGTCGAAAGTAACGCGACCCTGACCGATGTAGATTACGATGACGTCAGCCGCGCTGTCGCTCTGGGTGACACTTACAACGGCAACCTGACTGGCAATACGTCTGGCGAGAGCTTGTCCCTGGGAATTACAGCCGGTGCCAACCTACTCAGTAGTGAGACCTTCCAGTTCGGTCCATTTGTAAGCTTTACCAAGGTCACTACTGATGTAGACGGCTACACCGAAGACGCTATCGAGGGCTTCACTTATACCGACTTGAGCGGTAATGAGCTCGACCCTCTCGGCATGCACTACGGCGACCAAGAACGCCGTATTAGAAATATGCGTTTTGGTGCCTTCGCTAATAAGAGCTGGGATACCATTAACGCTTACGCCGAAATCTGGTACGAAGATAATAACGGCACAGAAGAAGACACCATTGAGGTTGGCGTGAAATCCATGGAAGGCAATATGAATGCCATGCCAAGCTACGCCAGTGTCGATGAGGGCATCTTCAACGGTGGCATGGGTATGATTGCCGGTATTCGCTGGCAAGCAGCTGACGCTATCGCTGTTAGCGCAACTGTCGCTTCCCGCCCAACGACTGAATCTGCCTCTGTCAATTTGACTTACCGCTTCTAAGCAACACTGTGCCCCCTTTCAGGGGGCACAGTCTCCCCCCTCCTTATTGATCTGCAAACACCAAAACTTTCCCACTCCACTTTGGCGTTGGAAAAACAGGGATTCTCATATGTTTAAGCTGGAGACTGACAATCTTATTATCCAAGAGATAAATGCAGAACAAGACAGTACCCTAATTCTATCACTGCTCAACGACTCTGCGTTCCTACAAAATATTGGCGATCGTGGCGTGCGTACTAAGGAAGATGCCTACCAGTTTATCCTGAACGGCCCCGTTGCCATGTATCGGGAACACGGCTTTGGTATGTACAAGGTGTCCTTGAAAGATAGCACTGCTATAGGAATCTGCGGATTAGTCAAACGCGCAGGACTGGATGGTATCGATATCGGTTTTGCCTTTTTACCTGATTTTCGCGGCCGGGGCTTCGCTCTGGAATCGGCACAAGCTGTCATGCAATACGCGAGAGAGGAATTGGGCCTACGACGCATTCTGGCCATTGCACAACCCAGTAACACGCCCTCAATTAAGTTATTAAAGAAGCTGGGCTTAAGTGCTGAAAAAGAAATTGTGCTGCCCGGTGAAACGAAAACAGTATTGTTACTGGCTTGGCAGCAAGAAGTAATGGAGAAAAATTTCTATTCGGAATAAAGGTTATCCACCCAAAAACTATTTGCGATAACAGCTTTGCCTGTTCTTACAAAGTAAAAATACCACACAGACCCTGTGGTTTTTCATTGACATGCAACCATGCTGGTCTAGTCTCCAACTTACTATTAAGGAGAGGACTGCCATGATTATCGCAACCGATATGCCAGAAGTCAGTCGATGTGCCGCCAGCCAATGTGCTTACAACGCCAACGATGCTTGCCACGCCAGGGCAATTACCATTGGTGACGGTGCCGATCCCGACTGTGATACTTTCTTCACCAACTCCCGTCATACAAGCAGCTCCCGTACCGCCGGTGTTGGAGCCTGTAAAATGGAAGACTGTAAATTTAATGATGACTTCGAGTGTTCAGCAGAGAGCATTCAAATTGGACTGATAGGCAAGTCCCAACACTGCCAGAGTTACACCCATTAGTAGTCCGCTAGAGACCCAATAAAAAAGCCCGGTTCAATATTTGCCGGGCTTTTTTTATTAATTGAAAGGCAATTAATTCACAGGCTCTAATGAGGCCTCTTTTGAGCTTTCGCCAACAGAGGCTCGCGGCTCCCATACAACCCCTTTGGTATCCACGTGCTGTTTAAATAAAGGCTGATAATTCGCTTCGAGTACCTTTCGCTTAATCTTCAAAGTCGGCGTGAGGAATTCATTAAGAGGTGTCCACTCTTCCTTGGTGATAAAGATAGTCTTAATTCGCTCATGTTGCGGTAACTTATCATTCACTGAAGTCAGTAGTTTCTGCAAATGCTCATTAACTTCCCCACGTGGTAATTTTTCAGCGGACTCGGAGATAGTCACCAACATTACTGGCTGATCCATACCGTGTCCCAGAACACAGAGCTGGGCCAGCATTGTCTCATTACCAAAAAATCCTTCGAGTCGGCTGGGCTGAATAAACTTGCCTTTACTGGTCTTGAAGGTTTCTGAAATACGCCCGGTGATATGTACCAGACCGTCCTTATCAATAAATCCAGAATCACCCGTGTGGTAATAACCGTCCCGTATTACCTCCGCGGTTTTTTCCGGTTCAAGATAGTATCCCTTCATCAAGGAACCGCTCTTAAAGAGTATCTCCCCTTCCTCAGAAATCTTAACTTCACAGCCGTGATAAGGCTTACCAACCGTCCCCGGTACAGGATCTTCCCCAGGTGGAGCAAAGCAGCCATAGATAAAGTTCTCCGTCATACCATAACCATCAGCCACCTTCATTCCCATACGGTGGTACCAGCGGAGCAACTCAATGGAAATGGGAGACGCACCACTAACCAATATTTCTGCATCATCCAACCCCAAACCACTGCGAACTTTCTTTCTCAGCCAGGTATTGATTCCGGGAATACGCAACAGCACTTCTTGCAGTGACGGCGGGATTTTTTCATCAATACCCTCTTTAAACTTGGTCCATAGCCGGGGAACCGAGAAGAACATCGTTGGGCGCGTACGCTTTAGGTCTTCTAAGAAAGTATCCAAAGACTCGGGGAAGTGAATTGGAGTGCCTGAATACAAGCAGTGGAATTCAACCAATATTCGCTCTGCCGCGTGGGCCAGGGGCAGATAGGAAAGAACACGGTCATTTTCATCCATGCCATAACCGCGAATCATATTTGGGGAGACAAAAACCACTGAAGACCAGCTATGCATAACCCCTTTTGGATTACCCGTGGTTCCGGAGGTATACATGATTGTAAAAATATCATCCAGATTAAAGATCGGCTTCTCCTCAAAGCGCTCACTACCTTTAATGAGAGCTTCCAGGTCCTGATCGCAACGAATCTCACAGCGCTGGATAGCGACCGAGGGCAGCATATCAGCAACTTCCTGTAGAGCGGCATTATTGTCGGTGGCCCCACAGAAAAGCATTTTCGATTCAGAGTGCTGCAAAACATAGGTCATTGAGGAGACAGATTGGCCAGGGTAAAGTGGCACGCTGATCATTCCCGCTAACATGATACCCACGTCCACGATGATCCAGTCCGCACAGTTTTTACCGTGAATAGCGATGCGATCACCGGGCTCATACTGGGCCCGTAAGTACCCAGCGATCCTGCGAGCCCGATCCATGACCTCACCCCAGGTATAATCCCGCCATTGACGCTGCTGCATCTGCCGAAGAAAGACCGTATCCGCCTGTTGCAACTCCCTTTGATATAGAAGCTCCAGGGGCTGCAGGTCCTTCACCATCTCGTACTTTTCTTCCGGGGTCATCGCTTGTCCTCTCTCATTATTGTGTTTTTTGTAATTTGGGTACTAAGTAGCAGGCTTTATTAGTGAAAATATCCTCAAAAAATCCTCAGTAAGATTGTAACCTTCTACACCATCAATAAAGTGGCACAGTGGCTCTACTGGCAGTAACTGCAACTTGAATGGCAGCGTGAATTTATTGTTATTCTTAATGGATAAACTTACTTTAGATTATTCTTCAGTGCAAAAGGGACTGAATAGTCAAAATGTTACCAGGATAAATTAGGCTTGCATCAAAGGCCCAATATATAAATTGCGAGGGAGGGACAGAATGCTGTACAGATTCAGAATATACTAAATATTAAGTCTTCGTAAAAGTGCAAACCTTAATATTGAATGTACTGACTTTGCTTATTCGTGAGGGTATAAATAGACTCTAGGACGTTATCCATTTTCTGGACAGACTGGTAGTTTCAATATTGAAGATAGACATTAGTTGCCGTATTACAATTACCTGGTTCTTTAATATCAATTCTCACTTTTTTATCCGCTATCTTGGCAGATAGAAGAACACTCAAAGCAATTTTAATATCGGTATTCTCAGACTGAAATCTAAAACGATCGCAACTACACTCATTGGATGCGGAATTCACGTCTGCGTAAACCAGTGTTCCGCTACTGCCCAACCCTACTAACCCATTCAAGCTGTTACCATTTTGAGTACACATTGCGAATGCACTTTGTGTAAAACCAAGGATACTGGCTACTAATATTAAGCACTTACTCTTCATTTGAAAAATCCAGCCCTAAAAGTGAAAATTCATTGAAAACTAACTAACAGTCTATCACTCAAGATAAACTCTAACTCCACTATTGCAATTATCCGGCTCAGCAAAGTCCACTCTGACAGTATTCCCACTTACTTTTGCTGTCATAAGTACCGAAAGAACTTTATTGACATCGGCTGTGCCCTCAATAAACCGTACAAATGTACAGCCACACTCATTACCTTCTGACTTAAGCGATGAAAATACTCTATCGCCTGTACCCGAATCAGGTCCGACCAGCCCATCCAATTTATTGCCATATTGGGAGCACATTGTGGAGGCAGCAGAGGCACCATATGAAAAAATAAGAAAACAGAAAAAAATAATAGAGCGGAACATAATATATCCTTGACCTTAAAACAGTCACTGAATCTAGGATGGCTAATTACTATAGAAAATAAAAACAAAAAAACCTATAAAATGAGCATCAACATCAAAAACGACCACTTCCCCCCACTGTTTTCTTTAATTCTTGCTCTAAATCTTGATACACACCAACTACCTCATAACACGACCCTGTTATCCATTTTCTATTTCTTGCAAAATCCTCGTATAAGATAGGTTTATCCCTACTACAACTGACACTTCTAAATTTAACACCCTCCCCCTCAGCAGATAAAATCTCAAATACACCTACAAGGTGTCCCGATGTAATTTTATCCACACGACTTACGCCAAAATCAGCGCTAATACAATGCTTAAAAAAATCCTTAGAGGGCTCCATTAAAACTATAAGTTGCTGTTGATTCGGTTCAACTGCGATAGAATTCAAATTAAGGCCAACCTTTATCACTTCATTCGCTTTATACTTCCCCTTAAAGCTATCTTCTACTTTAATATCATATACATAACTAAAACATGTTCCTATACCCGCCGGCTTTTCAACTGAACCACCAACGACTTTCCCCTCCACAATATCATAAGATTTCTCAACAACATCAGTTTCAGAGGCCTGATATATAGCTGTAGATTCAGAAATTACGCAGTTAGAAAAAATCATAAATATTGAGGCAATATAAGCTTTATTCACAATCACAAATCTCCAAAGGACCAGCCTTGCCAATTACACATCCCTGCAGCCAAGCACCTATCGTAACCATTTAAATTAGACCTAAGGTGAGCAATAGAATTGTCTCCCACTTCAACTCCAGATCTATGAGCGATTTCATGTCCTACAGTTATATAGCCACTCTCTAATGGTGAGAAATATCCACTCACCTCTTTTCCATCGGGCAAAAATCGTCTTCCCGTAAAACCCATAACACTTGATCGGTAAAGAACGATTGTAGAACTTACTGTAAGACCAAAAACTTTTGTTGTAGTGGTAACTCCACTGACCCAGCCCCTCGATACCGCTCCTTTAGGAAGTTCCTCTGCGAGCCATGCTTGGAACTCTGCTGCATCGGTAAAGTCTTTTGATGTGACAGTGCCATCAGAATTTTTTTGCTCCCCTTTGTAATAATCTTTCCATTCTATACCTTTCTCGCCCTCTGACACCTTTTTAAATCGCTCATATCTCTCGGCAGCCGTACCTTCAGTTGAGAAATCAATCTTGCCCACATTTGAAACGTTACTAAATTCAACTGAACCCACCAACTCGTAGAAAGCAGCAGTAGCAGCCCCATTGGCAAATTTGCCACCTGTAACCTCAGAAACAGTTCCACCAACAACAGCTTTTACAACCGTTCGTAAAGCTACTCCTGTAGGGCCTGATCCTCCAACACCATCAACTTTCCCGGAAACGCTCCGATTCACACCGGCGGAAACAAACCCATGCCCAAATTTTCCACCTCTTAGCACACTGGTAATACCACCAGCTATACCATAAGCAGAGAATTCAGCAACGCCTGCAAACGAGCCCAGCCCACCAAAGTCCATTTGCCCTACCGCTCCATAAGCAGCAGCACTTATGCCCCCAATCAAAGCCCCCTCTAGAACATTCCCTCCATTCGCGGCAGCACTTGCTGCACCAGAAGCGGCTCCAAGGGCGACCATCTCCCAACCAAATTCTGCGCAAGGGCTGCCACAGATCCATGCACCAACTACAGCAACAATGACTCCCACCCAGTCTCTAAGCCTGAAGTAACCACTGGGATCGGTGGAATTCAGTGGGTTATTCCATATATACGCATAGCGATTATGAGACTGGCTGTAATCCGGCGACTGTACATAGGGGTCCGCCTGAAGGAAGCGGGCCAGGCGGGGATCGTAGATGCGCCCGTTCATATGGACCAGTCCAACCTGATCCAACATCTCGTGGCCGGTATAGCCGCGGCTGGTTAAACTGGATGAGAAGCCTGTAAGTTCATCACCCAATAAAGCACTCCAGTCTACAGCGTTGCGCCTTTGACCCCAGGCATCAAAGCTAAAGACCTGTTGATTTCCATTGCTGTCTTTGGCTATTTCCCCACTAATTTCGGTTATGACATCTAATGAGCCCAAGTGATCCGTATGCATATAACGGCTCTTGCGCTGCCCAGCAGAAATAATCACCAAGGCTCCACCAGGTAAATACCGCTTCACTTCGGTATTACCATCAGTCGTGACTTTTTCCACATTCCCAATATAACGAGTTTCAGTTACCTGACCATCAGTAGCCGTATCTCTGCGAAGAAAACGCTTGCGCTCTGGACCATAAAGGAATTCGGTTTTATGGCCATCTTTAGTAATTTCAGTAGGCTTATCGAAAGTGCTATACAGCAATGAGCGGCCGCTGGAATCAGAGGTCATATTGCCATTGTCATCGTATTGGTAGCTGACACCATCACTGGTTTCACACACCGCATGAGGGCCCGCGCCGTTACTGCACTGCTCAGAATATTTATAAGTGCCAACATCTGATTTGAAGGTAATATTACCCAAATCATCGTAGTGCACATCTTGAGCATCGCGTCCTTGGATTTGCGATCGCTCTAGTCGATTCAAACCATCGTAACTGAAGCTTTCATGAAGATCCTTGTCACCACTGCGATCTTCCCGGTACTCCAGGTTACCCGCATCATCCCATTGGTAACTTAGCTCCTGAATATTCCCAAGCCCGAGTACATGGGCGACTTTACCAGTAAGACGACCAGTGGCGGGGTCAATGAATTTTTGGGTTGTTATCCCATTCCCGTTCAAATATTCAGTGACATTACCCCGAGCATCCATGCGAATAACAGTATAAAACTGTTCCGCAGTGGCAAGGTTGAGTTGTTCGGCATCGATAACTTGCTCTAAATAACCATACTCATTGTACTTATGCTGGATCGCACTGCTCTCCCAGCTGCCATCACCACCCGCATCAAACACCTGGAACACGCGGCCGTATTGGTCGTAATTACTTCTTTCGTAATGATCATCACCATCAGCAAAACTGGTGATCGTCTCTTGTGGGCGGCCTAAAGTATCGTAACCATGCAAGCGGATATAACCACTATCCAAGGCTACCACTTCACGCAGGGCCCCCGCAGGTGTGCCATAAATATCCGAGGATACCTCGTTGTTATAACCCCACTGCGTAGTCTCAACAATTACACCAGAGCTATCTTTATCCGTACGCTCCTTTAAGCGGCCAAGGCGGTCATAACGATTAATTACTACTTGGCCATTGGCATCAGTCTGTTCGAACAGCTCGCCATAAGCTGTGTACTTGTAACCCCATTCCCCCTTGTCAGGATCGGACATCTTTGTTTTACGTCCCAGCAGGTCATACTCCATACCTGTCACAATGTTGCGACTGCCATCGCCACGATTAAATACGAATCGGAGGTTACCCTGGGCATCGTATTGGAACTCCTGCACATTGCCCAAATTATCCTGGACTCGTACCTGATCACCCAACGCATTTTTTGTTGACCGGTGAACCTGGCCTTTAGCATTTATAGATGAGCTCGTATAACCATCATACTCCACAGCAACATCGTAGCCAGTGCCATTAACCCCTGAAACTCCGGGTAAGTCGGTTCCGACGATACGCCCAATCAAGTCGTAATATTGTGTAGTCCAGTAACGAGAACGCCCCTGGGAATAAGGCTGGCTTTGATGCTTCACCCGCCCCAGCTGGTCATACTGAATATCGACAATGTTCCACCCTCCATCAAAAGCGCGCCCGGCGGTACGAATTTTCCGCGCCAGCATATCGAAGCAAGTAACAGATTCACCACCGCCGCCGACGCGTTCGGTAACTTGGTAAACAGCAGCTGCTGGGCACTGAGCACCGGCATGGCCCAGCATTACTATTTTGTGTGAGCCTGTAGCACTATATTCTAGTAATTGCTGGCCAAACCTATCGTAACGGAATGATGTAGGCACACCCGAAATGTTCTCAACCAGAGTCGGCTGACCATATTCATTACGCTCCAATACTAGGGATGTGGTTTGCCCATAAACATTTTCTTCCCTATCTACGAAGCGCCCACTGACATCGTAAATCCAGTGCTGGAAACGGCTCTCTTCATTCGCCGCTGACTGCTGCGCGAATATTTTGTTACCGAACTGGTCATAATCATAGAGAGTAGTGATTCGCAAGATATCGGAGAGCGGCTCGATGATTTCCTCTCTTAAGAGACCTGCTTTAAACCCATTTTCATAGTAACTAAATTCACTATATCGAACCGCAGAATCACTCTCACCCCCCTCAATACGATTATGAGTGACTCTGGCAGAGACAAGACGTCCTAGTTCCTCATACTCATTCAATTGGTGATCAGGGTTAACGAAGTTGACTCGCCGACCAGAACCATAATCATTTTCGGTGTCGGTAATGTAGTTATCACCATTAGCGGCCTCGGTATTTACCGTAAGCCTGGTGGCATTACCATGCATGTCCTGCTCCGTATGGGTGGTAACAGTTTTGAGATGTTCCCCCTGAGCTTGACCGTTCGCTCTTAAGGCGTAACTGGATTCGATAGTTTGGGAAATATAAGGTTTTAACGAGCCTAAAGAGATAGTTCCTTCGCTTCTAGCAGTCCCAGGCCAAGAATCCTCCATACCCAGAATATCCCAGGTATTATCCGCTTCACTTAGTAGAGCGCCATCACCAGTACGCTGCTCTGTACGTAGAGGCATACCGATGAAGGGAAAGTCCTGCCTATAGGTGGTGGTCGTGGTTACGCCGGTTTGTTCATCTAAAGTCTGGATAGACTCAAACCCCAGATGGCCCCTTCCGCCCGCTTGTAGAAGAGCATTTCCGTAGAAATAGCGAATTCCACTCGTTGCAAGATTGTCAACCGTACCGGGTTGGTGACCCGCAGCGGGAGTCGAACTTTCAATGCGAGTCACCAGGAATTGGTTACCCAATAACGGCATAACGACATTGGTTTTCCCAAGGGTTAAAGAGTGTTGCCAATCAGAATTAAGGGCTTGATAGAACTCGCTGCTACTAGCAACCTTATTAGTTAAACACCAGTCCTCTACATTACTGTCAGAATTTGAAACTCGAGAACAATAACCAGAAAGGGCTACACCGATTCCCAGCTGGGCGTAGTGGCCAGAGGTATTTGTTGCACTGTAGGTAATATAAGTTTCAGCCCCAAGACCATTAGTTATCTTAGAAATAACATTAGGGGCAACCTGGCGCTCCTCAGCATGATAGATATAGAGGTAATCATCATGGAATTCGAGATAATCTGTCCTCCCATCCCCATTCATATCTAGGAATATATCCTTACCACCAACCCGGGAACTATTCACACGCTTGAAAGTTTCAGGCTCAGAGAAGTTATTGGTACGGCTTTGCCAGCGACGGAAAACTAACTTTTCACTAGCGCCATCTTCCTCTCGCCAAAGCACATCAAGGTCACCATCACCTTCGTAATCAAACCAGCTGAACGATAATTTTTTATTTAATGTACCGAGGTTAACCTCCGAATTGAAACCATCGCCAGTATTTATTCGATATTTATAGTTTTCTCCATTTCGTGTAATTAAGTCTAGCAAGCCATCACTATTAACATCGACCACCTGTAGCGACTGCTTAAGGCTCCCATGTCTTTCAAGTGCTGTGGTTTCATATTCTTTATTTTCTTTATCTGGCCAGGACGCCTGCACGAAATCCAACAATTTACCATCAATAAACAGGTTATCCCCATCAATGGATGCATAGTAAACCCGAGTATGTTGATTGGACAAAATGAGGGTTTCATCTCTACCTGAAGAAAAGTCGAAATTAGTTAAATCAACTTCCCAAGTCTGCTTAGTATCAACAAAAACAAGGTCTACCCGACCATCATTATTGAAATCTCCTACTGCACCTGGATCCAGATACAACTCTGTACTTTCGTATTTACTGTCAAGTTCACCCCAAGACGGTAGTCCACTAATCGTCCAGCTCCTTTTATTACCATACTTATAGTAATTGGCTGAGGAAGTAGATTTGGAGCTATCGGGCTCGAGTAACTGATATCCAGTGGCAGATACCGCATCGGCAAGTCCATCGCCATTGATATCTATGAAGCGCGCATCCTCTTCATAAACAGGCAAGTCGATAGGCGGAATACTGGATGAAGGAAGGTTCCAAACTCCAGCCGAACTCGGTTGAGACTGGTGAACTACCCAGTGGCCACGCTCTCTCACATAGATAGCCAAATCGGAGCGCCCGTCCGCATTATAGTCAATCATGCTCCACTGATAAGGCGTATCAACATCCTCTTGGTACTTATAGGCTAATCTTTCTCTTGTAAATGAATTACCAGAAGCTAGTACATACTTGAAATATTGATCATGGATCCTTCCATCGGGATCCCAATCTGGTTCCAGCCAAATTATATCCAGTAAACCATCTCCATTGATATCCGCCGGTCGGGGAGAAATGGCTGCGCGATCTAATTGTTTGCTCAGCTGCAGCGTGTCTGAGTACTGAGGATTATGCATAATGGAAGGCAGATGCCATTCGAAGGCTGTATCCGGCCTACAAATATTGCCTGCACATTCCCGTATATACTCAATTCGACTCAGGTGATCATAACCACTGTCTAGATAATCAATCTCATACCGACGCAAGGCATCACTTTCGCTACCAAATATTTCAATGCCGGTCATTCGCTTTTTAACTGATAGCAGGGAGCCAGCAAAATAGCCGTTGATCACGTCCATACGATCATCATAAGTAAAAGAGACTCGGGCCTCAGCTACTGCTCCCGCTCCATAGGCATAGCGTATCTCCCGTATACGATGACCACCATCATTTGCATAAATATAATTTATACCATTACCCGCACTATCTTCCGTACGGCTAATTGCCCAAGTTGAAGTACCTTTTCCAGAAATAGTTTGTTGTGATTTATTGCCGTCACCGAAATAACTTATCGATCCGTCTTTGCTTTCAACCGTAAAGTAGCTGGGGTGGCCTGCTGTCCCTCCTTTAGCGGTAACTAAAACATAGGTATCTATTTCAGTTCGGTACTGTGATCCAGGTTTTCCATAACTTCCCTCAACCAATACCAGGCGGCGCCCATTCAAGCAAAATCGATCATCTTTGCTCCACGAAACCGCTGCACCCTTACCATCCTGGTCCAGGGTTTTATTACACCGGCTAATAGAAGAAAGCCCTGATAAGCTCCACCCCTGCCCTAAAAGCCCATTGCCTGATCGACTGGAGTAGCTTAGAGCAAGCTCTGGCGCGACACCGGCAGTGCCCACAGGAACACTTAGGGGAATAGAATAAGTCGCAGCGCCTGTCTCATTGACCCTGAAGTTACCAGATAATGCACCTATTGATTCTGATGTCTTTATCTCGCTTGCAGATAATTGAGGAATTCCTGCCGGGATCGGTGGTTGATCAACGATTCCATTGTAACAACCAGCATCACATGGACTCAGATTACCTGCAAATGCTTCGCCATTAGTAATTCCATCGCCATCTGGGTCATCGGAGCTATCGTAATCCGTACTCCCAAGAAAGAGTATTTCCCACCAGTCAGGGAGCCCGTCCGAGTCGCAATCGCGAGTATATTCATCTCCTTCGTCACAGGTTGTTACTGCCCAGCTGTAATCCTGTTCATAAAGGTAATCAAAGCTATAGTTTAAAAGGGTATTGGTGGCATAACTAAATTCAAGAGACTGCGTTAATAGCACCGCTATTTGCTCACGAGAATAGCCACCAGATAACATATCCAACAGCATCGCACGGCTATACGTTACCCCACCCCAGGTTATCTGCGGAGCTCCCTGACCGGGAAAAATTCTTTCATATAGAGTGTCTATAAATTTAGTGTTACTTAATGCTGGAGCATAAATACTACGACCCGTATCCGAATTAAGAAAAGCTTTGGCAATGTCGACTTGCGTATAGTCGCCACTCAATAGCTGATAAGTCCAGAAAGTTAGTACCTTTCTATTCATTGCTAGTGGTGGCTGTAAAAGACCTCGATAAAGTCGTGCAACGGTAAGAAATTCAGGCAATTGGGCGATATTTGGATTCCAATTGCCGATCTCTTCCCATATCAAAGAGTCATCAACACTATCCCAGACCAGCTTTCCAGGCCCCTGGTTACTGCGAGGAATTGCAAATACTTGATTACTGTCTACCGTGGTGAAGTACAGAGTATCATTGCCGGCAAGGACTGGCGTTTCCGCAATGCCGCCATCCGCAGGGAACGTCCATTTTATACTCCCATTAGGTGCATTCACGGCATAGAGCACACCATCCATAGAACCAAAGTAAAGCACGCGGCTGTCATCAATCACAACAGAGGAGACGATCTCTCCCCCCGTTTCTAAGCGCCACTTTTGAATAGCCCAAGGAGTTACCGCATAGAGACTGTGGTCTAAAGATCCAACATAAATCGTTCCATCCGTTCCATCAATCCGTGGGCTCGCTTTAATAATTCCTCCAGTAGTAAAAGGCCACTCTGGAAGAACGGAGCCGTCCTCAGTGTTCAAGGCATATAGCTTTTCATCCGCACCGACATATAAGGTGCCATCCGGGGAAAGGGTTGGGGCCGACTGACTCTCGCCAATAATCTCTGTAGCTTTATCTCCATAAACAGTTATACCCCCTTTGGCACTATTAGGGTTAACAGCAGTTACTCGGACACCAAGCT
Source organism: Microbulbifer maximicatervae (SeqCode) (assembly GCF_056232625.1). Classification (NCBI taxonomy): domain Bacteria; kingdom Pseudomonadati; phylum Pseudomonadota; class Gammaproteobacteria; order Cellvibrionales; family Microbulbiferaceae; genus Microbulbifer; species Microbulbifer maximicatervae (SeqCode). The sequence continues at coordinate 4,894,171 of NZ_CP174324.1, read as the reverse complement.
CGAACAGGCCTTTATAAAGCTCCATCTCAGGAACTATTGCAAGCTCAAACTCTGTAGAGGATTGCCAGTTGAGATCTTTAGCAGAAATAGACAAGTCAAATAGCTTGGAATGTATCGCGCTCAACAGGATCGAGCCCTCCGGGTCCAGCCCGTTAACAGAAAGTGAGATACATTGACCGTCGCATGAGACAGCTGCCGCTGAAAAATAGGGTGGAACTACTGTTAATGTGACTATTTCCCCTGGTTCGCTACACCCTATGACATTACATGCCATAACTTGATAGCTATAAACTCCTGGGCTCTTACGCTCTACAGAAAAACTGTTGGAAAGGCTATTGGAGGAAAGCACAGTCCATTTTCCAGAGGTCTCTAGCCCTCCTGATTTTTCCTGTAATACATAATAAGTAGGCCTTGCGCCCCCTTCCTGTTGGTTAAACGCGTCCCATCGTAACTGGTAGTTACTTGTGAAGAGAGCTTCATTTCCCGCAGGGACAGCTACAAGTTTTGGGGGGGATTTAGGACTTTCTTTAACTACTTCTATTGATATTTCTGGGCTAGGTTGAGAGCTACAACCAGCCCTATTGCAAGCATATACTCGATACTTATAAGTGCCCGCACCTTGATTGGGTATGTATTGCCCAGTAATTTTATTGTTCGCTAAAGGAATTGACTTAAATACGCTGTCAACTCCTACTTTTAATTGTTCAAGAACATAATATTCACCAGCATCGCTCCAATTGACGGTATAAGACCCTGTAGTGTTTTCTGGAACTGGATCGGTATATCCATCAATATTTAAACTGCTAGGAGGAGCTGGTGGGTCTAGTGCTTTTACACTAGCGGTTACTGGATTGGAAGTCTTAGACAACCCCTCATTATCCGTAACAACTATCGATAGTAAATGATTCCCATCTGGCACATCATTCCAATTAGCCGTATAAGGTGAAGTTCTATCAATACCTAAACTGGATCCGCCGACAAAAAACTCAACTGATGCCACACTTCCATCATTGTCAGAGGCAGTTGCAGTTAACACAACGTTATCATATTGAGTAATAGAGGATGGCAGACTATTTAGCCAGCCAACAGGCTGTTCATTATCTAGAATTGTAATTTTTACTGTATTCGTATCGTCTATCGTATTTTTCAGCCCAAGGGTGTCTTTAGCTACAGCCCAAATATAGATATTTTCTCCTAAAATAGAGTTTGCAGGCCAATTAATACGGTAACAGCCATTACAATCACCATTATCAGAGGTACTATATCCTAACGAAGCTGGTTTGCTACCGGAGCTGCTCGCACTACGAAAAAACTCTACCTGGTTAATACCGTTATAGTCTGATGCAGTGGCGTAAATGGTTTTTATATCACCTGGCCGGTAGGTCTTGCCGTGAGTTGGAGCCTGTAATTTAACTGTCGGCTTTTCATTGGTTCTTACTTTAACAGCCCGAGGATCACTCCACTCATTACTACATTGATTGAGTTCATTACACCCCTTAACTTTATAGTAGTAAGTAGTTGAAGCTGGCTTTTTGGGGGGAGTATAGCTGTAAGTGTTTTTGTTTACTGTGATATATTTTGGGTCGGAAGTAACATTACCTCGTTTATAGTACTCCCGTATTTTATAAGTATTAACATCCCCAGAAGGTTTAGCCCATTTAATAGTGAAAACACCATCGGCAGCCTCTTTTTCACCAGTAGCTGAGGTAATTCTTACTTTGCCTGGTCTTTCCGGAATATCAACGGTTACGGCTTCAACGGGAGTTGTCCAATAGTCTACCGGATCTGCTCCTATACCTGGACCAGTCGCCATTCTGAACTTAAATTTATAAGTTTTATTAACATTCCGGGTTATGGTGGCAGACAAAATGGTCTGTTTACCCGCTCTACCAAAGGTGTTCGGGTTACAGTCAATTTCTGGAAGAAATCCTTCCAAACCAGTAAAAAAAGAGAAATTCTCCGGTATCCGACTCCAGGTGCTTCCTCCGTCCGTACTTTGGTAGATCATGCAAGGAGTAGAAATTATTTTTCCATCATCTCGCAAACTTGGCCAAGTGAATGAACCAGAGGAGTAACCATTGGATTCTGTTACAACTTTAAGTTTAATTTTCCCATCTTTGCTTATGGAGTTCGGAGTGACACTAAAAGTCACATCTATATTTTCAAAATAATCACGGTAGTCATTTGAAAACCACTGAATCGCCCAAACTTTAGTTGAACAAGAAAGAAATAATAAAGCGAGAAATATAGAGCTAACTATTGATCTAACTTTACAGAGTAATCCCCAAAAAGACATAACAAACCGTTCCATATGCAAGACGACTGGCAGACTACATTGCACTATCGTTCATTATAAATAATTCACTACGCCCACCATCCATTACGTTGAAGACAGTGGTTAAAGCCATTACTCGACTTTCTTATTCCTCTTTACCAATATCACTTTTCCAAAGTAAAGTGCCATTAGTCTGAGATTGCTCACTATTTGAAGGGCTCTGGCCGGATAACGACTGAGAACTACGCATCATTAACAGGGGCGATGGCAGCAAACTCAGTGCATATACATTATGGGAGTTACTGTGCACATAGAGGGTCGCACCATCCCGACTCAAGGCAGGTGTTGCACTTACAGTCTCACCTTCGGGCAGCTGGTAACTCCACTGCTCTTGACCATCTACAGTATCAAATCCGTATACCGAGCCATCATATGTCGCAGCATATACAATTGTGCCTGTGGAATTAAGAACCGGCCCTCCAATAACTGCTGACTCAGTCTTTGATGTCCACCTGGTGGTTTTATCCCCATCAAGGGCTGCTACAGTTCCCCCAGTTGAATTGCTGGTGCCTATAAATATGGTACTTCCTTGTATAGCGCCCTTATTCATCACCACACCGACATCTTTCAGCGTCCAATCAAGATCACCTTTAGGTGAGAAACGATAATAATTATTATCAAAGGCTCCCAAAAAAACAGCTCCACTTTCTGAAACAGTGAGTGAAGCACTAATCGCTTCAGCTACTTGATCAAGAGGGGATTCTCCCCACTGGTTTTGTGGCGTAAATGCACCTACTTTAACTTGAACATTTGCACTTGACTTACCTCCGGGTCCCGTAGCCACTACGGTATAGGTAGTCGAGAAGTTTGGCGACACCCTCGCATTACCCTCATCAGGTAGTCGGGAAAAAGAAAAGTCATCAGCATTGTTAGTAAGGCTAACTGATGTGGCACCGGATGTTATCCAGCTCAACCCCACACTATCACCAGCACGAGAGATTTTTTCAGGCAATGCCGTAAATGCACTAATTTTAACGGCCGGATAACTTTTTCCGCTAAATGGATTACTACCAGCTGCTATCTCATCAATGTCACTGATACCATCAAAATCAGAATCAATTTGAGATGGAGCACACCCTAAACTATTCGCGGTTTCATCTAGGGAAGTTGAAGAACAGAAATCTTCGAAATTAGCGACTCCATCTTCATCGCTATCCAGCGCCACTGAGATAACACTTCGAGCAAGCTGTGTATCAGACTTAAAAAGGACAGCCTCTATATCTGTCCATTCATGTCCTATCGGCTTTATTAAATCGCACTTGCCAACCTTTGTATCAGGATCGAAGCTACAAGACTCTGTACTTCCGTTACCAATGCTGACTGTTAATTTTGCACCAGTTAAATCTAGACTTGAGTTAGCTCTCAGCCGCAAAGAGGGCTTATCGGTTACAACCAGAGCTTTATGGGCTGGGGATTCGAAAAACAAACCATCTTCGATAGCATTTTCTAGTGGTTTAGGTTCTTCTACGGGCTCAAAAGGAGAGTCAAGTAGCATATTAATCGCAGGTAAAATAAGTAGAAATTCATCTACATTTGAAATTCCATCGCCATCGCTATCCAACTGCACGGGGCTACAACCATCGACATCTACGGCCTCAGTATCAATAGTGTTCTTACATTTATCTAAATGATCTGCAATACCATCACGGTCTTCATCTACGGCAACAGATATTGCTGCTTTGGAAACCAGGCCTCCATCACTATACAAACTCACATCAATAGCCTGCCAGCCATCGTCAAGACTTACTGCAAGTGAACAAAGCCCTATATTTTCATTCAAATCGATCAGACATAAGTTCTCTACTCCACTCCCCTGGCTTATTTTAAGCTCAAGATTTGTTAGATTTTGAACGTTAGCAAGTGAAACTTCGACACCAGGAAACCTATCTGAAACTAGCGTATCATTACCTGGAGCATTTATTGATACAGATGCAGTTGTGGCTGCAACAACAGGACAGGTAGAAAACACAATGAAGAAAGAGAAGAAAATAGAAACTACTTTAGCTTCCATTTTATGAAGAGGCTCAGCGAGCGATCCAACCATTTTTTCATCCTTGATGATGGCCAGATTTTTCGCGAATCGAAAGATTACACTTTTAGCATCCCGACCAAAAACTGCAACAACCAACTACAGAAAAAACCACTTTCTTATTCGTGAGCATTTTCACAGAATTTTTTTTCATCTTCAAGAAAAAAACGACTTACTGACAAACCTGGTACAAAATAGACAACTGCCAGAAATAAGTATTGCCACCAGGCAACACAAAAGGTGCCGATGACAAATATCGCCGAGCTACTTCTTACTTTATTTATGAAATGTAACCGCAACTATCATAGGCCTATCATTTTCACAGCCATCACCATACACTATTAGATTCAGTTTTTGCCCAGCAATATATGAGCTAAGCAGCATAGACTGTGACATTTCAGATGCATTTGGGGATAGGACATATTGATCAGTAATAGCACACCCTGCGGGATTACTTATCTCCAACTCATCCGTTTTAATAAAAACCCCACCGCCATTCCAGCTTTGTAATTTAGTAATAGATATACTTCCTGTACTTGAATGAGCCAAAATACTCACTGGCGCTAAAAAACACAAAATAGCCAATACTTTTTTAAACATTATATATCCCTTTTGCAGCCCTATGAATTCGATTCCTTATCAGAATATTATTCAACCTTAAACCTTTTTATTTCAAAAAATAACTATAAATCTCTGCAGCTCAAGCAAATTACATTGTTGCACCAAGAAAAACTGGCGTATTGATTCCTACCCCTACTTCATTTTGCCTTACTACCAGAAGATAAACTACATGAGTCTGTTCATCCATTTCACCTTTAAGACCGGCTTTACATCACACTCCAGTCCATGCGTGCATTGTTCCTACACTAACTTAACCTAAAGCAAGGCATATAAATTAAAAACTTTATATGTTATATTAACTTCAACTATTAAGGGCAATCAGTTACTTTCTATAATTTATACAATTGCCCACACCTAAGACCTGAAAATTTATGTGCTCGCCCTGAACAATATCATCGCAAAATATAGTTACTTCATAACCCCTAACCAGGGGGAGGCAATAATTTATCTATTTCTCTCTGTTAACATTCAGCATTTCTAAATCTGTTATTTGACATCGTTCACTTCAGCTAAGCCAGCAGAAGCTCTTAGGTGCCTCTCTCTTGGTCGAGAAAGTAACCGTTTCTACCTGCGAAGCCCCCTTACCAACTACACTTATTCCCCGAACTCAAGCTACCCATGAAAGTTAGCTTTAAATTGCTTTAACTTACTTTCACAGTCAATATTAAATTCATTCTTTATCTCATCAATTATTTCTCTAGAGCTCTTTAATGTATCCTTCAAAAAAGGATCCAATCCCCCCTTCTGAAACCTAACTTTTAAATCATCCTTAATTTCATGAACCCTTCTGTCTGACATGCAGAGAAACCGATTTTCCCTAGGAGAGACTTCCATATCATTTACAATCGACATCGAAAGTGTACCCACCCCTATTAAGTAGTTAACAAGTATAGAGTCTGTTTCTATTTGGTCGGCAGTTAGCTTGTAATAATCGTACACCAGGTCCAAATTTCTCATGTACCCTTGATACAACACGTCATCATCATTAACTTCTAATGAACATCCAGCAGATAAAACCGAAAGCAAAACGATTACAATAAACTTAACACTTTTCATAACTCAATCAGCCGACTTAAAATGGAACTAACTTCTGGGGTTATCTGCATCTCAATTGAGAGCCCACAAATCTCACGCAGACTACTGAAAGCTGGCAAACTTAGACGGTAATTGGAAGACCTTATAACGATCAACGGCAGCCTATAAAACCATGATTCAAATTACACCATCCTAAGCAGTAGTCACAGTCATCTCATCTTTCAATATCTAGCCAGGACTTTAAAAGTCCAACGCTTTCCTGGGGCGATCATTTAAGCATTCAACAACGCCTTTAACTTCTTGTTCAAGCACAAGCTTGTAGTCATAGTTTTTCGAAAAAAATGACACAACAAGCCTCTCTTAGTTTCGTTTAGACCTATACTCTAAGACGCATACGAATGCTTAAAATGGATCTCAGCATCCAGAGCTTCACTAACCCTCTCATGCTGGGAAATTTATTTACCATTATACTCAGTGATGGTAAGCACTAAACGCTCATAAAATTCAAGTAGCGTAATCGTAAACTGAATAACTAGCCCTGCCGTCTTGTATTCAACTTACTGAGAGTGTGTGTGGGCCTGCTCTTACAATCTACGATTGTGACCATCGTATCACGATGGCTTTTTCCTAAAACAATATCAATTTCGCAGTCGCCGATAAGTGATTTATCATCGACGACCTATGGTAGCTGTTCGATAATCATCACGCTCTTAATGTGCTCCCGATAGAGCTTTCCCCTCGCTGGGGGCTATCGATACACCATAAGTTCCTGTATACCATTCTGCTTATCAATCTAGACTGTACGTAAATGGCTTTATGGCTGACTAACAGGCTTTCTTTTTGTCCCACCTAACATAAGATTACTCTGTGGTCAATTTTTGTTTCAGCTTACTATTTTTTAGTTCAATGGTATTGGGTACACTTGTCTACGACGCTCTTCGATCATTCATTGTATTTGTTTATAGCAGTAGATGTTGCCTTCCCAATTGCGAGTCAGCTCTTTACCAACCGCAGGCTGACCGACTCCAATTCCCTATCGATTGCCCTCTACCTCTTATCATTTTCCTTACAGCTCGAATCTGGCGTCGTTACTCATAAGATGTACCATCTCCATCACTATCTAGCTGGATAGAGGAACAGCCATCCAAATCAACTTCATCTGTTTCTGCGGTACCACCACATTTATCAAGATGGTCAGGAACCCCACCCTCATCTAGATTCACAGCGATAGAGACATTCGCTTACGCAACAAGAGAATCACCATCATAGAGAAGAGCCGAGATTGACTGCCAACCGTTATCTTAACTCACCGATAGAGAGCAATAAGCAAAAATACTAGTTTTTCCCAAGGTACAGGCATTCTGAGGTGAAGGGCTGCTTCCTACAATGAGGGACAGATCATTTAAACCTGCCACCCCTTCAAGCTTTAACCTAAACTCTGGAAATCGACTAGATACACATGTGCCATCACTCGGTGAGTCGAAAGTAAGACTAGTATTAGTTTCGGTAAATGCAGAAGCTATCAATATAAAGAGAGAGATAGCTAGGAAAGCTTGGGGAAAATTCCCTGAAGAATCGAAGGGACTTAGAATACGGCACAACCATTGTTAAACCCTTGGCATGGCTGAACCTCCAATTTCGGAGCGGAACTCATCCAATTCCTATCCATTAGCCATGAATTACAGCAAAATAGGGATTCATGTTCTTTGCAAACTTACCATACACTATACATTCATTCAGGTCACTGGTATTTTAATCCGAATAAAAGCTTCAACCAGCTGTTAAACTTCTCTCTAGAAAACTAAAAATTTAGAGGTCATTTAAAACAGTAGTACAAGTTAATTGTAATTCCCGAAATACCAAAAAAAATATCTTCGCACACCAATCCTTTCAAGCTGAAAAACCCTGACAAGCTTGCATTGAAAATCGAAATAACACCTTAAAGACACTTACGAGCCCAAATTTTAAAAAAGGAAATCAATATTCATGCGCAAACAAATAAACTATCAACCTTGTAAATAAAACAATAAACCCACCTCCATACAAAGCAAGTAAAAACTTCAGGAAACTTTTCTATGCTATACAAAATAACTTTTAGCCTTATGTTCATCCTTTGCGCTACGAGTGCAAATGCCGCAATTAACTGTACCGAGCAAGTTACACGATTGATAACCCATAAAAATGGAGGTGTATACTTTCAAACAAATAAGACCTGCTCCCAAAATTGGTGCAAAGTTGATTTCCCTGACGAAATCCAAGTAACTCGGGCCTACTCAACTTTGCTTACAGCTAAAATAGCCCAAAAGAATATAAATTTTGTTTGGAGTAATTTGGGATCTTGTGAAGAATACAACGAGATCCATGTATCACCAGAATTTTTCAGTATATGATTTTTCGCTGCATCTCTAAAGTCTGGCTAGGAGCTTTCATAACACGCTCTTGGGATCGGCTAACATTAGCTCCAACGATTAGCAACTGAATATGTTTACGAGCTGGCAGTTCGGGTTGGTATACATATAATCTGGGGAAAATGATAAAAAAAGGGTGCATGAAAGCACCCTTAACAAATCAACTTATTCCCCCGACTTAACCCACTTTCTCTCCATGAGCCTGCTTATCGGCATGGTAGGAAGAGCGCACCAAGGGACCACAGGCCGCGTGCTTAAAGCCGATTTGCTCGGCGTAGCGGCGATACTCTTCAAACTCATCCGGGTGGACGTAGCGCTGCACCGGCAAGTGTTCTTTACTCGGTTGCAGATACTGGCCGATCGTAAGCATATCGATATCATGCTCGCGCATATCGTCCATTACCTGGAAAATTTCCTCTTTCTCCTCACCCAGGCCAACCATCAACCCGGACTTGGTCAGTACGTCAGGGCGACGCTTTTTGTATTCCTGCAGCAGCTTTAAAGACCACTTGTAATTGGCACCGGGACGAGACTCTTTATACAGGCGTGGCACAGTTTCCAAATTGTGGTTAAACACATCCGGAGCTTCTTTCTCCAGAATGTCCAGCGCTACATCCATACGGCCGCGGAAATCCGGAGTGAGAATTTCCACTTGCAGGTTCGGGGATTGCGCTCTCGATTCACGAATACAATTGGCAAAATGCTCGGCGCCACCATCGCGCAAGTCATCCCGGTCAACAGAGGTGATTACCACATAGCGCAAACTCATTGCAGCAATGGCATCCGCCAGGTTCTTAGGCTCTTCCGGGTCCAGTGGATTGGGCTTACCGTGGCCTACGTCGCAGAAAGGACAGCGACGGGTACAGATTTCACCCATGATCATAAATGTCGCGGTACCGCCACTAAAGCACTCTCCCAAATTAGGGCAGCTCGCCTCTTCACAAACCGTTGACAGTTTTTGTGAGCGGAGAATATTTTTGATGCGATCCACTTCTTTTGAAGCGGGAACCTTTACGCGAATCCAGTCAGGCTTACGCAGCAGGTTATCGCTGGCAATTACCTTCACCGGGATACGCTCTACCTTATCGCCATCGCGAAGTTTCTCCCCCTGCTGGAGGCGGCGAGTGCGCTTAACGGGCACCAGGTCGGGTTTATCAGCCATTACTTAATTCCTGCTGTTCTGCGCTCAGCTGCGCAAATACTTTTTCATCAATGGGTTGCCACTGGGCGTCGGGCAACTGAAGAGTGTGGAGTAGCTCGCGTACAAAAATCTCGGCGACCTGGCTCCAACTCGGGGTTGGTTCCAATATTTCTGCCATCTGCACCATCTGCATCCCCGCATAGCCACAGGGGTTGATCCGCAGGAATGGAGCCAGATCCATATCGATATTGATGGCGATACCGTGGAAACTGCACCCCCGCCGAACTCGCAATCCGATAGAGGCAATTTTACTCCCCGCACGTGGGCCTTCAGTGAGGTAGACCCCAGGCGCATCGGCCCTGGGTGCCGCTGCAACACCAAAGGTTTCCAGCATTGCCACCGTGGCAGTTTCTAGGGCAGTGACCAGATCACGCACGCCGATTTTTGCTCTGCGCAGGTCCAGCAATGGGTACACCACCAACTGGCCGGGGCCGTGATAAGTCACCTGTCCCCCACGATCCACCTGAACCACGGGTATATCACCGGTATTCAGCAGGTGCTCGGCTTTGCCTGCCTGCCCCTGGGTGAAAACCGGCTCGTGCTCTACACACCAGATCTCGTCGGCAGTTTCGCCATCGCGACTATCGGTATAGCGCGACATAGCCTGCCAGACACTCTTGTAATCTCGCCGCGCAAGATCGCGAACAATGGTCATCAGAGCACCATATGCACAGCGGGGTGCTGTTTCAGTTCTTCAAATAATGCTTTGAGCTGCTCCTCACCAGTGGCGAGGATAAAGAAAGTCATTGAGGTGAATTTACCAGTACTACTGTCACGCAAGGTAACGCGCTCTTCATCCAGGCCGGGGGCATGGCGACGCATCACATCCAGTACAAATTCGTGCGCCTCATCATTGGCATCACGCACGACCTTGACCATGTAGTCTTCGCAGGGAAATTCAATTTTCGGGGCTTTTTGATTGGGATCTTGACTCATACCACTCTCCGGGGCCGGGCTGTTAGATATTGAGAAAAGCTTAGGCACAGCCGGGCGGCGATTATACAGCGGCTAAACAGCAGTGGACAGTGAGCAAAAGGGGAAGTGGACAGAGAGTGGGGAGGGATGGACAGGGATGGGAATCATTCCCATCCCTAAATCAGCAATTAGCTAAAAAAGCCCATTACAAAGCGCTTGATGGAGTCCCACATGCGCTTGAAGAAACCGGCACGCTCCACATCTTCGGCAGCAACGGCTTTAACATCGGCGACAGTCTCACCATCCAGGGTCACAACAACTTTACCTACTGGCTGGCCCTTTTGCACAGGCGCTTCCAGCTCGCCATCCACAATCAGGTCGGCCTTAATGCCTTCCTCACCGCCTCGGGGGATGGTAACGAATACATCTTTAGCTACGGCAATACCCACGCTGGGCTCTTTACCACCCCAGACACGCTCCGTCTGCAACTCTTCACCCTGACCATAGACCTTGTGGGTTTGGTAGTAGCGGAAGCCGTAGGCGAGCAGTTTTTGGGTTTCAGAGGCGCGCTTCTCATCACTGTCGGTGCCGACAACAATAGCAACCAGGCGCATGCCGCGCTTCATTGCAGAAGCTACCAGGCAGTACCCTGCTTCTTCCGTATGGCCGGTCTTAATTCCATCTACAGAGGAATCGCGCCACAGCAAACGGTTGCGGTTGGGCTGGTTAATGCCGGAGTAGCTGAAATACTTCTCGGAATAAATATCGTAATGCTCTGGGTGGTCCATTATCAGCGCGCGCGCCAGTACACCCAGGTCATGGGCAGTCGTTACATGCCCCTCTGCAGGCCAGCCAGTGGCGTTGACGAAGTTAGTATCTTCCATTCCCAGCAGCTCTGCCTGCTGGTTCATAACTTCGGCAAAGACCTCCTCACTACCGGAGACGTGTTCTGCCAGGGCGATACTCGCATCGTTACCGGATTGAATAATCACACCGCGCATCAAGTCGATAACCGGCACCTGGTCACCCACTTTAACAAACATCTTGGAGCCACCCTTGCGCCAGGCCTTTTCAGAGATACGAACCATATCGTTTTCTTTGATGCTTCCCTTAAGGATCTCCTCAGAAACGATATAGGCCGTCATCATCTTGGTTAGGCTTGCCGGCGGTACCGGAGTATCCGCCTCGTGCTCAACCAGGACCTGACCGGTATTGGCATCTAAGAGCAGGTAAGACTTTGCCGCCAATTGAGGCGGTGCAGGGATAAGAGATTGCGCCTGGGCCAGGCCCGCACATAACAACAGGAAAGAACAGGCGATAATCCGTGTGATCATAGGTATATGTCTCGTCATTCCTCGTTTTCGTTGGCTTAACCTGCAACGAAATCTACAAGGTTAATCAGCGGCACTAGAGCTTGTCACCAAACGCCGCCTATCATTACAAAATTACAAAATACAAGAAAAAACGCGTCAATGCGCACTATTTTGTGAACGGGTATTCAAATGACTGCCACCGATAGCATCAGTCACAATCATTTAAGGCAGATATCACCCTTCCCTATTGATACCCAAAAGCCCACAACACTATTCGTAAACTACTTGTGGCTGTCCAAATTGCTTTTGCTCAACAGTTTCCCGCGCTGTTGCCAAAGCTCTCTGCTGGGTGAGTGGGCCAATTCGAACTCGATAATAAGTCTTGCCGCCACTCTGAACAGAACTAACAGCAACAGGATAGTCAATGGCCGCTGCCAATTGGGTGCGAATTTCCTGGGCCTGCGCGGAACTGCTATAAGCACCAACTTGCAGATAGGTATTGTCGGGCAACTTGATAGTTGTATCTTCCGCCAAACCAGCGGTGCCATCACTATTGGCCAGCACTTCATTGGCCGCCGGCAACGCGGCCGGATCCAGAGCCTCTACCTCAACCCGAGCAATGCCTTTATCAATGTATCCGAGCTTTTGCGCAGCAGTATAACTGAGGTCGATGATGCGCCCGTGCACAAAGGGCCCCCGATCGTTTACCCGCACGATAATACTGCGGCCATTGTCGAGATTGGTGACCTTGGCATAGCTGGGCAGTGGTAGCGTTTTATGGGCAGCAGACATGGCATACATATTGTAGACCTCGCCATTTGCAGTGCGTCGGCCGTGGAATTTTGTTCCATACCAGGAAGCCTGCCCCACCTCTTTATAACCCTTGACGTCATTGCGTACACGATACGTGACACCGTTGACCTTATAGGGGGATTTATTGCCGGCGTCGCCGATCGGCTCGCGGACAGGGATCGGCTCAGGGGCTGCTTGCATATTTACCGGAGCAGCAGGGCCACTATCCTTGATGCTATTAAAGTCCGGCTGCTTGGTATTTTCGGTTTTCTGTGGTTTTGGCTGCGGGCCACTACAGGCCGCTAATATCAGGACCGCCAGGGCCACTCCCCAACGCGCTTTGCACTGAAACATAATCCCCCCGGCGCGCGACAACTTATTGCTGCCGTCTCCAAGCCGCTATTATCTGGAACTGCTAAATAAAATAGAAAAATATGAACACTAAAAACCCAAATGGTTCCCTCCATTTGGGTTAAATTTAGCTGCGGGACTGAAGCCGCCTTAAGACTTGCCGCCTCTCGCTTTAACGATCTCTTGGGCCAGGTCATTGACGGCCATAGCGTAAAGACGACTGCGGTTATAGCGGGTGATAGTCGCGAAATTATTCAAACCGAGCCAATACTGTTTTCCCTGCTCAGTTTGCAGGGAGAATACGTTGGCCGGCATTTCCGGAGCCACCTGGCTAGTAGCGTTAAAGCCTTTGTCCGCCAATTCTCCAACGGTCCACTGCGGCTGCAGAGTATCGTTGACGATTGTCATATCCGCATTCGGGCGGGGGCTGGCCAGTACCGCAACCGGTTCACCGGGCTTCCATCCATGTTTAACGAAATAGTTAGCCACACTGCCGATCGCATCGGTAGGGTTGTTCCATATATCCGCCTTGCCATCGTCGCTGAAGTCCACCGCATAAGAGCGGTAGCTTGAAGGCATGAATTGACCGTAGCCCATAGCCCCAGCATAAGAGCCCTTGAGGGCCAGGGGGTCCATATCCTGCTCACGAGTCAGCAGAAGGTAGTTTTCTAACTCTTTGGTAAAAAACGCAGAGCGACGGGGGTAGTTAAATGCCAGCGTGGAAAGTGCATCCAGAACCCGGTAGCCGCCCATATTACCGCCGTATCGGGTTTCGATACCGATAATGGCAACAATCATCTCTGCCGGTACACCGTATTTCTTTTCAGCCTCAGCCAGGGCCTCGGCATTTTGATCCCAAAAGTCTACCCCACCGGCAATGCTCTGCGGGGTGAGAAACATTTTGCGATATTCGTGCCAGGGCTTGGCTTTCTCGGCTGGCCGTTTGATCGCCTTTAGGATGGAGTCTTTGCGCTTGGCCTCACGCATCAAAGTCTGCATTTCTTCGCGATTAAAATCGTGCTCTTCCACCATATAATCAACGAATTCTTGCGCTTGTTTATTATTTCCGTGACCCGGTTCCTGCGCACAGGCGGCGAGGGCCAGTCCCATCCCGATTAATAATCCCGAGGTCCACTTCAAAACGACCGCTCCTGTCTTCATCTCGCGTCTCTAAATCCGGTTATTGTCCCTATGCAGTGTTCCTCAAAAGTGAACTCTGCGCCGCTCAGTGCCAACAGCCATCAACAAGCCAAATCCGGCCATCAATGTAATCAAGGATGTCCCGCCGTAACTAATCACTGGCAAAGGCACCCCCACCACCGGCAACAATCCTGTAACCATACCAATGTTTACAAATACATAGACAAAAAAAGTGAGGGTAATACTCCCCGCCAACAGTCGGCCAAATACGTGCTGGGCCATAAAGCTGATGTAAATGCCACGGGCGATAATCAGTACATATAGCAAAAGCAGCAACAGGGCGCCGCGCATGCCCCACTCCTCCGACAGTACCGCAATAATAAAATCGGTATGGCTCTCCGGCAGGAAATCGAGCTGTGACTGGGTTCCCTGCAGGTAGCCTTTGCCGTAAACACCACCGGAGCCGATAGCTGCTTTCGAGTTAAATATATTCCAACCAGCACCAAAACGGTCATCATCTGGGTTGAGCAGGGTCAAAATTCGCTGCCGCTGGTAGTCGTGGAGCCCCCAGTGCCAAATTGGATAGGCAGCAACCAATAGCGCCATTGCCGCCGCACTGATCATCTTCCAACTCAACCCCGCTAGATACAGGGCAAAAAGACCGGACGCCGCAATCAGGATCGAGGTCCCCAAATCCGGTTGCCGTACGATAAGAGCTGCGGGAATCGCCACAATTGCCAAAGCTCCAATCACCGTGGTCAGTGATGGCGGCAAGCGGCGTTGATGCAGGTAAGCTGCCACTGCCATGGGGACACCGAGCTTCATCACTTCCGATGGCTGGAAGCGAAATCCGCCTATCTCCAACCAGCGCTGCGCCCCCATCGCCTTGGTGCCAAAAAGCAATACCCCAACCAATAGCGCACAACCGGCCAAATAGGCCCAGGGGGACCAGCGCCGATAAAAATCCAGGGGGATTTGCGCAACGATAAACATGCCCACAAAGGCCACGCACATAAAAATTGACTGGCGCCGCACATAGTTCATATCACCGCCAGAAGCGCTGTACAGCACTCCAAGTCCTACGGCGGCCAACACCAACAACAGCACCAGTAGCGGTATATCAATATGCAGGCGGCGTGAGAGACTGGCCGGTTTGCGCAGACTGCCGTGGGCATCTGACAAACGGTGGGAGAAATCGCGACTAGCCATTGCCAGCCCCCTCGCTCAAATAAGTGGTATCCGCCGTCTTCTGCGGTTCCAACTGCGGGCGTGACATCCACTCCGCAAATAGCTCTCTTGCCACCGGAGCAGCAACCTTGCCCCCGCCCTCACCATTTTCGACCAGCACCGAAACGGCGATACGGGGGTTATCCACAGGCGCGAAAGCCACAAACAGGGCGTGGTCTCGGTGGCGCTCTTGCAGGGCCTCTGAGTCATAGCGCTCCCCCTGAGCAATACCGACCACCTGAGCAGTACCGGACTTACCCGCCACGCGGAAGTCCAGATCTTTACCTGCCCGTTTCCCGGTACCGGTACGGTGGTTGACTACAGCCTCCATTCCCTCGAATACCAAATCCCAGTGATCAGGGCGGGCCTCGAGGTTGTGCAGTATCTCGGGAGGTTGTTCCACCCCGTTGATCGACTTGACCATCTGCGGGCGGTAGTGGGTACCGCGATTGGCAATCGTGGCAGTCATTACTGCAAGCTGCAGTGGCGTCGCCAACACAAACCCCTGCCCCAGCACCGCATTCAAACTGTCACCGGGGAACCAGGGCATTCCGCGGGCGCCGCGCTTCCAGTCTCGGGAAGGAAATAGTCCAGAGCGCTCCATGGGCAGATCAATCCCTGTCTTGCTGCCCAAGCCAAAATGAGAGGCGATGCTGTGCATATCATCGATATCCCAGCGGTGCGCCATATCCCAAAAGTAGACGTCACAGCTCTGCGCCATGGCCTGTATCAGATCCACTTTCTCACCGTGCCCCCAGCGCACGTGGTCGCGGTAGATGCGCGGATCGTTGGGCAGCTTGTAAAAGCCGGGGTCCTTGACTGTACTCTCTCGAGTAATAATGCCCGCCTGGAGTCCACCCAGCCCCATCAACGGCTTTAAAGTGGAACCCGGTGGATACTGACCCTGCACCGCCCGATTAAACAGGGGCACATCGAGGGAATCGCTGAGGGCGCGATAGTCGGCAAAGCTGATGCCGGTCACAAACAAATTGGGGTCGAAGGACGGCTTGCTGACAAACGCCAACACGCCACCGCTATTTACATCGATCGCAACTACTGCACCGCGGCGATCTCCCAGGGCATCAGAGGCGACTTGTTGCAGCTGAGCATCCAGGTTGAGCACCAGATCCGAGCCCGGTTTGGGGTCCTGGCGCTCCAGTACTCGTAAAACCCGGCCACGAGCATTAATTTCAACATTTTCATAACCGACCTCACCGAGCAGGAGGTCCTCGTAGGAGCGTTCCAACCCGACCTTACCGATACTGCGGGTACCGCGATAGCGGCGCACATCATCCTCGGTAAAGTTACTCAGGTCCCGGTCACTGATTCGCCCCACATAGCCCACACTGTGGGCAAATAAATCCCCGAGGGAGTAGTAGCGCACCAACTCCGCCTCCACTGACACCCCTGGCATACGGAATTGATTAACACTGATCCGTGCGATTTCATCTTCGTTCAATCGAAACCGGAGAGGCACTGGCTCATAGGGGCGCCGGCGCTTGAGGCGTTTTTGGAACTTGGTGACATCATTTTCATCGAGTCGCACCAGGTTACCGATCAGCTCTAAAGTGGCATCCATATCGCGCACGCGCTCGCGAACAATCGACAAGTTATAACTGGCGCGGTTATCGGCTAGCAAAATGCCATTGCGGTCATAGATCAATCCACGGGTTGGCGCGACCGGGCGCACCTGGATACGGTTCTCATCAGATTGAGTGCGGTAGTCTTCGTAATTAACCACCTGGAGGTTGTAGAAACGCGCTACGAGAACACCCAGTAAAAAGATAACCCCCACAAGCGCCACCAACATACGATTGCGAAACAATCGCTGCTCGGTATGGGGGTCCTTGAGATGGTAATCGTGCGGCATCAGAATTTATTCGATGGTTTTTGACTGGCGTGCAAAAAATCTAATTCCCTACATTAACACAGGGCGAGTCAGGAGAGAGAACCGAGTCGGCAAATCTCTCCGCGACTTATCGCAAATATTTTATTTGTGGTAGGGATGGCCGGCCAATAATGTCCAGGTGCGATAAATTTGTTCAGCCAAAATCACCCTCACCAGCGGGTGCGGCAAGGTCAGTGGGGACAGAGACCAGCGCTGGCGTGCACGGGCGAGGCAATCTTCGGATAAACCGTCGGGCCCGCCAATTAACAGGCTGATATTTTCCCCGAGCATTTGCCAATCACTTAATTGCGCCGACAACTGCTCGGTACTCCAGGGCTTGCCTTTCACATCGAGCGCTACCACGTGGTCCCGCGGTCCCAAAGCGGCGAGCATCGCCTCGCCCTCTTTTTTTCGCGCTTTTTCAATCAGGGCTGCAGAGCTCTTTTGGCCTCGTTGGCCGAGTGGAATTTCCACCATTTCCAGAGCAATTTCCCGGGGCAGGCGCTTAGCGTACTCGGCGTAGCCCTCCTGCACCCAAGCCGGCATTTTTCCACCGGCGGCAAGAATGCGGATTTTCACAGCAATTAACCCTGGTGCGGATCACTGCCATCGGCATCGTCACGGGTATTCGGAGTCATAGACCAGAGTTTCTCCAGGTCGTAGAAACCGCGAACATCTGCGAGCATCACGTGAACAACCAAGTCACCGTAGTCGACTAATACCCACTCGCCCTGGTCGACACCTTCAACACCAATGGGACGAATACCTTCTTTTTTCAGCTCGTCTACAACGTTCTCTGCCAGGGACTTAACCTGGCGGCTGGAAGTACCAGTACAGATCAGCAGATTGTCCATTACATCTGAAAGCCCGGAAACATCCAGGGAAACAATATCCTTACCTTTCAAATCTTCCAGCGCATTGAGAGCGATATCTTTAATATTTGTCATAACACCTTGATTCATTGCGGGTCGCCTGAAGCAACCTCTGTATAAAGTCGATGATCTTCTATGTACTGCAACACAGTTGCGGGCAGCAAATAGCGTGGCGACTGGCCACTTTTAATTAATTCGCGAATTTGCGTCGCGGAAATCGGCAACATGGTCTGCTCCCGCAACAGCAGGCAACCACATGCTCGTGTATGCAAGTCTGCAACCGTGCCCCGATGATTCTCCAGCAGTTCTGCCAGAGGGCCATGCTCTTCGCTATCGCGATCTGGCAGGTGCCAGCCCGGCCGTGTTACCACCACCAGATGTGCCAGCTCCAAGAGGCGCTCCCAGCGGTGCCAACGGTGCAGACTCAATAGGGAGTCCAATCCCATGCAGAAACTGACGGAGGTTTCACCTCCCAGCTCACTGCGCAGCTCCTCCAGGGTATCTACCGTATAAGTAGCTCCGCCACGATGGAGTTCTCGCTCATCCAGGGTGAGCTCATCACACCCCTCCAGCGCCAGAGCCAGCATTTCGCTACGCTGGCGGGACGATACACCTGGCGTCTGCCGGTGGGCAGGCTGGTGGCTGGGTAGCAGGCGCATTTCATCAAATTCGAGCACCTGGCGCAGCTCCAGCGCCATGCGCAAATGACCGAGATGAATCGGATCAAAGGTTCCGCCAAACAGGGCCAACGTATGCCTTTTGCTCGCCACAATTATTTCTCGTACCCCTCGCACTCGCTACCCCAAAGGGAAAAGTGCTTATTGCCGGATATGACCATCTCCGAACACAATCCATTTTTGCGAAGTGAGCCCTTCCAGGCCAACCGGGCCGCGGGCGTGGATTTTATCAGTACTGATACCAATTTCCGCCCCCAAGCCGTACTCGAAACCGTCAGCAAAGCGGGTTGAGGCATTAATCATCACTGAGCTGGCATCCACAGCACTCATAAAGCGGCGGCTGCGACTGTAATCCTGGGTGACAATTGCCTCGGTGTGGCCGGATCCGTAACAGGCAATATGGTCCATAGCCGCTTCCATATCCGCAACAACACGCACAGCGAGAACCGGGGCAAGGTATTCCTCACTCCAGTCATCTTCTGTCGCCGCTACACAGTGAGGAATGATTTCACGGGTCCGGGCACAACCGCGCAATTCAACCCCTTTTTCTTCGTAGGCACCAGCCAAGCGCGGCAGTATATCCGCCGCAACCATCTCGGCAACTAAAAGTGTCTCCATGGCATTACAAACACCATAGCGATGAGTCTTGGCATTGAGGGCGATATCGAAAGCTTTGTCCAGGTCAGCCCGATCATCGATATACACATGACAAACACCGTGTAGGTGTTTGATCACCGGCACTCGGGCTTCGCGACTGACCCTTTCAATCAGGCCGGTTCCGCCCCTGGGTACAATTACATCCACATACTCCGGCATGGTGATCAGGGCACCCACCGCCGCTCGATCGGTGGTATCGACAACCTGCACCGCCGTTTCCGGCAAACCCACTTCTCGCAAGCCGGCGATAATGCAGGAGGCAATTGCCTTGTTCGAGTGCAGCGCTTCACTGCCTCCACGCAAAATTGTGGCATTGCCGGATTTCAAACACAGGCTTGCTGCATCAATGGTCACATTGGGCCTGGACTCATAAATAATGCCCACCACCCCTAGGGGCACACGCATTTTGCCCACTTGAATGCCGCTGGGGCGGTAGCGTAAATCTTCAACTTCTCCCACCGGGTCGGGCAGCTCTGCCACCTGTACCAGGCCCTCGATCATGCCATCGATGCGGGCATCATTAAGCTCCAGGCGATCCAGAAGAGCCGCATCCAGGCCGCGCTCGCGACCCGCCTGCATATCCAATGCATTAGCCTTCAGTAGAGACACCCGCTGTGTCTCCAGTTGGGCAGCGATGGCTTTGAGAGCATTATTCTTGGTGGAGGTATCCGCGGCAGCTATCTGTTTGGCGGCGGTACGGGCAGCGCGCCCCATCTGTTCGAGCTTGGCGCGAGTGGATTGCTGATCAGCGGTGTCTGTGGCGGTCACTTGGCTCTCCGTGCAAAATCCGGTCGGCCGCGCAGTATAACCCAGCGAGACCCGGTTTAAAGTGCCGATTACCGGGCCGCACAGCTATGTATCTAGCTATTCCCGCGTCCAACGGTCCAGGTTCTCGGCGATAGTAGCAAGTCGCATAAGAGGATCTTCTACCGCCAGCAGATCGGTGCGAACCTTATCCTCCAATGGCAGAAGCTGAGCCAATTGCCAGGAAAGTGAGTCCGCAGACTCCACCGGCTCAAATTTAAGTGATAGCGTCTGTGCCCGCTCCTTCAACTCCTCCAATACCGACAGAAGACCATCGCAATCCGCCGGAATCGGCTTTTCATCTTCATCTGGTATCCATTCCACGTCCCCCAGAAGCAGGTCATCTTCTGCGCGACGGGTGTGGACAATGCGAAAGCGACGCCGACCTTTAACCTCCACATTTAGCAGCCCTCCCTCACCCTGCCCCCAATCCACGATGTCGACATAAACACCGAGAGGCCATACTGAAGCGCGCCCCACTTCGCCCCCGGAGCGAATCAAAACAATGCCGAAGCCGCTATTGGTTTTCATGGACTCACTGACAAGGTGAATATAGCGCTGCTCAAAAATCCGCAGGGGCAAAGTCACGCCGGGGTATAGAGGGACACTCAGGGGAAAAAGGGGTATCTGTTGCAAAGTCATCACTCATTATTTTTTGTGTACCCTAAAGATAACATCGCCCTAGGGAACTCTGCGGCAGGTTAAGAGACTTTTTACCGCCAACCGGTTGGATTGGGAGCAAGTTTTTCCACTTTGCGGTAATTGTCGCTGGCAAGCCCAACACCCAGCCTTTAAGCTGCTGCGGTAAATTGACCAAACGGAGATTTTTCATGCCTACAGCAACCGCTCGCCATATCCTGGTTGAAAATGAACAGCAGTGCCAGGACCTGAAACAGCAAATCGAGAACGGCGCTGACTTCGGTAAAATTGCCGAGCAGTACTCCCAGTGCCCCTCTAGCCGTTCCGGCGGTGACCTGGGCTCTTTCAGCAAGGGAATGATGGTTCCCGAATTTGACAAGGTCGTATTTTCCGAAGAGCTGCACAAGGTACATGGCCCAGTCAAAACCCAGTTTGGCTACCACTTGCTGGAAATTACCAGCCGCCAGGACTGAGTCCCGACTGTTGAGCAGACATAAAAAAAGCCGGGGTTATCCCGGCTTTTTTTATTCTTCAAATTCCTTCGCTTCAGGCGCTGGGCGCCTCCTGCATCGGTGCCTCGGGCTCAACTTTATCAGCTTGCCTCTGACGACCGAGGGGCTTGAACATCACCAGCAACAGGGGCAGCAGTGTCAGGGAACCCAACAGTGCGGCGGACATCGCCAGCGCGGTGAGGAGACCGAAATAGATCGACGGAACAAACTTCGACAGCGCCAAAATTGAGAAACCGACAATAATCGTGATCGCAGTGTAGAACATGGCACGACCAATCGTCGCATGGCTGCGATGCATGGTCGCCAGGTAATTGCCATCTTTGGCAAACTCAGCGCGGAAGCGATACAGGTAGTGAATCGCGTGGTCCACCCCGATACCCACGGTAATCGCGGCGATAGTGATGGTCATCATATCCAGCGGGATACCCGCGAGCCCCATACCACCAAGTACCACACAGGCCGCCAGCATATTTGGCACCAGTGCAATCAGAGCAATCCACAGAGAGCGGAATAGCACCAGGAACATCAGCAGGATTCCGACAAAAACGGCACCCAGGGTCAGGATCTGGGACTTAAACAGGCTCTGTAACATATTGTTGTACAGCACCAACAGGCCAGTCTGATGGACATTCTCTGGAGCAATACCCATCTCATTATGAGCGTAGTTGTAGATGCGCTGGATCAGCTCATCGCGACGTAGGGTGGGGTCTGTCTCCATCACTCGCAGGGTGATACGAGCCTGGTTGTTCTCCACGGATAAATAGGGGTCTACCAGAACGGAGCGAATTTCGGCCGGCAGGCTGGTATTGGCCACCGCCAGCTCAAAGTCATTGAGGGGGCCGCCATTCAGATCCACGGCAACTTTATACAGGGTCGCCAGAGATTGAACCTTGCCTATCTCCGGCTGCTCCTCCAGGTAATCATGCAGCTGCTCCAGCTTTGCCAAACCGGCAACCGTAAACCAGTAGCTCTGCTCCACTGACTCCTCTTCACCGCCAAATGGATCATCGGAGGCAAAGGGGTCCTCTTCTACAGCGAAGGGATCTTCCTCTGCTTCCATCGCAAAGGGATCTTCTTCTCCCTCGAAAGCTGCCTCCTGCTCCTCGGGCTGATCCAGAATAATATCCAAGGTCACAGTGCCACCCAAGCGGCGGTCAATCACCAGCATGCCCTGATAAATTTCCGTGGAATCATCGAAGTAATCGATAAAGCGGTTTTCCACTTTCAGCTGGGATATACCCACCACACTCACGACGGCTGCCAGCAGTGAAATACCTAGCACCACAAACTTGTGGCGCTCAGCAAAGCGGGAAAACTGCAGGGTAAATGCGTGGGAGTTATCTGCACTCACACTGCCCACACGCTTCGGCAGCACCATCAGGAAACTGGGAATAATCAGGAACGACAGCAGCAGAGCCACAGTCACACCCATCGTCATCATCCAGCCAAAATCGATAACCGGGCGAATGCCGCTCACCACCAGGGACACAAAAGCCACGATGGTGGTCAGTGCGGTATACAGGCAGGGCTTGGCCATAAAGCGCACTGTCTGCAATACCAGCTTTTCAAGATTCCAATCCGGGTTCTGGGCAATATATTCCCGGTAGCGTACCGCCAGGTGGATGGTAATTGCCAAAGTAATAATTAACAGCAGTGCGACAAAGTTGGCCGAGATCACTGTCAGTCGCCAGTCCAGCCAGCCGAGTAGCCCCAGCATCACCACCGCAGTGGTAACACAAGTCATCAGCGGCAACAGCACCCAGCGCGGCTGGCGGAAAATCAGCAACAGGGTAATCACAATAAAAGCGAGAATCCCCACACCAAATACCAGCAGGTCGCTCTTAATAAACGAAATCATATCGGCGGTAATCATGGTGACACCACCGAGGAACAGCTCCGCTTCGCCGTTGTAGCCAGCCAGAATTGCGCGCACGGTATCGACTCGCTGGTGGGCAACTTTCTCTTGCTCAGTACGGTGGGTCAGATAGACCGCGCTGATCTCCTCCAGGCGAACGGCCTCTTCCGGAGTCAGTCCCTCTGTATTGCGCTTGCTGCGCAAAGCATCCCGCTCGCGCACCATCTCGATGCCGCGGCTATCCAGTTTCAGGTTCGCCAGTATGGCCGTCGTCTGCCCGTCCGGGCTCAGGATCAACTCCCGATAAATCGGGCTTGAGAGGAACTCTTGCCGGGCCATATCCCTGTCGACATCGGGCCTGGAGAGCGTGCGCACCTCATCGCTGATATCGGTGAGAACCAGCTTGGGGCTGTACAGCAGTGGGACATCGAGAATGCTCTGCACACTGGACACACCATCTACCTTGGCCAATTCATCCCGCAACTTGCCCAGGGTTTCCAGGGACTCATCACTGAACAGGTCCCCAGTCTTGGAGCGGTAAGTAACGACCAGGAAGTCGCCACTGGCATAGCGCTCGGAAATCTCGCGGAAATAATCCAGGGATTTATCAGCTTCCAGAGTGAGGGAATCGGCAGAGGCATCGATCTTCAGGCGGGACAATCCGAGGGCTGCCAGCAGGGTTAACAGGCCGATAACCACCAACACCGCAGCGGGCCGTTTGGTCACCAAGTATTCATAAGACTTCTGTAAAGCTGACAGCATAAATTTCCGCTTCTTTCCAAACTAAAAACTGGCCGCATTGCGGCGCGCATATTGTTCGCCTATGCGATGAATTAGCAAACCTAAAATTTGCCACCGCACCGTTTTATTGGAACTTTTTTCAGGGATTGTCGATATGCCCCAGGTCGCGTTCGGGAAACAGGGTGTCCCTGACGCGACGTTTGAGCTCCTTGGCATCGGGAAAGCCGCCGTCACGCTTGCGCTCCCAGATCAAAATTTCGCCAATCCGAATCTCGAATACTCCCCCAGTACCCGGTTGCAATGCAACCTGATTGAGGTCATCGGCGAAAGTGTGCAGCAATTCCTGGGCCATCCAGGTGGCTCGCAACATCCAGTTGCACTGCACACAGTAGTGAATCGTAATACTCGGTTTTATCTCATTGCCCATCCTGCTCTCCCCAGCTGGGCAACAGCTTCTGCTCAATGCCCAGTTGGTCGAGCAGTCGAGCCACCACGAAGTCCACAATATCTTCCACCGAACTGGGCCTCTGGTAAAAGCCAGGGCTGGCCGG
The DNA here is from genome assembly GCF_056232625.1 of Microbulbifer maximicatervae (SeqCode). NCBI lineage: Bacteria > Pseudomonadati > Pseudomonadota > Gammaproteobacteria > Cellvibrionales > Microbulbiferaceae > Microbulbifer > Microbulbifer maximicatervae (SeqCode). The sequence goes on along the minus strand of NZ_CP174324.1, from coordinate 4,869,608 downwards.
CAGGATCATGGCCCCCATGCGGGTGAGTTTCAGCATATTTTCCAGGTGAATCTCGGAGTAAGGCGCCTCGCGGGGAACCAGAATGAGCTGGCGGCGCTCTTTCAGGGCTACATCCGCAGCCCGCTCAATCAGGTTGTTCGATGCTCCGCAGGCCACCGCAGACAAGGTGCCACCACTTGCCGGGCAGATCACCATACTCGCCGGCGCCCCGGTTCCAGAAGCTACCGGGGAAAACCAATCGCGCTTGCTGAAAAGAGCTAGCTGGCCTTCCTGCGCGGCAAAACGATCGGCGAGGAAATTCTGCAACTCGCGCTCATCCCCCTCCGGCAACTGCATATCAGTTTCGGTGTTGATGACCACCTGAGCCGCCTCGGACAGCAGCAGCCATACGCGCACATTCGAAGCCAGCAGGCACTGAAGTAGGCGCAAACCATACTGGGCACCGGAAGCCCCGGTCATAGCCAGGGTCACGGTCTTCTCGAAATGAGATTGATGCAAAGTCGATACCTTATTAAGCCCTGCGAGCATAGGGCTGCGCAGGAGACATTAGTCTTCTGACTTAGAGATCGTATTTCTGTTCCAGGGCACCGATAAGGCGCTGGTGGATACCGCCAAAGCCGCCGTTGCTCATCACTACGATATGGCTACCGGAATCGGCTAGCTGCAAAACAGATTCCACACCATCTTCAATCGAATCAAAAGTTTTGGCCGGCACCGATGAGTGGTGGGCGACGTCTTCCAGGGACCAGTTAACTCCCTCAGGCTGATACCAGAGCACCATATCGGCCCCGGAGCAGGAGTCGGCCAGCTTGCCCTGGTGCACTCCCATACGCATGGTGTTGGAACGCGGTTCAATCAGGGCAATGATTTTATCCTCCCCAACCTTCGCCCGCAGGCCATTTAGGGTGGATTCAATCGCGGTGGGGTGATGGGCAAAATCATCGTAAACACGGATGCCGGCCACTTCTCCCAGGCACTCCATACGGCGTTTAACCCCCTGGAAGCGTGCCAGAGCTGCCGCACTCAAATCTGGGGTGACACCCACATGCCGCGCCGCAGCCATAGCCGCGAGGCCATTTTGCACATTGTGCTGCCCGGTCAGGTCCCACTCGACCCGCGCCACAGCTTCGCCTTTAAACTGAACCGTAAAGCTGCTGCCATCAGCGGCAATATCCACTGCGCACCAATCACCCACTCGCACACCATCGGCAGACTCGCTGCCAACCCGCTGTACTTCACTCCAGCAGCCTTTATCAAGCACCTGCTCTACATTCTCTTCGGCAGAGGCCACTATCAAGCCGCTAGCAGGCACAGTTCGTACCAGGTGATGGAATTGTTTTTGGATTGCCGCCAGGTCCTCAAAGATATCTGCGTGGTCAAATTCGAGATTGTTGATAATCACCGTGCGCGGGCGGTAGTGCACAAACTTGGAACGCTTGTCGAAAAAGGCAGTGTCATACTCATCCGCCTCAACAATAAAGAAGGGAGACTCTCCCAAACGAGCAGAGACACCAAAATTAGCCGGAACTCCACCAATCAGGAAGCCGGGCTGCATATCTGCCGCTTCCAAAATCCAGGCCAGCATACTGGCGGTGGTGGTTTTACCGTGGGTTCCGGAAACCGCCAATACCCAGCGGCCACCCAGGAAGTGATCGCACAACCACTGGGCGCCAGAGGTGTAAGCCAACCCTTTTTCCAGCACCGCCTCTACTGCCGGATTTCCCCGGGACATGGCATTGCCAATAATCACCAGGTCCGGGGCGGGCTCCAGCTGTGCGGGATCATAGCCCTCGGTAATTTGGATACCCGCCTGTTGCAACTGGGTGCTCATAGGTGGATAAACATTGGCGTCACTGCCGGTTACGCGGTGCCCTTCCGCCACCGCCAGTTGGGCCAAACTGCCCATAAATGTGCCGCAAATACCTAGAATATGAATATGCATAGCGGAAAAATGTACTCCTACGGGTTGCGGCGCAAGCTTAACACGGCAATTCGGGCCAGTAATTGCCAAATACCCCAGTTACCATGCAATTTACTCGCTATTCCATTAGACTCCGCCCCCGCATTGGTCGGCCTCATCCCCGGTACGGTGGTAGGAATTTTCCCGAAAGGGTCGACACCCGATACGAGCTCCCGGTTATCCCCACTGGCACAAATGTTTAAAACTAGATGCGAGGCGGACTACCGGATCGGGATACTTCTCTATATCTCTATAAGCACAGGATAACCATGTCGAAAAAGAACGCCTTTTATGCGCAGTCCGGTGGCGTTACCGCCGTGATCAACGCATCCGCCTGCGGCGTAATTGAAGCTGCGCGTGAAAACCCGGACCAGATTGGCAATGTCTACGCAGGGCTAAACGGTATTCTCGGCGCGCTGCGAGAGGAGCTGATCGACGTGAGCCAAGAGAGCGCAGAGGATATTGCTGCACTGCGCCACACCCCTTCCGGTGCCTTTGGTTCCTGCCGCTATAAACTGAAGAGCCTGGAAGAGAACCGCGCAGAATACGAGCGCCTGATCGAAGTCTTCAAAGCGCACAATATTGGCTACTTCTTTTACAACGGTGGTGGAGACTCCGCAGACACCTGCCTGAAAGTATCCCAACTGTCCGAGACCATGGGTTATCCAATCCAGGCCATCCATATTCCCAAAACTGTGGATAACGACCTGCCCCTGACCGATAACTGCCCGGGCTTTGGCTCCGTTGCCAAATATGTTGCCGTTTCCACCAAGGAAGCGGCCATGGACGTGGCCTCCATGTGCGCTACTTCCACCAAGGTATTTATTCTCGAGGTGATGGGCCGTCACGCGGGCTGGATTGCCGCTGCCGGCGCTCTGGCCCAAGAACAGGAAGGCGATGCACCCCATATTATCCTGTTCCCGGAAATCGCTTTCGATAAAGAGAAGTTTCTCGCCAAGGTACAAAAGACCGTAGACGAGAAAGGCTACTGCGTTATCGTCGCCTCCGAAGGCGCCCAGTACGGCGACGGCACCTTCCTTGCCGATGCCGGCACCACCGACGCCTTTGGTCACAAGCAGTTGGGCGGTGTTGCACCGACCCTGGCCAACATGGTCAAAAGCGAACTCGGCCTGAAGTACCACTGGGCCCTGGCAGATTACCTCCAGCGCGCCGCCCGCCATATCGCTTCTGCTACCGACGTTGAGCAAGCCTACGCCGTAGGTCGCGCCGCAGTGGAAATGGCTGTAGCAGGCAAAAATGCCATTATGCCAGCCATTATTCGCGCAGAAGGTGAAGAGTACAGCTGGTCCATCGCAGAGGCACCACTGTCTGAAGTCGCCAACGTAGAAAAATTTATGCCGCGCGAATATATCAGCGAAGACGGCTTTGGAATTACTGAAGAGGGACGCAAGTACCTGCTGCCATTAATTCAAGGCGAGGACTACCCTCCCTACAAAAAGGGCATTCCCCAGTACGCCACCCTGAAAAAGCAGCTGGTGGAAAAGAAGCTGGGTACCGATTTCGAAGCTTAATAGAAACGGTTGCCAGTCTCCCAAAAGCCTCCGAGTAAAATCGGGGGCTTTTTTCTGTAAACGCCTCTACGCAGACTCCACATCAGACCAAACCGCAAATTCATTGCCGCAAGGTTCCCTAAAATGGAAGCGCCTGCCACCGGGAAACGGGAAAATTGGCTTGGCTATTTCGGCTCCGCATCGCGTCACCTTTTCCAGGGTACCCTCCAGGTCGCGGCTGTATAACACCACTAATGCAGATCCATTTTCGGTAGTGCTTTGCAACTCTGCCTTGAAAAAACCACCGTCCAATCCCGCATTTGAAAAAGCAGTGTACTCCGGACCGTAATCGGTAAAAGTCCAATTAAAAGCCTCGGTAAAGAATGCTTTTGTCTTACCCAAATCCCTGGAGGGCAACTCAATATAATTAATTTTCTCGCACTCTCTCATAAGCTCACCATTTTCCTTATTTTTCAATTTTCAGGCTGTAGGTCGCACAGGGGTATTCACCACCCGAAAACTGCCATTTGCCAGCGCTAGTGGCAGATCCTGATAGAGAATAATGGCGCGATCCATCATCTGTACAAAATCGAGCACCGCATAAAGGATCACACCTTTTCGCCCCTGATATATATCAGGCCGATAAATCAACGCCGCCATCCTATCGTCCATGGCTTCATAGGTATATGAAGCTTCCCCAACTAACTCTCCCGACGCCGTAACATAACAATGTGTCGCGGTTTCATAGGTTACCGTGTGGGTAGAAAGGTCGGGGAAATCACCTTGTTTTGAATAGTGTGTGCCGGTCCATTCCAGGCTTAAACCTTCCAATGTCTTAAATGCCTGCAAACTATGCCTCCCCCAGTGGTTTAATAGCTTCGCCGATCACTAGTAACTGATTTACCTGAAGCAATAAAACACACGCTGACTGAAAACGACACTCCTTGCATTAAATATTTATCTATTTTGATACGCCTCCGATAGGCCCCAATGATGCCTCAATACTCCAGAAAGACATCTTAGGCACTTTACTCAAGTCTTTTTCCAATTCAGGGATCGGGCACGCACAAACACTTTCCCCTCCAATGGTCCATATAAGAAAGATTTTAATGACTCGCAATGGAGCCTTGCCGGGCTACCAATATGAAAACGAGGAAGTGAAACACTCGGGCATATACCCACGAAGGTAAAGAAGAAAAATACGCAATTAACGCAGGGAGGAAAGAAAACGGCCGAATATCTCTTGCCTTAATATCCGACCGTTCAATATGTGGAGTTAATTATTTATTGTTGTTGATATCCATCTCAGTGCCAAAACGGCTTGCGAATCTCAATTTCACGGTAGGCTTTATCTTCATTACCGAAATCGTCTTTCACAGTCAGGGTAATTTCATAACTACCACCGGTGGCATAGCGATGCAGTGCCATGGGACCAGTGCGGCTGGTGCCATCTCCAAAGTCCCACTCATAGCTCAGGTTACCGTCGCCATCGTAACTACTGCGCTCTTCGACCCACACCCAGCGCAGGAATGTGTGGACTTTAAAATCAGCCCGAAGATCAACAACCTCCTCAACTGGTACAAGCTGCTCAACAGTGGAGATCGCTCCCCTATCGTCCTCAACCTGGAGGATTACTGAATAAGTGCCTGCTGCATCGTAGCTATGACTGGGGTTTTGCTCAGTACTGGTAGTGCCATCACCAAAATCCCAGGCCCAGCTAACGATAGTGCCATCGGTATCGATGCTGCTGTCGAAGTAGTTCACTTCGAAGCCTTCAACACCCCACTCAAACCCAGCAACCGGCTCCTGGTTATCTGCCCCCAGATCCAGTTCAACCACAAGCGGATCGTGATCTGAAGCGCGGAATGCATCAGTCGAGTAGAAACTCTCCACCTGCTCATCGGTTTTATTCTCGATGTTGTAATCCAGCACCCGAGGCTCGTCGGCATTGATATGCCAATCGGCCGCACCTGTTACCAAAGGAGCCAGTGATTCACTGGCGAGGGCGTGATCCAAGTAGCCGGACTCACCGCTGTAGACATAGGAGTAAGCTTCTCCTTCACCGAAAACCTCCAACAAATCAGCGTAACCAGCGTCCTTTAGAGTGCTAATTGGGTTTTCACGGGCGTAGCTATTGAGGTCACCGAGCACCAGAACACGATCGGTGCCGCTACCTGTCGGGTCAGAATCAATCCATGAAACCAGGGCATCTGCGGCTTCGGTGCGCAGCGAGTTCCAGCAGCCCTGTCCATCACCCAGATCATCGTTCAAACTGCCATCGTCAGGACAACTTCCCTTTGATTTAAAGTGATTGACCACCACGGCCAGCTCTTCACCACTTGATAGTTCGGCAAAAGCCTGCAGCAGTGGTTGGCGGTTACCGTCATCAAAGGGATAGCTATCAGTTGTCGCAGCAGCGCCTATAGGCATTACCCGATCGCTGCGATAAATCAGCCCCACAGTAATTTCATCGGTGCCCAGTTGAGCCAGGTCTGGATTAATAAATTGATAGTTTTCACTGCCAGTAGCCGCGTTAAGACCATTAATTAAATCCTGAATAGCACTTTCCGAACCGTAGCCATCGTTCTCAATTTCCATTAAGCCAACTACATCGGCATCCAGGCCTAAAATAGCGGAGATAATTTTATTTCTCTGGCGCAGGAATTCTTCTTCAGTATCAGCCCCACGGGAGGTAGGGAAACCGCCGCCATAACCATCGCCATTAAAATAATTCAGAACATTAAAGCTGGCGATCTTTAAACTGCCCTTACCCGGTAATTGTGGAGCGCTTTCACGCAGGTTGGCAGCAACAAATTCTGGCGCCTCCACGGGATGTACTCGGTAGGCGCTGTAGCTATACCCCATTACTCCGCGCAACCCCTCTACCGTATCGCCATTGCGTAAGGTATTACTGGCACTGAGACCGGAGACCGGGTACGGCACCGCTTCCGGGTTCTGCACGCTGGAACCATCGTCCAGCACAATCCTGTTCAGATCGTTAGCACTTTCCTGTGCTACGGCTGCAACCCCAGGCTCATTGTTGTGGGTGGGAATATAGAGACGGCCATTGGCCAGGGTGACTTCACCATAGCGCCCCAGGTTATAGTGGTCATTCACCATCAGGGCTTGCGGGAACTCAACCAACATCCCCTCGTATTGCTCCTGCTCTTCAGCAGAACTAAACGGCAGGGAGACTTCCTCGGCAGTGACACTGTAGCCGCTACCGCAAACCGTAACGCCATCAACCTCATCTAATTCGGTAAAGTCATAGTATTCAGTAACCACACCACCGACGCGAACCAAGTCTCCGACTTGCACATCTACACCGAAGCCTTTGTCGTGTACAAACAGCCCCTCAGAGGTATTGATCTGGCCATCCTGGTCACTGTCTTCCTCTTGCAGGAAGAAGCCGGAAAGGCCGGTGCTGGTATCTTGGAAATCACCAACAACAACCGCTTCAATTACGTGGCGCTCATCTTCCAGAGCGCTTTCAAACTCATCACCCTGAATCTGGCTGATTAATGTAGAAACATCTCCACAATCGCCGAGAACAACATCGTCATCACCGCCGTCATCTCCACCACCAGTGCCGTCTTCGCTGTGCCAGCCGAGGTTGGAAAAGTCATCCTGCCCCAAGCTAGACCACTCTGAGCCTGGGTCAAAATCCGTGCTGCCATCAACACGGCCTTCGCTCACACCCCAGTCGCGGATTAAGGTTTGATTTTGGGTGCCCAGGCCGCTATCGCCCCATTGGCTACCGGGATCAACACCGATCTGGCCGATAACATCCACATATCCATTGGGGCCACTCAGGGCAACCGCATCATCCCCGTTAAACAGGCCGCTGGTATAAATCTGATCGGCTACTGACAGGATTGAGGAATCAGCACTAGCGTGGGCGAATACGTAAACATCGCCGTCTGCCAAGCTGCCACTTAGGGCGATGGTTGAAGCCGCCGCAGAGGAGCCATTGAAGTAAAGTTCAATGCTGTAGCTACTGAGGTCAACCGCTGCACCCGTGCCATTGTAAATTTCAAGGGCCTTATTATTGCTACTGCCCTCGATATATTCAGAAATAATGAGGTCGCTGGCTTGGACCTCTTCAGCCAAAAATGGTAACCCCAGGGCTGCAAGGGCAGCCAAGCCAATCTCTTTCATAATGTTCTCTTCACTCGTACCTGACACAGATCACGCGGCGCAAAGATTGGCGGTTAATTCCTAAAGTTCGATGAATGAAATATGAAATTTAAATTTCAGCTCTTTGTTCAAAAATCCATTTCACACAAAACCCGCCAAACTCGCCACACAATGCAAAAAAAGCGCCAAAGAATTTGTGCGGGGTGATGAATAGCGGCAAAGAAGCTTGAAAAGTTCGCTAAAAATTATATAGTCACTTATATAAGTGCTTATGGAACAGCTTTTATGAAATACAGCCAACTGGGGACTCAGCTTCGTCACATTCTGGAATTACTGGATGGCGATGTAGCAGAGAGCTATAGGGCCTGTGGCCTGGAGAATTACAAACCCCGCTACACCCCGATAATGCGTGCACTTATCCACAAGAGAGATATCACCATTAGTGAGGTGGTAGCGAGCACCCACATTTCCCAGCCCGCAGTGAGTCAAACTGTAAAAGACATGATTAAACAAGGGCTGGTACAGACCTCTTCTGGAGAAGATGCTCGCCAGCGCAAAATACGCTTGACCCGCAAAGGCAGTGCGTTGATACCCAAGTTAAAACAGCAGTGGATAGCAACTCTGGAAGCTGAGCAGTCCCTCAATAGCGAATTACCGACAGAACTATCAGAGCTGCTCAATCAAACAATTCAAGCTTTAGAGAAACGTCCTTATTTAGAGCGGATACAAGAAAATCTATCAATAGAGGCTACATAAATATGAAACGCCAACTCAAGATGAGTTTAGCGGTATTAATCAGTTTTTTTTCCATGTCTCTCGCGGCAAGTTCCGGCGCAATGAGTTCCTGCCAGTTTGAGACAGGCCCGGTTATTAAAGCTGCTGCAGTAGCTATTCAGAAGCACTATATATTGGAGGAAAAAGGACAGGCGCTATCTGCTCAACTCAATAGCTTGGCAGAATCCAAACACTTTAATCATCTTTGTAGTGACTACCAACAATTAGCCAGCGCACTTACCAAAGAAATTCGCACCCTTTCCGGTGATAAGCATTTCTATATAGAGCATATAGATAACCAAAAAGAAGCCCACAATTGGATTGAACAGTGGCAGGCTGAAGCGCCCAGCAATAACTACGGCGTTAAGAAAATTGAGATTCTTCCCGGTAACATTGGCTACCTTTCCCTCTCTTCTTTCCACACCTATAAAAATGCCCACCAAACCCTCGCTGCGGCTTTCACCCTGCTTCGCCACAGCGAGGGCCTAATACTCGATTTACGCAGTAATGGCGGCGGAGACGAAGAAACCGCCAATGCTGTTCTGCAGTCATTTATTGACCCCCATTCTCCCTTTCCCTTTGTTATTGAAAGCCGCAAGGGGAGAGAAATACCGAAACGTATTTCACCTCAACCCTGGCCCAGCTATGGGAGTGACAGACCAATGGTCATTCTGATTGATGGGAGATCCTTCTCTGCATCTGAGAGTACCGCCTTCGCACTACAACAGCTGGGCCGAGCCACGATTATCGGTAATGCCAGCGCCGGTGGGGCACATATGATGGAGTCTCCCCAATCCCTCCCCTATGGCTTTAAAATCGGTATCCCAGATAAACGCCCGGTTTCTACGATTGCCGGCAGCCGCCCCAACTGGGAAGGACAGGGTGTGATCCCCGATATTGAAGCCGGCCAACAGGAGATCATTCAAATCGCATTAAAAGTAGTGGCAGAGGCCCTATAAGGCTCCCTTTACTTTGCTAAATTGAACACTAGCGAAACGGGCACACAGGCTTGACCCCACTCCATACAGGCAGAGCCAAGTCCTCTTTATTATCTGATGGTGCGCCAGTTCGGCTTTTGAAAGCCCCCTCCACTATGGTCAGGCGCATCAAAGCTGTTCCCTTGCGCTCCTGTAGGCTGGGGAGGCGCACCTGATCCCAGCGCCCCGGCTCTATATCGTCAATAATCGCTTTAAAAACCGCATCAAATTCCCGCTGCTCTTTGACCCTCTCACCTCGGCAAAACAATACCGCGGAGCGATAATTAGCACTGTGATGATAAGCTGACTTGGCCAGTACCCACTCATCGCAGCGGGCAAATGAAATACAGACCTGTTCCCCTGCCTCCAATAGTTTTTGTAGCCGGCTCTTGTTAGCCAGGTGAAAATACAAAAACTCCCCCAGGCGCCAAATGGTTAAGGGAATAATGATGACTTCACCGTCTTCAAAAAAACCGACATGGCCCAGTTTTAGCTCGTCGACAAGCTTATAAATATCCTCTCGCCGATAACTGGCACGCTTGGGAGCACGACGTACACGACTCTTCGCTGAGGTTGGCAATTCATCAGAGATTGGCGAATGTAAATTCATAAAACCTCCTTTAATTCACTCTGGTATGAAATAGATATCGCCAATGTAGGATCTTGCTGGTACGCTGATAAGCGCCAGTTTTAACTATTTTATGGTGCCAGTTTTGAGTGCCGCCGAGCTTACAGACCTAACTCTCGAATCAGGCCAGCCGCTACAGGAACAGTTGTATCGGCAATTGGTAGATTGGATCTGCAACGGCCGGCTGGCTGCTGGTACCAAGCTCCCCTCCTCGCGCCGGTTGGCAGAATCCCTCTCTATCAGCCGCAATACAGTGACATTAGTTCTGGACCAGCTCAAAGCGAAGGGCTTCCTTACCAGCCATCCAGGGAAAGGCGTATTTGTATCTCCCGAATTGCCGGCCTACACAAAGAAAACACACAGGCAAGGTTGGCAAGCACAGAGGAATAGGTACTTACCATCACTTTCTCACTATGGTGATTTTGCACAGACTTTATCTTGGGGTAAGAAAAGTGAAGATCAATCTCTTCCCTTCACCCCCGGCCTACCGGATCTAAGCGCATTTCCATTCACTATTTGGAACAAATTATACCGCCGCCACCAATCCAGGTTAGCTCTCACAGGTTACGGGCAAAGCCAAGGTTATTTACCTTTGCGTATGGCACTTACTGAATACTTGCGCAACTCCCGGGGAGTTTGCTGTAACGCTGAACAAATTATTATTACCAATGGAGCTCAGGAGGCCCTGAATTTATGTGCAATAGTCGCGATTAACCAGGGAGACAAGGTTTATATAGAAAATCCGGGATATCGCCGTGCTCGAACAGCTTTCCAATCTGTTGGAGCAAAGCTCGTACCAGCGAACCTGAAAGATAAGCACTTGGATGTTGATAAGCTGGTCAATAGTGCAACCCAAGCCAAGTTACTTTTTACCACACCAACACATCAGTACCCAATGGGTGGTGTTATGCCTGCTGGTGAACGAATCAAATTATTGGATTGGGCGACAGAGGCAAGCTGCTGGATTATTGAAGATGATTACGACAGTGAATTTTCATTCCAACACAAACCCATCGCAGCACTTCAGGGCATGGGTGAAAATACACCTGTGCTCTACATGGGGAGCTTTAGTAAGACCTTACTACCCAGCCTACGATTAGGCTATTTAGTGGTGCCTAGTTCCACCGTAGAGGCATTTACCCAAGCCAAAGAAATGTTATCTGGCCACTCCCCCTTAGTCACACAAGCTGTCGTGGCAGACTTTCTCGATGAGGGGCATTTTGTGCGACATCTTCGCAAAATGCGTGCTAACTATATGAAGAAATGGGAACATTTCTGTCAGCTTATTAGAGAAGAAATACCACCTCCAGCCGGACTAATTGCCAGTAGCGCCGGTATGCACTTGGTAATATCTACGCCGGGACACGACGACATCACCCTTTCAAAAAAACTACGCGAATACGGATTTGGCAGCACACCACTATCGCTCTTCTATTCCAATAAAACTGAGGATCCAGGATTGGTGCTCGGATTTGCCAACACAACTTTCGAACAGAGGGCAGATTGCGCAAAGATTCTCGCAAAAACCCTGAAAAAGTAGCCATAACACACCTAAACAAAACTTATTTTTATAATGCAGGTTTCTTCATTTTTCGCACCAGTATTAAGCACCCCCACCTAAAATAAAAAAGTAAATATTTTAATAGAATAAAAACAATCTATTATCACCAAAATATCAAATAAAACCCAATAAATTAGGAAAAATTTCCTATGGCTCTTTCCCAAACCTAGGTCACAATCTCCATGGCTTTGGGTGTTCACTCTCTTTTTTAATTACTCAGATAATTAGGGAAATTTGATATGAAAAATAGAAATATGAATTCTATAAAAGCATCATTGCTCGCTGTTTCCGGTATTGCCGCACTATCACTCTCCGCCGTCGCTTCAGCTGTCAGCTGTGGAGATACCATTACAACCGCAGAATCACTTACCAGCGATATTCTTGGCTGCGCAAGCCATCCTGCACTCGTGATAGATGCTGGCGGATCACTCGATATGGCGGGTTACCACCTCAGCTGCGATGGCAGTGGAATTGGCATTCAATTGAAAGACAGCGATAGAATCCTTGAGGATACTGTTGGTGGAAGCACTATCACAAACTGTAACAATGGCGTATCTGCCGAAGGTGATGGCAGCCATCAAATCTTTGATATCACTGCTTCGTCAAACTCTATTGCAGGAATCGCCCTTTGGAGTTCAGGTAATACTGTTGAAGCCTCCGATGCTAGCGGCAATGGGGGTATGGGTATACGCGTTATGGGTGACGGTAATCGTGTGAGATACTCTTATGCATCAAGTAACGGTCTCCAAGGAATAAAGATTGTTGGTGACAATACTCTCATCAGATTCAATGAGACGAATCTCAATACGTCGAGTGGGATTGTAATTGATAGTGGGGATGGCGGCATTGTTGCCAACAATCTATCAGATAATAACGGCGTTAACGGCATTATGATGTTGGGATTGGGTCAAGTCGGATACTTGATCATTGGCAATACCGCGGAAAATAATGCCGGCGCAGATCTTGCTGACCACAATCACCCTGCTTGCACTGGCAATGTATGGATTAGAAATACTTTTGGAAGTGCTAACGATGCCTGTATTAATTAAATGATATAGCGACTTTAGTGGCGAGCCGATTAGTTTTAAATATCGGCTCGCTCTCACCTAAAATAAAACCCTTTCCCTCGATGGCCATCAACTGCCAATATATGTTTTCTAGAATAAAACTGTTACTTATAACAGCAATTAATAGTGGTCCTTATAGCTAGTAGCGACTTCCCCTGAGAATAAGGTATAGAAATCAAAAAATGATAAAGCTGAGTAAATATAGAGGTTGCTTTAAAGGAATAGCCATCGGCGATTCATTTGGCGCCCCGTACGAGGGTGGCGTTCTAGAAAGACAACTCTGGAAAATTATCGGGAAAACCGAACAGGGTAAAAAGCGTTACACCGATGACACGCAGATGTCTATTGATATTGCGACCTCCTTTCTTGAGCATAATTACCTTGACCAGGACCATATAGCCAAAAAGTTTGCCCAAAGTTATCGCTGGAGCAGAGGGTATGGTCCCAGTGCAGCGAAACTACTCAAAGGCGTCAGGGATGGTAAACGCTGGCAAGATTTAAACCGAAAAAAATTTAAGCATGGTTCTATCGGCAATGGGGCCGCCATGAGAGCACCTATTATTGCCCTCTGCCATCCCCAAAATGACTATCGCCTCAAGCAATATGTACAATCGGTGTCTGAAATTACCCACGCCCATCCAGTTGCTGTCGAGGGAGCATACTTGATCGCTATCGCCATCTGTGAATCCCTGCAAGACCGTTCAAACAGAGAGATATTGAACAAACTGGAAGTAAGTTGTAAGTCCGAATTATATCGCTACAAACTGGAAAAGTGTGCGACTCTACTGTTTAATCAGAAAATCCCACATCCGCAGCAAATCAAGCAATGGCTAGGTAATGGCATTACCGCGCCAGAGTCCTGTATCACCGCCATTTACTTTGGACTTAAGTATCGAAACTCTCCTTTAACGTCTGTATTAGCTAATATTTTTTCTCTAGGTGGTGACACAGATACCTTGGGTGCCATGGCTGCTAGCATCTGGGGGGCATTAAATGGAGAAGACCGAATGGAAAGCATGGCCGACAAGGTCGAAAACATCGATTTCATTACCGAGCTTTCTGAGAAACTCTATTTCACCCAATATCAGCATGAAAAAGCCTTACAACCCGCATAGCCTACTAAAAAGGGAGAAGGGAAGAATACACCGCGCTTGGACCCTATGGTGATTCTTTTCTTCCACCCCAGTAGTAAGCCTTAAACAAGTAGAGCAGATCGTAAAATAACCAAAATGTTAATTTAAAAATCTCTGACAGCTTAACCAGAGCACCATGAGGCTATTAAGAAGTGCTTTATTAGGACTGGATACTTCTCACCCTGACCAAAAGCTTTTCGATACTTTCAACAGTAGTGCGCGCCCCAATAGCGCCAACAAAGAAGAAATGGTTACCTGTAACGGTCTGTGAAAAATAAGCGGAAGACGAGCGGATAATAAGCTGTACTAGCTCCCATCTTTCCCTTGGAATCTGCTCTGGAGATGCACCTCCTAAAAGTTTACTGGCAAGAACTCGATTGCGAATAAATGCCCAATCATCAATATTGCACAGCACGTTTTCCAAATCCCCCATTGAATCACTCTGAATAACAACGGGAATTGGATAGTCCAAGAAGTCAAAGGTGTTTGCCGTTTTCAATGCCCTGGAAAGATCTTCCTTAAACCCTTGCCCATCATACATTAATCCAGTGCCAATAAGCGCGATGGGAATTGCTCCAAGGAACGCCTCCCGATAGATATCTTTGGGGATAATTGTGTGTTGGTTCAAGGTGTTCTGCTCATCAAGCGCGGCCAAAAAGGCAGGATATATGCCCTTTCGACTGGCCATCCCATCAACTGTCATTTCGATGGCCTTGGCATTAGCTTCGGGAAGAAAGCCCGGCAACGCGGGTTCTGCGGCCATAGCCACAAAGCATTCAATCGAAAAATTCAAGGCTTTCGCCGCCCTCCCTAGAGCCCCAGCGATTTTCCCTCCCATACTCCAGCCGCACACCACTACCGAATTTGGAAGGTTATATTCAGACAAAATCTTGGCAATAATTTCTGCAGCCTGATCTCCCCAATCTTGAATTGTAAACTCCGGGTGAGTACTGCAAAAAACCGCATTTTCCATAGGGTAAGAAATAGCAAGGAAGGGAAAACCCGCTAGATTGACCCAGTGACTTATAAAATCATCTGAGCGGCCACCGGGATAGCCGTAGAAAATACGCGCTAGATGTGCTGTGCCTGGAATAAATACCATTAGCGGACTGGTACTAACCGCCGGTATATAACGGTAAAGCACTGGAAAATCATTGATTGTTTCCAGGACTTCCCCGTCAAACAAAGTGGGACTCGGTGCCATATTCACCCTGCGGAGAGGCAATCCGTTAACTTGGCGCTTTCCCCCAGACCTCCTCTAAGCGCTTATCACGCCCACAGCGGTAGCGATAATACTTGTAACGCAGAGGATTACGTTGGTAATAGTCCTGATGGTAGGCCTCTGCGGGATAAAAGGTTGCAGCGGGTTTTATTTGTGTCACCACCTTTTTACCCAACTCCGCTTCTACCTTTTTCTTGCTCTCCTCTGCTAACACCTTTTCTTCTTGACTGCCGTAAAAAATCTCGGCTCGGTACTGATCACCGCGATCGCAAAATTGACCACCGGAATCAAAAGGGTCAACGTTGTGCCAAAAAATATTCAGTAAGTCGGAATAGCTGACTTTATTCGCATCGTACTTTACCTGAACAACTTCCGCATGCCCCGTACCACCGGAAGATACCTGTTCATAGGTCGGGTTTTTGACATGGCCACCGCTGTATCCTGAGGTGGTTTCCAGGACGCCATCGACCTTGTCAAATGGCGGCTCCATGCACCAGAAACACCCTCCTGCAAAAATAGCCGTGCGAATATTCGATGAATCCTGAGCCAGGGAAATACTGGCCAATGAGAGGAACAAGAGAGCAATAATACTGCGCATCATTCAGTCCTTTACCGATTGTCGATGGAACACATTCTCTTCTGTCGTCTATTCGCAGGAATTTATTACAGGGTGACGGTACCTTCACAGGCGCGCAAGAAAATATCCCGATACTCTATCCCATTAAAACGCATCGGGTTAGTACTAGCGGAAGGCTCCACCGATGCCATTTTCCCAACTCTGTCGGCATCAGTGTCATCAATTCCAATCTCCGACAGGCTGTGGGGAATCCCCAGCTGTTTGCGCAATCCGAGCAACCAGTTGAGTACCGCATCAAATCCGCTATCAAACATCTCATTACCGGCCAGTTGTAGATAAAGTGCCAGATGCCCCATAGGCACCTGGATGGCTGGACGGTTGGCGATCAGAACGTAGGGCATCAATATCGCATTTAACAAACCGTGGTGCTTGTCATACAGGGCCCCCAATGGATGTGCCAGGGCGTGGATAGCGCCCAAGCCCCGCTGGAAAGCTGTAGCCCCCATACAGGAAGCTACCAACATTTGCTGGCGCGCCTCGAGTTCTGCGCCTATAGCATAAGCTCGAGGCAAATACTCCTTGATCAGGCGCATCCCCTCTAGGGCAATTCCCTCGGCCATAGGATGGTATTGAGGGGAGTAAAAAGACTCCAGATTGTGTGACAGCGCATCCATTCCCGTCGCTGCGGTGAGGTCTGGGGGCAACCCCATAGTCAATTGAGCATCGAGAATAACGATATCCGGCATCATGCGCGGATGGAAAATCAGCCTCTTAACCTGTGCTTTCTCATCGGTAATTACCGCAACCCGACCAACTTCAGAACCTGTGCCAGCCGTCGTGGGAATGGCAATCAACGGTAAAATACCCTCTGGGTCCACACGCCTGTAGTTGTCGCCAATATCCTCAAAATCCCAAATACTGTGCTGCTGTCCCGCCATAAGGGCAATGGCTTTGCCCGCATCCAGGGCCGAGCCCCCGCCCAAGGCAATAACCCCATCGCACTTCTGCTCACGTAGCTTGGCCACCCCATCGGCGATATTTATCTCATTGGGATTACCTTTGATTTTGGAAAAAACGCTAACTTCCAGACCCACCTGTTGGCATGGGTTAATCGCACTATCGACCAGTGGCAATGCGGCGACTGTAGGATCAGTAACTAACAGAGGCTTGTGAATATTCAGCTCCAGGCAAGCTTCAGCCAATTCAGTAATGCGACCGGGGCCAACCCAAACGGTCGTGGGATAATTCCAGTTGACATGGTATTTATCCACAATTTCCTCTCTGACGCTCTGTCACTTTTGCATATTCAAAATAGGCTGTGACCTTTCGGAAAACAGGCAGACAATTTCACTTTCTGCATCCGGCAATCGTTCCCGCTAACCATCATATTTAAAATGAAATGACTTGGGGCGGGTTAAATTCTCAAATCCAATTTTAGAAAGCGTACATCCACGACCAGATTGCTTAACACCCGTCCAGGCCAATTCCGGATCCAGGTAATCACAACGATTTAAAAAAACAGTGCCGGCCTCTAAATACCCTCCCATCTCCATTGCAACATCTTCATCGCGGGTAAAAATAGCCGCAGTGAGACCAAATGGGCTGTTATTCATAAATTCTAGAGCTTCGCCATCATCGTGCACTTTCTGCACCCCCAGCACCGGCCCAAAAGTCTCCTCGCGCATCACTCGCATGTGGTGTCGCACCCGGGTTAACAGTTGCGGTGCCATATATTGGGTACCCCGCTTGTCCATTGGGAATTCATTCACATCCAAGTGGACCTTCGCGCCCTCCGCTATCGCTTCATCCACCTGTGCGCGAGCCCGGTCTGCAGCTTCCGCACGCACCAAAGGCCCCAAAGTGGTTTCCACTTGATCCGGGCGCCCCAGTCGATAGTCACGCAGTAAGTCGACCGCTTGGGAAATAAACTCAGAAAAAATATCTTCATGCACATAGGCCCGCTCAATACCGCAACAGGACTGCCCGGAATTAAAATAGGCGCCGTCGACTACCGCAGCCACAGCCTGGTTAATATCGGCATCGGCACGGACATAAGCTGGATCTTTTCCCCCCAGTTCAAGTCCCACTTGAATAAATCGACCGGCAACTGTGCGTTCTAGGTTCGCTCCAGCGCCAACCGAGCCGGTGAAGGCAACATGCTGGATTTCCCCCGCACAAGCTAATCGCTGGGTATAAGCATGATTTAAATGAAGAAACTGAAAAACACCGTAGGGCAGTCCCGCCTCGCGAAAAATCTCCACCATTCGCTCAGCACACAGCGGCGTCTGCGCCGAGTGTTTTAAAATCACTGCATTGCCCGATAGCAGTGCCGGTACCACTGCATTAACCGCCGTTAGGTAAGGGTAATTCCACGGGGCAATTACCAGGGAGACCCCTAAGGGCTCGCGGCGGATAAACCGGGTAAAACCCGGCTTCTCAGGTAACTGAATGTCAGCGAGGGCTTCAGTAGCAAGCTGTGCCATGGTCTGCGCACGATCCATAAACCCGTTAATTTCTCCTCCTGCATAACGGATTGGACGCCCCATCATCCAACACAGCTCCCGCCCCAAACGCTCTTTCTTAACGGCAAATATTTCCACAGCCCGCTCGATAATAGCGATGCGCTCATTGAGGGGAGTTATCCTCCATGCTTTTTGTGCTTTACTGGCCCGATCCAGCACTACACGGATTTCCACCTCTCCCGCCAGAGCGCGCTCTACATAAACACTGTTATCAATAGGGGAAATACACTGAAGATGGTGCATGATTTTTGTAGTCTTCATCGGCGTCGATACTCCCAATTAAATAATTTCGAAGTACCGCTCCAACTCCCAGTCACTCACATGGCGGCGATATTCCCGCTCCTCCCACTCGCGACTGGCAGAAAAGTGTTCAACAAAGTCGCTGCCAAATAATTCCTGTGCCGCTTCTGACGCCTTAAATTGCTGCGTGGATTCCCACAGTGTGCCCGGCAGCACTTGTTCGTTTTCCAACTCCAGCGAGTAAGCATTACCGGCGACAGGCTCACTGGGCTGCCACTGCTGCATAACACCGTAAAGACCCGAGCCCAAAGCTGCTGCCAGTGCTAAATAGGGGTTGGCATCGGCGGCCCCCAAGCGGTACTCGACGCGCTGGGAAGTGTCGCCGCCGGGGATAGCACGCAGTGCCGTTGTGCGGTTTTCCACCCCCCAATTGGCTCCCGTCGGCGCCCAAAAACCGGGTACCAGGCGGCGATAACTGTTAACGGTCGGTGCCATCAGGGCAAGGAATTGCGGCATCAGCCTTTGCTGCCCAGCTATGAACTGACGCATTATCTGGCTGATACCATCTGGCTGGCTCGAATCGAGAAAGGCGGAATCACCGCTGCCACTATTGCGCAGTGACAAATGAATATGCCCGCTTTGCCCCGGGTACTCACTGGACCAGCGGGACATAAAAGTAGCCATCAAACCCATCCGCTGTGCCAGCACTTTTATAAAGGTTTTAAACAGGGCAGCTTTGTCTCCAGCGGCCTCAGCACCATCCACTGCAATAGCCGCCTCTAAAACTCCCGGGCCTGTTTCCGTGTGTAAGCCCTCCAAGGGGAAATCCATGCGCTCGCTCAGCTCCAGGATTTCCCGATACAGCTCTCCGTGTACGGAATTTCGCAGTATGGAATAGCCAAACACATCGGGGGTAAAAGGCTTTAAATTGCGGAAACCCTTGTTCCGCACTGAATCGGGCGTTTCGTCAAACAGGAAAAATTCGTACTCCAGGGCGGCACAGGGATCAAATCCCAATGCGCGACAGCGTTCAATCACCCTGCGCAGAACTGCGCGGGGGCACAGCGCCTGGGCTCGACCATCAAACTCCGCGAGAAACAACAACATATCGCCTTCAAAAGGCACATCACGGCAGCTATCGGGGAGTATACGTACCGGGGCGTCTGGATATCCGGTATGCCAACCGGTATAACGAGTGTTGTCGTAGAGCTGATCCTTAACATCCCAGCCCAGGACCACATCGCAAAACGAGAAGCCCTTTTCCAGGGATGAGAGGAACTTGGCGCGGCTCATATATTTGCCACGCATTACACCATCGGTATCGAATAAGCCCACTTTGACATGACTGAGGCCTCGTTCTTCGACAATTGCGCGGGCCTCCTGAGCGGTTTTTACCTCCCGTGCCTTTACCATGACTGGTCCTGCCCCGTTGTTGTTATCTCCGAGTTACAGGATAGACCCGCCAGACGAGCTTCGACGCCATAAACCCGGCGCAGGCGTGACTTTCAGCCGAGCCCCTCAGCATATATAATCCGCGCTCCAGATTTTCAGTTATCTATTCATTCAGGACCAGCAATGAGCTTCGAAAAGATCCCGGCAGGTAAAGAACTGCCCAACGATATCAACGTAATCATCGAGATCCCTGCCAACCACGACCCGATCAAATACGAAGTGGACAAGGACTCTGACGCAGTATTTGTGGATCGCTTCGTTGCCACTCCGATGTTCTACCCAGCAAACTACGGCTACGTGCCCCAGACTCTGTCTGAAGACGGTGACCCCCTGGACGTGCTGGTTGTCGCGCCTTACCCGGTAATGGTTGGTTCTGTAATCCGCTCTCGTGTTGTTGGCGTTCTGAACATGACCGACGAATCCGGTGTTGATGCCAAACTGCTGGCCGTACCGCACACCAAGCTGACCAAGTTGTACGATCACGTTGAAGAAATCAGCGACCTGCCCGAGCTGCTGATCAAGCAGATCGAGCACTACTTCGAAAACTACAAAGCCCTGGAAGCGGGCAAGTGGGTTAAAGTAGAAGGCTGGGCTGACGCCGAAGCTGCACGCAAAGAAGTTATGGCTTCCCGCGAGCGCTACCTGAAAGAAGAAGGCTAATCCCCTCTTCTTTCAGCAGACTCCGAGCAATAAAAAACCGGCCTAGTGCCGGTTTTTTATTGCCTGTTAGGAGAGACCCTGTCAGTTAACTTCCCAATTGGGAACAAGGACAGGAGATAGCTCCTCCCCCTTGCGCTCACTCTCATCCAGAAGCTGGCCTTCCGCTGCACGCAAACTGAGGTGCTCTACCTCAACGCTGACCGGTTCCACCGACTTGCGTTCGTGCTCCTTTACGAGGTTTCCCTCCATGGGTGCCAAGGTCCATTGCGGGCTAGCCGCAGTTTCCGCCTTCGGCTTGGTTTGCTCGGCAACAGCTGCTCCGCTGCTCTCATCCTTAATACTGACCTGTGCGCCTATTTTGGCCAGGTTTGCACGAAACTGCTGTGCCTGGGGCAGAGATAACCCTTTCTTCAGTACCAGCGGGCGCCCACTGAACAGTTTCTCTATCGCCTGGGGATTGCTTTTAAACAGGCGCACCATACTGGCTTTTACATCACCAGCGGTAAAACCCGCCACCAAATCACCGCGAAAAACCAAACTGTAGGTAGATTGCGACATCAATAATATTTCCCTGAGTTACTCTTCCGAATCCAGAGTCTGGTCCATGGTATAAGCCGGAGCCCCTTCAACACGCCCTCCTACCTGGCGGGCGGGAACACCGGCGACGGTTGTATGAGCGGGCACATCGTGCAAGACCAAGCTACCGGCGGCAATTTTGACGTCCTCTCCCACCTTAACCGGACCCAGTACTTTGGCCCCGGCGCCAATCATCACTCCGGGGCCAATTTTCGGATGGCGATCGCCACTGCCGCAGCCACTGCCACCCAATGTCACCGAGTGGAGAATCGAGACATTGTCCTCAACCACACAGGTCTCCCCCACTACTAATCCAGTGGCGTGATCGATCATAATCCCGCAGCCAAATCGCGCTGCCGGGTGGATATCCACCGAAAACTGCTCCGATACCTGGCTCTGGAAATAGAGCGCCAAGGTATGGCGGCCTTGATTCCACAACCAGTGCGCTATCCGGTGGGATTGCAGGGCGTGAAAACCCTTAAAGTACAGGAAAGGCGTCAGGTACTGGTCACATGCCGGGTCACGGTCATACCAAGCGCAAATATCCTCGCCCATACAGCGGGAAATACTCGGATCATTGGCCAGAGCCAGGGCAATCACTTCCTGAAGCGCGGTTGCCGTGAGGGCATTGTGCTCAAGCACCGAAGCCAGGTGATCAGCTATAGCATCATCCAAGGACTTGTGGCGCAAAATGGTATTGTGGAAATAACTTGCCAGGATAGGCTCACCGGCGGCTGCCTCTGAGGCTTCAGCCCGCATCGCCTGCCAGATATCCCGCTGGCCTTGAACGGCCGCTTCCTCACCCATAATTCATCTCCCTTATATTCCCCAGGGCACTCACTGCGGCGCAGCTTGGCAGGATCACTAGCCCCTTTCAAGAGGAAGCCTCCATCGCAAAGTAGCTTTCTTGCCACCCCCAATGAGGTGGTAATGAACTGTAACCAACCTATCTCAACAGGCCGCTATAGTTGCCCATTAAATGGGGGGTAGCAGTGATCCGGAACCCAGATATAGCGCGTATAGATGTCCTGAAGGTGCTCGCAAACCGCAGTGCCCAGGGATAGTTCTGACTCTTGCAGCAACTCGGACAGGCGTTCCACGCTGAGAAGTTCCTGAAGCTCTCGGGCCCTGGGGGCATAGCTCAGGTGCCAGCGTTCCGGTGCGACTCCGCCGCGATCCTCTCCATAGGGTCGGAACAGCCCATAACTATTACCCGTGCTGATTTGGTTATCCAGCCAGCGATGGAAGGCGCCAAAAACTCCGTCGTCCACCACCTCTTGGGGGGTGAGCTGGACTGCATAGTCAGCGGGGACCGCCGCCGCATCGATAATATCGAAATCAGTGCCCCAGTGGTGACGGGATGCTCCCGGCAATGCGGACCAGCGCAGAATGGCGAAGATCAGCTCCCGCTCGCTTAACTGTTCAATATCCAGGGGAGTACCGTGACTATCGAGAACCGGGCGGTGACCTTGTGCTTTGGCATTCCAAATCAACAGTTGTCGATCAAAGGCACGAAAACCGGAAACGATTTTAGGGGCAAACCCCTCTTCACGGGCATTCCGGCTCAAGCGCTGGAAGGCGATCAGTGCTTCGGGATGTAAAAGCTGGTTAGAAGCTGGGTCGACAATGACATGCTCATCGCCGAGTCCAAATAACATACGCTTCAGCGGTGTCGATAACATTTGCATCTCATTATTAGGCGAACTCCAAAGGGCAGGCTAAATTATTCAACAGGCTATGCCTACTTTAACAGAGCGCAGACAGTCGCCCTTAACTATGGCACCAAAGCAGGGGCACCAAAAGCAGGCGCGCCGCACAATAATCTGGCGGTAATGTTTGTTAGCCACCTGTTAATTTATGTTAAGTTCAAAGCCGCAGTCGAGGGGTTGGCTGCGACAACGGACGCTCAAACTGGTAGGGAAAACCGAATGCACCCGAGTCAATCAGAACTATTAAAACTAAAAAACCTGGGCCTGGCCTCGGTCAATATTCTCCACTCTATTGGCATTCGCTCCCACGATGATCTGCGCAGGGTTGGGCCTGTCGAGGCCTTTATCAGCATTCGCAATCGGGGGATTAACGCCTCCAAAGTAATGCTCTACGCTCTTCAGGGCGCGCTGATGGATGTGCACTGGAACGACCTGGAGCCGGAGCTGAAACAACACCTTACCAGCGAGGTCGACCGCCTCCTTGCCACCCAAAACTCTGACTAGTAATTCCCCTCAAACACCACGGAAAGAGTCGCAGACATGCGCACTCTATGGACTCGGCACAGCAGACCAAGCTGTGCCGATCTACAGTAAGGCAAGTTGCGCCAACCCTATCTAAACTTACCGGTGGAGCCGCGGAATAATTCCGTAAAGACACTCACTCAAAGGAGAGATCCGATGTTGCGCATTGGGCTATTCCTGCTGACCAACCTTGCTGTCCTTGTATTGGTTGGCATTATTTTCAATATTTTTGGAATTGGGGGAATTCTTCAGGCAAACGGTGTCGATCTCAACCTCGGCGCCTTGTTGCTGATGTGCGCGATTTTTGGTTTTGGCGGATCTTTTATTTCCCTGCTCTTATCGAAAACCATCGCACGGGTCAGTACCCGCACACAAATTATCGAGCAACCCCGCAGTGCTGATGAACAGTGGCTGGTTGAAACCGTACGGGAACTCTCCCGCAAGGCGGGCATCGGTATGCCAGATGTGGGGATATTTCCAATGCCCCAGGCGAATGCCTTCGCCACCGGCTGGAATCGCAACAGCGCCCTGGTCTCTGTCAGTGCCGGTCTGTTGCAGCGCTTTAGCCGAGAGGAAGCCCGCGCTGTAATTGGCCATGAAATTGGTCACGTGGCCAATGGCGATATGGTGACGCTGGCACTGATCCAGGGCGTGGTAAATACCTTTGTGATGTTCCTTGCCCGCTTGGTTGGATTCTTCGTAGACCGGGTTATCTTGCGCAACGAAGAGGGATTGGGCATCGGCTATTTTGTCACATCCATTGTTATGGACATCATATTCGGCTTCTTCGCCATGATGATTGTCGCCTGGTTCAGTCGCCGCCGTGAATATCGGGCCGACCATGCCGGCGCCACACTGGCCAGCCCCCAATCCATGATTGCCGCACTGCAACGACTCAAGGTGGAGTCCGATCGCGGTCACGAGGAACCCCTACCCGGCAATATGAAAGCCTTCGGTATATTCGGTAGCATGGGAGCACTTATGGCCACGCACCCACCACTGGATGATCGTATTCTCGCCCTGCAAAATTTTCGTAATTAGATATTTTTCGCACCGCCGCCATCAATCATGGCGATCCTTACCTAAGGAAAAAAGATGAAAGTTTTGACCATATTAATTTTCTCATGGCTGATCATTTCAAGCTACGCATCCTCTGATGAATTACCGCCAATTTCACAAATTAAGCCGTCAGTTGCCGAAGAAGGATCTCTAG
The DNA here is from genome assembly GCF_056232625.1 of Microbulbifer maximicatervae (SeqCode). NCBI lineage: Bacteria > Pseudomonadati > Pseudomonadota > Gammaproteobacteria > Cellvibrionales > Microbulbiferaceae > Microbulbifer > Microbulbifer maximicatervae (SeqCode). The sequence goes on along the minus strand of NZ_CP174324.1, from coordinate 4,845,167 downwards.
CAAACGAAAAGCTTATTGATGACACAGTCGCTGAATTAAGTAGAGTTGCCGGAATTAGCTCTAATGCAAAAATCCTTAAATTTGTAATTCAACAACCTGTTGGTAGGGCTGACTCAAGAGCTTGGCGAGAAATGTGGATCGCTAATCCTGGAGATTCTGCTAAGCGGTTTATCATAACCTTTCGGGAAGATGGGCCCGACGCTGCAAAATTTGAAATCCAGGAGATGTAGAACAGGTTCAAGCAGATGACATGGTAAAGCATGCTAAAAATGCCAGGTTGAGATCGCGCCGAAGGGCATAACTTGTTCTAGTAAGTACATTGATCACGCAGCAACAACAGCTCCAACTTTAAATCTCACCTCCGCTCCCCCATAAACAGCAAATAACGCTCGGATATTTCGAACAAGATACACTTTTTAAAACAGTGACAAAAAGCGGAAGGCAACAGTATCCACTGCTTTTCCAATCCGGTAGTTCAAAGGGAGGATTGTATTAATGACTCTACTTAAAACTCTACGCGCCAGCTTAATCTCAGTCTTTTTACTGCTTACACCGGCAATATCTGCACAGGCGGAAACCTTTGCCACCGACGACGAACGCAACACCATGCAGGTGTTCAATTTTGCCAGTCCGTCGGTGGTCTATGTCACCAATGAAACCCTGGTGCGGGATCGCAGGACCCTGCGCCTCCACTCAGTGCCCAAAGGCGCCGGCAGCGGATTTATCTGGGACACTCAGGGCCATATTGTCACCAATTTTCACGTCATTGAGGGTGCGCGGCAAATCACTATTACTTTGCAGGATCGCAGTGAGTGGCCGGCCGAGCTGGTGGGGTCTGCGCCAGAAAAAGATCTGGCAGTTCTGAAAATTAACGCTCCCAGGGAGTTGCTAAAACCGCTGGTTGTGGGCACCTCCAGCAATCTCGCGGTAGGCCGCAAAGTACTGGCTATCGGCAACCCGTTCGGCCTGGATACCACTCTCACCACCGGTGTGGTCAGCGCCCTGGGGCGGGAAATTGAAGCCGCCAACAACCGCACCATTCGCAATGTTATCCAAACAGATGCGGCTATTAATCCAGGTAACTCCGGCGGCCCGTTGCTGGATTCCCAAGCGCGTTTAATCGGGGTCAACACCGCAATTTACAGCCCCAGTGGCACCAGTGTCGGTATTGGCTTTGCGATTCCAGTGGATACGGTCAAAAAAATTGTGCCGGAACTGATCAATCACGGCCGCCTGGTGCGCCCGATTATTGGTATCGAATCCGCCCCGGACCAGTGGAGTAGCCGCTACGGCTTTGAAGGAGTCGCCGTTTTGCGTACCGCTCCCGGGCTTCCCGCAGAGAAAGCCGGCTTGCGCGGTATCCACCGCACCCGGGGTGGAGGCTGGGAATTAGGCGATGTGATTGTAGAAATAGAACAGCAGCCGATTCGCAGCTACGACGATCTGCTCAATGCCCTGGAAAAGCACAGTGTCGGTGACGAAATCACTATCGGCATATTGCGTGACGGGACAATTCGCTATACGTCCATTAGACTCGCGGCACCCGAATAAGCAGGCGCTTGCGCCCTGAACAAGAATTAGGCCGGGAGCCGATAATCTATGCAGAAGTACTTCCTGTGTCGCTATGACGAAATAAGCGAAGGTCAATCCAAAGGGTTCTCCCTCGGAGACACTGCCGCCGGCACTGACAATGTGTTTGCTGTGATGAAAGATGGCGAGGTCTACGCCTACAAAAACACCTGCCCTCACCGGGGCATCAACCTGGACTGGCAGGAAGACCAGTTCCTCGATCCCGATGGCGCACTTATTCAGTGCGCCTCCCACGGCGCGCTATTCCTGATTGAATCTGGGGAGTGTATCGCCGGGCCCTGTACTGGTGATGCCCTGACCCCAGTACCGGTGGAATATGCACAGGACGGTCTCTACGCATTACTGGCCGACTGACAGCCCCCTGCCTTCACGTCACGGGAGAAAAGGCAGGGCCTCCACCAGCTCGACACCTTCAGCATCGAGCTTCGCGCGGTATGCGAGCACTTGCACACCAGCATCGACAGCGGAATCCAGGGCCTCAGCATAAGCGGGATCAATTTCCCGCGCCGCCTGCACCGTCTCGATACCGCTGTGTTGAACGCAGTAAAAAAGTACCGCCCGCACACCGCTCTCAGCCAGCTTTTGCAGCTCGCGCAGGTGCTTGGCGCCCCGGGCACTTACCGCATCAGGGAAGTAACCCTGTGCCCCATCTGCCAGGGTCACATTTTTCACTTCCACGTAGCAGTCCCCATCGGCGCCGGACAACAACAGATCGATACGGCTGTTTTCCTCGCCGTAGCGCACTTCCCTGCGCAGGGATTCATAGCCCTGTAACTCGCTGACTACGCCAGACAGAATGGCCTCTTCAACCAGAGCATTGGCGCGGCCTGTGTTCACCCCCGCCAGGGCTCCATCCGGGGTCGTACAGATTTCCAGAGTGTGGCGATACTTGCGCTTGGGGTTGCCAGAATCGGAGTACCAGCAGTCTCCCCCCTCCACCCAACAATTCTTCATAGACCCCGTATTTGGGCAGTGGATGGTAAACACTTCGCCACTGGCAGATTCCACATCGGCGAGAAAGCGCTTGTATCGGCGCAAAAGTGTTGCCTTTTGCAACGGAGGGGTAAATTTCACGGGCTGGACCACTTGGCTGTAATTTCAGGCGCCACAAAATAGCAGACAACTATTTGTGGCGCGAATCGCGCAGATTTGATAGCTTCCTCGCTCTCGGTCGCCAGGGGTATCGGTACCGAGAACAGGATTAGCCTGACACCGCAGTGAATTTGATAGGTGAAAAAAGCATCACTTAGAAAGATTCCGGTCTAGGCTAGATTGAATTTGGTGGTATCGCCCCCATAAAGGGGGGCCCGTATAGAAAGAGAGGCAACGACTATGCCCAAAACTGCTGCGAGCACCGAATCTCTGCACGGCTTTGAGCCCTACAAGGAGACGCAGGGCGAAGAGTACATGAATGAGAAGCAGCAGGAGCATTTCCGCAACTTGCTGTTGGCCTGGAAGGCCGAGCTGATGGCGGAAGTGGACCGCACCGTTTCCCACATGAAAGACGAGGCCGCAAACTTCCCCGATCCCGCAGACCGCGCCAGCCAGGAAGAAGAATTTAGCCTGGAATTGCGCACCCGCGATCGCGAGCGCAAGCTGATCAAGAAGATCGATGCCACCCTGGAGCTTATCGACCAGGATGACTACGGTTTCTGCGAAGCCTGTGGTGTTGATATCGGCATTCGCCGCCTGGAAGCCCGTCCAACCGCAACTCTGTGCGTGGACTGCAAAACCCTCGCGGAAATCAAGGAACGGCAGATCTCCGGCTGATCCACAACCGATAGCGACACGGCGTTCGCTTGCGATCGCCCTGCTCGGAGGGGGCGATCAATGTATCGCCCCTATTCATTTTGAACAGCACAACTCCCTATATTGGTCGCTTCGCACCCTCCCCGAGTGGACCGCTCCACTTCGGCTCACTGGTGTGCGCCGTCGGCAGCTACCTCGACGCTCTCGCCCATGGCGGACACTGGCTCCTGCGCATGGAAGACCTCGACCCTCCCCGGGAAGAGCCCGGCGCGGCAACCCGTATTCTGAAATCCCTTGAAGCCCACGGACTGCACTGGCACGGCCCCGTCGAATGGCAGAGCAAGCGCTACGCACTCTACGAGGAAACCCTGTCCACACTGCGCCAACGGCAACTGATTTACCCCTGCGACTGCTCACGCAGCCAGATTAAGAAAAATGGTGGACATGCGAACGACTTCTGTCGCCTTAAATACGATGTGAGCGAACCCTCAGCGCTGCGATTGCAATGCGCGGGCGGCGAGGAAGGCTTTGTGGATATTTGGCACGGAGAGCAACGGCAGCTCATCCGCGAAGACACCATTCTCAAGCGCCGCGACGGCCTCTATGCCTACCAACTGGCAGTCGTTGTCGACGATATCGACCAACAAATCAACCAGGTGGTGCGCGGCTCAGATCTATTGGATACCACCGGTGCACAACAGCGCCTGTTTAAAATCCTCGGCGCTACTCCCCCCCAGTTCGGCCATCTGCCGCTGGTGATGGGCCCTGACGACAGGCAAAAACTCAGCAAACAAAATCACGCGCCGGCTATCGACGACAACATGGCTTCCGGTAACCTGTGTAAGGCTTTACAGTTCCTCGGCTTCAAACTGCCAAACACTGCCCTAACAGAATCCCCCGAGCATATTCTCAAGTGGGCTACCGCACGCTGGCGCCGCCACCAGATAGATATGCGCAACCGCCAATTGCACTGATTCCAAGCTGCACTTACCATTTCCGCGCCAGCCGCCCTTAGGGGTCCGGCTGATAACCCGCGTTGACGATTACACAGGGATGACTTCTCACCGGTACAGTGCGCGGGCAACAAATTTCTCTAGCGGGTTTTCAAGGCGATCTATGAGTAACCGCACACTATTAATTCTGCTGGTGCTGGTGGGTTATGTATTCTCCCCCACCATCTTTACCTGGATGATCAATCCCGTCGGCGCCTGGTACCGGCCGTTTATCCTCTGGTTCGTGCTGATCCTACTGGCGATTTTTATCCAGTGGAGGCGCAAATCAAATGAGCTTTGATATTGCCCACATTGCCCTGGTGGGAGTGGCTTATATCGCCACCCTGTTTTTTGTTGCCTTCGCCACCTCCAAGGGCTGGCTGCCTTCCCGCTGGGTGCGGCATCCACTGGTTTATGTGCTCTCCCTGGGCGTATCGTTATCGGCCTGGACCTTCTACGGTATCGTCGACCTGGCCTGGCAATATGGTTACGGGGTACTCGCCTACTATCTGGGCACCGGCGCCATGTTCCTGTTTGCGCCAGTAGCCCTGGAACCACTGGCGCGCCTGGCACAGCGCTACCAGCTGTACTCCCCGGCAGATCTTCTGGTGTTCCGCTATCACAGCCGCCAGGCGGGGACTCTCGCCACCCTGTTTATGCTGTTGGCGCTGCTCCCCCTGATCGCCCTGCAAATACAGGCGGTATCCGAGACCCTGGCGCTGCTGTCGCGGGATAGTGTGGCAGCCCTGGCACTGCCAGACAGCGGTGTATCAAGCAAAAACCTAATCGCATTTTTCTACTGCGTGCTGCTGGCGGTATTCACCAGTATGTACGGCGCCACCCGCGAGCGTGGCGAGGGCCTGGCCAGCGCCATGGCGCTGGAGTCCCTGGTAAAACTGGTGGCACTCACCGCGGTGGGTGGCTATGCCATTTACGGCGTCTTCGGTGGATTTTCCGGCCTGGATGAGTGGCTGCTGGAGAACCCCGATATGCACCAGCTGCTCTACACCCCCATCAAGCAGGGCTCATCCCACACCCTGCTGCTGGTGTTTATCGCCACTGCCGTGGCTATGCCACATATTTTTTACCTGAGTATTGCCGAGCGCCCCACCGGACAGGCAATGCGCACCGCCAGCTGGGGCTTCCCCCTGTTCCTGCTGCTGATGGCCCTGCCCATCTTCCCCATCATGTGGGCAGGCTTTGCCCTGGATGTGGCCGGCCCGGTGCAGTACTTCTCCCTGGCGGTTCCCCGCGCCAGTGGCTCAGCCCTGCTCACCACCCTGGCCTTTATCGGCGGCCTGTCAGCAGCCACTGGCGCATTAATTATGATCACCCTGGCCCTCGCCACCATGGTGATGAACCACTGGCTGCTGCCCGGCACCCGCTGGCATTCTGAGGACAATATGTACCGGCAGCTGGTGTGGCTGCGCCGCGCGCTGATCGCCGCTCTATTTATTGCCGGCTTTGCCTTTTACCTGTTACTCAACAACCGACTCTCCCTGTCGGATCTGGCCCTGCTGGCATTTATCGGATCACTCCAATTTCTGCCTGGGATTTTTGCTGTAATCCACTGGCCGCAAGGTAATCGACGCGGATTTGTCGGTGGTCTGCTGGCGGGCATGTTGCTTTGGGGGGGCGGCCTGTTAATTCCGTCAATTTTTGGGATTACCGGCATCACCCTGCCCGGCACCTCCCTCCAAATCCCCCTGGGGATGTCTATCTGGACACAGATCACCACCCTGTCACTGGGGGTCAATGTCCTGTTATTTGTCGGCCTATCTCTGTTCACCCGCACCAGCAGCCTGGAGCAGTACGCCGCTGACCTGTGTAGCGACGACACCATCGCCCAGGCTCTGCGCCTGGGACTGGATGTGGAATCCGCCGCAGATTTTCGCCTGCGCTTGGCTGAAAGCCTCGGAGCCGCTACTGCGAATAAAGAAGTTAAACGCGCTCTCGCCGCCCTCAATCTGCCGGACAACGAGCGCCGCCCCTACGCCCTGCGTCAACTGCGCAACAAGCTGGAGTCCAATCTCTCCGGCCTGCTGGGGCGTGTTCTGGCGGTGCAAATTATTGATCGACACTTCCCGTTCCAGAACAGCGATCAGCCGGCAAACAAAGACATTCACCTGATCGAGACCCGATTGGGCCGTTATAAGCACCAGCTCACCGGCTTGGCCGCAGAACTCAATAACCTGCGCCTGTATCACCGCCAAATGCTGGAAGAGCTGCCGATGGCCGCTTGCTCCCTGGGGCGCGACGGAGAAGTCCTGCTGTGGAACTACGCCATGCAGGACCTCACCGGTATCAGTGCCAGCGAGGTAATCGGCTCGAAACTGGAATACTTGGCAGAACCCTGGCGCAGCCTGCTGGGGGAGTTCGCCCTATCCACCGATGCCAGCCGCTTTAAGCAACAGGTGAGCCTCGACGGCAATAGCCACTGGCTCAACCTGCACAAGGCACGGCAAAAACGCAGCCGCAGCGACCGCTCCCGCGACGAGCGCGGCGATGCACAAATGTTGTTGCTGGAGGACATTACCGAAACACAGGTCTTGGAACAGGAACTTATCCACAGCGAGCGCCTGGCCTCTGTAGGTCGCCTGGCCGCCGGCGTAGCCCATGAAGTGGGTAACCCGGTAACGGGAATCGCCTGCCTGGCACAAAACCTCCAGTACGACTGTGACAACCCAGAGGTCCTGGATACTGCCGACCAGATCTTGAGCCAGACCCAACGCATTAGTCGTATCGTCCACTCCCTGGTCAACTTCTCTCACAGTGGCAGCCAGGAAGACAGTGAGCGGGCCCCAGTGGACCTCTATGCCTGTGTACAGGAGGCGGTCAATCTGCTGTCCCTGCAACGGGATAAGACCGAGGTCCAGTTTGAGAATCGGGTACCCGAAGACCTGATCGCCCCGGGAGACAACCAGCGCCTGATCCAGGTGTTTATCAACCTGCTCAGCAATGCCCGCGATGCCAGCCCCGATGGCGGCCAGATTCTAATTGAGGGCTATCGCAAGAGCGGCAGCGCCTGTGTCTCTGTCACCGACAGCGGACCGGGAATTTCAGCTCAGCATCGTGAACGGATTCTGGAGCCCTTCTTCACAACGAAAGAGCCCGGCGAGGGTACAGGACTGGGCCTGGCAATGGTTTACAGCATTGTCGAGGAGCACGGCGGCCAGCTGGAATTGGTCAGTCCCGCCAACCCGGAAACCGGGACTGGCGCCCGCTTTATTGTGCAACTCCCCCTGGGCGACTGAGATGGCTGGACACCCATATCGATCATTATTTGTGCAAAAATAACCCGATTAACCGTTTTTGAGTTGCATCGAAACGGCGCCCGGGTAAAACTAGGCGCTTACTGAGCATTTTGTAACCAGGCGTAACATATGAGCCACATCCTCATCGTCGAAGATGAAGCCATTATCCGAACGGCGCTGCGCAAGCTTTTAGAGCGGCACCGCTACAAAATCAGTGAAGCGGGTTCGGTAAAGGAGGCGCTCACCAAGTACCGCCTCAATGAAGTTGACCTGGTTATTTCCGATTTGCGCCTGCCCGGCGCACCGGGCACCGACCTGCTCAAGCACGCCGGTGATATTCCGGTACTGATTATGACCAGTTACGCCAGCCTCCGCTCTGCGGTGGACTCCATGCGTATGGGGGCCGCCGACTATATCGCCAAGCCCTTTGATCACGACGAAATGCTCGCAACCGTCCGCCGGGTCATAGGCAAAGCGGAGCAGAATCGCGCCCAGCCCATCAACGAGAAAGAGAATACCGGCACTATCGCCGGCATGATTGGCAGCAGCCCAGTAATGAGGGAGCTCTATGGTCGCATCCATAAAGTTGCCCCCACAGACGCCACCGTCCTGGTGCATGGTGAAACCGGCACCGGTAAGGAACTGGTCGCCCGGGCTATTCACGAGGAGAGCCGCCGGGCCAACAAACCGCTGATCTCCGTCAACTGTGCCGCGATTCCCGACACACTGATTGAATCTGAGCTGTTCGGCTACGAGAAAGGTGCATTTACCGGTGCCCAGAGTTCCCGCGAGGGACTGGTAGCGGCAGCCGATGGAGGAACCCTGTTCCTCGACGAAATCGGTGAGCTGCCCCTGGAGGCTCAGGCCCGCCTGCTGCGTGTATTGCAAGAAGGCGAAGTGCGGCCAATTGGCTCGATCGAATCCCGCAAAGTGGATGTGCGCCTGGTAACAGCCACCCACCGCAACCTGCGCCAGCTGTCAGCGGAGCGTAAATTCCGGGAAGACCTCTATTACCGCATCAATGTGGTGCAAATGACGCTTGCCCCCTTGCGCGAGCGAGGCAGAGACGTCCTAGCACTGGCAGAGCACCTGCTGGAAAAGTTCTGCACCAAGATCGAGCGCCCTTTATTGCGCTTGTCACCGGAAGCCATCCAGGCTGTTACCACCTACACCTGGCCCGGTAACGTGCGCGAACTGGAGAACGCCATCCAGCGCGCTGTGATCCTGACGGATAAGAACAGCCGCGAGATCGACCACAAAACCCTGGATATCGATCTGGACCTGGTGCCGATCGAAGAGGCCGATGGCATCCCGCGCCCCCGCAGTCTGCACACCGACCCCCGTGAGGACCTGTCCCTGGAAGACTACTTCGCCCGCTTCGTTATTGAGCACCAGGACACAATGAGTGAGACAGACCTGGCCAAGAAGCTCGGCGTCAGCCGCAAATGCCTGTGGGAACGACGCCAAAAGCTGGGCATTCCCCGCAAGAAGAGCCGCCGCAGCGCCGCCGCAGAAGCTTAAAATTAACGCTATCCTCAGGGGGCTTCGCCCCCTGCTCCCAATCCGCCCTCACCTGTCAAACTCCTTCGATCACTTTGTTACCCCACCCCCACAGGGGTTACCAACCAGAGTGTTACCCACACCCACCCAGAAGTAACAACTCTCGCACCTTCCGTAACGCAATGGCTCTCAGAAAAGTTCCGTCAAATTTCGTAAAGATCGTAACTTATTGATTTATAAGGATTTTTAAAAGTTGGCATACTAAGTGCTTTACTCTTAGTACAAAAATTGAAAACAGCCAACAATAAAAATAAATGACTGTTAAAAGCCCTATAACAACTAACAATAAGTGGGGCGAAACATAATAAAAATAATGGGGCGGCCGACAATAAAAGCAATGAGTGGCCAAAACCGCAAGAACAACAATAAACAATAACAATAAAACTCAAGAAGAATAAGAATAACAACAAGCGCGTTGCAAACTGACTGAACTGTACCTGGGAGAGGGTGTTTGCTTGAAAGCAAATTGAGAGCGCAAGGAAGCCGCTGCCTTCATACTGGTAATAATAATTCCCATATTTCTTTTCCCCCGAACTTACAGGCACCCGCATATTGCGGGCGCATTCCTTTGCGTGTGTTAGAATCGCGCCCGCGAGTCCCGATCTCTGAGGATAAACAGCCACTGAGGCTCCTTTCCGGACTCGCTCCTGGGGTAGCCCAGGTATAGAGGCTCCAGCAGTGCCATCGTGAATCTCCCCAGAGGGACCACCACTTATACAGGCCGCCAACCAATGCGTGGCCAAGCACAGCGGGGCTTTCCCGGCCATCCCTAAATGGCAGCAGTCAACATAGACAGCCGTATGCTCAACAACCTGATTAGTAGTATCAAACGCTGGCGCAAGCCGGCCAGTAAAGGCCCCAGGGTTATCGCCCGCAACGACCACAGCATCTCGCGCCGAGAAATCAGCCGCGCGGCCTTAACAGTTATGAAGCGCCTTCAGGATGCCGGATACCAGGCGTATATCGTAGGTGGAGGTGTACGCGACCTGATGCTCGGCGGTCACCCCAAGGATTTCGATGTGGCCACCGACGCCACTCCAGAGCAGGCCAAGGTGCTTTTTCGCGGAGCCCGCATTGTCGGTCGCCGCTTTCGCATCCTGCACGCCCGTATAGGCCGTGAAGTTATCGAAGTGACCACCTTCCGCGGTCACCACAGCGATGGCGAGACCCACGAGGCCAAGCAGTCCGAACACGGTATGCTGCTGCGTGACAATGTCTATGGCGACCTGGAAAGTGATGCCATGCGTCGAGATTTCACAGTCAACGCGCTCTACTACACCACCAAAGGGTTTGAAATCCACGACTACACCGGCGGTGTCGAGGATATTGAAAAGCGCCTGATTCGAATGATCGGCTCCCCAGAGGTCCGCTACAAGGAAGACCCGGTGCGCATGCTGCGCGCAGTGCGCTTCGCCGCCAAGTTGGATTTCACTATTGAAGGCACGACGGAAGCTCCCCTGCACGAGCTGGCGCCACTGTTACGCAATATTGCCCCGGCTCGTCTGTTCGATGAGATTCTCAAGCTGCTGATGAGTGGCCACGGAGAGCGCACCTTTGAGCTGCTGCGCCAGTACCAGCTCTGGCAACACCTGTTCCCGGATAACGCCGCACAAATTGAGGCCAACAACGCGGCCCTGAAACTATCCCAACAAGCCCTGCGGAACACGGACCAACGTATCCGCGCCGATATGCGTGTTACCCCAGCGTTCCTCTACGCCGCCCTACTCTGGCCTGCGGTGAGCACCGAGCAACAAAAGCTGATTGCCAAGGGCACCCCACCAGCGCCAGCGCTGGCCCAAGCGGCACAAAAAGTTACCAGTTCACAGCTGGCCCACACCGCTATTCCCAAGCGCTTCTCAATCCCCATGCGGGAAATCTGGGACCTGCAACAGCGCCTGCCCCAGCGCGGTGGCAGCCGGGCCCAGCGCTTACAGGAGCACCCCCGTTTCCGCGCCGCCTACGACTTCCTGTTGCTGCGGGAAGAAAGTGGCGAGATTGAAGCGGGCCTGGGCAAATGGTGGACCGACTTCCAACAGGCCGACGATGAGCAGCGCCAGCAAATGGTGCGCAAGCTACAGCGCACAGGCAGCGGTGGGCGCCGCAACCGTAACTCTCGCGGCCGCCGTCGCAAGCCGAGAGCAGAACAGTAATGGAAACGGTATACATCGGCCTGGGCAGTAACCTGGCAGAGCCCGGCAAACAACTGCGCAGCGCCCTATCGGCCATGGAACGAATCCCCAGTACAGAATTATTGGGGTGTTCGAGCTTTTACCGAAGCGCCCCAGTCGGCCCCGGCGATCAACCCGATTACATCAATGCCGTCGCAGCATTGAAAACAGCACTGTCCCCGCTAGCACTACTGGACCAGCTCCAATCTATCGAGCTGTCCCACGGGCGCGAGCGCTCCATCCGCTGGGGCGCCCGCACCCTGGACCTGGATATCCTGCTGTTTGGGGAATCTCAAATCGATGAGCCCCGCCTACAGGTCCCACACCCGCGCATGGCCGAGCGCAACTTCGTACTGCTACCCCTTTCTGAACTGGCTCCCGCGATGGAACTGCCCGGATTGGGAGCCCTGCCAGCACTCTTACAGGGCTGCCCGGAAAACCGCCTGGAAAAGGTTTGATCGACTGAGGCTCCCCAACTACTCGACGGGCGGCCCTCTCAATAGTACTTTTGCGTTTGCAACTCATCAGGGAAGACCCCAGACAAAGAGGAGTCGCTCAAGTGGTTATCGAAAAACCCGAGACCAGCACAGCTGAACTCAACCGGTCTAATAAAACACCGCCTAAGTTTATCGCGGTGGAAGGCAATATTGGTGTGGGAAAAACCACACTGGCAAAGAAGCTGGCCTCCACATTCAATTACGACACGCTGTTGGAATTACCCGAGGAGAACCCCTTTTTGGAGCGTTTCTACCGGGACCCCCAAAATGCCGCACTGCCCACCCAGCTGCACTTTCTCCTCCAGCGATCACAGCAAATCCAGGCACTGCGGCAGGACGATATCTTTGAGCCGGTGCGGGTGTCGGACTTTTTGATCGAAAAGGACCAGCTGTTTGCTGAAGTCACCCTGGATAAGGATGAGCTGCACCTGTACCAACAGGTGTACAAACATCTCACCCTGGAAGCACCCAAGCCGGACCTGGTGATCTATTTGCAAGCCCCCCTCGATGTGCTGCAAGCCCGAATCCGCAATCGGGGAATCCCGGCTGAGCAGGCGATAAGCAATGAGTACCTCGCCACCCTCAACAACGCCTACACCCGCTTTTTCCATTTTTACGATGAGGCGCCTCTACTCATCGTCAATACCGAGGAGATCGACATTGTCGATAGCCCAGAGGACTACCAACAGCTGGTCGAATATCTGTTCACGATCACCAGTGGCCGGCACTATTACAACCCAGGAAGTTAATCGTTATGTATGCACCCTCTGAATTAGAAAAGCTCGTAACCGTTCAAACCCTGCGAAAAATGAAAGCGAATGGTGAGAAGTTTATTACCGTTGCTCTCTACGATGCCCCTATGGCTGCGATGGCACAAAAGTCCGGGGTTGAGACACTGCTCGTCGGAGATTCCCTGGGCATGACCGTGCTGGGTTACGACAGCACCGTGCCAGTGACGATGGAGCAAATGATTTACCACGTCGAGGCGGTCGCGCGCGGCAATAAGAAGTCCCTGATTATGGGGGATATGCCGTTTATGACCTACGCCACCCCAGAGCAGGCACTCCAGAATGCAACCCGGATCATGCAGGCCGGTGCACATATGGTGAAGATTGAGGGAGGCGCCTGGCTCGCCGACACCGTGAAGATCCTTACTGATCGCGGTATTCCCGTTTGCGCCCACCTGGGCCTCACTCCTCAATCAGTACACAAACTGGGAGGCTATCGCGTTCAGGGGCGCGACGAAGAACACGCCAAGCAAATTCTCGAAGACGCCTTGCAACTCGACGAAGCCGGAGCTGATCTGTTGGTGCTGGAATGTGTTCCCGCCGACCTGGCAAAGCGTATTACCGAAGCCGTATCCATGCCCACCATCGGCATAGGCGCGGGCCGCGACTGCGATGCCCAGGTACTGGTAATCAATGACATCCTGGGCCTCACCCAACAGCCCCCCAAGTTTTCCAAAAACTTCCTGGTAGAGGCCGAGGATATTCCCGGGGCCCTGCGCAAATACGCCGAGGACGTCAAACAAGGCGTTTTCCCCGGCGAGGAACACATATTTAAATAATACTCCCCTCATCCGGGTGCTTCTCACCCGGTATTTTTCTGCGGCAGGTCCCACCTGCCGCTCTCAAGCGGTAACACTATGACTTTCGACCAACTAATCCAGGATTGGCTCTCGACCAATGGCGCCACTTCTGTGCCCGAAGGCTGGACCCAGGGGCGAGCTACATTTGGCGGCCTTGTAGCCGCAATGCTGTATGAGCAGATGGCTTCAGAGCTGCCTTCTGACAGCAGCTTGCGCTCTTTTACCACCTCATTCGTAGGCCCGGTTGCCCCGGGGGAGATTAACACCCGTGCGGATGTCCTTCGCGCAGGCCGCTCTGTCACTCAGGTACAGGGGCACCTCGATCAGAATGGTGCCGTTATGCTGGCGGGCCTCGCCAGTTTTGGTCGCGGCAGGGAGTCATCCGTTCTCGCCAAAGGTCCCTTAGCACCGGAGTACCCCACCCCGGATAAATGCCTGCCCCTGCCCTATATTGAAGGTGTAGTGCCGGAATTTACACAGAAGTTCGATTACCGTATCGCATGTGGGGGCCTGCCTTTCAGCGGCGCGAAAGAGAGAGTTTTAGGTGGCTGGGTACGATTTAAGGATGGCAGTGAGAGCCATACTGGTATCAGCCACTTACTCGCACTGATCGATGCCTGGCCACCGGCGACACTCCCGATGATGAAAGAGCCGGCTCCCGCCAGCTCATTAACATGGACAGTGGAGTTTATGGAGCCACTCCCAGAGCGCACCGCTTCTGACTGGTGGCAATACGAGGCCGAAGTGGAACAGGCCGAGGATGGCTACGCAGTAATACAGGCCCGCTTGTGGGATGCCGATGGACGTTTAACCGCCCTCTCCCGCCAAATGGTCACTATCTTTGGTTAACCAGCACTCGTCGATCAACTATCCCTTTACCGCCACTCATTGAGTGCCTTGGCTCCACGGATGGAACCATTTAAACGGTCCTAAAGAATTTTGTAATTTTTCTGCAGCCTTCAGATCACTCTAAATAATACTTCCCGATCCTGCTTAACCCGCCTAACGAATCAATTATTACCTGCATAAAAATATACAACTTTGGTGATTTTTATTATTTTTTTATGAAAAAAATAATTCGCGCCGCCCTTACAGAAAAATAAAATAAAAAAAACCTCCTTTACTCCAATTTGTAATCTACGCTATCCATCATCCCCTCCATCGAAAACAAAGGGGCCGCCAGAGAAACGCCCCAATTTTCGACCCCACTACAAAACCGTCGGTAACAACAAAGTTGGAGAGCAATAATGATAAAAAGAATACTTTTTTCACTCACACTTCTATTCAGCCATTCCGCCGCAGCAGTAGATTTTGAAGACGTTTGGGATGCAATTACTTCTTGTAACTGGTTTGAATTTATTGATGATGTCGACGATACCGGCTCAAAAGACCTGGACGGCTATGAATACGGTGACACTGAATTTGCCGATGCCAATTCAGGCAGCTTTGACATGATCGTCTACAACATGGATGGATTTTTGGAGTGTATAGGCGGCAACAGCAAGTCTGACTTCAAACAAATTATTAACACTTTTGATAATAACCCCAAAGACCTCTGGTTGATGCAGGAGGCTTGGAGCAAAACCAAGGCCAATTATCTGGACGACGACGACAAGCTCGATAACGATACAGTCCCCTATCGCTCCAAACACTGGAAAGGCACTGGTACCAGCTTTGGCAATGGCCTGCTGACCTTTTCCAAGTTTCCGTTTGACCGAGATAATCGCGATGACGACGACTACACCTTCGCCACTTATGAGGAGGAAACTTTTGATAAGTGCGCAGGTAATGACTGTGATACCGAAAAAGGCTTTACCGTAGCAAAAGTTGAAGTGACCAAAAACTTCCATGTCCATGTGTACAACACCCATATGGATGCAGGACACCAAGACGATGACCTAAATGCCAAAGCCAAGCAACTCGACCAGATTGCCGATATGATCGTCGCCCATTCTAGTAATGCCACAGTCATATTAGCCGGTGACTTCAATATGGCGTTTGATGAAAATGACGACGGCTGGCGCGGTACAAACTACCAAACCTGGAAAGCATTTTTTGCCAAAACCGGCGGCAAGCATGCCTGCCAATATATGCTATCTGGCAGCGACACCAGCTTGGAAGCCTGTGCTGATGAACTTCAGGACGATACCGATCATGTCGTCGTTATTAATAACAACCCCAATTACACGCTGGACGTAACCAATTACTACATTGGCTCCGCGGAGTACACCGGGCTGAGCGACCACGACCCAGTATTTGTAGACTTCTCATGGGTTAAACACTAAACGAGCGGCACACAGCCTCTTCCGCAGGGGATCGGTAGGGGCTTAACCAATTTACCGACAAAGTGAACGACACCGGACTGAAAACACAATCCAGCTACAATTTCGCTTATTGAGGAGAACTTTAACCCACGCACAAACCGCATGCTTGGCGGTAAGGGCTTTCAGTGGACAGGATTAAGAACCTAGTTGTCGGGAGTGGTCCTGCGAGTATCGCTACAGTCAAGGCATTGCAAGATATTGGGCAAGAAGTCGAAGTCATTGACGTCTCATATGATCTTGAACATCACATTAAGCACCAGGTTCACTCCTTATCGCAAAAACATGTGGACAGCTGGAAAGATGAAGAAAAAAAACGGATTTTCCCTCCCCCCAAAGTCTCCAGCAGCGGCGTCGAAAGAAGGTATATCTTTGGGTCTGACTTTCCTTACAGAACCCCAGAACATTTTCAAGTCAACACAACCAACTGCAACACAGAGTTTTCCCATGGCTTTGGTGGCCTTGGAAACGTGTGGGGTGCAGCCATCCTTCCCTACAGCGAGCGCCAATTAAGAAACTGGCCACTCTCCCTAAGTGAACTGGCCCCATCTTATAAAAATGTTCTCCGATTTATGCCAATAAGTGCGGAGCCAGACAACCTCCAGACAAAATTCCCACTGTTTTCGGAAAATTATGAAACCCTGAAAAGAAACCCAGCAACAGATTTTATATTGCAAAAACTCACCAATGTCGAAGACAACCTCCGGGGCAATGGCATTGAGTTTGGTCGGGCTCGTTTAGCCGTGGATGCAAGTTCTGGCAAACGTGGATGTCGATATTGCGGACACTGCCTTTACGGCTGTGCATATCAATCCATCTTCAACCCCAAAACATTATTTGAAGATTTGCAAAAGGATGGTTTGACCATACACCAGGGATTTGTTGTATTGGAGCTAAAAGAGAACAAAGAGGGAGTCGAAGTTATTGCAGTTAGTATAAACGATGGAAAGGTATACAGTTTTTTTGCAGAAAAAGTCTTCTTGGCTGCGGGGCACTTCGCCACAACCACTATCGTAGCAAGATCCCTTAACCTGCTAAATACACCTATCGAGATTCAAAGCAGTCAATATTTCTTTTTTCCTTTTCTAACCTATAAAAGACACCACTATGAAATTGAGTTCACGTTAGCAGAAATTTTCCTGGAAATAGAAAACGCAAACATAAGCCCAGAACAGATTCACCTTCAACTATATGGCCGCAGTCAAATCATTGAAGACCAGGTTGCGGCTTTATTGCCATCATTTATCTCAAAAGATCTTGCCTTGGACCGTTTATATATCATTCAGGGTTTCTTATCTTCAGAAGATTCAGACACTCTGGAATTGACTTTAACTAATAAACATCCAGATAGCTCTACAGTAGAAATAAAAGGGATTGAAAACCCCAGGGCCCGCCGGGTTATAGCAAGAACTCAATCATTGATAAGGCGCAGCTTAATTAAGTTGGGGTTAGTACCTCCCTTTTACTTGAAAGTACTTCCTCCGGGGAAAAGTTACCATAGCGGTGGAAGCTTCCCAATGAAGGGGGAGCACGAAACCTTTTCCTCTGACCTGTTAGGACGGCCTGCAAACTTCAAGAACGTCCATATTGTGGATTCCGCTAACTTCCCCAATATTGCAGGTTCAACCATTGCTTATACAATAATGGCAAATGCAGATCGAATTGTAAGATCTATAAAATTTTCGTAATTAACTGCTATATCGCCAAAATTACAAGTATCCCTGAGCGACTATTGAATTCAAAAACAGCGAAAGAGCGCTACAGCCACTTTTTCCAATAGAATAAAGCGACTTGTCCGGCCAATGCCACCACCAGCAAGATGCAAAAAGCAATAAAGCCCAAGGACGACTGTCCCCAGGGAATACCGCCGACATTAATCCCAAACAATCCAGTGAGAAAGCTCAGCGGCAGGAAAACTGCCGCCACCACTGATAGTACATACATACGACTATTCAACTGATCCGAAGTGCGACTCAACAATTCCTCCTGAGCGATTGCCGCGCGCTCCCTTACCGCATCGATATCGTCGACATGGCGCTGTAACCGATCATTTACCTCTCCCAAGAGGGCGTGGCTGTGCTCATCAAACCAGGATAGGGATTCCTGCTGCAAACGCCCGAGCACCTCCCGCTGCAGGCATAAGTAGCGTCGCAATACGATAGTTCTCTTGCGTAGCCGAACCAGTAGGGAAGAGAGCTCCGAACCTCCCTTATCTAATAACAGGTTTTCCAGGTCATCGATTTTTTCTTCGAAGTCTTCGGCCCGATCACACATACGCAAGACCAACAGATCTGCCAGGGACATCAAAAGAGCCGCAGTTCCACGGGGACCAAAGCCACTGCGCAAGCGAGAAAGCAAGTCATCCTCTGACAGCAACTTCCGTCGGCCGGTACTGATAATACGGTTTTCCTCGGCCCAAATGCGAATGGCGATCATATCCTTTGCGCGCGGCTTGGATTTTCGCTCAATGCCGTACATAGCCAACATCAGCCCCTGATCCACAGTCATTACACAGGGGCGCGTTGTCTTCGCAGACAGGGTCTCTATCGCCGTAGCTGTGAGTCCACTATCCTGTTGCAGCCACTCGACGGTGTTGGTGCTGTCGTAGTCAAAATGCAGCCAGAGAATTCCCTGATCAGGTTGCCAGGATTTCACCTCTGCCCAGGAAAGCTCTCGGCCCGAGCCTTTGCGATCGAGTAAGACAGCGTAGACCAGACCAGTTTCCATAGGCTCTCATATCACCTGATATTGATTGGAGCATCACTTTCTTTACGCGACTTATTTACTGAGATGGGCCAGCTCTGCGGCGTTCTGCTCCCAGTTTTGACCATCGAAAGGTTCGACCTCCAAGTCTCCGGGTCTCTCATCAAAACAGCGCGCATTAAGACTATAGCCATCCGGGTTGGAGCGCGGCACATAAAAAGACTTAACGCCGCAATGGCGACAAAACAGGTGCTTGGCCACCCCCGTATTAAACGTATAACAATCCAGGTCTTTTTCCCCAGACTCCAGCTTAAAGTTTTCAGCGGGAATAATGACGTGCAGAAAACCCACTTTCTCACACATCGAGCAATTGCACGCATGGGCTACCAGTTTCTCCTCTGAGTCGCGCTCGTGCCGCGCCCGATAGCGAATAGCGCCACAGTGGCAACCTCCGCGAAGTTCAGTAGTAACTTTACTCATTTGAATTATTGTCCTTTTCAAATAACGGGCGGGCAGCCAACAGTGAAAACAGCGAAAGGCCCAGCAGCAGGTGGAACCAGTTTGTACGCGCCAAGCCCAGCACTCGCGGAGCGCCGGTACCCACAAACAATCCATCCATTGCAATGACTACTGCCCCTGCCCCCAGTAACAAAGGACCCGGTGGCGATAGTCGTCGCGGTGACATCAATTCCATCATTGCAACCCACAACCACAACAAAAGCCCCAGGGCGGAAAATACCTCTGTCACTTCCTGCGGCGATAACCTGCCACTTTCCGAGACGCCAATAGACGAGGCCAATACCAGCACCAGCACTACATAAGCGGGTCCCCGGGTACTCTGTCCAATACCTATCTCGAAACGTGCCCAAACCAACCCTATTCCAATTAGCAACAGCGAACTAAACCCGGATAGTTGCAGTAAAGCCCGGTGTAATTGGGTTGCCCCGGGATCAATACCGTAGCGATAGGCACCGACAATCGCGGAGACAGCGATAAATAGAAGACCCGCCATCACCAAGAGTGCAGCTGATTGGAAGCGAGCATTGGTAAGACGCCAGTACTGATTGGCAATCAGCAGTGCGGCGAGGGTGAGGAGAATGTCGATCAGCCAGAAGTTGTCCAATGTTTTGCCCTTTTTTTCCAGAATTCTAATAGAAAACCGGTAATAAGCGACAATTCTGCTTCGGCAGATACAAAAAAACCCGGCTTAAAAGCCGGGTTTTTTCAGTCCGTAGACTTAAGCTTCGTCGGAAGCTTGCTTGGCTTCTTCAGCGGCAGCTGCGTCGGCCTTGGCTTCCTTGATAGAAAGCTTGATACGTCCACGCTGGTCAACGTCGAGTACTTTAACCTTAATCTTCTCACCTTCACTCAGGTAATCAGTTACGGCATTTACGCGCTCTTCAGCGATCTGGGAGATATGCACCAGACCGTCTTTGCCCGGCAGGAAGTTAACGAACGCACCGAAGTCTACGATACGTACTACGGTACCTTCGTAGATAGCGCCAATCTCAGCTTCCGCAGTGATCTCCTCGATGCGGGTTACCGCCGCTTCCAGGCTCTCACCGTCTTCACCGAAGACTTTGATAGTGCCGTCATCTTCGATATCGATGGAGGCGCCGGTCTCTTCAGTGATGGAGCGGATAGTCGCACCGCCCTTACCGATCACGTCGCGGATCTTATCCGGATGGATCTTCAGGGTCGCGTAGCGCGGTGCGTTCTCATTCACGGTGGTACGGGAAGAGTCGATCACCTTGTTCATTTCCGCGAGGATGTGCAGACGCGCGTGCAGAGCCTGCTCCAGAGCGGTTTCCATGATCTCTTCGGTAATACCTTCGATCTTGATGTCCATCTGCAACGCGGTCACACCAGAGGCGGTACCCGCTACTTTGAAGTCCATATCGCCGAGGTGGTCCTCGTCACCGAGGATATCGGTCAGAACCGCGTAGCCTTCTTCTTCCTTCACCAGACCCATAGCGATACCGGCTACCGGTGCCTTCAGCGGAACACCCGCATCCATCAGCGCCAGGCTGGAACCACATACGGAAGCCATGGAGCTGGAACCGTTGGATTCAGTGATCTCGGAAACTACACGCACGGTGTAGGGGAAGCTGTCCGGGCTCGGCAGAACTGCAGCGATACCGCGGCGAGCGAGACGGCCGTGACCGATTTCGCGACGACCGGTAGCACCTACACGACCCGCTTCACCTACAGAGTAGGGAGGGAAGTTGTAGTGCAGCATAAAGTAGTCTTTGCGCTCACCTTCCAGGGCGTCGATGATCTGTGCATCGCCAGTGGAACCGAGGGTAGCCACTACCAGAGCCTGGGTCTCACCACGGGTGAACAGCGCAGAGCCGTGGGATTTGGGCAGAGCGCCAACTTCCACAGCGATCGAACGTACAGTTTTGCTGTCGCGACCGTCGATACGGGGCTCGCCACGCACTACAGCGCCACGCACCAGCTTCTTCTCCAGCTTGCCGAAGTAGCTTTTTACCAGATCAGCGCTAATTTCTTCAGTAGCCAGGGCTTCAGCGGCTTCGCTGCGCAGTTCCGCCAGGCGGGTGCTGCGCTCTTGCTTGTTGGTGATGCGGTAGGCTTCGGCAACCTTCTCGCCAAACTGAGCGTCCAGGGCAGCTTTCAGCTCGGTGTTTTCCGCCGGAGCCTGCCAGTCCCACTGGGGCTTGCCCGCTTCCGCTTTCAGCTCTTCACAAACCTTGATAATGGCCTGCATTTCCTGGTGTGCGTAGAGTACGGCACCCAGCATGATGTCTTCCGGCAGCTCCTGGGCTTCGGACTCCACCATCAGTACGGCGTCTTTGGTACCGGCAACGACCATGTCCAGCTCGGAGGTCTTCAGAGCTTCGTAGCCCGGGTTCAGCAGGTAGCCGTCTTGCTGGGTGTAACCCACACGTGCAGCACCGATTGGGCCAGCGAAAGGAATACCGGAAACAGACAGCGCTGCGGAAGTGCCGATCATGGCAGCGATATCCGGGTCCATGTCCTTCTCAGCGGAGAGAACAGTACACATCACCTGAACTTCGTTCATAAAGCCGTTCGGGAACAGCGGGCGGATCGGGCGATCGATAAGACGGGAAGTCAGGGTTTCTTTTTCAGACGGGCGGCCTTCACGCTTGAAGAAACCACCGGGAATTTTGCCAGCCGCGTAGGCTTTTTCTTGATAGTGCACGGACAACGGGAAGAAGCCCTGATCTGGCTTGGCTTCTTTAGCGCCGACAACAGTACACAGGACAACAGTCTCTCCCATGCTAACCAGGGCAGCACCGGTAGCCTGGCGCGCGATACGGCCGGTCTCGATGGTGACTTGGTGTTGTCCGTATTGGAAAGTTTTGCTTACTGGATTCACTAGTTTTTTTCCTATTTCCTTACGGTTACTGGCCCATTCCAGTAACCCCTACAGTGGTTGCCTGGATAGAAGTTCCAAACCTTCAATCCAGAGCGATACGGGGATGTACCGCTACCGACCCGGGTGGCCGGTGCAAACGCAGCACATCCGCCGGGATATTTGCCCCTGGGGTTGTGTTGCGAAACTGCCGAAAAGTGACAACAGCGCCACTTTTCAGCAAGCATTAAAGAAGAAAGCCCGCCAGAGGCGGGCATTCCAGGGTCTTAGCGACGCAGGCCGAGCTTAGCGATCAGCTGTGCGTAACGGTTCAGATCCTTGCGCTTCAGGTAGTCCAGCAGCTTGCGACGCTGGTTTACCATGCGGATCAGACCACGGCGAGAGTGGTGATCCTGCTTGTGCGCAGAGAAGTGACCCTGCAGTTTGTTGATGTTGGCAGTCAGCAGGGCTACCTGGACTTCCGGAGAACCGGTGTCGCCTTCAGATTGGCCGTGCTCTTTCAGGATTGCTGCTTTTTCTACTGCAGACAGTGCCATAACGATTAACCTCGTCGTAATATGCTTTAAAAGATTCGGCTGGCCCGTGCATATTTACAGACCAGCTACTCACTGTTGTGGACTTAGTCCACTGCAGTACTCTCACATCAACCGCTATCGGCTCTCACCAATATAGCGTTTTCTGCTTAAGTACTGCTTACCAGACGCCGAGGCGCTACGCACCCGTCGTCAGTAATTTCTCCTACGCCCAGAAAATCGCCATTTTCCAGGAAGAGGCGCACCATATCACCTTCTTCACCGATACGGTAGACCTGCAAATCCATTACCGGCTGCCCCTGACGCACATAGTAACCAGACTCGTCCGGAAGGGTGAGTTTGGGCAGCGAAGAGGCGGGAGAATCCACCGATAACAGGTGGTGATCCAACTCCTCCGCCATTCCCTCACCGCGCTCTGCGGTGAGTTCATCCAGGGTCACTGAATCGGCCTCGACGTAGGGACCGGCTGCGCTGCGGTGTAACTCTTCCACATAGGCACCGACACCCAGGGCCTGGCCCAGGTCTTCGGCAATACTGCGAATATAAGTGCCCTTGGAGCAGTGAACCTCAACTTCCGCACGGGGCTGGGCGCCCGGTGTAAAGCTCAGCAGCTCAAATTCAAAAACCTCTACTTGCCGCGCCTCGCGTTCAACTTCCAAGCCCTGGCGCGCCAACTTATACAGCGGCTGCCCCTTATGCTTGAGGGCCGAGTACATGGACGGCACTTGTTTGATAGGACCGCGAAAGGCTTCCATCGCTTTCAGCACGGCTTCTTCGGTCAAACCGGAAGCATCTTTGGCTTCCAGTACATCGCCATCGGCATCGCCACTGGCTGTAGTCATGCCGAAAACAAAAGTACTGCGATAGCGCTTGTCCGCATCGAGCAGGTACTGGGAAAACTTGGTTGCTTCGCCGAAACAGATCGGCAACACGCCGGTTGCCAGGGGGTCCAGCGCTCCGGTGTGACCGGCGCGATTGGCGAAAAAGAGTCGTTTGGCTTTTTGCAGGGCGTCGTTGGCGGTAATTCCGGCGGGCTTGTTCAATAACAGCACGCCGTGAACCGGCCGGCCCCATTTTGGTCTGCGGCCCATGGATTAATCTTCGTTGGAGTCGCTATCGTCATCTTGGTGTTTGCGATCTTCTTTAACCGCCTTGTCGATCAGGGCAGACAGCGCCTGGCCGCGCACCGAGGTCTCGTCGTAGCGGAAGTGCAAACGGGGAATAGTGCGAATCTGGATTGCACGCGCGAGCTGCGTGCGCAAAAAGCCGGCGGCTTTGTTCAGCACTTCGATAGAGGTATTAATTTTGCTGCGATCATCCTCACCCACCAGGGTGACAAAAACTTTAGCAACGGTTAAGTCGCGGCTGACTTCAACATCATTGACGTTGATCATACCCAGGCGAGGATCGCGAATCTCGTGTTGGATCAGCTGGGCCAGCTCGCGGCGCATGGCGTCGGCGACGCGGTCTGCGCGATGAAATTCTCTTGCCATTGTTTACCTATTGAGAATGGCGGTTTAAAGACAGGAAAACCCGCACGGCTAAGCCGCGCGGGTTTATCCTCGATCCGCTGCGGAACTCCTTAGAGTTCGCGAGCAACCTTAACGATATCGTAAACTTCGATCTGGTCACCGGACTTAACGTCGTTGTAGTCCTTAACCCCGATACCACACTCCATGCCGTTGCGCACATCTTGCACATCGTCTTTGAAGCGACGCAGGGATTCCAGTTCGCCCTGGTAGATCACAACGTTGTCGCGCAGTACGCGGATCGGCTTGTTGCGGTAGACGGTACCTTCAGTAACCATACAACCGGCAATGGCGCCAAACTTCGGTGAGCGGAACACATCGCGAACCTGGGCAATACCCACGATCTCTTCGCGTATTTCCGGATCAAGCATACCGGACAGCGCCTGCTTCACTTCGTCGAGCAGGTTGTAGATCACGCTGTAGTAACGAATCTCTACGCCTTCTGTCTCAGCAACCTTTCGGGCAGCCACATCAGCACGGGTGTTGAAGCCCAGTACGATAGCGCCGGAGGTCAGGGCCAGGTTGATATCGTTCTCGGCGATACCACCTACACCGCTGGACACGACGTTGACAGAAACTTCTTCGTTGCCGATATCCGCCAGTGCGCCCAGGATAGCTTCCAGGGAGCCGCGAACGTCCGCTTTGATAACAACCGGCAGTACTTTGCGCTCGCCGGCTTCCATGTTCGCAAACATGTTTTCCAGCTTGGCCGCCTGCTGGCGCTGCATGCGCTCACGACGCTCTTTATCACCGCGCTGTTCAGCTACTTCACGAGCTCTGCGCTCATCCGCAACCACCATGAACTCGTCACCGGCGTTGGGTGTGGTGTCCAGACCCAGCAGCTCAACCGGAGTTGAAGGGCCAGCTTCTTTAACCTGCTTGCCCAGCTCGTTGGTCATGGCGCGAACACGGCCGTAGCTCTGGCCTGCCAGTACGATATCGCCGCGCTTCAGCTCGCCGTTCTGTACCAGCAGGGTGGCCACAACACCGCGACCTTTTTCCAGGCGGGATTCGATCACAACACCTGTTGCCGGTACCTTGACCTTGGCCTTCAGCTCCAGCATCTCTGCTTGCAGGGAAATCGCTTCCAGCAGGTCGTCGATGCCTTCACCAGTGTGTGCAGACACATTGATAAACTGGGTATCACCGCCCCAGTCTTCAGGAATTACATCTTTCGCAGCCAGCTCGTTTTTAACACGATCGGGATCGGCAGCTTCTTTGTCGCACTTGTTGATTGCAACAACCAGCGGTACACCGGCAGCGCGGGCGTGGTTCACAGCTTCTTCAGTCTGCGGCATCACACCGTCGTCAGCAGCCACCACCAGGATAACCACGTCAGTCGCCTGGGCGCCACGGGCGCGCATCGCAGTAAAGGCGGCGTGTCCGGGGGTATCCAGGAAAGCGATCTCGCCCTGGCTGGTTTTCACACGGTAAGCACCGATGTGCTGGGTAATACCACCGGCCTCACCGGAAGCCACCTTGGTCTTACGGATGTAGTCCAGCAGGGAGGTTTTACCGTGGTCAACGTGACCCATAACGGTAACTACTGGTGCGCGGGACACCTCAGTGCCTTCACTGGCCTGGGTCTCGGCAACCAGCGCTTCCTCCAGCTCGCTCTCAGAGCGGAATACCACCTTGTGGCCCATCTCTTCGATGATCAGCTGTGCAGTTTCACGGTCCAGGCTCTGGTTGATAGTAACCATCTCGCCCATTTTCATCAGGCGCTTGATCAGGTCACCGGCTTTCACATTCATCTGTTTGGCCAGCTCGCCAACAGTGATGGTTTCGCCCAACTGTACTTCGTACACCTGTTTCTCCGTGGGCCTTTTAAAGCCGTGCGTAGGTTTAACCTTCAAGGTCGGACGAGACAGGGAGCGCGTGCTGCGCTTGGATGCTTCGTCTTCCTCAAATACTTCCAGCGCCTGTTCGTACAGAGCGGTTTTGCTGGATTTTTTCGGGCCGGACTTGGAGCGGCGACCGCGACGCTTACGCGGCTCGTCCTCAGAGCGATCAGCTTCAGCGGGAGCAGTGGATGCTGCCTCCAGCTTGCGACGCAGAGCTGGCTTGACCTCAGAGGTCTTCTCAGCACTTTTTGCCGGTGCTGGCTTAGCCTTGGCTGTCTGTGCAGCTTGTGCAGCTTTCTCTTTCTTTTCCTGGGCTGCGCGTCGGTCAGCTTCTACTTTAGCTTTCTTCTCTTCAAGTTCACGCTTTTCCTGCTCAGCCTGCTGCTTGCGACGCTCCATCGCGGCAATTCGCATTGCCTCGATATCGTCTGAGTAGCTTGAGCGGATTGGTGCGGCGGGCTCTGCCTTTTTCACTACGTTTTCCGCGGTCTTATCCTCTGATTTAGCCGCATCTTGATCGGCTTTTACTTCATTGCTTGCTTTCGCTTCGGCTTCAGCCTTGGCTTTTGCTTCTGCTTCGGCCTTGGCTTTCGCTTCGGCTTCAGCCTTGGCTTTCGCCTCGGCTTCGGCTTTGGCTAGCGCCTCTTCTTCCGCCGCTAGGCGTGCAGCTTCTGCCTCGGCTTCTACGCGAGCGCGTTCGGCTTCGGCCTCCAGTCTTTCCTGCTCATTTTGCAGGGCATCGACTGCCGCTTCCTGCTCGGGGCTGCTCGATTCTTCGCCTGCCGCTACGGTTTCAAGCTCAGCTTGAGGGCGCTTCACATAGGTGCGCTTCTTGCGCACTTCCACATTCACAGTCTTGCGGCCGGTGCCAGAGCCAGTCTTCAGCGTGCTTGTGGTTTTGCGCTTCAAGGTGATCTTGCGCGGCGCGGCGCCCTGCTCCCCGTGACTGCTTTTCAGGAAACTGAGCAAGACCTGCTTTTCCTCGTCTGACACCACTGCATCCACAGAGGTGTGAGGCAAACCCGCTTCTTTCATCTGCTTGAGCAGACGGTCTTCGGTGGCACCAACCGATTTGGCGAGTTCACTAACTGTTACTTCGGCCATTCTCTCTCCTAAAAGTCACTTGGTCGGAGGGGGTTACTTATACGTAAGTTATTTTTCGCTGCACTTAAGCTTCTTCGCCGCTGTCATCGGCAAACCAGGGCTCACGCGCCTTCATAATCAGCGCTGCAGCGCGCTCCTGGTCGAGACCTTCGATATCCAGCAGGTCATCGACAGCCTGCTCTGCCAGGTCTTCCATCGTGGAAATACCACGGCTGGCCAGCTGGAATGCCAGCTGGCGCTCCATACCGTCCATATTCAAAAGGTCTTCCTGGGGCTCAGATGCATCCAGCTTCTCTTCGGATGCCAGCGCTTGGGTCAACAGGGTGTCCTTGGCGCGGGCGCGCAGCTCCTCAGCGATATCCTCATCGAAGCCCTCAATTGCGAGCATCTCTTCGATGGGTACATAAGCTACTTCTTCCAGAGAGGCAAAGCCCTCTTCAACCAGTACACCAGCAACGTCTTCATCGATATCCAGGCGATCCATAAACACCTGCATGATGGAGCTGGACTCGGCTTCCTGCTTGCTCTGCCACTCGTCACTGCTCATGACATTGATCTGCCACTGGGTCAGCTCGGAGGCCAAGCGCACATTCTGGCCGCTGCGGCCGATAGCCATTGCGAGGTTTTCCTCTGCCACGGCTACGTCCATAGAACCAGTGTCTTCGTCGACTACGATGGATTCAATTTCTGCTGGCGCCATCGCATTGATAACGAACTGAGCGGGGTTTTCGTCCCATAGAACGATATCTACGCGCTCGCCAGACAGCTCGTTGGATACCGCCTGAACACGCGCGCCGCGCATGCCCACACAAGCACCCACCGGGTCGATGCGACCGTCGTTGGTATTTACAGCGATTTTTGCACGCAGACCGGGATCGCGGGCCGCGCCTTTAATTTCGATTACCTGCTCGGAAATTTCCGGCACTTCAATGCGGAACAATTCGACAATCATTTCCGGGCAGGAGCGGCTCAGCATCAGCTGGGGGCCGCGGGCTTCCGGTTGGATTTCCAACAGGATTGCGCGCACGCGATCACCGAGTCGGAAAATTTCGCGACCAACCAGCTGATCGCGGGGCAGGCGCGCTTCGGCGTTATTACCCAGGTCTACAGCGATAAAGTCGCGGGTCACCTTCTTCACAGTGCCGCTAACCATCTCACCGACGCGATCGCGGTACTCGTCTACAACCTTGGCGCGCTCGGCTTCACGTACCTTTTGTACGATGACCTGCTTTGCAGTCTGTGCAGCGATGCGGCCAAATTCTACATTTTCCACCTGCTCGCGGAAAACATCACCTGCTTTCAGGTCAGCATCTTTTTCGTGAGCTTCTTCCAGGGTGAACTGGGTACCCAACTCAGCCAAGACTTCATCACCGACCACTTCCCAGCTGCGGAAAGTCTCGTAATCGCCTGAACGACGATCAATGATAACCTCAATGGTTGAATCTTCGTCGTAGCGCTTCTTCGTGGCCGTTGCCAATGCCGCTTCGATGGCCTGGAAAATAATCTCCTGGTCAACGCCCTTCTCGTTGGATACCGCCTCGGCTACCAGCAAGATCTCTTTGTTCATGCAACTGTGCCTCAAAATCGCCTGAGCTCAGGCTCCTACAGGTTATTTGGTAAATTGGGGAATGATATTTGCTTTTTCGATACTGTCGATCGGCAAAAGGTATTCGTTTTCACTATCTACACGCAGAACCACTTCATCACCCTCTACACCGGCCAGCAGTCCGCGCCACTTACGCTGCCCATCCAGAGGCATACGCAGGCGAACTTCAATCTGGGCGCCGATAAAGCGCTCGTACTGGGCCAGCTTATAAAGAGGGCGGTCGAGCCCTGGGGAAGAGACTTCAAGTGTGTACTTACTACTGATGGGATCTTCCACATCCAGTACAGCACTGGATTGGCGGCTCACTTTCTCGCAATCCTCAACGGAAATACCGTTTTCGGAGTCGATATAAATGCGCAGCAGCGCGTTGCGACCGTGGGTTTGGTACTCAATACCCCACAACTCACACCCCAGCGATGCCACCACCGGCGCCAGAAGCTCTTCCAGCAATTCGCGTTTGCTCGCCATTCTCGTCACCACATACAAAAAATGGGCCTACGGCCCACTTCGAAAAATATCTGCAACTTTTCTTGCAGATACGAAAAAGCCCCTGACGGGGCTTTGACCGCACATTCGTGCAGTCAGTGTGCACGAATGCAAAATTTGGTAGCGGGGGCAGGATTTGAACCTACGACCTTCGGGTTATGAGCCCGACGAGCTACCAGGCTGCTCCACCCCGCAACAACGAAAGCGCAATCAAAGTTCCCCTAAGGGAAGTTGGTAGCGGGGGCAGGATTTGAACCTACGACCTTCGGGTTATGAGCCCGACGAGCTACCAGGCTGCTCCACCCCGCAACAACAAATGCGCAATCAAATATTTTACCCGAAGGTAAAATTGGTAGCGGGGGCAGGATTTGAACCTACGACCTTCGGGTTATGAGCCCGACGAGCTACCAGGCTGCTCCACCCCGCAACAACTCCAAGAAACAAAGCCTGGTTGATCTTTGTTTCCCTGCGGCGGGACCAGCCCAACCACTCAAGAGGCTGCGCATTCTATTGGTGCTGACCCGGTGAGTCAAGCCGTAATTGGCATTTGTTTTCACCGGGGGGTTAAAGCCGTCTCTACCATCTCGCAAATCAGTATAGAAAAGGAAGAAAATCCCGCAAGCAGGCCACTTCCATATACCGTCTTCTTTCTTGCACATGTACTTTTTATAAAAAGAACGAAGAGTAAAACTCTCTTAACAAGCCTCTGAATAAGCTAGCGAGTTAACTGGTGCACTATTGCTTTTCGAATTGGGGGAAAGCGATCACTGACCCGCAACACCATTTTGCGCAGCAACTTGGCCGGCAGGCGATCGTCGGTAAACAAATCCACCACCCTATTAGTTCCAGAGTAAATCGGCTTGGATTCAAC
The DNA here is from genome assembly GCF_056232625.1 of Microbulbifer maximicatervae (SeqCode). Lineage (NCBI taxonomy): Bacteria > Pseudomonadati > Pseudomonadota > Gammaproteobacteria > Cellvibrionales > Microbulbiferaceae > Microbulbifer > Microbulbifer maximicatervae (SeqCode). Next base: position 4,815,414 of record NZ_CP174324.1, on the reverse strand, counting down.
CCGGTGCAGCATCTGGTAACGGGCCAGGGCCCGAGTCAGCTTGGCCGGGTTATATAGACGGCTAACACTATCCAGTTGACGGGCCAAAGTATCCGCACCGGCCAAGCCCAAATTAAATCCATGTGCGGTCACTGGATGCATTCCCACAGCGGCATCTCCCACCAAGGCAAAGCGCTCAGCGAAAAAGTGATGTGCGTATACCGCAACCAATGGATAACAGTGGCGCTCACCAAAAGCTTCGACACCGCCGAGCTGGGACGCGCTTTCGCGGGATACGTGCCCGGCAAACTCTTCATTACCCATCGCCATAATCTGGGCAGAGAGACTGGCGGGAACAGTAACCACGGCCGATGAAATATTTGCCTTGGGCAAAGGTAACAGCGCCAGTGTCGAGCCGTAGCGGAAACACTCCCGGGCAATACCATCGTGGGGTAATTCGGTGCGTACAGGGCCGACAATCGCCACTCGGCCAAAGTCGCGCATATCGGCGCCAATTCCCGCCATGCGTCGCACTTCAGAAAAACGGCTGTCGGCTGCAACCACCAGGGAAGCGCGCACGCCCTCCCCCTCTGCCAGTTCAAGATGACGCATGGCGCCACTCAATGTCATCCCGGTAACGGTCGAGTTATCGAGCAGCGTTATATTCTCAGTCTCCAAAACTGTCTCATATAGGATTCGCCGGATTGCAGAGTTGGAGACAATAAAACCCAGAGGCCCCCTCTCTCCCGGGCTAAAGTGGAGTGTCGAAGGGGAATTGCCGTCGACTACTTCGGCAGCATTTAGCGGGCTAATCTCTTCCGGGGATAATCTCTGCCAAGCCCCCAGTTCTTGCAGCAGCTTGTAGGATTTATGTGTCAGAGCAATCTCGCGGCCATCGTCAACGGGAGCGGACAGCGCCGACTTATCCTGGCGCTCAATAATTGCCACCTGACACCCTTTGCGGGCGAGCATCACCGCCAAGGAAAGTCCCGCCGGTCCAGCACCTACGATAGCTACATCGGACTCCGTCATTTTCACACCCCTGATTTGCACGCAACAAATACAAGTCACTCTAGTGACTCACATCCGGGATAAACTGATCCAGATCAGGTTAAAGCCAATCCCAAGCCGCTCTACAGAGGTATAAATTGGTGAACTTTAGGGGTATAAAATATCACGCCCGCCACCAGCGCTTCTGAAAAACTGGAGCACCATGGAGTTCAAATATGGAACTTGAAATTCATTTCATTAACGCCTTTACCGACAAAGTCTTTCACGGAAATTCAGCCGGAGTTGTTGTTACTGAGGATTGGCTGGATGAAAATTTAATGCAGTCCATCGCTGCAGAAAATAATCTTTCCGAAACCGCGTTTCTGGTAAAACGCCCGGATACCAGTTATGGAATTCGCTGGTTTTCACCGTTAACGGAAATTGATTTTTGTGGTCATGCCACCCTGGCGTCAGCCCATGTTCTTTTTTCTCAAGACCCTCAATGCGAGCAACTCCAGCTCCATGCTGCCCCTGTGGGCAAAATGACAATAAGCCGAGGGGAAAATGGAATTATTTCCATGGACTTCCCACGAAGGGAGCCACAACCCATAGATCGCATACCGCCGGAATTACTGAAGGGGCTTTCAATAACACCAAGCCAGGTGTTACTTAACAACCAAGCTTACTTTGCCATCTACGATAGTGAGCGAGACGTTTTGGATGTGCAGCAGGATGCGAGCAGCCTGCGAAAGCTCGCCCCCTACGATGTGGTCGTTACGGCAAAATCCGATAGGTACGATTTTATCTCCCGATACTTCTGGCCATCCAATGGTGGTGCCGAAGATCCGGTGACCGGTTCTATTCACACAGGGCTCGCCCCTTACTGGTCACAAATTCTGGATAAGAAAGAGCTGATCGCCTATCAAGCCTCCAAGCGCGGCGGCCTGCTGAATTGCACCATCGCCGGGGACAGGGTCATTATCTCAGGCAAAGCAGTACCCTATTTGAGCGGGACCATACGGGTTTGATACCCCAAAAACCCACCGAGACATCCAAAATAAATCACAATTTCCCCCAATTACGATAAGTACAACTAAATAGAGGAGCACTGAGCAATGGAACAAAAAGGATCGTGCCTATGCGGCACTATTAACTTCGAAATTGAAGGTGACTTTGGGGGCTTCTTTCTCTGCCACTGTAGTTACTGCCGCAAAGATACCGGTTCAGCTCATGCAGCAAACCTATTCTTCGCATCAGCGAAACTTGAATGGCTATCCGGTGCAGAACAGGTCAAAACCTTTAAGTTAGCAGGGACGAGGCACAGCAAAAGCTTTTGCAATCAATGCGGTTCCGCAGTGCCACGAGAAGATCCTGAAATTGGCCTCTTAGCGGTTCCCGCTGGCAGCCTGGATCGCCCAATAGATGTAAGGCCTAATGCCCATATCTTTATGGCCAGTAAAGCCGAGTGGGACCGGGAACTGGAAACAGTACCTAAAGTAGACAAACTACCCAAGGTAGCTAGTGCGGACTCTGAATAGACCTGTTAATGATCGCTTTACTAGACCACAGTTGCTGCGATGATAAGGTTTCTCGCAGCAACTGAAGATCACATAGAGAGCATTAGCCGGGATGACCGTCAACGCGCGGCTGGAAAAGCACCGGGGTGTAATACAGCAGGAAAAGCGTGTAACCGACTACCCAGGCAATAATTGCTGCGAGCAAACCACTCGGGGCGGGTGCCCAAAAAACACGTGCGAGAGCAGACAACGCTAGAGCCATAAAAGCCAGGGGCATCAAGCGCGGCGCCTTCAATATCCGACCTGTGTGGCCGAGACTGACGCGGCTGGTCATAGACAAGATCAATCCGCCAATACCGCCAACGGCAAATGCGTGTAAAGCGGGACTCTGCCAGGAAGGGGCAATTTGGCTCCAGGCCAGAGCCGCGAGAAAACACCCCAAAATAACTAACCAGTAGCTCACATGCAGAGACCAAACCATCGGTTCTGCCCATATTTTTGTCGGGTGCCAGCGAACTACCCGGATCACCTGGAAAATACCCAGAGAGACCGCAAAAAAGGCCCAAACCATTTGCGGCAAACCAACAGCCACCGATAGCAACAAGCCCACCGCAGCAATATGGGTACCCCACTCTACAGCCGGTATCTTATCTCTTGGGCTCAAGTGAAAGCGGCGCGCCGTAAAGAAGGGTATAACCCGCCCGCCGATTATCAGAATAATCGCCGTCACCAACAGCAAAGCCAGCAAGGCGATTCGGCTCTGTGCCCCTGGCAGCAACCAGTGGCTAGCGGACAATGCAGCAAACATCAGCATCGCAGGCAATACAAACATATTTCGCCACTGCTTGGTTCGCAACACCCTGGCTCCGAGCAAAAACGCTGAGAACAGGAAAAAGGAGACTTCAGCAATCACCGGCATCCAAATAGGGACCGCCGCCAACAGGTAACCCAAACGGGCCAAGAGCCACAGGCCGACCAAAGCAATAAGTTGGGTTCCCTTTGGCGAGGGGATACCAGTCCAGGTTTGCATGGCCGTGCCGAGAAAACCCACAACAACGGTAGCCGCGAACCCAAACAGCATCTCATGGGAGTGCCAGACTACCCCCATTCGAAAAGCCGGCATCTGCCAACCGAATAACTGCCCCTGCCAGATAACCAGGGCAACCATACTCCACAGAGCAGCTCCCCAGAAAAAAGGGCGAAACGGCATACGCCAAATAGGTGCAATAGACTCCGCGCGCGCGCGGTCAACGATAGGTATCAAAATCCATTCTCCTTACCAACTACGGGAACACCAGGCTCCCTACACAAATAATTCGCAGTACAAGACCACCCCGACAGGCCTGCTTTGCTTGGAGAATCAAAGGCGTCCTAAAAAAAGCAGGACACAGGGGTTTATCTGTCCGGCGGCGCCGCAACCTAGGCAAAAGCGCCGACTTTTCAGTCATCCGCATCAGTGCGGGATATCGCCCGAGATTCCATTTCCAGGGATTGGGAAAGAGCCCTATTCTCACTCAATTAACAAAAATAGTTAACAAAAAAATGAGTAGTCTGTGAATTATTCTAACTAGGGTGAAGAATCTTTTTCTGTGTAGATAACCTGAAAAAAAACCACACGTTTTATAGGGTTATTTCTATTTTCAGGAAAAACTGGGCAAAGGTGAAGTGGACTTGAAGTATCTCACAAGTTTACTCAAATTGGGAAGCACTTCCATTTACAGAAACATACACGGAGCCACCAATAAACAAACACTCAACCAGGAATAAAGCTTGAACCTATTTCCCTAGTAATTCAGTACTTATCTCTCATATACAAACCATTATATTTTCACCATAATTTTATATGGCAATCATTACACGGTGCCCAGTGCCGGCAAGATACAGCCTAAGTTAAAGATTTACGCCAGCCTGTGCAGTGGAGGAATTATGCTCATACCAGGCTATCTTATCGCGGCATCAACCTTACTATTCTGCTGCCAGGCCCTCGCAACCAACACTTATATCCTGTCACAACAGGGTATTGGCAATCGGGCTATAGGGGACCAAAGCGACCCAACCATCATTAACAATCTCATCATGCAAACACAAGATGGTGAATTTAATAATGTGGTGGCTCAGCAATCCAACGGCAATACTGAAGGATCTATTATCCAGTTGCAGAGAGGCGTATCAAACGAGCTAATGTCAGTCCAATCCAGCAGCCTGGGTAGCACGACATCAGTCTCCCAGCTTAATGTTCTCAACAAGGCCGAAACCTCACAGACAAGTACACTGTTTAGCACTATAAGCATCAGTCAGGAACAATCCTTAAATCATATTACGAGCATACAAAACCTTTCCACTGGTACAACTGCTAACATCTCGCAGATAGGAACCCTAAATTTTTCGGAATCTATCCAAGATGATGTTGCTCTTAGTGATGTCTCTATTAGCCAGTTAGGTAATTTTAATAGAGCTGAGATTATCGATAAAGAAAGTGGCATAGCAAACTCTGCCAGTATTATCCAAAGTGGAAGCCAGAATATTGATACTAGAATTATCCTGATACAGTCTCTGGGAACCAATAATCAAATTCAACAATTTGGCAATAACAACACTGCCCGGATAACAAATACTAACGGCGCCTTTAATACCAACTCAATAGTACAACTTACAGATTCCAGTGCTACTAACATCCAAACAAGCAACTCTATTCAGGGATTTAACAGTTCCATCCAGCAAGGACAGAGTAATCGCGCTTCTATAATTGTTAATCTTGCTCAAAACAACCAGGCCTTTACATCTCAAAGTGGAACAAACAACGGGTCCACAATCAACCAGATAAACATCAATAATTTTTCCGAGATAACACAAACAGGAACAAGTAATAGCGCCACGTCAATACAACTCGCTATTGAAGGGGCCAGTAGTGTTGTCACACAAAGTGGATCGGATAATAGTGCTGATATTAGTCAAAGTGGATCAGTCTCTGAGGCAGCTATAGACCAGGAATTTGATCAAAACACATTAATAGCCATTCAAGATGGCTTTAGTGCAAGACTACAGTTGCTGCAACAAGGCCAACAGAATCAAGTAAGTTCAACGCAGTCTGGTTATATTGATGATGCGGACATCATTCAACTGGGTGAGCTAAACACTATCAATCTCACTCAAACCGGCAGCTTTAATAGTGCAGAGCTACTACAACTAGGTACAGACAACTTTCTCCAGGTAATTCAATTGAGTTTTGGTACTACTATCTCCATTTCACAGATTGGCAGTAACAATTCTGCGATATACATACAGTAGAGAAAGAGGCTAAGAAAAACCATATTATTTATTGCTCAGATTTTTTCTTTCTGGGAAACATCCCCTTTCACAAACAGCAAACTTACAATCAGTGCTGCAGCAGCCAAACACGCATTAACAGTAAATGCCCGATCAATACCTTCAGATAATTCCGGAGCCATCGCAACAACCGTTGTATTCATCGCCAGACCAATAGCACCGCCGATAATTTGGAACATATAAATTAAGGCCGCCGCCAAGCTTGCCCTGGCAGGCCCCAATACCGTAACCGCAGTAGTTGTTATCGTAGGAAAATATAAGCCTAATCCTATACCGAGAGTGAGCATTCCTGGTACCAGGTGCAGATAGTGATCGTGAACTACTAGACCAGAAAGTAAAAACATACCCAAACCTAAAAAGAGTGCCGCTCCCGCTAAAATTAGGCGAGCCCCCAAAAATTCATACAACCATCCCGCTATATATGAGACTACCGCATAGGTAATCATCACCGGCAATAAACCCGCACCAGACCAAACTGCAGAATAGCTCAACTCCTTAATTAAAAATTGAGGAATATAAAGCAACATAGATACAAAAGTGACCGATAGAAGCAAAGTCACCACACAGATAGAAAAAAAGCGCCAATTAGTAGCTACATCCGGGGGAATAAGTGGGTCAGAGCGAGTATGAGGCTCAACCCAGGCAAATACCAAAAAGAAAATCATCGATGTTACTGAAAGTCCAATCACTAAAGGACTTCTAAATCCTACATCGATAACAAAATCCAGAGATAACATTAAAGCCAAAAGGCTAATTGATAATGAGGCCATCCCCCAATAGTCAACCTTTTCATTACTCTCATCGGGCTTATCATCTTCAATTACTTTCCAACCCACCAACATTGCCGCCAAAGCGATGGGCAAGTTAATAAAAAAAATCCAGCGCCAGCTAAGAAAATCTGTAAAGAAACCACCCAACAGTGGCCCTACAGAGTTCGCAAAGCCACACACCGTCATTATCAAACCGCCTGCCTGACCGGCTCGGTCATCAGGCATAATCTGATAGGTCATACCGAGCACAGCGGGCCACATTAGAGCACCACCAACACCCATTAATGCCCGGCTTCCCAGCAGCATCCATTCGTTGACGGCCAGACCACCCAAAACTGAGAAAAAGACGAAGATTGAGGTTCCAACAAAAAATAGCCGGCGCCGACCAAACATATCCGCCAAGCGCCCGCCAGTAACTATAAAAATCCCGAACACCAATGCATAACCGTTAATCACCCACTGAAGAGTCGAGATATCTGCGTTAAAGTGTTTTTCCATTGCAGGGATAGCGACGGAGAAGGCCGTAAAATCATTGGCCACCAAAAAGACTGCCAACGACAATGCTGTTAAGCCAATAATCTGTGATCGCGATAGCGGGGTCTTTGAGGCTGCCATAAATGCCAAACTTCACACTTTGTAAGTTATGCAATGGATATATAAGCTTGGACCAATGAAGGACCAACTGCAGCGCAAATTATCAGGCAACACCAAGTAACAGCCTAGAACCAATGGGGTTCTCATAAACTTTATTACTAGAATCTCGGTGCTTTTCTCCTATATCCAGAATTACTTTCTTCCGCAATACTCTGATTAGGTCCCAGCTCAGGCATAGACAAGCATTAATGCCAACAACAATGGCTTGATGTCAGTGTAAGTCCGCAGTCTCACTAATCCTCATTCCATGTTAAGCAGATCGATCAACCCAAAAAGCAGTATCCGGTAGCAGAAGTATTTAAAGCTATCAGCCGATGATCAATCAGGATTGATCGACAGGCTTGAGCGGGGCCCCTTCTCCAATTCTTATAAATCAAAAATCAAAGACTGACAGGATTTTCCCATCAAGGTGCTATCTTTAGCCATTACCATTCTCTCGATCAATCATGGCCATCGGGCCCAGGCGAACAGTACTTACTCATCAACCAAGTAAGAACTGGCAACACTGCTACTGAAGATCAAATTGAAAAAACAACCACTAACAACTTAATAAATCAAGCTCAGGTTGGTGACAATAATAACGTTGAAGCAACACAATTTAACGGCAACAACAATTAAATAATGCCCACGCAGGCAGGAATTAACGATAGCATCACCACTACTTAATTTGGTAATAATACCGCGATATCTCTGCAGTAAAGCCATGTGCCAATCTCTAGGAACTTGTATGTTCAGACAGCTATCTCCCAGAATCTATCATCCAACTCTCCTCCCAGCAGCCACATCCTAACACACTGAAAATATCAGATATTTTCCGACTTTAGTCCCAGTATCTCAGTGCTTTTATCTCATTCCCCTAAGGAGTCTCATTGTCAATACTTTTTCCAAGGCTCCAATATCTGAAACGAGCTGGATTTCGACTTTTGGAGAGCCCAATCAAACGGATTACAGAGGAGAAATATCTATGACAAACGGTGAGCACTTATGCCCACCAGAATTTGGAATCATTGAGTCTTTTTTAGAAAGCCGCCAATGATCTTAGCCCCGGCATATCCAAGTACTAATGCCAATGACAATGGCTTGGAGCCAGTGCAAGTAAGCAGTCTCACTACTTCACTCACCATTTAGGGCCGATCAAATCACCCCCCAATGCCCAGCGGACGGTAGAGGCGGAATGTAGTCTCCGTTCGTTTACACCGAGATTGGATATGGATTTCACCTGTGTTGTACAGGAAGTACTGTGGACGTCATCAAAACGCCACAACGAATTGAAGTAAAGGAGTTACTTGTGAAGATCTTACCTATAGCCGTTACCACCCTATCCCTTGCCATCAGTGGTCTGATTCATGCAGATGACAATGAATATATCCTTTATCAAGAGGGTACGGGAAATACCGCAATGGGGGATCAAAGTGATCCCACTATTAGCAATAACCTGATTGAGCAAACCCAGATCGGCGATAATAATATTGCTGAAGCGTCACAATCTAATGGCAATACTAATGGAGTGATCATTCAGTATCAAGAGGGCGATACCAATGATGTTTTTGCCTTTCAGGATGGAACAACTGACTCCAGCGGAATCATGACCATTGTTGGGGATAACAATCAGGGAGCAACCCAGCAAACCTCTACTAGTAATACCACGATGGAGTATACCATCACTGGCTCCAATAATACCGGCGGATCATTTCAAACTTTAACTTCAAACAGCATAATGGAATTCACGATAACAGGAGATAACAATATTGGTAGCTCCTTTCAACAAAACTCTGACTCTGTATCTTTGGTAGTTGATATCAATGGTAACGATAATATTGCATCAACTTTTCAGGAAGATAGTTCCAATACCAGTATTGTAATACAACAAACTGGTGACTCGAATATTGTTAGTGGTTTTGATGATGATGGCAGTGCTGATAATAGCGTTGTGAATATCCAGCAAGGAAACTCAAATACTATCAATTTTGTTCACGATGTAAGCTTTAACCAAAATGATACAATTGAACAATATGGAGACGACAACTTTTCTGGGTCATCTTCAAATAACACCAGTGGTAGTACAAGTTATTTGTTACAGGTAGGCGATCAAAATAACTCCTTTATCCTATATAATGACTCGGCAAATATCACTGCCTCAATCATTCAAGAGGGCTCAAGTAATAATGCTGATACATTATTAAGTCAAGCCTTTGATAGTAATTCCTCAGTGACCCAAACAGGAGATAGCAACGACTCGTTACTTGCTCAAAGTGGGTCTTCTCACTATGCAGAAATCATACAAATCGATGATTTGAATACTATAGACGCTGAACAAAGCAGTTTTGATGCATATCTATACGCGGTGCAAAGTGGTGAAGACAACTTAATTAGCTCCTTGCAAGATGGAGACTCAGAGTCAGCTACTCTGAACCAAACAGGAAGTTTAAATGAAATAGATTTAACTCAGAGTGGACAGCAGGATACCGCTATTTTATCTCAGGATGGCAATAATAATTTCTTGATGGTCACGCAAACAGGCTTCAACGACAGCATTAATGTTACACAGCTTGGTGACAATAACAGCGCAACTTATATGCAGTAAGGTAAATTAGAGGGTCTACATAAATTATGTAGACCCTTGTAAGACTGCCCAATTATTAACGGTAATCTAAGTCATAACAGATATATATTTCTTCTTGGAGCAACTTATCCTTCAGCCTTTATTACTAGTATGTCAGTGCTTTTGTCCTATACACACAATGATGAATACTGCCAATACTAAGTAAGGACATTAACAAACACGATCATTGAGAAATGAGTGTTTGCTGATGTTTTTACAAATCACCTTACGAAGGAGGTAAATTCTCACCTATTAGGTAAATAAATAAGCAGCTAGAGAATCATTGAGTCCTTTTAGAGAAAGCCGCCAATGATCAAAGCCCCGGCATATCCAAGTACTAATGCCAATGACAATGGCTTGGAGCCAGTGCAAGTAAGCAGTCTCACTACTTCACTCACCATTTAGGGCCGATCAAATCACCCCCCAATGCCCAGCGGACGGTAGAGGCGGAATGTAGTCTCCGTTCGTCTACACCGGGATTGGATATGGATTTCACCTGTGTTGTACAGGAAGTACTGTGGACGCCATCAAAGCGCCATAGCGAATTGAAGTAAAGGAGTTACTTGTGAAGATCTTACCTATAGCCGTTACCGCTCTATCCCTTGCCATCAGTGGTCTGGTTCATGCAGACGACAATGAATATATCCTCTATCAGGAAGGTACTGGCAATACCGCCAGCGGGGATCAAAGCGATCCCACCATATTTAACAACCTGATCGATCAAACCCAAATTGGTGATAATAATGATGCTGATGCAGCGCAAACAAACGGTAATACCAATGGAGTGATTATCCAGTACCAAGAGGGAAATAATAATACTTCACTTGCCGATCAAGATGCTACTACCGATTCAACATCAGAAGCATACCTCACTGGTGACGACAACAATTCAGATACCAGTCAGACATCTACCAGTAATAGCACTATAAGCGTCTTTGTAACGGGAAATAGTAATAATGCGGGAGGCACTCAAGATATAACTTCTGACACATCCCTGATTATTACTATAGAAGGGGATAATAATATTGTTAGTCCACTTCAGGAAAATGTATCCAACAGTTTAATGAATTTTACTTTTGTCGGCGATGGTAATATCGGCAGTTCACTCCAGGAGAACTCCGATTCTGCAACACTGATTTCGGAAACTTATGGTGACGATAACGTTGTTACTACTACCCAAGCCGATAGTTCAAGCACTACTGTACTGATTTTCCAAACCGGAAATAGCAACTTAGGCGCCACAGGGGATCAGGATGGCAGCGCCAACAATACAGGTACAATTACACAAGTAGGAAATTCTAATACCGGTGTATTTGCTCGTTTCACAAGCTTTAGTCAAAGCACCACAATCGATCAGTTTGGAGACAGTAACCTTACTGATACTTCTGCCACAGACTCAAGCAATAGCACAGGAATTGTGCTACAACAGGGAGATGGAAATATTAGCGCCACCCTATTACAAACAGTTTCTGATAACAGTTATAACGTCTCCCAAATCGGTGATGGAAACTTCGCATTTCTTACCCAGTCTGGATCAAGTCACACTGCTGAGATCATTCAGATGAGTGATTTAAATGAGATAAATGCAGATCAACAAAGCTTTGATAACGACCTTTACTCCCTGCAAAACGGTGAGGACAACCTGATCAATTCACTGCAGGATGGGGATAGTGAAATGGCAACACTAAGCCAAGCAGGCACCCTGAATGAAATAGACCTTATCCAAAGCGGACAGCAGGATATTGCCACCCTATCTCAGGATGGTAACAACAACTTCCTGAGTGTCACTCAAACAGGATTTAGCGATAGCATCAATGTTACCCAGCTGGGTGACAATAATAGCGCCACTTTTACACAGTAAATAGTTGATAGGAGTCCGTATACCCATATATGGACTCCTCCTAACCATACATCTTCTATCCACTATCAAATATCAAATATCAAATATCAAATATCAAATATCAAATATCAATATAACTCTGCAATGAAAATACTGATTAAATCAGACTTTTTTACTAGCATCTCAGTGCTTTTATCTCATACCAATTACCTTATTTATTAATAATACTAAAAGCGATACCGTAAGTAGGGGGTCATTTATCACTTCACTACAGATTGACCGACCAACAAACCAAATAGGAGCAAATTAAATGAATAGTAAAATCAACCAATACAGGTGAAAAATTTGGAATAAATATTTCACATCAATCGAAGCAAAAATGAATATAGCCTCGGCATCTCCAAGCATTAATGCCAAAAAATGGCTTGGGATCAGTACAAGCAAGCATTATCACTACTTCTCTCATCATTTAGGGCCCTTAAGCTTCTTACCTAGCGCTCATTAAAAATTAACTGAGCTACAGAAGTTTCATTCGTTAATTACCTTTATAGAAGCAAGAGATCTATCGATCTTAACACCATCCATAAATCATTAAATGAAAGGAATCATTTATGAAAACATCAGTCTTTGCAATCACTGCCTTAGCGTTAGCCATTTCCGGTATTGCATACGGTGACAATACTTATATTGTCAATCAAGAGGGAACCGGAAATATGGCCATGGGAGACCAAACTGGTGCCACTGATAGTTTAATCACGCAGACTCAGATTGGCGACAATAACGATGCTGAAGCAACACAATTCAATGCCAACAGCAATGGAACTATTATTCAAATACAACAGGGAAACAACAATTTTGCGAATAGTGAACAAGACGGAAGCAGTAATTCTTCAGCAGTAATTACTTTAATAGGAGACAATAACGGAACGGGAACGGACCAAATATCAACCAGCAATAGTGTAATGCAAGAGACATTTATCGGTACCGATAATTTTGGCGGCTCAAGGCAGGAAGGCACTACTAGTACAACTATGATAAATACCCTTATGGGTACAAATAATGGTAGTGGCTCTATTCAGGAAAATACAACGAGTACCTTAATGAGTTTTACCATTATGGGAACTGACAATATAGGTAGTTCCTTACAGGAAAATACTTCCAATACTTCAATGATTTACACTATTAGCGGTACAAGTAGTGTTGGCAGTTCACTGCAAAGAGACTCTACCAATAGCTCGATGCAATTTACCATGATTGGCACCGATAATATTGGTTCATCGGGACAGACCAATATGGATGAAGCATTTCTGAACGTAGTTTCTATTGGCGACAGAAACGTCGGCACATCGGGTCAAACGGATAGCTTCAATAGCAGTATCAGTGTTTTTCAAATGGGTGACGATAATACCGGCGGAGGGGTAGATAATGATGGCAGCTCAAACACTTCTGTCCAATTAACACAGATCGGCAATTTCAATTCAGGGTTTACCGTACGAGGACAAAGTTCTGATCAATTTACCACAGTTGAGCAATATGGAAATGACAATTCCTTTAGCTCCTCAGATGACAATGCTAATAACAGTGTCGGCTCCAACCTACAACAAGGTGATAGCAATGACATTTTTGTTAGCCTGCAATCGGTATCTGATAATAACTACTCCATCAGCCAAATTGGTAATGGCAATGATGTGGAATTGACACAGACTGGCTCCAACCACTCGGCTGAGATAATTCAAATGAGTGAATTAAACACAATAAATGCGGAGCAAACCAACTTCAATGCCGACCTTTACGCCTCACAAGATGGCGAGGACAACTTGATTAATTCCCTCCAAGACGGAGACAGTATTTCAGCCACTCTTAACCAGAGCGGCAATCTCAACGAAATAGACCTGACTCAGAGTGGAACTTCAGATATTGCTACATTGTCTCAGGATGGCAATAGCAATTTCCTAATGGTAACACAGACCGGCTTTAGCGACACGATCAGTGTCACCCAATTAGGTGACAACAACAGCGCTACTTATATGCAGTAAAAAAGCCAAGGGCCTTGCAAACCTCTTTGCAGGCCCTATCAGACCTTATTAGACTTTCAAATACTGACAAGACAGTTTTGAAATTAGCGGCTTAAGTTTTTCTTACTACTTTCTCAGTGCTTTTATCCTATATACATCTCACCGCTCATTGACAATAATTTTTTGGGACAATTTAAAGGTAGATATCAGCAACAAACATTTCAATTGTCGCTATTGCTTTATGAGTGCAGTACATCATTGGCTTTAATTTAGTACAAAGCAGTACAGTGTACGTTTGGAGATTCTAAGCTTTATCCCAAATAAACGAAGAGTCCCCCTGGCATAGTCAAGTTTTAATGCCAAAAATATGGTTTAAAGCCAATACAAAAAGGCAGCACCAACGATGATTTTAAGTTTAGCTTTAACAATGAGCTATAAATCCAAGTCACCCACTAAACCAAACCTCAGTCACAACGTAGTTTGAAAGGAACTCAACAATGAAATTCAAAGCCACAATTGCCGGATTATCCACCCTTGCTGTGATACAGCTAGCACAAGCGAGCAACACCTACATAGTCAATCAAAATGGTAACAATAACACTGCCATGGGGGATCAAAGTGATCCCACCGTTGCCAACAACCTAATTGTGCAAACCCAAAATGGTGATAATAATACAGCTGAGGCAGAACAAATCATAAATAGCAATAATGCAGTGATCAGTCAGACTCAAATTGGAGATGGAAACTTAGCCACAGCAAGCCAGGAAAATAGCACCAATACAATCTACTCAGTCATACAGATAGGTAACAATAACGAAGTTGATTCCTTTATGCAAAATGATACCGCGAGCACCAATTTCATTTTTCAAAGTGGTGAATTGAATTTCACCTCTACCAATAATTTTAATTCCATGTCTAATATTACCAATGTTATACAGATAGGAACAGACAATGAAACTTTTACTGCTCATGCCTTCAATTCAAGTAACAATTCAATATTTGTAAACCAAAGCGGATCTCAAAATACGAGTTCTCCAGGCGCAAGTTTCGATGCGGAGAACAACAGTATTGTCATCTTACAGGATGGATCGCTGAACAATGGGGGAGTTGGGCAAGTTAGTGGCTCTCAATTTATGACGAGTACGGTCATTCAAAGTGGCGATGATAATCTAGGGGGAGCCAGTAATTTAAATAGTAGCTTCGGCAGTACCTTTTCTAATCAAGTGGGAAGTTTAAATTTAGGAAGTTCAAGCCAAATTGATAGCACACAGAGCCATACATTTATCCAGCAAACAGGTACTGATAACTTAGGTAGTATATCGATAGGATCTAGCAACAATGTTAGCGCTTCCATCATACAAATAGGCGACCAAAACATAGTTAGTGGCTCAGGCCACTCCTCCAGTAGCAATGGTACTGTAGAGGTCGCTCAAATAGGTACCGCGAATGAAGCAATTGCCTTCCAAATTATGAGCGACTTGGGAGTATTAACTCTTTCTCAAAATGGTGAACAAAATATGGCCCTGGCAGGGCAAACTGGTGTATCTAACGTCCTTCTTGGTGCTCAAACAGGAACACAAAATACACTTTCCATCATTCAGAATGGCGACTCAATTTCTGCCGATACCAATCAGAGTGGCACACTCAATGAAATTGACCTTGAACAAAATGAAATGAGTAGTGTGGCCACACTTTCACAAAATGGCAATAATAATTTCCTACAAGCTATGCAGGCAAACCCTTCAGCCTCAGCTACTGTGACGCAGTTTGGTGATAACAATAGTGGGAACATAATACAATAGCTTACGCCTGTATTACCACAGACGTAATATCTGGTACAAAACCTGTCACGTATAACTTGAGATGCACTGATAAATTAGCAGGCTTTGAATATTTCAAATTTTAGCCCTACCGCTATATTCGGTGCATCCCTTAACTTGCGACTCCAAAGGAATTATCTTACATGTAATAATCATAATAATGACTATATCCAAATATTTTACTTACAACCCTTGCCTAGCAACCTAGAATAATAATTCGTTTCTTTGTTATTAATTGGTTTCTACGATAGTAGTTCACTTCAGATACCTGACGGCATATATAACCATTACTATAAAAAATCGATTTTCAGACATTCATCTCATTTCTCGTCAGTAATATTTCCATATAGATAGATTAAATTGCTGACAAACAAGGAAAATCACCACTTTATTCTTATCTTTGCCAAACTTAATTCCTATAGTTGCCTATCACTTTATCAGCAAAAATAGTATTAAAGGCACCTGGCACCACCAATTACTGGCAGCTCAAATCAGTAAAGGAGTTATCCGCTATAGGTCAATTTCCATTCTATCCAGATCACTTAAGATAGTGGTCAATCATTGAGATTTTGCAGTCAAGGAGTAATTCATGAAAATCTCTTCTTTTCTTGCCTCTTCGCTGACACTGACGTTAAGCAGCTTTGCTGCGGCTGATGACAACTCTGTTATTCAACGACAGATAGGTATTGGCAATACAGCCAATGCAGATAACTCAGACAGCGAAGTCAGCAATAGCCTGATTAGTCAGACCCAAATTGGTTTCGATAATAATGCAGATGCTGAACAGGGCGATATTGTTTCCAACAGCACTATTATTCAAATACAAGTGGGATCAAGCAATTCAGTAGAGGCAATTCAAGAGAACAGTACCGATGAGTCAACAATCAGTCAAACTCAACTTGGGCAGAATAACAACAGTTTGGTATCCCAGTCCAATAGCTCAGCCAGTAGCCAAGTGACTTTTCAAGTGGGAGATAGCCATGATATTGAAACAGAGCAGGAAGTTGTCGCCAGTAGTTTGGTGGAAATTTACCAATTTGGACAATCCAATTCGGCTACTTCACAACAAGTAAATACCGACTCAACAACACAACTGAATTTTCAAGATGGCAACCAGAATTTCACCGTTAACTTTCAAAGAAATACCACTGGTTCGAGAAGTTCCATTATTCAGTTTGGAACTTCGAACGGCGGCCAGATTAGGCAGTTTGATAGTACAGATAGTAGCAGTAATCTACTGCAAAACGGCACCAGCAATAACAGCCAACTGGGCCAGGTAGACAGTATTTCCGTAGTGGCATCAGCGGCGCAGACAGGAAGTCTTAACTTTGCAAATATTATTCAGGGAGATGCCGATTCAGATACCGCGCGAATTTTTCAGGACGGCACCCAAAACTCTGTGCAACTGCTCCAGCTCGTCACACGATCCAACAACGCCTTCTTCTCTCAGGTGGGCACTCAGAATACCGCTTTTCCCGTGCAGAATTTCTCTGAAGATAGCTCAATGACGGTGATACAAACTGGTTTCGGCAATAGTGTTGATACTGCCAATCAAACCACCTTGGGTGGCAATATCTTAATTGTCCAACTGGACAGCGAAAATGCATCGGAGACGGTCCAGTCTGGAATAAATATTGATTTTTCTTCTACACAGATCGGTGCAAATAATTACGTTACATCACAACAGGACGGGGTCTTACTGAGCACAGCTGTAACACAAATTGGCAGTACCAATGAGGCGGATATTACCCAAACAGGTTTGGGTAATTCCCTGACATTAATCCAGATTGGGGATGGTCATTCTAAGGAGGTTTCACAAAGCGGCGCAAACCAAACCTCATTTACACTGCAAATTGGTAATGCCAACTTTGCCAGTGTACAGCAATAGTTATATTCAAAACTCATAGGATTAGGTTCAGCTGGCAGTATCGTTCGTCAGCAGAGCCTCAAGTAGATGTCAATAGATAATTATATTTACAGGGAGGAAGCAGTAACTGAACGGACGATGATTTAGGGATTTTTAGTTTAAAGGAGTAACTTATGAAAATCTCACCGCTCATTTTTAGCTCACTAGCACTGGCAATTAGTAATCTGGCTTTTGCCGAAAACAATTTTGTAATTCAAAATCAAATCGGCACCAACAATACAGCCACCGCCAACAATGCAGATTCAGATGTCAACAACAGTCTGATAGTGCAGACCCAAATTGGTGTGAACAATAGTGTGGATGCCTTGCAAATTGATGGCACAACTAATAGTGTCATTACGCAATCCCAACTAGGCGTCGCTAATGATAGCGAAACTTCTCAGGAGCTTGTAGAAAACGGACAACTAAGCACCTCTCAAACCGGGGACAGTAATACTGTCATTGCCGGGCAAGGTAGTTCTACGGATGCAGTAATCTCGGTCAATCAAATCGGCGCATCGAATACCGCTACCTCTCAACAGGTTGTGACCTCTTCAATCTCATCACTCACCACTCAAGTGGGAGAACAAAACTCTGCGGAAATTTACCAGGAGAATATAAGCTCTGCTAGTGGCACACTCCAACAATTTGGAGTGTCAAATACGGGGAATATTCTGCAACTCTTAGGGTCAGGTAGCACTGGAACCCTACTTCAGGTCGGTTCATTAAATACAGGCCGCATTGACCAAATTGACAGCGACTCCGCTCAAGGATCTATCACACAAATTGGAGGTAATAACTACGCAAAGATCTCTCAGCTGGATGCCAATTCTGATAGTGCAGAAGTATTACAAACTGGCACTCAGAACTCCGCTGAAACTACCCAGACTATTAGTAACTCTAATAGTGTATTTATTGCCCAGCTAGGAACCTTAAATACAGCGACTACTAACCAAAATCTATCTGAAGATGGCTCCCTAATCATTACCCAAGGCGGTTCAGGAAATAGTGTTGAGGCCGACCAAAATACACTGATTAGTAGTGGTGATTTTGCTCAGCTCGGAAGCCAAAATGCAGTGGATACTGATCAGTTAGGGCTTGATGTACACTTGCTGGTTGCACAGATCGGAACAGCTAATACCGTCAGCCTACAGCAGGATGGCACTATTCTCAGTGCAGATGTTGCCCAAATTGGCAATTCCAATGAAGCAGTGATCTCACAAAGTGGCCTGAATAACTCCCTCACACTCCTACAAATTGGCGAAGGGCATTACAAGGAGATATCACAATCTGGTGAAGGTCATTCCTCTTTCACGATCCAAATCGGCAGCGCCAACTTTGCCCAGGTCACACAGTAGGAATAAACCGGCACCCCTATTTTTAATCAGCCCTTGAATATTTTGCAATACCATGCCGCCAATATCCTTTGCGATATTCGGCGGCATTGTAGTTTATTAGTCCTGTTGCATATTTCCACCTTATACGCAAGGCGCAGTCACGATACCACAGAGTAAAAAGAGTAATCTGCACGTATAAAAACAGCCGATCCAGGAAGTTCTGAGCCACTAATTATTCCTCCCTGTTTGGCTGGAATCTATGCAAACATCAATAACATGCACCCATTTCCCACGCCTGATCTCCGTCACCTATTACCTCACCCCCCAATCAATCATATCTATATTTTTCTCAGAAGATCCGCTCAAAGGATCTCTTTTAAGTGCCACCTTAAAGCAACTGACAGAGAAAAACCCCATGCAGGCAGGAAAATATTTCCCGTTAATTTTTGCATCCGTGCTTTTACCAGCCCTATCTTTTGCTGACGTTCAGTGCGGCGATACCATTACCACCGCTGAAATAATGACTGAAGACATATTATTCTGCACTGCTATGCCGCCAATCACCATATCCGGTCCTAGCGGCAATCTGGATATGAACGGGTTTACCGTGCACTGTGCCGAACTTCCCGTGCTAAATACTGGCATTATTTTATCTGGTCAGGGGGCTTTTCTCTCAAACGGGACTATTGAAAATTGTTATACCGGCGTCAGCGCAGAGGACTCGGGATTTCATGGAATTTACAATATCCTAGTGCAAACTAACGAAATAGGTATTTCCCTAACCAGCAATAACAACTTTGTTAGCAGTTCGACAATTTCTTTAAATACCGAAATGGGTATCTCTTCCGATGGGGATTTTAACAGCATACTTTCAAATGAAATTGTAAATAACGAGAGGGACTCTATTGTTATCCAAGGGGACTATGCACTCGTTTCGCAAAACACCATAGAGCCAGTAACTGGAAGTTTCGTAACAGGAGAGAATGGTATCGTTATCGGAAGCTCGTCCGGGGGTATTATTACGCAAAATACCGTTTTAAATATTATGTTTAGCGGCATATTGATGCAGGAGTTTGCGCAAACCAATTACCTTATCACTGGCAACAGAGTTGATGCGGGCGGCTTCGGCGTTGGCTTCGACCTTAATGACGCCAATGCCGATGCCTGTACGTCTTCCAATACATGGATCTCTAACACTTTTACAACTGCTAACCCCAGCTGCCTGGATTAAATTTTTGTCTAACAGGAATGTATATGCCTGTAGATAGGTTTAGAGAAAGATAACACCGAAGGAAAGGCAATAAAAAAGTGACCTGGCTGCGGGGGAGAACCAAGTCACTGAAAAAGTTTGGGTGGGGGCTATTCAGCCCCCTGGTTTTTAGTCTTGGTAATCGATGGTCATGTCAAAGTTGCCTTCAACACACTTGGCATAGTCGCCCTCATTCAGTGCTGAGTAGGCAGTCTGGTAATTCACCAACTGACATGCGTAGCTCTCATTATTTGGGGTATCCGCAGACCATCCCCAATCTTTATCCCAGTAAATATCCAGGGAGGCTGCACCACCAGTCTGGAACTGCCCCATATTGGCACAACCGAGCTCTTCATCTGCCGGAATTTCTACACCGAAGTATTCCGCTGTGCTCTGGTAGTACTCGATCCGATACTGTGAGCGGTAGTCTTCAGTACCAGAACTACATTCGATCGCCCCATTAATAATATTGGTGGTAACACCGAATCCAGAAGTCAGGTTATTGGCCAGATCCACACTGTTCGGTTCCCAGGTGCCATCAATTACATGCAATATGCTTGGCTTGGGTGGCTGTGGGTAGACGAAGAAGAAGATGGAGCTCGCCAGGTTCAACCAGGTATCCGCTACCAATTCCGGTGCTTCCAGCAGGGTGTAAATATCACCGTACATCGCCTGGGAGAAGGGACCGTAGTTATAGTTCCAGCTCAACTGCTTAGCGCCGCGGCCGAAGTAACTCTTGTAGCCACCATCACTATTGATCGCACAGGGCCATGCTTCTGCTGCCCAGCTGCTGCTGGCATCACAGGCGCCGTAGCCGCCGGAAGTATCTTCAGTCCAGCCAATTTCCCGCAACCAGTACAGGCCTTGGCGCCATTCCGGCACTTCCCAACCTGTCGCGTGGGCACCGGTTTCCTGGGCGTAGTGTGCAAACATTACGGCCATCGACTTGCGACAGATCGCTTCGGCATCGCGACCATCGGTATAGTCACCACAGAAAGCTGGGAACTTGGCTACGGCTCGGAGGAAATTGGTGTAGGTGTACTCTTCCGCTCTGAGGGCGAAAAGGTAATCCCAATCTTCTTCAGACAGGATGCTTTCAACGCGGAGGACGTTTTCAGGGTTTGCACTGCGGCCAGGTTGCACCGCCTCAACCACGGCATTGTCCCGGGTTTCGACGGTATTCTTTACTTCCTGAAGCAGGGAATCACTGCTGGTAATCGACTCTTCCGCAGCTTCCAGTTCGCTGATGCCCATCACATAGCCATCAGCTGCGGCACAGCCATCCTGGCTAATGGAGACCTCGTCCACATCACTGGCTTGAGTGGAGTCAGAAGCCGTCAGCTGGAAGGTGTAGGTTACATCGCTGTATACCTCAGACAGGGTCACTGAGGTAGCGCTGCCGGTATAGTTGGTCATCTTTACAACCGGGCCACTGGTTTGGCTCCAGATGTAAGAGATATCGCTGCCACCGGTACTACCTGAGCCATCCAGATTAACCGTTCCACTACAGCCTACATTGATACTTGAGGCCGAGATATTTGCGGTTACTGAGCTTTCAGAACCATCGGTATTATCATCATCGTCTTCATCGGTATCGTCCACAGCGAGGTTTTGCACGGTTACCTGTGCTTCTTCAGTAGTGTCACCATCACTGACGATCAGGCTAAAGACATAGCTCACATCAAAGGTGCTTGAAGGTAGGGTAACAGTGGTGGATGCGCTGGTCGCAGAGGCAATATCTGCTTCAGGAGAGGCCGGGGATAATTGAGCCCAGCTGTAAGACAAGTTGCCGTCGCCACCGGAGGCACTGGCATCAAGTGTTACAGTACCACCACCGGTAATTTGTGACTGCGACACTGAAGCACTGATCGTAATGGGAGTGCTGTCAGAATTATCGTTGCCATCGCCGCTGTTGTCGTTATCATCGTTGCCACTGCCGCTATCATCGCCACCGGTGCCGGTGTCGTCATCGGAGCCGCCATCACTGGAGCAACCATCCGCTTCCTTAAGAAGCCAAGGGGAACCCCAGGTATTTTCAGCCGTTAATGCATCGGTGGGGTGGTCGTCACCATTAGCCCACCACTGGGCAACAAATAGGTCGCCGTCGTAACAAACTTCTTCGCCTTTGCGATAGTTTTGACCGGAAATATAAGTATCGGAGTCATCGGAGCCACCAGTGCCACCACCACTGCCGGAACCTGTATCATCATTGTTACCAGAATCCGTATCTCCGTTATTTCCGGTACCGGTATCAGTATCATCATCAGAATCGGTGTTATCACCATCACCGGAATTGGAGTCATCGCCACCATCGGTATCGCATGCACCTGACTCTTCCAAGATCCAGGGGGAGTCCCAGCGGTTTTCTGCTGTCAGGGCATCCGAGGGAATTTGAGAAGCTGTTGCCCACCATTGAGCTTTATACAGGTTTCCCCCGTAGCAAACCTGGCTGCCACCGGAATAACTCTGCCCCGCAACGTAGTCGTCGGCGGGTTGTGCCGCACTCAAACCTTGAGCGCCCAGCATCAGCGCCGATGCTATGGCTGTGCGAATAAAAATATGGCTCATAGAATCTCCAATTGTCGTTTTTAGGGTTCTATTTAAAGTTTTACGCGATGAGGCAA
This sequence comes from Microbulbifer maximicatervae (SeqCode), assembly GCF_056232625.1. Lineage (NCBI taxonomy): Bacteria > Pseudomonadati > Pseudomonadota > Gammaproteobacteria > Cellvibrionales > Microbulbiferaceae > Microbulbifer > Microbulbifer maximicatervae (SeqCode). The sequence goes on along the minus strand of NZ_CP174324.1, from coordinate 4,792,784 downwards.
ATACCAAACTGCCAGGTATTATTTGCAAAAATAGAGATCAAGAGCTTGTGTGAATAACGTATAACGGAAGGCATTAATAAATAGAGCAGACATTCTTGGCATAAATATTTTTACACTGCCAGGATGCTCTAAATTGAAAGGAACCCACTTCCCTTCCCCGTTTTTATTTACTCAACTGGGTGCAACTGCCCCTGCACCTTTAATAATTATCACAAACACTTACTTTATTTCTGTACGCTGTTCAAATAGCCCCATACGTACTCAGCAGTTTCGATAAATAGCAAACGGAATGGTTCCAGATTTAAACAGAATATTTCGTGACCATATCGACACAGGTCGCGTGCGCCAGTGAACAAATGTCTAAATTCAAGATCAAAGGTACACAAAAAGCGGTAATTGTAGGTTTTTAAATCTACATAAAACCATAAAAGAGAAAAACTTTACCAATAACAATACAGGGTCAAAATATAGGGATAATTACCTAGCCAACAGACACCGATAGAAAAGCTCATGGCGCTTTACATCGTCTAAGTGAGAAAAAGTTCCCAGTCTAACCAGGAACCACCACTGATAAATGCAGTTTTTCACAATTCATGTCTCTTTCGTCAGTGACTTTTCTCTCAAAATAAAAGTACTTCTGGCCCATAGTATTTCCCTTACTCCATGGCGACACTTTAGATCGGCAATATCAGCAGTAATAAGCCGCAAATGACAGTCATTTATCCTTTGGCTAGCACCCCGTGCCCCAAACAGGAAAGAGCTCAGATTAGTTCAACAAAGGGAGATCTTTGTGAAGCCTTACCCTATCCTTTTTTTATCCACAATTCTGTTGTTAGGTACTATTAGCCACGCGGACACAAGTATTACCACTGTAGAGCAATACGGCGATGGCAATCTGGCAACAGCCGATCAAGCTGACCCAACCATTGAAAATAACTTAATAGAACAAAGGCAAGCGGGTAGTTTCAATTCTGCCGAAGCGATGCAATCTGTGAATTCATCCTTGGGCTACATACTTCAAATGCAAACTGGAGACAGTAACAGCGCCATCGCCAGTCAAGAAGAAAGCACTTCAACTACGGTGCAAATTGCGCAGTTGGGTGATAATCAGACCGCACTCAGTACCCAGATACTTACCACTACGACTAATGGGGAAATCTATCAGGAGGGGCTATTGAATGACGGTGAACTCTTCCAAAGTGACTCCACTGGCAATACAGGCTACTTGTTCCAATCTGGACAAAGTAATATGGGGTTTGTCCGCGCCACGAGTGGTGATTTCCACTCAGGCTCACTTCTCCAAACAGGAACGCTGAATGATGGTGTCCTAATTCAATTACGCGGTACCTTCTATACCTCTACCGTGACACAAAACGGAACAGGAAATGAGGCGACCAGCTTGCAGAACTTTGGCGAGTCCCTTACTAGTGAAGTCACCCAATTAGGTGATGGCAACAATGCCACTCTCTGGCAAATATTCAATGAAAACAGCTACGCCCAAACAAGTCAGATCGGGTCAGACAATATCTCTTCCTCTCGACAAGAAGGTGAACTCATGAGCATCACCACCACACAGGAAGGTATGTTTAATGAGGCTTTTGCATTTCAGGAGGGCACTTCGAGTTTCGCCTTATCTCAACAAAATGGGCTGGATAATTTTATTGATATTTCACAGAGTGAAGTCAATGGAAATATATCAGCCAGTCAAGTGGGCAATGGCAATATCGGGATGATATCCCAATAATAGAGATTACGATTTTTAATCGAGAGTTTTGATTGTACTGGGCTTAGGAACCGTCCAATCGATAATTGCCCGTTAGCAACTCGCCAGCGGGCAATTGTTAAACTCTTGCTTAAGATGCAAACACCCTAAGACGTCCCTGGCGCTTCTCCTCGCTAAAGTCACAGCTGGTCAATCTAAACATCAACACATAGTCGGAAAGGCAACGAGTATCGTGAATATCCCCTGGTAAGAACGCACTACAGTCACCGGGCTTCATTTGATAACAGCCCCGGCTCACCAGTTGTTCACCATCGTCTTGATTGAGCAAACCATAGGTAGACATCTCCACTTCACCATGTTGCACCGCGTAAAATACCCAGCCATTGCCATGATTATGTGGTGGACGATAGAGCCCACGAGGCTCCACATGAGCCAGTAAGATAAAACCCTTATCTTCGTCACGGTATAACTCTACACTGGGTTCTTGGCGACTGTGTAGATCAGCCAACCATGCTTCATCAGAATTTGATGACGCCAATTTTCCCAGGGCCTCTCGACATCTCACAATCGATGAAGTATCAAGTCCCTGCCAATTCGCTTTAAGTGCTTCAACACACTGTCTCAAAGAATCCGTCACTGATTGGTCCTCCTAAAGCTCTCTCGATATCTTGTTGAAAATTACTGCGAATCCACAAACTCAAGATACAACTTGAAGCCAGCTTTAAGTCAACCAGATCTGTGCCTGAATTTTTAGCTATTGAGGTAGTGGGTGAAGTGTAAAAGCGCTGGACTGGAAAATAGGAATAAATCAGGGAGTAGAGATGGGTATTAATAGCTCCAGCAGCTATTAATACCCGCGAGTGCTCACTAAAACGAAGCACTCGCTAATGGGTTTACTTTATAGCTCTGGAGGTAATCTTTATTTTTGCGCTTTGGAAGCAAGCTTGCTGGCAAGAATAGACACCACCTGTATTGTTAATGCGGTTAACAAGAACACTGATGCCAGGCGATAAACGGCATTGAGACCATCCGCTATCTGCGAAGGGGTCATGTCTTGCAGGGGCTGGCTGGGTACAAGCCCTACAAAAATCACACTCATCACTGAAGCTCCGGTCAATAAACCCAATCCTCGTGAAAGGCTGAGAAACCCGGAAATACGCCCACGAACTTCGGCCCGGGCGCTATTCATGGTCATGGTATTAACTGTCGACAGGTAGGTTCCGTAACCCATTGCCATAGTGACGGAAAAAATCAGATAGCCTACCAAGCCCTGCTCCACCCTGAGCAGCCCCATTCCCATGGCTCCACAAAGCAAAATTAACAGACCCAGTAATACGATACCTCGACTATTGAATCGATCCACGGCTCGACCGGCAAGATTTGAACAAGCAGCCACCATAAATGATCCGGTTGTCATCACCAGCCCTGCGATAAAAAGGTCCAGATCCAGTGCCAGGGTCAAATAAAAAGGCCCTACAATCAGGCTACTCATTACCGATGAAGCCACCAAAAAGTTTCCGGCCACATTCGCCAAGAATGTCTGCTTTCCAGAAGATTCCGTAAATCCTTCACGCAAGGGTTGTACTTTCTGCCTAACGTAAAACAACCCCACACCAAATATCACCGATAGAGCGATAGCAATTCCATTAACTGCGGAATATCCCTCTCCCAATGGCTTAATCGCCAGGGTATAAAAAACAATGTTAAAGAACAGGAATGCTGCGGCCAGGTAGCGTTTGAGTCGACTTCTGCCATCAACAACTTCGCTGACTATGTTTTCCGGCAGAGTTCGATATGCGAGAAAGAACACCCCCAATCCCACCGGCACTACCAACCAAAAGATGGCCTGCCAATTCAGGTTTTCGACAATCAAGCCGCCCACAATAGGGCCCATGCCAGTCCCAACCGCAGACAGGCTGCCCAGTAATCCAATTATCTTTCCCGTTTCACTTTTATCGAAAACGTCGCTGGCAATAGCCATAGACACAGCCACGAACATCGCCGCACCGACCCCTTGTATTGCGCGGAAAAAAACCAGAGTCCAAACATTAAAAGACAGTGCACAAAGTAATGTCGATAAGGTGAATATCAATCCGCCACTTAGAAACAATTTCCTGCGACCCAGCTTGTCACTGAGGCTTCCGGCAATAGGCAGGGTCGCAGTCATACACATCATGTAGGCCACGGTAATCCACTGAGTATTACTGAAGGAAGCCCCCAAGCTTTCGATTAATACGGGCAGCGCCATATTAATTGCACTGACTCCCAAGGCTGCGAGCAAGGTCGCCAAACACAAGGTGACCAGGACTCCTCTTTTGGAAACCTGAGCAGCCTCTTGGGAAATTGGGTCTTCGGAATAACTTTTCGCGGTGTGCATAAGCTGAACTTTGACTTGCCAGTAATGACGCGTGAAACTAGCATACAACTTCAAGTGAGCTTGAGGTCAATAAGCGATGAATAACAGGGAAGAACTGGATATACGCGAAGTCTCCAAACTGTCGGGACTCCCCTCTTCCACACTTCGGTATTATGAGGAAAAAGGCCTGATAAAGTCATGTGGTCGTCGGGGGATTACCCGGATTTTTAAAGCCACAGTGATAGAACAGTTGTCCCTTATCTCCCTTGGCCGCTACGCCGGTTTTTCCCTGGATGAAATTGGCGAGATGTTTTCCTCTAATGGCAACCCCGCTATCGACAGGGAGCAGCTCCTCGCCAGGGCCGACGATCTGGAAAAGAATATCCGCCGACTCGAAGCTATGCGCGATGGGCTACGCCATGTGGCCAACTGTCCCGAAGTCAATCAGCTGGAGTGCCCCAACTTCCAAAACCTGATCAGGAAAGCTACCAAGTTACAGCATAAGGAAGACAGGAAACAGAAGCGACGCTGACAGAATAGCAGCGAATAAAGTCAGGAGACACTAAACTCTGTCATCATTCCCGAGTCCTCGTGTTCCAAAACATGGCAGTGCGCCATGTAGGGCATATCCGGCATCGCCGGCAGTGGGAAACGAACAAATATTTCCGCTTTGCCGCCATCGGATATGGGCATCGTATCTTTCCAGCCACGCATATAGAGTGGCGGTTCTGCATTATTGTATTTCGTGACTCGAAACTGGCAGCCATGGATATGTACCGGGTGTAGCATTCGGTCCTGTCCTTCAGAGATCTCCCAGCGCAAGTCCTTATTCATCGCGACCTTAAACCCGGGCTCGGTAAATGCAAAGGAAACCCCATTAATCGCATTCGCAGTTAGCTGCTCTTTTAACGGCAATGCCGGCCCCTCAGTAATTAGCTTCAATACCTTGGCCACCACATCGGGGTTGGTCGTACCGGCGGCAACCATCTGCGGTAGCCCCGTTGCACCAATCACTGCTTGCGCCTGTTTCTGTCGGTTCATTTGCATCACCAACTTCTGACTGATTGGTGGCAGGTTTTGGGGGATCTGCGGCAGGGATACCAGGCGCTCCGGCAATTTTCCTTTCCCCTCGGATGTTCCAGGCACCACACTGAGAAAACTGTGGGCCTGATCAAATGGCGGCAGGCGCATTATTGGCTGGGGCACTGGCAGTGTTTGGAAGTCGAAAGGCTTGCCATCGCGGGTATCGATCATTACTTCGTAGCGCTCTCCCGCAGCAATAGGTAGTACATCCACTTTCACTGGTTCCGAGAGAAAACCGCCATCGCTGGCGATCACGTAGAGTGGTCGCTTGTCACTGGTGGCAAGCCGATAGTTGCGTCCGTTGGAGCCATCCAAAATACGAAAGCGCACCCAGCCTTTAGGTGGCCTGACCACCGGATTAATAACGCCATTAACCAGAAGTCGATCCCCACAATAGCCCGCCGCAACCGTCACTTCGTTAAAGCGATGGAAGAACTGACCATTATCGGTGAAGCGGCGATCCTGAATCACTAACGGAATGTCATCCACACCCCACCGCGAAGGTATCGGCAGTGCATCGCCTTCTTCATCGTCGATAATAATCAATCCCGCCAAGCCTTTGAGTACCAACTCGGCGGTTGTCGGGTAGAGGTGGGGATGAAACCACAGGGAGGCGGCGGGCTGGATTATGTTCCAATCTACGGTCCAGGTTTCTCCAGGTTTCAATGGCATATAGGGGCCACCATCGGCATTGCCGGGTACGATTAGTCCATGCCAATGCGCAGTTACATTTTGCGGCAGATGATTGACCACGCTGACGGTTACTTTCTCGCCCTTGCGCACCCGTATCGCCGGACCTAAAAACGGACCATTGAACCCATAAGTACGTGTAGTCACCCCTGGTAGGAAAGACTGCTTGCCCGGGCGCGCTGCCAATTTAATCCGGCCTTGCCCATCTGCACGCAACTCCGGGGGAATTGGTAGAGCCTGACGGCGACCCTTCTGTGCCTGGGCAGCTTTGGAAGTCGACACCCCTGTTAGCAAGGCCGCCCCCAATGCGCCAGTGGTAAAACAAAATTCCCGTCGCGACAATTGAGCCATTGGCTCACCTCCCTATGCGCCATAGCTCCAAGTGTCTAAGGCACTGGTCATTTTTATCCCCAGAAATCTTAGACGGCTTATTCCAATGGCCCAGTAGTATATTGCGACAACTGTGCACTCAATACAGAGTGGTACCCCGGTGCACAACTCCGTGATCCACAGCTCTTGTGTTCTAAGCGGACTCGGTTAACCTTGCCCACGAAAAGTTAGTAGCGAAAATAAGAAGAGTAATCCCTATGCCGTTTCTTATTCTATCCATCCTTATTCAGGCAGCTTTTGTAATTCACGTGCTCAAAACCGGGCGCAACACCACTTGGATTTGGGTTCTGGTGATGCTGCCCATGGCCGGAGTTATTGCTTACCTGGTCCTGGAAATCCTGCCGGAATTAAACCAGTCACGTAGTGCTAAAAATGCGCGCAGGACGGTGCGGGAAACACTAAATCCCAACCGGGATATCCATCAGGCTGCACAAGAGTTGTCCCGTTCCAATAATGTGGAAAACTCTACGCGCATGGCTGATGAATGCGTGAAGCGCGGCCTTTATCACGAGGCAAAAACTCTCTATGAAAAGTGCCTCCAGGGAGTTCATCAGGATGATCCCGAGCTGATGTTTGGGTTGGCACGCTGCCAGTTTGCTCTCAATCTATTTGAACCGACCAAAGAGACACTGGATCAATTAATCGAAAAGAACCCCGATTATAAAAATCAGGATGCCCACTTACTTTACGCTCGTACACTAGCGGCATTGAAACAAGTAACAGAGGCTTACCACGAGTATGAAACGCTGTACCAATACTACAGCGGACCAGAAGCGACTTTTTACTTTGCCTTATTCTTGAAAGATCAATCCCAGGTGGAAAAGGCCAATGTCTTGTTCAATGAAATCCTTGATAAATCCAAAACACTGGGCAAGCACTACAAAGCGACTCATAAACAGCTGTTAAAGCAGGCAAAACTGGAAGTATCCTGAACCAATCACAACATTCGGCTCAATGGTAAAAGGCTCCCAATATGATTTTGGCGGTTGATGTAGATTACCGGGACCCCGCAGCAATGGTAGCCGGGGTCGGCTTTGAGAATTGGTCAGCTCCTGAGCCCGAGCAACTCTATCTCAGTAAAATAGAGAGTACCTTGGCCTATGAGCCCGGTGCTTTCTACAAGCGAGAACTCCCCTGTATCCTCACCCTAATCGAAGAGCACGGGATAGAGGCGGAACTGATTGTTATCGATGGTTATGTATTTCTCGGAGGGGAACAAAAACCGGGTCTGGGTGCCCACCTCTACTCTGCTCTCCAGCAGGAAGTTCCCATCATCGGTGTCGCCAAGAAACCGTTTAAGGACACCCCTGTTGAGGCGGAGCTGCTGCGGGGAAAAAGTGTAAAACCGCTGTATATCAGCAGCCTCGGTCTCCCTTTGCCAGAAGCCAAAAACTTGGTGAAAAAGATGCATGGGGACCACCGTATCCCCACTTTATTGAAACGCGTGGACCGCGAGTGTCGAAAGTCCCCACGATAATTCCCGAGAGAATGAAAGGCAGTTATCGCCGCCATTTCCCAGTCACATCCCTGGGACTTTCTTCCTACATTTTCAATACTTATTTCTCATATCCTACCCCTTCGATGCCAGCAATAATTTTTCTATTCGGCGGGAAATAGCTACTGAAAGTAAGAGCTACCTGGCATCCGTTTATCCCATAGGGATAGTTTGGCGCTTAGATAGACGGCTAGAAATAGCTAAGATCCCATACTGATGTATTCGGCTCGTAGTTTTTGATATCCACTTGTGAAGTGCGAGTGGACGATATTCATTAGCAGCCCCGAATGGGCTCCTTGGAAGTTTTGTAGTAAAGGAGTTACTCATGAAGTTATGCGCCAGTATTGCGACACTCGCACTGGTTGCCTTTAGCGGCAATGCGCTGGGCACCAACTCTACTGACTTGGAACAAATCGGCTCAGGTAACTCAGCAAATTCCGATCAAACTGAAGCGGGTTTCGGCAATACTATTATCAAACGCCAAATAGGTGACACTAATACCGTCACCGCCACTCAAAGTGGCGGTGTTATTAACAGTAGTATTCAGAGTTCCCAGATCGGTAGCCAAAACGAGACCACGATATCTCAATCCGGTGGTGCTTCTCTAAGCGCAACCAATACACAAATCGGATCGCAAAATACTTCCGAGATCACCCAAGAACTCTCTCTCGACAGCCAGGTATCTATTCTGCAACTCGGTACCTCCAACGCTTCCACTATCGAACAGCGCTTTGGCAGTGGTAACACCATTACCAATATCCAGGATGGAGACAGTCACTTTTTTATTGGTCGCCAGGAAGCCAGTGCTAACGGCAGCATTTTTGTATTCCAGGACGGCGAAAGGCAAAGTGCTGTGGTAGAGGAAACCGCAGGCAATATAGGCAGTTCCGTTTTAATCTTTCAGTTTGATCGGGACAACTTCGCCACCGCCAGCCTGGTTGCCACAATCGATGGCACCTTGGACATACTGCAGGATGGCAGCGATATCTATGGCGGGCTCGCACAATTTGCCAGTGTCAGCAGCAGTATGACCTTACGGCAAACAAACAATCGCCACTTCGCCTTTGCAACCCAAGTAGACAGTCTGTCCAATGACCTTCTGATTATCCAAAGGCTCGGCGATGCCAATATCACCTCGATTACCCAAACCGGTGCCTTTAATACCCTTGAGTTGCGCCAAAATGGTGGGGGCAACAACGCGGCTTTAGAACAATCCGCACTGAGTAGCAGTATCGATATACGCCAGACCGGTACCACCAACCAGATTACGGGTTCCCAGCTGGGTGCCGAATTCAACTCCATGAACAGCGAACAGTTCCTGATTGATAATGTGGTTGTTATTAATCAAGGCGGCTTACTGATCAGCGCGACCAATGAACAAACCGGGTTGCAGAATGTTGCCAATATCGAGCAGGCTGGAACAGAAGTAGATATATTCACCCGTCAATTGGGTTTTGATAACCGGGCAACGTTTGAACAGGCTGGTGAGTCTCTTTCAATAAGCTCCCGCCAGTTTGGCGATAGTAATAACATCACCATCACCCAGAGCGGTGACTCCAACTCAGCCTTTAGCCTGCAAATTGGTAACAATCACACCAAGGAAATTACTCAGACAGGTTCTAATGGCCGCGCTTTTAACTTCCAGATCGGCGGCGAGAGTAATACTGGCGTAATCTTCCAATAATTCCAGCCAAAATTCAGAAGCCCCCACACTGCGGGGCTTTCGAATGCGATCGCTACAGGAAAAAGAAGAAGGGTAAAGTCGTTGTGCAGCCCCGCGAGAGCGGGGAACAACTAGGATGCACTCCGACAACTTCTCCATCGTCGGTTTATCCCCGAGTATTCAGGGAACACCTTGCGCAGAGCACAAAGGCTATGCCTTATCCGGTTTACCCCTGTACAAACAGGGAACAGTCGCGCAAAAGGAGCGCGATCATAGCACACCCTCATTACATCCCCGAGCCTTCGGGGAAACATTTTCAGAACTAATGTCCGTGCGCTATCGGCTACGGTCCAGCCCCGCCCAGCGGGGGAACAAACTTAGGTGTCGGCACAACCCAACCCCACACTCGGTTTACCCCCGCAGCTGCGGGGAATAGCCCGAATAATTACCGTGCAGCTTTGACGATTTTCCACGGTTTAACCCCGCCTGGGCGGGGAACAGCCTCAGTTAAGATCGCCTTATTGCGCAATTACCGGTGCAACTCCGCTTATGCGGAGAACCTATTCGGAAAGGAGTGTATAACAGGATACCCTCCGGTTTAGCCCCGTATATACGGGGAACAGTATGAAGCTGGTTTGACCATCATCTCACCGGTCGATTTATCTCCGCTGATGCGGGGAACTCTCTAAATCTGCCTATTTGCTATCCTCTAAAGTCTCAGTATCGTTGCCGATACTTTTGAATCCCAGCCCTCGCTCTCAAACACTTCCAGTTGTATAACAACTCTATTTATCCCAATCAGATTCGGCGGATTAACATCAATCCACAGCCAAATGCTTTGGCCGGCCCCATACCCGCAAAAATATTTTTTATAAATAATTCGGGTTCAGTAACCAAAAGCTCTCCCCGGTAATCCACAGAACTGAATCCAGCACCGCGCTGCTTTTTATGTAACAAATTCCAACGATACCCATTGCAGTGAAGCTTTGGTGGGTAAATATCAAATCCGAGGCGCGTCCCCCGGTGAATTAACCAGCTGCGGGCGGCAGTTTGGCTGACATCCTGTAACCGGGTTTCAATCTGCCCCTGGTCAAACTGCTCCGGCTTTTCCTGCACCAAGCTCTGCTTCAGCTGCCCTTTGCCACCTTCAACAGGTAAACCATGCAATTCGCACTGCTCCCTCAACCAATGGTATTGGGCATCCATCAGCACATCGTGCCGCTTGCCGCGCTTTTGCCCTTCAGTTTTACGAGCAACTGTAGGGTTCGCCCGCAGGCGGAAGGCCAGCCGATCGCCGGGGTTTAAGCGGGGCTCGAAGATTTTAGTCTCTACCAAAAATATCGGATTGTCCTGCGCAGGCCGGACTTTAGACAGCAGGTAATACACAGGTAGATTGCGTTTGCTAAGCAGCTGTTCCCGCGAAGATTCCTCACGAAATAAAAAACGCTCATCACCATCAAAAAGATCCCACAAGATTTGATGAATACCATAGCTGTTTTCGCTGAGCAACCGTGCCAGCTGCTTCTGCACCGCCAGCGAGGGAGATAGTTGAACTCTGGATAGATACATAGCCGCTCCCTTATGACTGCCAGAGATTTTCAATACGCGGCTGGAACTGCCAGCGCTTGCGAGATAGGGGCTGATCGAGACGGCTAAGCCGCTGTACAGATCCTGCTGAAAACACTCCATCTTCCGCAGAGAAATCATCCAAGCTACCCTCCCAGTAGTAACGACAACTCTCTTCTGTAGGCAACCAGCGCTCCTGCCGGGCCCATTCCGGTTGGTAATCCAGCAACTCCGGGGATTCATAATGATCCAGGGCACTGCGGAAATTGTCCGCACCGATCACCCGTGCGGCAGTGGGGGCTGAAAGGGGAAATGCTTTTCGCCCCAGATAGAGGTGATATTTTGGCCGGGCCAGGGCTTCACACAGCTCCGCCAGAGACCAGTTAGCCTCTTCACAGGATCTCAGGGCCACTATCGCCTGCGCATCCACCAGATACTCCCTGCGGGATAACAGGGTTCCCAGACGCGCTTTCCCTACAACCAGCTCATCCCGGCGCGTATGGTAGCGGCGCTTGCCAGTGGAATCTGGGACCTGCACCGTGTGGAAATCCTTTAGCAAAGTACCGACATTCAGCACCTTTACCGCCTGGCGATATTGCCGGGCCAGGCTCTGGTGTAAGTCCTCTCGCTCCCGAGGTATCCCCAGTGCCGCACCAAATAGTCCCGCGATAGCGGATTTACTCGGGTAGTGTGCGCTGTGGCGGGATTCCCCCACAGCCACTTCCCCCCAGGAAGCCATGGCACCGTAAAGACGAAATACTAGGTATTCCATAGCGCCACCTATTCGCTGACAAAGGCCAAAAGTTCCTCGATATTACCTTCGCCAGTTACGGCATTGAGAACATAGCGGCTATCGGCACAATCCCCGTACACCTTATCGAAACTCTGCAATTGCTTTTGAAGTGCATCAATAGCGTCATGGGCGTAATCCTCGCTATAGCGATCAACCGGCTTCAGGTAGGCCGCAGAGAGAGAACGCGGTTGCTGGTCACCGGCTTCAGCCACGACATAAGAGGCATAGGCACGGCTGGCATAGCTGTTTTGTTTACCGCTGGGAGAAACTTTAAGGATTGTCTCAGTCAGCGCAGCTACGGCTCGATCGGCCAGGGGTTTATCCCCGCCCAGGTTTTCAATGAGCAGCTCTTTGTTAATGCAGATATAAGAATAAAATAATCCCGCAGCAAAACCCGCCTCCCCCAAGTGAGCAGCACCGGCATCCTCGCTGCGATCATTCAAATCGTCTACCGCAGTAAAATAATCATCTTCAATCACTACAGAGTGAGCCGAGAGTGCATGGGCCACCTGGCACGCCGCTTCAACGTTATAGGTGGGCTTGGAAGCGAGCATACGGCCAAACAAGGCGATATCCACCGCCATGTTTTCCTTGCGCAATAAATCCAACTCTGTCTTCTCCGGCTCCCGCCCCTCTTCTGCCAAGGTTTTCAGTAGTGCATTGATCCCGTTTTGCTCAGCACTACTGAGGTGAACTAACTGCTCGATTTCCAAATCGGCCAGAGGATTATCTTTTTCCGGCTTTTTTAACTTACCGAATTGCTCGGCAATTTTCTGCGCCCACAATTTGGCCTTTTTCTCAGAGACGCCCAGTTCCAATAAAGTCTCATAGGCCAGTACCCCCTGACGCTTGGTTCTGGTGCCAATGAGGCTATCCCCCTGCTCCGTTGCCAATACCTGTTGGAACAACTCCGACGTTCGCCAGTGACGCTTAAGGCTCTGGGAAGAGATTCGCAGGCGATCACAACCTCCCATCTTCGCTGTTTTTGGCCGCCCCAAGTCATCCCGGTTCAGGTTCGCAGGGGGATAGGCGGTCAATACATGCAATTGAATAAAGCGGCTCATAAATCTCTCCTTGTTGCGACCGTCAGGCCATCACATTACTTCGATTCATTTCTCAGGTATCTGATCAACAGTCACTGTCAATCGGTCTGGCTTTGCTCTGTGCTTAGTGTTGTTATGGGAATAGCATTTAAAAATTCTTTAGGCCCCTAAGACCCCTTTAATTTGGAAACTTTTGAATTTTTCTCAATCTGGTAATACGGCGTAGTAATCAGTTGCCCAACGCACAGCCAGGCGTTCCTGTGGATGCCGTGCTGGAATCGTGCGCATCTCTCTTTGCCAGTGCAGCAAATCATTAGCAAGAGAAGCTATATTGGCTCTGCCATCCAGCAGGGCCAGGGCCCGTACTATGCGGCGATAAAACTCAGCCGTATCACGACTTTTTTGTAACTGAAAAAAACGCAGCTCACTTAAAGGGGGGCGCCCACCTCTCTCCCGGGGCATAGCCAGGGACCGGGCAAAACTGATATCCATAGCCTCGCTGCTGTCAACATCAATTGTTTTGCTGGTGTTATCATTTTTTACGTGTGCAATTACGGTGGCTACCAGAGCCGCATCTTCGATACGAATTTGCTCATCTTTCTGCCAGCGCTCGGGCATATCCTTTAAAAAACGGATAAAGGCGGGAGTAGGCATTACATCCATGGGCTCTACCGCACGGCGCAAACGCGCTCGGTCGGCTCGGCCAGCTTTGTCATTGAGCCAGCGGTGCCATTCGCGCAGTCGGCTCACATCTGTATCGCTAAGATATTGATATCCGGCCATCACAATTCCTCCTGTTGTTGCTCAACTTTGGCTGTATTATCCAGAGTCTTTAAACTTGCCAAGCTGGCGAGCTTATTCCTTAAAAAACGTCGCGCCCGAGTCACTCGCTGCAATTTCAAGTCTTCCGCCGAGCCCTCCATTGACCAACGGTCAAACTGCGCAAAGGCCGTTTTTTTCAATGTGTGTGCCCAGGCAATAGCCACTGGTGCAGGTGTAAATTGGGATTTCTTGGATTCGAGGGATAATTGCTTGAGCGAGTGATAAAACTGGCTTTCCGTCGCCTGCCAAAACGCCTGATCGACAAATGAAAAATCCCCTTTAGCCTCATTAGGGTTATTAAACCATGCAGCCTTGATCCTAAAGCGCAGCTCTTTCAAAGTACCTTTTGCAGCCGTTAAAAGCTGCCCTGCCAGCTGAATAAATAGCGACCGGTACTCGGGGGAAATAGGCAGTACTGGCATTTCCTGTTCATACCAGCAACGCGCTTTCATATTGTCCATGTCATAGCCAAATCCCCACAGACGCACATCGACATTCGAATCCAGTTCTTCGAGAATTTCCGCATATTCCTCATGGAACAAGCGCACCGCCCGGCTCGCTTCATCGCCATTTGAATGGTCATTCCACATAAGCCCCAACCAATGCCGATAACCGAGGCCACTCTGTTGACCTTTCAAACTCAAGGGTGGGGCTTTTTTCTTGGGATCACGTCGATAGGGCGTCAGGGGATGAATCCAGGGACCCTCGTAATTAATGCCATAATTCTTAGTGGTATATTCCCGGATTAATTGATTCGTCTGATCTCCACAAAGGTCGCAGTAATCCTTGCCTTCTCTCGGGATTTGGAAACGTATCCTGCGCGGCATACCCCAGTACATTTGCAGAGGATGGGTATCATTGGGAGACGTAGAGGAACCTTGTTTGTCAGAGAGGCGGGAGGGAGCGAGCCAGGGGAAGATACAGCTATCAGAGCTTTCAGACCTAGCCCCAAACTCCTTTTGTGGCAAGATATTGAGCCACAATTTCTGCCAAAGGTTGGCATCTTCTGCCTCTGGAATTATCAATGTGGTCAAAGGACCACCACCACGCAAACTGGTTCTATGCCCCACGCCTCCAGAGGGGGCGTTAATTTGCAAGGTAAACAAGGCACTAGCGGCACAGCTGAGACATACACCCTGCACTCTACCGCCCTTAATAAATAGGTCCTGATTATCTCTACAGGTTTTACTGCCCGGCGCCTCAATCAGTAGGGCGGCAATCGACTTTGATTCCCCCACATTCAATTCCAAGTCCTGCATAAATGCAGGCCCGGACTCTTGAAACAATTCAAAATTGGGAGCGTAGCTTTGCAGCCGTGATTTCAGTGTTTCCTCAGTAGGTGCCTTTTTCCAGTAGCCCCCCCAATCATCGACACTTTCAGGTGCAAAAGCTGTTTGCAACAGGCCAATTAAAAACTGGAACAGCGCCCCGCGAAAATCCGGTCGTACCGTACAGATATCTACGACAGGATTATCCACCTCGACAATTTGCCAAGGAGCAATTCTTTCCTGCATGCCGCATCGCCGGATAATTGGCAGCCAGGAATCTTCAACCAAATTCACCACGATCCTCCCTGATCCAGTCTCCGCCCTCTTACTCTGCTATAGCCATGCTTTTTTCAAGAGCTAGAGGGAACAGTTACGCTCAGAGCAGTGCGAGCGCCTCTGCCTCATTTTTTGAGTGCTCAATCTCTCAGCGTCACTGCCGGGACACTAATTCCATTACCTTATGCCACTCTGACTAGAGAAAAATGATCTGGCTCAAGTCTGGGCATCTTTCTCGCTTTCCACACCGGAAATCAGGGTAGCGCCCTCTACCTGATACAAAACAAAGCGCTCAGTTATCCCATAGACCACACACAACATAAGGGTATTAATCCCATTCGCCTCTCTATATGAGAGTATTCCTGTACAGACAATTCTCGCACTCTTTAACCTGCATCAGCTATTGACCTCGATTGTTGATCAACAGATACAAAAAAGCCCCTTGATGGGGCTCAAAACTAGCGACAGATTCTATTGTGAAGGAAGTTTAACGAATCGGTATCCAGCTCAATACTAAGCTCATCACTTTTAACCGGTCGGTAGCCATCAGCACTGAATCGCCACTACTAATTCGTTCAACCCTTACCGACCTAAGATAAAAGAAAAGACTTTATTAACTGCTTCTGACTCTGCTACAGAGCTGACATCATTTCTATTAGATGTGCGGTGATCCACTACTTTTGATTGTATGGATATACTAGATTGGAGTTCGACTGTGAAAGTGCCGGCAATTATTACCGACACTTTCATACTATGAACTAGAAAATTTCGTAGGTGAAAACTTTTAAATTTACATCTTCAATAGCCTCTAAATCACCCTGAATATCAACTGTCAAGGTATCGCACATATCCGCGGCAATTGAACCATTATCTATCGTTAAGACTACTTCATTGCGAAAATCTGAAATGGGCACATTCGTATAAATATTTTTATCGTCCCTATCAACCCCTATTGCAGTTTGAGTACCATCTTTGGCAACACAACTTGCCGTGATCGAAACGTCATACACATAGTCAAAAATTCTAGGATGATTTCTAGTGTAGCAACGCTCTCCCCTATGGGAATAACGACAAACGACATCTGGTCTCAACCGTCCCAAACCAGATACAATCGCAGCAATATCGAAACTGATTTCTTGCGCACCATCACCCAAGACATCAATCTCAGCAATTCGCCGAGTATCCGAAGTATAAGAGTACTCAGTAACATTGTGCTTAACGCCGCTAATAAAAGTCATTTCTGCAAAAGACTGACTCGCTAACAACAAGGCAAACACCGGCAACATAGACTTCAAAAACTTCATTTTTCATCCTTAAAAAAATAATCACGCAGGCAGTATAAATACCCAATTATTAAGTGGCAAGAAAATTCACCCTCACAATTTAAATTATCAACATAAATTTCACTCACCAAAAAATGAGCCACAAAACCAGAAAATTATCAGAAAATTTTTTCGAAAAAAACAACATATTCAGGTTGTATTCATATCCAATATGCCCGGCAATTACCCCACCTGAAATGCACCCCCAAATTTAGATAAACCACTCGTTTAAACATCCAATCTTTCTATCCTTACCACAGACTTGTAAAACACAATACCTCACCCAAATAATAGAAAGATGTTTTTTAACCAACCTAAAACTTGCTCTGGACTATCATGGCAACCTCAGAAACACTTTCAGCCTTCTTATTATAGCGATCGCTATTACCTCTATTGCTAGCTGCCCCCGCCTACTGCAGGCTGGCTAACCTCAACTTTATTCTCCGCAGAAAATTTTCTTTCGCGGCAGATATTAACTCTAACTACCCACCACTTTTAAAATAATCAACCGATAAGCTTTAGAGTTGCATTCAAGCAAAACACCCCAAGATAAAAATCAATGTTCAAGGAAAGATCTCTACTACATTTCAAGCAATAAATCCCACAGAAAACAAATGTTCAACACTTCTCAAACCGTGAAAATATTGAAACAATTAAAATTCCTCCAAAGGATAACAATAGAATTCTTGGACACACTCATTATTTTTATTATCAATCGAAGTATGAACGGATATATTAATGACATCCTCACATAGATGGACTGCGATATTCAGAGAGTCCATCTTACCTACCTAAATAATACGGGAAATCAGGAATCTGTGTACCCTCGAGCATAACAACAATCAAGCTCAGCCTAACAAAATAAATATAGCGTTAACTTTAAGAAAATATATCTTTTCAAGCAGGGTGCAGATACTACAAAGCCACCGTGCCCACGGAATATTTAGCACCCTGGACAATTACAATAATCAACACACTTGGCAACGAAAATCACAGCAGGCTGCCTTTGAGTTAACTGGCTTACAGGCTACTCAATAAAACCACTGGAAATTTAACCAATAAATTGCCTTTAAAATAGCCAGACCGCACCTCTCATAAGAATAGCAATTACTCAAAACTAGCAAATGATTCTGAGCCCCCACTAGAAAAATAAAATTATCGAAATTCGAAATAATTTTTAGCGTACAAATAAGTGTCGTCTACATTGACAACCAAACTCTATTAACACAGAAAAAATAATTGCCAATCATGCGCACCTCAGAAAGTAAAGTTACGTAAAACATATCCGATCATCAAGAAAGTGAGATAACCTGACATTTCTATTCATTTACCAAAACACGCAACCTCCCCTTCATGACTTTTATTGCTATGATTGCACACCTGTATTAACCAGATAGCATTCTTAACATTACAAATCTGCATTTCAATGCAGTATAGAATCGACTGTAAGCCATAATAATGGCTTTAATTCAACTCACATTGATTGTCGCATCAAGCCATAATTCTGAGAGCAAAATTAAGTAAACAAATTTATTTGGCCAGATCTCATCGTGCTGACATATAATCCCCCTGCTGAATAAGTATTAAAATATTAGGGATTTAAATGAATATAAAAATATTTCAGTTTTCTGCTATTTATGCGGCCATGTTATTCACGCTGTCAGGTTGCGGTAGCGATAGCGATAGTGGTTCTTCCGTGGCTAGACCCAATCTTGAGCCAGCCGATATCCCTCCAACCGCTAGCGATGTAACTATAGATGGAGCCAAACAATGGGTTCCAATATCTGGTGAGCTACTGGGAAGCGACCAAGATGGTGATGCTTTATCGTTTAGTTTTTTTGAAAATGATGTGGCTGTAAATCCGGTAGATGATATATATACATTTAGTCACGGTGAACTAACCTTAAATGAAAATCAGTTCGAGTACACCTCATTCTCAGGGGAAAACGCTTCCATATCTTATACAGTAACAGCGAATGGTTCGTCTGCATCCGCAGTCATCGAAATTACCAATGTTGCAAATGATCCTTTAGCCTATCAGCAATGGCACTTGCGCAATACTGGCCAAAGAGCTTTCGCACTGAGTGATACGGTGCCACAGGGGATGGTGGATATAGGTTTCTATACATCCGAGTATGCCAGCGAAAAATATGAAACTCATTTAGCAGAAGAGCTTGTTGCTGGCGAAGATATGAATGTTGCCGCTGCTTATGCTCAAGGCATAACTGGTACGGGTGTTACGGCAGTTGTTGTAGATTCAGGCCTAGAAATTCGCCATGAAGACTTAATAGACAATGTACTAGTAAATCGCTCCCTCAATTTATCCGAATTGGCAACTGATAGAACAGACCCAACAAGCCTTTCTAACAGTGGCGACCATGGAACAAGTGTCGCAGGGTTAATTGCAGCTAAAGGCTGGAACAATATTGGTAGCCGTGGCGTAGCCCCAGATACAGGGCTCATCGGTATGAATTATTTAGGTGGTGAAACAATAGAACAAACAGAGCTATTAATTCATGGCTTTCCTGGTAGTGGTATTTCTACTGATGAAGAAATTTCAGCATTCAACCGCAGTTACGGCATTACATGGCCCGGCTCTATAGGTTACTCATACTTGGATGAAGCTATTGAATCTTATCCTAACCTTGTACTTCGAAATGGTAAAGGCGCCTTAAATATAAAATCTAACGGTAATGGTTTTGAGGGCGGTAGCCGTGATGGTTACTTATGTGAAGTTAATGGTGCTGTTGCATTAGGCTTAACTTGTCATAACGCAGCGTTTGAATCCAGTCAGGCACATCCATATTACCTGGGTATTGCGGCAGTAAATGCTAATGGTAAACATACCAGCTACTCAACAGCCGGGGCAAGCACTATGGTCTCAGCCCCAGCGGGGGAGTATGGGCGATGGGCTCCTGCCATGGTCACTACGGACCAAATGACCTGCATTAATGGATACTCTGGCTTTAATGGTGGAACAATAAGCGTTTGGGGAGAGGTGTATGGCTTAGACTTTGTAACTAGCCAATTCCCATTCAACTATCCGGGCCACCCGGAGAACACTAGCTGTAACTATACCTCAACCTTTAATGGAACATCTTCTGCAGCACCTAATACATCAGGTGTTGTCTCTCTCATCTTATCTGCAAACCCCGAGTTAACTTGGCGTGATGTTCGGCATATTTTGGCTTCAACAAGCACTTTAATTGATGCTGATAATGAAGCGGTTAAGATAACAATTGGTGAAGACTCCTTTATTGCTCATGACGGCTGGGTTGAAAATGCGGCTGGCTATCAATTTAATAACTTATATGGATTTGGTCGGGTAGATGCCGGTGCTGCAGTAAACATGGCCCTAAATTACTCAGAGGATCTCGGAGAGCAAGTGATCACTGAGTGGCAAGGTCTGGGGTCGACAGCTGGTGAAGCTGCGCTAGAAAAGACAATCCCGGATAACAGCGCAAATGGTGTCAGTCTACAAATTGAAGTAGCTGAAGATATAATCATTGAAGCTATGCAGTTTGAATTCGATATCCGTAATGATGATATGGGCTATCTCTTAAATGAAACCTCATTAAGCTCCGCAGGGAATGACTTAGCACTTGAAGTAATCTCCCCCTCGGGCACCAGAAGTGTCTTATTGTCTTCCAAGCAGGCATTATTGAATCCATCCTGGAGTTCTGCAGATGGTTTTAGCATGGGCTACATCTTAAATGGTGCTGTACTCCTCTCTAATGCTTTTTATGGTGAAAATGCTAAAGGAACCTGGACTTTTAAAGCACTAGACACTGGTGTGACTAATTTAGAGTTCATAGACACGGAGAACCTCTCTACAATTGTTATTAATGAGGAGACTGAGGAGCTACCGACGGGGCTGATAAATAACCCTGTAGAAAGCGTTCTCGAGGGAGTTTCATTGAGAACATTCGGCCGTGCTGCTCAAGCCACCCAATAAGAGGGATAATATTATGAAGATTAATAAATTAACTGTCTTGACTACTGCAGTGTGTATATCAGTTATGGCACAGGCAAGTGATATTAAGCAAGGAATTATCGCTGAGAGTGAACAGATTAAAGCGGCACAAGCAGAGGAGAATGCTGAATTTGGTATCTTTAAGATTGAGCGCTCACTAACAAAGGTCCCTTTATCTCTTGCTGCACCAGAACAAATCATTGCAACCAAGGGTGAAAGCGCCATCGTAGATATTGACACCAATTCCGCAACAGACGTTACCGGAAAAGGTACAGTAGTACGAAACATAATAACCAATAAACTAACAACGCTAACCGGCAATGTAACTATCTTATTGAGTAAAAATGTTACTGCATCTAGAGTAGCGGAAGCCACAGGAATGGAAGTAGTGTCAGTATTCCCAGGCACTGACATCGCCATTTTAAAAGTTAAAGATGGCAACGATTTGCTGGAAGCTTTCAATGCCATGAAACAATCAGGCTTAACAATTGAAAGTCGAGTCGAAGTCACTGAAACAATGCATGAGGCACAATAAATACAACCTATTTCGGTTGTATTTTAAGCCTTAATTAGCAAGAGGCACTACTTATAAAGTAGCGCCTCTTTATTTTTGGCAACTTAAATTCTCAATATTATGTCCAATCTATGAAATACATTTTGAAGGTACACTTTAAGTCCGTCAATGCATGCAAAGTCGGCACCTTAAGTACTCTTATGGCAAAATAAAAACTCGGATTTTCGACATAAAACTTCAATATAGAAAACACACTTTTAAAGCATGCAGTCATTGAGTGAAACCACGGGATCTAGCCCCGCTTAAATCATAAGAAAATAAAAAAGCAAGCTATAGTTTTTGGGAGCTCATTTACTTTAGTATTACAATTATCGGATCCCACATCTCAACAAAGTAAAATTTCCCTTCACAGCGTTATCTCTTTTCTCTGATCTATAGAACGATTAGGGTGGGTATTCGCTACTAATTTCTTTCGCCTGCCTTTCAATGATATCAACCTCAGTCAAGGCTCAGGAAGCTGCAAGACGGAAACCATGAGAGTTTGCTTTACCCCTTTGGGGCCATCCCAGCTATTTTAAAAGCTACCCTACACACAGAGTTATCGGACATGGGCCGTGCCTTTCCAGCTCAGTAGGGAAAAGCAGAGAATGCTGGCCCAATTAAAGGCTTCAACTCTTCAAGTACAGTAAGAGCTTGTGAAGACAGCGACACAGTGTTATCCGTGCTCTTCGCAATTCGCCAGACCGACCAAAGGTGAGTATCAATAACTGGTGAGCGAGCTTGGTTAATATCTGCCGTCGCTATTGATAAAAATCTAACCCTTTCAGGAAGCAGGGCAACTCTTCTTACAAAAGGGAAGCCCGATGGCTACTTTTTCGCCCATGTAAAATGCCCGTTAACTCAATGCGTAAGCTTGCCAACCTGAACCGCAGAGTCGCAAATATCTTGCAAAACCCGTTATGTAACATCCATAGCATCCAGCTCCTCAAGATCGCGGACAATGGCTATTAAATCTTGGAGATGAAGATCGGAAATGGGCCTTAATTCATTCGAGGGGAAGTATTATATCGCAACCTAGTCCATACACCGTTGGCATGAGCTTTTGTCCAGGTTCCTTTCTGGTGACTCCACCACTCTTCAACAACAGCAGTAAAACCCCGGTCAATACTGACTCTAGCTTGTTGGCTCTCAACTCGCTTCTGTGCAGAAAGGTCACGGTCCTCTGCTAGCAGCTGTTTTTCTTCAGCCACTTTTTGCCTCGTCTGTTTGAGACTCACAGAGGGGTAAACGCCCAAGACCAGAGTCTTTTGCTTTCCCTGGAATCGATATTTAAGCCGTTAGTACTTGGAGCCAGCAAGCTTGATCAATTGACACAACCCTGTCCATCCGTAAGTCACTGATCCTTGTTACTTAGTTTGATTTTTGTATTTGTAAGGGCCATTGGTAGCGCTACCTGTATCTAAATTGAACCAGATAGCACCGGATGACAAACGAGAGTGGAAGACTACGTATCTTCCAGATAGTAAAAAGCCCGGACTTACCGGGCTTTTTGGATGATTCCGAACTTCTTCGGATCTTGATGTGGTGCCCAGGGCGGGACTTGAACCCGCACGAGCATAGCTCACTACCCCCTCAAGATAGCGTGTCTACCAATTCCACCACCTGGGCAAAAATCTTTTACTGCTGTTCCTCACTTTCCTGGTTAGCAGCTGGCTCTTCTGAACCGGTGCTGTCTGCAGGAATCTGCGGGATATCGCCAGTTTCCAAATCTGTTTCGAGCTGCGGGATATCGCTATCGATAGCCGGCAGTTCTTCGGCTGGGCCAATTTGCTGCACCGCTGCTGGAATTTGCGGAAGGTCCGCATCAACGTTGGTGCCTGCACCTTGCTTAGCCAGGATGGCCAGGCCGAAACTGGTGACGAAGAATACCGTCGCAAAAATTGCTGTCAAGCGGGAAAAGAAATTTCCGCTACCTTGACTGCCAAAAACTGTCTGGGACGCGCCCGCACCAAAGGATGCACCGGCTTCGGCACCTTTACCTTGCTGCAACAAAATCAGGCCAATAATGCCCAATGCGGTCAAAACGTGTACAACTAATACCAATTTTTCCATTTTCTGGAAACTCTCTACCGGGGTCTAAACAACCCGTTATTCAGTATTCGCCAACCCGCGTGCTGTCAATTCAGACAGCAGCGCGACAAATCTCAGCAAACTCGCCGGTATCCAGCGAGGCTCCACCCACCAGGGCACCATCAATATCTGCCTGGGCAAAAAGCTCCCTGGCATTTGCGGATTTTACACTACCGCCATATAAAATCTGTACTTCAGCGCCCAAATCTCCCAACTGCGAGCGAATAAATGCATGTACAGCTTGGGCTTCATCAGGAGTAGCAGTTTTTCCGGTGCCAATGGCCCATACCGGCTCATAGGCAATCACGGACTGCTTCCAGCCAGCCGAATCAATGATATCGGCAACCGCTTGAAGTTGTTTTGCAACCACTTCGAGAGTGCGCTCCTGCTCGCGTTCTTCAAGGGTTTCCCCGACGCAAAGTATTGGAGTCAATCCCGCCTCTTGGGCCGCAACAAATTTTTTCGCCACTAACTCACTGGTTTCTCCGTAGAGACTACGGCGCTCAGAATGCCCGACAATAACGTAACGGGTATTCCAATCCAGTAACATGCTAGCGGAAACCTCACCAGTAAACGCCCCTTTGGGCTCCTGGCTAAGGTCCTGAGCACCCAGACTAAAACCTCCGCTCTTTTCCGCCGCATCAGCCACCAGGCCGAGATATGGAAAAGATGGGCAAACAACAACACCGGACTTCACACCTTCGAGGTTGAGTTCGGTGAAAAAACGTTCGGCAAACTCGCGGCTGCCGTTCATTTTCCAGTTTGCTGCTACTAGCGGTGTTCGCATGTGTGCTCCTTCAAGGGGCGCAAATCTTAGCGACATTGACGCCAACATACAACCAAAATTATACGAGTTTCTTCTACGCCCCAAGAGGACCGATTTACTACGGGTTAAATCGCAGCAGATCAGTTATTTCCAATTCGCTCCACCACGGAGGAAATATCTTTGGCCAGCTGTTCCACCAGGGCGCTGTCGCGACCTTCAACCATTACCCGAATCAGAGGCTCTGTGCCCGATGGCCGCAGCAGCACACGTCCGCTGTCTGCGAGCTGACGTTCTGCATCGACAACAATGGCCTTAACGTCTGTGTGATCGAGAACACCATCGCGATGAGCCAGTTGCACATTAATCATGTGCTGGGGGAACATTGTCATACGGGATTTAAGCTGATGCAAGGGCTCATCAAATTCACACAGGCCACGCAGTACCTGCAGTGCGGCAATGATACCGTCGCCGGTGGTAGAAGCATCGGCACAGATAATGTGGCCTGATGACTCGCCTCCCAGTTTCCACTGATTAGCTGACATTTTCTCAAGCACATGGCGGTCGCCCACTTTGGCTCTCTCAAACGGGATTTTGTTTTCGCGCAATGCAAGCTCAAAACCGTAATTGCTCATCAAGGTGCCGACAACACCACTGCAACCGCCCAGGAATTTATGCTGGTGCATGGCAATGATATACAACAGCTGATCGCCATCGACCAATTCCCCATTGGCATCGACGAACAACACCCTGTCCCCGTCACCATCAAAGGCTATGCCCAGGTCCGCACCGCGCTTAACCACGGCCCGTTGCAACTGCTGTGGTTTAGTGGAGCCGCAATCTAGATTGATATTGAGTCCATCAGGGCCTGCTCCAATTACGCTGACTTCTGCTCCCTGCTCACGAAACACCATTGGCGCTACGTGATAAGTGGCACCATTGGCGCAGTCGAGAACAATTTTCAAACCCTCAAGGGAGAAACCCCAGGGCGTAGAAGCCTTGCAAAACTCAATGTAACGCGCGGCTGCATCATCAACTCGATAGGCGCGACCGAGATCATCGGAAGTTTCCATCGGCAGCTCGAGAGCGGCTTCAATCTCCAATTCAACCTCATCCGGTAACTTGGAGCCTTCAGCGCTGAAAAACTTAATGCCATTGTCGTGGTAAGGATTATGGGAGGCGCTGATAACAATGCCTGCACCGGCATGGAAAGTCCGGGTCAGGTAGGCGATCGCCGGAGTCGGCATTGGCCCCAACAGGGCGACATCCACGCCAGCATTAATCAGGCCCGCCTGCAGCGCTGCCTCAAACATGTAGCCGGAGACCCGAGTGTCCTTACCGATAAGGATACGGGGGCGCCGGTGGTGTTTAGCTTTGGAAATTCTTCCCAGTACCTTGCCCGCTGCATATCCCAGGCGCAGCATAAAATCGGGAGTAATTGCTCCCTCGCCAACGCGACCACGAATACCATCAGTGCCAAAATACTTTCTTTCCATAACGCTTCTCAATTGTGTACTTCGCCGCTTTTCTGTTCTGTCGGAAAACCACAACAGGACCCTGCGGCTTAAGGTCTCTGTAAGACATCACTCATCAAACTTCGCTGCAAACCAATTGCTGCATGCGCAACACATCCACGGTTTCCGCAACATCGTGGACACGTAAAATTCTTGCACCCTTTTGCGCAGCTAACATGGCCAGGGCCAGGCTACCGGGGAGGCGGCCATCTACATCTCGATCGAGTAAGCGACCAATCATCGATTTCCGCGACAAGCCCGCCAGTATGGGCATATCCGCTGGCGCCAGCTGCGACAAATTACGCAACAACGCCAAATTGTGCTCATCGGTTTTGCCAAAGCCAAAACCCGGGTCGAGAATAAGCCGGTCCCGTGTCACCCCCAGATCGATACAGAGATCGACCCGTTTCTGCAAATACCTGGCGACATCCTCTACAACATCAGTGTAAGACGGATCATCCTGCATAGTGCCGGGCTGACCCTGCATATGCATCAGACAGATCGCCAAGCCACTCTCGACGGCTGCTTCCAGTGCACCCGGGCGCTCCAGGGCACGAACATCATTGATCAGTCCCGCCCCTACCGCAGCTGACTCACGCATCACTGCCGGAGTACTGGTATCGACAGAGATAATCGCGTCAAAGTTCGCTTTGATTGCCTCCACCACCGGCACTACCCGATCCAGCTCCTGCTGCTCGGTGACCGGCGATGCGCCAGGGCGTGTCGATTCTCCGCCAATATCCAGGATTTTCGCTCCCTCAGAGAGCATCTGTTCTGCTCTCTGCAGAGCCAGGGTCAAGTCCAGGCTGCCGGAGGCATAGTAATTGCCACCGTCGGAAAAGGAGTCCGGCGTTGTATTCAGAACCCCCATAACCACCGGTTGGGAGAGGTCTAGGGTGTGGTTACCACAAATAATTTTCATTGGCTGAAATAAAAAATGCCGGATCGGAACAGGCTATCGCCCTATCCCCAACCCGGCATTTGGTTTTGTCCAGTTAGTCGCTTCGGAGAATCAGTGGCCGTTTAATGGGCCGCCGACGGTATTACTCTTATCCGCCTCAGTTGAGGCCTCTGTGGTTTCAGTATCCTGGGTCGGGCTGTTTCCACCAGAGCCGAAGTTATTGTCTTCCCAGTCCCTTGGTGCGCGTACTTTGCGACGAGCCATCAGGTCGTCCACCTGCTCCGCATCCAGGGTTTCGTATTCCATCAGCGCATCTTTCATCGCTTCAAGAATATCGCGGTTATCTTCCAGCAGTTTCTGCGCGCGCTCATAGCAGATATCGATAATACGCCGCACTTCCACATCAATTTCATTGGAAGTCTTGCCGGAAACCGGGTTGCCCTGGCCGGGCTGGCCACTTTCATCTTCGCCGTAATGCAATGGGCCAAGCTTTTCGGACAAGCCCCACTTGGTCACCATGCTGCGAGCCAAGTCAGTGGCCCGCTCGATGTCATTGGAAGCGCCAGTCGTAACACCGTCGATACCCAGGGTCATTTCTTCAGCAATACGGCCGCCAAACAGGGAGCACAATTGCGATTCAATCGCGCGCTTGGAAAGGCTGTACTTGTCTTCCTCAGGCAGGAACTGGGTGACACCCAGGGCGCGGCCACGGGGAATAATAGTTACTTTGTGTACCGGATCATGCTCGGGTACCAGTCGACCAATAATGGCGTGACCGGCCTCGTGGTAGGCGGTATTCACCTTTTCCTTTTCATTCATCACCATGGACTTGCGCTCGGCACCCATCATGATCTTGTCACGGGCGCGCTCAAACTCTTCCATGGTCACGGTGCGTCTATTGGCCCGCGCAGCAAACAGGGCAGCTTCGTTGACCAGATTGGCCAGATCGGCACCGGAGAAACCAGGGGTTCCACGGGCAATCGTCTGCGGATTCACCTTGTCGTCCATAGGCACTTTGCGCATATGAACCTTGAGGATTTGTTCGCGGCCGCGAATATCCGGCAGACCAACAAATACCTGGCGGTCAAAGCGACCCGGGCGCAGCAGGGCATGGTCCAGTACATCTGGGCGGTTGGTCGCTGCAATAACGATCACACCCTCATTACCTTCGAAACCATCCATCTCAACCAGCAACTGGTTCAGGGTCTGCTCGCGCTCATCGTGACCACCGCCAACACCGGCTCCACGGTGACGGCCAACAGCGTCGATCTCGTCGATAAAGATGATGCACGGAGCCTGCTTTTTGGCTTGCTCAAACATATCCCGCACCCGGGAAGCACCCACACCAACAAACATCTCAACAAAGTCAGAACCGGAGATGGAGAAGAAAGGTACTTTTGCTTCGCCGGCAATTGCTTTGGCAAGCAGGGTCTTACCGGTACCGGGAGGGCCACACATCAATACGCCACGGGGGATATTGCCACCCAGGCGCTGGAACTTGGTGGGATCGCGCAGGAACTCAACCAGTTCCTGCACCTCTTCCTTAGCTTCGTCTACACCGGCAACATCGGAAAAAGTTGTCTTGATCTGGTCTTCGCCCAGCAGGCGCGCCTTGCTCTTACCGAACGCCATAGGGCCTGAGCGACCGCCGGCTCCGCCCTGCATTTGGCGCATAAAGAACATAAACACAGCGATAATAATCAGGATCGGGAAGCTGGCTACCAGAAGCTGCTGCCAGATACTCGGTGACTCAGGCTCGCGACCAACGAATTGCACATTGCTGCGAACCAGCTCATTGGTGAGTTCATCGTCGATAATCTGTGGCTGGATAGTCTTGAAGCGGCTGCCATCGGCTTTTTCGCCGGTAATCACCAGACCGTCTACGATCACGTTCTTAACTTGGCCCGACTGCACATCCTGAACAAAGTCGGAGTAACTGAGAGCCTCATCCCGTGACTGTGGTTTAAAGTTTTGAAAAACCATCAGCAGTACCGCTGCGATGATCAACCACAGTACCAGGTTCTTTGCCATATCATTCAAAGGGATAGCCCTCTCGCTTTCGCAATCAAAATCCGTTCATTCCGGCAATGCCGGCCACATCAATACCGGATAAAACCAGTATAGGTGCGGGGGGTCAACAGCCTTCGCCCCCGATACAGGTATCGCTTATACCATATGGGGAGTCAGACTAGAAATACGCCGATGTTCTCAGTCGCTCTCAGCCCTTAAATCCTCGCGCCACCACGTATACTTCACGTGAACGGGGGCGGGAAGCACCAGGTTTGCGAGTTACGACACTGTTGTAGCTCCCACGCAAGTCGCGGATCAACTCGTCGAAACCCTCTCCCTGGAATACCTTTGCAACAAATGCACCACCGGGCTTAAGTACCTGCCGGGCCATATCGACCGCCAGTTCCACCAAATACATGGAGGCGGGCTGATCAACATCGCGTATCCCACTCATATTGGGGGCCATATCGGAAATCACAAGGTCTGCCAGTTCATCGTCCATGCGCTGTAACAGTTCACTGAGCACCGACTCCTCGGTAAAGTCCCCCTGGACAAAGTCCACACCGGCCAGCGGGTCCATCGGCAATATATCTGACGCCAAAACCTTGCCTTTGTGCCCTACCAACTCCATCGCCACCTGGGACCAGCCCCCTGGAGCCGCACCCAGGTCGACAACAGTCATTCCCGGCTTGAATAAGCGGTCCTTATTTTGCAGCTCCTGCAGCTTGTAGCTGGCACGGGAGCGGTAGCCCTCTTTTTGGGACTGTTTGACGTAATGGTCATTAAAATGTTCACGCAGCCAACGGTGGCTGCTCTTAGATCGGCCCATCGGGTACAATGCCTACAATCACTACAGCTTAATTGTAAGAGCGGCCACTGGCCGCGATCGGGTCCGCCGAACAAACGCTGGCGACGATCGCGGTCTGTGGCCGCTCCCACATCGAATTCCACAAAGTGGTAATGGAGTATTGTATGCCTTTAACCGCCGACCGCAAAAAAGCTCTTCGCTCTCTGGGTCACAATCTGAAACCTGTCGTGACCGTAGCCGGCAATGGGCTGAGCGAGGGGGTGATGGAAGAACTGAACCGGGCACTCGAAGACCACGAGCTGATCAAGGTCAAACTGATGATTGCCGACCGGGAAGTACGCCACCAAATCGTTGGTGAGCTTTGCGAAAAATCCTCATCCGAGTTGGTACAGGAAATTGGCAAGATTGCCCTGATTTTCCGCGCAGCGCAGAAGCCGGATATTCGCAAGTCCAACCTGCTGCGTTAAACAAAAAGGGGAGCTAATGCTCCCCTTTCTTTTCTCAACCAGTGGAAACTGGCTTACACATCACAGGCAACTCCCAGGATTCTCCATTGGACAGTCGCCTCAACCAGCATTTCTCACCATTGCCGACTAATTGAAACTTGATCGGCCGCCCCATATCCCGGCCAATCAGAGCCATCTTTTTGGGATCATTCTCAATCACCAAAATAGTATCGTCCACAAACACCCTCGGGCCCAGGGTCACATTAACCCCGCCCAGCGCTTGCGAAACTGCCACCTGCAACTTGCCCTGAATCTCCAGGCTCGTTTCCTGTAACAGTGCCGGTTGTGCAGTTTCAATATTTTGCTGGGAGGAGCAGCCAAGACACACTAATGCAAAACCACAGAGTTTAGCCAAAGCTGCCTTTTTCATTTTATTTCACCATTATGCGGTTACTGCGAGAGACTTCCTTGGTCACTCGTGCATTGAAAGCGGGGGCACCCTCGCTTTCATCGGAAATGGAGAATGCGCTAACGGCAATATCTCCACATTCGCCAGTCTCAATGTAATTCAATGCAGTGGCAAAGCGCGCCTCATTCACATCGCCCAGGGAATTATCAAAGTCGTCACCGATCACACACCCAGGCAAATCAGCATCAGTACCGTAATTACCATTGGGCACAAAGCCGTCGGAGTAATCACCAAAGCCTTTTGCATTTGCACCGGAGAATTGGATAGTAAAATAGGTGGTGCCGCAGTTATCCAGCGGATAAAAACCATAGGGCTTGCCGCAGGTGGTCTCACCAATCTGAATAACCTCGATATCAATGCCGCGCAAACCATTGATAATGGCCTCACTGGCGGAGCAGGTATTTTCACTGGTTAGGACAAACAGCCGCGATAAGTTCAAAGTCGGCAATTCTTTACCGAATAAAGATTCATCAATAATACCCAGTCCAGTCGAGTAAAATGGAGTCCCATCCAGCGGCGCCCCGGTAACAGGGTTTGTTTCCGGGTGTTGATCATTAAATTGGGACATTTCAAATACTTGTCCCGCAGTAATATCACCGGCAACCATATAGGCTAATTCCGCAGCGATACTGAGATAACCTCCACCGTTATAGCGCAGATCCAGAATCAAATCGTCAACAGACTCAGATTCGAGCTGAGTAACTGCATCAATCAACTCCGCTTCCGCTGTTGCAATATGATCATTAAACAACATATAACCAACTTTGCGCCCCGAATCCGTCACTTCAGTTTTGACATATTGAACAGGATCAGATTGCACCGGCGATGCTACCAAAGTGACAGTCTCAATCGCCGAGGAACCCAAAGGTCTTATTTCAAATACGTGGGACTCTCCAGCACTCTCCGGCCACATACCGTAATTTAAGGTATCAACATCATCGCCGTAAGCCAGATCAACGCCGTCCACGCTGATAACTTCTGCACCGCGGGTGATAATATCCGGCAGATTACCACCGTTTTCCTCATCCAGATAAGCGACTACCGCTTTACGTGGCGGCTGATCGGAAAGTAGGGCCCACTGGACACCATAACCTACGTACACACCAGATTCAGTTTGTGAATACCACTCATCTGACGGAACCGTATAATGGAAGCGGTCCTTCTCTCGACCGGAGGGAGTTAGAGCGAAAGTTCTTAGCTCTTCGAAATAAGCTAAAGAATCATCAAAGTCGGCTGGATTTTGGTCATCAATCTCGTCGTACCACAAGTAGAGATCATTGCTCATTGAGCGCAGCCAATTATTCTCATCTTCGCGAGTACCCGCTACTTCTGTATATTTAGAGCCCGTAGCAGGGTTAGTACCACTGCGAGGAGCAACACATCGGCTAGCATAAGTTGAGGCGGGCAGGAAATTACCTTCTTCCCAAGTACCACCAACGGCTGTCGGCACCTCAGAGCCACCACCACTAACAGAGTCAGAGCCACCTCCGCCTCCCCCGCAGGCTGCCAAGCCTAAAGCTCCCAGAGTAACAACCCCTGCTAAAGCTAGCTTACGTAGACGGATTTCCATCCCCAAACTCCTATTAACCTTTTTATTAGTAAAGATATGTAAAGCGGTGGAGCCTACCACTATTTGAAAAAGGGTTCGATAACCAAGTTTTTCATCAAAAGAAATTGCTAAACCAAAATACAGAAAGGCCTGAAGCGGCACATCACAATTTGTACCCCACCAGGCCCTTCAGTACAAAATAGGTTAATTACTATTATTAACCCGAGTCAGCAACTAATTGCCGACTTTACCCAAAACCCCCTGCAAACTATCTTTTGCATCACCGAACAGCATACGTGAGTTTTCTTTGTAAAACAGTGGGTTAGCAACTCCCGCATACCCGGAAGCCATAGAGCGCTTAAGGATAACAACCTTACCGGCCTTCCAAACTTCCAATACCGGCATACCTGCGATTGGCGAGCCCGGTTTTTCCACTGCATCCGGGTTTACCGTGTCGTTAGCACCGATCACCAAAACCAAATCTGTAGCGGGAAAGTCTGGATTAATCTCATCCATTTCCAAAACGATATCGTAGGGCACATTAGCCTCAGCCAAGAGCACATTCATATGTCCGGGAAGACGTCCAGCTACCGGGTGAATACCAAAGCGCACTGTTTTGCCTGCTTTTCTCAAACGATCAGTCAAGTCACTAACCGCCTGCTGGGCATGGGCAACCGCCATTCCGAATCCGGGAACAATAATGATACTGTCCGCCGCATCCAGTTCATCCGCAAGCTCCTGTTGATCAATGGCAATTACTTCACCATCGACTTCCTCATCGGACACTTCACCACCATCAGAGCCAAATCCACCGAGAATAACGCTGATAAAAGAGCGGTTCATTCCCCGGCACATGATGTAACTCAGGATGGCACCGGAAGAACCCACCAGGGCGCCCACTACAATTAACAGATCATTGCCCAGCATAAATCCGGTAGCGGCAGCGGCCCAACCGGAGTAGCTGTTCAGCATGGATATAACCACCGGCATATCAGCGCCGCCAATAGCCGCCACAAGGTGAATACCTAACAGCAATGCAATTGAGGTCATTAACAGCAAGTTAATAACCGTACCCGCATGCACATCTGCCGGTACAAACAACACACCCAGAACAATACAGGCCAAAATGGCAATCAAGTTAAGCCAGTGCCGGGCCGGTAGCATTAATGGTTTCCCGGAAACCAATCCCTGCAACTTACAAAAAGCAACCAAAGAACCGGTCAGGGTAATTGCCCCAATAAATACACCCAGGTATATCTCAGTGCTGTGGACAACATGAGCAGCTCCGTGTAACTCCACAACCGGATCGAGGAAACCGCCCCAACCAATTAATACCGCAGCCAAGCCGACGAAGCTGTGTAGCAAAGCCACCATTTGTGGCATTTGAGTCATAGCCACACGCTTGGCCAGTGCCAAACCAATCACCGCGCCGACGATCATGGCGATGGCGACCATCCAGTAAGCCCCGGCGGCCACTCCAGCAATAGTGGCGATAATGGCAACTGCCATTCCCACCATGCCGTAAATATTTCCCCTGCGCGCAGTTTCGTGACTGGATAAACCTCCCAGGCTCAAGATAAACATCACTGCCGAGAAGAGATAAGCCATTGCAATCATACCGTTCATCACTCTCTCCTCCCCTTACCGGCGAAACATTTTCAACATACGGTAG
Source organism: Microbulbifer maximicatervae (SeqCode) (assembly GCF_056232625.1). NCBI lineage: Bacteria > Pseudomonadati > Pseudomonadota > Gammaproteobacteria > Cellvibrionales > Microbulbiferaceae > Microbulbifer > Microbulbifer maximicatervae (SeqCode). The sequence continues at coordinate 4,759,545 of NZ_CP174324.1, read as the reverse complement.
GTCACAAAGAAACCACCGAATATATTAATACTGGCCACCAACACGCCGATGAAAGCAAGCAGGCTCACCAAACCCGAATTGGCAATCCCAAGCTGCACTAACGCACCAACAACCACTATGCCGGAAATTGCATTAGTAACACTCATTAGAGGAGTGTGTAGCGCATGGGTAACATTCCAAATCACTTGCCAACCAACAAATATTGCCAGGACAAATACGGTAAAGTGCGAGACGAAATCAGGAGGTGCCACGCGCCCCAACCACAATAATAAGATTGCCGCGATCGCCCAAAATGCAAAAATAGATACGGGAGATTTTCGTTTCTCAGCTTTCTCCTCAACAATTTTCACTTCTTCAGTAGCTTTCGCCGATGGCTTGGGCTGAGCAGAAATTTTTGGTGCGGGTGGAGGCCAGGTAATCTCACCAGATTTAACCACTGTGGCTCCACGAATCACTTCATCATCAAAATTGAGATTAATCTCACCATCTTTCTCTGGAGTTAGCTCCCCAAGCAGGTGAGCGAGATTGGTTGAATACAGGCGCGAGGATTGTGCCGCGGCTCGACTGGGCAGGTTGGTATAACCAAGAATAGTGACGCCGTTCTGCTCCACTTTTTCATGGGGCACTGTATAGTCACAGTTACCGCCCATTTCTGCCGCTAAATCCACAACGACAGAACCCTTAGGCATACTGTCAACCATATCAGCAAGCCATAATTTCGGAGCGGGTTTTCCCGGAATTAAGGCAGTAGTGATCACAATATCCACTTCTTTGGCCTGCTCGCGGAACAGCGCCATTTCAGCTTCGATAAATTCCTTGGACATCTCCTTGGCATAACCACCGGAGCCCGAGCCTTCTTCTTCGATTTCTACGGTAAGGAATTCAGCCCCCATGGATTCCACTTGCTCTCGCACTTCGGCACGGGTATCAAAGGCCCGCACTATGGCGCCCATACTTTTTGCCGTACCTATCGCTGAGAGCCCCGCTACACCAGCGCCAATAACGAGCACTTTTGCCGGGGGAATTTTTCCTGCAGCTGTGATCTGCCCGGTAAAGAAGCGACCGAAATTATGAGCAGCCTCCACAACCGCACGGTAGCCGGCAATATTTGCCATGGAGCTGAGCGCATCCATTTTTTGCGCGCGGGAAATTCTTGGAATCGACTCGACCGCTAGCGCATTGATATCGCGCTCGGCAAGCTTCTGTAGGAACTCGGCATTTTGTGCCGGCTTCAGAAAGGCGATCAGCGTAGCCCCTTTGGGAATCAGGGCCAACTCTTGATCATTTGGTGCTTGTACTTTTAATACTATGCCCGCATCAGCCAGGCACTGTTGCATATCCTCACGGATTTCTGCACCGGCTTCAGCATAAGCTTCATCAGTAAAACTGGCCCTGTTACCAGCCCCCTTCTCCACCGCTACGGAAAAACCCAAATCGCGTAATCGTCTTACGCTATCGGGAGTCGCTGCAACACGTGCTTCTCCCTCTGCGGTCTCTCTAGGTATGGCTATAATCACCGCCGTGCCCCTCTTAGTTGATTTTATGAACTTACAGCTACATCTACCTCAAAAAGTATTGGATTGCCCAATTTATAAACAGATCGAGTGTAAACGTCGTCAAAGGGGATGAAAAGAGGGATAACCTGATAGCCGTAATTGGTGAAATTAATAAGACTATATATCCTAAATTGGCTATATAGACCTGAAAGAAATAAGCAAAAATTAGTCTCGCTCGAAACCTTTTCCCTGAAGTTAAATTGCTATTTGTTTATCCAAAATATAAGGAGTTTTCCTTTTTAAATGGCCTTACCGCTCAATTCACCATGAATTTTCAACCCAAGAAAATCCCCACAGTGGAGTGACCACCTACAAACAAACAAAAAACTACAAAAATTTAGGGGTAACTGACTATTTTTAATAACCGCAAATAGATCACCAAACACACCGTATTAGTTAAATATTGTCGATAAAGGCGACTATCACATTACACCTATAATAAAAAATAACGCGCCATGTGACAGTCTATTCACGCAAACCACAAATGTGCAGATGATTTTGCTTCCATAGTACCAAGTCACACTTTTCTGCCTGAAAAATATGTACTAGCCCCCTACTTGTGCAAAAAAAACAATATCCGCAGAATGTCGCACCAGGAAAAAGCAGTAACATCAGATTTATCTCATGGAATTAGAGGCATACATCCACTCCCCCACCTCTGCGTATTTGGCACAACTATTGATTAAAAGTTGGTAAAGCCCAATAAAAATTATTAGATGAGTGCCGCAGTAAATTGTGACTAATCCAAGCCCTGGAATCATGCTGGTCGATGACAATCCCGAGCGCGCCCGCTTGGTTTGTGAGCGATTACGTGCTGCTGGCTACAGTATTCTCGCCCAGATCAATAGTGCCGAGGGACTCCTCTTCCAAGTGGAAAAATACCGTCCAGATATTGTGCTGATAGACATCGAATCCCCGGACAGGGATATCCTGGAAAGCCTGGCCATAGTCAATCGTGAGGCGCCAACCCCAGTGGCTATGTTTTCAGGTAGCGGGAACGCAGACTTTATTAGTCGCGCGGTCGACTCCGGAGTAAGCGCTTATATGGCCGAGGGAATGACTCCTGAGCGCGTGGCACCGGCGATAGAAATCGCTATGGCACAATTTAAACATTTCCAGCAATTGCGTCAGTCTCTTGAGCGCACCCAGCAGCAACTCACAGAGCGAAAAGCGATCGAGCGGGCCAAAGGCCTATTAATGGCCAAGAAGAACCTCAGTGAAGAGGATGCCCATAAGACCTTGCGCAATCTCGCGATGAACAGCAACTCGACCATCCATACAGTTGCCGAGCAAGTAATCCAATATTTTCAGAAAGAGCATTAGAGTACCGATGTCAGCCCTTCTGTGCCCGGAAAAAAAGACCATCAAACTGCTTTACCTGCGCCTGACCGACAGCGCACCGCTGATTGTCGCCAAGGAGCTAGGCTACTTCCAAGAATATGGATTAAAGGTACAGCTGCAAAAAGAAACAAGCTGGGCCACCCTGCGAGACAAGTTAATTGCGCGCAAAGCAGATGCTGCAGCAATGCTCGCTCCTATGCCCCTGACACTTGAACAAGCGTTACCCAATTGCCACGAACGCTTGTTAAGTGGATTAATTCTTAGCTGCAACGGTAATGCTATTACCCTTTCCGCAGAATTATTCGAACGTCTGCAAAATTACTGTGAAGGTGACTCACAAAGTGATATCGCCTTGGCGCTAAAGCGCTACCTGCACGACAATAAATACCCACCTACTGTCAGGCTCGCCACGGTTTATCCATTCTCCAGTCATAGCTTGCAATTAAGATATTGGTTGCGCTCTGCCGATATCGACCCGGACCGAGATATAAAACTGGTGGTATTACCGCCTGAACAAATGCTGGAAAACCTCCACAGTGGCATTATCGATGGCTATTGTGTAGGCGAACCCTGGAACTCCCTAGCCGCCCACAAAGGGTCCGGCGTGGTTATTGCAGCCTGTAATACACTGCTGCCTGCTATGCCGGAAAAAGTGCTGACCGTCACTGAGAGCTGGCACCAAGCCAACCCTGCGACCCACCTAGCCCTAAGGGCCGCTCTTCTCAAAGCCTGTACCTGGCTTGCCGCACGCACAAACAGAGCCGAAGCTGCCAAGCTCTTGTCCCTGGGGCAATACCTCAACTTGCCTGAGGCGCTGATTCAGCGCTCCCTCAATGACCAGATTCTCTACCACCGGGACCGAGAAATTCTCGCCAATCCCGGCTGGCACCTCTTTGCCCATATTGATAACGACTGCGGGCGCCCAACTCAGGAAAAAGCACGGCAACTGCTGGAGATGTATTCAGACCTGGGGAGTTCGACGCTCCGTGCAGCAGAAGCCTATCGTCCAGACCTCTACCGGCAGACAGTGGATTTTCTGCTCGCAAAAAAATAGTGGCACATTAATTGAATGGAAATAATTCGATGATGCAATTGCCTTCCCTCAGGCGCATCAGCGCGGTGAAGCGGTTGTTCGCCGAATATAACGGGCAACGAAGTCCATCGTCTGCAGTCAAGCGGCTGCAGCTGTGGGCTTTTTTTGTGCCTGCGGAATTAGCAAACAAAGGAAATGCGCATGTCCAGTGACTCACTCAATCTATTCTCGTTCCGCGGGAAGATAAAAGTGCTCCACCTAACCTGGGTGGCCTTCTTTATCACTTTCTTTGCCTGGTTTAACCACGCACCATTGCTAATGGCAATTGCGAAAAGCCTTTCATTAACTCCGGACCAGGTCAAAACCCTACTTATTTTAAACGTGGCCCTGACAATTCCCGCACGCATTGTAATCGGGATGCTCACTGATAAATATGGCCCCAGACTCACCTATTCGCTATTACTGGCAATCGGCAGTGTGCCTTGCTTTATTTTTGCCCTGGCAGACAATTTTGTGCAGGCAGCCATTGGCCGATTCCTTTTGGGCTTTATTGGTGCAGGTTTTGTCGTAGGTATCCGAATGGTGTCCGAGTGGTTCCCGGCTCGACAGCTGGGTACCGCAGAGGGTATTTACGGGGGATGGGGAAATTTTGGCTCAGCCGCAGCGGCCATGTCCCTACCCACCATCGCCCTGTTTTTTGGCGGTGACGACGGCTGGCGCTATGCCATTGGCCTCACCGGCGCAATCGCACTGGTTTACAGCGTAGTTTATTACTTCTCTGTGACTGATACGCCCAAGGGGTCAACCTATTTCAAGCCAAAAAAAATTGGAGCTATGGAAGTCACCAGTCCCGGGGATTTTATCCTGCTTCTGGTGATGAAAGTGCCCATGTATGCGGCACTGGCTCTGCTAACCTGGAAATTATCCAGCGGCGTTGCATTAATATCCAACCTTACCGCCAACCTGATCTATGCAGGCTTGGTATTACTGTATCTTCTCGACGCGTATAAAACCTACAGTATTAACCGTGAAGTACTCAGCAACCCACCAGCACCGGTACACCGATACAAGTTTAAGCAGGTGGCAGTTTTGAATCTGCTCTACTTCGCGACTTTCGGTTCCGAATTGGCTGTGGTTTCCATGCTGCCCCTATTCTTCTCCGAGACCTTTACACTAGACCCGGTAAAAGCTGGCTTGCTGGCCTCCGCCTATGCCTTTATGAACCTCATGTCACGCCCTGCCGGCGGATTGATTAGTGACCGCTGGGGCCGCAAGTCTACCCTGCTGATCCTCACCGCTGGCCTGGCTCTGGGTTACTTCACTATGAGCATGATCGATGCCGAGTGGCCCCTGTACCTAGCGGTCGCCGCTGCCATGGCCTGCTCCTTTTTTGTGCAAGCTGGTGAGGGCGCTGTATTCGCAGTGGTGCCCTTGATCAAACGCCGCCTTACCGGGCAGATTGCCGGCATGACTGGCGCCTACGGCAATGTCGGAGCCGTTTTCTATCTCACCGTTCTCAGCATGGTGTCTTACCAGACCTTTTTCCTGGTAATCTGCGCTACCGCATTGCTCGGCTTTGCCGCCCTGCTTCTACTGGAAGAACCGGAGGGACAAATGGCAGAAGTACACCCCGATGGCAGCGTATCCATGATCGATGTTGCCTAATAACGATCTACCCACTGCAGCGAGCACAGAAGAATCCGGGCTCGCTGCCAGTGACAGTTCGCAGGGCGATAAAGAAGATGCCGTGCAACTGTTCACTGCCTCCTGCGCTGGACTTCGCCAACACAATGACGACGCCTGCGCAGTGAGGCTTCCCGAAGGCGCTGAATTACAGCGCCACGGCAGCCTTGCCGCAGTAGCCGACGGTGTTGCCAATGCAGAAGCCGGCGGTGAAGCAGCCCGCGCTGCCATCAATGGATTCTTTTCCGATTATTACAGCACCCCGCAAACCTGGTCGACAAAGCACTCTGTTGCGCGGGTTTTGCACTCACTCAATAGCTGGCTGTTTCGACAGAGTGGCGGCAGTGCCGAAATTAAACGAGGTTGGTTGACCACTTTTTCTGCCGTTATTTTCAAAGGCACCAGCGCACACCTGATTCACATCGGCGACTCCCGGATCTACCGACTACGCAACAGAAAATTAGAGTGCTTGAGTAGCGATCACAGCCACAGCCTCGGACCTGGACGCACCTTTTTGAGCCGCGCCCTGGGAATGGATGCCCATATTGAGGTGGACTACCGCTGTGAGGAACTGCAACCCGGGGATATTTTCCTGGTGAGTAGCGATGGTATTCACGATTTTCTGCCTGAAACAGAGTTAATTGAGCTATTGCTTAATTTTTCCAGCTCAACCCCCCAAGGGCTTATTGATGCTGCTCTGAAAGCGGGCTCCACCGATAACCTGACTGCTGTCACTTGCCGGATAAATTATGTAGGGCTGCCCCAGTGCGATGAATTGGCTATGCGCAATCGCGAACTCCCGTTCGCACCTGACCTGCGCCCAGGCCAAAAGCTCGACAACTTCCTTGTTTTACAGGAATTACATGCCAGCAGCCGCAGCCATCTCTATCTGGCCCGAGACCTCAATACCGAAGTATTGCGGGTGATAAAAACTCCCTCAGTTAATTTCTGTGATGACCCCCACTACATCGAGCGATTTATTGCTGAGGAGTGGACCGGGCGACGAATCTCCCACCCAGGAATTATTAGAGTTTTTGCTCCCTTTTCTGAAAGGCACTGTCTCTATCATATTCTCGAATATATCGAAGGACAGACTTTGCGTCAGTGGATGCAATTAAATCCACAACCTCAAATTCCCCAAGTGCGGGAGCTAATGGCACAACTGGTTAGTGCGTTGCGAAGTTTACAGCGGTTGGAGATCGTTCACGGCGATCTCAAGCCAGAGAATATTATGATGCGCAACGACGGGCGCCTGGTAATCATTGATCTCGGTGGTGCCGATGGCCCAGGGCTCAGAGAGCAATTACATCTATCTGGTGAAACAGCACCCGGCAGTAAGAATTATGCAGCTCCGGAATTCTTTTTTGGGGATAGCGCCAGCCATCGATCAGACATCTTTTCCCTGGGAATCATTGCTTATGAATTGCTCACGGGCAAATATCCCTATCCCGAGCGCTTTGGTAGCTACCACTACCGTTTAAAGAGCTATAACCAAATGCGCTTTACTCGCGCATCCGCACACCGCAAAGATATTCCCTACTGGATTGATAGCGCTCTACAAAAGGCTTGTGCTCCTGATCCTAAAAAGCGCTACAACGCATTGTCAGAATTTATCCAGGATCTGCAATCTCCCAGCCCAGATTTTAAAGCCCCCCAAAGCCGCCCCCTGCTAGAAAGAAATCCGGTTCTTGTCTGGCAGCTACTAACTTTAATTCTACTGCTCTCTCATCTGCTCTACTTCTTTTGGCGCTAATACATAAGATTTGAATAAGCACATTTACAGCGCAGAAAATTAATTAAATGCACCACTTTGTCGCAAAAATTGTGGACAATCAGGCCAAACCCCCTTTATTACTAAAAATAAAATTGGCATAGAGATTGAATGTATTTAATTACCAACAAATTATTCCCCCATTACGAGGCAACGGCGCCTGTACTCTTCGGCAGAAGAGGAGACGCCCTTGCCATTTCAGACGGGCCCTCTTCCTGCCGAATAAAACGAATTGAGACGGCAGGATTGTAAATGAAGGCAAATGTTAAACCTCAAAAGCTGATTGTGATTGGCAACGGTATGGTCGGGCACCATTTCCTGGAACAGCTCGCCAACCATCAATACGCCAACCAGTTTGATATCACCATATTCTGTGCAGAGCCCCGTCCCGCTTATGACCGGGTCCACCTTTCCGAATACTTTGCCGGACGCACAGCTGAAGACCTGTCCATGGGAGACCTGGAGCAGTATCAGCAGTGGGGTTTTAATATCCTGCTCAATGACAAGGTGGTGCAAATTGATCGGGACAATAAAACAATTACTGCGGCAAGTGGAGCCAGCCACTCTTACGACCAATTAATACTTGCCACCGGCTCCTACCCTTTTGTTCCGCCAATACCCGGTCATCAACACCAGCGCTGCTTTGTATATCGAACCCTGGAAGATCTCGATTCCATTCGCTCGATTGCCGCCAGTGCAAAAAGTGGTGTAGTTGTCGGCGGTGGCCTACTGGGCCTGGAAGCTGCCAATGCCCTGAAAGCCCTGGGACTTGAAGCCCACGTTGTCGAGTTCGCCCCAGGCCTTATGGCCACTCAGTTGGATGAAGGTGGTTCAGCCCTATTAAGAACAAAAATTGAAGCACTCGGGGTTCAGGTACACACCAGTACTGCCACGGAATTGATTGAAGAAGTAGGCGGCCGCCTGCGTATGCAGTTCAAGGGAGATAAAGAACTGCTTACCGATATGATTGTTTTCTCCGCAGGCATTCGCCCCCAGGATGAACTGGCAAAATCTAGCGGGCTGGAAGTTGGCGAACGCGGCGGGATCGTAATTGACAGCAACTGCCGTACTTCAGACCCGAATATTTTCGCTATCGGCGAATGCGCGCTTTACGATCAGAAAATTTTTGGCCTGGTCGCTCCCGGTTACAGCATGGCGCGTACTGCTGTCGCTCAACTGACCGGTGGAGAGGAGAGCTTTAACGGTGCTGACATGAGCACCAAGCTGAAACTCCTGGGTGTACAGGTCGGTTCTATTGGCGATGCCCATGGTCGCACCAGCGGCGCTGCCGCTATTACTTTTGTAGACGAGCAGAGCGGTGTTTACAAACGCATGATCACCGATAGCGAGGGCAAAAAGCTGCTGGGTGCGGTGATGGTGGGGGATACGGATGACTACGATACCCTGCTGCAATATCACCTCAACGATATTGATCTGCCCGAACACCCGGAACAATTAATTTTACCGGCAACCGATGGCGCAGCTCCCGGGCTGGGTGCCGCTACACTTCCCGCGTCGGCTACCGTGTGTTCCTGCCACAATGTAAGTAAAGGCCAGATTATCGACGCCGTTGCCGGTGGCTGCCACTCACTGGCTGATGTCAAGGATGCAACAAAAGCATCTACAGGTTGCGGTGGTTGTGCTGGGCTACTGAAAAATATTGTCGATGAAGAGCTAGCGGCGCTCGGCATGGAAGTGAACAATCACTTATGCGTGCACTTCCCCTTCTCCCGCCAGGAGTTATTCCACATTATCCAGGTGGAAGAAATAAAAACCTTTAGTGAATTATTAAGTAAACACGGTTCAGGGCGCGGCTGTGAAATTTGTAAACCTGCGGTCGCATCCATATTTGCCTCCCTGTGGAATGAACATATTCTGGAGCAGACTCATGTCGGCTTACAGGACACCAACGATACTTTTATGGCGAATATGCAGAAAAACGGCAGCTATTCTGTAGTTCCGCGTATTCCCGGCGGCGAGATCACACCGGAAAAATTAATAGTGATCGGCGAAGTGGCCAAACGCTACAACCTCTATACCAAAATTACCGGTGGCCAGCGTATCGACTTGTTTGGCGCGCGCCTGGAGCAGCTACCGGAAATTTGGCGAGAGCTGATTGATGCCGGATTTGAAACCGGCCATGCCTACGGCAAATCCCTGCGCACGGTTAAGTCCTGTGTTGGTAGCACCTGGTGTCGCTTTGGGGTTCAGGACAGCGTTTCAATGGCCCTTCAAGTAGAGAACCGCTACAAGGGATTGCGCTCTCCACACAAAATAAAAATGGCTGTCTCCGGCTGTACCCGTGAATGCGCTGAGGCTCAAAGCAAAGATGTCGGGGTTATCGCCACTGAAAAAGGTTGGAATCTATTTGTTTGTGGCAACGGCGGCATGCGCCCCCGCCATGCAGATTTGTTCGCCACTGACCTGGATGACGAAACTCTTATCCGCTATATCGACCGTTTCCTGATGTTCTATGTGCGCACCGCCGATAAATTACAGCGCACATCTGTGTGGCTGGAAAATCTTGACGGCGGCCTGGATTACCTGCGCGAAGTCATTATCGATGACAAGCTGGGGATTTGTGCCGAGCTGGAAGCCCAGATGGCCCGAGTAGTAGACACCTACCAATGCGAATGGAAAACAGCCATTAACGATCCGGAAAAACTCAAGCGCTTCCGTCAATTCGTTAATAGCAACGAAACCGACGAAAAGATTGTTTTCGTTAAAGAGCGCGGACAACCGCGTCCGGCGACCACTGACGAGCTAGTGGAAACAGCCGAATCCGCCTAAAGCTTCACCCGGCGGCGCAAGCCGCCAGTTATACCTTTATTAATAAATTGCTTTTGAATCCTTTCCATCCATTGTGAGGAAATTATTATGAGCCTGGCTGCCCTGCAAGAAACTCCCTCAAATTCAGTTGCCATAACCCACCCCCAATGGTCTCCAATCTGTCAGCGATCAGATTTGGTCACCAACTCTGGGGTATGTGCGCTTTGGGGCGATACCTCCGTATACCCAACGAAGGCTTTGAATACAGTGACTAAAACTGTCTATCAAAGAAGCATCGCCCTGTTTTTTTTACCCGACCAGGAACAACAGCTTTATGCCGTTGACAACTGGGACCCAATCGCACAAGCTGGTGTGATTGCAAGAGGAATTATTGCGGAATTGGAAGGGGAATTAACCATTGCTTCCCCAATGTATAAAAACCATTTCCGCCTTAGCGATGGAGTCTGCATGGAAGACAGCGATATCAAGCTTGCCACCTACCCGCTGGCATTTAGTGGGAACACGGTTTACATCGGCAACAATAAGCTACAGTAATGGCAGTACAGGAATTTCTGAGCGCGCACCGCTCCTGCACTACCTGCCCCTATTGTGGTGTCGGTTGTGGGGTTTCGGTTAACAGGGAAGAGCGCGCAAATACTACAGCGATTACTGTTAGTGGCGATTCCCAGCACCCTTCAAATTTCGGCAAATTGTGCGTTAAAGGTTCTGCGCTCGGCGAAACGCTGGGCGAACACGGCCGTCTCCTACACCCTCGCCTGCACGGAAAAGATTGTGACTGGGATACTGCGCTCTCTTATATGGCCGATGCCTTTAAACAGACAATTCGCGACCATGGCCCTGACTCTGTAGCTTTTTATCTGTCCGGTCAGCTTCTCACCGAAGACTACTATGTGGCCAACAAGTTAATGAAGGGATTTATTGGCTCTGCCAATATTGATACCAATTCCCGACTTTGTATGGCCTCTGCGGTGGTGGGATATAAACGCGCATTTGGTGCCGATGCGGTACCCTGTTCCTATGAGGATCTGGAACAGGCTGAACTTATCGTGCTTATCGGTTCCAATGCAGCCTGGACACATCCGATCTTATTCCAGCGAATGCAGGCAGGTGCTGCAAAGCTTGTCGTTATCGACCCCCGTGGCAGCGCTACCAGTGAAATGGCAGATCTGCACCTGGCAATTAAACCCGGCACTGATGCGGCACTATTCAATGGACTTCTGCGTTTTCTCAGCCGGCACTATTATCTAGATACCGACTACATAAAAAATCATACACAGGGATTTGCCGATACCTTAGCTGCGGCTCAAGACTGGTCACCAGAATTAACTGCGGCCACCTGTGGCATATCTATCGAAAAACTATTGGAATTTTTTCAGGCATTTGCAGCAACAGAAAAGACCATTAGTTTTTATTCCATGGGAATCAATCAGTCCAGCAGCGGCACTGATAAAAACAACGCAATCATAAACTGCCATTTAGCCACCGGACACGTGGGCAAAATTGGTGCAGGGCCATTTTCTATTACCGGCCAACCCAACGCGATGGGTGGACGCGAGGTGGGCGGACTTGCCAATACCCTCGCCGCGCATATGGAGTTTAACGAGCAGGATATTGACCGGGTATCACGATTCTGGAATTCCGATCAAATTGCTACCAAGCCGGGAATGAAGGCTGTGGATATGTTCCGCGCGGTAGAAAGCGGAAAAATTAAAGCCATTTGGATTATGGCTACTAACCCCGCCGTCAGTATGCCCGAAGCCGATAGAGTCAAAGCTGCGCTACAGAAATGCCCGCTGGTTATTGTCTCCGACTGCATTGCCAATACCGATACCGCTCGCTGCGCCGATTTGCTACTTCCCGCAACAGGCTGGGGAGAAAAAAACGGCACTGTCACCAATGCAGAACGACGTATCTCTCGGCAACGTGGATTTTTATCCCCAGCGGGAGAAGCTCGCCACGACTGGCAAGCCCTGTGCGGACTGGCTCAACATTTAGGCTATGGAGATCAGTTTAATTATTCACACCCCGCCGATATTTTTCGTGAGCACGCCCAGCTTTCCGGCTTCGAAAACCACGGCTCCAGGGCTTTCGATATCTCCGCACTCGCCAATATCAATCGCAGTGAATACGATGCACTGGCCCCGGTACAGTGGCCGGTCAATCAGGAGCACCCGGCTGGGTGCAAACGCTTATTCACCAGTGGACAGTTTTTTACCCCGGACAAGCGTGCACGCTTTATCCCCATAGCGCCGCAGCCTCCGGAACAGCAGATCAGTGGCGAGTATCCTATATGGCTCAATACCGGCCGTATGCGCGACCAGTGGCATACCATGACTCGAACGGGGCGGGTAAGAAAATTACTCGATCACAGCGAACTGCCGGAAATACAAATAAACCCCAAGGATGCCGCTCGCTTCCAGGTTAAAGATGGGGAATTAGTTCGGTTAAACAGTGCCTCATCTAAAATGGTCGGCCGCGCCGCACTCAACGGAGGGCAAAAAAGAGGGGAGATCTTTGCCCCCATTCACTGGAGTGAAACCTTCTCACAGGATTCCAAGCCCAGTGCCCTGGCGGACTCCAGTATTGATCCCTATTCCGGTCAACCTGAATTCAAACAGGTTCCCGTTAGTGTCAGTCCCCTGGCAGCTGAATACTTTGCCACAATGATCTGTGCCGAAGAGACTGCCGTTAGAGTATGGGATTGGTTACAGCAGTCCAACGACAGCAGTATCCTACACTGGTATCGAGTCCCCTTGGAAAATGGCTTTCGCTATGAAATTGCCGCAAACCAACTTATCCACGGGCGGGAACTGGCATCCAAGATAATGGACGAGCAGCGCCAATTGTTCTGGCAGGAATTGGTTACCCCTAAAAGTCAGCGCTGGATCGCCTACGATAATAGCTTAAAACTTCTGATTTTCTCTGGTAGAGACTGGCACCAATTACCCAGCCGACAGCACCTGGAAAGCTACCTGGCCACTCCCCTGCCTGAATCACCGGGGCAACTGCTTCATCCCATAAAGCCCGGTGTGAAGATGATTTGTACCTGCCTCCAGGTTTCCCGGCCACAGATAGAGGAGGCCATCGCCCAAGGCATTAACACCGTCGAAGCATTGGGAGAAACCCTTGGCTGCGGTACCAACTGCGGTTCCTGCAAACCAGAAATTTCCAGCATTATTCGCACAGTTAACGCTTCTGAAGACACATCCATGGAGTCAACTCCGGTAAAGCAAGATCCGGTAGAAATAAGCAGTAATGCCCAAATAAATATGGTTCAGGAATTTATTCCGCAGTAAGGTTTTAAATTCCCCCATGAATAAAAGGACCTCTGCCCGCAAGTGACCAACCTTGACGGCAGAGGCCTCTACCGAACTATTGAGAACCTTCCTGGACAATTAATCAACCGCTTCTTCAGCTAGCTTTTGCGCTAAATCGCGAGGATGGCAGGCGGCCAGCTGGGTATCACTATCGGCCAAATAATCAATCAATTTTTGTATAGGGCCTTCAGAGACTCCGTTTGAAGGTCTAACTGCATAGGCGGGTAAATTCGGAAGCTGCCAGTCTGGCAATAACTCTTGTACATCATCCTGTGCGCTTATTAAAAATCGAGGTGGCGCCGATAGTCCCAGGCCGCAGCTCGTCAGTCGATAAGCCGCTTCAACACTGTCGACAGTCGCTACCGGGGTGTAGCTAACTTCATATTCGCCCTGCTGCCGATGTAGAAATTGCCGGTGATTGGGCCGCATTGTCAGCCCAATCCACGGCCAGACTGCAAGGTCGCGAGGATGACCCGGAAAACCATAGCGATCCAGCATATCCCCACTGGCAATTAACACCCGTTCCAATTCAAATATCTTACGCGCTTTCAAATTGCTGTCAGGCATATTACCCAGGCGAATTGCCAAGTCAAAACCACCGCCAATTACATCCTCGTGCTGGTCGCTGCATTGAAGCTGTAAATGAATACCCAGATCCCGCCGGACAAAGCCCACTATTTTGCTCAGCAAGCGGCTGTGGATCAAAACGGCGGGGATTGCAATTTTAAGCCGACTGATACTGTGTTCCTCTCGCGCTTTGTATTCTCCGAGACCATCGGCATACAAATCCAATATATTCTGTGCCGTTTTATAAATCTTTTCCCCATCTTCGGTCAGGGACAACTTGCGGGTATTGCGATACAAGAGCGCAACGCCAAGACTTTCCTCCAACCTCGCCACATACGAACTGACGCTGGCGATAGAAATATCCAGTTCCGAAGAAGCGCCTCTAAAAGAGCCGCTTTCCACAACCTTGGCAAACACCAGTAAATAGCGAATATCCTTTAGCACAATAGCAACTCCCTATGAATTCTCTAAAGGTACTTCTGGGTCAACAGGAAAGGATACACCGCTCTCGCGAAGATCTGTAAATATATTGCTGTTAGCACGTAATCGGCATCCAGTCTCATGCAGCACACTCGTCCATACTTACTACTGGGGTGGAAGGAAAGAATACACCGCACTCGAGACACGCAGTAAATACATCCCTGTAAGTTCCTAATCGGCATCCATGCCTCATAGGGTCCCGAGCGCAGTGTATTCTTTCCTTCTCCCTTTTTAGTAAGTAAATTTTTATAAACAATATATTTCAGTTTTAAGTATCTAATCATTTTCCTACCAGGCCATTAAAGTCTCCAAACAATTGATAACTGCCAGGAGCAGCGAATGTCACTACTTCTTGCTATGTTTGGGTTTTCCCTGGCTATGTCCATTACACCGGGGCCGGTGAATATGCTTATCATTTCCTCTGGGGTGAATTATGGATTTATCCGCACCTTGCCCTTTGTATCAGGAGCCACAATAGGCTTTACACTGTTACTTGCAGCTATAGGCCTTGGGCTCTATCAGGTAATAGAAATTTATCCCCAGTTACTACGATATGTTGCGATACCAGGATCAATTTATGTGGCCTTTATCGGCTACCAAACAGCGGCTGCACCTACTAAACATGCGGACATTGAGCGGTTACAAGAGCCACGTTTCTACCAAGGATTTTTATTGCAATGGCTTAACCCAAAGGCCTGGATCGCCTGCCTTTCTGGAGTGGCTATTTTCTCCAGCAGCGATAACCACAGCAATTTACTCACATTCACCCTGGTTTACTTTCTGGTTTGCTACATATCATTAAGTTTTTGGGCTATTGCCGGGGATCGGGCTCGCTTACTATTAGAGAGTCAATACCGGCGCAAAATATTTAACAGATCCATGGGGAGCCTTCTGATTATTTGCGCTACCTACCTTCTCTACAGCCAGGCTTTTACAGATTAACTAAAAAATCTCTAACATTTAATTCACTCGACAACTACCTTAGGGTCCACCTAGTCTTAGTAAAAACTAAGCTTGGGCTGCCTATGATTAAGCTCCACCATATTGACCATATTGTCTTGCGTGTCCAATCTCTAAAACCCATGCTCGACTTTTACCAAAATATTCTTGGATGCAGCATTGTGCGCCAACGGGATGATATTGGCCTCTACCAACTCCGCGCAGGCACTTGCATGATAGATTTAGTGCCAGTTGATAAACCTATAGGCCAGAGAGGGGGAGCAGCACCAGGAAAGGAAGGGCGGAACCTGGATCATTTTTGCTTCCGGGTTGAACCCTTTAATCCGGAGAGTATTCAAGCCTTTTTAGCGCAGGAACAGGTAAAGTTTTCGCCAGCAGAAGAGCGCTTTGGTGCCGATGGAATTGGCCTGTCAATTTACATCTCAGATCCCGAGGACAATGTGATTGAGCTGAAAGGACCACCCACTGGCAACAACTGAAGTTTGTGCCACGCTTGCGGAGTAGCCGGGCCCTTACCGGTTTCCCAACGACTCTTTCTCGATCAGCCAGGCGACTCACTATGGAAGCGGAAGTAATTGACTACACCGTAAACGGGGATACTTTTTGCGGATATCTCGCATGGGATGAAAATATCAGTGACAAACGGCCGGGGGTTTTACTGGTACACGAATGGTGGGGTCACAATGCCTTTGTGCGCGAGCAGGCGGAGAAACTGGCCAACTGCGGCTACCTCGCTTTTGCAGTGGATATGTTTGGCGCAGGCAAACAGACCGATGATCCACAAGAGGCACAACAGTTCAGAGATGAAGCCCTGAAGGACCCGGTGGCCCTTGAAGCGCGCTTCCGCACAGCATTATCACTGCTCCAGCAGCAGCCCCAAGCAGACCCGGACCAGGTCGCAGCTCAGGGCTATTGTTTTGGCGGCGGAGTCGTACTCGCTATGGCTCGAGTCGGCGTGGACTTGCGCGGCGTAGTCAGTTACCACGGCGCCCTGGCAAGAAGTACCCCCGCACAAAACAAACCTATTAATGCTGAAATACAGGTCTACACCGGCGGCGCCGATGTGATGGTTCCACCGGACCAGGTCGGCCAGTTTGTTACTGAGATGCAGGAATCCGAAGCCAAATTAACTCTGGTCAGTTACCCGGGGGTTCTACATGGATTTACCAACCCCTGTGCAACAGACCGGGGAGAAAAGTTCGGCCTGCCGCTGGCCTATAACCGTGAAGCCGCTGATGACGCTTGGCGGGGAACACTGGCATTTTACGAGAAGATTTTCTCCTGAAGTGAACGCCGGAAAACTGCTAGCAACCTTTTAGCGCGATAAAAGTACGCCTTGGGAGTTGGTAGCAGTACTCGTGTATTGCTACTACTTTTCTACTCGGTCAAATCCAAATAGCGAGCTCCCCCTCCCTGCTCCGCAGCTTCATCCCCGGGATTCCGTAAAGGGCATTTCTGCATAGACAAACAACCACAGCCAATACATCCCTCAAGGTCATCGCGCAACTTGGTTAACTGCTGGATACGCTGATCCAACTCTTCACGCCAGTGAGAAGAGAGTGATGACCAATCCCCCGCATTGGGAGTGCGCTTATTAGGAAGTTCCCCGAAGGCCTCGCGTATTTCTGACAGGGGAATACCGGTGCTCTGTGCCACCTTGATAATGGCCACTCGGCGCAACACATCCCGCGAGTAACGCCTTTGATTTCCCGAGGTCCGCCAGCTGGCAATCAGGCCTTTGCTTTCATAGAAATGCAGGGCGCTGACTGCCACGCCGCTGCGCTCGGCCACTTCGCCAACAGTCAGCTCCCGCTTGATTTGCTTTGACTTAACCGCTCCTTTTTCGGCCGATTCTTCAGCTGCCATAAAAACGCCCACCAACCATTGACCTAAACATTAGTTGAGGTTTTACACTGCTGCGCAACCTAATGCAAGCGAGGGAGAAAAGTGATGGAAAAGCACCAAGCAAACGGCGTTGCGCAACCAGCCGGTCAAGCCAACCCCAACCTGTTCTTACTACTAGTGGCAGCTGCAAGCCTGAACCCCAAATTTGCTACTGAGATACGCGAGTCTGGACATACCGCGAAGAGAAACCCTGGGACCTAGAAGCAGCGACTAATAATCATGAAGCACACGACCAGCGGGATACCGTCTCAGAGCCGTATCACATTACTGTGCCTGGCAGCACTCACTATCATGTCGGGGGCCACTGTAGCCCCGTCACTACCTGCACTGCAGCAGTATTTCTCAGGGACACCCAATAGTGATTTGTGGAGCCGACTGGTAGTGACCTTGCCCGCTTTGAGCATCGCCCTCTGCGCTCCATTAGCAGGCTGGATTGCTGATCGCCATGGCCGCCTGCAATTATTGAAAGCAGCCCTGGTACTCTATGGACTATCCGGTCTACTAGCCCTATTTCAGGATAATCTCGCAGGTATCCTGACTAGCCGCCTACTATTGGGAGTTGCCGTGGCCGGAACAATGACCTCGGTAACAGCCCTGGTGGGGGATTATTTCAGCCGGGAGCAACGCCTAACTTATTTGAGCCAGCAGAGTACTTTTATCAGTATCGGTGGGGTCGTATTTCTAACCCTGGGCGGACTACTGGCCAGCTTACATTGGCGCGCCCCCTTCGCAATTTACTTGTTGGCCTTACTACTAGTTCCAGCAGTTAAAATTTTCCTTTGGGAGCCCGTGCGAATAAGGCCTTTCAAGCACAGAGACCCAAAAAAAGAAAAGCAGGCTAACCCGCTTGCATTTTATGCACTACTGGCGGCGGCAACTTTAAATAGCCTGGCTTTTACCCTGATTCCAACTCAGATCCCGTTTTACTTGCGCGAGATAGAAATCTCCTCACCCAGCCTTATTGCTATGGCTATCGCCTCCAGCAATGTTATGGGAGCCATCGCCTCATTACTGATTTACCGGCGAGCCCGGAATCAACTGGGAGTGCTCGGCGTTTTTATCGCAAGCTTTACTATTATGGCCGCCAGTTTTGGGCTGCTCGCCGGCGCTCAAAACCTGACGGAAATAGTTGCTTTTATTGCCCTCTATGGACTTGGAATGGGTACTCTGATACCACATATCTTTTCTACGGCTCTCGAGTCTGCTCCGGAGTCAAAAAGAGGGAAAACTGCGGGATTTCTGACAACTGGAATTTTTCTTGGGCAATTTATTTCGCCTTTCATCAGCCAGCCCTGGATTGATAAAATGGGATATTCCAGTGCATTCTCATCCATGGCTTTAATTTTGATGTTCGCCGCCTCCAGCGCAGCTTTGATATACATCATTAAAATTAAAAAAGAATTCTCATTGGCATATACTTCCGGGCTGGGATCGGGAAACTGATCCGACGGGAAAGGTATTCCTCCTTTCTGCCCGATAAATCCACCTGACAACACACAACCAAAGCCGTACGGTAATTTTGGCAAGGAGAAAAAGTGGAATCGATTATTTCCATCAAAGGCTTGGGAAAAACCTATGCCGAGGGGTTTACCGCCCTGAAGAATATCGACCTGGAAATTCAGCGGGGAGAACTCTTTGCCTTGCTCGGCCCCAATGGTGCGGGCAAGACAACCATGATCAGCATTATCTGCGGCATCGTAAATCCAAGCTGCGGTGAGGTCACCGTCAATGGTTACAATATTCAGCGGGACTATCGCAATGCCCGCAATGAGATTGGTCTGGTGCCCCAGGAGATATCCACCGATGCCTTTGAAACCGTTTGGGCGGCAGTGAAATTCAGCCGCGGTCTATTCGGCAAGGCTCCCAATCCCGCCTATCTGGAGAAAATTCTACGGCAGCTATCCCTATGGGAGAAAAAAGATAACAAAATTATTACGCTTTCAGGAGGAATGAAGCGCCGGCTGATGATCGCCAAAGCGCTATCCCACGAGCCCAATGTACTCTTCCTCGACGAACCCACCGCCGGGGTCGATGTGGAGCTACGCCAGGATATGTGGCAAATGGTGCGCGAACTGAAAGAGTCGGGAGTAACCGTTATCCTCACCACCCACTATATCGAAGAGGCCGAGGAAATGGCCGATCGTGTCGGTGTTATCAATCACGGCCAACTGGTTCTGGTTGAGGAGAAAAATGCACTGATGAAGAAAATGGGGGAGAAAGAACTCAGCCTGCAACTGCCCACACCACTGCAACAAATTCCAGAGAGTCTTGCTGACCTGCCACTCAGTCTCAGCAGCGATGGCAGCCAGCTAGTTTATCGCTTTGATATCAAAAGCGAAGACACTGGTCTTGCGGAATTTCTGCGCCGTTTAAATGCCGCCAATATTGAATTCCGCGATTTACACACCCGGGAAAGCTCCCTGGAGGAAATTTTCGTCAACTTGGTTCACGGTGCCCGCCTTGAACGGGAAGAGCAGCTCAGTAAGGAGGCACAGGCATGAATTGGTATGGAATTGGCGCCATCTATAAGTTTGAGATGGCCCGCACCTGGCGCACCCTGATGCAGAGCATCGCCTCACCGGTGCTCTCCACATCTCTCTATTTTATTGTCTTTGGTGCGGCGATTGGATCGCGTATGGGGGATATCGACGGGGTCAGTTACGGGGCCTTTATTATTCCAGGATTGGTTATGCTGGCACTGCTCAGCGAGAGTATATCCAACGCCTCTTTCGGAATATTTTTCCCTAAGTTTTCCGGCACCATTTATGAAGTACTGTCCGCTCCCATATCCTCCTTCGAAATCGTCACAGGATATGTGGGTGCCGCAGCGACAAAGTCCATTTTATTGGGGCTGTTGATATTACTGACCGCTCGCTTTTTTGTGGATTACGAAATTGTACACCCCTGGTGGATGCTGACATTCCTCGCGCTGACTGCCGTCACTTTTAGCCTGTTCGGATTTATTATCGGAGTTTGGGCCGATGACTTTCAGAAGCTGCAAGTTATTCCGCTGATGATTATTACGCCGCTCACTTTTCTCGGCGGTGCATTTTATTCGATCAGTATGCTGCCGGAAATGTGGCAAAAAATTACCTTGTTCAACCCGGTAGTTTATTTGATCAGCGGCTTCCGCTGGGCTTTTTACGGCGTAGCCGATGTTAACCTGGGGCTGAGTATCGGCATGACCTTGCTCTTTCTGGTGCTGTGTCTCACCACCGTCTGGTGGATTTTCCGCACCGGATACCGCATCAAAACCTGATTCCTCCCCCACGCCGCTGTGCCAACCTTAGTAAAGGCGGTACAGCGGTGGACTTAGCATGGTGGAGGAATATCACGAAGGGAGCTGCGTTTGCGGGCAACTGCGCTTTCGCGCCCTCGGCTCCCCTCGCCGGGTCAGCCTGTGCTCTTGTCAGTGGTGTAGAAAGCGCAGCGGTAGCCCCATCGGCTTATCGGTCTACTTCAAAAAGAAACAAATAGCTTTTCTTCAGGGCCATTTGCAAACCCACACTCTTTACTCCGATGCCGGTCGCTGGATAAAGAGCCAGTTCTGCCCCGATTGCGGCAGCACGCTCACCTGGACACTGGAATTCCTACCCGAATATCGGGGCTTTGGCGGCGGCGCCTTTGATGCACCGGAATTTATTTATCCCGAGCGCTATGTTTACAGCCGCAACAAACCTGAGTGGATCCAGGTCGCCAGTGATATTGTCCTGTGCCCCGCGATGGCGGAGCAGCCCAAGAATACAGGCAATAATTCCGGCGCTAGTGGTGGGCACACATAAAGGTTCTCACCGCCTTTTGTACGCGCTCACGGCGCTCTTCCTGTGTCGACATTTGTCGGCAGCCGATCAAGACCTGCATATGATGGCAACCCAGCAACAAGCCGATAAAATCTTCCGCCGCTACGGCGGGATTATCCACCTTCAACATCTGTAACTGATTGGCTCTGCGCAGTAGCTGCTCTATCTCCCCCAAAATCCGCTGGGGACCTGCGTCAAAAAATAGCTGGGCCATTTCCGACTCCTGGGATGCCAGGGCACACAAAAGGCGTAACAGACGCACGCTATCCTCGCTCTCCACCATCCCCATAAAAGCGTCGCCAATACGCTCCAGGACCTGCTCTACCGATTCCCCCTCTTCTAAAGCAAAGATGGGCAGGGGCATCATCATTTCGCAGCGAGAGGCAATAGCGGCGCTAAAGAGCGTCTCCTTATCGGAGAAGTGGCTGTAGACCGTAAGTTTGGATACTCCCGCAGCCGAGGCCACCGCATCCACGCTGGTAGCGGCAAAACCGTGGGATAAAAACAGGTCCCGGGCGGCATCCAGAATGGCTTGGCGTTTCACCGGATCCTTGGGGCGACCGCGCTGGGCGGCCGTCTGGGTCTGCTCAGACATAGCTCTCCATATACTAGACTCGTTAGTTCATTAAATATACTATACTCGCCAGTATAACATTGATGGCCGCCCGGCCATGCTTGACCCAGTCACGGATCTGCCTCGACGCGCCAGCGCCGGGGAAGGAAGCCAATATGTACCGAATGCTAATCCTCGCTGCGCTCTCACTCAGCCTTTTGCTGAGCGCTTGTGCCCCCTCTGAATCCCAGGAACAAGAAACCAAACCGCGGCCCGCTGTTATGGTGCGCCCCACCCTGGCCAGCGCCCAAACCGATGTCTATCCCGGTGAGGTAAGAGCCCGCTTCGAGCCGGCACTGGCCTTCCGTATCGGCGGGAAAATCCAGCGGCGCCTGGTAAATGTCGGCGACCGTGTGGAGCAGGGCCAGCCCCTGGCGGAACTGGATACTGAAGACCTGCTGCTACAACTGGATTCAGCCCGCGCCAGCCATACTTCCGCCGAGGCAGACCAGCGCCTGGCTAGCAGTGAACTCTCGCGCCACCGCAAGCTATTGGAAAAGCAGCTGGTGAGCCTATCCCAGTTCGATACCGTAGAAACCCAATTCGAAGCCAGCGAAGCGCGACTACAGCAGGCCAAGGCACAGCTGGATGTTGCCCGCAACCAGGCTGCCTACGCCGTACTCAAGGCGCCGGAAAGTGGCGTGATCGCCCGCCGCATGGCCGAGGCCGGCCAGGTCGTTGCCGCAGGACAAGGCATTTTTGAGCTGGCAGCCGATGGTGAACGGGAAGTGCGTATCGACCTGCCGGAACAATCCATCAGCCGCTTTAAAGTGGGCCAACCGCTAACTGTCGAACTCTGGTCCCAACCGGGCCAATCTTTCCCCGCACGCATCCGCGAACTATCGCCGGCAGCCGATCCCATATCCCGCACCTTTGAAGCCAGGGTCGCTTTCGAAAATAAAGTGAGTGGTGTAGAAATCGGCCAGAGTGCACGGGCATTTGTCCCCAGGGCGGAAACAACTGATGTGCTGCAAGTTCCTATGTCAGCAGTCAGTGCTGACGATGGCGCCGCATTTGTATGGGTATTAAATCCAGAGACAAAAACGCTGCACAAAACTCCGGTCAGCCTGGGCCCCTACGGTGAGGAGTTTGTCTCGGTATTTTCCGGGTTGGAACGCAATGACTGGATTGTGGCCGCAGGTACCCATTTATTGCAGGAAGGTATGGTGGTGCGCCCTGTGGACCGTATGAACCGCCCCATCGAACAGGGGCCGTCTCTCGCCCATCAGGAATAAATTAAAGGCGCGGGAACAATAATGCCTGCCCGCGCAAATTAATTCCCAATAAAGCCTCGATAACAATTTCCAAAGTGCGGCCGCGAACAGCAGAGCCGCCCTTGAAACAGAGAAACTGCCATGGGTTTTAACCTCTCCGAGTGGGCCTTAAAAAACCGCCCGCTGGTGCTTTACGCAATGATCGTCCTGGGACTGCTGGGAACCTTTTCCTATACCCAATTGGGGCAAAGTGAAGATCCACCCTTTACCTTTAAGGTGATGGTGATCAACACCGTCTGGCCCGGCGCCAGCGCCGAAGATGTGTCCCGCCAGATTACCGAACGGGTAGAAAAGAAATTACTGGAGACCGGTGATTACCAGCGTATCTCCTCTTTTTCCCGTCCGGGGCAATCCCAGGTATTGTTTGTTGCCCGGGACGATATGCACTCCCGTGACATTCCCGATCTCTGGTATGAAGTGCGCAAAAAGGTGGGAGATATTCGCCACACCCTGCCGCCGGATATCCAGGGCCCATTTTTTAACGACGAGTTTGGCACCACCTTCGGCAATATTTATGCACTCACCGGCAGTGGCTTCGATTACGCACTGATGAAGGACTACGCTGAGCGGCTGCAACTGGCCCTTCAGCGAGTTAAGGATGTAGGCAAGGTCGAGTTGCTGGGATTGCAGGACGAAAAAATTTGGGTGGAAATATCCAACACCAAATTGGCCTCCATGGGCATTCCCCTGTCTGCGGTTCAAAACGCCCTGCAAGCGCAAAACCAGGTCACCGATGGCGGCTTTGTGGATACCGTCAGCGACCGGGTGCGCATCCGTGTGAGCGGACAATTCACCTCAGTCAATGAAATACGCCAGTTTCCTATTACCGCAGATGGCCGCACCCAGCGCCTGGGAGATATCGCCCAGGTCCGCCGCGGCTTTAGCGATCCGGCCCAGCCCCGCATGCGCTTTATGGGAGAGGACGCCATCGGCCTCGCCGTGTCCATGAAGGAAGGAGGAGATATTTTAAAGTTGGGTAAAGCCCTCGACGAAACCTTTGCCCGACTACAGGAAGATCTGCCCATAGGTATGGAACTGCGCAAGGTCTCCGACCAACCGGCGGCAGTAAAACGCGGCGTTGGCGAATTCCTGCAAGTGCTGGCCGAAGCCCTGGGTATCGTACTGCTAGTGAGTTTTTTCTCCCTTGGCAGCCGCCCGGGATTGATTGTGGCGCTGTCGATCCCATTGGTATTGGCGATGACCTTCGCGCTGATGCACTACTTCAATATCGGACTGCACAAGATCTCGCTGGGGGCACTGGTGCTCGCCCTGGGCTTAATGGTGGACGACGCCATTATCGCGGTGGAGATGATGGCGATAAAAATGGAGCAGGGGCTCAGTCGACTAAAAGCCGCCGGCTTCGCCTGGACCAGCACCGCTTTTCCCATGCTCACCGGTACACTGATTACCGCCGCCGGTTTTTTACCGATTGCCACCGCCCAGTCCGGTACCGGTGAATACACCCGATCTATTTTCCAGGTGGTCACCCTGTCGCTAATCGTTTCCTGGATTGCCGCCGTGGTCTTTGTACCCTATCTGGGCCACTACCTGCTGCCAAACCTGGCGCGACACGGCCACGGCGGTGAAGTGGCAGACCCCTACCAAAAACCCTTTTACCAGCGCTTCCGCCGCTTTATTACCTGGTGCCTGCGCAATCGCAAAACAGTGATCGCGGCTACCCTGGCGATTTTTGTCGGCTCGCTCGCTCTGTTCAAACTGGTTCCGCAACAGTTCTTCCCCTCTTCCGGGCGTCTCGAATTGATGGTGGACCTGAAGCTGGCCGAGGGTGCCTCGCTGAAATCCACCGAGCACCAGGCCAAAAGGCTGGAAACCCTGCTGGCGCAAAACGATCAGGTAGAAAATTACGTGGCCTATGTGGGCACCGGCTCCCCGCGCTTCTACCTGCCTTTGGACCAGCAACTGCCCGCTGCCAGCTTCGCCCAGTTTGTTGTAATGACCCGCAGTGTCGAAGAGCGCGAGCAAGTGCGCAGCTGGTTGATCAATACGATGAATGAGGAGTTCCCCACCCTGCGCAGCCGTGTGTCCCGCCTCGAGAACGGCCCGCCCGTAGGTTACCCGGTGCAATTCCGCTTGTCCGGCGAACATATTCGCGAAGTGCGCGGATTGGCCCGGGAAGTGGCCGAGCGCCTGCGGGACAATCCACAAGTGACCAACGTGCACCTGGACTGGGAAGAACCCAGTAAATCTATCAACCTCAATATCGACCAGGACCGCGCTCGCGCGATGGGCGTCAACAGTGCAACCTTGTCCCAGGCTCTGCAAAGTTCCTTGACCGGTATCACTGTGAGCCAATACCGGGAAGATAACGAGCTGATCGACGTGCGTGTGCGCGGTAATGAAGACGATCGCTATGCCCTGCGCCAGTTGGGCAACCTCGCAGTACAAACCGACAGCGGCCGCAGTGTACCGCTGAACCAGATTGCCACCCTGGAATACGGTTTTGAGGAAGGTATTATCTGGCACCGGGATCGCCTACCCACCGTTACCGTGCGCGCTGATATTTATGGGGAAGAATTACCGGCGACCGTCGTCAATGCCGTGTGGCCTCAACTTCAATCTATTCGCGATAAATTACCGCCGGGCTACTTGCTGGAAGTGGGTGGTACCGTGGAAGAATCTGCGCGGGGGCAAAAATCGGTCAATGCCGGTATGCCGCTATTTGTGCTGGTAGTCTTTACCCTGCTGATGCTGCAATTGCGCAGTATGTCCCTATCCACCATGGTATTCCTCACAGCTCCCCTGGGTCTGATCGGCGTTACCCTGTTCCTGCTGCTGTTTGGCAAACCCTTTGGTTTTGTCGCCATGCTGGGCACCATCGCCCTGGCGGGAATGATTATGCGTAACTCGGTGATTTTGGTGGACCAGATACAGCAGGATATCAGTCAGGGCCTCAGTCCCTGGGATGCAATTGTCGAGTCGACGGTAAGACGCTTCAGGCCGATTGTTTTGACAGCGCTGACTGCGGTATTGGCGATGATTCCACTGTCCCGCAGTGACTTCTTTGGCCCTATGGCGGTCGCCATTATGGGCGGATTGATTGTCGCAACCGGACTCACCCTACTGTTCCTGCCAGCACTCTATGCCGCTTGGTTCCGAGTGCGGGAAGAACACAATGAAGAAGCAGTGGAAAGTAATCCTGAATTTGGCGGGCCCATGACCCCGAATGCCACTACAGATTAAAATCACCGGGTAATCCAACAAAAAAGGCGGCGCAGGTTTTCACTGCGCCGCCTTTTTTTATTCTCTAAGACTGCGTCAGGGAGTCGTAAACGATCCCGGTCCAAATATCCGGTGTCATAAAACCCTGGCCATACTGCGCATCAAATTCCGCAGTCGGTTTTGCAGAAATCACTTCCTGCCGGGTTTTACCCTCATCCACCATCGCTTTCACTTTGTCCCTAAGCCCTGCCAGTATATTGCGCTGCTGTTGCAGTTCTGCCCGATTACTGAGAGGACCGTGACCGGGAATAATTTTTGTATCTTCCCCCGCCATTGCCAGAGCGGTGTCCATAGCTTCGATCATGCCATCCACCGAGCCTCCGGAAGAGAGATCGATAAAGGGATAGTTGCCGTTAAAATATATATCTCCCATATGAATCACATCGGCTTCGGCAAAATGCACGATGGAGTCACCATCCGTGTGCGCCGGCCCCACATGTTGGACCTTTACCCTATCGCCATTCCAGTAAAAGGTAGTGGCATCGGTAAAGGTTATCACCGGTAATGCTTCTGGAGGAGATGGCTCAACCTTGCGCTTAAACGCCTCAATAAACTGCTCGGTACTTACCCGTTTGCGCACATTCTCGTGAGCCACAATCAGGGCGCCGCTTTTACCCAGGTTTTCATTACCGCCGGTATGATCTCCATGCCAGTGGGTATTAA
This sequence comes from Microbulbifer maximicatervae (SeqCode), assembly GCF_056232625.1. NCBI lineage: Bacteria > Pseudomonadati > Pseudomonadota > Gammaproteobacteria > Cellvibrionales > Microbulbiferaceae > Microbulbifer > Microbulbifer maximicatervae (SeqCode). Next base: position 4,732,552 of record NZ_CP174324.1, on the reverse strand, counting down.
TGACAAAACGCAAAGGCTGCTTGGCTAACTCAGCTACTGCCTGTTGAATTTTTGCGGTCAAAGGCGCGTATTGGTCATCCACCATAAAGGTACCGTCCTCCCCCACCAGTACCGCAATATTGCCCCCAGCCCCTTTGAGCATATAAACATTGCCAGACACGGATTCACTACTAATTTCCACATTGGCAAACCGATCCTGCGCAGAGGTAAAAGATGCAGCCAATACAGAAACCGCCAGGGCGACGGAACCTACTACGTTCTTCATAAAAACTCCCAGTTGTTATTATTTCTTTCCAATATCATCGGCAACTGATTATTTAGCTCAGGCTGCCTGCTTCAATAAAGTTTCTCGCTGCTGCGCCAACATCTCCAACAGCAGGTCCGGTCGGTCCGTCACAATGCCGTGTACGCCCAGATCAATATAGCGCCGGTAATTCTCCATACCATTTACGGTCCATACCGCCAAATGGACTTTCTTCTTATTAGCGGCTCGCACCATACTTTCAGTAACTACGGGAATACCTTTTTGCTCCATCGGTAGCTGCATCGCGCTATAGCTTGGTCGCAGCAGTTTCTCTGCTCGGAGTAACTGTGCAATATAAAATACCACCGCCTCTACGGTAGGCGTGCCCGTCGCTACTTGCGGACAGAGTCGACGAAACTCATTAATCACCCCTTGGTGAAATGAGGAAACAACGACCTGCTCGCCTTTTCCACACGTTGCCAGCACATCCTTCAACACTTTTGCAGCGCGATACTGGCGGCTTTTAATCTCCAGTATCATTGGCATATCCCCCACCATTGCCAGCGCCTCTTCCAGAGTCAACACTCGCAGGGGCTTTTTTCTATAGGGGTAATGCTCTCCATCCCGAGTCCAGAGATAGGCAATATTTAACTGACGCAGCTGCTCTAAGGTTTTATCCTCTACAAACCCCGCACCATCAGAGAACATTTCCAGCTCCCTGTCGTGAATCAACACTAAATGGCCGTCGGCAGAGAGCCACAGATCCACTTCAATAGCATCCACGCCCAGTTGCACCATTTTTTCAAGGTAAATCGCCGTGTTTCCTGGGTAGAGGCCATTACCGCAGTCATTACCATGTGCGATCACCATCGGCCCCTCCCCCTGAGGAAACCACAGGGGGCAAGGTTTGCCCGGTGCAGACCGGGCATAAAGAAATAGAACGACTAGGGCAATTAAAAAGAACGACAACCAAAACATGCTTCACCACACTTATTATTTTGTCAGTTTTCAAGCTGGATAGTGTTAGCTTCGATTACGCCTCTTCCGCTAATTTGGCAACAGAGTCAGTGTCAGCAAGCACGGTATTCTTTTTGGACTCTTCTTTCCCCGCCGGTTCTTTAGCCTCACTTCCAATTCCCTGTTTCTGACGCACATATAAAGCCTGTAACCAGAGGGGAACAAAAATAACGATGTCGTAAAAACGATTAGCCAAAACACCTAAGTGCAGTGAAGCCATCGCCAAAAACCGCAGTATTATGGTCATTCCTCGCAGGGATAAGCCCACACCAATACCAATTACCGTTCGCGCTGAACGGATAAACTGCTCCAAAGGAATTGCCAGAAAAGCCAGAATCAAGGGAAGCACAAACCCAAGTCCCATCTGTGCCAGAGGAATTGGCCAAAGCTGCTCAGAACCTAATAACTGCTGTTGCAGAATCAACTCACGGGAGAAAGCCAGGTTTCCACCGACTACAGCCAAAACCAATAAGAGTGCCAAAGCCACTCCCAGCAATAACCTGCGCGTACTCTCACCGAGGGAACCTACCGCAGGAAACATTCGAGTAACCTGCAAGCATTCCATAATCAACAATCCGACAGTGATCTGCAAAAAGATAACCACTGCGGCTGAAATACTGGCGAGACTATAACTGCCAAGTGAAGCTTCAGCGCCCAGTACTGCCGCCATCGGCTGTGCCAGTAACTGGAAATTCACCATAGCACCAGCTAAAGCAACCACTAGTACCAGAGAAGCTGTCAGAAAGCGGCTGAAAGAGGATGAAGACAGCAAGTGAAGGCTTTTATCCGTTTCCTGCAAAATCTCTTCGTAGCGCTCCATATGGCCATCCAGCGCTTTGGCCCGCCGAATAACCGATTCTACATTTTTGTTAATACGTCCCAATGTCGAAAGCATTGCACGCCAACTGGGCAGCATACGTTTTAGTAATTGATGCCTCTCCCGCGTGGACTCACGATAGGACTCCAGAGCTTTGGACTCGGCCTTGCGCATAGACTGATTAATAGTATCGAGAACATCAGCTACCACTGGGTCCTCTTTACCGGGTATTTCCGAGACAGCTCGAATAGCCCTGGCCCAGTTTGACGGTTCCGGTGCTATTTCAGCACTGCGTACATAGTCTTCATCCAAGCTGCTGAGTTGTTCACAGAGCTTTCTATGTAAGGTTGGATACAGTGCCAAATCCCGCTGTACGGTTTGCTCAATACGTTCAAATTCTCTTTCAATCTGGCGCTCTGCCGTGTCCCTGCCTTCAGCAAAAAGTACTTCTCGATTGCGCTCTACCAGTCTTTGTTCTGCGGAATCAATATTGCTCGCCACAAAGCGCAACGCCCGATGGCCCAGACGCGCTATAGCATATACGGCGTGATGCACAGGCTCACGGGCCAGGAACAAAACAATCAATCCCAGGATACCCCAAAGCCAAAGTGGTAAACTTTGCATTAGTTGACTCATCTCTCCCCCCTTCATTATCAGCCCAATTGGCCTCTATCCTAACAGCTGCGGGCAGCACATTCGCCCAAAAGTTCACAATTTGTACAGGAGTATGACGACAGCTTTGCCATTGGGATCAGGCCCTAATTTTGGAAACACAGGGATAGCTGATATAGACGCAGGGCCGTTAAGGCGACCCAACAATACTGAACTATACAGGTGACATCATTAAGTTACCTGAAAACAGTTGTTCTTTTACATCAATTTAAGCTTATCCCGTTAGAAATTAAAAAAATAAACGTCTACATCGAGTAGAGAAAATCAACAATAAAGCACAATACTTGCCAAAGAAAAAAAACAGCACCATATGCGAGATACAAAATGCCAAAAAAATAAATTGAACGCATACCTTTCAAATTTCTGACTAAGTAAAACAATACATTTCCAAACTTCAAAACCGCAACCGAACCAAACTAAAAATATTCAAACCCCATAAATAAGGCACATTTTTTCCTAAGCCTTACCCCTCCTACGTCTACACTCCAAACTAAATTCTCATTGAGTGAGTGTTTTTCCCTAACACGGCAGAAACAATTTTACGCTGACTCCCACGTCGTCATGGCAGATAACGTGGGGTAATTTTGGGAACCTAAACGACAGGAGTCGATGGAAGGTCAAACTCTTATTTTAAGAGAGATCTATCTGTATCAAGGAGAGGTACGAGGTATATGCCGGTTCTTTTTTTTAGCAACTCCGGCCTTCAAGGCGATCTATTATTTTCACTGTTTTCGCAAGCTATTCCCATACCCTGGGAAAAATCTAGCATTGGAAAACAAAAAAACTGCCTGCAGCATTATCAGGCTATCGTGATAGATTGCTGGCAAATTGGTGTGAGCTCTGACTCAAAGCAGTTTCTTTCAGATCTAAAGAAGATTAGCCATGCAAAAGCTTTACTGATTAATCTCCCAGCCAACCTACCCATTCATATATCGGAAAAGTTACGCCAGAAAGGTTTTCACCTACTTTGTGATAGCAATACCAGTCAGGAAAACCTTATTCACAAATTGGATACCGCGATTCACAGTGCCGAGGGGCGACAACATATCAGCCCACAAAACTCCCTCCCTCTTACCCGCAGGGAACAGGAAATACTCGGCCAACTCACTACCGGTGAACCCAACAGTGTGATCGCAACAAAATTGCACCTTAGCGAACACACTGTGAAAAATCACATGTATAACATTTTCCGAAAAATTGGAGTTAAAAACCGGCTGCAGGCCAGTAATTGGGCCAAGCTCAATCTCCAGGAAGAGAGGATATGAGACTAACCCTGTTGATGTTGACACTGTGTGCATCCCTGGCCTTTGGCCAGGATGACACAGAGGTCCCTCCAGCAGATACCGATTCTGGAAAACTCGAAGACGAAATCAGTGGATTCAATATTGATCGAACCATAACCCGTACCGGGCACGATTTTGCCCGCTACATGAGCGAATACAGAAACCTTAATTATCCAGATGCCACTTACAACTTAACTATTTACGAAAGACCCTCAGCACGCTGGGGAAATCTCATCTGGGTTACCTATAACGACAAAATTGTTTTCAGGCGTTTTATCAGTCCAAGCACCAATAATATTCATCGCTTGGCCGATGAGGCCGCGCAATATATTCACCAGGAAGTACTGCAAGCGCGTGTTCGCAGCTCACTCACAGACACCTTTGATTTGGGTAAGGATGAATTCTAATGAAGATCAAATCATTACTGGGTACCGCTATTTTTTCTCTGGCGGCGTTCTCATATCATCACGTCTCCGCCACCGAATTAATCTATGAACCGGTAAACCCCAATTTTGGTGGCAACCCACTCAATGGTACTTACCTTCTGCAAAATGCGCAGTCACAAGATACTCACGAAGATCCGGATAAACCAGACAGCCTCTATGAACAACCCAGTGCTCTGGATAGGTTCAGCGACTCGCTGGAAACCCGCCTGCTAAACCAACTTCTAACCGATGTTGGTGATGGTAATAGTGGAGAACTGATTACAGACGACTTTATCGTACAAATCGTTGATAACGATGGTGTCCTAACAGTGCTTATCACCGACCGCAGCACCGGAGATAAAAGCGAAATCGTTGTAAGCGGGCTAAACCCGACAAACTAACGAACGTTTAAATTTCAAAGGATTCTTTGGCAATGCGTAATGCAATAAAAAAAGTGATAGCTTTGCCCATCGTAGCGACATTAATGACGCTAAGTAGTTGTTCCGCCGTCAAAGATGTGGGCGATGCACTTTTTGGTCCGGGCATCACAGATGCAATGCTCACCCCGAGGAAAAACACCTATCGGGACCTGATCAACCTTCCGCAACCGAAGGGTAAAATATTGGTGGCGGTATACGGTTTCCGCGATCAGACCGGCCAGTATAAGCCCGCACCAAACAGCAGTTTCTCTACCGCAGTCACCCAAGGTGGCGCGGCCATGCTCATGGACGTACTCAATGAGTCCGGCTGGTTTATCCCGTTGGAACGTGAAGGGCTGCAAAATCTGCTGACTGAGCGGAAGATTATCCGTGCAGGATTAACCAAGCCGGATATTCCCGTCAATAACAGTGTGCCACTTCCCACACTCGTGGCTGCAAATGTCTTATTAGAAGGCGGCATCGTTGCCTACGACCAAAATATTCAAACCGGTGGCGCAGGTGCTCGCTACTTTGGTATTGGCGCAGATGAGCAGTATCGCGTGGATCAGGTAACAGTGAACTTGCGGGCCATAGACATTCGTTCCGGACGGGTGCTCCACTCTGTATTGACTTCTAAAACTGTCTACTCCAAGGCAATCAGTGCCGATGTATTTCGCTACGTAAAATATCGGCGCCTGTTGGAATTAGAAGCTGGTACTACTTATAACGAACCCGCACAGCTTGCTATGCTTTCAGCGATGGAATCTGCTGTGATTCATTTGATCAGTGAAGGCATAGTGCACAACTCTTGGGCACTTGCCAATCCGGATGAGATCGAAAATCCGATATTGCAGTACTACCTCAATGACAGCACTGTCATTATGTAGAATCAATGACTGACAAATTAGATTTTTAAGCCCGGCTTAAAATTGGGATACCTGGAAAGATGTACCATAAATTCAGAATTATTTTTTCTGCCACCCTAGCAATGGCTGTTGTTAACCTTCCGGGTTTAGGCCATTGCTCAGACTTGGATTCCAGTAGTGAATTGGCTGTTGCGAGCGAATTAAGCGCAGCCAACCTTTACTCCGTCACAAATTTAACCGTAATCAACCAGGAAGGTGGAAACAACAACATACATACCCGACAATCAGGTAGTAACAACTACACTTCTGCTCACCAGGACGGCAATAGAAATAGTTTATCGGTCACCCAATCTGGTGAAGATAATATTGTCACATCGAGTCAGGTCGGGAATTACAACTATTCAATGTTGATACAAATAGGTTTTGAGAATTTTATAGATATCAACCAGTATGGAGTTGGCAATACTGCGGGTATATCCCAATTTGGAATACAAAATAGTGCCCATGTGGAAGAGATTGGCAGTTTTCATAACGTCAACATTTACCAAAGTGGGAATGGCCTTCACACCTCAGTCACTGTTAGCGGAACAGCCACAACAACATATATTAGCCAATATGACTAATAACAAATAATATTTCTCTGATTCCCCTTCATCTGATTAGACTTCTTTATTTTAATTCATGTAAGCTTATTAAGTGACAATAATTATTACTGCAACTTAGTAAGTTCATCAGAAATGTGATTATTTGCACCTCGCGCCGTATAAAAGAATTTTCTGACAAGCTTTATCACCCCACCTTAAAAAAAGAACTTTCTTCCTAAAGTTTCGAGACTTCTTCCCTATAGCCACAACACCCAAAGACGACAAAACTCTATTCAGCATCAAGCTGCTGTTAAAAATGATATTGCTAGATGTTTCACAAGGAATGTGAAGGTTAGAAGCAGTCGGTTTCACTCCAGATAACTCACATACGCCTGGCACAGCCGTATCGTGTCCTGAGACAAAACACTCCCAATATCTAATGGTGCTGAATTCTTTTTATTTGTAAAAAGCTGTACAGCTATATTTGACATCTCTATGGAGTTACTGATGACTAAATACACACCTATTGCCGCCAGTGTTCTTCTGGCGATCGCCAGTACCGGAGCCTTCGCAACCAACAATACCGCCATTCTCAACCAAAATGGCACTGGCAACATGGCCACGGCTGATCAGAGTGATGCCACTGTATCCAACAACCTGATCACACAAAACCAAACCGGTGACAACAACGTAGTTTATGCAGAGCAAACCAGCTTTAATGATTCCGGTGTAATTACCCAAACTCAAGTCGGGGATATGAATGACGCAGAGTCCTTCCAGAATGATTCCAGCACTGCGATTGTTACTATCACCCAAATCAACGACGGTCACTTTGCAACAACTACACAAAGTTTTGTAGATACCAGCGTTGCTACTGTCACCCAAAGTGGTAGTCCGCAAGTAGCAGCAGTAACCCAAGTTTCCAGCACAAATGATAATGCTGTAGTGACTCAGTCCGGCGACGGTAATGTAGGTAATGTTATCCAAACTAACGGTTCATTTAACACCGCAATCTTAACCCAAACAGGAACCACCAATACTGCAACTTCTACTCAAACTTCCAGTACCTCGAGCACTGTTAACGCTATTCAGGCAGGTACCACAAACTCTGTAATACACATTCAAACTATGGCCACCAACAGTACCTCTGTTTCCTTCCAGGATGGCACTTCCAACACATTCACTACATCACAGACAGCAGGTGATGGGAACTACAGCGAGGGCTTCCAAAATGGTACTACTCAGGGCTTGACCCACATTCAAGTTGGAGATGATCACTGGGCTTATACTGAGCAAGTGGGTACCACCAATATTGGCGTGATCTCCCAGACAGGCTTTGATAACTATTCTGAAGGCTACCAGGTTGGGACATTCAATAGCTTGACCGTTACCCAGCCTGGCGATTTCAATACCACTGTCGCCTCGCAGACCGGTAATAACAACGTTATTGCCGTAACCCAATCAACCGATCTCAATACGGCCACACCTACTCAAGTAGGTGATTTCAACATGGCAATTATTATTCAGTAGTTAAGGGAGTAGGCTGGCTTTAAACGCCAGCCTATTTTCAACTTGGTGGGCTAAGTGCAAGCTTCAATTATTATTACTAGCCCCTAAATTCCCATGAAACAACCATTTCATGCATTTAATGCCCCCCCCCAAATCAGCTGACACTATTTGCCATAGCTAGTTCAAAAAAGAACTTTATTCCTAAGGTTTCGGCACTTCCGTCCTATGGCTGCAACTCCAGAAGACGACAAAACTCTAATCAGCATCAAGCTGCTGTTTAAATGATATTGCTAGGTTTTACAAGGAATGTGAAGGTTATTAAGCAGTCGGGTTTATCCCTGTTTCCTCACATACTTCTGGCACGGTTGTAATATGCCTGAGGATGAGACTCTTCCAATATCAAATGATGCTGTTTTCTTTTTGTTTGTAAAAGCTGTACAGCGATATTTGACATCTATATGGAGTTACAGATGACCAAGTACACACCTATTGCCGCCAGTGTTCTTCTGGCGATCGCCAGCACCGGAGCCTTCGCATCGAACAATACCGCCATTCTCAATCAGAATGGTACTGGTAACATGGCAACCGCTGATCAGAGTGATCCGACGGTAACTAATAACCTGATCACCCAGACTCAAACTGGTGACAACAATGAGGTTTACGCAGAGCAAACCAGTAGTAATAACTTAGGAGTAATTACTCAAACTCAAGTAGGAGACTTGAACTTTGCGGAGTCTTTTCAAAATGATTCTAATGTTCCTGTCGCTACTATCACTCAAATAGATGATGGACAGATTGCTACAACGGTCCAGAGTTTTGTAGACACCAGTGTTGCAACCATTACCCAAAGTGGTGGAGCACAACTTGCAACTACCGCTCAGACCTCTAGTGCAAATGATACACTAGTTATCAATCAGTCCGGCGATGGTAATGTTGCTGCGGGAATACAAACTGCTACATCTTTAAACTCAGCGGTGATTACTCAAACAGGTACAAATGGTACTGCTTCGGCGACACAAAGTGGCACCACATCAAGTAGCATGACGATGATTCAAGCGGGAGACACCAACATAGTCGCCCATCAGCAAGTCTTGGCCAGCAACAGTACAACTTTCTCTTTCCAGGATGGCTCTTTTAACACCATCTTCTTCAGCCAGTCTGATGACGGCAACTACAGTGAAGGACTCCAGAATGGTACTTCCCAGACATTGGTACACAACCAAAGTGGTGGTGATCACTGGGCATATACAGAACAAGTGGGACTCACTAACACGGCTGTCGTCACCCAAAGTGGCTTCGACAACTTCTCCCAGGCGGCTCAGGATGGTACCTTCAATAACCTGACAGTGACTCAACCTGGTGATTTTAATAGCGCTACATCATCGCAAGTTGGCAACTTCAACTCCATAACTGTGACCCAAGTAGGTGACTTCAACGCAGCCGCTCCCGCCCAAGTGGGCGATGGCAATGTGGCAGTGATTATTCAGTAATCAAGATAAAGGCCGACTGTTAAAGTCGGCCTTTTTTAACGAAAAAAAATCATCTCACAAACTTTAATCTCAATTTATCCATACTAAGTTCTCATAGCCACCATAAGTGAACACTCTACAATAGTCCTGCATATATAGTATTGAAGAAGTAAAAATCACTATATCTATCAGATAATCTGCTTCTTCATTTCATTCAAGCTATTCAAGATCTTTTATATTCAAAATTAAAATTCCACGGAGATAAAATGATACGTCACCAATCGTTAGCCATCGGACTCTTACTGTGTATCCCAAGCTACAATGCTGTCGCATCTAATAATACCGCTACAGTTTTACAAAGCGGATTAACCAATAGTGCCACTGTGGATCAGGGCGATCCTACTGCTATTGGAAATTTAGTTACTCAAATTCAGACCGGGAACCTAAATACTGCTAATGCTGCGCAGATAACAAACAGCACCTCTAATGGAATTGATCAGGAACAACTCGGAGACAGCAACTCCATTTTTTCAACTCAAACGGCAGCTTCTAATACAACAGCGACTGTTTACCAGGACGGCGTTAGTCACAGCGTAACTACAAGCCAAACTAATACAACAACCAGCAGCGGTAGTGTTGAGCAATTCGGAACCCTTCAGTCTGCCACTATCAGCCAGGTAAATAGCGTTTCTGACAATGCCGACTTTGAGCAATTTGGCACTCAAAACCTGGCTACAGTTACCCAAGCAAATAGCGACTCAAGTACCACCATATCTTCACAATCTGGAGATTCAAATGGTGCTGGATATACGCAGACAGGTCTGGCCCACTTGATTGATGCCACTCAGATTGGTACCTCCAATACAATCAGTGCTGTACAAAGTAGTCAGCAGGGCTCAATCACCATTATGCAGGATGGTGATAACAACACCTCTTTTCATGGACAATTTGGGACATTCGCAACTGGATTATCGACTCAAATAGGCTCTATGAATATGATTAATATGAATCAAGGAGGTAGTAATAATTTGGCAACCACTTTGCAAATAGGTACAAACAACTCGCACCAGACAGGCCAGAACGGCATCAGCCAAACAGCCAATGCCACTCAAAATGGCAGTAATAATATGGGCTTTATTTTTCAATAACATCTGTTTAGTTGTTTATTAACGGGCTACTCTAACAGGTAGCCCAATCTAAACCTCACTATAACTCTACAAACCTATCGCTTAAATCCGTTTATCGTATCCCTTTACAGGCACATCCAGGTAACGCAAAAAACAACAACAAAGAAGTTTTTCCTATTTTTTAGGCACTAACTTCCCATAGCAATACTTGAGGCTTACGATAAAACTCATACCAGCATCAGGGTATTATCAGGTACTCCAGTGATAATACCTATTAGGGATAGCAATAAAACAAGGTGTGCCAAACTCCTTGCGCAATAAATGCCATACCCTATCTATGGAGTCTTTTGTCCTTCCTAGGCTTGATGCTTCACCGCAACTGAAATCATGGGGATAAGAAAAATCCACCTTACCTTCAATCGGAGATATCGATGCGAATCCATACACCAATTTCCGTGGGCATCAGTTTATGCCTTGTCGGGTCAATTGCTTATGCGGATGGAAATACAACTACCGTGGAACAAACGGGTAACAATCACCAGGTGACTGCAAACCAAGTAGATCCAACGGCAACTAACAACTTTATTGAGGTTATTCAGGCAGATGAAGCACAGGTTAGCAATAGCCTGCAAGACACTTCAACCAACTTGAGTATCATCAGGCATGAACAGGTAACGCTGGGGAATGAAGCTGACTCGACTCAAACTAATTTTTCAGATGATGCAGAGGTAAATATCTATCAGGAGGGCACTGGAAATTTCGCCTCTACTTTACAGGACAGTACTTCTTCCAGCTTTGTTGACATTTCTCAGTTCGGCTCTGCAAATGACGTCATTTTCTCTCAAACAGACAGTAGTTTCGATACAGTCAACCTCTATCAGTCTGGCTTTGATAACCAGATGTTAGTGACTCAAACTACCACCACGTTTAACAGCCTAAATGTGTCTCAAACGGGTGATCAAAATAGCGCAGATGCCGAACAAACAGGGTTTGATAATCTGTTGACCACCTCGCAAACGGGCAATCTGAATACTTACTTTTCTATACAAACGGGTGACATCCTAGTAGCAACAAGTACCCAGATAGGAGATGGTAACATTAGTACCCAGACCCAGACGGGAGATATTTTGTTGGTTTCTACGCTACAAGATGGTACTGGCAATATGTCCATCGTGGATCAAGCTGGAGCAATGCAAACTGCAAGTAGCACCCAAATAGGAACAACTAACCTTCATACTATTACCCAAAGCGTCGACAATCAAACGGCTATTGGCATTCAGAATGGCGTGTTAAACCAAGGATTTATTATGCAGTAGCGGCATATTCGTTCCGGTTGAAAGTTTTTATATTTCCAATATAGATAGAGGAAAGAATGCATTTTTCAATGCCAACTTTAATTTATGAGTCAATCACAAAGATACCCAAAGAATGGCATTCTTTCCTTACCTGATAAAAATACTGCATCAATATTTTCTTACGTAGCAGTGGTTTCAAAATTCTTCGTCTACAGTTTTCCATGTAAACGATTTCTCACATTTTGACGTTACTCACTTCACAGGTAACACAGGCAAAAGTTTTAACGACCGGATTTACCACTAGACGGTAATACACAGGAGTTAACCGTGCAGAAGATTACCGTAATTCCACTGGTATTGGCGATATCTGCCACCAGCTTGGGTTATGCTGCAGAAAATACTACATTAATCGCCCAAAGTGGCTCCAGTAACTCAGCTGTAGCGGATCAAACTGACCCAAGCGCTATCGATAATCACCTGGAGATCAGTCAGGACGGCTCTGCTCATATTGCAGAGGCCGTACAGCAAAACGAAATTGAAAGCTCAATTATCCAAATACAAGAAGGCAGTCTTAACGACGCCTATAGCCTGCAAGTGGATGGGATCGCAAATAGCGTAGAAATATTCCAGTCGGGCTCTAATAATCGTGCCAATAGTTACCAATTGGCCACACAGCATGGGCAATCAACAATACGGCAGGTGGGATCGGGTAATGAAGCAGAAATCCAACAACATCTCGGTAGCGATAATGTCTCTGTTATAGAGCAAATGGGTGAGTTGCATGGCGCCTTGATTGGTCAATACGCGAGTTTTAATTCCGATGCGTTGATATTCCAGCAAGGCTCAAGCCATGAGGCCATAATCAGCCAGGAAGGCACCGGGCACTACGCCAGTATCCAACAGATCGGCGCCGCCAACAGCGCAGATGTCGCCCAGTCCGATATGTACAACGAATTGGACCTCTATCAGGATGGCGAGGGCAACATGGCCACCATCGTGCAAGTGTCCTGGTATAACAGTGCCTACGTCACTCAAGATGGCTACTTAAATTCCGCCAATATTATGCAGGCCGGCAATGGTGGATTAGGCGGTGGCCATATGGTGATCGTTAATCAGTCTGGCAGTATGAATGACGCAACTGTGATTCAAAACGGTTTCTCCCAATCCGCCAATATTACCCAAACCGGTACCGGTAATACAGCAGTGGTTTTACAGTAACGGAGTTATTACCAGTCGGAGTAAGATCAACTTATTCCGACTGGAACCCTGAAGTAAAAGCACTCATTTCCTGATACTTATTTCCCATTAAATTGAGACTAAAGTCCTATAGAAACTTACTATATTGCCATCAACAATGAAAATAGCGGTAGTTGGGTCAATTCGCTTTTAGCGCCCTTAATAATTACTGTCCGGAATTTAATTTCCAATAGTAATTTCTCTATGTTTTCCTGCCAACGCCGCACTTTAAAACCGTAATTTTCATGCTCCTTGTTATGTAGTCGTGGAGGTATTCGTGAAAAAAGTTATTTATTCGCCGGTAGTCACATTTATCGCATTTCTTTCCGTCCATTCCGCCTTTGGGAATGACCAAACCGTAGAGCAGATACAAGTTGGTATTGGCAACAATGCCGTTGCCAACCAAAGATTTCCGCTTAATGAGGGCAACTTAATCTTGCAAGAGCAAATTGGCTTTTTTAATGACGCAACCGGCATTCAATCCATAGAAATAAACAGCACAATTTCCCAATTTCAAACCGGCCGCAATCATTTTTCCAGAGTCTCCCAATCTACAGGGAGCAACAATGCAGGACAGAGCGTACAGATTGGCTCTAATAGCAGATCGCTCACCCGGCAAGTTAACCAAATAAACGGTTTCTCCCTGCATACTCAGGATGGCCAGGGACAGGTTGCCACCACGGTACAGATTTCCGGGGCCAATAACAGCGTCAATATTGAGCAGACAGATAGAGCCAATGTCGCCGCCGTGGCACAAGTATTCAGTTTTACCGGTAATGCCTCAATCTCACAGGCAGGTTTGCTTAATTTAGGTGTCAGTGAGCAAACCGGCATCGCTCATGAATCTTCAATTACCCAGACAGGCGCACTTAACTTTTCCGAAATGGAGCAGCTGGGCACGGGAAATTCATCATCAGCTTCACAGGAAGGGTTGTTAAATTCAGCAAATTCTTTGCAAGCTGGTGTTGGCAATGCCAACCAATCAAACCAAATTGGGCTGGAAAATAACGTTTCATTTTCTCAACTAGGTCTGAATCAAATGGCCAGTAGCACCCAGATTGGCCTATTTAACCAAGTCCAAACCAGCCAGATAAGAGCGGGAGCATCCAGCAACACCCTACAGATCGGCATTTCCAACAGCAGCCATATTTCCCAGTAAATAGGCTCGCAGCAAAATTGCCAATCGAAAAATTCGACTTAAATCCCCGCGCTATTCATAGCAACAGGCAAAAGCTATAGAGAGAGAAGTTAAGCTCGGTACTGTGCAATAGCACTTTCTTCTCAAGGATTTACAACTTTTCTCCTATAGCCCCACCCCCAATTCCCAGCAAGAATATTGGGGACGGAACGAAATTTTGGACTCCTAAGCAGTATCAGGGAAGCCATCAAAATGTATCAGTCCTACTCTCCCGCTTACCTGTTTGACTGGCGGCAATGCCTGTACGGCAACGCTGCTCCCCCTCTTTACAGTGATACCTACCCCCCCGGCTAGGTGCACCTGCTGTAAAACCCTCGGCGCAGGATGACGTGCCACCCCCTTTCAGCCATTTAGGCTGGTTTTCCACCATGTGATGCTCATTGAAGTTTGTAGTAATGGAGACACTCATGAAGACTTTGACCCCTATCGCTGTAGCCCTAACCCTGGCCATCAGTGGAACCGCTTATGCGGGCGGTAACACTGCCACTCAGGACCAGAATGGCGGCCACAACAATGCCACTATCGATCAGACCGGGCCGCTGACCTGGGATAACAACGCCATGCAGGAACAGCATGGCCATAGCAATGATGCAGAGATCACTCACAGTATTGAACTCGGCAGCTATGGCTATCAGTACCAGGAAGGCGATCACCATTCAGCGGAGTTGCTGCAAAGCGGTGGTGCCGGCAACGAGTCGTTCAGCTTCCAGTCCGGCAACACCAACGTATCTGAGACCTACCAGATTGGACAGCTCGGCAGTTACTCCGCCCATCAGCAATCTGGTGACAACCACTACGCCCTCACCTATCAGTTTGCAGGTGCTGGCAACATGGTGATGATTAGCCAGATGGACAGCCACAACACGGCAACCGCCACCCAGGTTGTTAGCGTTGGTTCTGAGACCGTTATTCGCCAGAGAGGAGAACTGCACAACGCAGATACCTTCCAGAGCGGCTTTGGCCACGATGCCGGCATGCGCCAGTCCGGTGAATCCAATGATGGTGATATTCGTCAGGTAGGTGGTGATCACTACGCCCGTATGCGTCAGCGTGGCCACAACCAGGAAGCGGATATTTCCCAGGCTGGATATGACCACAGTGCACGCGCCCGTCAGAGAGGCCACCACAATGATGTGTACCTGGGACAGATCGGTTCTGGACACACCGCTTCGGCTCGCCAATCAGGGCACAATAACAATAGCCTGGTGGGACAGTTCGGCCTCTATGAAACTGCTACGGTAATGCAGTCTGGCCATGCTAACCAAAGTTACGTTTGGCAATAACAAGAAAAAAAAGGGCGGCCCATGGCCGCCCTTTTTTTAATCGCCTGTAATTTACAGGTGCTCAACCGCATCGATTTCGTACTCCACCGCACCGGAAGGTGTTTGGACCACCACCACATCACCCACTTCCTTGCCAATCAGCGCGCGGGCAATCGGAGAGTTCACCGAGATCTTGTGCTTTTTAACATCGGCCTCGTCGTCACCCACAATTTTGTATGTGACTTCCTTATCGTCATCCAGGTGAATAATCGTTACCGTAGTACCGAAAATTACCTTGTCACTGGGCTCGATGCTCTTCACATCAATGACCAGTGAGTGGGAAAGCTTGCTTTCGATTTCCTGGATACGGCCCTCGATAAAGCCCTGCTTTTCCCGCGCCGCGTGGTATTCGGCATTTTCCTTCAAATCACCGTGTTCACGCGCTTCAGCAATCGCCTGTACAACGGTAGGGCGTTCAACTTTTTTCAGATTGTCCAGCTCTGAGCGCAGCGCTTCTGCGCCTTCAACGGTCATTGGTACCCGGTTCAATGTGGGACCTCCATTATTGTTACGACGAAACCGGGCCCAGTGAGATCACGGGGCCCGGTTGGATTTCACAAGTTGGTTTTAAAGCTATTAAGACAGCTTTACGACACGCTGGTGAAGGTCTTGCAGGCGGCGAACCTGTAGCGGCTGCTCCTGACGCATGGCCATCGCCATGGCCTGAGCCGCTGCCAGGGTGGTGGTGTAACACACCCGGTGATTCTCGGCACTGCGGCGGATATCCGCAGAGTCGCGAATCGCCTGACGCCCTTCGGTGGTATTCACCACCAGCGCAATCTCGTCGTTTTTAATCATATCGACGATATGCGGGCGACCTTCACTCATCTTGTTGACGGTTGTAACGGGAATATCGTTTTCTTGCAAGACCTTGGCGGTGCCGCGGCTGGCAATTACTTCGAAGCCCAGTTCCACCAGATCGCGAGCTACGCCCACTGCGTCGGCCTTGTCGAAGTCACGCACAGAGATAAATGCGCGTCCGGACTCCGGCAGGCGATCGCCAGCGGCAACCAGGCCCTTGTCGAAAGCCTCTGCGAAGGTAGCACCTACTCCCATCACTTCGCCGGTGGACTTCATCTCGGGACCGAGAATCGGGTCCACTTTCGGGAACTTGTTGAACGGGAATACAGACTCTTTCACGGAGTAGTAGTCCGGTACAATCTCTTCGGTAAAGCCCTGCTCCTGCAGGCTGATACCCGCCTGACAGCGCGCAGCCACTTTCGCCAGTGAAGTGCCGATGCACTTGGAGACGAAAGGTACAGTACGGGAAGCGCGCGGGTTCACCTCGATCACGTAGATCTCGCCGTCCTGGTAGGCCAGCTGGGTATTCATCAGACCAACTACGCCCAGCTCGCGGGCCATGGCTTTGACTTCTTCGCGCATACGGTCCTGCACATCCGCCGGAAGGCTGTAAGGCGGCAGGGAGCAGGCGGAGTCACCGGAGTGAACACCACACTGTTCAATGTGCTGCATGATGGCGCCGATCACAACGTCCTTGCCATCGGATACCGCATCGATATCCACCTCAATGGCGGCGTTGAGGAAGTGATCCAGCAGTACCGGTGCTTCGTCAGAAACCTGTACCGCTTCTTTCATGTAGGTGAGTAGCTCGTCTTCTTTGTAGACGATCTCCATGGCGCGGCCGCCCAGTACGTATGACGGGCGCACAACCAGCGGGTAGCCCACGTCTTTCGCCGCCTGGATGGCTTCGGAGACAGAGCGCACGATGGCATTCTTCGGCTGCTTGAGGCCGAGACGCATGATCATCTGCTGGAAGCGCTCGCGGTCTTCCGCGCGGTCAATCTGCTCTGGGGTGGTACCGATAATAGGCACACCTTCGTTGGCCAGGTAGCGCGCCAGGTTCAGCGGAGTCTGGCCACCGAACTGTACGATCACGCCTTCCGGCTTCTCTTTGGCAACAATTTCCAGCACGTCTTCCAGGGTTACCGGCTCAAAGTAGAGGCGGTCGGAAGTGTCGTAGTCGGTGGAGACAGTCTCCGGGTTACAGTTGACCATGATGGTCTCATAACCGTCTTCGCGCATCGCCAGAGCGGCGTGTACGCAGCAGTAGTCGAACTCGATGCCCTGGCCGATACGGTTGGGGCCACCGCCGAGTACCATGATTTTCTTCTTGTCAGACGGCTGCGCTTCGCACTCCTCATCGTAGGTGGAGTACATGTAAGCAGTGGAGGTGCTGAACTCAGCAGCACAGGTATCTACGCGCTTATAAGACGGGAATACACCCAGCTTGTGGCGGAATTCGCGCACAGTCTTCTGGCTCACCCCCAGCAGGTCCGCCAGGCGGCGATCGGAGAAGCCTTTGCGCTTGAGGAAGCGCATATGCTCAGTGGTCAACGCCGAGGTAGGCAGAGACTTGAGCGGCTCTTCAATTTTGATCAGCTCTTCGAGCTGTACCAGGAACCAGGGGTCGATACCGGACAGGTCGTAAACTTCGCCGACGCTCATGCCCATACGGAAGGCATCGCCCACGTACCAGATGCGCTCGGCACCCGGAATGGAGAGTTCGCTGCGCAGACGAGTCTCAGCGCCGTCTTTGCTCGGATCAATTTTGCTTTCCAGGCCGAAGCTGCCCACTTCCAGGCCGCGCAAGGCTTTCTGCAGGGATTCCTGGAATGTGCGACCAATCGCCATCACTTCACCCACAGACTTCATCTGGGTGGTCAGGCGCGCATCGGCTTCACCGAATTTCTCGAAGGTGAAGCGCGGAATCTTGGTGACAACGTAATCGATGGACGGCTCGAAGGACGCCGGGGTAGCACCGCCGGTGATATCGTTTTGCAGTTCGTCCAGGGTGTAACCCACTGCCAGCTTGGCCGCGACCTTGGCGATCGGGAAACCGGTGGCCTTGGAGGCCAGGGCGGAGGAGCGGGATACGCGGGGGTTCATTTCGATCACAACCACGCGGCCAGTCTTCGGACAAACGCCGAACTGTACGTTGGAGCCGCCAGTCTCAACGCCGATCTCGCGCAGTACCGCGATAGAGGCGTTGCGCATCAGCTGGTATTCCTTGTCGGTCAGCGTCTGCGCCGGGGCAACGGTGATGGAGTCACCGGTGTGTACACCCATCGGGTCGAAGTTCTCGATGGAACATACGATGATGCAGTTGTCGTTCTTATCGCGAACCACTTCCATCTCGTACTCTTTCCAGCCGAGCAGGGATTCGTCGATCAGCAATTCGTTGGTGGGGGAGAGGTCGAGACCGCGCTTACAGATCTCTTCAAACTCCGGCCAGTTGTAGGCCACACCGCCACCGGAGCCACCCATGGTGAAGGACGGACGGATAATTACCGGGAAGCCGAACTCTTCTGGTACTTTCTTCGCCTCTTCCATGGAGTGAACGATCTTGGCGCGCGGAGTTTCCAGGCCGATCGCCTTCATCGCCTTGTCGAACAGGTCGCGGTCCTCCGCTTTCTCGATAGCGTCTTTGTCCGCACCGATCAGCTCGACATTGAATTCCTTCAGGACACCGTGCTTGTCCAGGTCCAGGGCGCAGTTCAGTGCTGTCTGGCCGCCCATGGTGGGCAGGATGGCGTCGGGGCGCTCCTGCTCGATAATCTTGGCAACGGTGCGCCACTCCACCGGCTCGATGTAGGTGGCATCGGCCATGGCCGGGTCGGTCATGATGGTGGCCGGGTTGGAGTTCACCAGGATCACCCGGTAACCCTCTTCGCGCAGCGCCTTACAGGCCTGGGCGCCGGAGTAGTCAAATTCGCACGCCTGGCCGATCACGATGGGGCCTGCGCCGATAATCAGAATGCTTTGGATATCTGTGCGTTTTGGCATCTTTCTTCCGTTCTACTACCGGCAAAGGCCGGCTGCGCTAAATTTCATTCGTTTCTTGTTAAAACCGCCGCAAAAGCGGCGGTTAATTGCCCTACCCTGGGCGGCTACGCCCTTAGGCGCGCTCTTTCATCAAATCGATAAAGTGGTCGAACAACGGCGCCACATCGTGTGGGCCGGGGCTCGCTTCCGGGTGTCCCTGGAAGCTGAAGGCCGGCTTGTCCTTCAGGTGAATACCCTGCAAGGTACCGTCGAACAGGGACTTGTGGGTAACTTCCACATTGTCCGGCAGGCTGTCGGCGTCCACTTCGAAACCGTGGTTCTGCGCGGTGATCATCACCTTGGTGCTGTTTAGGTCTTGTACCGGGTGGTTACCACCGTGGTGACCGAACTTCATCTTGGCAGTTTTACCGCCCACCGCCAGGCCCAACAACTGGTGGCCCAGGCAGATGCCGTAGGTGGGGATGCCAGCGTCCAGGATTTCGCGAATAGCGGTGATCGCGTATTCACAGGGCTCGGGGTCACCGGGGCCATTGGACAGGAATACACCGTTGGGATTCATCGCCAGTACTTCGGAAGCCGGAGTCTCCGCCGGTACTACGGTGATGTCACAGCCGCGATCCACCAACATGCGCAGGATATTGCGCTTCACACCGAAGTCGTAAGCTACCACTTTGAAGGGCTGTTCCGGCGCGGCCTTATGGCCTTCGCCCAGTTCCCAGGTACCTTCGCTAAAGGGGTAGGCTTCCTTGGTGCTCACCACCTTGGCCAGGTCCATCCCTTTCAGACCGGCAAATTCCTTGGCCTTGGCCAGGGCTTCTTCGCGGTCGATATTGTCACCGGCAACGATGCAACCGCTCTGTGCACCCTTGTCGCGCAGCAGGCGGGTCAGGCGACGAGTGTCGATATCGGCGATACCAACGATATTGCGCTCGCGCAGGTAGTCCTCCAGGGACTGCTCGTTGCGGAAGCTGCTGGCCAGCAGCGGCAGGTCGCGGATTACCAGGCCGGCGGCCCAGATATCAGCGCACTCTTCGTCTTCCTGGTTGGTGCCAGTGTTGCCGATGTGCGGGTAGGTCAGAGTCACAATCTGGCGGGCGTAGGAGGGATCGGTGAGAATCTCCTGGTAGCCGGTCATGGATGTGTTGAACACGACCTCGCCAACAGAACTGCCATGGGCACCGATTGCGCGTCCTTCAAAGACACTACCATCTGCGAGCACCAGCAGCGCGGGAGTTGTACTCTGCATAAAGTTGTGGGGCATGAAAGCCTCCGACGTAGGGACAGCTTTAGTCAAATTGAACTCCAATCTTCAGAACTGCTTCCGGGCGGGGTTTGCGGGCTTCGGAGCACGCGGGCTCCTGACTGGTGCGCGCATAAAAAAGCGAGATGAAACATCGCAGCTTCATCTCGCTTTAAAAATCTGTTCACGCGTGATTCTCACAAAGTGGCCGACGGTTGCCGCCAGCTTTTTAGTAGGCTCACGCTGCGCGATTCAGCTTCGCGGCACCGGCCCAAATCGGGCGCAGATTCTACGCGAATTCACCTCTGGACGCTAGTGCAAAAATACGCCAGGCTACTTTCCCTGAAAATCTCACTCCGGCTTGCGTCCCAACCGGAAAAGACTGCTGCCCATTTTCAGCTCCGCCTTCTCCAGCATGGTCTTATTCATACGCAGGGCCACCTCCCGGCCGCTGTCGGCAAACTCGATCATACCGCCAGTGGCGGCAAAGCGCTCGGCATCGCTAACCGTCAGTACCGGGAAAAACTCCAGTGCCACCAACGCCTTTAGCAGTGTGGGGCGATCCAGGGTACTCAGCACCACAATCTGGCACTTGCGCGCCCGCAGCATCTCCTTGACCTCGATCTTCTCAAGCTCCACATCCCGCCCATCAATACGCTGATTCTTGAACCGGGCCGCCAGTGGCTCACCGAGCGAGTCCCCACCCATCAGGCACACCTTGAACGGGGCGCTGCTGTTGGCAAAGGCATTGACCGGCCACTGTAGGTGGTAGGCGAAGTGCACTATGTAATCCACCATTACCCGCCGCCCCAAAGGCGTATCGGACAGCTGCACCGCAGCCTGGGCACCCACACCGGTGAAAAGTACTAACAGGAAAAGTAAAAGGGCGGGGAAAATGCGAAATGAACCTGGGCTGGATATCGTCATAGAAGCTCAAACCCTGCGGTTTGCATCTCCCGAAAGGAAGCTGCGGTGGGCTGTTACCCGCAGCGGCCAAAGCTCGCTGCGGCTCTATTTGCGCGCCAGCGAAAAGCCCGGCCACCTACTCAGGTTAGCCCAACGCAAAGGCCCCCGCCGGGACCAGAGTTACAGCGCCTAAAGATCCTCCCCCGGCAAAATTGGGCGCCACTTCAACGCCTTTTCGATAGATATGATCATGGCCCCCGCCACATCCTTGCGCGTAGCGCTCTCGATGCCTTCAAGCCCCGGGGAGGAATTTACCTCCAATAACAACGGCCCCTTGCGGGAGCGAATAATATCCACACCCGCCACCTTGAGCCCCAACACCTTGGCAGCCTTGACCGCCAGGCGCTTCTCCTCGGCGGTGACCTTCACTACTGAAGCCGTACCGCCCTGGTGAATATTGGCACGAAATTCCCCCGGTGCCGCCTCACGCTGGATCGAGGCCACCACACGACCGTCGATAACAAATAGGCGAAGATCCTTACCCTCCGCCTCGCGAATAAACTCCTGCACCAGAAGATTGGCCTTGAGGGACTTAAACGCATTAATCACCGATTCCCCAGCCTTGCGGGTTTCCGCCAGAACGACACCGCGCCCCTGGGTTCCCTCCAGCAACTTCACCACCAGTGGCGCACCGCCCACCATTTCGATCAGCTCATTGGTATCCACTGGGGAATTGGCAAACCCAGAGGTTGGGATATTTAGTCCACTTTGTTGCAGCAACTGCAGGGAAAATAATTTATCCCGCGACTGACTGATAGCGGCAGAGCCATTCAGGGCAAAAATATCCAGGCTCTCAAAGTGCCGCGTCAGCGCACAACCGTAAAAAGTCTGGCTGGGGCGAATACGGGGAATCACCGCATCCAGGCTATTGAGTATGCGGCCATCCCGGTAGTGTACTTCCGGCTCATCAGGGTCGAGCTTCATGTAGCACTGGCGGATATCGAGAAAACTCATGCGATGTCCGCGCTCGGCCCCCGCTTCCATAATGCGCCGGTTGCTATAGAGATCCGGGTTCGATGCCAGCAGCCCGATGCGCAGACCGGTACCGGCAATATGGTGCTCATCCCGATAATATTCATCCAACTGGCTTTTCGGGATATCGCCAATACAGAAGCTCTCAGCCGGATCCACCAGCATTCGCCCAATCATGGCTTCGCGCCCCAGCAACATGCGATAGCCCATGCTGTCCCGATTGGTCAGGGTCAGTTCGATATCCCAGACACTGCCACCAATGGAAATGGAGGTACGAATTACCGGGCGTTTTTCGCTTTCACCGGAGGAGCTGCGCACCAGCCTTTTATCCAAAAGCCGCGCCTCACAGCGCACTGAAGGGCGGCGCTGGTGCTGCAGTGGATGCGCCTCAAAACTCACCCAGGGTTCGCCATCGCGCTTGAAGGTATGGATGTTGTAAGCGTGCAAACAGGAAGTTTTAGCCCCGGAGTCCACACGCACCTTAATCGCCGGGACGCCGAGTGCGGGAAGCCCGCACCACTCCTCGCTGCCGACAATCAGCTTTCTTTCCAATCGAGGTTCCTCAAAGGAAGGTTACAGGGTGACCGGTCGAACGAATGTCGCCGGCCTTTTAGTTTTACCCGCAAAAATGGCGGGCAAATGAAAATCGAAAATTTCTTTCACAGCGCCCCTGCAGGCGCTGAATTTATTTACTCTAAGTAAGATTAGTTAAGGCCGAGCACATCGCGCATATCGTAGTGCCCCGGTGCCCGCGCACTCCCTTCCTCTCCCATCATCCACAGTGCCGCGCGCACAGCACCGCGAGCAAAAGAGAGCCTGCTGCTGGCTCGGTGACTAATTTCAACCCGCTCACCTTCCGCCAGGAACATCACCGAATGTTCACCTACCACATCACCACCGCGCACTGTGGCAAAACCGATAGTGTCCCTATCGCGGGCACCGGTTTGACCTTCGCGGCCGTAAACTGCCACTTTATCCAGGTCGCGCCCCAGAGTTTCCGCAATCACTTCTCCCATACTCAGTGCCGTGCCGGAAGGTGCATCCACTTTGTGGCGATGATGGGCTTCGACAATCTCGATATCGGCCTCTTCCGCCATTACCCGCGCAGCAGTTTCCAACAATTTAAAGCACAGGTTTACCCCGGTGGAAAAATTACTGGCGAGGCATAGCGGCACCTGATCCGCACAAGCCAATACTTTATTTTTTTGCTCGCTATCAAAGCCCGTGGTGCCGATTACAATGGGGAGGTTTTTCTTCGCACAATAGGCAGTATTTTCCACAGTTGCTTTAGGGGCAGTGAAATCAATAAGTACGTCAAAGTCCGCCTTATCGAGGCTGTCCACAATAGCGAGGCCGCTGCGGCCCAGACCGGCAACTTCACCGGCATCGGCGCCGACCAAGCTGGAGCCAGGCCGCACTATAGCCGCTGACAGTTCGGCTTTATCAGACAGGGACAAAGCCTCCGCCAACGCTCGCCCCATTCGACCACCAAATCCCGTCACCGCCACTCTTACCGCCATCACAGCACTCCAGTCCAAATCTATAAGGTTCTGGATTCTACAACGCACCCGGTAGAGCGCATAGATACCAGTAAGCCAGTATTAGCGTGTCTAAAAATCGCTAGTCACTCCGCAAAAGTAAAACAAAAAGAAATATCCACATATTTTTAAATTGCCAAGAGGATACTTGCGCAAAACGCGATATCAGCGGCCACTGCTACGCTTTACTGTGAGGGGTAAATGGAGCGCCAATATGCGACTGATGATCCTGTCCAACCATCTACCACACATCATGGCGGTAGTGATCTCTCTGAGCCTGGCTTTTGGCAGCACGCCGGCATCTGCCCAGCAGCAAAATGCCAATCCAGACTTTTGGGAGAAGTATGATGATATTACCGATTGGGTGACGCTGCGTTTGCAGCTCACCCCGGGACAGGAAAAAACCGTATTACCCATTATGCAAAAAAGCTTCGCAGAGAAAAAAGCGGTACTGGAAAAATACGGATTACTCAGTGGCGAAAAGGTCGCTCTAACCCCCAAGCAACGCGGCGAAATTGGCGCTCAATTCGCAGCTATCAGCCTGGAAACACACAAAGAATTGGAAGGTACTTTAAATAAGGAGCAACTGCGTAAAGCGCAAAAAATCCAACAGGAATTCCTGAGTGAATTCGCGGCCCGTTTGAGAACAAAAACTTCCCAATAGAAGGCATTCAATTGGGGGGATAAAACTCGCCTGGAAATAAAAAAGGCTCGAAAGCTAATGCTCTCGAGCCTTTTTGAATAGGCAACCCACAAAACAATTTAAGGTTTTGCCGGTGCTAACAGCGATTAAAGCTTCATATCACCAAAGAAGTTTTTCACCCCTTCAAACCAACCGGTCTGACGCGGTGAATTTTTCTTTTCGCTAAGGGTATTAGAGAACTCTTGCAGCAAGTCTTTTTGTTTGCCGGACAAGTTCACTGGAGTTTCTACCACAACGCGACACAGCAGGTCGCCGGTTGCACCACCGCGAACCGGGGAAACACCCTTGCCGCGCAGGCGGAACAGCTTGCCGGTCTGGCTTTCCGCAGGAATCTTCAGCTTCACTTTACCGTCGAGAGTCGGCACTTCCAGCTCACCACCGAGGGCAGCGGAAACGAAACTAATCGGCACTTCGCAGTAGAGGTTCTTGCCATCGCGCTGGAACAGATCGTGCTCTTTTACCACTACCTGTACATAGAGGTCACCAGCGGGGCCGCCATCGGGCCCGGCTTCACCTTCACCAGACAGGCGAATGCGATCGCCGGTATCCACACCCGGCGGTACCTTAACGGACAGGGTTTTGGTTTCCTCTACACGACCGCGACCGTGACAGCTGCCACAGGGATCGGAGATAGTGGTACCGCGACCGCGACAGTTGGGGCAGGTTTGCTGAACAGAGAAGAAACCCTGCTGCATACGCACCTGGCCAGCACCACCACAGGTGCCACAGGTTTGCGGAGAGGAACCGGGCTTGGCCCCGGAACCGCTACAGGTACCACAGGCTGCCAGAGTCGGAACGCGAATCTTGACCGTGGTGCCGCGCACTGCGTCTTCCAGGTCCAATTCCAGGTCATAGCGCAGATCGGAACCGCGAGCAGGGCCGCCGCGACGGCCACCGCCACCACCGAAGATATCGCCGAACACATCGCCAAAAATATCGGAGAAGCCACCGAATCCACCAGCGCCGCCACCGCCCATCTGGCCTTCCACACCGGCGTGGCCAAACTGGTCATAAGCTGCGCGCTTCTCGGAATCCGACAAAACCTCGTAGGCCTCATTGGCCTCCTTGAATTTGTTCTCAGATTCCTTGTCATCGGGGTTACGGTCCGGGTGAAACTTCATTGCCACCCGGCGGTAGGCTTTTTTCAGCTCTGCATCCGAAGCGCCGCGCTCGACGCCGAGGACTTCGTAATAATCGCGTTTCGACATAAAACTATGTTCTCTGGTCCGGCATCAAGAACGGCCAAACTCTCTTTCTACTTCTCGGTTTCTAACTAAGCTCCGCGAACGGAGCACCACCAAAACTGCGAAAACTCGGCAAATATTGGCAGATACCTGAAACAACACAGGGCGCGGGCCTCTGAAAGTAAGGCGCCGCGCCCCTGAAGTTCTCCGGCGGCCACTTTAAAAGCTGCCACCGGAATTGCAAGCGAACGCTTACTTACCTTCTTTTTTGTCGTCCTTAACTTCTTCGAACTCTGCGTCTACCGCGTCGTCGCCAGCGGAGGACTGCTGCTCGCCCTGGGCACCAGCGGCACCTTCAGCACCAGCGGCTTGAGCCTGCTCGGCATACATCTTCTGGGCAACCGGACCGGAAGCTTCAGTCAGCTTGGTAGTCGCAGCTTCCATTGCAGCTTTGTCATTGCCTTTAACGGCTTCTTCCGCTTCGGTAACAGCCGCTTCAATAGCTGCCTTTTCTTCAGCGGTAGCTTTGTCGCCAGCTTCTTCCAGAGTTTTCTTGGTCGCAGAAATCAGGCCGTCGAGCGTGTTGCGAGTCTGCACCAGCTCTTCGAACTGCTTGTCCGCTTCGGCAT
Source organism: Microbulbifer maximicatervae (SeqCode) (assembly GCF_056232625.1). Lineage (NCBI taxonomy): Bacteria > Pseudomonadati > Pseudomonadota > Gammaproteobacteria > Cellvibrionales > Microbulbiferaceae > Microbulbifer > Microbulbifer maximicatervae (SeqCode). Next base: position 4,706,033 of record NZ_CP174324.1, on the reverse strand, counting down.
TGGCCTCAGCGTCCTGAACCATCTTATCGATCTCGTCCTCGGACAGGCCGGAGGAAGCCTGGATCACGATGGACTGCTCTTTACCAGTGGCCTTGTCCTTCGCGTGTACGTGCAGGATACCGTTGGCATCGATGTCGAAGGTTACTTCGATCTGCGGCATGCCGCGCGGTGCCGGTGGGATATCGGCCAGGTCGAAACGACCCAGGGATTTGTTCTGTGCAGCCTGCTTGCGCTCACCCTGAACCACGTGAATGGTTACCGCAGTCTGGTTGTCATCCGCAGTGGAGAAAACCTGGGACTTCTTGGTGGGGATAGTGGTGTTTTTGTCGATCAGCGGAGTCGCAACGCCACCCATGGTTTCGATACCCAGGGTCAGCGGAGTTACGTCCAGCAGCAGTACGTCTTTAACGTCACCGGACAGTACGGCGCCCTGGATAGCAGCACCCATGGCAACGGCTTCGTCGGGGTTAACGTCTTTGCGCGGCTCTTTGCCGAAGAACTCGGTTACTTTCTGCTGAACCATTGGCATACGGGTCTGACCGCCTACCAGGATCACTTCGTCTACACCGGAAGCGGACAGGTCGGCGTCTTGCAGAGCGATTTTTACCGGCTCCAGGGAGCGGGTAACCAGCTCTTCTACCAGGCTTTCCAGCTTGGCGCGGGTCAGTTTAACCACCAAGTGCTTGGGACCAGTGGCGTCTGCAGTGATGTACGGCAGGTTGACTTCGGTCTGCTGGCTGGAGGACAGCTCGATCTTGGCTTTTTCCGCAGCTTCTTTCAGGCGCTGCATTGCCAGGGGGTCACCTTTCAGGTCGATGCCCTGGTCTTTCTTGAACTCGTCTGCGAGGTATTCGATCAGTCGCAGGTCGAAGTCTTCACCACCGAGGAAAGTGTCACCGTTGGTGGACAGTACTTCGAACTGCTTCTCGCCGTCTACGTCGGCAATTTCGATGATGGAGATATCGAAGGTACCACCACCCAGGTCGTATACCGCTACAGTGCGGTCACCGCCCTGCTTGTCCAGGCCGTATGCCAGCGCAGCGGCAGTCGGCTCGTTGATAATACGCTTAACGTCCAGGCCAGCAATGCGGCCGGCGTCTTTGGTGGCCTGACGCTGGGAGTCGTTGAAGTAAGCCGGTACGGTAATTACTGCCGCTTCAACTTTCTCACCGAGGAAGTCTTCCGCAGTCTTTTTCATTTTCTTCAGGACTTCGGCAGAGATCTGCGGCGGAGCTTTTTTATCGCCTTTCACTTCTACCCAAGCGTCGCCGTTGTCAGCTTCAGTGATGGTGTAAGGAACCATCTTGATATCTTTCTGGACAACGTCGTCTTTGAATTTACGGCCGATCAAACGCTTAACCGCAAACAGAGTATTTTGGGGATTGGTCACCGCCTGACGCTTGGCAGACTGACCTACCAGAATTTCGTTGTCGTCAGTGAAGGCAACAATAGAAGGTGTAGTGCGATCGCCTTCGGCGTTTTCGATTACACGCGCTTTGTCACCATCCAGTACCGCTACACAGCTGTTAGTGGTACCCAGGTCGATGCCGATAATTTTTCCCATCTGTAAAATCCTCTTTTGATGCGCGCTGCCAGCTCTGTTCTATTTACACCGCGCGAATAATTCTTGATGTCAGCTATATTGGTGCCGGCCGCTAAATTTCAAGGCCGCTTTACACTTCTGCCGTTACGGCGCTTTGCTGACCACCACCATGGCCGGGCGAACCAGGCGGCCATTGAGGCGATAACCTTTTTGAAACACATCCAGAACCGTGTTCGGCTCCACCTCGCCGTTGGGCACCTGGGTCATAGCCTGGTGCAGCTCTGGGTCGAAAGGCTCACCGGCCGGATCGACAACTTCCACAGCATTTTTCGTCAGGGTTTCAACGAAAGATTTGTGGGTCAGCTCGATACCTTCTACCAAGGCCTTGTTGGCTTCGTCGGCCGTATCGATCGTCGCCAGTGCACGCTCGAGGTTGTCCACTACAGGCAGCAAGTCCTGTAGCAACTTCTCTACCGCAAATTTGCGCGCGCGCTCGATATCCTGTTGCGCGCGGCGACGGGCGTTCTGCTCTTCCGCCTGGGCGCGCAGGGCCATATCCTTGTGCGCTGCCAGCTGCTCCTGCAACTTGATAATTTCCTCGTGCAGGGCATCGGCACCTTCGGCCTCTTCCCGCAGGGCTTCCTCGGCAAGTTCGCTTTCTATAGAGGAAGGGTCTTCAATCTCAGCTGAAACGCCCTCGTCTGTAGCTGGTGCGTGCTCCGCCCCCTTTTTAATCTGATCTTCTTCGCTGCGCTCTCTGGCCACTGCTTTCTCCGTCGCGTCGACTCTGTCAGTAATGTGAGTTGAGCCCGTCTCTCGGGCACTGGAGCCTATATGGGGACATCCCCGCACAGTTCAAGTGGTTTTTCGCGCTAGCGCACATCCTCAGAGTAATGTGGCCCCGCCCCTATAGCTAACCGGGAACGAATACTGTATAAATAACCACTAATTGGGCCGGGCGCCCGCCGATTAGCAAGGACACAAGCGATCTCTATGCTGCTGCATCTGTCTATCAGCCAATTCACCCTGGTGGACCAACTGGAGTTGGAGTTTGGTCCCGGTACCAGCACCCTGACCGGCGAGACCGGCGCGGGTAAGTCAATCACCTTGGATGCCCTCGGCCTGGCACTGGGCGGCCGCGGCAGCGCTGAGCTTGTGCGCACCGGCGCCAATCGCGCCGACATCAGCGCCACATTTGATATCGCCGAGCACCCCAGCGCCGCCAGCTGGCTCGAATCCCAAGAGCTGGATGCGGGGCAGGAAGTCATTCTGCGCCGCACCATCGGCGCCGACGGCCGCTCCCGCGCCTATATCAACGGCCAACCGGTCACTCTGTTGCAGCTACGCGCCCTGGGCGAGCAGCTAATCGATATCCACAGCCAGCACGAACACCAATCCCTGCTGAAGAAAGAAACGCACCTGCGCCTGCTGGATGAATACGCCCAGGCCCAGGAACTCGCCGCAGAGACTCGCAGCCGCTTCAAAACCTGGCGGGATCACTATCGCCGTTATCGCACACTGGCCGACAGCGCCGAGGAAGCCGAAGCCCGCCGCCACTTGCTGGAATACCAGCTTAAGGAACTGGATCAACTTGGCTTGAGCGAAGGGGAAATAGAGTCCCTCGAGAGCGAACAGCAACAGCTGGCCAATGCGGGGGAAATCCTCAGTGGCAGCTACCAGTTGGCCGCTTTCTTGTCCGGCGGTGAGGGCGATATCGCCGAACAGCTGCACCGCGCCCTGCAACTGCTGTCCTCCATGCCCGGGCAGGCTCCGGCCTTAGTGGAAGTGGCACAGATGCTCGACAGTGCTCGCATCCAGGTGGATGAGGCCGCAGCCACCCTCTCCCGACATATCGATCGCTTCGAGATGGACCCTGAGCGACTCTCCGAAGTTGAAGACAGGCTCAGCGCCATCTACCAGGCTGCGCGCAAACACCGAGTCCAACCGCAGGAGCTGCCGGCTCTGCAGCAACAGTTACAGGCAGAGCTGGACGATATCGGCAGCCCAGATGCCCTGGAGCGCCTTGCCGCAGATTGTGAACAACTGGAAAAGCAGTACAGAAAAGTGGCCGGCAAACTCAGCAAACTGCGCAGTAAAGCGGCAGCTTCACTGGCGGAGGCCGTGAACGGCCAGCTGGCCGACCTGGCCATGCCTCACGCTCGAGTAGAGCTATCACTACAAGAGCTGGATACGCCCAATAGCCAGGGACTGGAAGAAGCGGAGATATTAATTTCCACCAACCCGGGCCAACCGCCTCGCCCCCTGGGCAAGATTGCCTCCGGCGGTGAACTCTCCCGGGTCAGTCTGGCAATCCAGGTGGTAACTGCGCAAACCTCCCGCACCCCCACCTTGGTATTCGACGAGGTGGATGTGGGTATCGGCGGTGCCACCGGTGATGTGGTGGGCCGCCTGCTGCGTCAACTGGGAGAAACCCGCAATGGCCGCAGCGGCCAGGTAATCTGTGTGACCCACTTGGCCCAGGTAGCGGCGCGAGCCCACCGCCAATACTTGGTGGAGAAACACAGCGATGGCGAAAGTGTTTTTGTGGCACTGCGCGAACTCACCAACGGCGAGCGCCGCGAAGAAGTGGCGCGCATGCTCGGCGGCGCCCCCACCGCCCAATCCCTGGCTCATGCCGAGGAAATGCTGGAGAGAATTTAACTCTCCACCCCCTCTCTCAGGCTGGCTATGGAGTCAGCCTCACTTCCTCTATACGATTCCGACGCCAAATGTCACCAAAGGGCAAAAATGATGCATTTTGGTAAGCAATCTTATACCGTAGATCAATAAATGACCGCCACACAATCCGGTACACCACCCCTTTCGTCGGATATATGTGCCGATTTAGGACAAACGCACAAATATGACTGGGAGTGACAGGTAAAGTCACCATATACTTGGCGGCTTATTTTTCGATGTATGAGTAGTCCCGGCCGAGGTTATGCAGAGAACGATTTTCAACACCCCTATTGTCACCCCAATCCTCCGCTTGGTTGCACGGGTGCTACTGAAGCTGCACGGCTGGCGTGTCAAAGCTGACGAGCAGTCTCTCAAACTAAAGCAGTACGTATTGATCGGCGCCCCCCATACCACTAACTGGGATGGCTATTACTTTATTCTCGCCGCACTCAAACTGAAGATGACCCCGCAGTGGATGGGCAAAGACAAGCTGTTTACCTTCCCGCTGGGTGGCCCCATGCGCTGGTTCGGCGGTATCGCCGTAGACCGCAGCAAAGCCAACAACCTGGTGGATGCCACTGCCAGGCAGTTCAAACTGCGCAAAGAACTGGTTATCGCTATTCCCCCCGAGGGCACTCGCGGTTTGGCGGAACGCTGGAAAACCGGCTTTTACCATATCGCCCGCAACGCCAGGGTTCCGGTGGTGCTGGGCTATATCAGCTTCCCCAAAAAAGAAGTGGGCATCGGCCCGATAGCGCAATTCAGTGAAAACCTGGAAGCCGAGCTGTTGAAGCTCAAGGAATTTTACGCGGATAAAATTGGCAAGTTCCCAGAGCTTTACACCCCACCCTGCCAGTCGTAACACCCAGCGTAAGCATTTGAAGGGTGCGGTGAATACCGCACCCGAAAGAATCACTTCTCTTTTTCTGTCACATACAGAACCAGGCTGTGGCCAGTCAGCTCATAGCCGTGCTCTTCAGCGATCTGGCGCTGTAGCTCCTCAATCTCTTCATTGTGGAACTCGATAACCTTACCGGTATCCGTGCACACCATGTGATCGTGGTGATCGCCACGGTCCAGCTCGAATACGGAGTGGCCGCCATCGAAGTTGTGGCGCACTACCAGGCCCGCGCTCTCAAACTGGGTCAATACCCGGTACACAGTAGCTAGGCCGACATCCTCTCCCGCCTCCAGCAACAGCTTATAGACATCCTCAGCACTCAAATGCTGCTCACTAGTGCTTTCGAGCAATTGCAGAATTTTCACCCGCGGCAGAGTGACCTTGAGGCCAGCCTTGCGCAATTCCTGGTTTTCGTTCGACATGTATCAATATTTCCCGGCAGGATTTTAAAAGTTATCCGAAGTTGCCCAAACCCACAGCGGCCATTTATAAAGGATTCCGACCCTGGAGTCCCGTCTGTCAGCGAGCCAACTCTTCAGGTATTATCCCATGCCCTACGGAGTCAGAGAAACCCCGTACTGCTCACTTAGGGCAGAACTGGTGGGTGGAGGAACTTTTTTTCTCCACTTGAGACTAAACTGACTGTTTGTAAGAAATCAGCGTGAGCGCTGCCGTTTGAAACCGAATAATGGAGCAATGAATGCCGCCTAGTCTGAGATTTCTCACTATCGCCTTCCTGTGCAGCTTGCTGGGAGCTTGCACACTCGTAAAATTCCCCGGTGTACACCGTATTGAGGTGCAGCAGGGCAATATCATTACCCAGGAGATGGTGGATCAGCTAAAGCCAGGGATGACGCGACGCCAGGTACAGTTTGTTCTGGGCACTCCGCTGCTGGAAGATACTTACAACCCCAACCGCTGGGATTACGTCAATCGCCTTCGCGACAAGAAAGGCAATATCACCCAAAAGACCTTTAGCGTTTACTTTGATGAAGACTCCCTGGTAGCCACCAGCGGCGACTGGCAGCCCACAGGCTGGCCCTAAGCGGAAGTCCCCTCGGCGCCTTTCTTCTTCTCAGCCATACGCTTGGCTTTCTCGGCGCGCTGCTTGCGCGCCTCTTTGGGATCGGCGATCAAGGGGCGATACACCTCAACCCGGTCCCCGGGTTGCAGGACATAACTTTCCGCCGGCGGCAGCCCCTTACTCCCCAGCACCTGGGCAAAAATACCCATCTTTGCCGTATCCGGATCAACTTCGGGATACTCCTTGGGAATTCCCGAGCGAATTAGCGCCTCCCGCGCAGTGGTACCCTCAGACACCAACAAACGCATTAATCGCTGTTCGTGGGGCAGTGCGTACACCACCTCCACCGAGATTGTTCTCTCTTCTGTCATTGGGGTTTCCCGTAAACTTCTTCCGCGCGCTCACACATAACCGCGACCATCTGGTTGGCTAGGTCACTGAAAATTTTTCCCGCAGCCGCCGCGATCAATCGATTTTTCATCGAAAACGAAAGGGTAAAACTCACCTTACAGGCATTTTCAGCCAGTGGAGTAAATTCCCACAGTCCCTCGAACTGCTCGAAGGGACCATCCACCAGCTTGAGTGTCATCGACTTGGGACGCACCAACTGATTTCGAGTCACAAAGCTCTGCTTTATACCCGCGCGCGACAAATCCAGGCGCGCCTCTAAAGTGGTGTCATCGCTGTGGATAATCTCCGCAGCGCGACAGCCGGGTAAAAATTGTGGGTAACTGGCCACATCGTTGACCAGATCAAACATTTGTTCCGCGCTGTACATCACCAGCGCACTGCGTTCTATTTCAGTCATTCCTACTGTCTAACCCAGTCCATCAGGCAAAATTACCTGGGATTACCGTTGAACGGCTAATTTTGCCAGCCGGCGCTACTCAAGCAAGACAATTCCTGCAACAATCGCATTTTTTACCGGTGGGCCACACTTAGCCCCAGCCGCAGTAACAAAAACTACAAGCATTCAAAAAATAATAGCGAGAGTACTTATGACCGCAGTGAGAGAGCATTTTGGGTCAAGGCTGGGCTTTATCCTAGCCGCAGCAGGTTCCGCCGTCGGTATTGGCAACCTGGTCGCATTTCCTGTAGCTGCCACCAAGAGCGGGGGCGGCGCCTTCTTACTGGTCTACGCTCTCTTCGTATTTCTGATCTGCCTGCCAGTGATGATGGCCGAACTCGCTATGGGACGCCGTTCAGATAAGGACCCCGTCGGGGCCTATCGGCAGATATCCAAGGGCTCCACGCTGTGGAGTATTCCCGGCTGGCTGGCCCTGATCACGCCATTTATGATCGCGGTTTTTTATCTGGTGGTCACCGTATGGGTAATGGGATACCTGGTAGAAATCTTCTCCGGCAACCTGGATAAGCTTGCCACCCCAGATTTCTTTATCCACTTTATCAATACACCCACGGTATTTATTTACCTGGTTGTCCTGATGCTGATCATCAATGCCATTCTCGCTATGGGTGTTAAAGACGGTATCGAGCGGGCCGCAAAAACCCTGATGCCCATGCTGTTTGTAATGTTATTGGGACTGGTGTTCTTTGTACTAACCCTGGATAACGCCGCCCTAGGTTTGCAGTACTACCTGGTACCCGACTTCAGCAAAATTGACGGCAACGTAATCAGTAAAGCCATGGCCCAGGCCTTCTTCTCCCTGTCTCTGGGAATGGGCATCATGATTACCTACGGCTCCTATATGAAGAAGAAGGACTCCATTCCCGGTTCTTCCCGTGCCGTAGCGATTACTGACACATTGGTAGCCTTTACTGCTGGCCTGCTGATTTTGCCGAGTATTTTCCACTTTAACCCGCAGATTGATCCGACAGAGCTGAGCGACTCATCCGCCGGTATGATCTTCCTGTTCCTGCCGAAGATATTCCTCGCTTTGCAAGACGGAATCGGCTACATGGGCGCCAGCGCCGTAGCGGCCATCTTCTTCTTCCTGGTACTGGTTGCCGCCATTACCTCACTGGTTTCCATTATCGAGGTGCCTATCGCCACCCTGCGCGACGAGCGCAACATGGAGCGTAAGAAGGCTATCTACATCGTTGCGGCAGTTCAATTTGTACTGGCCATCGCTTGCGCCGTATCATTCGGTATGGCCACTTGGTTTACAGAGTTTGTACAACTGGCCGGCGCAAACAAGTCGTTCTTCGATTTGGTGGAGATCATCTTCTACGACACCATCCTGCCTCTAAATGGCCTGCTGGTATGTCTGTTCGTGATCTACAAATGGAAGAAATCCAATTTTGATAAAGAGCTGCAAGAAGGTGACAGCAACTTTGCAGGCTCGTTTTCGCAAAAATACGTTAACTTCTCCCTGGGCACTTTTATCCCATTGATACTGCTGCTTATCTTTATCAATACCGTGGCCCTGAAGTTTTTTGGACACAGTTTTATATAGTCACTCGTAGTTTTCATGGCCAAGAAAAAGAAAGCACAAACATCCAATACCATCGCCCTCAACAAGAAGGCCCGCCACGACTATTTCATTGAAGAAAAGTTTGAGGCGGGCGTTGAGATGAAAGGCTGGGAAGTCAAAAGCTGTCGGGAGGGCAAAGCCCAGCTGACCGACAGCTATGTCATTTTCAAAAACGGTGAAGCCTGGCTGCTGGGTGCCAACATCCAGCCGCTACCCAGTGCCTCCACCCACTTTGTCACCGAGCCCGACCGCACCCGTCGCCTGCTGCTAACCAAGCGCGAGCTTTCCAAGCTGATCGCCGCTGTTGAGCAGAAGGGTCACACCGTGGTTGCCACAGCCATGTACTGGAAAGGGCATCTGGTGAAGTGCGAAGTCTGCCTTGCCAAAGGTAAGGCGAGCCATGACAAACGCGAGACTGAGAAGAAGCGCGATTGGAACCGCGAAAAGCAGCGCCTAATGCGCTCGGCGCACAAATAGTGCACAGTGAACTATTAGAAGAATAATTACGGGATTTACCATGAGTGCACCGCGAGGACAGTTCAGCTCGAATATTGGCTTTTTGATGGCCGCGGCGGGTTCCGCCGTTGGTCTCGGCAATATTTGGGGCTTTCCAACCAAGGCCGCCAGCAACGGCGGCGCCGCCTTTGTAGTCGCCTACTTATTTCTAGCCTTTGCGCTCGCCTATCCGGCCCTGATGGCCGAACTCACCATCGGCCGCCACGCGCGCCGCAATATGGTGCAGGCGCTGCGCTCCATTTCCAACGGGCCCATCAGCCGCTTTTTCGGGGGGCTGACCGGCTTCGGCGGTATCCTGGTGGCCTCCCTGATCCTGAGCTTCTACGCCATTGTGGCGGGCTGGATGGTGGCCCATCTGGCCCAACCTTTCGCCAGCCTGTTCGGCGCCCAAGAGGCGGCCCAGTGGTTGGCCGGCAACAGCACCGATCGCAATATGATCATGACTGCTATCTTCAGTGGTCTTACCATGCTGATTATCGCCAGTGGTGTTGAAAAGGGGATCGAGCGCTGGTCCACCCTGTTGATGCCATCGCTGATCATCCTGTTATTGCTGTTGATCTGCTACGTACTCACCCAGCCCGGCGCCCTGACCGGCCTGGAAGTGTACCTGATGCCCAACTTCGACCACTTCACCCCGGATCTGCTGATCTCCGCCATGGGCCAGGCCTTTTTCTCCCTATCCCTGGGTGTAGGCACCATGCTGATTTACGGTTCCTACCTGAGCCAGCAGGAAAGCCTGCCGCGCCTCGGCGCCCTGGTAACCCTGATTGATGTGGGCATCGCCTTCACAGCGGGCTTGCTAATCCTGCCCGCCATGTATGTAGCCCAGGAAGCCGGTACCCAGATCTTCTCTGCCGACGGTTCCCTGATCGCCGGCCCGAGCCTGATCCTGCAAGTGCTGCCAGCACTCTTCGACACCATGGGTGAAGCCGGGATATTCGTCGCCATCGCCTTTTTCGCGCTGATGGTTATCGCCTCCCTCACCTCCTCCATTTCCATGCTGGAAGTGCCGGTGGCATTCTCTATCGAGAACCTGAATATCCCCCGCCGCATCGCCACCCCGATCGTTGGCCTGATCATCTTTGGCGTGAGCTGCGGCATCATCTACAATTTCGACGCCCTTTTCGGACTGGCAGTCAGTATCAGTACTGAATACGGCCAGCCCCTGCTCGGTATTGCCCTGTGTATCTTTGCCGGCTGGATCTGGCGCCGCGACCAGCTGCTGAGTGAGCTCAAGAAAGGCCATGAAGATATCGAAAACACCCTGTTCTGGAAGATCTGGCCCTGGTATGTGCGCATCGTCTGCCCACTGCTAATCCTGACCGCTTTCGTACAGTCCATTCGCTAATCTGATCTCCCTCCCGGCGGTACCTTACCGCCGGGGACTCCCTTCCCACCTAAGCCCTCCCTCAAAGCGCCTGACTAAAGCGACTCTGATCGCTCAAATGCCAATTACATAAAATTTATTGCTAACGTGAATTTTGGGGTATACTTAGGTGACACACATGAGTGTTTCTTATCGGGGATGACTTGGATTCGACGCCGGTTACGAAACCTTGGGTGCATGCCGAGATGGCAGCGAATCTCGTAAATCCAAAGCTGTATTTTATTAGTTGCCAACGACGACAACTACGGTGCCCAACAAACTGCATTAGCAGCTTAAGTAAGCACTAACTAAGGGTTCGTCCCTTAGCAGTCTTCAGCAAGGTTCCAGTATCGCGCTGTAGACTGTTATACAGAACTGGATCGCCGCAAGCCATACCCGTGGGTAAGCGGTTAAACAACTTTCGGGATCGCCCTATACGTCCTGACCGCCGGGCTGTAATGGGTTAAATCAATAGACGGAGCTAAGCATGTAGAGCCTCTGGCAGAGTGCTGACGGACGCGGGTTCGACTCCCGCCATCTCCACCAAATCGAAAAAGGCCAACCGCAAGGTTGGCCTTTTTTATTGCTTGATCGACCGCCCTACACAGTCTTCCACCGTCGAAAATTTTTGGCATAGCTTATCGATGGCGAATATTGACGGTCTCAAAAAGCTCACCATTAGCGTTTGTTCAGGTTACTAACAATTCAAGAATCCCGTTAGATAACACTAAACAAACCAATCAAAAACCACTGGGTTACCGGCTAGCTCACAAATCTAGGACGATCACTCCAGTCACTTTAATGACACGTAAATTTACCGGCCTATCTTTCTATAGCCTCTAAAATCAGCCCCTAAAATCCAAACATCTGTTTAAAAAGAAGTTATTTAAATCATCTGCAAAAAGGCGTGATCATTAGCAGCAAGGAAGACACATGCTAGCAACTCACAGCGATGAAGAATCAAGTTATGAAACATATCGCCAATTAACTGAGTCCCCTCTCAGCCCCCCAAATATCGCCGAAATAGCTCAACCTAGCCCTTGTTTACACTGATTCTAGTCAGTAGCTCACTAATACAATGATGTATTAATAATATGCTCTACATTCTTTGATTAAAATATTCTTAATACCTAAAACAGAGAGCTGTAATGAGTGAAGCTAACCATGACGCTTACATGCAAGAAGCCATTAATGAGGCACGAAAAGGTTTAGTAACGGGAGGGATTCCTGTCGGTTGTGTAATAGTACTGAATGGTGAAATTATCGGAAAAGGTTACAATCAGCACGTCCAGCAAAACAGTGTTATCAAGCATGCTGAAATGAGCGCACTGGAAAATATGGGAAAATTATGCTCTACCGATTACCAAAAGTGCACCGTTTACACAACTTTATCACCCTGCCCGATGTGCAGTGGGGCCATACGTCTATTCGGAATTAAGAATATTGTTATCGGTGAAAATAAAACATTCCTAGGTGATGAATCATTACTCAAATCTGAAGGTGTAAGCTTGGTTGTTCTGAATAATCTTGAATGTATTGGTCTAATGAATCAATTTATTCAGCAACATCCTGAAATCTGGCATGAAGATATTGGCCAGTAGGGACCATATAACTACAAGGTATATTTATAATGGCCCACCAATAAACCAAATTACTAGAATAGATTGAGATTTTATTGATACTTTTGATTTTTACACTGTGACTTTCAAGAATTCAATTCTGCTTGAGAAGCTCCACGGCCCTCTACTCAGCACCAATCTGACACACAACTAGTCAACCTGATAATTACTAAGTAGACCCAATCGGTGAAGGTTGCAACAGCCACCAGATATGAGCCCTAACCTGAAGTACACAACTAGCCTAAACCGAAATTTCAGCTCAATTTATAGACTAAAAAGCTAGCCTCCATAAACTATTAATGGAATTTGTTATACACCCCATCAATAACGGATACCATCATCTTTACAAGGAAAAGCCTGGGTCCGAGCTCTGCTTCTAATATTTTTAACTCTGGGTGCCCGATTCCCCCCCAAAAAAAAATACTTGATTTATTACCGCCTGTTTGGCTTAGATCTACAGTTAGCTTACTTGCATGACTATATTTATTGAATATTTTTTTCGATTTTTCCAAAAACTTTAGAAATTCATCATCCACCCCAAGAGCTGTTTGGTTTTTTACTATGAGGGGTGCGAACTGATAGGATTTCTGGTACTGCTTATCTGCTTTAAAGATATCTTTAAAATAGAAGTCATCAAGCTTGTTTGAGTTAGGTGTAAGTTTTCCTTGATGAGAGAGCAGTATAGATAGACAAGCAGCTTCTATCGCCTGCCTATACATATTGCCGGAAGGTATTATGTGCTCAATTATTAAGAGCTGCATAGATGAAAAAAGGTTGCTAATAGCAAGGTCAAGAAATGCTACTGATAATTTTTCTTGTTCCACTTTCTTACCATGAGCTGAGAATTTATCACTTCTCTTGTAGCATTCAGCTATTAGTTCGCTGAATTGCTCTACGGTATATGAGTATTCCGAAGAAAAACTCTCAACCTCGGCCAAGTAATTTTTGCAAAGAGAGCGGGCTACTTCCGAAGCTTTTGTTGGGTCTACAGTTTCCATCTGACCTCCTTTTTGGGGCTCAGGTGCACTTTCTGCACCAGAATCCTGAAGTTTTAAAGTTGCCAATGAACTTATCTGAGCGCTTAGTTATTGCCACCTAATTTCAAAGAAATGGGACAAACTTAGTTCAAAGCCATTCGAAGTTATTCGAAGTTATTCGTAAAGGTTTAGGTTACTGGAGTGCATCTGAAAAATCATAAGAAGTCAATTTACCTGACAGCATAAAGTACACCGTGTTACGAGGGCATTGTTACTGGCATTTCGGGAAGAGGAACTGACAGCCGTATCTTGCACCATCGTATATAATGATTCTACAAATACCGGAAGGGCCGACAGTGATCCCACCACAGATTTGGCCGGCGCACTCACCGCCACCAAGATAAAGCACCTGGCAGCAATTACAGACCCTGCTTAAGTTGGGCACCCACTAACTACCATAGACGAATACCAGGGCACCCCAGTAGTAAGAGCAGCCCTAAAACTATCCCCTCTCTTATTCTGCCATCCTGGAGAATTGCGAAAACTCCAGAGGAGGGAAATCAATTGGAATGCCAAGCACATAGAAATGCCCTGCGAAAAAATAAAAATGGACCAGCCACACATTATTCCTCTTGCTGAGCAGGCTCTAGCCTTACTGCAAGAACTGGAGCCGCTAACAAGCCATTACAAATATATTTTCCCATCAGCTCGGAGCCAGAGCTGTCCACTGCCTGATAACAGTGTGAGGACTCCGCTCAGGTCACTGGGCTATGACAATGAAACCATAACCGCCAACGGCTTCCGTGCAATGGCCTGTACTCTATTAGGCCAAGACACTCGGCAGATTTGATTTAGAATTCGCGTTTTCATCAAGGTAAAAAATTGAATGTGGCACATGTATCTCAAATCAGAGAGGTAGAACACATTCTTAAATGGACTTACGAGGATAAAAAGATATGTCTACTAACGAATTTTTAACCAAGAAAACTATAAGCATACTGGTTGACAGGGCTCTGATAGCGATTAAGGATAGGAAAAGTGATCCGACCTGGTATAAGACTATGAATAAGAGCTTGGAAAGCCTCAACAGAATCGGAAAAAATCTAAAATCTAAAAAACATGAGGTAGATTACCTTAGTAAAATGATGTCGAAAGGCGCTAATAAACAAGGCCAATATCAAATCGGCCAATCCAAGAGCGACCAGTCTGTGAAACTCCTCGGACTTGAAGAGTACTTAGCAAAAAAATGCGGAGAGATTCATGGTCTACTTGTGGCGGAGTTTAATAAGTATCCATGGGAAGGCAAGGGAGCAGGGGAACTCTGGGATAATCTAGCGAATGAAGTCAAGGCGTACGATGATTTGCTTACGAAATCCATGAAGCTGTTAAAAATACACGACTCCAATCCACAGCACGCGGTGACTCTTCAAGAAGAAATCATGCCATTTAGTCAAATACCCAATCCCACTCATACAGCGCCAGGTTTACTTTTCATAATTACCATGTACATTCGGTTATATGCGTTGTACGTCGGTACTAAAGCACCGACTGGCAGTATATCCTTTCTACCACCTCGCTAGGCGCTGTACGTTTTTCATCCGGCAGGCTCAATGCCTGTCGGAGCCTTCTAAATAAGTGGGGACAGATCAATATTGTGTTGGGAATACCCACATTTATGGTTAGGCCATACGCACGCTGCCCAGCAACATTTCCGTTACCCGTGGGGCAAACTGTTTCTCGCTAGATTGAAGCTGACAGGATTTGCAGCGCCCCACCACAAAGCTCCCGAGCACCGATACTCCCGATTGAACTAACGCACATAAAAGGCGTAACGGGACACCCACAGAAGATAAAGCATCCTACGCCACACTATATTGTTCTGTTTATACACCAGCAACAGACGGATGACTGGGGTCGAAGTGGGGTCTTGTTAGTATTGATTATGCCGAGGCTCAGCTTTATCTTAGTGTTTTAACAGTGATAAAGCCCTAGATCACGCCGAACTTGCCCAACTCACAAAGGTAGCAAAAATTTGGAAAGCACGACTTACCGATAATAGTTGGTTCATGCGCTATCTGAATGATATCTATTGCGAGAGAGGCCAACCGTGAGACTGGCCTTTTATATTTTTTTCAAATTATAAGGAATTTCTATTTCTCCAAAGTCCACCTAGTAAGGGGCTGAAAGGCCAGGAACTGTTGCCTCTAGCACAAATTTATTGACCGGTGGATTAAGGTAGTCGAAATGCCAGAGTGATCGAATATCGCTACCTAGCGGAGAAAATCATGGCTCTGTTTTCTGCTGAAACACTACAAGAAAAATTGACATTGGATATTTTTAACGTGGATATGTACCCTATACAGAGAAAGCCTCTCGCCTCTACAGGTTCTTCTTAGCCATGATTAAAAGCCTAGTCAGAATTCAGAACTATCCTGTAATGGGTGCTCAGAATACTACCCAGAAAAGCGATACAAAACTTCAGGCGGACACCTTTACCTTTATCAAAAGGGTTATAAGCAGTAGCGAGACAATTACAATTAAAACGCGCAAAGCCAAACCCTTAAAAGATATTTCGCAACCTTAAAAAGCTGATTGCTTTGAAAACTGCAACTCTTATAAGACTCCAAAACTTCATTTAAATTCTGCGCTAGAGAAATGAAAGCTTCTCGCCCCCTTATAAATCTGTATTTCTTCGCGGTAAGTACACATAAAAATATAGGCGCACAAATAATCTTATTAGATTTTATTAAGTTTTCTTCAGCGTCAAAGCTGCGTAGAATCGAAAGATATTTACTGGGATTTTGGGCACTGACAAAACCGGCTTCTACAAGCCAACCGCCCAAGATAAAACAAGAACACCGAGAATTTTCTAAAAGACCCATTCCCAAAGGAGAACGGTAGTGTGACGTAAGAGTAAGTAAAAGGCGCTGACCCAAGGTGCGGCAACACCCGGGGCCAGCTAACCAAATTGATATCGACATTATCAAAGTGGCTGCATGAATGGTACGCTAGAAACCCGCTCGTCTTCAATAAAAGGTTGCAAATTCAGTAACCTGAGGCGATTCCCCAAGCACTGGGAGTCTAGCGCCCGCCTTTTCTTCTTTTACGCCTACCGTTCTCGCGCCCCTCCTAATGCCCGCAACCGATATTACTTTCCTGGCCTTCCCGTTGCGGGAGGTTTGCCATTGCTTTGCGTCTCATTAGGAAACCAATATGTTGATTTTAAACCGCCGTACAGGCGAGAACCTCAGGATTGGGGAAAACGTCTCAATCACAATATTAGAAGTTAAAGGTAATCAGGTGCGGGTAGGTATAATCGCCCCCAAGACCTTGGCGGTTCACCGCGAAGAGATTTATAGAAGAATCAAAAAGCAACAGAGGCAAGACAATAGGAGATAAAAAGCAGTTTATCCCAATAGAATGAACCCTAACAATCCTGCTTTGGCCCTACTGCCCCAAGGGCTATAACAACCAAAATCCTGATGTAATCGAATAATCTGTCCAGTATTTAGAGCTTCCTTATTCCAAAGGCCCTAAATACTGGACAGAAAACTTTAACAGTGCTTAGGCAAGGTCAATAAATGTAACAATTTAGCCAGCTGTACCACTTAATGCAGAAGATACAAAAGCCGGCAAGATACGTTGTTCTATCAAAACCAGGGTTTTGTCATCATCTCTGTGGCCGGTGATCGCAATCACCAAATCAAGATCTTCAATGGAGATCACATACTGGCCACCACCGCCCCAGCCAAACTTTGCGATATATTTCTTGTTGCCAACCTTCAGAGGCGTTCGCCAGAAGAAGTAGCCGTATGAAAAATTGGTATAGTCAAACTCATCATCTGTGGGAACAGCCACTTTACCAGTAGCCTTGGCAATATACGCCTCCGGTATTAACTGGTGGCCGTTCCATTTTCCCTTATTAAGTACCAAAGTGCCCCACTTAACCATACTGCGCGATGTCATCATGGCTCTTGACCCTGCCTGGGGCACGCCGCTTACGGCCTCCTTCCAGTGATAGATATCTATCCCCATCTTTTCCAGTAGCTCTTCTTTTATAAAGTCGCTCGCAGAACCGGGAACTACGGCATCCAGAACCAACATTGCAATCATTGGGTCTGAGCCTTGATATAAATAAGTTTGCGAATCAAGAGTGATCGGCTTACTGTGAGTTAGATAGATTTGGGCCAGCTTTTTCCCGGTTAACTGCTCTTTGTTTTCCAGTAAGGCATCGAGTTTTTCCTCTGCAATACGGATTCCTGACTGCATGCTCATAGCATGATTCAGTGTCACAAGGTCTGCGCCTTTAACAAGCTGCTTCCTATCCAATCCTTTCAGGAAGGAAGTGACAGGCTTGTCCAAGTCTTCCATGGTCAAATAACCTAACTGTATCGCCCGCCCAATTGCCAGGGCTGTATAGGCCTTGGTGGCAGACGCTTGTGGGTGAGGAAAATTGACACGACCAAGGGAATAGTAGGATTCAAAAACCAGTTTGTTGTTTTGAGCAATTAGTAGGCTATCGTAAGGTGTATGTTGGTTATCAGCTATTTCTAGTGCCAGCTGTTGCAAACTCTCCTTGATTACATCTATCTCACCAACAGGAATACCGTCTTTTCTATCCGCTGGAGCTGTATCAATAAATGCTTTTTTAAGCTTTGGTATTGATCTCTCCAGGCCTGTGAGGTCACTACCATAGTCGGCCATATTTATTTCTGGAGCATGTAAGTCTCCTGCGCCCGCAGTGGCGCTTATGCCGTACATTAAGCCGATTTTGATTAGCTTTTTAATAATCATCTTTGAGCCCAAATTTATTTATAATTAATATGGTTCGATATTCCATTGATTAGTGTTTCAGCTTATCGGCAAGCCAATAGATACTGCGAACTGATGTCTTTGGGAATGCTGTAGTGTGATTCGCCGATTCAATAACCACCGGTTCCAGAGTTAAGTTAGCCAAGTTTTGGCCCTTTAACTCACTAACAAACTTTTCTACCGTAGCGCCGAGCTCCTTCTCTAATGCACCGTAAGCAATAAATACGTTTGTTTGCTTGGGTAGTTCCATCAATGGTTTGTTAGGCTCTGATTCAAGTCGGGAATCCATATAAGTGCCTATCAATCTTGATGGGCTACCGATAATGTAGTTTTGAAAAGTATCCGGTTGGCTTATTAAGGCATAAACCCCAAAGAGCCCCCCGAATGAGTAACCGAAATAAGTGCGGTTATCTGGATTCGCGCGGTAATTGCTTTCGATATACTTAATAACGTCATTTCTTATAAAGGCGAGATGCTGATGGGCCTCTCCTTTATAGGTTTTTTTATCTTTATTATCTGAGGGTAGTGCTGGCTTAAAGTCCCGATATCGACTCGACCATTCATTTTCATCAGCTGGCATATCTTTCTGCCAGCCAATACCCACCAAAATGGCACCTTCCAGTGCGTATTCAGTAGTGGCCGATAGTATTTCAACTGCCCATAAAGCATCTGTATAGTAAATAACTGGATGCTTTTTAGTATCACTCTCCTTATATTTCTCAGGCAGCTTAATAAACAGCTCGTATTCTCTGTTACTGCTGGAGTCCTGAATAGGTATTACTTGGATTGTGGATAACTCCAGGGCCTTATGCTCACCTGCTTCAAGGGCAGCGATAGGTAGCAACAGGAGAAAGGCGACTAGTAAACGCTTTTTCATATCAGTATTTATACCGTTACATGTGATCGGAGAAGCGCTCAATCTAAACAAGGAGCCAGTGAAACACCTGAAATGCTCCTGATTTTTGGATGAATTTACGCTGTTGGCATAAAGTCCTTATTTATCAATGGGTTACAAAGATCGCTTTAGATGTAATCAGGGTTTATGCTAGTATCGACGGCAAAGATTCAGCTCAAATTTGTTCAGGTCGATACATCAATGGCTTTACAATATTGGGTGGATGACTTCTTTATTGATTTATCCAGAAACCAGACCACCCGAAGTGAGTAATCGAGAGATACAATGCAATACAGGCTTGGAGGATATCGTCCAGGGCACGCACATAAGCTTGCGGACCTTAGACGCCGGCGAGCATATAAGGCACAGAAAGTGACCAATGGGGTATGGCAACAAATAGACACCCCGACTCAGAAAGAATTAAGTCCTCAGTAGACTGCGAGCTATTTATAGACACATACGGGTGTACCGTTTTATCATGAGAGGATCTATCAATTAATTTATTTACCTCATTAATGGTTCAAACTTTGGCATCGACTTATATCAAATTCTATTGCCGCAGCAATATTTTTAACCACTCGCTCTAGAGGAATTAAACTCCCAGAAAGCTCGTTAACAACTTCCCCATCCTTACTTTCCAAACTTGGATAAAATACGGGAATCGCAGGATAACTAGTCTCCGGGTCAAGCATAAAATAAGTAATACCACCTCGCGGCACAAACACATACGCATCACCGGAAAAATACTCCAAGTCAAACGCTAGCACGCGCTGATTCTTGAAAACAAAAATTAATTTATTTTTGTCAATACCATAGGCACGAATATCAGACCAATTAAAAACTTCCTCACCCTCTTCAGAGTTAGATTTTATTTTTTCTAATACATCAACTGTATACCAATAACCTCTAGAACCTTCCTCTCTGGTTACACTTTTTGTCTCTACGATACCGATAAACTTTGCGCCTTTAGAAGCTTTAACAAGTCCTAGGCAAAATACAGAGCCACTCGCTTCAGATCGCATAGAAATAAACACGACCAAAAAGAACAGAAAGAACAATTTATGCACTATAAATCCCTCCAGTTCGTAGAGGGCATTGACGGAGGCCTAGGGACATTTAACGCCTTGTATTTATTAACAGCTCTTTCTCCGTAGGAATTGGCTGTAATCTCGGAAATTATTCCTCTCGTATGTGCCACTTCATGGCCCACGGACAAAATTGCATGTTCGATACCGGATATAAGTCTAGTGCTAATCTCATACCCCTCGGGCCCAAACCTGGAACTCTCTAAGTGCGCAGCAGTTCCTGATCCCCGATAATAAACTGTCGAGTTGTCTTTTACATAAGTAAGCGCTCCAAAATGCTGTTCCCCAGCAGCCATTTCATCAAGACTTTGGACTTCGCGAATAGAACTTTTTATCACTCTTCCTCTACTATTCATTTTGCCCACGACATACTTATCTGAATATTCCCACTCATGCCCTTCCGGAACGTCTATTCCAAGTTTCTCAGCATTATCGTAGGCATATTGTATGTTTTCCTTTTCTTGAACTGGATCTATTTCTTCAGCAGGAGTTGACGGAAAACCTGCTCTAATATCCTCTTCTTGTAATGATCCCGCCTCAACCGCTATCGCAAACGCCACATAAGCCGCCCCATTCGCAAATTTTCCACCCGTTGCTTTGGACACGGTACCCGCAATAGTGATCCGTGCAACTGCCTTTCCAACATTGCCCCAACCACCGCCTGATTTCAGTTTTAAGCCAGGTGCACCAGCTGCACGAATACCTGCGCTTACGAACCCATGCCCAAATTTTCCACCTTGAAGGACACTGGTTATCCCTCCAACAACTCCCGAAGCAAGTGCTTGTGCCCCAGCATTATCAATGCCCGGAATAACCCCTTGGCTAATGGCTGTAAAAGCAGCGGCAGATACCCCCTGGATAACCCCAGCTTTAAGAGCATCCTTAAAGCTAGCCCCTTGCATCATGGCATCTACGAAGCCAGCGGCCCCCATTATTAGCCCAACCGCGTACCACTTAATACCCTCGGCTACAGCAAGATATAGCATTGCCCCCAGAGTAAATACAAAATATCCGCTGGGGTCGGTTGCATTTAAGGGGTTATTTCGAACGTAGCTATAGCGGTTAAACATTTGTGAATCTGTTGCCGCTTGTATAAAGGGATCTGCCTGTAAAAACCGGCCGAGTTTAGGATCATAAATCCGCCCATTCATATGAATCAGCCCAACTTGATCCAGCATTTCATGGCCGGTATAGCCTCGGGTAGTAATACCGGTATCGAAGCCACTCAACTCTTGCTCTAATAACACACTCCAATCAAGACCGTTTCTACGCTGCCCCCAAGCATCAAAGCTGTACAAGTGTTGGTTGCCAGCAGAAGACTCCGAAATTTCACCCAGGGAATTAGTAATTACGTCTAGTGAGCCCAAATGATCCTTATGTAGGTACTGGGTATCACGACTAGTGCCGCCCCCAGAGGATTCCACACTCATAGTCACCAATGTCCCACCAGGTAAGTAACGTTTTATTTCCCGGTCACCATTGGGTTTGGTTATTTTTTCTACACTACCGATATACCGAGTTTCTGTCACACCACCGCTACTATCACTATCCATACGTAAATAGCGACTGCGACTTGGGCCATACTTGAACTCAATGCTATGGCCATCCTTAGAAATATATTTAGGTTTATCAAACGTGGTATAGCGAATGGTTCTTCCATCGCCAGACTCCATATTTCCATTGGCGTCGTAGGTGTAATTAGTTTGAATTCCATCTCGGTTTGTCTGGCACAGTGCATGAGGGCCAGAAACCTGAGCACAACGGGAATCATCGCCATAATAGTAGTCACCAACATCAGACTTATTGGTGATATTACCGAGGATATCGTACTGTACTGTTTGCGCTGTGCGGCCGGTAATCTGAGCGCTTTTTAATCGGTTAAGGCCATCGTAATCAAAGTCCTCAAATAAATCCTTACTTCCCGACTGATCATGGCGGTAATCTAAGTTTCCAAGACTGTCCCAGGCATAGGTTTGATCCTGAATCTCGAATATTCCACCTGAAAGAGCGGCTTGGTGTAAAAGCCGTCCAGTTGCCGGATCATAAGTTCGCGAGGTTTCCACGCCATTACCATTTTGGTACTTGGTAACGTTCCCCCGTTCATCCATTTCCTGTATAGAGTAGAACTTCTGTGCAGATGCCAGGTTGATACTCTCACCATCGACAACCTCTTTTAGGTAACCGAAGTCGTTATAACGACTTTCAATAGCACTGGATCGCCAGGTTCCGTCACCACCAGCATCAAATTGCTGGAAGGGCCGACCATGGGCATCGTAGGTTGTTTTCTCATAGTGATCATCGCCAGTATTAAGGATATCAAATGTCGTCACCTGATCACTGGGACGGCCAAAGTGATCATATCCATAGATTTTTGCGTAACCAGAAATACTGTCTATAACATACTCGAGAGCTCCAGGAGGAACATTATTCCAGTCAGAGCCATTGTTGTAAGTCCAGGTAGTTTCTCCCTCTATACAGGAAATATCATTGCAAGAATCGTTAAGGTAATCTTTACGATGAGTTTGGCGGCCAAGAAGATCGTATTCATTTATGGTCAATTGCCCTTTAGCATCCTTTTGCCAAGTCAGCTCCCCAAAACCATTGTACCCATATTGCCAGTACCCTTTATCTGGATCTCGCATTTCAGTCTTGCGGCCCAATAAATCATATTTAATCTCGGTAATCAGATTATAGGGATCAGACGGAGATCCCAATTTGTGTACATAGCGCAGATTCCCCTGAGCATCATACTGATACTCCAATCGCCCACCCAGGTTATCCACTACTGTTGTCAACTCACCAATAGCATTCTTGGTTTCGGTTTTGCTTTGCCCTTCAGGGTTAAGGGAAGTTGTGGTATAGCCGTGATAGTCAATATATAAATCATGACCAGTTCCATTGTTACTACTAATACCTGGAAGATCTGTCCCAACTAATCGACCGAGTAAGTCATAGGTCATCTTTGTCCAATATTTTATTCCACTTCCAGCCTTGTATGGCTCAGATTTATGCTCCACCAAACCACGAGCATTATATTCGGTATCACTATAAACCCACTGTCCATCAAAGCCGATTGCTCCGCTGCGTGTCTCTCGCGCTAACTTATCAAAGCAAGTAATCGCGCTGGCCCCTCCTCCCGCAGTGACAGCCTGTTGATATACGCTACCAGCAGGACAATGTTGTGAGGCCGCAGACAAAAGAGTAATGGTGCTCGCACCGGTAGGACTATAGTCGAGGTATTGTCGCCCGAAAGTATCATATTCCAGAATATTCGAGTGCTCACTACCAATCAATGCCATACCTTGAACTTGAGTCGGTAGACCCAACTGATTCCGTGAGAGAACTTTAGTGGTAATTTGACCCAAGCTATTTTCTTCACGATCAAGATAACGACCTCGGTTATCTCTATAATACACGTGAGTGCTACGTTTTGGCTCATCGACAACACTCCTCTCAACAATATCTTTATTGCCAAAATTGTCATAATCGTAGTGGGCAACAACCTCAAATACAGGATCGCCAGGTTCTATGATTTCATCTTTGAGCAGACCGGTTCGATGGTCCGAAGAATCGTAATAGCTAAAGCTACTGATACGTGTTGCTGTCTCCTGCCCCACCCCAGTTATTGATCTTGAATGCTCTACCGTGGTTTTAGTTAAGCGGCCCAACTCTGCATAGCTATTCAAAACGCGGTCAGTATTTAGAAAACTGAATGTACCCGGTCCGTAGTCATTAGCTGTTGCTGTAACGAAGCGATCTCCGTTTTCAGATTCAATGGTCACATTGATTTGCAGTGGGTTACCATAATCGTCATAGTTACTATCGGAAGTAACAGTCTTTAGTAATGCTCCCTGACTACTGCCCCCATTCTCTAAAGCGTAGGATTTTTCCACACTTGTTGTAAGAACAGGCTGCAAAGACCCTAAATGAGCGGTACCCTTTTCCCGTGCAAGGTCTCCCCAATCATTCTGCCAATTTTTTAGATTCCAGCTATTAAATGACTCACTGAGAAGAATATCATTACCACTATTCGGTACCTTAACCTCGGTACGCTTGGGATATCCAGTAAACGGGAAGTCCTGTTCGTAATAGGTGATTGTTTCTACACCTGTCTGTTCATCCACTGTACGCAACTGGGCAAAGCCAAGTAAACCGCGTCCTCCAGCCTGCATTTTGGCCTGCGCATAGTAATAACTGATACTACTTTGCGCATAGATATCATCGTGTGTAGGAGCATCACTGTTTACGCGAGTAACAACAAACATAGGCCCCATTAGTTCAAGAGTAGGTGAGAGCTTGCCCAGCCGCTGATCCCCTTCCCATTGATCGTTAAGGGCAGAGTAAAAGCTTTCAGTATCTGCTACTGTAAATTGTCCGCACCAGTTTAAATCAACTCTCTCCTCATAGAAGCAGCGGTCTTCAGTGGTCGATCCCACAGCTAGTCGAGCATAGTGACCACTATTACTTAAGGAACCATAATTAATATCAGTTTCTGCACCCAGGCCATTGGTAATTTTTTCAATGACATTTACAGGTACGCGCACATCTGTGGCTGGATAGAAATAGGCTCTATTATCTTCAATTCTCAAATAGTCAGTAACACCATCACTATTCATATCTACAAACATATGAGCTTCTGGACTATAGGATGTCTGGCGAATGGCATAGGCATTAGAAAACTTCTGATTGATACTCCACCAGCGCCTCACATAAAGCTTAAAAGCATTTGTGTCATGCCAAACTAAATCTAGTGAACCATCATTATCATAATCAAACCATTGCAGCTGTGCATTTGCAGGCATTTCACCGAGGCTAACCTGTGATTTATATCCCTGGCCAGTGCCCAATCTATAATCATATTCCGCAACTTTAGCGTCTGGTGATCCAATTCTATGTTCAAGTATAAGATCAGAAATATTGTCACCATTAATGTCTACAGATTTCACTTTGTGTAGCAAATCGTAGTGGCGATCAATTGAAGTTGCATTAAATTCGCGATTTTTTGACCTAAAGTTACTAGCATCCTGTGAAAAATCTAGCAATTTGCCCTGACTAACAAGTGAATATCCTAACTCATCGTTCCCTTCTACGATCACCTGATAGATTCGATTCTCCTGGCTCTGGAATGTTGTTCCTGGCCCACTTAATCGGGTAACTTTTGTATCTATTAATATGAAATCCTGTCGACCGTCTCCATTGAAATCCCCCATTGCTTGAGGATCAATATATCGCTCAACTGTTTCATTAGCCCCTAGCTGCCAAGATTCCAAACCAACTAAAGATAATGATTTGAAGCTCCCGAAATGGTAGTACTTACTAGATGAGGATTCTTCAGAGGGATTATGAACCAACGGATAAAATCCCCTAGCAGAAACGGCATCAATAAGACCATCACTATTAATATCCACAAAACGGAGATTTTCATCAGTTAACCCAGTTAAATCTGATGCTGGGCCATTGAGGTGCCAATTACCACTGCCATCTGGAGTGCTTATTACTATACGCCATTGGTTAACATGACTCGCATAATAGACCAGATCAACACGTCCATCAGCATTGTAATCCAATAACTCCCATCGGAAGGGGTTTCGTACATTTGCGTCATCTTGAAGAACTACACGTTCAGAACCAAATCCATCCTCTGTGGCAAGTACATACTTAAATATCTGATAGTCAATTTTATTTTTATCATCCCAATCTGGTTCTAGCCAAATTAGATCTAAACGACCATCTCCATTTATATCTGCTGGCCTTGTTCCGATTGCAGTTCGATCAATCTGCGAGCTCAGTAATACCTCATCTTTGGGATCTCCGGCAAAACTACCTGGCACAGGTAATCGCCAGTCGAACTTAGTGTAGGGCTGGCAAACACTGTAACCACAAATTCGAATCCTTTCTAAACGACTGGCCAGATCTCTTGGGTCATCCAGGTAATCGAGTTCGTAACTATGTACTTCCTGTAAACTGCTATCGATACGGTTGTAAACATTAATTCGAGTCAACAACTGAGTGTTTTCAAGTAAATATCCCGCAAGATATCCACTTATAGGATCCGTGCGGTTTACGTATTCGAACTCTACCTTAGCACCAGCACTACTGCCAGGACCCGTATAGCCGTATGAAATCTCGCGAATACGGTGCCCACCACCTAGTTCATAGGCAAATTCTATATGATTACCAACGCTATCTTCTCTACGACTTATATTCCAGGAAAGTGTATTCGAACCAAGCTGTTGCTGAGATTTATTGCCCAGCCCATAGTAGCTGATCGAACCGTCCTTACGTTCTACCGTGAAGTAGGCTGGATGTCCAAGAGAACCGCCTCGCGCAACCACTCGAACAAAGCTGTCTATCTCCGTTTTGTAGATGCTCTCAGGAGAACCATAGCTGCCAGATACAACTATCAGTCTCTGGCCATCCAAACAGAAACGGTCTTGATCACTCCAAGTAATAGGTTTGGCTTGACCATCCTGAGTCAATGTCTGGTGGCAGCGGCTAATGGCAGACAGCCCACCAATAGTCCAACCATGTCCTAGCAGCCCATTTCCGTTTTGGCTTGAGTAATTGAGTGATAGGTCGGGGGAAACTCCCGCGGTGCCTAGTGGCAGGCTTAGTGGTACTTGATACGTTGCTGCGCCCGACTCACTTACGCGGAACTGTCCTGGAAGGCTGCCAATTTCTTCGGAGTTGACGATGTCACTATTGGGCACCACAGGCATTTCTGCGGGTGCCGGGGGGGTATTAGTAACTCCGTAGTAGCATAGATTAGCACAGGGGTCTATATTGGCATTGAAGGCTTGCAGGTTGGAAATACCGTCTCCATCAGCATCTGTATCTCCGCTTTCGGTCTCAATATCCCCAAAAAATAGAATTTCCCAGTAGTCCGGTAAACCGTCATCGTCACAGTCAGTAGTTTCAGGCGTTCCATCTGGGTCATCGCAATCAAACACAGCCCAGGAATAATCTTGGGTATAAAAGTAATCAAAGGAGTTTCGTAATACCGAATAAGTAGCTTGCACATAAGCTTCAGACTGAGCAAAGGCCAATGCCACCTCAGCAGGACGCATTCCACCATCCATTGCATCAAGTAAACTACCGCGGGTATAAGTAGTTCCATTGAAAATAAATGCCGGCTGATCCATACCTGGAAAAGCGCGATTATAAAGTTCGTCTACAAAAGCTTCATTAGATATAAAGGGAGGGAAATTGGATTTTCCGGTATCAGATTCCAGGAAAGCTTCGGCTACCTCCTGTGGACTGGCTCCATTCAATAATGCGTAAGTCCAAAACGTGAGTACATCTCTAGATAGTGGTAATGGAGGTTGTAGTAGTAACCGGTATATTCTTGCGGTTATTAGATATTCTGGTTCATTGACATCTGCCGGTTGCCAGTTGAGGTTATCAATAGCATCCTTGAGTAAGGAGTTATCCATACTCTCCCAGCTGAGCTGATCTACCCCGAGGATTCCACGTCCCAAAGCATAAACTTGATCACTGCCAACGGTAGTGTAATAAAGGATTCCATTGCCCGCCAACACCGGTGATTCTGCAATACCGGCACCCGCATTATAGGTCCACCGAATTGCACCGTTTTCAGCTTGAACTGAATAAACAAAGCCGTCCATGCTACCGAGATAGATATTCCGGTCTTCATCTTGTACTACAGAAGCATATATATCTCCACCTGTTACTAAACGCCACTTTTGTAGACCAGAAGAACTTAATGCGTAGAGGCTGTCATCGAGTGAACCTACATAGATATGGCCGCTAACTGCGTCTATCGCCGGGGTTGCTTTAACCAAATCCTCTGTAGCAAAGGGCCACCCAAGTACCGTCGAGCCATCTTCAGGGTTAACAGCATATACTTTGTTACCTGAGCCAACATAAATTATTCCGTCAGCTCCTACAGCTGGTCCTGACTCGATTCTACTTAATCTTTCTACGTTATCATTAGCAAAAATGTCAATTCCTGCGCGTGCGCCATTAGCATTTTCTGCTGACACACGGATGCCTTGATCTGAAAGAGCCAGCTCCATAGCATCATCTAACACGATAGTCGCGTATGTTGCTGGTTCCTGGTTAGAGGGAGAAGTCCAAGTAATTTGCGGACTGCCAGCCGGATAGACTTGCTGATCTCCGCTTTTACGATCAGTTAAGGTAATTACTGTATCGGGATCTATACCATTGCCTTGTAACTGTATAGTGCTATCACTAGGTATACCGTTATATAAAACAGGCGACAACACATCGACGCTGACATATTCTCCATTACTACAGCTGTGCTCGGCGTTGCAAGCTTGAACCTGATAACTGTAAGTACCTGGATCAAGATTTTGTAATGAAAACGAAGGTTCGAATCCAGCATCTTCAGAATGAGAAACTCGCCTTAATTCAACCCATGAATTAGGAGATTCAATGCCCCCATCTTTCCCAAATACTCGGTAATCCTGAGGTTTATATCCGGTGGTTATTGGATCCCACTTTAAAGTATGACTTCCGGTGAAATCGAAATTGTTCAGATTAGGATCAATTAAAAAATTCGTAGGTGTTAAGGGCGCATACTGTACCCACTGAATTGTAAATATTGGACTCCAATTATCGTCATCACCACTACATCCAACGTCATGTCTACAGGCGCCCACTCTATATTGATACGTTCCATGAGATAGTGGAGGAATCAAAACTGAGAGAGATTCTGGAGGATTGTGCCATGTTGAGTCAGTAAAACTACCATTCACGCCTTCTTGAAGAACATAAAAATCAGCATCTGCAACTGGGTTCCATGTAATAGTAAAACTAGCACCAGTAATTGCATCACCATTGTCGACAGGAAATACATCCCCTTCCAAGGTCATCCCTGTTAGAGATAAGCTTGTGGGTGGCTCTGGAGGATTTAAGTGAGTGACCGGTTTCGGCTGTAGGTAACTTTCAGCCTCGCCACCTTCATTATCCTTGGCACGGACACCAAAAATAATTGAATCTCCTGAAGGTATAGGAACATTCCATGGCTGTGGCCGTTCCCAGACTTGAAACTGCCCCTGATCACCAACGTAAACACCAGCACCAACTTCAGCCCCATCAACTAAAAATGTTACTTCGGTGATGTCCTCGTTTCCATCCGGGTCTTGTACCAAAGCCCGTAAATTTAGAGGACTCCCTTCAATAATTTCAGAGGGAAGCGAATCTTCATCAATTAATACGATTGGATCAGAATTTTCGGCAACAGTAAGAGTATGACCGGTAATCTCCGAAACATAACCATATATATCCGTGACTTTCAGCGTTAATGTGCCTGACCCAACTACATTAAAGCGTGGGTTCAGATAAAAACAAGAGGTGTCCCCAGAACAATCCCCGGTACCAACATCAGCTTGGCCGAGATCAGCACCTCCATAATAGAAATTGGCTGAACTAATACCGTTAGGATCTGTAGCGGTAGCCCGAAGTGTTCTAATAGTGCCAGGCCTGATTGTTATGGATTCTGTTGGGTCTAGAAACTGACCAGAAGCGTCAACGTTTTTAGGAATATGAATAGACTTTATATTACTAAATGCATCGTTACACGTTAGCTGATTACAAGCCTTTACTTTATAATCATAGGTGCGGTTATTTTCACGCGGATTACCACTCGTTGAGAATTTACGATCTGAAGTGTTTGGGTCCTGCCCATCTATCCATGCCCAATCTTGAATAATAGAACCATCTGAATCCTTAACTCTTTCTTGAATTTTATAATAGGTTATATCTCCTGTCGGAAGAGACCACTCGATGGTATATACACCATCTAAGTCATAATTAGCTGTCGGTTTGCTAATTGTAGGCGTGCCAGGCTCATCTGGCAGCTCCATAATTTTCACATCTGAGTAAATAATATAGGCAGTACGACCCGTACGGTCATTCCAACGATGCATTCTAGCTTTATAAAAGTGGGTTCCACCTGTTTTCTCAATATCTATTGATTGATAGATACTCATACCACTTGAAATTACAGACCAAGTTTCATTATCTGTACTTTCATAAATTTTATAATCTGGCCAGTCATACATACCCAAATCTGGATCATCAAGATCCATAATTACTTTATATTTTCCGTCCTTTGAAACTGGGGCATCATCAATGGTCAAAGTCAAAGTTGCAGATAAAGCGGCATTACACTGAAAAACGATGAGAAACCCAGGTATGAACTTGACAAGAAAACTAAAGCTCTTTGAGGTATTAACTAATATACCCCTAACCCTTGTGATGAAATTCAGACACACTATAGAAAACTTACAAAACAACAATACTCTCAGAATCGTTTGCAACATTAGAAACAGATATTTACGCATCCGAGCAACTAAAAAATCGCCAACATTTATTGTTGTTTTCACAATCATTTTCCCAGCATAATCTTTTAATAGTAAGAAAGAATCACTTATCTATACTAATGGTAACCAGCTACTACTTATCCGCTAAATTTTTTACCCACAAAATATTGCCTGCCGTATTTGAATCTGAATCACCAATACCATTAACTTTAGAACTTATACTATTAACCCCAACACCGGCATCTAAAGCCAGAATACTTCCAGCAGACGTAGAAACAATTAGATTAGAACCGCTAATTACTGGCTTAGACAAAATCTCAGGTTTATCAGGAAGCTCAACCTCCCAAATTACATCCCCGTTTATACGGTTAACCGCGTAGACATACCCTGATATAGTTACTGCATATACTCGACTAGAGTCTTCGTCTACCAAGGTTGAAGCTACTACAGCTCCCGTTGTATCCAGCTTCCAGAGGATATTTTTATCTGGTGAAAGAGCGTAAACCCTACCGTTCCCACCGCCCCTATTTACTCCAACAATAACCATGCCATCCATAACATTTGTTTTACCAAAAGCAACACCAAAATCATCGATAGACCACGCTACCTGCCCATTAGGTGATACTTTGTAGAAGCGTCCATCAAAGGCGCCCACATAAGAATTTCCATTATTATCCACGGATAGGGAACTTATAATTTCATCCTGAATTGGCCTAGACCCACTTTCCCAAAGCACCGGTGGAGATTCAGCATCAATCGCTACATCCACTAATTTACTTTGCTCACCAGCAGGGCCAATAGCTGTTAGTGTGAATTGGGTATTTAAATCTATAGGTAGCTCTAAACTTCCACTCTCTGGCAGGTCATCGATAGGATCCGTACCTGTATTTGTTTCAAGCAAAATTGACTCAGCACCCTGTACTTGCCAGCGCAACTCGATTTTCTGACCTTTTTCAGAAACAGAGGAAGGAGAAGCTTCAAATTGGTTTATTACCACTTGTGGGAAACTTGTAACATCATTGGGATCTGTACCGGCGTCCAGCTCTTCATTGTCACTCACACCATCATTATCACTATCCAACTGTGACAAAGCGCAACCGTCACTATTTGATTCTTCTTTAATTGGTGTATCGCTACAGAGGTCCAGATAGTCGGCAATATTGTCGCCATCTGTATCCACACTTACATTAATTAAAACCTGCTGCTCATTTCCCGCAAAATCAAGTATTTTCGCTTGTATAGGTACGGCACTGGAAGTTGGCAGAGAAGAAACCAAATTGCATGAAGCCGTATCTCTATCTATCTCGCAGTCAGGAATAATTACGCCATTAACTGACACCTCCAGACTGCTCTGATCTAATCCAAAATTATCATTTAGAAGAATACGGACTTGAGGCAAGGCATCATTCAGCAAGGCATCGCTGCTGGGTGAGATAAATGCGAGTTCTGGTGCCGTCTGATCGATATTAACAATCTCTTGCCATTGTGTGACATTACCTGCTTCATCTTCAATGGCTAAATTTATTATTTGGTTCTGTCCATCGGTAAGAATAGTTTCGTCCTCTGGGCAAAACACCACACCGCTTAAATTATCCTGACAACTATATGTAAAAGTTACTGGCCCCTTATACCATCCAGCCCCATTTATCTGTATCGATGCTTGACTAGTAATAACTGGAGGAGTTCTATCAATATTTAAAATTGTTGTAGATACTGTTTCATTTCCGGCCCTATCTCGGACTATAGCATCGTATTCTTGATTGCTTCCCTCACCTGTAACAAGGATTTGCTCATTGCATTTATCCACCCCGCTCAGTTGATCCAAGCAGTCAAAGCTCAAAATGACGTCAGTGTTATGCCAACCCTTTAAGTTTGCGGAGGGTAGGATTGTCTTTTCGATAGCGGGTACAACAGTATCTAAATTAATAGTTACTTCCGTACTACTTGTATTTCCAACATAATCTGTTGCTGAACCGGTTACTACCTGATTATCGCCGTCTTGTTCTACCGTTACTGGATCAGAGCAGGTTTCTACCCCAACATCATCAGTACAGGTAAATGAAACTGTGACAGGAGAGTTATTCCATCCGTGGTCATTGGCAACTGGATTGACTGATGCTTCAATGATTGGTGCTATAGAATCTACAAGCTTAAACTGAACAATGTACATTGCATTTTCATAGGCAGCTATATCCAACTCTATTATATTTTCTTCCACCAAAGGAACTGCATCAATCCTTATAAAATTCCTTGGATCATTATTTTCCCAACTAAGTATCTCACTCCCATTTACTTCAATTGATCCACTTGGGGACAATAATTGATGAAGAGTTGCTCCGTCACGATATACCGTAAGTTCATAGTTTCCAGCTACCGGAGCTGAAAAATTATACTGTTCACTTTTTGGACCCTGAGGATCTGCTATAAGCTGGTAGCTATAAATAAGTATGGATTCAGCATGGACCCTAGGGAAGGAAACAAAGAGAAAAATGAAACTAACGGAGAGGTAACACAAAATATTTTTAAACCGTGAAAAACCACACACGCTCAAAAAAAGTAATTTCGTACCACTTACACGAGATCGCAGCATCATTAATTTCCAGAGTTATTTCTTCAGGCTCTAGCAGCCCTGACTATTTACTTTTAAATTATTCACACGCCTGACAGCTTAAGCAACATTTAATTTAACCCTCTGTAATTTTTTGGCGCGCATATGAACACAACCAAATAAAGCAA
Source organism: Microbulbifer maximicatervae (SeqCode) (assembly GCF_056232625.1). Taxonomy (NCBI): domain Bacteria; kingdom Pseudomonadati; phylum Pseudomonadota; class Gammaproteobacteria; order Cellvibrionales; family Microbulbiferaceae; genus Microbulbifer; species Microbulbifer maximicatervae (SeqCode). Next base: position 4,673,138 of record NZ_CP174324.1, on the reverse strand, counting down.
CATAAAAAACATTAAAAAAACATAACAACCTAAAACCAGGTCACACTTTACTTATTTATCACAGTGGAACTATCGTTTAAATTAAACCTAAAAAATCGATAAAAATTAACTAAGAAAACTCAGCTACACTTACACTCTCATTCAGAATTATTGTGGAAAAGTGACAGTTTTTCTGTAAAAGTCACATTCCCATAGAAGTAGAAGTAGAAGTAGAAGTAGAAGTAGAAGTAGAAGTAGAAGTAGAAGTAGAAGTAGAAGTAGAAGTAGAAGTAGGAGCTCAGCCAAACTAAAAAAGTTAGCGCCGGCAAGAACATACCAAATGATTGCAGACATATAATTCAAACGCAGAACACAAACACATTTAATATATATCCCCACAAAAACCCACAAAACAATCAATTTTTACCTAAATTTTAAAATATCCACACTTAAGAAAATAGAAATCAGAACCAATACAAGCTAAGTATTGTATTTAGCGAGTTAGAAAACATGATATCTAACCAGCGACATTCTATTTACTATTAGAGTTTCACTTTCAAGATTGTCATTGAATTCTTCTATCCACCAAACCCTATTTGAAGAGAGCTTTCACTGTAAGGGCATTTCCTACCAACATCTGCCGCTCCTAACAGAACAACAAATCAGAACTTAAAGGAGATAATTCTTGTGAGTAACATGTCAGGTCATCTGATTCAATTCTCGGCAATCTCTGACCATCCAAGCCTATAAACAAAAGAGGGAGATAGTTCATTCGTGACTTAAAGTAGTCAGCCAGACCTCATTTGTAAAAAAATAGATGATTTAAAGAAATATAAACTTAGTTGGTGACATCTAAGAATCGCAGCTTAATTCTCTCAAGACTGATTTTGATTTAATTACTATAGAAAGCTGGGATCACCCTACCACTTTTTATACAAAGCTAGCATTTCCAGGCCTGAATACTCAGCTAATTGCCTCTTCACAATTTTGCTGTCATTGGATACCGGCCCTAAATGAAGCAATCAACTAGCACAGGACACCTTCACTTAAAAGCGACAGATTGTTAATAAGTCACAAAACTCAATTTAGACCTAATACAGGGTTGTGATAGTATCGAACACAAAAATACAGATCAAATTTTGCTCAGGTAGATATATTAATGGCTTTACAATATTGGGTGGGTGACTTCTTTGTTGATTTATCCAGAAACCAGATCACCCGAAGTGAGCAATCGCAAACTATCCCCCCAAAAGCCCTTGCTGTCTTAACCCACTTGGCAAAGCATCAGCGAAAAGTGGTGAGCCAGGATGAGCTACTGTCTGAAGTTTGGCCCGATACAATAGTCACACCAAATACGCTGCAAAGAAGTATTGCGCAACTTAGAAAAGCCTTGGGCGAGGATCGAAAGCAGCAATCTTATATTAGAACTCACGCCAAACAGGGTTATAGCTTGGAATGCGATATTGTTTGGCAAGATGATGATTCTATTCCACAAGATAACACAGCACCGAAAGAAGAAGCTCCCTCCCCTTCTTCCCCCAAGCCGGAAATAGATATAAAACCGGTTAATCCAAGCCACCAAACCCAGACTATCAAACCAAATCGATTTCCAATATTTGCACTTGTCGGATTGGTATTATTAGTATTTGTTATATTTAAATACTCTCCGCCCGAGCAAAAATCTCAGCTTGTATTTGATCGATTACAGGCAGTAACCGCAACTGACCGCAAAGAATTTAGCCCCTCTTATTCGCCAGATGGTGAATATATTATTTTTAATCGTTATCTAGATAAGCTCTGTGTTAATAAAATATGGGCCAGAAATATTCGTACCCAGAAGGAGACGGAATTAACTCCAGAATGGGGTACTTATGGCCGCCATACACTATCACCAGATGGCAAGAAACTGGTATTTATATCTGAAGAAGACTGCACCATACCGCTAACCCAGAATACCTGTTACAACCTGGTAAGTCTGGATTTTCAAAAGGCATTAGTCAGCCCACAGCAGCCAAATGTATTAATGCGCTGTAAGAACTCGGCCATTAAGAACCCGGTATGGTTAAATAACAATAATCTCGCTATTTTGCATAAAGAGACCAACCGTTGGCGGTTGATCAACTATTCAGTCAGGGATAATACCAGTCGAGTCCTTTATGATCTGGAGAATGGAAATCTGGCCTACTTTGATTACTCAATTACTGATGGGTTAATAGCTGTAACCAGCCATCACCAAGATGGCCAGCTTTATATCGATATGCTGGATTCCAAAGGGGCGCTTTTATCCAGCCACCCGATAGACTATCCGGATGAAATCCCTCAGCGCAGGACTATATCCCCTAACTTTTCGCCGCTTAAAGATGAGTTAATCTTCAGCACAGGGCGACGACTCTTCTCTCTCACTTATGATGGAAAGGTCAGTAAGCTTGATTTGCCTTTGGATCAATCTGCCAGCACACCCGATTTTCACCCAAATGGGCAGAGGGCACTTCTGATTAAGGGCCGATACGATAGTGATATTGCATCAATACCGCTTAACCAACCCGAGTCCATCGATACGCCTTCGAACGAAGATGTCAGCGAACTCTACCCAAGCACAACACGGTCGATTTTGGGAGAGGATGATGGCGTTTTCCAACCCAATGGCAACTTGATTGCGTTTACCTCCAGGCGCTCTGGTGAAGATCAGGTATGGATAACTGATGGCAGCGATTTACGGCAAGTCAGCCAGTTTCCAATGGATACCAATATCTACGGTATTAGCTGGTCTGCCGACGGCCAAAGTATACTGGCGAGTGCCAATCAGATACTAACTAAAATCTCCCTGGACGGTAGCAGAGAAGCCTTCTCACTAGCCCATCCAGTTGACCGACTATTCCAGTGGGATAGTGTGAGTAACCTCGCGCTGTTAACTTTAACGGTTAAAGGCGTTACAAAGTTTACAGAAGTAAACCTGGATAACCTTGAAGTTAGCATTATCAACGATACCCAAGTTAACTGGGCCCAACGAAGCGAGGATGGCCGACTGATCTATATGGACCATATGAACCGCTTCTGGCAGCCCGGCCCAGCGGAAGATCAGCTAATCGAAGAGCTAATTCATCAGGGCAGTGAGAAAAGGTTTGTAATCAAAGAGAATGTGATTTACTCAATCAATCGAGATGATCAGTTATGGTCATACGATCTCGACACCGGTAACTTTTCTATTTTGAGAGCAGTGCATAGAGATATCGATTACTTGACTGATATTAATCAGGAAGACCTAATGATTACCTATGTTGTTGCTGCTAAAAAAGAAGTTGCTGAGTTATTCTTACGGGAATAGAAATACAGCCTGTTTCAGTTTTCAAAAATAAGATGGTTCGCTATAAACCATCTTATTTTCCCACTGCGATTTAATTCTAAATATTATTCTTTTGTATACTTCTAACGCTCTATACAGGAGCCTATTAGTTACCCAAGAGGCTACTTAAAAAGTTTCATCAGCTGTTCAACCATCCACATATGAAGCTGGCTATGGTTAGATCGACTATGCCATGCTGCTATAACCTCAAATTTTGGTGTTTGCGTCTCCAACTTAAGGGGAATAACTTTTTTATTGGGTAGAAGTCTTGAGGGGTAGAACGCAATTGTGTCTGTCGCAGCAATAATATCTGGGGCAGCAGAGAAGCTGGGTATCGACATAACAATATTGCGTTTTAGCCCCTGCATCGCAAACCACTCATCGTGTGATCCTTTGAGGTTTGCCCGTGACGGTGAAATGATCAGTTGCGGAAGCTCGGCCACGTCTGCCAACGTTAATGACTTACCCTTCAGCGGAGACTTTTTTCCCGCTATACAGACATGTTGCTCCTCAAATAACAGTTTGTATGGCAGATCATCCGGAATAAAATCAGGAAAGGTGAGCGCTAAGTCGATCTCACCAGCCACCATTAACTGATTGAGATTATCTGTTTCAAAGTCCCTGACGATAACTTTAAGTTCCGGGGCAGATTTACGGACGACCTCTAATAGCTGGGGCAGTACCGATTGAATCGCGTAATCCGTGGCACTAATACTAAAAATCCCTTTATAAGTTGCCGGGTCAAACGCTATTGGAGTTAGCAGTGACTCTACATCCTTCAAAATGCTACTGATCCTGCCTCCCAGCTGCTCAGCAACAGGGGTGGGCACCATACCGTTGCCTTGCCGGATAAACAGCCGGTCATCAAACACTTCTCTCAGCTTACGCAACTGTTCGCTTATCGCTTGCTGGGTTAACCCCACCTTTTCAGCTACCCGGGATAGGTTTCTCTCTTGAAGCAGTGCTTCCAGTATACGTAGCTGTTTTAGGTCCAGGCGGCTTATACCATTCATATTTGTAACTAAGACAAAGAGTAGTTGTTTCAAATTGTATCCTTGCACCTCTAGTATTCCCACCATCACAAGGCACAGCCAAAACTCGCTGGGGCTATTCAGTTGCCCTTATCACTGCTGCTTTTTACCTGTGTCTTTTCAAACACTCACTGCAGTCAGTTTTAAACAGGAAGGTCATTATGAAAAACGAGTCACTATTCAGTGAGATCAACCTGGGCCCTTACACCCTAAAAAATCGTATTGTTCTGCCACCGCTGACCCGATCACGCAGTAGCCAGCCTGGTAATATTGCCAATGACTTGATGGCTAACTATTACTCACAGCGTGCTGGTGCTGGGTTTATGGTTACAGAAGGCACACAAATCGAACCAAGAGGCCAAGGCTACGCTTGGACACCTGGAATCTATTCAAAGGAACAGATCGAAGGCTGGAAAAAAGTGACCAAAGCCGTACACGATCAAGGCGGTATCATCTTTGCCCAGCTCTGGCATGTTGGGCGTGTATCCCACACTACATTACAGCCTGAAAATGCAGCGCCCGTTGCGCCATCTGCTATCCGTGCAGACGCAGTTAAGGTATTTATCGAGACAGGTCCAGGACAAGGCGCCCTGGCTGAACCCAGTGAGCCTCGTGCGCTGACAACAAAGGAAGTTAAAGAACTGGTTCAACTCTATGCCCAGGCCGCTCGCAACGCCATGGAAGCTGGCTTTGATGGTGTTGAGCTACACTGTGCCAACGGTTACCTTGTGAACCAGTTTATTTCAGAACATACCAATCATCGCGATGATGAGTATGGTGGTAGTTTGGAAAACCGCCTGCGTTTCCTTAAAGAAATTGTTGCGGCGGTATCAAAAGAAGTCGGCAGCGAACTGCTCGGTGTTCGGTTTGCACCGCTTTTCGAAAGTACCGATGAGGACAGAGTCTACCTTGGGCTGGTGGAGAGTGATCCCCATAAGACCTATATCGAAGCTATTAAGCTGCTAAATGAAGCTGGAATTGCCTATCTGTCACTGGCTGAGGCGGATTGGGATAATGCACCGGATTTGCCTGAGAATTTCTATCGAGAAGTACGTGAAATCTTTAGCGGGCGCATCATGTATGCAGGAAAGTATTCCCCCGAAAAAGCCTTGCGGGTGCTTGACGCAGGTAATGGAGATATCTTTGGATTTGGCCGACCTTTTATTGCCAACCCGGATCTTCCCACGCGTATTCGTAATGAATGGCCACTCAATCAGGTTGACGCGGAAACTATGTATGGCGGCACCGAAGTGGGATATACGGACTACCCTCTATACCAGCCGTGATCTGGTGAAGGTTGGGCTCGTTCATTATGAACTGCTAGCTGTAAGTGGCATTTCTATAAATATTTCTAAAGTCTATCAGCGCTAGTCAAAAGGCATAAGCGCTTATTGATTAGAAATAGATAGCCTCAGAGAATTCTATTTTCTGGGGCTTCTTTTATTGAGCTACTGTAGAACTATTTATTGCAGTTTTTTAAAGGACTTGCCATTCAAGCAAGGCCTACAATACCGATCCAGAATCATCTCGTAATTCCAACACCTGGCATACAAGCCTCGCAATTCGATGTAAAGATACCGGGCCCCTTTCATTTGGGACCCGGTAGGCTCCTATTTGGAAGCCAGTGCGCGTTGGCCAGAACGCAAGTCAATAACGACAACTCCTTGCACGCCATTCGAGCCACCATCGTAGGCAAAGAGGCGGCGGCCTTCTGTGTCAATGGCCATGGAGGAGAGGCTCTCCACTTCAATTCCGTCACCACGGCAGTCGCTATCACAACCCTTGCCACTAGATAGAATTGACTGTGAAAAGTCGTCCATATCAATGGCTACTAAACTTCCGCTATTAGTGCCGACCAAAAGGCGGTTGCCAATAGTGTCCAGGACAATATCATTAGGGATCTTATTATTACTACCGCCATGCACTGACGAGGCGAAAGTGTTCCTGTCACCAGTAGTCAAGTCTACTTCCCAGATAGCACCGGTTCCTGACTCACTGACACCGGTACCCAGGTCTACTTGCCAGTCTATGCCACTAGTACCTGAATCACTTACAAAGACGCGGTTATTCGCGAGATCTAGCGCTAAGCCTTTGGCGGAGTCAAAGAAGGTTCCTGTGCCGGTATCATTAGCGGAGATAACTTCCCTATCGCCACTATCAAGATCTACGCTTACTAACCCTGTATCCTGTAGCAAAACCATGCGATTGTTAGTAGCATCCAACTCCATGGCTTCTACGCCACCGGAGAACGCAGGGCCTTCACCAATACCAGATGCAGATATACTCTCGAATTCACCACTTTCCAAATCAAGCTTAATTAATTCATCGCTGCTCTCATCGAATATATAGGCATATTGACCTGAGTCATCCGGAACAATCGCAGACGGTCGAACACGAGCTGAAGCGGGCGGAATAAATTCAGCCGCAATGGTGCGATTGCCGTTTTGTAAATCTATTTCCGCCGCTATGGAACTATCTATAACAACAGTCAATAACCGATCAGTCTCACGGTTATAGCTTATATTGTTCCAAACATAGCTGGGGCCCGTACCAACATGATTGGAGGAAATTTCTGTACGATCTCCCGTATTGATATCGACAGACATAATTACCGGGTCGAAGAGAATTCCGGACACCAGAAGGCTATCGCTACCGCCCCCTTGACTAATTGATTGGGGGTTTACAAGCCGCAATCCTTCTCCCTTAGTCCAGTCAGTCACAACTGTGCGATCACCGGTAGATATGTCAACTTGCAGGATATTCTGAACCTGACCGTTGGCAACATAAATCTTGCCATTGTCAACATCGACGATTAAACCCTTTGGTTGTGACACGGGTTCACCGCTGCCGATACCATTACCACTTATTGTTGTTCTATCACCGCTTGCAATATCTATCCTATGTATAGAATCTGTGCTGTCGTCACCCACGTAAAGCTGCCCATTTGGCTCATCTAGCGCAATGCCCTTTGGATGTATCATGTCAGCGCCAGCGCCAATCGGGGACGATGAATTAGAACTGGATATCACGGAGTAGCCTCCATTCAGCAGGTCAAATTCAATAATTTCTCCATACGATCCCTGTGCTCTTGTGGCGTAAGCAATACCTCCATAGCTAGTCAATGCCAATGAAGTGAGATCTGCCGGAACCCATGTGGACAATTGCGTGCGGTTACCGGTTGTCCGTTGTACAGAGTAGATGCTCCCGTCCCCATTCAATACGACAAAGTAGTCATCAGCTGGATCGGCGCGCACCATGGGGAATTTTTGTACCATATCGATTGGATTCAGAGATGGACCCGACCCAACCGATGGCCCAGAAATTACTCGGCGCGTATATGTAAAATCTACCTCAAATATCATATTCAAGCCGGTATCAGCGAAATACCGACTCCCATATAAATTGTCGTAGGACACCCCCACTGGCCAATGGATTAAATGCTCATTCTTGACAGAGTGAGAACTTTGAACCGTTTCGCCCGAGACGAACTCGGCTGAAAGACTATAAGAATCGCGACCTTTATCAACCGTGCTATCGAGATACCAAATTGACGAGGACGTTGCATCCATAATCGGCGACTGATTATCGATCGTGATGCTAGACAATTGCTCGGTAGTATTTTCACCACTTTCCAGGTCTAAGACCCTGGTAGTAAGAGCGAGGTTGGAAAGCTTCCCTCCCATATTGGCACCACCAGTGGGGAAAACCATACGAGCGGAAGGTATAACTAGATCAGTCACAGACACTTGTAGCGTAAGCTGGTTGACGATCCCTTCACTATCAGCAGCGCTGATTGATAGCTGATAATAATTATCTTTGTCACTATCCGCAGGAGACTCAAAATCTGGAGCAGTGTTAAAGCTAAGTTCACCGCTAGCAGAATCAATAGAAAACAATGCCGTATCAGCATCGTCGTTCAATGAAAATGTGACCTCATCTCCATCTGGGTCCTGGGCCGTAGCGGTGTAAAAAATTCCGCTTACACCTTCTTCGACTGTAACTTCAGTTGCAGATGAAAACTCGGGAGCGCCATCGTTGACATTAGTAACTGTTACCACAATTTCCTGGCTCGCCTGACCTCCGTTGCCATCGCTAGCCTCAATTACCACCTGGTAGATATTATCTCCATCTGCGTCGGCAGGATTCTCGAAGTCTGGAGCAAAACCAAAGCGCAACTGGTTACCGTTATCTATCAGAAAACGGGACTGGTCTTCTCCGCCGATAGTGTTGTAACTAATGCTGTCTCCATCGGCATCACTAGCGGATAGTGTAAGCAAAATACCGGTACTATTTTCCTCCGTAGTGACTTCACTTGCAGAGACAAACTCAGGGGCGCTATTAGTTGAACCACCACCCGAACCACCTTCATTCGAACTGCCACCGCCGCCTCCACCTCCACCTCCGCAAGCTGCAATTGAAATGATAGAGCTGAGGCACAAAACTTTCTTAAAGCTGCTCACTATATGATCTCCCCAAGAGTTTTTAACAAATTTTTTTGTTGAACTTTTATGGGGCGCAACTTTAGCAAAGAAATTATGGACAAAATAAGGATCTTTGTGGATTTTACACCCAGATCGTACCAAATAGATTGGTGACCAATCATTCACTGTATAGACCTTTGAACAAAGTGACCCTAGAAGTTAAGTAGTAATTCCTTGTTATCATTTTTATTAATAACTAGGGTGAAAAAACCTTTTTGATCTCCCCAGGAATTTTAAAGAAAAGACTAGAAACTCAATACCTACGCAGGTCAGTAACCTTTGACTCGGAATTGTCAATAGAACAAACGAATGTCGAAATTTGAGTAGAAGGCAATAAGTTCAATAAGCCAGGAACCATTCCATAATACTAGTTATGGAAAAACCACTAAGAACCACTTCCAGAGTTAGTTCCTAGCGAGCAAGCTCTATCTTGAATGTATTTTTATCAACCGATTTGAACAATATGCAATCAGCCCTGACTGATTATCAACTACAATTCGAGTTCTGTTACGACTCAATACGGCCGCTCATGTAGAATGATCCTCTAGACTTCTGAACGGTAGGCTTACCGTTCTATTAAGGGTTAAACACTACAATTTCAAGAGCCTAAAGAAGAAATGAACAAATTCTTAACCATTATTGCAATAGCCTTGGCCACCACTTCCTGTATGAAGCTCGAGGTACAGCCTAGCAACGTGATCGGGGATACTGTAGATGCGGGTAAAGAGGCGTTCCAAAGCATCAAAAGAAGCCGTAATGGTGAAGAAGAGAGAAACTTCTCTCACAAAATCAGCTACGACCCAGCTATCTCTAATGCAATCAACATCACCAACTGTAAGAAGGAAATGATGGAGGTGATCTCTGCCTCTGAACTTACGGTCTCCCAAATTTTGACTGAATCCTCTGAAATTGTTGGAGAGGAAGCTAGCAAGAGCGTACAGTGCACTGCAAAAGTGATAGTCACTAAGAACACTTAAAGCACCAGGCTGCTGGCCTTGGTATAAGTTCTGGTATAGAGCTCCTCTTGACTCTATACCAGTTCTTGGCCCGCTAATGCCCCCCTGATACTCCACAGCCAAGTAATGGGAAAATGATTAAAAGTCTCTCAACTTTACTTACTATTATCTCGCTAAGTATGTCCTCCATCCTGGCTCAGGCAGATACTCCTATCAACGAAATAAACCACCTAATGGAGTTTGTCTCTGCTTCAGAGTGTACCTTTATCCGCAACGATAGTGAGCACACCAGCCAGGAAGCAGTGGAGCATATGGAGAAGAAATATAAGTATTTCTCCAACAAAATTGATAGCGCGGAGGATTTTATTAGGCTAAGTGCAACCAAGAGCACCTTTAGTGGCAAGCCCTACCATATTAAGTGTGCCGAAAAGCCTAAAGAAGTATCCCAGCAGTGGCTTTTAGATGAACTGGCACGCTATCGTGACTCAGTTAAGTTAACGCCTGATAATACTTAGACCATTAATAGCAAGAAGAGCAAGAAGAGCAAGAAGAGCAAGAAGAGCAAGAAGAGCAAATTAATTTAAACTGACACCTTAATTTACTATCAAAAATTGGCTTAACCTAACTTCAGCCTACTAAACTTGCTGCCGAGTAGCTTTCGCTCTAAACAGTTAAAGCTCTTTCAGCTAAAAAAGAACTTCATCACTGAAAATGCAAATATACTAAGAAGGACAACGGCAAGGATATTCTTAATCACGCAGCTAACTGAAATAGTAAAGAGACCTGCCACAAGGAAGGGGTTAGCCAGATCAGAATTGGAAAGCTCAACCTCTCCAAATACGATTGGAGCAGCCATTGAGGTCAATATACAGGGTGCAGTAAATCTTAAAAAACGTTGGGTATTATTGTTTAGCTCTATTGGAAGATTCTTTACAAAAAAAGCATAACGCATGTAAAAAGTAATGGTAGACATTGCTAAGATTGTATAAATACTCATACCTCTTCCTCCTCGACCTTATCTTCCAATAGATAACCTATGCACATACCCATCAATCCTGAAAAGAGTAATCCATTGGGTACTGCATAAATATGAAACATTACGGAACTTACTGCCGAAATCAAAACAGCTATAATAGTAGCCCTAGATTTAATATTTGGAACTACCATAGCAATAAAAGTTGCAGCAATTGCAAATTCCAATCCAAGCGCTTCTAAATTTGGAATACTCTTTCCTGCAACAACGCCTACAAAGGTGGATAAATTCCATATTAAGTAAAAGGGTAAATTCGGACATTAGCGCATATTCAAACGAAAAATATCCAAGCACTCTCTTTTTATTCTCTGCAACTGCAAACATTTCGTCCGTAAGAAGAAAGGCAAATACAATTCGCTTGTATATAGGCAGCTTTAAAACTTCATTTCTAAAAGTTGCTGAGTAGAGTAAATGGCGAGAACTTACAACTGCTGTACTACCAAGAATAGACGAAAGTCCACCGCCCACACCAATAATGGAAAGAGCCGATAACTGGGCTGCCCCGGCAAATACCAGTAAGGACATTAGCTGTGATTCTAGTGGACTCAAGCCCATTTTAATCCCTAAAGAGCCACAAAGAATCCCCCAGGGAATTACAGCTATTGCTAATGGCAAAGTATCAAGTATTGCTGCCATTACAAGTGAATGCGATCTTTCTGTGGGAATGGCTCTTTGAACATCCATAATAATTACTGACAACTTTTACTATTTGGGAATATCTACTGTTCTACCTGATACAAAATCACAAAGTTACTTGAGGGATACACAATCGAGCATATGAAATTGACAACAACAAATGATTAACAACATGCGATATTTAGATCTTTGAAACCTAGCTTCCATATTTTCCGTGAAATATTTAAAGATGTTTAATCTTTTTTCTGGTGGAACTTATATATTTTGAATTACAGGGGGTCAAATGATTTTTCCACATTGAAATATTAAGTGCAAAAAAGTAAAAATATAGAAAAAGTAGTTTTGGTAAGCGCTATACAGTGAAAGAACTATCTTATCGAGACCTATCAAGTTTCTTGGTTGAGTGACAACAAACGATCTCCCCTGCCCCAATCACCGTAAAACAGACAGAACAAAAACAGCAATCTTCACTGTACTAAATCTTCCTACGATTTTATTAGTTACCAACGAGGCAGTTGGCGAACACTTACCTGACAAACAGTGATACATTTATCAAAACTAATTGAATAGGTATCCATAACCCTATAAATACTTGTTCCCTCAGTCAGGCCCAGGTAGCCTCGGAAAAAAGCATTTAGAGCAAGTTATGGAAAGTGAACTGCAATCACTTCGCGCGGAACTAGCCCTGCTGGAGCGAGATAATCGCCGTCGCATTGAGATATTCGAACAACGGTTATCGACTCTAGAAGCACAGATACAGCAAGATACTGGGGATCAGTTGGCAAGTCAGCTCCCGACAGTGGATGAGCCTGAAGATGAGCTATCCCAATTGATGGGTACTCATCCCTCCAGATCCCCGTCGACAGGGCAAGCTACTCCCCTTCTTCCTGAAACTCCAACCCAGCCAGCAAGTACTATTACCAATGCTCCTAACAGAACCGAGAAGCCTGGTAGACACGCTAAATGGCTATCTGAGGAGCTACCGAGTCTATTGGAACCTGCTCTGGAACCCATTAGCCGAGTATGGGGCTCCCTGATGAGTTTCTACCGGCACTATCAAAGCCAAGGGAAGGCTCCTGTCTTCTTTATGACCGCTGCCGGCATCCTGGCGCTGGTGTTTGGTTTTGCTTACCTGTTGCAGTTTTCTTTCAATGCCTATTTGGGGCCTGTAGGTAAAGTGACTTTAGGCTTCCTGGTAGCAGCCGCGACTACTACTGGTGGAGTAATGTTCAGGCGGCGCATGCCCAACATGGCGGATTACGGCTCAGGACTGATCGCTCTCGGGGTCATACTGCTTTACTTATGTGGTTACTTTGCTGGGCCTTACTATCAGTTGGTTCCGATTCCCATCGGCGTGGGGCTGCTTGTAGTAACTACCGGAGTTGCTTATTTACTCGCCCTACTATTCGAGACCCGTGTTGTTTCCATGGTGACTCTGCTGGGTGGAGCCACGATGCCCTTGGTGGCCAATCATTTTGATCCATCCGCAGTTATTTATCTCAGCTACTTGTTGGTACTCGCGCTCGCAATGCTGCGTTTGTCCAAGTTGATTCAGTGGCCTCAGCTGGCGGTGGTCACTATGGCGCTCAGCGCAGGGATGTTCGAGTTTTCAGTCGCAAACTTGGGCGAGTCTAGCTCAAACTGGGGTCTGTTACTGATACTGCAAGGTTTCTTCTACGGGTTTGCCCATTACATACTGGGTGGGCTTAGTGGCAAGGAAATGGATAGGAGGCGCCTCGGTTTGCTGGCAGCAAACCTGGTGCTATTTATTCATATTAGCTGGTCTCTAGCACCCACTGCTAATGCACTAGGTGTGGTTTGGTTACTCAACCTAATACCCTGGGCCGCGCTCGCCATCTACTCACGCCACCTGTTCGGCTACGATATTAACAGTGCCTCAGCCCGCAGTATCCTCGCAATAGCTTTACTCCATGGGGGCTTGTTAACAGGCCTGGCAATTCTGGCACTCTGCAGCCCTGAATTTTTGGGCATTGTGTGGTGCCTGGAGGGCCTCCTGCTGATTTACCTTGGAATACATTTTGGTTTTGTCAGTGTGCGAAGTGAGGGCTATATCGCTCTAGCCCTCGCCGGCGTAACCTTATTCTTGCAAGCTCTCGTATGGGTGGCTGAAAGCTTGGTTCCTGCTCCACTACTATTCTCCTTAGAGGTGAGTGCAGGCTGGACTAACTGGCTAACCCTCAGTGCTGGGGCCTTTGCGATCACCCAGTTATTACGCCGTAGTGCTGGTAAAATCACTCCCGCAGAACAACGTTTCACTTATATCGCAGATAATGCTTTCGGACTGCTTTTATCTGCGAGCTTCCTGCTATCGGTGGGTATTATCTGGCCGCAAGGGATGTGGTTGCTGGCACCACTGCCAATGACTTTCCTGATCTGGCGTAGCCAGCGCATGAATTCAGCATTTAGCGAGTGGCTCGGTCTCTGGCATTACCTTCTGTTGTTTGTCCCACTGTTAGCCAGTGCATCGGTTGTAGGCAACCTTCATTTCTACGATCAAATCCCCTACGGAAAAATCGCCAGTATTGAAGCTTTCCTGGGACTTTGGTTGCTTGCGGAGCTTTATCACCAGCTGAATATACAATCACCAGGGCAGAAGCTGGCATTGGCACTGCGTAAACTCTTTTACGCTTTACTGCCCATTATTGCCTTACCTACCATACTGTATAAGGCCAGTGACTACTTCACTGTTGCTATGTGGTTCTCGTGTGGTATTGCCCTATTCCTCTACAAATGGCTGCGGATGGAACATCTAAAACAAGAAGTTCGCATTTTGATTTCTGCTGCAAGCCTTATCACTATCGGCGGTTGTCTCCTACAGGAGTTTGTCGGCTGGCAGGGCAAGGCGATGGAGGGGCTATTGCTGGGAGTAGCCAGCTTCATAGGGCTCATATGGTTTGGCCAGGGCTTAAAGCGATACCCCGCAGGTAGGGAGTGGCAGCATGCTATTCACTGGGCACTGAAGCCTGTATTCCCGATGGCCTTTTACTATTTTGCGGCAGTGCTGATAGCTGTCAGTTACACTTTAACTCATGACTTTATCCTGTCATTACTACTCACCCAGCTCTATTTTGGAAGCCTCTTTTTCAGCCAACCCAAGCTGGCACCAGTACGCAACCAGCTTACGCCCTTCTACATGCTGACACTGGGTATTTTTGAATTAATCACACTGATTCAAGTCGGAGCTGTCATTGTGAAATCGCACAATGCAGAGTGGATTGGAGCCTATAACCTGGTCTCTCTTGGCATCGCTGTCTTGCTGGTTTACCACAAAACCCTGCCTACAAGAGCCGTTTGGTCTGGTCATCGAATGGCAAATATGTGGCTGGTGCATGTTACCGCGATTTTTGTTTACGTAGCTCTATTAGCACAGCTATTTGATGCCATGTGGCTACCAGCAGTTTCCTTCGCTCTCGTTGTCCATGCAACCCTACTATTGTTCCAGACATTAAAGCCCGAAACCCAGAAGTTACTTAAGTTGTCACTAATTATCTACGGCATAGCTGCACTGAAGATTGTGCTCTGGGATATGCAGGACTTCTCACTAATACAGAAGATAGTCGTTTGTATGTTAGTGGGATTATGTATGCTGGGGGCGGCCTATCAATATCAAAAATTTTTGGCAGCCCAAAATAGTAAATCCTAAACGTAGCTCTCTTTCACACAAATAAAAATGGGCCTTTCAGGCCCATTTTTATAAGATGAAAACTTTATCAGTATTCAAGCTATTTTATTTAGAGTACCTTTGACTACTATTTTTTTACTCTTCTGCTGCTGAAGGAAGTTACTTACAAGCTCTATCACTTCAGCATCCCAAACTATTTTCCGATGCCCAACGCCGCTAATTTTGATCATCTCCGCTGCGGGCCAGGTTTTATGAATTCTCTCTCCATGAAAAATCGGCACTTCATCGTCTTCAGTATCGTAAATCATCAGAAGCGGGGTCTCTTCCGGTGTATACATTTTACACTGCAACAACTCTTGCCAAGAATACCCTATTTGACTGGCAATCTTGTCTTGGCATAACTCTGCTGTTCCAGGGCTCACCTTCAGCATTTTTTTCATAATTTCTATAATGGGCAGGGGAGCACTCGGTGAGCCAAGTATTGCGTAGCACTGGGCTTTAAGCCCAAACTCCCGCGCACGCATTGTCATCATTCCGCCCATCGAGTGACCGACGATGGCAAATATTTCCGAAAACTGGCTGGCTAGAGAGCAGATATCTTTCGCCATAATATCAAAATTACAAACCTTGCCCTCAGAGTGGCCATGAGCGGTAGCATCGATGGCTACCGCTTGGAAACCCTGATCGGCAATTGCCATTGCCAAGGTTGCCATTTTTGCGGCTTTGGCCTCCCAGCCGTGGCATAGAATCACCACAGGGCCCTCACCCCAGGACCAGGCTGTGTTTTCTGTACCTAAAGCACCCCGGTAGGTAATCTTCTTGGCTTGAGCCAGCTGCGATCTCTCACGTTCGGAGTCAGCATAGCGTCTGGGTCGTGAAGACAGATACATTGCAATATTTGCCGATAACTTTGGGGATAGTCGCCCTGTGAGCTGCATTGCTCCCTGTATTATCTTAAGCATGTTATTAAATCTCTAGCCTGGTGTCTTATATGATCATTGATAGTGAGTTTTACTGCACATCAAGCAAAATACACTGATCAGGAATCGCTAAATACATATCAACGTAAAAACACAAAATAATACAGGGCAATTTCACTCAATAAATTAACCGATTCTACAATTATCCTCGCAATAGGAAACCAAACCCTTTTCTGGGCAATCTTTCTCAGAAAATAGGAATTTATTCCCAGCAGAAGCTTACAAAGTTATACCAATAAATTACTGCGCCTCAGCTCTTGCTATCTATAAACCCAGACCTCAAAGACATCTACACTAATAATCTAGCGATAGATTACAGTATTCCTGTTGCTATCAACCCTCCTACATATTTTCAGTCGTACTTCTGGAAAGTTGGGCATGAAAAGAATCAATCTGACATTAGTTTTTTGCACGGTACTATTGCTTACCGGTCAGTCGGTTGCGGACTATAAAAAGGGAGATTTTATCGTTCGCGTTGGCGCTGCTGCGGTCGATCCAAACGACGACTCTGGCAGACTCCGCCTAAATGGCACCCCCTTGGACTACACCCGGGTCTACGTGGATACAGGCTACTCCGCTAGCATCACTGGTACCTGGTTATTTGCAGACCATTGGGGACTGGAATTACTGGCAGCTGTACCTTTCCGGCACGATCTTGATGTGCGCGGTTTACCGGACCCGGATACCGGTGATCCACTGGGTCGGGTATCCCTGGGTGACATCAAGCACCTTCCCCCAACCCTCAGCGTACAATGGTATCCGGTATGCACCGAGTCCTGGGTGCAGCCCTATATTGGTGTAGGAATTAACTACACCCATTTCTTCGATGAAGATATCAGCCGTACGGCACAAAACTACTTCGATACGGCCCTGGGTGCAGACTCAAGAGCATCCCTGAGCCTGAGCAATTCCTGGGGCTTGGCAGGGGAAGTGGGCATAGATATTGCCTTTGGACGAGAGAGCAACTGGCTGTTTAATGCGGCTATCTGGTACTTAAGTATCGATACCAAGGCAAAAATTCGCTTCCGCACAGAAGATAACGACTACGACCGCATCAATGTGAATGTAGATATTGACCCCTGGGTCTACTCAATAGGTATCGGCTATCACTTTTGAGCGGCCTTTTGTCCACTTCTCAATGAACCCGGCCAATCCGATGTTCGATTTATTCGAATGATATGGTCGAATTTAACCAATTTTCATTCTGCTCGTCCTCTATAAACTGCCCTTTATCCACAGAAGCTACTCCGCAGTGGCGCTCAATTTACAGTTTAAGGACCGACACAATGAATACTTCCACTTTATCCACAGCATCAAATGCCCCCAGTGGTTCCTTGTTTCCAGCCGTCGCAGACCTTTCCGGACGTATTGGCTTGGCAGCAATCTTTTTACTGGCAGGCGTTAACAAGATCCAAAACTATGAGGGTAGCGCTCAATACCTGGCCTACGGTGGTCTACCCGAGTTTCTGCTCCCATTGGTAATACTATTTGAGATAGCCGGTGCCTTAGCTCTGATTGCAGGTTTTCAAACTCGATTAACTGCTCTGGCATTCGCCGGATTTAGCTTACTCACTGCGCTCCTGTTCCATAACAACCTGGAAGATCAAATGCAGTTTCTAATGTTCTTTAAGAACCTGGCTATAGCCGGTGGTTTTCTGGTGATAGCAGCCCATGGCGCTGGTCGTTTCAGCTTGGACAATAGAAAGAAAATACATTGATTCCATCTGAAGCCAGTCACAAAACAACCGCTATTTAGGAGTATGACATGGGATTGTTAATTAATGGCCAGTGGCACGACCAGTGGTATGACACCAAGAATTCAGGTGGCGCATTTAAGCGAGAGGCTGCACAGTTACGCAACTGGATTACTGTCGATGGCAGCGCAGGGCCCAGTGGCATAGGTGGCTTTAAAGCTGAGTCTGGGCGTTACCATCTATATGTATCCCTGGCCTGCCCCTGGGCTCATCGCACCTTGATTTTCCGTAAATTGAAAAAGCTGGAAGAACATATCAGTACTTCCGTTGTAAGCCCGGATATGCTTGAGCAGGGATGGAGCTTCAATACCGATGAGGGTAGTAGCGGTGATGCACTATTTGCTTATGACTTTATGCATCAGGTTTACACTCGCAATAAATCCGACTACTCCGGCCGCGTTACGGTCCCAGTACTTTGGGACAAACTGCAAAACTGTATTGTCAGCAATGAGTCATCCGAAATAATTCGCATGTTTAATAGTGCGTTTAATGAAATGACTGGTGATACACAAGACTTTTATCCCAAAGGCAAACAGAGAGATATCGAAGCCATCAATCAATTGGTCTATGAAAATATCAATAACGGGGTTTATCGCTGTGGTTTCGCGACGACTCAATCCGCTTATGAAGAGGCCTACCTAGACTTATTTGATGCCCTGGATAAGGTAGAAGCAATATTAGGTAAGCAGCGGTATCTGGTAGGCGATAAGATCACTGAGGCAGATTGGCGACTATTCACAACTTTAATTCGCTTTGATTCCGTTTATCACGGCCATTTCAAGTGTAACCGGCAGCGTCTGGAAGACTTCCCCAACGTGCGCAATTATGTCCGGGAGCTATACCAATGGCCCCAGGTCTCAGAGACAGTGAATTTCCACCATATTAAACGCCACTACTATTTTAGCCATAAATCCATCAACCCCAGCCAGGTGGTACCGGTGGGTCCGATGATCGATTACAACAGCCCCCACAATCGGGTATAAATGCCCTTGCCCCTCGCTTGGGGCAAGTATTTGGGGTTCTAGGCCGTACAGCTTTACCCTTGATATTTATCCACAACTACCGGTATAAGAATCAGGGGTTACATAATGCAAAAAACCACCTTAGAACAATGGCGCATGTTTAAAGCGGTAGTGGATGCCGGTGGTTTTAATCAGGCTTCTGCGCGAGTCCACAAAAGCCAATCCAGTATTCACAATGCGGTTAGTAACCTGGAAGCTGCTCTCGGAGTCAAGCTTTTTGAGGTATCTGGCCGCAAAGTGATACTCACGGAAGTTGGCAACCTAATGTTGCGCCGTGGCCAATACCTGCTGGATGAAGTCTCCCGTATCGAGGATATTGCCAAAACCCTTGGTGAAGGCGTGGAATCAGAACTGCGTATCGCTGTAGATGGCGCCTTCCCCCAAAGTGTGGTTTTTCAGGCACTGGAGAAAGTTTCGGCGAGATATCCCCAGGTGAATATCGATATTGTCGATACCGTATTGTCCGGTACCAATGAGTTGATCCAAGAAGGGCTTGTGGATTTAGGCCTTTCTGTCTTTCGTATGAAAAATGCTCTCAACGATGAAATTTGCCGTATAGAATTTGTCGCTGTCGCTCATAGAGATCATCCACTGCATCAATTAAATTGCGAACTGACTTACGAGAATCTGAAATTATATCGACAGATTATTGTGCGGGACTCAGCTATGCAGACAAACAGGGATTCAGGCTGGCTGGGAGCCGAACAGCGCTGGAAGGTAGGTAGTTTACGGGCTTCCTTGGATCTTATTGAACAGGGCCTCGGATTCGCCTGGCTACCCATACCCCTAATTTCTAAGTTACTCAATGCGGGGACACTTAAAAAGCTTAAGTTAAAAAACGGCAGCCTGCGCTCCACAAGTTTTTTCTTGAACTTTAAAGACCAGGATAAATTAGGCCCTGCCGCTAGAGAGTTTATTGGTGAGCTAAGATTACTGACCTTAGATATGCCAACCTCTGAAGAATCTTAAACATTCTATTAATACGAATAACCGATTCATTATTATCCAATATCTCCTATAACCACAGCAGCCTACCATAGCCAAATTATTTCTACCGATAAGGAACCGGCTATGTACTACTTCAGACCATCAGGGGAACGGGGGCAAGCCCGCTTTGGTTGGCTACACAGCAAACACAGTTTTTCATTTGGGCACTATTATGACCCGCATCATCTGGGGTTTTCCGCGCTGCGAGTTATTAACGATGATACCGTAAAGCCTGGGGCAGGATTTGACACTCATGGTCATCAGAATATGGAAATTATTTCCTACATTCTGGAGGGTGCTATCGAACATTTAGATAGCGAGGGAAACCACTTTGTCGTTCCCGCCGGTGAGATTCAAAGAATGAGTGCAGGTAAAGGTATTACCCATTCAGAGTATAACCACTCAAAGACTAAAAATCTTAAATTCCTACAAATCTGGATTCAACCTAACCGGAAAAATATTCAACCCAGCTATGAACAAAAGACAATTACTCAAGCTGGGGCGCTAACTCCATTGGCAACTCCCAATGGACGCGATAACTCACTAATTATTCACCAGAATGCCAGCTTATTTCGCCTCCAACTACGCACCGGTGAGAGTTTAAGGTTGGATACCCTTAAGCGCCCAGGATATCTTCATATCATCGCTGGTAATGCCGAACTCAATGGCAGCCATCTGCTCGTGGCGGGAGATGGCTTGGGAGTTTATCGGGAAAAAATAGTATTAACCGCTTCAGCAAATGATCTTATCGCACTATGGTTCGACTTGCCTCGATAATAGGCGATCTATCAACAGACTAATTCTGTGTAGACTGTAAACCTGCTCTAAGATACCGCTTCTCGTAACAGGCATTAAACTCTATCTAACCGGCATGTTCATATTCACAAGCACAAGACTACTCACCCTAAAAGCGACAATCTCTGGTTTACACCTAAACTATTAACTTGGCAGTGAATCACTGCTGTATATAGGCATCGAGTCACCAGGGATAAAATAATGGGATCAGCAGGCGACATGGAAAGTCGCAATGGCGATAAAAAAACGCCGGGAAGATGGATCTCCCTGCTTTCTCCGATTCCTCCGGCCATTATCGCTTTGTCATTACTTTTTCATCTGCCCGACATTTCCGCTGGTAGAGAGTTTTCTTTTGGCATTAGCTGGGTTCCAGAGCTGGGCGTATCCCTACGCTTCTATATCGATGGCCTCAGCTTCTTATTTGCCTTATTAATCAGCGGTATTGGATTTTTTATCACCATTTACGCAGCTGAGTATTTACGTGGCAATCCACTATTGCGACGTTTCTTCCTTTATCTCTATCTATTTATGATCGGAATGCTGGGGTTGGTATTGGCATCCGATCTCATTACTTTATTTGTGTTTTGGGAAGTGACGACGGTCGCAAGTTACCTCCTGATTGGCTTTAACCACTCCAGTGCTGTTGCACGACGCTCAGCATTGCAAGCCTTACTGGTAACTGCCTTAGGGGGACTTTGCTTACTAACCGCTTTCCTATTAATGGGAGAGATTGTCGATAGCTATGATCTTGAAGAATTGTTAATTAAAGGTGAACAGATTAAATCCAGTTCACTGTATCTTCCTATCTTGATACTGGTACTTATCGGAGCATTCTCAAAGTCGGCACAGCTGCCCTTCCATTTTTGGTTGCCCAATGCCATGGCGGCGCCAACACCGGTGAGCGCATATCTACATTCCGCCACTATGGTCAAAGCCGGTATTTACCTTCTTGCGCGCCTACATCCGGTACTGGCTCACACTGAATACTGGGAGTGGATTTTAACCTGCACCGGTATTGCCACTGCCGCAGTGGCGGCATTGGCCGCCCTGCGTCAAACAGACCTGAAACTGGCCCTCGCTTATACCACCGTGATCGCTCTGGGCACTATCACCATGTTTCTGGGTTCTGATGCTTCAGCTGCCGTCGCCGCTGCAATTACTTTCTTGCTGGTTCACTCTTTTTATAAAGCCGCACTGTTTATGGTGGTGGGCATTATCGATCGGCAGACAGGTACTCGGGATTTAACCAGGCTTCATGGCCTGGCGAAGTTATTGCCCTTTGCTTTTATAGCTGCACTGGCTTCAGCCCTATCCATGGCAGGATTCCCGCCGTTCTTGGGGTTTATTGGTAAAGAACTGAAATATGAAGGTGCACTGGCGGTCGCTTCAGAGCCCGCACTGGTGGGCACAGCAGCAATTTTTGCCAATGCAGTAACGGTGACAGTAGCCGGCATGGTGGCCATCAAACCCTTCTTTGGCCCTCCCCCCAAAGATGCCAGTCGTATTCGCTGGGCACCTCCTGGTTTGTGGATAAGCCCACTAGTTTTAAGCGCCTTCGGCCTCACATTTGGTTTGGCCCCGGACTTAGTCGGTGGCGGACTGGTAGAACCGGCACTGACAGCGATACTTGGCCTTCCGGAAACCATCGACCTGAAACTCTGGCACGGTATTAACATTCCGCTCCTGATGAGCATTCTTACTTTTGTGCTCGGAGTGATTATGTATGTCAATCTTAAACGTATGCGTGCCTGGCTAAACTGGGACTTTACCCATGCGCCAACTAGCGCCGATCTACTGTGGGATAAATCCTTAGAACTATTAAAAACTTTTGCCGCACTGCAAACACGCATATTGCAAAATGGAATTATGCGTCGTTATCTCACAGTCATCTTTGTTACGCTCTCGATGGCCCTTTTTTATGCCTTTGTTCATACCGGCCACTTCTCACTGGAATACACTGCGCCACGACTTAATTTAAAAGAGTGGGCAGCCATACTGCTGACGGTAGGAGGTACGTTTACTGCGGGTTTTGCGCGTAAACCTCTCACCGCCATTTGCGCTCTCGGCGCTCTTGGTGTGGGTATCGCTCTAATTTATCTCTTCTTTGGTGCACCGGATGTGGCCATTACACAGATTCTGGTGGAAACACTCTACTTGGTATTAATTGCTGCGATTCTTCCACGTCTGCCCGTATTTACTCCCGGTAAGAAGGAAGGCTTTCGTCCCAGGGATGCACTGCTCGGTGCCACAGTTGGCCTTTTATTTACCATTAGCATTCTGGTGGTTCTGCAAACCCCATTCGAGAGCCCAGTGAGTGAATTTTACAAGGAAGCTGCTGTACCCGAGGCTCATGGGCGCAATATCGTCAATGTCATTCTGGTGGACTTCCGGGCCCTGGATACTTTCGGGGAGATTATTGTGGTGTTTACCGCAGCTGTCGCTGCGGTGACCTTACTCGGTCATCATTTAAGACGGGGCAAGCAGTGAATTCTATTATCCTACAGACAGCGACCCGTGTGTTGGTAGCGCTGATCTTGGTCTTCTCCATTTATATGCTGTTACGTGGACACAATTATCCCGGAGGCGGATTTATTGCTGGATTAATCGCCGCTTCTGCTTTTGCTCTGTTTGCCATGGCTTGGGGGATGGAGGCGGCACAAAGTGCTCTGCGCATACCTCCAGGAACTCTCGCCGCCTGGGGAGTTGTCATCGCCGGATTATCTGGGTTGATGGCTCTATTTTGGGGAGACGGCCCCTTTTCCGGGCAGTGGTTTGCCATTGTAGGTAGCAAAGAAAATGGCGGAATCATTATCAGCAATCTTTTATTTTTTGATATTGGGGTCTATCTGACAGTACTCGGAGCCGTTCTCACACTAATTTTTGCCTTGGAAGAGGCCAGCTGATATGGAAGCTCCCCTCGCCGTTGTCGTCGGCATCCTGATTGCTACCGGAGTCTACCTTATGCTAGCCCGCCACCTGTTGCACTATCTGTTCGGCTTGGTACTGATTAGCAATGCCGCCAACTTGGCAATTTTCATCGCGGGGCGGTTGACACGCGCCTCACCACCGCTGGTACCCAAGGATCAGGAAGCCCCGCAAATTATTGTTGCCAATCCCCTACCCCAAGCCCTGATCCTAACCGCAATCGTAATTGGCTTCGGCCTGCTGGCCTTTGCCCTAGCCCTGATCGCCCAGGCTTACCGTGAGCTGGGTACATTAGATGTGGATAGCATGCGTATTGCCGAGCCTGTCAAACCCAAGAGGAAGAAGACCACTTGAGTTGGTTATTGGCCCTGCCATTCCTAATCCCTATCGCCACGGCGTTAATCACATTTCCCGCTCGAGGCCGTAGATACCTTTGCTCTGCCATTTCGATATTGGGATGCCTCACTGCCCTTTGCATTAACCTTTATATTCTTGTCCTGGTAGAAAGCCAGGGCCCTCAGGCTGGGCAAATGGGAGACTGGCAGGCTCCCTTCGGAATCACATTGGTCGCCGATCGGCTCAGTGCGGTAATGCTGTTGATCAGTGCCATCGTGGGTTTGTGTGTCTCTCTATTTGCCATTTCAGATATCAGTGAGAAACGGGTGAAACTTGGCTTTCACAGTTTCTTTCAACTGTTATTGGCCGGTGTTAGCGGTAGCTTTATCACCGGCGACCTATTTAATTTGTATGTGTGGTTTGAGGTGATGCTGATTGCCTCTTTCGCACTGCTGGTACTGGGGGGTGAAAAAATACAGCTGGACGGTGGCATCAAGTATGTAGCATTAAACCTTGTATCCACGCTGTTGATGCTGACCTCTATCGGGTTGCTTTATGGTCTCACCGGCACCCTTAATATGGCGCAGCTGCATATTTCTCTGGCCGAGGTACAAAATCCCGTCGCGATTTCAACATTGGCAGTTATTTTTATCTGCGCTTTTGGAATTAAGGCGGCAATATTTCCACTCTTTTTCTGGTTGCCCGCTTCATACCATGTTCCACCGGTCGCTGTAACCGCTGTCTTTGCCGGTCTTCTGACCAAAGTCGGCGTCTATGCGCTAATTCGCACCTTTACTTTAATATTTCCCAATGATTTGGATTTCACCCGGGATATTTTATTGGGAGCTGCATTACTCACCATGCTGACGGGTGTTTTGGGCGCAGCAGCACAGTACGAATTCCGCAAGATACTCGCATTCCATATCATCAGCCAGATTGGATTCCTGGTATTGGGATTAGCACTGAACAGCCCTTTAGCATTGGCCGGATCTGTGTTCTACATGGTCCACAATATTGTGGCAAAGACAAATTTATTCCTGATTAGCGGTACTGCCCAGCGCCTTACTGGTAGTTATGAGCTCAATGAAATTGGTGGTTTATATCGCGCCAGCCCACTTCTCTCTACTTTCTTTTTTATCGCCGCATTTAGCTTAGCGGGGTTCCCACCATTATCTGGGTTCTGGGCAAAATTGCTATTAGTCAAAGCAAGCCTCGATCAAGCCGCCTATATCGTCGCTGCCGTCGCACTGATTACCGGGGCGCTTACCCTATTTTCAATGAGTAAAATATGGGCAGAGGCATTCTGGAAGCCACACCCCCAGGAGCACTGCAAGAATTTATATAGCCTCAGCGGCGCAGAGCGCTTCCAGCGGCTGTTGCCAGTCGCGTTATTGGCATTAATCACTTTGGCTTTGGGATTGGTTCCCGAGCCTTTTATCGAATACTCCCTGGGGGCTGCCGGAGAGTTATTGGAGCCTGATGATTACCTGAACGCCGTGTTACCAGGTACCACTCATTAACTTTGGGATGGATAAATAGAAATGCGTATTTTTCTATTAAATTTATTGCTCGCGATCAGTTGGTCGGCCCTGACCGGCAATGCTTCCATGGCAAATTTTTTCTTTGGTTTTCTGATCGGATTTCTGGCACTGCGAGTCTCACCTATATTACCCGGGGCACAGACTTACTTTACCCGCTTGCCCCGTTTGGCTCATTTATTCTTTTTCTTTATCGAGGAGCTTGTTTTATCCAGCCTGCGTGCCGCCTACGAAGTCTTTTCGCCCCGCTTGCAAAGCCGGCCCCTGGTAGTACGACTACCCATGGAGAGGCTCGATAGAAACCAGATTTTTATTCTCACTAATTTAATTTCGCTGACACCGGGCACTATGGTATTGGATGTCACACCCAACAATGATGCCTTAATCGTACATACTATGTTTGTCAGTGATCCAGAAACCTTTCGCGAGGAGATTAGGGAGGGATTTGAGAAACGGGTTAAGGAGGCTGTTTCCTGATGTTTCTCACAATTATCGATATTCATTCGCCACTGGTCACAGTAGCAATCAATATTGCTTCCTTTCTATTGTTACTCGCCCTGGTGATGTGCTTCCTGCGTATCGCTTTGGGCCCCACCTTAGCAGACAGGGTTGTCGCCCTGGATGTTCTCAATATTTTGGCGGTAGCCTACTGTGCACTACTGGCAATCGCCTCGGGACAACCCGTGTATCTGGACGCTGCCATCGCCCTGGCCCTGGTCGCATTTTTAGTGAGTGTGGCCTTTGCCCGTTTTATTGAAAAAAGCGGCTCGCGCACAGTCACCCACAGCCATAGGGATCATGATGACATTTGATGAAATTTTTATCGCTTTGATAATTCTGGTGGGCAGTTTTTTTGGGTTCAGCGCCGCTTTGGGCTTGCTGCGAATGCCGGACTTTTACACTCGAATGAGTACATCGGGAAAAGGGGCTACGGTGTGTTGCGGATTATTGCTGGCGGGCGTAGCAATTCTTTTTAGCGACGCTCAGGTAACAGCCAGGGCCATAGCCGCTATTTTATTCTTATTACTTACAGTGCCAATTGGTGTCCATATGATTGCCCGGGCGGCTTATCGAGCCGGCACTCCCATGTGGCGGGGTACCGGCTACAAACTCAAGTTCAAGAACCCGATGCGCAATATTCAGTAAGCACTAAATCTTTTCGCCGTAAAGTTCTTCAATCATACTTTCGCTGCGCTGACGCAGGTGCTCCATATCCGGGTCCTGTAAAATGACATGACCCATTTTGCGCCCAGGGCGAAGTGCTTTGCCGTACAGCCAAACACCATCGTTATCTTGCTTCGGAGCTACATCAACCCCCAACATATTGACCATCGCAACTGGCACCGGGCAGGCAGTATCGCCCAGGGGCATATCCAGTATCGCGCGGATATGATTGGCAAATTGGCTAGCCTCAGGGCCGACAAAGGTCCAGTGACCGCTGTTGTGAACTCGCGGTGCCACTTCGTTGACAATCAGGCCGCCCTCACTGACAAAACACTCAACGGCCAATACACCCACATAGTCCCAGTCCTTCAGCAGGGTCGCCAGGTAACCCTCTGCGGCCTTGAGCAGCTCCGGGTTGTCGTAGGGAGCGGTGGACAGCAGTAAGGTGCCGTTGCGGTGGCGGTTTTCCGTCAGCGGATAAGCTTTGATTTCACCGGATGCCGAACGAGCACCGATAATGGAGACTTCACAGGCGAAATTCACCCCAGCCTCAACCACACACTCCTGATCTCCAGCTTGGGGAATGGCAGCATCCAAGTCTGCAGCACTCTTCACACACCATTGGTTCTTGCCGTCGTAGCCATTTTCACAGCTCTTAATAAACGCCGGATATCCCAGTTGGTCGACCGCTTCCCGCAGCTCTTTTTCACCCTGTGCTGCTGCGAAAGGTGCAACAGGCAGGCCAGCGTCTGTGAGTGCTCGCTTCTCACGCAAGCGGTGCTGGGCCTTCTCTGTAATATGCGGGTCCGGATATACCGGACAGAAGGGCTGAAATGAGCGCAGCAAGTCCACACTCACTTGCTCCCTCTCACTGGTGATCACTTCCGGGCGTCCCAATGCCTGATACAAGGCTTCAGGGTCCTGTCCCGGTTCCATCTCCACGATAGTCCCCAGTCCCTTCACACAGTCGGTGTTTTCACCGGTCTCAGCCAGGAAACTGAACTCCACTCCGAGGGGCTGCCCCTCTTGAGCCATCATCTGTGCCAACTGCCCACAGCCAATAATGGCAACTCGTCTCTTACTCACAACGATCTCCTATCACTCAACCGTGATCGGGACTTGCTCGGTCTGGCGCTCACGCCAGGCGATCAGGCGCTTCTGCAATTCCGCATCAGCCAAAGACAACATCTGCGCAGCCATTAAACCTGCATTGTAGGCACCGGAAGCACCGACCGCCTGGGTTGCTACCGCCACACCGCGAGGCATCTGCACAATGGATAATAAGCTGTCCATACCCGTCATAAAGCGGCTCTCAACCGGCACTGCGATCACAGGCAGGGGAGTCAAAGCAGCGATCATACCCGGCAGGTGGGCGGAGCCGCCGGCGCCGGCAATAATCACTTCGGTACCGGATTCGTGGGCACGGCTGGCAAATTCAACCATGCGCTGGGGAGTTCTGTGGGCCGAAACCACAGCAGTAGCAAAGGGAACTTCGAGCTCTTCCAGAGGCTTAGTCGCGTTGCTCATGGTGGCCCAATCCGAGCGGGAACCCATTACGATAGTGACTTTTTCAAAGGGAATCGGCTTCACTTGCGATTAACTCCAATATTGAACGAGCGCCAGATAGACGGGAATCGCCACCAGCACATTGAAAGGAAAGGTAACTGCCAGGGACAAAGTGATGGACACACTAGCATTGGCCTGCGGCAGGGCAACGGACATAGCCGCAGGCACAGCGATATAAGAGGCACTGCTACCGAGCACCGCGAGCAGAAAGATACCACCAGGCGACAAACCCAACAAACTCCCCAAGATACCGCCAGCGGCACCGCCAATCAGCGGCATAAAAATGCCGAAGCTGAGCAGGAAAGCACCCTGCCCTCTAACATCGGCCAACCGCGCCGCAGCGACACGCCCCATTTCCAGCAGAAAGAGCGCCAATATGCCATGAAACAGGGTCCCAAACAAAGGCATTACTGAAGCGGTGCGCTCTCCAGCCCAGGCTCCGATAACGATTCCCCCCAGGAGCAACAGTACTCCCTGGTTGCAGGTGACCTCGTGAAACACCCGGCGCTTGCTCGAATTGCCCATCGATTGCCGCGCCAACAACATGCCGACAATGATTGCCGGGACTTCAAGAAGCGCTACAAACAGAGGGAAATACGCTTCGTATTCAATATTCTGTGACTGTAGCAGGGCTACAGCCACCGCGTAGGTGGCAACACTGACAGACCCATAGTGCGCCGCCGTTGCCGCCGCATCCACACGTGACCACTTGCCAATCCAGCGCAAGATAGGGAAAGCCACCAGGGGTAACAGGGCACCAAAAGCCACCACCGCCAGGGACTGGGGAACCAGGGTGGCAGCGGAATACGCACTTAAAGCAGCACCACCTTTCAGGCCGATGGCGATTAGCAGGAAGATAACGCAGCTCTGGTAAAGACCTTTGGGTAAACGCAGGTCACTGCGAACCAGCTGGGCAAAGGCGCCCAGCAGAAAGAAACCAACAA
The DNA here is from genome assembly GCF_056232625.1 of Microbulbifer maximicatervae (SeqCode). NCBI lineage: Bacteria > Pseudomonadati > Pseudomonadota > Gammaproteobacteria > Cellvibrionales > Microbulbiferaceae > Microbulbifer > Microbulbifer maximicatervae (SeqCode). The sequence continues at coordinate 4,644,025 of NZ_CP174324.1, read as the reverse complement.
CAATATCCAACTGCATCTCTATCGCTGTCCCCGGCGCTGTCTGGAGCGATTATTAGAGATACGTATGCGTTTCGGGGTTTGCTGCGCCATCAGCCAGTAAGCAGCATTGGCCAGAACCACTACTAGGCCTACAGCCATCAAGGGAACCCCGTTTATACCGGCAAGATTTACTGACAAGCCTGCGCATAAAACTAACAAGCCGACAACCACGCCAAAGAAGAGTTGTGATCTCTGCATTGATAATGCCCCCACTGGTTATTGAAATTGACGCATTATCGGAATTGCTATTGATAGATAAAAATAGATATTTATTATGTAAACTATAAACCAAAACCTATATAGGTGATTTTGTGCCCCTAACTCGTGCCCATGCCCGCATTGGAACCGTTCGACAACTGGAGATCCTGCTCTGCGTCTATGAGTTGGGCAATATCAGCGCCGCAGCCAGAAAACTGCACCTAACCCAGCCGAGCGTATCGATGCAACTGGCCAAACTCTCCGATGCGGTGGGTTTACCTCTGTATTACTCGGTGGGCAGGCAACTGCAATTTACGGAGGCCGGGCAAACCCTGGTAGAAAGTGCCCGGGAAATCCTGAAGAGTTACGAGTATCTGGACCTGAAACTGGCCCAATTGCGAGGGTTGGATACCGGCAGCCTACAACTGGCAGTAGTGACCACCGCCAAATACTTTATCCCCCACCTGATCGGGGAGTTTTATCAGCAGCATCCGCGACTGGATATCCACTTCAGGGTGGGCAACCGCCAACAGATCATTGATTACACTGGTGAGGATGAAGATGACTTCTACGTTTTCAGCCACCCTCCAAAGAGCCAGGACCTGGAGCTGGTGGAGTTTCTACCCAACCGATTACTGGCTATAGCGCCTGAGAACCACCCACTGGCCTCCCGCAAGAAAATCTCCCTGCAAGAATTTGCAGGATGTCAGTTCCTACATCGGGAAGAGGGCTCCGGTACACGCCATGCCATTGAACAGTTCCTGCGCAAACGTAATGTAGACCTCAAGCTCCGTATGACCATTGAGAGCAATGAAGCCATTAAGCACGCGGTTATGTCCGGTCTGGGGGTCTCTATATTGTCGGAGCATACCCTGGCATTTGGCGGGCGTGCAGGCTTGTCAATTCTCGATGTCGAAGAGCTTCCTATTGTCACCCACTGGTATTTAGCTCGACGCAAATCACGCCCACTATCACCAGCAGCACAGAAGTTCCTGGAGTACGCCCGCAATCTGGAAAAAGTGCCCCTGGGTAATCTCCCATAGCCCAGCCTTATCATTGGAAAAGAGGGAAAGAATACACTGTACCCAAGACACGCAGTGGAAATTTCCCTGTAAACCCGAATAGACACTTATACCCCCAAAGGCACCAAGCGCATTATTCTTTCTCTTCTTATAAATTCCCTTCTCCCTGTAAACCTGGCTAGATAATTTAGGCCTCAAATTTTGAAAAATTCCCTACGGTCTTTTTCAGTCCTGCTACTTTTTGGGGTACTTGGCCCATGTACTGCCAATAATTATCAACCACAGCCACCTATGGCAGATAAGCTGTTTTGCCTGTGTCCGGATTTTCAGAGATGGATATCGAGATGACCTCAAAAGGAATTAATAAAGGAATTATTACTCTACTTTTCACTCTCTCAGCACTATCGACCCATGCCCAGGATGATTGGCGTGATATCGAATGGGGTGAATTTATTGTTCGTTTTGGCCTGACTTATGTCCAGCCAAACGATGAGGGCACCGCGCTTAAATACAGAGTTTTACAGCAATGGGATTTATACAACAGCAGTTGGCAAATCGACTCGACCCATGCATGGCAAATATCGGGAGTGTGGCGGCCCAGCGATCGCTGGGGCATAGAATTAATGCATATTAATGGCGCCAGCTATGGTACAAAACTGGATAATTTCACCGGCAACCCTGGGCGAAACCAAATCCAGCTCGGCGACTTTAGCACTACAACGACAATGGTTTTCGGCAACTGGTACTTCTTAGATCCATCCTATCGCGCTCGCCCTTATATCGGTGCAGGAATCAATTACACCAATTTCCACACCGTTGAAATCAGCCGCCAGTTTAACGAATACCTGATAGATTCAGAGCTCTCGGTCGCACCGGGATCATTTAATATGGGGCACTCGTGGGATTGGGGGCTGCAAGCCGGCCTGGATTATATCTTTGATTTCCGCGACTGGAGATATCCTCTACTACTTAACGCATCCGCGATTTATTACCTGGCAGACACCGATGCCACTATCGACTTCCCTACTGAATTGGGCAGGGATCGCCTCTATGCCCATTTTGACTACAACCCCTGGATCATAAATTTCGGGGTAGGCGTTAAATTCTAGTTACCGGAGCAATTTCATACAGTTGGGCGACAGTGAATACTCTTAAAATTTGAAGTTAAGTCACACTCGAGCTGCGTTGTCCCCAACTATAACTTCGCCGCTAAAAACTTAATCGGTATTACAACTATCTGGCACAATATAAAGGAATAACTGTGTCTCCCCAAAAAACTGGTTTCCAGCTTTCTCCTGTAGGATTCGTAAAAATATTCCTACTCATTATGACGGTTTCTGCACTGCTTATTTTTAGCCGCCACTCTCTAGCACAATGTACCCCCGGCAATAGTGGTACCACTGCCGCAGATGAAATCACCTGTGACGAAGACAATGACCCCGATGGTGCGGACATAGAAACTTATGCCGGCAACGATACCATCATTCTTAACGGTGGAACGGCGGAAAATGTACTTGCGGGAGAGGGAGATGACGAAATTACTATCACGGGAGGGATTGTTACCTTATTTGCCGACGGTGGCGCTGGCAACGATACGATAACTCTCGATGAGCGATCCAGTGATGTAGGGAATTATCTCGGGGGAGGAGGCATTCATGGAGGCGATGGAGATGACACCCTGATTCTACTCGATGGGCTGTCCTTTCACGTCTGGGGAGGAGAAGGAAACGATACCATCACCTTGGATGGAGGGTTCATTTTTAACTACCTGGATGGCGGAAACGGCGATGACTATATCTATTGGGATGAGGGCATCAGTAACGAAATTCGAGGCGGCTCCGGATCAGACACCCTACTGATAGATTCACACTCTTTCGATGGAGACGTCATACTGGATGGTGGTGATGATCTCAGTGCAAATGATGGTGAAGTCGACAATTTAATATTTAAATTGGATTACTCTGTTGATGGGACTCTTCTAAACAATTGGGAAAGAGTCGTTATCTGGGGTAGCTCCAAAATGACATTCACTGGGAGTTTAGCTGTCGGAGGAGGTATCGATTCGGAAGGAAATTCCCTCGGCCTGGATATTCGCTGGGGTGGACAGGCATTTTTTGATAGCGACAGTTATGTAATTTCAGGAGATGTATCCAATAGTGGAACCATTGATCTATCCAACAATAGGTTCAACACCCTCACCATAGCCAAAGACGATAATGGAAACTATGGGCAGTACCGCTCTGACAATGGGCGCCTATGGGTAGACGCCATCCTTGAAGATGATTTCTCACAGAGCGATCAACTAATTGTAGAAGGAGACAGCTCTGGCACTACCACTATCTCTGTCTTTAACCGCTCAGGTAAAGGAAAGAGGACAAAAGGCAATGGCATTAAGGTGGTTTCCGTTAAAGGCGAATCAAATGCACAATTCACCCTGGCAGGGGACTTTGTCAGTAAAGATGATCAGCAGGCAGTGATAGGTGGAGCCTATGCTTACACATTGCACCAGAACGGCGCAGGAGGAAGTGATGATGGCAGCTGGTATTTGCGTTCAACTGTGGATAACTCTTCAGTATTTCCTGAAGGCGGAATGATCCGCTGGCAACCTACTGCAGTACTCTACGAAGCCCTCCCGCAAATTCTCAGAACACTCAATATTCCCTCTTCACTGCGCAGCCGCCTGGGCAATCGCTATTGGGTAGGTACAAGCTATTTGGACTTGGCCAGTAGCGAGTATAGCGATGCCCAAGAGCAGGCAATTGATAATCGTGGACTTTGGATCAGGAACTCTGCCCGGCATATTACCCTTGACCCCAATGAGTCCAGTACCCGTGCAAACTGGAAACAGACTTACTATCAAGTACAAGTGGGCTTTGATTTACCAATACAAGTCTCCGTATTTGGAAGCCAACTTATTGGCAGCGCCGCTTTGCACTACGGCGATTCAAATAACGATGTGAGTTCATTTTTTGGTGATGGCTCAATCGATGCGAGTAACTACGGCGTCAGCGCATTTGTCACCTGGTATGGATTGGATGGCATTTTTATTGATAGTCAACTTAAGCTAAATTGGTTTGACTTTGAAATGGATGCCAAATCACTGCGCGAACTCAATAATAGCGATGAAGCATTTGGTTACGCCTTGTCTATCGAGGGCGGCAAGAGTTTTAAACTGCATGATTACTATTCCTGGACACCCCATGCGCAATTGATTTACACCTCGGAGGAAGCCAATAACTTGCAGGATATCTATGCAGTACAAGCTACAGATATCAATAACAATGGCTTCCTCTTACGCTTGGGAACCATCTTTGAAAAGCGCAAGAGCCAACGTAAGAGTAGTCGCAATATGTATGGCTCAATTCCCTTGGAAAGGTTCTCTCTGTTCGCAACTCCAAGCCTTATTTACAATATCGACCAGAGGACTAATTTACTCGTATCGGAAACCCGACTTAGTCAAAAACCTGATACCTGGTACGGTGAATTGCGCTTGGGCGCGAGCTACGATGAGTGCGGTGATCACTGTTCTATCTATTCAGAAATTTATTACAGCAGCAGTTTGGAAAACCTGGGGAATAGTTTTTCCGGAGGCTTGGAATTAGGGTTTCGTTATAAGTGGTAGCAATTTGAGATTAAACTGAAAGCAAAATATCAACCTTAGAGTGCGACAGCTACATTAACTCTAGATTAAGCAGCGCCTATTCACTCTAACAGTAACTGAGATAAATTATATTCAGAGAATACTCTGCGTATTTTCTTATCGTTACCACACTTTCCCTTTAAATTCTGTTTCTTCAAGCCGCTAGCCTGACACCCAGGGATTGTTAAAAACCTATCCCTCCAGAAACGAACATCTGGCACTCTTGCGCAACGGACTCCTTGCCTCATGCTCATGGCTTTAAGCCAGATATCATCCGCATTAGGACATAACTCCAAAAACTTATCTTTATTCAGAACATCGGGATGTAAAGAGCCGGGATAATATAAAACACCCCCAACTCCAGTAGGAAAAACGCGATAAGAAGGTTTGATATTCATACTGCACTTCCAAGTTTCCCGCGTTGTCCTCCATTTATTGTAAGGTAATACATTACCTTTTTTATCAACACCTATCCTGTGAGCTCGATGACAGAAAATATGTGACGGAAACTTTAAATATGACTGATACAGCATATCGATGGCATCCATCGGGTAGAGGATATCGTCATCCACCGTGACTATCAGGCTATCAGGAAATTTTTGAAGCGCGTAATAATACTTTGTGTAAGGTCCTAGATCTTCATCAACAAATTCAATTCTCAACCCACGATCCACCTGCCTCATTAAAATGTTGGGCAACATATAATCTGGAAATTCTTTGGTCGATAGCCAAAGTACAATTAAATCCGCCTTTAGCGACTGCTGAAATAAACTCTCGATACATAAATGGATATCATGGATTCGCTTTCCATAACTAGTCAGAGAAACAACAATACTGTGTTTAGCCGCATTACCTACCCCAGAATCATTACCACTGAGGGTCGACTGCTCCAATATTCTCTTCCAGACCAGAGCATCTAATTTTAGGTTGTTGTTGATTGTATTTTTCTTGCTGCGCTTCGCCGTAAAACCCTTGAACATATTGACTTTACAATCTGGGGTTGAGACAACTCAATGCCTGGTTTTAGACATATACCTAAAAAGGACATTCAGTAATCCGTGGCCGCACATTAGAATTATTGAAATTCATAGTGCAGTAACAGAAATTGGTATAGGCGAGCTCACTTTTCCAAGATCGACCACACCCTCAATAGTAAAGGTATGGTCTAGTTTTCGGTAAATGCAACATTTACTACCCTACTTCACCTGCTCCTTCCGTCTCTGAGGCCAGTTTTTTCGTTGCACCACGGCGACCATATAACGCCAAAAGAACGCCAGATGGGAACATCAATACACCGTAAACTGCTGAGGGCACGGACATCTCACTCGAGTGTAAGAGCGTGAGGGTTACCATCATTCCGATGGTACTGTTCTTAATACCGAGTTCCGTTGCAACCGCAACCCCTTCCCGCTTTGGCAGGCCAACAACCCGGCTGATAAGAAGCCCCAATAGCACACCACAGAGATTCAATAGAATGACCGAGGGTCCAGCTTGAACCATCAAGTCTGCAAGGCGATCGCGAATTCCCCAGATAAGGCCTGCTACCAGTGCAAGCAATACAACCCCGCCAAAAATACTGACTATTCCCTCTGCGCGGCGAGCCAGGTGCGGTCTCCAAGCACGAAATAGCATCCCTATCACAACAGGCAAGAGGACAATACTGGATAACATCACCACTGTACTGGCGAATGGCAGAGTTACAGTCTGGTCAGCTCCGAAATAAGTTCGAAGCGCATAATTTGCGAAAAGCGGTAAACTGGCAATAGTAATCAGGCTGGCAGAAACTGTTAATACAATAGAAAGCGCCACATTGCCGCGAGCCATCAAGGTAAACAGGTTCGATGTTGTGCCTCCCGGACAGGCGGCAATAATGACTAGGCCAACAGCAATGGCCGGTGGTAGATTTAAGCCCCAGCAGAGGCCAATTGCTATAGCTGGCATCAGGAGAATTTGGGTAAAAGTTCCGATAATAAGGCCAATAGGCTTTACCGTTACCTGATGGAAATCCCTGGCAGTTAGGGTCATCCCTATTCCCACCATGATGATAAACAGCGAGATAGGCAAGCCGATCGAAATAAGGGGACCTGATTCCATGATTTTCTCCAGTATCAGTCACTGTAAGAAAAATACCCGAGCAAAATCAACTCCCAGATTAAAGCTGGCACTGGAGATGGATAACGAAATCAAGGCAGAAACTCCACTGCCAGGGGACTTATTTCGACATCGGTAATTCGCTGATTTTCTTGGTGCTCGGATCGATTCTTATAAGTGTAATTATTATTTTTAGTTCAGATGGTAAAGCAATCATAGATGATTTCACCAATCTGTCTTGTATTTTAGCAATATACAGAAGTTTAATGACTCAGGAAACGATACAGAAGGCCATGATTTCCTCCCTGAAAAGCGGACAGGTAGATAATTGGGACAACTTAATGTGGTCCGTGGGAAGTTCGGATACTCCCACTAGCGAGGACTCCGTTACAGCTTTTAGTGCAGCTAATCAACTCCCCTGGCTTCTCCCCACGCGACGAACGTCCTTATTGGAATACTTCTCCTGCCCAAAAGTAAAAGATGCACTTTCCCCTGAGTTGGATAATTACCTGCACGAACTCAGCCTCAACAAACCCAATAACCGCTTGGGCACTTACTTTGAAAGGCTCTGGTCATTTGCCTTTGACAAACATCCCGACTACCAGCTGCTCTACCAAAACCTCCCTCTAAGGTCCGGCGGCAAGACACTGGGGGAACTCGACTTCGTCGTGCAACACCTGCCCAGCAACCAGTGTGAACACTGGGAAATTGCCGTAAAATTTTATCTCCAGGTTACCGATATCCATTGGGTAGGGCCTGGAATCAAGGACCGACTGGATATCAAACTGGCAAGAATGGCAGATCATCAACTACCACTGATTGAAATGCCGGCAGTTCAATCAATGCTGAAAAAGCACGGCCTAGAGATAGATCGCCAGTGGGCGCTAATGCCCGGGAGACTATTCAAACCGCTGGATACATTTCGCCGGCCCTCCAGTCATGATCTTTGGTGGGTATCGTTATCTGAGTTTCGGTCATTCTCCCTGAGCCAGGTAAACCGCAGTACTCTCGAGTGGCTGGCGCTCCCCAAGCAAGCCTGGCTGGCGCCTCAGAGCAGCACCACCGGCATGACTGCCGATCAATTACTAGAAGCGCTGCTGCCCGAAAGTTTTATCCACCCCCTGTGCATCGCCGCCGTTGATAAAAATGGCGAAGCCCGCAGAGGCTTTATCGTGCCCGACAACTGGTACCAAAGAGCCAAAAGTAGCTTAAGCATATAACCAGCCTCTCCCCAGATCAGAATCAGGGAGCCTTTCGCTGGCCTCACATTATTTTCTAAATTGGTGATTGACATAGATCAATTTACATTTACAATTTTCAGAAATTTCTGAAACTTAAGAAGTAAATGAAACTATCGAGTCAAGCCCAGGCATTCGTACTGCACTTTGGTGAAATGGGTAGCCGCTGGGGCTTCAACCGCACGGTGGGGCAAATGTTTGCCCTACTCACCATTCATCCCACGCCACTCAATGCCGAGCAATTGGCCCAGGCACTGAAGATCAGTCGTGGCAATGTCAGTATGGGGCTCAAAGAGCTACAGGCCTGGCGCTTGGTTGAGCTGCATCATCAACCGGGCGATCGCAAAGATTATTTCACTGCAGCTGGGTCAATCTGGGACCTCGCTCGCACTGTCTTCGAGGAGCGCCGCAAGCGAGAGCTCGACCCTACATTAAGTCTGCTTCGCCAGCTGCTGCTCAATGAACCCCAAGATGAGCTGGATGCCCAGGCACAAGAAAAAATCCAGGAAGTTTACAGCTTGCTGGAGCTGCTCGAAGAATTTGCCAACACACTCAGCAAGCTAGAACACCAGGACCTGCTTAAATTGATGAAGCTAGGCTCCGGTATCGTCAAGCTACTGGAACTCAAAAGTAAGATGACAGGTGGACAGAACACCTCAAACTAGCGAAAAAAACGCTAGCACGAGGAATATACCGCTGCACTCAAAGCGAAATAACACCTTCATCTGAAGTACTTATTCCGGGGAGAAACCCATAGGGCCAAATCCATGGCTAAAAGCCCCGGCATATTTTTAATCCAGCAGCCCATAGTGCTGGATTAAAAACGGCACAAGGCCGTGCCGCAGCCGATCCAAAGTCGGCTCCTGCAGGATTGTATACGCGGGAACACACACCTGCCTCTATATTTTCTTGCAGTGCCGATTAGCACAGGAGGTGCTAATCGGCTCACTGGTTCAAAGATCTCAGACCAGCAGAGGCTCTCATGCTAGATACCCTGATCCTTTCCAGGATACAGTTTGCCGCAAATATCAGCTTTCATATTCTATTTCCAACCATCACCATCGCACTCGCGTGGATCGTTTTCTTTTTTAAATTACGCTACGACCAAACTAATAATCCGGTCTGGATGCGCGCATATCGTTTTTGGGTAAAAGTCTTTGCCCTGACATTTGCTCTCGGCGTAGTGAGTGGCATCACCATGTCATTCCAGTTCGGAACAAACTGGCCCGGCTTTATGGCCCAGGTCGGCAATATCGCCGGCCCGCTTCTCGGATACGAAGTACTTACTGCATTCTTTCTCGAAGCAACCTTTCTCGGCATTATGTTGTTTGGCATTAATAAGGTGCCAAGCAAAATACATACTTTATCTGCCTTTATTGTGGCAACAGGAACCACTCTATCCGCTTTTTGGATTATTGCTCTCAACTCCTGGATGCAAACACCTGCCGGATTCGATTTACGGGATGGAGTCGCCTACCCGGCAAGCTGGATGGAAATTATCTTTAACGCCTCTTTCCCCTACCGACTTACACATATGCTGCTGGCTTCGGGTTTGACGGCATCTTTCTTTGTTGCGGGGATTTCCGCTTATCGGATTCTTAAAGGAGACCCCAAACGCGCGCCCCGGCTCGCCCTTAAAACGGGACTGATTCTTGCTGCCATCTTTATTCCGATTCAAATCTATGTGGGTGACTTACACGGACTCAACACTTTTGAGCACCAGCCGCAAAAAGTCGCCGCAATGGAGGGGGTCTGGGAAACAGAGCGCGGCGCACCCCTGCTGTTATTTGCGATACCCGACGGAGAAGAAAAAACCAACCATTTGGCGATCGGCATTCCCAAGATGGCCAGCCTTATCCTTACCCATGAGTGGGATGGTGAGATCAAGGGAATAAATGAATTCCCCGATAATCACCCACCGGTAGCCCCCGTATTTTTCGCCTTCCGCATTATGGTCGGCATAGGAATATTGATGCTGCTAACCGCTTGGGGAGGGGTCTACCTATTGCGTAAAGGTGAGCTGCCTCGCTGGATGCTCAAAACCCTGGTCGCGATGACATTCTCCGGCTGGATAGCCACTTTGGCCGGTTGGTATGTCACAGAAATTGGACGCCAACCCTGGCTCGTAACAGGAGTACTGAAAACCGCCGACGCTGTTACTCCAGTACCACCTTCTCATGTCGGTTTTTCCCTAACCCTTTATCTGGTTGTCTACGTGATATTGCTCTATGCGTACATAAGAACCCTGAAAGTGATGGCCCTGAAGTCTGTAAAAGTCGAGGAGTTTGAAACTCAGGAACTATTCGCCGGCACTAGCTTAACCAACCGCCCAAAAGATACCGAGAAAAATGACAAGGGAGAAGGCAAATGACCGGTAGCGCTTCTGCAGCGGCCTATTGGCTGCCTGTCGCCTTTGTCGCCCTTATGGGCCTGGCGGTAATAGTCTACGGAATTCTGGATGGCTACGATCTTGGTGTGGGCATTTTGCTCCCCATGGGAGAAGAGGAGGAATCGCAGCGGGATACCATGATCGCATCCATTGGCCCCTTTTGGGATGCCAACGAAACCTGGCTAGTGCTGGCAATCGGTTTGCTCCTGATTGCATTCCCAATCGCACACAACCTGGTGTTAATGCACCTATATATACCAGCTGCGATTATGCTGGTCGGGCTAATCATGCGAGGAGTGGCATTCGACTTTCGTGCAAAAGCTGCCATCGACAAAAAGCTAACCTGGGATCGAACGTTTAAAGCGGGATCTATTATTACCAGCCTTGCGCAGGGGTACATGCTGGGGCAGTACGTGATTGGCTTTAAGCCCGACTGGTCTGCACAGCTTTTTTCAGCGCTCAGCGCTCTGGGAGTTACCGCCGCATATGCCTATATTGGCGGCGCCTGGCTGGTTCTTAAAACCGAGTCGGAGCTGCAAAAACGAGCGACCACATGGACCCGTTACGCAGGGCGGGCCACCCTGCTTGGGGTGGTTGCAGTATCGGCCATCAATCCACTGGTAAACCCAACAGTATTCGACCGATGGTTTACCTACCCTCTGGTTATGTTTGTACTACTCGTCCCCACCCTGTGCTTTATTGCCTTTGTCTCCAATGATGTTCTATTGGCGAGAATGCCTAAGCCTGCAGATAGACATAAAGCGGTTCCTTTTTTTACGGTCGTCGTTATTTTCCTGATGTGCTTTATCGGCCTGGCCTTCAGCTTTTTCCCTGATATTGTTCCCGGCGAACTAAATATTTGGCAGGCAGCCAGTGCCACCGCCTCATTAAAATTTATTCTTGTGGGTGCGGTAATAGTGGTTCCCGTCATCCTCGCCTATACCGTTTTCTCTTATTACGTCTTCCGAGGAAAGGCGACAGAGCTACATTATCACTAGCTGCATTTCCATTCGGCTGGCAGAAATACCTGTTAGCCGAATTTAATTAATTAAGATGGAACTACCCCACAAATCAAACAAGTTCTTCTTGCTCGCCCGAATTTGGTACGATTATAATAATCAATTCCAAAAGACAATTTTTTACATGGAAGTAAAGCGTATGCTAGCCCATGGCCAGTACCGCTTGTCTAAAGGGGGAGGTAGTTTGAACCAAATCGATCGACGAGCAATCAGCCGGCGCGACACCGCCAGTCCGCGCAAACCACAACGCAAAAATGGTCGGGAGAAGTATGAAAAGCTTCTTGACGCCCTTGAAGTATTAATTACTGAACAAGACTCTACGGATATTAGCCTCGCAAACCTTAGTCAGGTTGCAGGTGTTCCAGCAGCGTCTGTTTATCATTTCTTCCCAAGTGTAGATGCCAGCTTAACCGCCCTGGCCGAGCGTCACTATAAGTCTTTCGGTGACGTAGTATTGGGCCATTCGGATTTTTCTCCGTCAGAAAGCTGGCAGGATATGCTTAATCAGCTGTGCGACCTTGTGCGCGGCTACTATGAAGAGAATCTCGCGGCACTAAAAGTACATTTTGGACCTCAGTCCAGTTGGGCATTACGCCAACTACAAATGGAAAACAATTGGCGCCTGGCAGATACTCTGATCAAGAACCTGTCTCGGGAGTTTGAGTTACCACCCTCTCAGGATTGGCGAGACCGGTTTATGTGTGCCATCAACATTAACGACTCTTTCTGCTCCCAGTCTTATTCCCGCTTTGGGAAAATAACAGAAGACTCCGCAGCAGAGGGGAAGCGGGCCGCTGCAGCCTACTTAAAACTCTACCTCGGTGAGCTTTTGCAGAGGCGCCAATTGCGCTTTGCCCCACTGGAGGCTTCGGCCTAAGCCCAGTAGCAGAACCGCTAACAAAAAAGCCCGACAAGTAATTGTCGGGCTTTTTTGTGCCCGTCATTTCCACCCAGCCCTCTGTTTAAGCCTCACCTGACTAACAATTACCAATAATCAAAAAAAAGAGGGTAAAAAATATTTGCTAATAAAATAGCTTCAACTTTTATATATATCAAATGGCTATATACAGACTTATATTAACTTCACTTTATAACTATGTTGATTAAGGGAAGCAGCGCTAGAATTGCATTTTTGTGACTGGCAAGACTGAACCTACACTTCATTAACTAATATCGATTGTGGAGGTCCCTTATGCCCATTGCTTCACACGAGCTCTCGGTGGATTTCCCAGAATATGCAGACACAATCAAGCAGCTCATCGAAGACGATATTCAATTCAAACTTGAAAACGACATCTACAGCAAACTGGATAAACAAATAAGAGGCCTTCAGGATAGTGGTATTGGCACCGACGACGATCACTATTCCAGCCTCAAAAAACAGAGAGCCTACTTAAAACAGCACCTCTATAACCGCATTACTTCAGTGATTACCCATCACTAAAGTACGCGTTAACAGTTGCTCGTAGCAGCACTAGCGGTCACTGCAGTTGCTGAAAGGGCACGCAGCCTAAAAGAGCTTGGCCTATGCAACTGTACTTGACCTTTTCCTCCCCCTTTGCGCGCAAGGCGCGCATTGTTGTGCAAGAACAGCGCCTGCACTCTGTGGTAACAGAGCATTTCTCTCACCCCTTTCACAATGACGACGAACTTATTTCCAGCAACCCCTTGGGAAAAGTCCCCTGTCTAACCCTGGATAATGGCTCCTCGATCATTGACAGCGAAGTCATCTGTGCATTTCTTGATAAAAGCTTAGGGGATGGTCACTTATCTGCACCACTGGACAACAATTGGGATCTGTATACTTTTCACAGTATCAGCTCTGGATTAATGGACGCAGCAGTGCATCTGCAAATGGAAAAGCTGCGCGCACGGGAAGAACTCAGGTCTGATTTTTGGTGGCAGCGCTACTTCAGTGCTATTGAGAGATCTCTAGATTACCTGGAAAAGCACCTGGATCGATTACCCGCCAGTCTTAGCTTGCCACATATTAACTTGTGCTCAGCACTATCCTATCTTGATTTTCGCCATGAAGATTTTGACTGGAGAAGTGACCACCCGAAACTTATGGCCATATCGGAAGATTTGGAGAAAAGTGAAAGCCTGAATAAGTGTCAGCTGCATGAGTAGTTACAGAATGCCGAATACCAACAAGAATAAGTTATCCCGCTATTTTTTCTGAACAGGTCAAAATACTGAGTAGTACACTATTGGGTCAGGCGGAAAGGAGACTCTACAACTGAGACTCGCTGTGATTATATCTCGGTAAGCTCGGAATCGGCATTCATCCTTTATGCGTTACTACAGCGCAGCGCATTCCTCATTTTTTAGGCGCCGTGACTCCATCAGCAGAATGTAGTCTATTTTAATTAATATAAATGCCACACTTTTTTACTAGCCTAAACCCTTTTGGAATACTCCCATGGCCAAACAACCGAAGAGTACTCTTTGGATAATTCTGCACAGCGTGGCCATTGTTGCAGTTTTATGTAGTCTGCTAACGGGGCTCCGTATCTCCACCTTGACTAAGCCAAGTATTGGAAATATCGAAGAACTTTTACCCCAGGGACAGATTCATGATATTCACTTCTTTGTCGCAATTGTTACTTCAACCATCCTTCTCTGTTACTTATTCTATAAAGTAACAATTAAATTAAAAAATACAAACTCATCCAGCGAAGCTAATAAAACATCAATTAGCTACCATAGAGTAGTAACACGCATTGGCTCATTTTTTTTAACACTCATGATCTTAAGTGGCTGGATTTTATTTATTGGTTCCGGCAATCCTTCTATCTTTCGCCAGGCACACTTTTATAGTGCTTTTGCGATCTTACTCTATATATTCCTTCACGCTGGCGTTTACCTAACAACCTATGGCCTGAAGACTTTGAGTTATTTACTTCCCAATGCTCGATCGGGCTATCGAACTTCAATTTTTACCTACTTATCTACCGGCTGTATCACTTTATTACTTTGGATTATTGTTACAAATAACAGTTACCACGATCTTACAGTTGAGAAAATAAGTCCGGAAACCTTTATAAACATAGATGGCATCCCCCAAGAATCCGCATGGTCCTCAACCATATCACTTAAAATCCATACTGACGGAGGTGCTAACTTTATTGATGGTAGCTCAACCGTCAACTTGAGAGCCTTGCATAACCAACAGGAAATATTTTTTCATATCACTTGGGAAGATCCCACTGAAAGCCTGAAACACCTACCACTGAAAAAAATTGGTTCTGGCTGGGAAATACAACAGCAAGGTTTTCAAAATTTTAATGAAACCCGTCACTATGAAGATAAGTTTGCCATCCTGCTTTCCAATTCCTGTGATTTCGGTGCTTCGGGAACCTCTCACCTGGGCCGCAAACCATCAGCACAGTTGCCCGCAAATTGGCATGGCAAGGGCTACCACTACAGCTCATCCGATGAAATACACGATCTCTGGCACTGGAAAGCAGTAAGAACCAATAAAATGCACTTGGCAGATGACAATTATATTGGCAAGCCTGATATTGTAAGGCCAGGAGCTCGCCGCTATACCGCAGGATATCTCCAGGATGGCAAAGAGTCCGGGGCATACTTAATGAACTGGAAGTGGTACTCCTCAAAAAACGTTACACCAAAACGACTACCCAAAAGTCCCTCCAGCCTGACGCCATATCAAAACGAGGATACAAAGAGCGATTGGACTATTTCCTGGTTTGATTACCAGCCATACACGGCTGAAGATGACAATTATCCTATCAATACGATTATGCCTTCAGTCCTCTATACCTCAAATCGCTTTGAGGGAGATCGTGCCGATGTCAGGGCCTATGCTGTTTGGCAGGACGGCCAATGGTCTATGGAGATGGTGCGAAAATTAAATACTGGGTCAGCGTTAGATGTAGAAATAAAAGACGGTATTTGCCTCTGGGTTTCTGCCTTTGATCACTCGCAAATCGCCCACACTCGCCACGCCCTCCCCGTCAAAATCAAGTTGGCAGATCAATAATGTTTGTGCGCATATTTTGGGTATTCATTTTTCCTGTAATCACGGTCTGTGCAGCCATACTGCACCAACCATCACAACCTCTACCAAGGGAATACCACTTAGTTAAAATTGATAAAAATGGGGAGCCTATCGAGGCTTGGGCAGGCCCCTGGTCCTGTATCTGCGACACCGATACAGGGCTTCTTTGGGAAGTTAAAACCGACGATGAAGGAATTCACGATGGAAGGTGGACCTATTCATGGTATCAATATGAAGAGGGTATAGAAAATAATGGAGATTGTTATTTTGAAGAAGAGCGATGTGATACCGAGGACCTGATTCGCAATACCAATCAACAGAAATTGTGTGCAACGCAAAACTGGAGACTCCCCGATATTACAGAGTTACGATCCATTATCCTGCAGGAGAGTAAATCTGGCAGACCTCTAATTGCGACTGAATTTTTCCCGAAAACTCAAAGGGGAGATTACTGGACCCGTAATTTTGACAGGCCTTTATATGGCATCTACCAATACCTGGGAACAGGTGCTGGCGCAATTAATTTTATGAATGCAAAAACCGTCACAATTCCCTACCGAAACGCCGCTTTCGTTCGTTTAGTCTCCAATCATTCAACGGCCTGTAATAAAGATCCACAATAATTCCGGCGCGCCGCACAATTTTTTTTGCGACTAATCTCTATAGCTGCTGCGCCTGAAAATAATAACCACTACTTACAGGAAACCCCCGATGAGACGGTTCTTAAGCACTGCTTTTGCTATCTCGACTCTATGTTTGGCAATTGATGCCAGTTCAGCAACTAAACACCACAGATTGGCCTGGGATGGTGATGCATCCACCAGTGCCGTTATCGGTTTTTCGCCAGACGGCCACACGAGTAATCCTTACATTAATTTTGGCTATTCAACCAATGAAACTAGCTGGAGCAGTCAAGGGGTTGATTCAACATCTACCTTCGATGGCAGCTTAGATAGCTACTTTGTCAGATTGGAAAACCTAACACCGGATTCTGCAGTTTACTATCGTGTGTGTGATCAGGACGGCTGTGGCGACAGGTTCTGGTTTAAAACGGCTCCTGCGGAGGAATCTCCCTTCGTCATAGTCGCTGGGGGAGATACCCGCACGGGGCATACAACACGGCGCGAGGGCAATGCTTTACTAGCCAAAATTCGCCCGCTGGCCGTTATGCATGGCGGTGATTTTACCAACGCCAACAGTGCATCGGAAATGGATGACTTTTTACAAGACTGGACGCTGACCTACTCCAACGACGAAATTGATGGCTATAGCTATCAACGTATTTACCCTCTAATACCTACCCATGGAAATCATGAGGATGACAACTATTCAACCACCTGCCAGGTCTTTGGTGTGGACTTCAATGCGGATGGTAGTTGTAGCCCCAGTGATACCTACGGCGCAGTACAAATTTCCCCCCTATTGCGTGTCTACACACTAAACAGCCAGTTTCAGGAAAGCGGCTGGTCATCTTATGCTACCGCCATGAACAATTGGCTTGAGAGTGATTTAGCTGGGATTGGCGCCTACAGTCACTGGCGCTTTGCCCAGTACCACAAGCCCATGTTCCCCCACTACAGCGGTAAATCTGACAACCCCACATTATTTAATTGGTGGGCACAACCCTTTTATGACTACGCCATGAATATGGTGGTCGAATCAGATACCCATCTCACCAAAGTCACCGAAGTCGTTGCCCCCGGTAATAGCGATTTTTCAACCAACGAAACCGGCGGTACCGTTTACGTTGGTGAGGGAAGCTGGGGAGCACCAGCTCGCTCAGCAAATGATGCCAAGTTTTGGACCATAGATATGGCCAGCATCCAGCAGTTCAAAGTTATCCAGGTCAGCTTTGACCAACTCACTGTACGCACAGCACAGTTCGATAACAGCGCAAGTACCCTGACGCGAGAAGATCGAGCCAATAATCCTCTTGTATTACCGGAAAATATCAATTGGTGGAGCGCCAACCGAATTGGTGAAGCTATGGTTCTCGCACAAAATAACGTTGGCAGGAGCGTTATGCTTGAGGACGACAGTGGTAATGGCGAACTCTCACTACCAGTGACTGATGACACATTTATTTCATCGCGCTACTCTTCCAGCAATTTTGACAATGACTCAGATGGCCTTCTCGCAGATGGCAGTGATAGCACCTATGGAACGCTTTATTCACTGATTAAATTTGATCTCTCCAATTTATCTCACTGCTCGACGATAAATTCAGTTGAGATCGAATTTAATATCACCAACCGGTCCAGCAATAGTTATGGTATTTACTTGGCTGAATCCAACTGGAGTGAGGAATCAGCCACCTGGGATTCTGTCGGTGGATCAACGGTGCTTTCACAGTTGGCCGCCAGCTTTACCCCGTCGTCTACTGGAACCCAAGTGGTGAACTTGAGTTCATCAAGTCTTCTGGATAGTTGGCTGAACAATGAAAATACTGGCTTGGTCATTGCCTCACTGAGTGGCAGTGATGGGGTAGATATCTCTTCACAAGAAACCGGTATTGCCCCAGCCCTCAGGGTAACCGCCGATTGCAGCGATTCTATTAGTGAAGAGGTATCTCAAGTTGCTTCAGACGATGTGTTTATTTCATCTAGAAAAGAGGATGATAATTTCGATGCTGATAGCGATGGACTCCTCGCCGACGGCAGTGATCTAACCTATGGAACTCTCTATAGCCTCATTCGCTTTGACTTATCAGATTTAAGCTGTCGCCAGTATATTGATGCGACACTCGAGTTGAATGTAACCAATACCTCCAGCAATAGCTACGGCATTTACATGGCAACACAAAGTTGGCGGGAAGAGTCGGCCACTTGGGATTCTGTCGGGGGTAGTTCTATTCTCGGACTCCAGGTGGGCAGTTTTATCCCCTCCTCTACCGGCCGGCATCTCATTGACCTGGGAGCCTCAGGAATCGTCGACAGCTGGTTAAACGATAATAATAACGGCCTGGTCATCGCATCGGAACGGGGCATTAACGGTCTGGATTTAAGCTCCAAAGAGAGCGGGCAGAGCCCTCTTCTTACCTTACAGACACTCTGCAATTAATTGCCTTCAGGGCTCTCTGTCCGGAGAGCCTTATTTATCCCGTTCTGTGTATCTTATTTCTCCAACACTGGTTTAGATTTACAATCCAAATTTTTTGGCACGAACTTCTTCAAAATATAAAAATATCCACGTCGCCCTACCCCAAAACCATAATTCCTTTAAATAAAAGAACCAGTAATTAAGTTTACCAATCTACCTTATTAATTCCTTTTAAACCTGACGCTATAAAATTTATATACTATTAATCCCATGTCCAAGACTACGCTTCAGCCAAAGGGCAAAAGAAATCAGCAGTAAGGAATAGAGTCAGGTATTTCATCATCAAATAAATAATGAGCCAAAGGATGTACCAACGATCGTACGGAGATACTGTAAATGTTAATAAAATATAATCGTAGTTATGTCGCTTTATTGATCTCAATATTTATAGTCGCGCCATTTAGTGTCGCAGATACCCATGAGGAAGTCGTCACTGATCCAGTAATTCTTGAGGGTGCAGTAGAAGGACAGCCAAAGTCCAATCGGTTTTGGTGGCCTGATCAGCTGGATCTGCGTCCCCTCAGGCAGCACTCTCCAAGATCCAATCCAATGGGTGACGACTTTGATTACGCTGCCGAATTCCAAACCCTGGACCTTAAAGCGGTAAAACAGGACATCGAAACTCAGCTCAAAACTTCACAGGACTGGTGGCCCGCAGACTACGGTCATTACGGCCCATTTATGATCCGAATGGCCTGGCACAGCGCTGGCACCTACCGGATCGGTGATGGTCGCGGTGGTGCCCGTGGCGGCCAACAGCGTTTCGATCCCCTCAACAGCTGGCCTGATAATGCCAACCTCGATAAAGCCCGCCGTCTACTCTGGCCCATCAAACAAAAATATGGGCGCAAACTGTCCTGGGCTGATCTTATGGTGCTAACCGGCAATGTAGCCCTGGAGTCCATGGGATTCCCCACTTACGGATTTGCCGGGGGGCGACAGGATGACTGGGAGCCCGACCTGGTTTATTGGGGGCCCGAAACCAAGATGCTCGCAGATGAGCGTTACACCGGCAACCGAGAGTTGGACAAGCCCCTGGGCGCTGTGCAAATGGGGCTTATTTATGTCAACCCGGAGGGCCCCAATGGCAATCCCGATCCGGTGGCTGCCGCCACAGATATCCGCGAAACCTTTGCCCGCATGGCGATGAATGACGAAGAGACAGTAGCCTTGATTGCCGGAGGCCATACTTTTGGTAAGGCTCACGGTGCAGTGAAAGCTGATTGCCTCGGCCCAGAGCCCGCTGCCGCCCCAATTGAGCAGCAGGGGCTTGGCTGGGAAAATAAGTGTGGGAAAGGTAATGCCGACGACACAATGACATCCGGCCTGGAAGGGGCCTGGTCTGCCGCCCCGATCAATTGGAGTCAGCAGTATCTGGACAACCTGTTTAAATTCAATTGGGTCAAAACAAAAAGTCCAGCTGGTGCCGTTCAGTGGATTCCCGATGATCAGAGCGCGGCAAACCTGGTGCCCGATGCATTCGACAAGAACAAGCGCCATGCCCCCATCATGTTTACCACGGATTTATCCCTTAAGTTCGATCCCAGCTACAAAGAAATTGCCAAGCGGTTTCAGGAAAATCCGGAAGAATTTCAACGCGCCTTTGCCAAAGCCTGGTTCAAGTTGACTCATCGGGATATGGGCCCTCGCGCGCGCTATTTGGGAGCGGAGGTGCCCGAAGAAGATTTAATTTGGCAAGACCCTATCCCCAAAGTTGATCACCCTCTGATTGACAGCCGGGATATAAATTCTCTCAAAGCAAAAATACTGGCGGCAGGCATTAGCGTTCCCGATCTGGTGAGGACTGCCTGGGCCTCTGCTTCTACCTTCCGTGGTTCAGATTTTCGCGGTGGCGCCAATGGTGGCCGTCTTCGCCTGGAACCCCAAAAGGACTGGTCGGTAAATGATCCCTCTGAACTATCACAAGTCCTGGCATCGCTGGAAAAAGTCCAGCAGGAATTTAACAGTTCCCAATCCGGGGGCAAAAAAATCTCAATGGCAGATATCATTGTACTTGGAGGCGCAGCAGCCATTGAAAAAGCAGCAGAGCAAGGCGGATATAAAATTCAGGTCCCATTCAAACCTGGACGCACCGATGCTTCCCAGGAACAAACAGATATTAATTCTTTTGCGGTACTACAACCTCTGGCCGATGGCTTCCGCAACTACTTTGGCGATGGTTATGGGAGAACCCCTACAGAGTTATTAGTTGATAAAGCCAGCCTGTTAACCCTGAGTGTGCCTGAAATGACTGTTCTGGTTGGAGGAATGCGCGCACTTAATGCAAATACCGACTCCTCACAGAATGGTGTACTTACTCAGCGCCCCGGCACACTGACGAATGATTTCTTTGTGAACCTGCTCGATATGTCTACTGTCTGGTCCAAGTCGGCAAAGTCAGAGGGTATCTATGAAGGAAAAGATCGCAAAAGTGGCCAGGCAAAGTGGACAGCCACACCTGTAGATCTGATTTTTGGTTCAAACTCTGAATTAAGGGCAGTCGCAGAGGTTTATGCTTCCAGTGATGGCGCTGACAAGTTTGTAAATGATTTTGTGCAGGCCTGGACCAAGGTAATGAATTTGGATCGGGTTGATCAGCCTCAGTCTTAAGAATCATATACCTCAATAAAGAAAAAACCGAGGCTAGCCTCGGTTTTTTCTTCTGGGAGATTATTTAAGTTTTAATCCTGCCCCTTTAAATGCCGATCAAAAAATCGCTTGATCATGCTGTATTGGTGGATGCGAGTCTGCTTACCGTGCAAGCTATGCTTCTTGCCTGGATAAGTCATCAGCTCAAATTGTTGGCCGTTGTCCTGCATCTGTTTTATGAGTTTAGTGGTATTGGTAAACAACACATTGTCATCCGCCATGCCATGATAAATCAGCAGATCACCTTGTAAGCCCTTCGCATAGGGAAACACAGAAGATGCCTCATAGGCATCCATATCCTTGGTTGGATTGCCCATATAACGCTCAGTGTAATGGGTATCATACAGCGTCCAGTCCGTAACCGGCGCACCCGATACCCCCGCCTTAAAGTAGTCTCCGGCTTTGAACATACTCATCAGTGCCATGTAACCACCGTAGCTGTGACCGAAGATACCTACTTTATTTTTATCAACGTAAGGCAGGGTACGCAGGAATTCAACGCCGGTAATTTGATCTTCCACTTCAGGAGATCCCATATTCTTAAAGATAGGATTCTCAAAAGTGGTACCGCGGTTTGCTGAACCACGATTATCTAGGGAAAAAACAATATAACCCTGTTGGGCCATATACTGGTTGAATAGTTTATCCCAGCTATTGGTAACCACCTGAGCGTGTGGACCACCATAGATAAACACCATTACCGGGTAACTTTTCTTCGCATCAAAATTAGCAGGTTTGTACAAGCGGTAGAAAAGCTCCTGGCCATGGGGCGCCTCAATACTGCCAAATTCCGGAGTGATCCATTGATCTTTATAAGGATAGAGAGGGTGAACACGATTTACAGCGTTCTGCTCAAGCCAGGTGATTCTGGCCCCTGAGCTGCTGTGCAGGCTCACTTGAGGCGGCGTGGTAACGCTGGAAAATTTATCAATATATCCAGAGGCATCCTCAGAAAATTCGATAGAGTGCATACCACTACGCTGTGAAATTCTCTTAATGTCGCTCTCCCCTTGCAGGGAGACTGCATAGAGATGCCTCTCGATTGGAGTATCTTTTCGTGCGGTAAAATACAGACGGTTAGCCTGCTCATCAACAGCCTCTAACTCGTCAACCACCCAATCTCCCTTAGTCAATTGTGCCTGTAATCTGCCGCCAAAATCATATTTATACAAGTGTTTGAAGCCATCCCTCTCCGATGACCAAATAAATACATCGCTATCTTCCAAAAAGTGGAGATCATGGCTCAGGTTAACCCAGGTATCGCTGGACTCGGTAAGGAGCGTTCGGGTTTTTCCCGTATTGAGATTGTAAGCACGAAGCTCTAACTTTTGCTGGTCTCGAGATTGCCACTGGAAAGTTAACAGGTGATCACGGGCCCATTTTACTCGGGGAATATAAATATCCTGATTATCTCCCAGGTTGACCCAACGGATATCCCCCGAATCAATATCTATAAGGCCAAGTCGGATTTTTGCGTTCGCACGCCCAGCAGCGGGGTAACGTTGCTGTATCATTTCGATACGATCCGCATAGATTTCGCTACGGGTTACCTGATCAACTGGCGACTCATCAACTTGCAGGAAAGCAATATGCTGATCATCAGGAGACCACCAATAACCGGTCATCCGGTCCATTTCCTCCTGGGCAACAAACTCAGCCATTCCATTTTTAATATGATCTTTGCCGTCGCTGGTTAGCTGCTTTTCCCTACCGGTTTTCAGATCGACAATATAGATATTTTGGTCGCGAATAAACGAAACAAAGTGCCCCTCGGGAGAAACCTTTACATCGGTTTCAAAGGTTTCCGTTTCAGTCAGTCGACGCGAAGAACGGTCTTTGAGATCGTAATAGTAAATATCGCCGGCCAAAGGGAACAACAGAGACCGACCATCCTCTGACCAGCTGTACTCCATTATTCCACTACCATAAATTCGCTGGCGCTCCCGTCTTGCCTTTTCCTCATCCGAAAGAGTTTCACTACCGCTGTGCAGACTATCGGAATTGACCAAAATTCGGGACTGACCGTCTTTCAGGTTGTACTCCCAAAGATCGTAACGGTTGTAATCTTCAACTCTACCTTTGAGGAAAGTTACACGCTGCCCATCAGGTGAATATTCCAGCGCTCGGGGAGCGGTACCACTCAGAGCCGGGTCGGAGAATAACCGTTCAATGCTGAGTGACTCTGCAGAACATATTCCTGCAAAAGTACATCCAAGTAATGCAAGCAGTGCTTGTTTCATAGGAAAACTCTTTATATTAAGTATTGTTGGCAATTCACGTACCACTTTGCTAGCAGGGGTATTATTTAGAAAATTCTGATTAATTCCATGTTATCTCCGGCTTCCCTAGGAGCCGGCCTAAATGACATCCAGGTAAGCCATAGCTTCTCTTTGGGACTTGTTCTGATCACCAGAAGTATCTCAAATTTATCGGAAGCCCTCTAAAAAATGCAGCTATATTGTGGATAGAGCAAACCGGTGAAGGATTCTACAACGGAACCTTCCGGGACATGCAGTACCTTACAGTTTTGGGTTTGCGCACAAACAATCCTGCTGCAATAGCCCCCCTTTACAAATGTTTACTCTGCTTAACCAACATTTGTGGTTAGCTAATGTCGGACTAAAGCTTTTATCAAAATATGGGGTAAGAATAATGAAGGTTCATCTCTTTGCATCTGCAGCTGTGATTTTGATCGCTGCTGGCTGTAGCTCTACACCAGAGATCCCCACCACTGAATCGTTTGTCACTGACATCACCGAACTGGGCCATCGTCGCTTTACCTACAAGGCAACCATTGGAGCTGGCCCCAAGGGCCAAGGCGGTAAGCGTGGTGGTCCGGGTGGTGGAGGTCCAGGTGGCGGTGGTCCCGGTGGTGGTGGTCCCGGCGGCGGTGGTAAGGGTAGTGGTGGCCCAGGAGGTGGCGGTCCCGGCGGCGCCAATTCTGGAGATGTGAAGAAAGTTGCCCGGCAGAGAATGGAACTCTTGCTAGCCGAAAGTGGCTTCTGTCCCAATGGCTGGTTCCTGATCGAACAAACTTTTGACCAGAACAGAGCTGAAATTATTGGCGAGTGTCGGGCGGTTGCACGATAAGCTTACACCTCTCACTTTCGCTCTATGTATTCTGCTCGTATCGCTTTATACATAGCAACTTGCCAGGGCGCAAAGCCCTTTGCCTAAATAGCCCCTCAACTGAGGGGCTAACTTCACTAGTCCGCGATTTACACTGCCTAATACCTATGCCTGCTCAACAATGAGTCTGCATGGAACCTTAAGTGCTCCTCAATAAATGAAGCGATGAAATAGTAACTGTGATCGTAACCTGCATGGTGCTCTATCCGAAGAGGATAATCACTGGCTTCAGCAGCTGTTTGCAGGGAATGTGGTCTCAGCTGTTCCTCAAGAAACTCATCCTGTTCCCCCTGAGAAACCAAAATCGGCGTTTTCTCTACAGCGCGCCCCATTAGCACTGTTGCGTCATATGGTTCCCAGCTCTTGGGATCAGCTCCCAAGTATGTTCCCAGCGCCTTTTCTCCCCAAGGGCAAGCAATAGGATTGCAAATTGGACTAAAAGCAGAAATTGATTGATATCGCTTGGGGTTTCGCAGACCGATGACCAGGGCACCGTGCCCGCCCATGGAGTGCCCGCAAATCCCGCGTCGACCATTGGTGGGGAAATGAAGTTCTACCAGGCTTGGAAGTTCATCCACGATGTAGTCATACATTTGATAATGCTGCTTCCAGGGTTCTTGAGTCGCGTTCACATAAAAACCAGCCCCCTGCCCCAGATCATAACCCGGGTCATCCGCCACATCGTCTCCTCTGGGGCTGGTATCGGGTATCACTAAGATAATCCCTAACTCTGCAGCGACTCTCTGAGCACCAGCCTTTTGACTGAAGTTTTCATCCGTGCACGTCAAGCCCGATAGCCAATAAACAACAGGATATTTCCTCTGTGTATTCCCCTCTGCATCCTGTGGTAAAAAAATGGAGAAGACCATAGAACAGTTGAGCGTGCTGGATTTATGTCGGTAACGCTGCTGCAAACCGTCAAAAGATTTAGTACTGCCAACCAATTCAATCGACATTTTAAGTGGTCCTATCAAGCCTGCTGGAAATGAATAACACTGCGAATACTTTTACCTTCATGCATTAAATCGAAGGCATCATTTATTTGCTCAAGGGGCATTGAGTGAGTAATAAAGTCATTCAATTTAAATTCTCCAGCCAGGTAACGCTCTACGAAAGAAGGCAATTCAGAGCGCCCCTTTACACCGCCGAATGCTGATCCCTTCCAAACCCGCCCTGTAACCAACTGGAATGGGCGGGTACTGATTTCCTGTCCGGCACCTGCCACTCCAATAATAATGGATTCCCCCCATCCTTTGTGGCAAGACTCCAAGGCAGCTCTCATCAGGTTAATATTGCCCACACACTCAAAAGAATAATCCACTCCGCCATCGGTAAGCTCTACGATAACCTCTTGAATAGGCTTATCGTAAGCCTTGGGGTTAATACACTCAGTGGCTCCCAACTTCTTCGCCAGCGCAAATTTGTCCTCATTAATATCGACACCAATAATTCGTGAGGCGCCAGCCATCTTGGCTCCGATCACTGCGGACAAACCAATTCCGCCCAAACCAAAAATTGCCACACAGGAGCCCGGCTCAACCTTGGCGGTATTGGTAACGGCTCCCATTCCCGTAGTAACACCACAACCCAGCAGACAAACCTCATTTGAGGGGGCTTCGGGATTAATTTTGGCCACAGATATCTCAGGAAGGACTGTGTACTCAGAAAAAGTAGAGCATCCCATATAATGGAAAATGGGTTTCCCATTCACCGAAAAACGTGTCGAACCGTCAGGCATTAATCCTTTGCCCTGGGTGCTCCTGATTTTTTGGCACAAATTAGTCTTTCCAGAGAGACAAAACTTACATTCGCCACATTCAGGGGTATACAAAGGAATTACATGATCCCCGACAGAGACACTGGTCACCCCCTCACCAACGGATTCAACAACACCCGCACCTTCGTGACCGAGGATTGCCGGGAATACCCCTTCAGGATCATCTCCTGACAAAGTGAACGCATCTGTGTGACAAACGCCGGTGGCGTGTAATTTCACGCGAACTTCACCCCGTTGGGGAGGCATAACATCGACATCCTCAATAACCAAACGCTCCCCAGGCCCCCAAGCTACAGCTGCTTTACAACGGATTGTCTCTGCACTCATTTTCAATTCTGCCTTTCATCATTCGTTCCAGTGGCGCCCAGCATAGTCCCCTAAGATTATTGGTGCAAAGCCAAGCGCCGCTGCTGAAGTAAAATCAGGAAAAATCTAAAAGCTCACCCTTATAGTAATAATTGGTAGCGCCGAACAATTATTCAAAATAATTCCTTTAATTGATTAACAATTAATAGCTTGTCGCTTCCTCCACTGCAGTGGGGAGCTTCCATGAATGGCTCGAAATGCTTTTGAGAAAGCACTGATATCGGTGTAGCCCAAACTTGCTGATAGTAATCCCACATCAATACTTGAGGCCCGTAGATGCCAGCGAGCAGTCTTCATTCGCGCCCCCTGCACCAACTGCTTAAAGGAGGTTCCCGCTTCATTTAAACGGCGCTGAAGCGTTCTCATTGGCATACCGAGTAAGCGAGAAATTTGCTCCAGGGAGTGCTGCTGGGCCCCGAGAGTTTGAAGGATTAAGACTTGAACCTGTCGGCTGATATCACCCTTGTGCTCTGCCAATAAGCACTTGGAAAACTCCTCAAAATATCTCATAAGACCGCTGCTGGGTTTAGCGAGGGGATAGTTCATCAATGATCCATCAAAAACCAAGCGATCTCGATCTTGCTCAAAACTAGCCTCAATGCCAAAAAAATTTTGGTAACTACTCAGCGGAGATTGGGGCTTATGCCGAAATGAAACAGAGCGGGGAGATACTTTAGAGCCAACCATCTCCTGTATCAGGCGATAGGCAGCGCCTACTGAAAGTTCAGTATACTGTTGCGCGGGAATTGCGTCGGGGAAGTGATTAACTCTCTCTGCAATCAAGCAGTCATCGGTTTGGTAAATTTTCCAGTGGTCCGCCTGGTTGTGTAACACCATATACCGATGAGTTACTGTCAAAGCACTGGATAGATTCTCACTTTCCAGTATCAGCTTACCAAGGACGCCCAGCATACGTAGCCCTTGCTTCCCCGCCAATCGCAAGCCAAAGTCACTACAGGACAAGTCCCGTGAACACAAATTAAGGAGGTCCACCAGCGTTGCAATGGGGATCAAGATATTTGGACGACGTGTACAATCCGCAGGAAGCCCCACTTGCGCTAAAAAATCTGATGACTGACCACCGAGCTGTGGCACCAATAGATTAAACCCAGCCAGCGCACCACTGCGAATTTCATAGATAGGCTTCATGTTTTATAGCTACCATATTGCCAACCTCTCATTTGCACTATCACACAGTGTCTAGGAATAATGAGCATCGGACAATAGCTATATCATATAACATAGCTCTTCAACTAACTGGGACTACCCCTATCCACAAACGCAACTTATTTGAAGGCTAGTGCCTGACTATTGTGGCACTTTCCACTATCTACTCATAAAACTATCGGTTTATACGAGAAAGAACTGCAAGGAAATTTCACATGGAAACTGAAAATCTAACACTATTTTTAGGCTGGGCTTCGATTATAAACATATTGATACTACTGCTATCAACTATTGGACTTGTCTGCCTGAGGAAGTCGATTACCAGGATTCACGCACGAATATTTGAGCTTAATGAACAAGATTTAGGCCGTGCATATTTTCAATATCTAGCACAATACAAAATTGCTATTATCGTCTTCAATATTACACCGTATTTTGCTCTAAAAATTATCAGTTAATTGATAAAAGCGGAAATATTTTGCAAAAAAAATAAGAAAGGTAAACTATACCTTTCTTATTTTCATAATTAAGACGGACAGGGGAGTATTTCGGGTCCGCCGGCAGATTCCCTTTTCAGAAAATGAAGTTATTTCTGAAATATTTATCAGCCACTCTTTTTCACAAACTTTGTCAGAATTACAATTCTCTGACCCTCGACCCGTCCTTCGATATGCTCAGGGTTATCGCTTAAGCTGATACCGCGAACTGCCGTTCCCCGTTTTGCAACCAAACTGCTTCCTTTTACATCCAAGTCTTTGATAATAACTACATTATCTCCAGCTTGTAACTGGGCACCATTACTATCCAGATGAATCACCAACTCACCAGCCTCTGGTATTGCCCCAGCCTCTGCCCAGGCCAGCAAATCGCCATCCAAATACAACATGTCAAACAAGTCTTGGGCCCAGGTCTCGCCAGATAAGCGCTTTAGAATACGCCATGCCAACACTTGAATTGCCGGCTCGGTACTCCACATAGACTCCGACAGACTCTGCCAGTGCGCACTTTCCAGCTGTGCAGGATTTTCCAGCTGGTCCCTACAGGTTTGACACAATAGTACTGCCGCATCTGGATAGCCCTCTGACTGGGGTACGTCATAAACCGCCAAGCCATTTTCTGCTTTACAGAGCTCGCACTGATTTCCACTGCGTTGTGCCAACTGCTCCTGAGTCACAGCCATAAGTAACCTCAAAAAAAGTAGGGATTATACGACTGATTCTTCCTGCACGCCTCCCAAATAATCACATTTAACGGACATCGGGGTCGACCGTGAACATGATCAAGCTCAGGCAGGAAGTAAATAAGACTATCAACAGCCCAGTAGTAGATGGAGCCATTAGGATTCCGAGGGATTCACAGGCTTCAGACAAGACACTCTAGAGCACTAAAACTTCCAACAGCCGCCAATATAGATTGACGACTGTAAAGAGCATTATGCGTTAAGTCCCACACTCAGTGGTGCGAGGAGACCGCTGCTGCGAACTGCCCACCCTGCTTGCTGGCGATGGCACTGGTAATATCCCCTAAACTGAGAATACCGACCATACGCTTTTCACTATTGAGTACCGGCATTCGCCGTAACAACTGTTGCTCCATTTTGTGGACAGCAGACAGCAGATCATCCTCTTCCCAGCACCATTCAATCCCCTCTGTCATAACATCTCGGGCAGACAGAGAGCTGAGATTACCCCCCTGAACCACACCGCGACATACAATATCTCTATCAGTCACTATTCCTACAAGCCTGTCATTTTCTCCAATCGGCACTGCACCAATATCTTCATCTCGTAAAATTTTTGCCAACTCCTGTAATGGAGTATCCGGGGTGCACCAGGTAGCCCCCTCATGCATTGCGTGTTTAACTTTCATAGGTACCTCAAAGCTCTTTAGACAAATGCCAAAGAGAGTGACGGGTAAAACCCATCACCCTTAACCCCTATAGATCAGTGCACTTCAATCCGCTTTCTTTGCGGGGGATGCCCCTCATGTTTTGGTACCGTGAGCGTGAGAATCCCATCTTTGAAATTTGCATCAATCTCACTTTCGCGAACATCTTCACCAAGATTGAAACTGCGCAAGAATTTGCCGTAACGCCGCTCCTGACGAAGCACGCGGCCATCCTTCTTCTCCTTAACCTCGCGGTGCACCTCAGCTTCAAGGGTCAAAACCCCATTTTCTAGAGTTACACTGATATCGTCCTTACCCACTCCCGGCAGCTCAGCGCTAATTTCATACATATTCTTGCGCTCACTCACATCGATACGCGGAGAAAAAAATCCCTCGCGTTCAGAGCCGATTGCACGGGTCGGTGAGAGCATTTGTTCAAACATATTATCAAGGTCCAATAGGGACCCTCTGGGGATCAGACTCATATCTACAACCTCTTTTTACGCTAAGCCGCAAAAGGCGCCAGAAAACTCAAGAGTCTGTCTTGCGCCTGTTACATCTTGAGTACAGTCTAGGAAATACTGCGACAAACGAAGGGATTAAGTGCCGATAAAAGCCATTACAAATTGAATATGAGAGCTGTCGTATATTTCTTTTGTACATATAAATATTAATAACTTCCTTTCCAAGTGCACCTAAAGAGAATTTCCACCTCCATATCCATCAATAAGCAACCGGGGCTCGTGGCCAATATGGCTATTTACTAGGATTGAATAAGGCAGTTAAACGAGGATATGTTCATGGCCTTAGCATGGGTCCTTGTGGCGAACCAGTCCCAAGCGCGAATTTTTGAAGCCAACAAACGCGCGGGAAATCTCAATGAAATCCAGGCACTTCTCCATCCAGAATCACGGCTCTCTGGCAGAGACCAAGAGAGTGATGCGCCCGGACGCACTTTCGACAGCTATGGTCAAGGAAGGCACTCAGTAGGTAATTCTGCAGGATTACATCGCCGTGAAGGTGAGAATTTTGCCAGAGAAATTGCACATACCCTGGAGAGGGGAAGACAGGAGGGCCAGTACGAAAAACTGTATATTGTCGCAGAACCCTATATGGTTGGCAGCTTGAGGGATGCCTTGAAAACTCCAACCCGCGCAACAATAGCAGGAGAAACAGGAAAAAATCTGGTGGCTTGTGAACCCGAGGAGATCCGGGCTCAGCTTCCTATTTGGCTATAGTGACGTTCAGCCAGTAGAGAGGGTCACGAGTGAACCTCTCTACGGACCCCGCTCAAGCCCTGCTTTCCATTAAAAGCTTATCAATCAGGGCATCCTTTTCAGTCCATAACTCATTTACCCACTGATTAAACTCCACCCGAAACTCCTGATCGGTTGCGTAGTCTCTCTCAAAAAACCGGCTCGGCAACTGGACTTTCTCAATGCGAACAATCACTTTCTTTAACTTACCGGAAAGGAAATCTTTAAAGGTAGGTATACCATCCGGGTAAACAATGGTGACATTCAGTAGCTGGTTCAGCTGCTCACCCATACAGTGCATTGCAAAGGCAATCCCTCCGGACTTGGGCTTTAGAAGGTGTTTGAAGGGCGATTGCTGTCTTTGATGCTTCTCTTTACTAAACCTTGTTCCTTCAAGAAAGTTCATAATACTGGTGGGTATTAGCTTAAATTTTTCGCAAGATTTTTTCGTCGCTTCAAGATCCTTACCGCGCATCTCCGGATGTTTTTTCAAAAACTCTTTGCTGTAACGCTTCATAAATGGAAAGTCGAGTGCCCACCAGCACATTCCAATCACAGGAACTTTGATCAACTCTTGCTTCACAAAAAATTTCAGGAATGGAATTCTTCGATTAAAAATCGACTGCATAATAAAGATATCAACCCAGCTTTGATGGTTCGCTGTGACCAGATACCATCCATGTTTATCGAGATGCTCTATCCCCTGTACATCCACCTGGGTTCTTTGGGTTAGCTTCATCCAGCCTTTATTTAGGGTTATCCACATTTCTGCCCAAGAAATAAAAAAACCCATGAAAAGTTTTTGCAGAAAGGCAAAAGGGAGAATAAACCTAAAAACTGAAAACAAGAGTATGGGGGCTGCACAAACCAATGTGCTAACGGCCAGCAACACCGAAGATATGACCAACAGTAAAAACGAGGGGAGAAAGTTAAACATCTAAAGGCTCTTTTAATTTTCCGGGTTTACAGGTCAGGCTGTCACGCCATATTCACAGGTTACCCGTTTCTTTTTTAATATCTTGAAATCCACTTATCACAAACTAAGCGGACTCTGCTCTCATCAGTATATTTACATAATCCGGGCTACAGGCTGCCTATCGCAATCAACATGGCTGTGTATATTTATGGCTCATGGGAAACTGCTCCACTGCAATAAATTCATGCGCCGAGCGCCTAGGCTTTAGCCGCGCCAGAGGCAATATCAAACCGCAGCAACTCTGGGAGAGTAACACGCATTTCAACCCCATATTTTTTGACTGAATAGTCTTAATCTATCGGCGATACATCAGCGCAAACTGCACGAATAAAACCAGTGACAGCAGCCCAGTGAGCGGCCTCATTTTTTCAGCATGCCCTGGATATGAAAAGGCGCCATTGTACCCTTTCTATAATCATGGATTAGCAACTTTTATCTTCCCACGCCGCAAAGGCACGATAGTAACTGGAGCAGCGTTGCACCCTGCTAAACTTGGGGCTCCAGGTCGTAGAATTGCGCCGGGAGAATAGAATGGGAATTACAGGTAATAAGCAACACTTCCACCGCAAGCAATGGCTCAGCGTACAGCAAGCCGTTGACCACCTGAGTGCACTGTCTGAAGAGCCACTAACCAGTGCGCATCTTGCAGACCTGGCCGATGAGCAGCTTCTTAACCTGTACTGGTACCGTCCAGGTCAAAAACTGTCCTTGGAAGATCACAAGGGGACCCGTGAACTGGTAGAGCCCGTCAGGCTCTGTTACGAAAATGCCAGTGACTGGCACGCCATCGTGGATATCTTGCGGAACAATCCAGCGCTGCCCGCCTACGAACATGACACCCCGCTTCTGGAAGATGCCGACGGAAACCGGCTGCGAATCACCTTCGACTACCACCAGCGGCCAGAACCGTTTAGCAGCCGCTGGTACCCTACCTATGCGGAGTTAGTGCTCAAGCGCAACGATTTGGAACAACTGGAACCCCATCTGTTTACCAGCCAGGCGGTTGAGACCGGGTTTGAGCGTGAGACCCTACTGAATGTTATCTGGCAGCTGGAACAACTAGCCCTTGGGGATGAAGAGCACTCCACCAGCTGGCTGGCGGACCAACTGGCACAGCGCTCTTCCGCGCTGGATCGGCTATCTTGTGAGCGCATCCTTCAGGCGGCCGAGCGCGAAAGCTCTCCGGGACGCTCGATATAGCGCGGCATTTCCTACTAACACCTTTGACTCCTTTCCCATACTCAGGAACTCCCCATTGGTGGTAGAGCCCAAAGGCTGTACCCTAGTGGCACTTAGCAAATCTAAGTGTGACGTACTACCAATAGGAGAGAGAAGTGCAGGCCAAAAACAGCTCCTCCAGCTACGGCTGGGTAGCCATCGCCCTCCACTGGATAATGGCCCCTGCGATCATAGGGACTTTTATTCTCGGTTGGTGGATGCGCCAGCTATCCTACTACGATCCCTGGTATCAACGAGCCCCTGAAATTCACAAAGGGGTGGGCATCATCCTGCTTGTGTTTCTACTCTTCAGGCTGGCTTGGCGCTTTGCCAACCCACCTCCGGCGAGCAACCCCCAAACACCCAGCTGGCAGAAGTTTGCCGCCACCGCCACTCATGGACTGATTTACCTGTTACTACTGGCAATCATGGTTTCCGGCTATCTGATTTCTACCGCCGATGGCCGCCCTATCGATGTCTTCGGCATAGTGAGCATCCCTGCAACCTTACAAGGAATTCCCAATCAGGAAGACATTGCGGGATCTATCCACGAAATCCTTGCTTGGGGCCTGATTGGACTCGTAGCAGCACATATCTTGGCAGCCCTCAAGCATCACTTTATTGACCGTGACGGCACGCTGCGCAGAATCATCGGCATCCGTGTAAAGGGTTCTACAGACGATCACTCACACGTACAAACAACACTCTCAACCACCAAATAAGGAAAAAATGACATGAAGAAGCTCTCTGTATTTCTTATTGCAGCTCTGATGGGGACTGTAGCTCAAGCAGCGGAATACAAAATCGACACCAAAGGGGCTCACGCTTTTGTGCAGTTTCGTATCAAGCACCTTGGATACAGCTGGCTGTACGGCCGTTTCGATGACTTCAACGGCTCCTTCTTTTACGATGAAAAGCAGCCAGAAAAATCTTCTATCAATGTCGACATCGATGTAACCAGCCTCAACAGCAATCACGCTGAGCGAGACAAGCACCTGCGCAGTGATGACTTCCTCGACACCGCAAAATTCCCCACTGCTACTTTCAAGAGCACTAGCTTTGAACCTCTGGAAGACGGCAAAGCCCGTCTAAATGGCGAACTGACTCTGCGCGGTATCACTAAGCCAATCACAATTGACGTTACCAATATCGGTGGCGGTAAAGACCCTTGGGGCGGCTACCGCCAGGGCTTCAGTGGAACCACTGAGTTCGAGCTGAAAGAATTCGGTATCAAATCCCTAGGCCCAGCCTCCCAGAAAGTTGAGATGATCCTGGATATCGAAGGTATCCGTATCTAACAACAAAAAAGTACGCCCCCTGAGCCCGGAAATACCTCCGGGCTCCCCCTAACTGCGCTTCGCAACACTCCAATAAACAACGCAAGCAGCAGCCGCAGCCAATAGCCAGTCGACGCCTGCCATCAACCCTCTCGGTAAGAAAAGAGCCAACATTGTGATAACAATACATGTCGCCAATAAAGTCAGCAGTGCTCGCGGGTTCCAGCCACAGAAATAGTAATAACGCCCATCACTATCGCTGTAATACAACTGCTCAACCTCCATCTGGCGTTTCTCTATTAAGTAGTAGTGAGACAATATGACACCGTAGGCAGGCGCCAGGAAAACCCCCATCCAGTTTACGAACGCCACTAAACCGATTTGTTTGATAACAGCGGGCCACAACGCACTAATCAGAAAGGCCAGAAACAGCGTTATCAATGCTGCCCTGCGAAACCCCAGGTACTTTGGCAGAAGATTTGAAATATCGTTAACTGGAGCCACAAAGTTCGCCACCACATTGATACCGGCCGTTGCTGTAAAAAAAACAACCGCAGCGATCAATGACAGCTCCAGATTCCCAAGCTTCTGCACAATATCAGTGGGATTTGCCAAGTTCTGGTGGAAAACTGACTGGGCGGCGATAGTGGTGAACAGAACAATTATTGCAAAGCCAGTCATGTTTATAGTGATTCCCAGCCAATTTCCCCTTCGCATAACAGACTCGTTCTTACAGAAACGAGCAAAATCTCCGTAACTTAGGATTATCGGCGCATAGAGAGCCAACATAGTACCTGTGACTTTGATGAGCTGGACCAAGCCATCGCCCCAGGATGCTATAGACCGATCAAAGAAAGTAGCAACTGCAAATACAAACTGTCCGTCACTGCGAACTACTAGCATCCACAACAGCGCGAGCATCACTCCATAGACACATGGCGCAGCCAGGTTGATAAACCAACGGATCGTATTGATACCTTTGAAAAATAGAAGAGCCTGACATAAGGAGACAAGTACGAGGGAAGCCCAATCGATCCGGTCCATTGCCAGCCACTGCCCTCCGACAGCTTGTGGCCACCACTCTCTCAGTAACAAAGACATGGCATGGGCAGCAAACCAAGTCTGCGCACCGTACCAAAATATTGCCACGCTCCCCCGAAGCAACGCAGGGACGTTAGCACCTCGGACCCCCATACTCGCCCTGGCCAATACAGGAAACGGTATACCGTATTTAACACTCGGTTCACCGATTAAATTTAACAAGATGATAATTAAAATTGCTGCAATAGCGATCCCAGCGAGAACCAGCCAAGCATTCGTATTGGGACCAAGGAATAGGGTTGCCGCCAGGGTATAGCCAGCGAGACTTTGTGCAGCGTTGGCCCAAAGGTTAAATATCGTCAGAGTGCCCCAGCGTTTTGCTTCGGACTTCACTACCGCTAAATTTTCATTCTTTAGCTGCAAAGTGTCACCTAAGTGCATCTGATTAACAATGCGCCAGCCCGCATACACCATAAACATCCCACAGGCAACGACAAGTGAGTCGCTAAAAAGCGCCAATCTCTACGGTAAACAATATCCATTACCTTTTACAATTGAGACTTATTTTCAATAAAAATCAAGACGGCACTTATTCACTGAAATAGTACCATTCCAGCTGGTACTGTCGCACTCCAATGAAATATATTGTGTCACCATTGATAGAAGAAGATGTAATCGACAGGTCTGCTCATAGGTATTGAAAAATAGGTGTACAACGGTGTACACAGGTAACATTAACCAGTTCACAACTAATATCCCGAAAAGGCCTTCAAGCTTTTTGACGGCAGCACAACTTTTCAGCGAAAATAGGCGCAATTTCTGACATCTATTCTGCTCTCTCTAAACCTTAATAAGGCGAGAGCAAAAAAAAACAATTTTCATAAGTCTTAGTGGCTAAATCACTCAAGACCGGGGCAATTCTCTCCAAGCCTACCAATGAGGCAGCACCACACTCTCGTGTCCCTCATCGCATGTAGTGCTGCAGCCAGAGAGAGGTAGCTGCTGTAAGTGATAAGAGATACTTTGTTCTGTTGAGATGTTGCGGAACAAAGACGGCAGGCATCACGCTAGCTTGAGTGAATTTTGTCGCAATCAGGCCACAAGTTAGGTTGGCCACGGCATAAGGGTAGGAATATGGCTTGCTTTCAGCATCCAGATAGGGAACAACCAGTTTACTTAATGGCACACCACACCATTGGGCGCCGGCAGGGTGCAGTAGACACAAGAATCACAAGTGCTGAAATATCCGGGATTCACGCTGCTGTGCAGTGGACAGGCACACATTGGAATATCCGCGACCTCAGCCGAAATGGAACTTGGCTGAACGGCCAGCAGCTAGTGCCAGCGAAGAGTTATCCACTTCAAACTGGCGACAAGCTCGCGTTTGGACGAGCCAACAATCCAGCCTGGATTGTTGAGAACCTCGACGGGCCAGAGAATTTACTGATTGATATCCAGTCCGGTGAAGCTCAGCAGCTAGAGCAGTTTCACCTGCTGCCTAATGAAAATGAGCCTCTTGCCAGCTTGCAGTACAGTCCCCTCACTGGGCAGTGGCTATACGAGTTTACTGGTGCATCTGCTGATGATGGCGATAAGATCCTGGTCAACCATGGCGATCGTATCGATTGTGGGCTTAATAGCTGGCAGCTTTTCCTCGCAGATAACCAAGGGGCCACAAAGGAACTATCACTTCAGCAACTATCAATTGTCGACTTTGAATTGAGGTTCTCTGTCAGCTCTCACGAAGAGCATGTACAACTACAGCTTCAACGTGAGGGTATGAAGCAGTCCCTACCCGCAAGAATTCATAACTACCTCTTACTATATCTCGCCCGTGCCCGCTACAAGGATATGCAGAGCGGTATGGATACAGATTCCCAGGGCTGGGTTTCTATTCAAGTGGCCACTCATGAGTTAGGTATTACAGTAAACCATCTAAACACCCAAATTTTCCGTGCTCGCAAACAAATTTCAGAGTCACTACCTGACGCTGTGGATACTTCCAGTTTGGTAGAGCGCCGTTCCTGGGAAATCCGCATCGGCTGCCCACAGTTCGAAATATACAAAGGCAACCAACTTGAAGCGAAAGCAGAGCCGGAAGTAGTATAATTTTATCTTAATTAAGGAGGCTTAAGGCTAAGCCTCCTATTTACCTATTCAGTCATTACTTGCCAGGGTGGCGGAACTGAATCTCTCACCCCTTAGCAAGATTTACAATGTCATCGCAACCACCTTCTTATATCGGGCACTACAAAATCATCGGCCAGATTGGAGCTGGGGGGATGGGGGTTGTATATCTTGCCAAAGATGAGCGGCTCAACCGACAAGTCGCCATAAAGCGGCTGCTCAATAATCCCGACAATGAGCTTGCTTCACAGCGAATTCGTCAGGAAGCATTACTGCTCGCTCAGCTGAACCACAACCATATTGTACAAATTTACGATGTTGTAGAAGAACAGGACGATGTAGCCCTCGTCATGGAGTATGTTGATGGCCGTCCGCTCACCTATTGGGCACGGGAATTCAACCCCAGTCTTCGCCAGAAAATACAACTGCTCAAGCAAATCACTGTAGGGTTGGCCCGGGCACATGCCGCCGGCATTATTCACCGCGACCTAAAAGCTGACAACATCCTTATTGATAACAATAATATCGCTAAAATCGCGGACTTTGGCATTGCTCGTAGCTGGCAGGATACAATAGCACTCACTCGAGAGCAGCATATAGCCGGAAGCTGGTACGCCATGTCCCCCGAGCAAGCCCTCGGCGAAAAACTGGATTGCCGCTGTGATTTATTTGCTTTGGGGATGCTGGCCTATCACTTGCTATGTGGCCAACCACCGTTTGGCAAGCACGGAAGTCCATATATTATTATCGATCGGATTATCAACAATCCGCACCCTCCTGCAGGAGTAATTAATACAGGTCTTCCTACAGCACTATGCAAACTGCTAGATAAATTACTAGCCAAAAACCCTGACAAGCGTCCCGTCAGTGCTGTTGCTGTAGCCAGCGACCTAGATGTGATACTAGGTCAACTAGCATCGACTCAACAAAATACCGATGAACACGAAATAACGGTCACAACTGAAGATTTTCATGTACAGCACCGACGCAAAAACAAAAGCCACAAACTCCTAGCTGGAATACTTTTGGCTGCCGGAGCAATACTATTAGGCTTAGCCGCTGCGGCTTTCCCTCGGTTTTTCCCGCCAAGCAGCAAAGAGCCCCCGGCAAAATATATTGCGATTATTGAGCCAGATTTATCCAACCTACATAACCGCGAGGAAAGGCTACTGGCCAGCAATCTTCTCAGCTCCATCAAGCAGGGATTGTCCGGTCAAGCAGCATTACTGCTAGTTCCCTATTCGGAGTCGCAACAGCTAAAAGACAAGCCCCTGCGTGAGCAAGCGAAAGCGCTCAACGCACAACTACTACTGCAATTCGCCTTGAACTGTGAAGCGACTCTGTGCGAAGCTTCATTCGCTTTAATAGAAACCGAAAATTTCGTCGAGACCTCCAACCGTAGCACCATGTTGAACCTAGATGCACCGTTAGAGAGCCGTGCACGCGTTTTTCAGCAACTGCAATACCTGCTCCCCAACTACCCTATAGAAAACCAAGGAGCCCAGTTCACCTTACGCCCAGCAGACTACCAACTTTATCTCGAGATATTTGAGCAGCGCAATAATGAAGCAAATGTTGCTAATGCAATTACCAAAATAGAAATGCTGCTAGAGAAGAATCCCTATTTCCCCCCGTACTATGAGTTGTTGGCGGATCTGCTAGTCACCCACCTCTATCACTCACGGAAAGTCAAAATACGGGGCAGGCTCAATGAGCTCCTAAAAAATATACCTGCAAAGATTTCCAACTCTCCATCTGTATTGGCTACTAAAATACGTATTGCCATTTACCTGGGAGATACTGAGCGCACAGAGACCTTACTCGCAAAGTTAAAATTGCAATCGCCCGACCAGGCGCTCTACTACTTTCTGCGCGCGAAAGCCTACCAGCGGGGAGGGGATTACAAGCGTGCTTTGGATGTCATTAATCAGGCACTTGATATTCGTACCAGCCCCATTTATCTTCACCAAAAGGCATCAACCCTGATTTTAATGGGGCAAATGGAGAACGCCAAACTCCAACTTCTACACGCTATTCGCCTCAACAATCAATATAATGATGCTGTTTCCCTACTCGCAACTATTGAGCTAGGCTCAGGCCATCCAAAGGAGTCTATCCGATTCCTTAGAGAACTGGGCCTAAAACAGCTGGGGGATTGGGATACTTTCAATCTCTGCTTATCCTACTATATCGAGAAGCAGTTCGAGGACACCAAAAGCTGCCTTAATCATATCGCTGAACGCGTCCCAAACGCCCCTCATGTATATCTAATGCTCGCAGAAATTGCTCGCCTAGAAAACAGGCAAGCGGAATCATTAGAGCTTGCCCGGCACGCTCTGAATCTGACACAGAATCAACAAGATTCGCTTGGTCTATTACTCCGGGCAAGGGCCTACTCAGAGCTGGGCCAGGCAGAACAAGCCATTGAAACATTATTAAAGATTGACGACACTGCCCCAAGCAACGGCTTGTTTGTAAATTACATCCATGCTCAGGTTTATATGGCAAGTGGTGAGATACTCTCCGCCAAAGCCTATATACGAAAGACCTTGGAGTTAGGCGCAGCCCCAGTGTGGTTCACCACAATTGGCTTTCAACCTATTTGCACTATCGCCAGTTTTGATGACTTACGTGCCAATTATCCAACCTTATGCCCTGACAGAACTGACACTTAAGTCACCAAAAGCAAATCAAACAGAATGGAATAACGTGAACCATTTCCCTTTACAAGGCGACAGATCCCTTCACGAAATTGTACTATCAGGTAAAATCACCCATCTATCCGAAAAGAACAGATTACAATGGACGTAGTTGCGTTAGAGAAAACTGAGAAATATCAAGGCCGTTACAGGGTTGAGCGCACCTTGGGTGCCGGAGGTATGGGTGTTGTTTACCTGGCTGAGGATATAAAACTCGGGCGCAAAGTTGCCATTAAACAACTTCGATCTGATATGACCGGCAACTCCGCTGAGGCTCGTTTTCGTAGTGAGGCGCAGTTACTGGCACGGTTAAACCACCCCAATATTGTACGACTGTACGATGTTATCGAGGAAGATCACAGCATTGCTTTGGTAATGGAGCTTGTTGAGGGAGTTACTCTAAAGGAATGGATGCGTGAAAATTCACCAACGCTAGCAGAAAAGCTAGATCTGCTGATGCAGATCTGCCAAGGTCTAGGCAAGGCCCACTGCCTTGGCATTATTCATCGAGATCTTAAGCCGGAAAATATTTTAGTCACAATAGATGGCACAGCCAAGATTAGTGACTTTGGTATTGCCAAGGCCCTGGATTGCGACCAAGATTTGACCAGAGAGGATCATATTGCCGGTAGTGTTCAAGCCATGTCTCCAGAGCAGCTACAAGGAGCCAAGCTCGATGCTCGCAGTGACCTATTTAGCCTCGGGACCATTGCCTACGAGTTGATGTGTAACTCAAAGCCCTTTGATCGTGGAGATAAAAGTGCTTTAGCTTTTGCTCAGCAAATTACTCAGAGCCCTCATATTCCCCCACAGGAATCATGGCCCGAAATACCTAAGCCACTTGCTGCACTTTTAGACCGGCTGCTAAGCAAGCGACCACAACAGCGCCCTGAATCAGCACAACAGGTTTTTGAAGCCCTAGAGCTGCTACGAAAACACGGTATTGATGATAAAACTGATCAATATTCAGAAACTATCACGCAGCTCTTAATTAAACCGCGTAAAAAACATAGCCGAATCGGTGTTGCACTAGCTACCTTAGCTGCAACCTGCGTAGTAGCTCTCTGGGGGTGGAAAACCTATCTCCAGCAGCCCGCTCAATATATAGCTGTATTACCCGTAGAGGTCAACGGGACAGGCTATGGGCAAAACGAAAAAATGATGATAGCGGCTATGATAAGGGAGGCCCTGCTGAGCACACCCTCTCAACTTGAATCTTCTGCACTGGTGAGCTATATGACGCTAAAAGACACCTCTAATGAAGATCATATAATAGCGCTTCACAATAAAGGGGTAACTGATGCTTTATTAGCACGTGCAAACTGTATACAGGCTCGTTGCAATATAGAGCTTCAAAGAATTAACCCTTCCAATAGCCAAATTAAAGAACAGGCGACTTTTGCATTTCTGAGTGACAAACGTCAAGAATCTCAATATACGATAAGTAATATCGCCCTCAAACTCTTTCCCAAGAGCTACCGGAAAGAGTCTAGTAAATCAGTCCTAATGGATTCAGATGATTACAATAGCTTCTTAGAAATCCTCATTAAGACAGATAGAGAGACAAGCATTAGCGAAGCTGATTTAAAAACATTAAATATATTAATTGGAAAATATCCTGTAAACACCAACCTCTATCTCGCTTACGCTAAAGCTGCTGGAGCACTTTTTGCAAATACCAACGACACAAAATTTTTATCCGGTGCACTAGGTATACTAACCAGCGCAGAAGGCTTTGGAGCTGATGAATTAGCAATTCTTGAAGCTAAACTTACAATAAAATCTTTAAGTACAGATAAAGCTGGTTTCGATTCAATACGTAAGAAACTTGAAAATCGGGGATATCCATCAGCGGCAAATCTATCACAATTCTCCCGCTTTCTTTGGGTGCAGGGGGATTATGAAGAAAGCTTGAAATATGCAATAGAAGCTGCAGGGCTCAATCCTTCATTTAATAACAACTACTACATCGCTATGAATCATGTCTCACTAGGCGATTATGATTCTGCTCGAATTATTCTTGAACAACTAATAGAAACTTACCCTACGAAGTGGTCGGCACATAACCTATTGGGTGTAGTTGAACTTGAAACAGGAAATCTTGAAAAGGCAGAGAAATTTATATCATCTGTCCCCAAAGACCTTCGGGATTGGTCAACCAAGTCTAACCTTGGAACTGTATTTTTCTTGCGCGGAAAGTACCCTGAAGCATTACATGAATATCTAGACGTACTGAGTACAGCTCCTGAAAACCTTCAGATGAACATTTATGTTGCAGAAACATACTTAATGCTTTCCGATGAAAAACAAATGAAAAAATACTTTTCAAAAGCTCTAGAGATCAGCCTGCGTGGGGATAGCCTAAAGGAAAGACGCTACCAAGCTCAATCTTTGGCCTACTTAGGTAAAACAGCCGGCTCAATCTCTCTCATCAAAGATCTATTACAGGAGGCTCCTGAAAGTACATACATCAAACACACTGCCGCACAAGTATACGCTCTCGCAGAAGAGTGGCAGTCCGCTAATTACCATACAGAGGAGCTTATAAGCCAAGGGAT
The DNA here is from genome assembly GCF_056232625.1 of Microbulbifer maximicatervae (SeqCode). Lineage (NCBI taxonomy): Bacteria > Pseudomonadati > Pseudomonadota > Gammaproteobacteria > Cellvibrionales > Microbulbiferaceae > Microbulbifer > Microbulbifer maximicatervae (SeqCode). Next base: position 4,601,139 of record NZ_CP174324.1, on the reverse strand, counting down.
GAGTGCAGACTGGTTTTCAATGCCCGCATTTCAGAATTTATGCACCCAACCCCAAGCTTCAGATACCGTTAAAAATTTTTTATGCGTTACGGAACAGGGCAAATAACAGCCTCTGGGTCCCCAGAAACAAAGTGCATGCCTGTCTCGGCATCTACACACATCCATAAAAAGGCAAAGTTATCCGGAATCTCTTCCTTATCTTTGATTTTGATGATCAAAGTCGTATATTCGCCATCGACTTCCTTAGCTCTCGCGCGGAACTGATGGCGAAAATCTGGAGTTAATGCGATTAAGCCGTCCAGTTTATGATTCTGGCGGTAACGAACAAACTCAAGATTTCTGCCAGGAACCTTGGAAAGGTCTAGGATTACTTTTAAAGTGAGTACACCACCACTTTTGATATCAATATTCCAGTTACCAAAATACTCTTCTTCACTGTCATTTCCAGCATTAAAAAGAGGCCAGTACTGGGGCTCTTTGTCGACCTGCTCTTGCGGTTGCAACATTAGCTCAACGGTCAGCCCCTCTTTGGGCACCTCAAGATTAAGGAGGGGGCGCTCAGCACAAGTTTTCATCTGTTTCATCCCTATATCTAAATTTGTTATATGGTGTCACCAAAGGACGATTTATTTTCTGTAAAATACGTCCGTGACTGTGTAATCATAACCGGCTTCAGCCTTAAAAAAAGCCGGCAGAACTAAACCTACCGAGCCGAAATAATGGTCCCAACCATCGACGGTTACAACAACACTATCAAGAGCAAATTTGGCATCCGTGCCCGGACAAGCATATCCAATAGAATCGACTGAACTCTGCACCTGCCAGTTCCAGCTTGACCGTTCAGCTTAGGCTGAATCCCTCTACTCCCTAACACCTCAGGCACTAGGGGATTAAATCTATCCAAAATGTCGTTGCGGGGGCTATCTTTCCATGGCGAAGTAATTGTTTCCACAATCACCTATCCCCCCTCAACTGGTGCTCACTGTACAAACTTAAGCATTACAGGTCGATCACACCCCATTACAGGTGTTTCACGCTAAGTTAAATATCTTTAAGGGGGAACACCTCTAGGAGTCACCAAATGAAAAAATGTCGACTCATATGGAGCTTCACTGGAGATATGCTGAGCATTTGTTGAAACCGAATAATGATTTAATCTTAACTGAGCCACATCAGACGAATCGATAAATGATGGCCCAAAAGGCTTAAGGAAGTCGAATATTTTCAGAATTAGCAGTCTTCACAGCAGAGCAATAAATAAAAAAAAGCCGGCAGTAATAAAACTGCCGGCCTGAAATGATGGTCCCAACCATCGACGGTTACAACAACACTATCAAGAGCAAAATTTGGCATCCATGCCCGGACAAGCTCATCCAAGAGAATCGACTAAGACTCTACACCTGTCGATTCCAGCTTGACCGTTCAGCTTGCGCTGAATCCCTTTATTTCATCGCACCACCTAAGGCTACGAGGAAATTAAATCCTGTTTAAATGTTGTGGGGGCTGCCTTTCCATGGCCGGCAACCATTACCACAGCCACCTACCCCCTCAACTGGAAGCTACTGTACAGATTTCCAAATTACAGATCGATCACGCCAAAACACAGCAAATTACATACTAATTGTCCGCCAAGTGTTTTATGCGCCGCACAGGACTGTTAGAGTCGCCATATAACAAAAAGCATCACATAGTGAGGACACAATGGAAGCGAACCTAGAAGATGTAAAAATTCTCTCTCCCCGCCGCAACAGCACCGAGGCAAAAAATATTGATGAACTGGCAAAAGAGCAATTGCAGCACTTTTGTATTGATAGTGAATCAGAACATGGAAAACTGTTAGAACAGACCGCAACCCTGCTCTACCAGGCACAGGGCAATCTAAGCCAGCTGTGGAGCCAGGTAACGGACACACTCCAATGCTTGGACAAGTCTGACAAGATTGCCTATTTCAATGCCAAACGCTTTATGAGTTTCCAGCTGGCGAAATTATTGGACACCTTACAAAACCCATTGCGAGCCAGCTTTCAAAGCCTACAGGGGGACGACTTTAATATCACCACACGGGGTGGTTACCCCCTGTTCGATAATATTCCCGCTATTTTTTCTGCAACCCCGGTAATTGCTCGCACAGCAACTTACATTTATGCCTGCACCGAGTGGGTGGACGATGCTTTCCGTGGGCGCGAGCCAAGCCACGATATTTATTCACGTTTACTCAACCCCACTTCCATTTCCCTGGCCAATGCTATTGTGGATTTGGAATGCGGACCTGAAGCCAGTGAATATATGGCCTGGAATTTTAATTCCGGTATGGCTGCAATCGATGCACTCCTGTCAAATCAATTGCGCCACGGGGATATCTTAATTGTTTCCAGGAATATCTATGGCGGCACTCACCAGCTATTACAGGATTTCTACGCCCGCAAAGATAAACTGTCTATCAATCTGGCCTGGTTTGATGGCACTACCGGTGAAGAGTTCGAAAAGCTACTGGCTGATACCCAGCAAGCATACGCAGACGCAATCAGTGCCGGAGCAAAAATACATGTCTATATTGAATCGCCATGCAATCCCCACGGGATCATGCTGGATGTACCGGCTATTTGTAAAACCGCTCACCGGGAAAATATCCTGGTAAGCCTGGATGCCACCCTGGCAACCCCTTTCCTATACCAGCCACTACGCCGCAAAAATAGGGAAGAGAGACCGGATTTTGTTGTTCACTCCTACACCAAGGATATCGGTGGCACCGGTGCCGCCACTGCCGGTGTGGTTATCGGCGAAAACCACCGCATGTTTATCCCTAAAGGCGACAGCGCAAAAGGCCTTAATTGGGATCAATGCATGTTCTGGGATGTTTATTACATCAAAGGGGCTTTCCTGGATGCAGACAAGGCCTGGGAAGTGCATTGCGGTATGCGCACCCTGGAAATGCGCATGCTCACCAAGTGCATTAATACTTTGAGCCTCAGCCATTTCTTTGCCAGTCACAGCAAGATTCGTGTCAATAGCCATGCAGTGGAAACCCATCCCAATTCCGGGCTGCGAGAATCGCTGATGCGCTACCAGTTCCCCACACCATTATTCAGCATTGATATGGAAGCTGCGCAGATTCCCACCGAAGCCTTTAAAAGTTTCTTTGACGCGCTGGAGCCCGCTTTCGGGCAGATGGTGAGCTTGGGCCAGACAAATACCATGGTGCTGTGCCCCGCCCTGACATCTCACTCAGAGCTATCACCTGAAGCAATGGAAGCGGCGGGTATATTCCCAACCACTATCCGAATTTCTGTTGGGGATGAAAATATGGCGCAGATGGCCGCTCATGTGATCAACTGCGCGCGCCTGCATCTCGATCCAGTTAGCCCTGGTTTTAGCGAGGGCTTTATCGCTCCGGAAGAAGCCGACAAACTCTTCAGCCGCTTTTATCTCGAGTCGCACCAAAAAGTGATAGAGACACAGCCAAAAATTGTGGACTATCTCTAACCATCCAAAACAAAACCATCACCGGTAGATAGCGCCGGTGATGGGCGCTTGTTGCACTATCCTATATCCCGTAGTATCACGCTTCCTGTCCACAATTTAATCAATTTAAAATGCCGAAACTTTCCACGTGCCTCTTCGCCTGGGTTCTGTGCTGCTTATCCACTGTTGCAATGGCGCAAGGCTATGAAAAGCTCTACAGTGATTATCGCGGCAGCCTCTATCAAATTCGACTTATCGAAAAATCCTCCAATTCAAAAGCCGGCCTAGGGTCAGGCTTTCAAATCTCCCCCGATGGATTGATCGCCACCAATTACCACGTAGTGGCTCAAGCGGTTAGTGAGCCAGATGAGTACTCCCTGGAATATCTTGCAGTTAATGGCACCCGGGGAAAATTAACTCTACTGGATATTGATGTGGTCAATGACCTGGCGCTGCTGCGCCAGGAGAAACCGGGAGACGAATACCTGGAATTGGCGACAGACACCCCCAAAAAAGGGGAAACCATTGTCTCCCTGGGCAACCCATTGGACCTGGGCATGACCTTGATTCCCGGGACCTATAACGGTATTGCCGGCGGTAGCTTCTACGATCGCATTCACTTTGCCGGATCTATTAATCCGGGAATGAGCGGCGGGCCAGCGATCAATACCCAGGGGCAGGTAGTCGGCATTAATGTGGCAACTGCGGGCAACCAGGTTAGCTTTCTGGTGCCAGTGGATAAGCTGTCATCGCTTTTAAAACACTACCGCACCGAGGGCGGCACCCTCAACCTGAAGCAAGTAACTTATCAACAGCTTTTGGATAACCAGCAAAAAATTATCGACTCAATACTTAGGGCCGACTGGCAGCGTCGCGCCCTCGGTGAGGCCCAGGTTGTCGGCGAAATAATTCCAGCCATTAAATGCTGGGGAAACACCCAAGAGAGCGAAACTAACCCGATCAAACGAATTGATAAAGGCTGCACCGGACAAGATGTTATTTTCCTGTCCGACGACTTCAACACCGGGCGGGTAGAGTACGAATTTTTCTGGCTGCAAGCCGAGGATCTTCTGCCCGCGCGCTTTTATGCCGAGTACGAAGGGCAGATGGACTCCTTTTACCCAGGCAATAGCGCTGGAGAAGAAGATGTAACCAATTTCCGCTGCCAGCAAGGATTTACCTCTCAGGAGCGCGGCAATGAAACCTCGGTATCGAAGCCGGATCGCAATCGCGAGCCCCTGATCGCGCGCACCAGCTACTGTGTCAGGCGCTACAAGGACTTTCCTGACCTCTACGATATTTTCTTCCTGAGCCTAAGTGTGGATCAGAAAAATCGCGCACTGGTCAGCCACTTTACCTTGTCCGGCTTTACCCAGGAGTCCGCCGACGCCTTTACCCAGAAGTTTACGAGCGAGATCCAATGGCCCTGATTATTGAAGAACTCAATCGCGCCCACCGGGTGCAGCTGCGCTACCGAATGGACGGGGATAAATTTACCCTGGGCCGCGCTTATGACAATGATGCAATTCTGGAGGACATCCATTCCGATGCCCACCATGCCCAAATCAAGCGGGGAGAGGACGGCCAGTACGTCTTACACGACCTCAATTCGATCAACGGCTGCCAGCTTTTGGGAAACCTGAAAGACAAGTCTGTTAAACCCGATACCATCGCTCAACACAGGATTTCCTCCGGTGACTTGCTGCAGTGTGGGAAGTCACGCTTCCGGGTTTTCCATACGGATGACCCGGTACCTGAAGCTACCCCTCTCCATTCACTGGAGAACCTGTTTTCCAGCTTGTCCCACCCCCTGGGAGCAATACTGCTGCTGTTGTGTTTTGGCTTCGCCAGCGTACTGATGAGCTACCTCGGTTACGCCCGAAACTATCAATGGACTATTGCCGTCAACATTCTTGCCACGGCCATAATTGGTATGGTGATTTACGCCGGAGTCTGGGCATTTATCGGCAGGGTTGTCAGGCATGAAACGCACTTTTTCACCCATCTATCCATCGCCGCCATAGGTGCACTAACTTACACTTTTTGGGAATGGCTGAGGGGGCTAATCAATTTCAATTTTGCCATCGGCACTACTATTCAGGTCCTGGACTTCCTGGTACTCGCCATCATATTACCGGCAATGCTCTGGTCCGCCTGCTATTTGGCCACCAACCTCGCCAGGGGCTGGCGCTGGACAGTGGCGCTGACACTGCCACTGGCATTCCTCGGCCTGGGCTTAGCTGAAAGCGTTAACAACATGGACGAATTCAGCGAGGTTCCGCCGATATCCACAGAGCTGAAATACGATAATATGCTATTCCGCAACCCTGTTCCCATGCAGGAATTTATTGGAAATTCGGCCGATCTGTTTGATATCCCCATCAAGAAAAAAGAAACTAAAGAAGGCGCTGAAGGCTCCTCCAGCGACAATCAAAGTAGTACCGCAGAGGTGGAATCATGAGCAAGATTTATTGGAGCCCAGGGCTCGACCAGCTGGAACCCTATACACCCGGGGAGCAGCCCAAGAGTGAAACCCTGATAAAGCTCAATACCAATGAGAACCCCTACCCTGCCTCTCCCGAAGCTTTAAAGCTCTTGGAGCAACACGACTTTGCCGATGCATTGCGCCGCTATCCCGACCCGGAGTCCTGTGAATTGCGCCGCGCTATTGCCGATAAGCACAATCTCTCTGCTGAGCAAGTATTTGTGGGCAATGGCTCCGATGAAGTGTTGGCTCTGAGTTTTTACAGTTTTTTTCGCCGCAGCGAGCCCCTGCTATTTCCGGATATCACCTACAGTTTCTACCCGGTTTATTGCCAGCTCTTCAATATCAAAAGCCGCACTGTTCCCCTGCACGGTGATTTCTCTATCCAGCTTGAGGACTATGCCGCTCCCGCAGCCGGTGTAATTATTCCCAACCCCAATGCACCCACAGGACGGTACCTCCCACTAGAGCAGATTGAGCAGCTATTGCGCTCACAGCCTGAGAGAGTGGTGGTTATTGATGAGGCCTATATCGATTTTGGCGGACAGAGTGCAGCAACACTCATCGATCGCTACCCCAACCTGTTGGTGATACACACACTGTCAAAGTCCTATGCCCTCGCAGGGCTTCGCCTCGGCTTTGCCATGGGGCAGAAGCACCTGATTGAAGGATTGCTGAGAGCCAAGAACTCCTTTAACTCCTACCCCATTGATGCCATTGCCCAGCGTGTGGCCACTGCAGCGATCCGCGATACTGCCTGGCACAGCGACAATTGCGGCAAGGTCATCGCCACCCGCGAGCGCTGTGAGCGGGCGCTTACAGACCTGGGGTTCGAAGTGATTCCTTCCCAAGCCAATTTCCTTCTAGCCAAACCACCGGAGCCCGGCGCAGAAGCCCTGTATCTGGCACTGCGGGAGCGTAATATTCTCGTACGTTACTTCAACAAGCCCCGGATCAGTGAGTACTTGCGTATCTCTATTGGCACCGATGAGGAAATGGAGCAGCTGATACGGAACTGCAAAGAGATACTTGCGTCACAGAGCTAGCACTCTGTCTGTCTATACTCGTCGGGCGCCACTTGAGGTGGCCCGACAACTGTGACTTATTGGTATCCAGGGACCTATGCACCCGAAAGCTCAAAATTCAGTATCCACTACCGAGGCCGTTAGCCCCTTTAAAGCGGGATTTTTACGGCAACTAACCCACTCCCTGATTCTCGCCTCGGCCCTGGCGAGCGGCGCCGCAAGTGCCAACGACTGGGATAAGGTCGAAGGGCCCAGTGCACAGACACCATCGAGTATTGGCACCTATACCAATGGCTGCCTGAGTGGCGGGGAAACCCTGCCATTGAGGGGAGAGGGCTATCAGTTGGTGAGGACTGGCCGCGACCGACATTTTGCCCACCCCCAGACCATTAACTTCCTGAAGGAGTTTTCCCAGAGCGTGGCGCAGAAAGATCTGGGCAGAATCCAGATCGGTGACATGTCTATGGCTCGAGGGGGCCCTTTCGGCAGTGGTGGGCACAACAGCCACCAAACTGGCCTGGACGTAGACATCTGGTATTCCCAGGATCGGCGAGCCGCAGAGCGTCCCCTCACCCCGTGGGAGCGTGATAATATTTCTGCTGTTGCCTTGGCTGATGAGCGCAAACACCGCCTAATCCCTGAAAACTGGGACGACCGGGTTCCCAAAATCCTGCGCTTGGCCGCAGAGGACCATCGGGTCGAACGAATTTTTGTACACCCGACCATCAAGCGCCACCTGTGCGAAATATCCGGCGAAGATAACGAGTGGCTGCGAAAAGTGCGCCCCTGGTGGGGGCACAATTACCATTTTCATGTGCGCCTGGCCTGCCCAGAGGGAAGCACCAACTGTAAGCCCCAGGCACCAGTGACCACTGCAGCCTGTGGCAGTGACCTGGATTGGTGGTTTAGCGATGACTTCTATGCAATTCTCAATGGCACTAAACCCCAGCCGAAACAGAAAAAGCCGAAACCAAAGACCTTGCCTCAACAGTGCGAACAGGTATTAACCGCACCTTCGGCAGGCACTACGACGGAATAATTTTATGATTAACACCTTGCTTATCTGCGGCGGTGGCGGCAGCGAGCACGACGTATCCCTCAGAACTGCTGATTTTATCGAGGACAAGTTGTCAGCGGCAGAGGACATCGCCCTATTGCGGGTGGAAATGGATAGCAGTGGCTGCCTTACCGACAGCCAGGGCCGGGTTTACCATATCTTTTACGATCGCAAAATTCGCGATGAAGAAGGTAACTCCTGGGATGTGGACTACGTAATTCCTGCAATTCACGGCTACCCGGGAGAGACCGGCGATTTGCAGTCGCAACTGGATATGTTCGGCATCCCCTATTTCGGCTCTGCACCTGAGCCCAGCAAAATCTGCTTTAACAAAATTAAAACCAAGATGTGGCTCAGCGCTCTGGGTATTGAAAACACACCTTACGAGTTTTTGCACAGCACTGAAGTCGAGGAGCTACAAAAAGCTCACGATGCCCTGGAGAACTGGGGCGAGGTGTTTGTTAAAGCCTCCAATCAGGGATCTTCCGTAGGTTGCTTTAAGGTCCGTGACAAAGAGGGCTTAGAGGCCGCAATCGAGGACGCCTTTAAACTCTCCCCTTATGTGCTGATAGAAAAAGCATTGAAAGCCAGAGAGCTGGAAGTTGCGGTTTACCACTACGATGATGATGTGATCGCAACCCGCCCGGGAGAAGTACGCGCCCCAACGGATACTTTTTACACTTATAAGGAAAAGTATGCCGAGGGCAGCCGCGCGGTCACCTTTATCGAAGCTGCTGATCTTCACGAAGAACAGCTTCAATGGATAGCCGAAGTATCCCTGCGCACTTTTAAAGCCCTAAAGCTGAAGGATTTGTCCCGCATAGACTTTTTCCTGACAGAGACCGGCGAACTCTACCTCAATGAGGTCAATACTTTTCCCGGTATGACACCTAACTCCATGTTCCCCAAAATGATGGAAAACCACGGGCACAATTTCACCGAATACCTAGCCGGCCTGATCCGCTCTGCAGTATCTTCACCTAACGACAAGACATAATTAAAAGGGCCTGTTGGCCCCTTTTCTTTTTTGCTCATTTTGATCCGACGGGCTAGTGCAACAACCACCCCTGTTGACGTCGCCGTGAAAACTGGCCACGCAGAAACTCCATCTGATCGCCGCGAATCCGCTCACTGTTAATCAGGGCAAGGTATTCAGCTGCATTGGGGCAGAAGGGCAAGGCCAACAACTCCATGTCGATATTTTCCAATAATTGATTGCCCTTATGCTGGTTACAGCGCCTGCAGGCCGCAACCACATTTTCCCAAGAATCAACTCCGCCTTTGGAAACAGGAATAACATGGTCCCGTGTCAAATCCACACTTTTAAAGAAATTACCGCAATAAAGACAAGTATGGGAATCGCGAAAAAACAGTGCTCGATTTGTTAGAGGTGGGCGCCGGCGCGGACGGGCCATACGTGCACCGCCACAGGCGATAATAGCGGCCAGATCAAGGCTGGAACGATCGCCATCGCGATTAAAGCCTCCTCTCACCCGCTGGACAACACCTCCCAGCGACCATGTAACCAGCTCCCGCACGTACAGACAGGATGCCTCTTGCCAACTCAGCCATTCCAGCGGTTGTCCCGCCAGGTTTAAACGCAATATTCTCGCGTGCATAACCTCGCCTCCCCACAGTCGAATAGAACAAGGCAGCCCCGGAACTGTTTCCGTGTAATCACAACGGTTTTTATAAAGAAGAAAAAAGAAGTTTTGGAGTGACAGATCGAAGGGACTGGATGACGATGACAGAAGCTGGCGCGATTCGCAGCATTAGAAAAAACTGCCACCTTCGAAAGTAAAAGCTTGCTCCCAGACAAGATGGAGGAGTCTGAAAGCTTTTTTACCAACGAAAATACAGATGCCCACAGGCGTAGTTTTGCCTTGGGTAATACGGGCACTTCTGCTGGTAGATTACTGAATGCGCCACCCTCCGCCGGCCCATGGGTAATTTGGCCGGCCTATCAACATTAAAGCGGATAACTATTACAAATTCCAGACAGCGACATGCCGCTGATGGAATAACAGCAAATTACAAAAGAAAGGTGTAAATTGTGGAAAGCGTTGCAGGCAGCAACAGGCAGGTTAAAGCAGAATGTAAAACACCGCCCAGGCAATCCGGCCCGGGCGGTGCGTCTCACAGGATGGTGCCCATATCCCTAGGGCGAGCGGCGCAATCCATTTATCCATTGCCGCAGTAGTGCAGTCCCTTTCGCGTCCTTGCAAGTTAATTATGGACATCAAGGGAGAAAAAAGTAGGGGAAATCTGCTGAATTTTGTGTAAGAGATATCTCACAAACTGAGTTACCTGTTACAAAAGGGAGGGAAGACAGGAAATTAATCCCGTGTTAACTATAGGGGTAAATAGATAAGCGCGGCAACTATAAACATCTTTATTTCAAGTTCAATCGATACCATGAAGAAAACGTTGAAATATACGCTAATATTTTTTATCGCCCTCGGCGCGGTGCTTTCTACCGCCTTAGCCACCTTTAAATCCAGCGTCAGCGTGCCTTGGCGCCAACTGGTCGGTGGTGTCAAAACAACAGAAAAAGAAGTGACAGGCCGGCTGACCGCAGCAGATGGATACTCGGTCCAGTTATTTGCAGGGGATGTTCCCGGCGCACGCTGGCTCACAGTGACCCGCAATGGAGACATCATCGTCTCTCAGCCTAAACATGGCAAAGTTTCACTTTTATTACAAGATAAAGACGGCGACGGCCGCAGTGACGGGCAAAAGACCCTAATTGATAATCTTCAACGGCCCCACGGATTATTGCTACACGACGGCTGGTTATATATTGCCGAAAGTGACGCAGTTGGACGGGTTCCCTTTGATCATTCCGATGGGCGACTCGCTGGGCGCTACCAGAGAATTATTGAAAATCTTGAGGACGATGGACACTGGACAAAAACTATTGATATGAGTCCCGATGGATGGCTTTTTCTCAGCAGTGGTTCCAGCTGCAACGTTTGTATTGAAAAGGATCCTCGCCGCGCAACCATCATGAGAATGAAACCAAACGGAGATAATTTTGAAATATACGCCACCGGCCTGCGTAATAGTGTGGGGTTCGATTGGTCTCCAAAAGATGGCGGACTTTACGCAACAGATAATGGCCGCGATTGGCTCGGCGACAACCTGCCGCCAGATGAGCTCAACCTGATTCGCAAAGACCAATTCTACGGATGGCCCTACGCCTACGGTGACCGGGTTCCCGATCCGGATCTTGGGGTGGATGCAAGCCCTGAAATCCAGCAAAAGACTGCTGACTCAATTCCTCCTGTGTACGAATTTCGCGCTCACAACGCGCCACTCGGGATTAAATTTTTGCGCAGTGTGGAACAGCCTAAGGATTATCGCCATGCAGCGCTGGTCGCCCTGCACGGCTCGTGGAATCGCAGCGTGAAAGATGGCTATAAAGTTGTCTCCCTACACTGGAGTGACGACGGGGAAATTCAACAGAGGGATTTCCTGTGGGGATTTCTCAGTAATGACCGCCAAACGGTTTACGGCCGCCCTGTCGCCATCGCCGAGGATAAACTGGGCAATATCTATATTTCCGATGACTACGCCGGTGCAGTTTATCGTGTGAGCCAAGGGGCCTCTCGCCAAGCTGTATTGACAACACAGCAGCCACAACTGCAAAAAACATCCACGGCCAACGCGCTTTCAATAGATGCCGAGGTGGTTCAACTGGGCGCGCAGCTCTATCGGTCTAACGATTGTGCCCACTGCCATCAGGCCCAGTTTCCCCTGCGCAACCTGTCCGCTAAATACACAGCGCAGACTCTGGCTGACTACTTCGATGCCCCAACACCACCAATGCCTAACTACAACTTTACGGCGGTGCAGAAAAAAGCCCTGGCGCACTATCTTTTATCTCGGGAGTCGAGCCTCTAGGAATTGCACGCCTAAACAACACTGAGAAGAGGCCCCCGGATGAGGGGGCCATGGAATTGACCCCCGCAGCGCCAGCCGCTAAGGTTGCCCCGCAATTAAGAGGCGATGCTATGGCGGCAAAGAAAAAAACAGCAACTTTTGAAGAGAGTCTCGAGGCGTTGGAACAGCTGGTTGAGCGACTCGAAGGCGGAGATCTCCCATTGGAGGAGGCTCTCGCTGATTTCGAAAAGGGAGTGAAACTCACCCGGGAGTGCCAACAGAAGCTCGCCAAAGCCGAGCAGAAAGTGAAGCTGTTAATTGAAGAGAGCGGCAATATCCGCGAGCTCCCCTTTGATGCCGACGACAACTCCGGGGACCCAGTTTAAGTGAGTTCCGCAAACCTGCCAGAGGAGCTGAAAGCCTTTCTACAGGCCTCCTCCACACGCGTCGAAAGCAGAATCCAGCAGGCGCTCAACACCCCGATCGACGGCTCAGAAAAGCTGTTCGAAGCAATGCGCTATGCCGCACTGGGCCCCGGCAAACGCCTGCGCCCCGCTCTCGTCTACGCTTGTGCCCAGGTTTTTCGGGGTGTCGATTTTGACCTGGCCTATTGCGATAGCACAGCGGCGGCCCTGGAGTGCATTCACGCCTACTCCCTGGTCCACGACGACCTGCCGGCAATGGATGACGACGACCTTCGTCGAGGTCGCCCCACCTGTCATATCGCCTATGACGAAGCCACAGCCATTCTCGCCGGCGACGCACTGCAAACCCAGGCTTTCGAGTTGCTTCTCGCAGAACCGCTCGCGCCTCAATTGCAGTTACAGCTAATGCGTGAGCTCGCCACTGCGGCGGGGGCCCGAGGTATGGTCGCCGGCCAGGCTATCGACCTGGACTCCGTTGACCAAACCCTGACCCTGGATCAGCTGGAGCCCATGCACCGCCTGAAGACCGGGGCTCTGATTTGTGCCAGCGCACGTATGGGCGCACTGCTGGGGGGGGCCAGCGAGAGGGAGCTGGAGGTTATTACCCGCTACGCCCAAGCTATTGGCCTGGCATTCCAGGTTCAGGACGATATTCTCGATATCACTGCTGAAACCGCGGTTCTGGGCAAAACCCAGGGCGCCGATGCCCTGCGCAACAAACCCACTTATGTCTCTCTGCTCGGCGTCGACGGCGCCCGGGACAAGCTGACAAAACTGCACGCCCAGGCCTCCCAGGCACTGCAAAGTCTCGATGGCGATACCCTGCTACTGCAGCAGCTCGCAGACTATATCGTGCAGCGCGGACACTAAGTCACAGCCTTGCCTGTGGGGTTTGGGATGCAATATGCCCGCCACGGGCATACAATCCCCCTCAATATCACCATCTGTTGCAACTGATACATTTGATGCTCGAAGAAATTCCACGCACACGCCCGCAGACACCGCTACTCGACTCGATCGACGACCCGGCGCAGCTGCGCGCCCTCGATGAACGCCAATTGCCGGAACTCGCCAGCCAATTGCGTGAGTACCTGCTGTATTGTGTCGGCCAGACCGGCGGGCACTTTGGTGCCGGTCTCGGTGTGGTGGAACTGACCATCGCCCTGCATTACATATTCAATACCCCGGAGGACCGGCTGGTTTGGGATGTGGGCCACCAGACCTACCCCCATAAAATCCTCACCGGTCGCCGCGAACAGATGCTGTCCATGCGCCAGCAAGGGGGCCTGTCCGGCTTCCCCAAACGCAGTGAGAGCCCCTACGATACCTTTGGTGTTGGTCACTCCAGCACTTCGATCAGCGCCGCCCTGGGTATGGCCCTGGGCTCCCCTGACGATCGCAAGGTAGTGGCGGTGATTGGCGATGGCGCCATGACGGCGGGAATGGCTTTCGAAGCCCTGAACCACGCCTCACATACCGGCAAGGACATGTTGGTTGTTCTCAATGACAACAGTATGTCTATCTCAAAGAATGTCGGCGGCCTGGCTACCTATTTCGCCAAAATCCTGGCCAGTAAAACCTACCTGAACATGCGCGAGGGCAGCCGTAAGATACTGTCTGCCATCCCCAAAGCCTGGCAATTGGCTCGACGTACTGAAGAGCACGTCAAAGGTATGATCACGCCGGGCACCCTGTTCGAAGAACTGGGTTTTAACTACGTGGGTCCCCTGGATGGCCACAACATGCACGACCTGGTGCACACCCTGCGCAACTTGCGCAGCCAGCCGGGCCCGCAACTCCTGCATATTGCCACCACCAAGGGCAAAGGCTTCGGCCCTGCTGAAGAGGATCCGGTGGGCTACCACGCGCTGAACAAGCTGGAGCCGGAAGCCAAGGTGCAAGTAGCCGTACCCGGCAAGAAGAAACTGCCCAAGTTCCAGGATATTTTTGGCCAGTGGCTGTGCGATGCCGCAGAACAGGACGAGCGCCTGGTCGCTATTACCCCGGCCATGTGCGAGGGTTCCGGTATGGTGGAGTTCTCCAAGCGCTTCCCGGACCGCTTCCACGACGTAGCCATTGCCGAACAGCACGCCGTCACTCTCGCTGCGGGCCTCGCCTGTGAAGACCAGAAGCCGGTAGTTGCTATTTATTCGACATTTTTACAGCGCGGCTACGACCAAATGGTGCACGATGTGGCAATCCAAAACCTGGATGTCACTTTCGCCATCGACCGCGCCGGCCTGGTTGGGGAAGACGGCCCCACGCACGCGGGTAGTTTTGACCTCACATTTATGCGCTGCCTGCCCTACCTGGCTATCGCCGCGCCCAGTGACGAAAACGAATGCCGCCAGCTGCTCTATACCGCCTACAAACACAGCGGCCCCACTGCTGTGCGCTATCCACGCGGAACTGGTATGGGTACCGCCATCAACAAGGAAATGACAGAGCTACCGATCGGCAAGGGGCGCCTGTTGCGCCAGGGCAGTGGTGTAGCCATCCTCAGCTTCGGAACCTTACTCGGCCCCGTTATGGCCGCTGCAGAGCAGCTGGGGGCCTCCGTAGCCGATATGCGCTGGGTAAAACCCCTGGACGAGACACTGATCGATGAACTTGCCGAGAGTCACCAACTCTTAGTTACCATCGAAGAGAACACTATTGCTGGTGGCGCTGGCAGTGCCGTACTCGAATACCTCAATAGCACTGCGCGGTCGGTACCGGTGCTGCAACTGGGGCTTCCAGATCAAATAATTGAGCACGGCAAGCACAAAGACCTGCTGGCGGCCATCGGCCTCAATGCCTCTGGTATTGAGGAACAAATTCGCAGGCGCTTGCAACTGATCAATCACCAGGAGTTTGGCAGTCGCACAGCGGCAGCCAACTGACCCAGCCCACCTTTGGCAGCCAGCTAATGCGGCTGGCTGCTCTTCGAATGCCCGGCAATAAATTGCCGGCAGTGGTAACAAACCACCCATAGACTAAATCCGGCCACTATTTGAGCCACACGTTTTCACTTGAGGGGATTATGTCGTTTATCAGAAAAGCCCTATTTACATCCCTGGGACTTGTTGTGAGCCTCAATGCCTCGGCGATGGACCAGGACACCTTCCGAAAAGCTTACAAGTCTCTTCCGGAGAACAGTGCCTCAGAGCGACTCACCGCCCTGCAGGATTTGCGCTATCGCTGGATTATGGAGAGTTACCCCAGCCAGGCAACCTACGAGGGCTATCCTGGGCAAAATCATCGCTGGGTAGATGACTCCCTCAAGGCAGTGGAACTCAGGCAGAAGCAGACACGAATCCTTTTGGGGGCTGCACGTAATATCGATCAAAGTGATCTGCCTGCCGAGCAGCAATTGGATTACCAACTGCTCTACCAAGACTTGTTGGGAGAAGTGAAAGGCTTCCAGTTTCCAGAGCACTTGCAACCAATTACCCATATGAGCGGTATCCAGCGCAATGTGCCAGCTGTTATCAACAGCATGCCCAAGAGCACTGCAACCGATTACGAGACAATAATCAGCCGCTTGGAAAGGTTGCCAATCCTGATTGAACAAACCCAGGGATTGATGCGCCGGGGTCTGCGCAAAGGAGTCACACCACCACAAATTACCCTGCGCGACCTGCCGCGTCAGATACGCGCACTGGTACCTGCCGCGCCGGAGCACAGCCCGCTGCTGACAGCTTTTAGCCAAATGCCCGAGTCCATTCCTGCGGCCAAACGGAAAAGCCTGCAGCAACGCGCCTATGCCATTTACAGCAAACAACTGGTACCGGCCTGGCAGGGTATGGCTGAATTTGTTGAGCGAAAATATATTCCCGAGGCCCAGGTGGATACAGCTTTAACCAGCCGCCCTGACGGTCTGCGCTGGTACGCCCATAAAGTAGAAGAGAGTACCACCACCGACCTTAGCCCCGAAGAGATCCACCGCATTGGGCTTGCGGAAGTGAAGCGAATTCGCGGGGAGATGGATAAAATCATCCAGAAGACGGGCTTCCAGGGAGGCTTCAAAGCATTCACCGAGTTTCTACGTACCGACCCGCGCTTTTACCACACCAGCCGGGAAGGCTTATTGCGGGACTACCGCGATATCGCCAAGCGTATTGATGCAGAGCTGCCCGCCCTATTTGGCACCTTGCCGCGCCTGCCCTATGGGGTGAAACCAATTCCCGGTTACTCAGAACAGGCCCAAACTACTGCCTACTACCAACCGGGCTCCAATGAGGCTGGACGTGCAGGTATTTTCTTTGCCAATACCTACAACCTGCCCAGCCGCCCGAAATGGGAAATGGAGGCTCTCACAGTGCACGAGGCAATGCCAGGTCACCACCTGCAAATCGCCCTGGCACAAGAGCAAACTGATATTCACCCGCTGCGCCGTATGGCCCTCTACACCGCATTTGTGGAGGGTTGGGGCCTTTACTCAGAAAGTCTCGGTTACGACCTGGGCCTTTATAAAAACCCCTACAGCGAGTTCGGTGCACTCACTTACGACATGTGGCGTGCAGTGCGTTTGGTAGTGGATACTGGTATGCACCAGCTGGGCTGGAGTCGCGAGGAAGCGATCGAGTACTTTATGGAAAACAGCGCCAAACCACTCCACGATGTGACCGTCGAGATCGACCGCTATCTGGTTTGGCCGGGCCAAGCCCTGGCCTACAAACTGGGGCAGCTCAAAATTAAAGAGCTGCGTGCGGAAGCGGAGAAAACCCTGGACAGCAATTTTGATATTCGTAGTTTCCATGACGCTCTGTTGGGATCTGGAGCACTGCCACTGAATATTCTTGAAGAGCGTATGGACAACTGGCTGGAAAGCCAGGCCTCTGTATCTGCCCATATCGATGCGCAACAGATCGAAAAGCCCGCTACCAGTTAATCCAGACCTGTCGGCTTCTACTTCCTTTTTGCAATAGATTTCAAACCTTTTGCAAAAAGGAAGTTTCGATAAAACAACCCTAGTTACCCCATTACCACTCAACATCAATTCCAAAATAAATTGAGCGAGGTTCTCCGGGGAAATACCGGCTGCCACTAAAGCTGCTGTAATCGGCACGCTCAGCATAAGCTCTGTCAGTAATATTCAATAATCGTGTCGAAAATCCATATTGATCCCACTGCCAGGCCAATCGAAAGTTGAGCAAGTCATGCCCCGGATAGCGGTGAGCATTTTGAGGATCGGTAAAATAACTGCCCTGATGTAACCACTCCAGTTCCGCCGATATAAGAGAGCCGGGCGACCACTGCAGGCGATAGCTACCAAAAGTTCTTGGTGCGGAATCTACAAAATTCCCATCCAGTTCTACGCCCTCTAACTCCCGTTGATCGTCATAGCGATGTTCAGCATAGCTGGTACTACCCTCAAAGCGCAGACTTTCAGAAAACTCATAATTAACCGCTAATTCCAGTCCCCAGTGCCGGGTCTTTCCATTGGACTGGTTAAAGTAATCAGCATCGCGAAAAATTACATTTTCCTTTTCCATTGCATAGGCCACCCACTCAAATGATAGGGAATCACCCAGCTTCCTCAGTCCTATTTCAAAGCTATTGAGCTCTTCAGCGTCCAATTCTGCAACTGTTTGCTCCCTCTGTAAGCGATATAATTCTGTCGCCTGGGGTACCCGATATCCCTGAGCGAGTTGGGTAAATAGTTGAAATTCACTATCTAACTGTAACAGAGCACCCAGCTTGGGGGATATATTGCTAAATCTATCTTTTCGGTCACTCGGTCGGCTAAACCGGCAACCGCCGAAGTCACAAGCTATTCCATTTGCGTCGGTACGACCGGAGAGCATGTTATTGTCGTAATTGTAACGTGCAGACTCAAACCTCACTCCGCCAGTAATTTCTAATTTATCACTAACCTGCCAGTTTACCGATGCGTAAGGAGCGAGATTCCAAGCCGTCACTTCGTAATCATAGTGCTTCCCCACTGGAATCGTCGCCTGAAGAAATTCAGATCCCTCGGTAGTACTCTCTTGCACCTCCAAGAGATATCCCTCGCTTAATTCCGTATCAATACCCGAAACCAGATTCAGTTTTTTATCCAGCTCCAGATAATAACTAGTTCTAATTCCAATACTTTCCTGACCATTTTCTTCCAAAGGCTGGCCCGGTAAATAATGTTGCAGAAAACGCATTTTGGTTTTTCGAAAATACGGCGACAACTGGATTTGGCTATCACGGTTAATAGGTATATCGATCAGGGAATACATCCTGATAGCATAGGCATCCCGAAATGCCTCTGGGTTGGGGTTTGTACGGCTCAATCGAGGATCTCGATAAGCGCCCTCTCCCTCAACGTAACCCGCAGTTTCCTGGTTCAGGTTTGTAGCTACCAAACGGGTTCGAACCCTGCTATCTCCGATGTGGCTAACATACTGAACACTGGCTTTTTGCTGGTCCACACCGGAGTGATCTCTATAGCCACTATCGGTTGTCAGATACAAATCCGTACTTATTCCATCACCTTCATTATTAAAACGATGATTCGCCGACACACCCACTCGGTAATAATCGTGAGGCCCCGTCTCAACATTGAGTAATCCACCCTCATCCTCAACAGGGTCACGGCTAATAACATTGATCAATCCATGCAGGGCATTTGATCCATATAGCGTACCAGCAGGCCCTCTTATGACTTCGATATGACGTGCTGTCTCACTAAAAGATTCAAATAACTCATTGATATTGCAAAAGCCATTTGCTCGCAGTGGAATGCCATCCTCTGCTGTCAGAACTCCCCCACAAGCTCCCGCACCCGTCAGTACTGGGGAGCGCAAGGCGGGCAGATATTCCTGCCCATTTCCTCGAGCCAGATTTACTCCGGGCACACTCGCCAAGCTTTGTTGGATATGGGCGTTTCCCGCTTTCTTGAGTACATCATTATCGACAACAGAAATACTCTCTACCCGCTCCGCAATGCCCTGAGCATACCTGCCCGCTGTAACAACCAGGGCCTCTATCTTTGTCTCATTACCATACGAAAAGTCAGAGGGGAAACATAACCAGACAAACACAAAAAATAATGAGGCTCCTTTCATTCCATGGATCATTTTCAACTTGGCCAAACTCCTTATAACTGATTTTATTTTTATCATCGGATACTTCCCTTCAAACCTGATTATATCGGAAATTACAGCGGCTAAAGAAAAGTGTGGTCTGCCGCTTAGTCTGCCCCAAGCCTCATTAAAAGCGTTTCCTCCATTCTCAGCTATATCTTTTCTATTGACCGCCCAATATGTTTATCAACAAGAAAGCGTCACAAGCGGTACAAAAGTTGAAATCCTCAAAGCTATTTTTAAAGGAATATCATGGCCTGGTTCTACTTAATACTCGCCGGACTATGCGAAATTGGTTGGGTGCTGGGACTGAAAATTTCACAGGGAAGTAACACCCGCCTTCTGGGTGTGGTTATGGCTGTGGTATTTATTGGGGTCAGTGGATTTCTTCTGTGGCTGGCGCAGCGGGAGATACCTATTGGTACTTCCTATGCGGTCTGGACAGGAATTGGTGCCGCCGGAGCCTTTGCGGTAGGGGTGCTGTTCTTTGGAGACTCCACCAGCCTTGGACGCTACCTGGGAGTTTTGCTCATTATCTTAGGCGTTGTCACGTTAAAACTCTCTCATTAATTGAGCAGCACCCGGGGAAATTCCCGGGCGCCAGTTCTATTAATCCTCTGAATATTTGTGTTTACGCGCCTGGTTTTGTACAGATCGATACATCTGGGATAGCGCTCTCTCCCCTGCCCGTTTCTGCGCGAGAGTTTGACCGTTACGGCTTAGTTCCTGTTGCAGTTTTTGCCAATTGCGCAAGCGCCGATCATCCAGCGAACCGCCCATTATTGCCTCTTGTACCGCACAGCCTGGCTCCGACTGGTGCTGGCAGTCAGAGAAGCGACACTCTCTGGACAAGGCCTCAATATCAGAAAAAGTCTCCGCCACGCCATCTTCAACATGCACCAACCCCAGCTCCCGCATTCCAGGGCTATCGAGTAACAGCGCTCCCCAACTCAGGGAGTGAAGAGAGCGTTTCCGTGTAGTGTGACGCCCTTTACTATCGGCTTCGCGAATGGTCCCAGTCTCAGCCAGGGATTCGCCAGACAGCGCATTTAGCAAAGTGGATTTACCCACTCCAGAAGAACCTAACAGCGCGATAGTTTCCCCAGGTAAGCACCATTGGCGCAGCTGTGCCACGCTTTCTCGATCCAGGCTATTTACCATTGCAACAGGTAATTCGCCGAATGGGCGCAAAGCCTGAAGAAAAGGGGCAATGTCTTCACACAGATCGGCCTTAGTCAGTATCAGGTGTGGGCTGCAACCGGACTCCCGAGCCAGAGCCAAATAGCGCTCAATACGTGAGAGGTTAAAGTCATCATTCAGGGACGAAACAATAAAAACACTATCGACATTGGCGGCGATCATCTGCACCTGATGCCCCCCAGGTGCCATGCGCTCAAACTGGCTGCTGCGGCTCAACAAACGCACGAAATATCCACTGCTCTTCTCTAACAACAGCCAATCCCCCACCGCGGGCAAATTAGCCACAAGACTCCCGGTTAGCGGAAGGGACACAGCCCCCTGCTCGCCGGCCAATTCCAGGCGACTGCGGTGTACAGCCATAATCCGCAGCGGCAAACACTGTTCGAGTTCTTCAAGCGTCAGCTGCTGTTGGAAAAAAGGCTTCCAGCCGAGCTTTTGTAGCGGAGAAGCTTCCCGCTCAATTTTGATAGATGCGGATTTAGTGCCGAATCTATTAACAGACCGGCGGGTAAAGTTAGATTTACTCAAGATTGAAACCCTCTGGGCGCAATAAAGCACCAAGCGACCGCAGATACGCGGCCAACAGAGCTTTCCCAGGGAAAGCCCGACGTCTAGGAATCTATCGCCGGGCGTGGGCAGCTGGAGGCTGCTACTGGACCCGACGGAGGGTTGCAACAATCATCAATCATCCTCCGCAGTCATTGAGTTCTGGATTCCGCCAAAGTACCTGGCGGGTTATGGGCAAATTAGCACTACCCGGGGATAGGAGCAAGGATAATCCCGGGAAGCCTCTTAGTAATTGCCCCGCCACAAAAAGCAAAGCCGGCAAAAGCCGGCCTTCGAATCCGATTACAGCGAGTGCATCACCTTTCTCGACTCACCATAACCCGATCAGCTGAGTATAGATCCGGCTTTTTCTTTCGCCATCGCGTTTACTCGAGAAGCATCTTCTCCTGCGGGTATTTCCACCAAGTGACGAATCTATAAAGGTTTTATGACACCCCCAACCACCTCCCCCAGACCTCCACCTCCTCGGGGTGGGAGGCCGTCAATGCGTGACTGCGATTCAATACCAACTGAGAGAACCGCAACAAGTACAACAAAAAATGGGAAGCGCTATGCCAGCAACAAAATTTACAGGCCCCAGCACAAGGGCGGGGCTGATTCTGGGGGCAGTCTTCTGCTCCATCCAATTACCGGTTTGGGCATCTGACACACCAGATCCCACAGAGGTCAATATTCCCGGCAACCTACAAAGCCAACTGGGCTGCGATGGCGACTGGCAACCAGGTTGTGTCGCCACCCTGCTCAGCTATGACAGCGAAGACGACAAATGGCAAGGTAGCTTTTGGGTACCCGCCGGCAACTGGGAGTACAAAGCCGCTCTCAACAACAGCTGGGATGAAAATTATGGCTCGGGTGGCCAGCGGGACGGCGGTAATATTTCCCTCAGCCTGGATGAGGCCCGCGAAGTTAAATTTATCTACGACCACGAGACTCACTGGATCACCGACAACCACAATAGCGTGGTCGCCGCTGTAGCCGGCAACTTCCAATCCCTGCTCGGGTGTCCGGGAGACTGGCAACCCAGTTGCCTGCGCAGCTGGATGCAGGATGCCGATGGAGATGGCACCTATACCTTTATCACCTCAGCGCTTCCTGCCGGCCCCTATGAATTCAAGGTAGCCCTGGACGAAGGCTGGGAGGAGAGCTACGGCAACAATGGAGCCAACATCAGCTTTAACGTGGCTGCCGATTACGATGAAATCTACTTTGCTTTTGACTCGAATAGTAAAGAAGTCACCGTCAGCAGTGATGGCTTCGCCAAGGGTGACCTGAGCAGCGATAAAGCTCACTGGGTGGATACCAGCAGCTTTGCCTGGGATATCCAGGTGCAGGAAGGCACCAAGGTTAAATTGCACTACAGCAACAGCGCCGAGCTAAAACTGGAGGACGGTGATATCCGTTCCGATGGCACCATCGATCTCACCCCTCTCGCCACCCTGCCCGACAGCGCCCAACAAAAATTCCCGCACCTGGCCAGTTTCAGTGCCTGGCAATTGCCGGGGCAGGCTTCCACTAGTGATCTGGTCACCCAGCAATTCGCACTCGCCGCCTACGACGCGGAGGGCACGTTACTGGATGCGACTGGTGTGCAGATGGCAGGCGCGCTCGATGATCGCTTCTACTACGACGGTGAACTCGGTGCTCGTGTCGGCGAGGAGAGTATCCAGCTCGATCTTTGGGCGCCCACTGCACGGGCAGTAAAGCTGCACCTGTTTACAGACCCCAGCAGCGATAGCGCCGATCACGTGGTATCCATGCTACGCGATGAATCTACCGGGGTTTGGAGTACCGATATCGATAAGCAGTGGGACCGCAGCTTTTACCTCTATGAGGTCGAGGTGTATTCCTACTTCAGCCGTCAGATTGAAACCAACCTGGTCACCGACCCCTACTCCCTGAGTCTCTCCATCAATAGCGGCAAAAGCCAGATCGTCAACCTGGATGACCGGGACCTGAAGCCACACGGTTGGGACCGCCTGCGCAAGCCCAAGTTAACCCAGCCGGAAGATATCAGTGTCTACGAGCTGCACGTACGCGATTTCAGTATTGCGGATCAAACTGTCCCCGAAGCAGAGCGCGGCACCTTCAAGGCTTTCACCCGCAAGCACAGTGACGGCATGCGCCACCTCAATAAACTGGCCCGCGCCGGCCTCACTCATATCCACCTGCTGCCGGCCTTTGACTTTGCCACAGTCAATGAGGATCACATGCAGCAGCAGCAAACACCGGACCTCTCAGACTACGCATCGGACAGCAGCGAGCAGCAGGCCCAGGTAGATGCAATTCGCGATACCGATGGCTTCAACTGGGGCTACGATCCATTGCACTACACGGTCCCCGAAGGCAGCTATAGCAGCGCTCCCGATGGACCTGCACGCATTCGCGAATTCCGTCAAATGGTGCAGGGGCTATCCCGCTCCGGCCTGCGACTGGTAATGGATGTGGTTTACAACCACACCAGCTCCTATGGCCAATACGACAACTCCGTACTCGATAAAATCGTCCCCGGCTATTACCACCGCCGCAATCTGGAGGGCGGTGTGGAAATGAGTAGCTGCTGCGCCAATACCGCCAGTGAGCACGCCATGATGGAAAAGCTGATGATCGATTCCCTGGTCACCTGGGCCCGGGCCTACAAGGTGGACAGCTTCCGTTTCGATCTGATGGGACATCACAGCCTCGACAATATCCTCAAAGCGCAAGCGGCACTGCAATCACTGACCCCGGCAGCCGATGGTGTCGATGGCAGCGCTATCTATCTGTACGGCGAGGGCTGGAATTTTGGCGAAGTGGCTGACGATGCTCGCTTTGTACAGGCCCGCCAGGGCAATATGGCAGGCAGCGGTATCGGCACCTTTAACGATCGCCTGCGCGATTCCGTGCGTGGTGGCAACCCCTTCGGAGGCTTTGAGGAGCAGGGTTTTGGTACCGGTCTGTTCACCGACAGCAACGGTAAGTTTGAGGGAGAAGATGAGCGTGCCACACTGCTGACCCTGGCAGATAAAGTCCGCGTTTCCCTCGCCGGCAACCTGGCGGATTATCCTTTTGAAGATGCCAACGGCAATATCATTACCGGCAGCGAGCTGGTCTATAACGGCCAGCCCACCGGCTATACTGCCGACCCGCAGGAATCCATTAATTATATTGCCGCCCACGACAACGAGACGCTATTCGACGGAGTACAGATCAAAGCCAACGACAGCGCCGACTTGGCTGAACGAGTGCGTATCCAGGCATTCAGTAATTCCCTGGTTCTGTTCGCCCAGGGAGTGCCGTTTATCCACGCAGGTCAGGATTTCCTGCGCTCAAAGTCGATGGATCGGGACAGTTACAACTCCGGTGACTGGTTTAATGCACTGGACTTCAGCCTCGCCACCGATAATTGGGCTGCGGGTTTACCTATCGCAGATAAAAACGAAGATAACTGGTCCCTGATGCAACCTTTACTGGCAAACCCGGAATTGGCTCCCGAGCGCCGGCACCGCTTGTGGAGCTCTGCTCTATTCCGCGAGCAGCTGGCGATTCGCAACAGCTCTCCCCTGTTCCGCTTGTCTGATGCAGAGTCCGTAGAGGCACACCTTAATTTCCTCAACACCGGACCCGACCAGATTCCTGGGCTGATTGTGATGGAGTTATCCGATTCCAATGGCAGCATCGATCGCCGCTTTGAACGTATTGTGGTGCTGTTTAATGGCGATGACGAATCATTGGAATTTACCAGCGAAAACCTTATTGGTGAGCACCTGTTCAAGCACCCACGTCAGCGCCGATCAGTAGACTTACGCCTGCACAAAGTAAAATTTGATAGGAGCAGCGGCACCTTTACTCTGCCCGGCCGAACTACCGCAGTATTTGTGCAACCACGCCGTAGATATTAATTCTTCATAAATTTTAAAAGGCCGTATTTTCCGGCCTTTTTTATTATTTAGACGGCCTGACTCAGCTCTTGACAATTAATCAAACACACAATTATCACACTGCGTATTTTGATTAGCGTGCATCGAAGTAATAGATATAAGCTCTAATTACGAAAAATCTTCCTTTCGCACCATTCCATTAACTCTTCCCTTATACGCGACACCAAAATGGGCCCACTTGTGTCTATACAAATACCCTATCATTCACTACCAACAAAAAACCCTTAAAAGAAAAAAACATTATTATCTAAGCAATCACAGCCAAATAAAATTAGTAAAATACTGAAAATTTAGCCTAAGGATAATATCAAAGTAATAACCTTAATAGTTATACAGATGCTTTTATTAGGTAAATTCATTGAGAAAAATGGACTAGAACCAACAAATGGCCCCGAGAATTTTAGAAATTCCATACCGCTAACCTTGCCGCCCCCCCAAAAACTCCACCACCTTCCTCACCCCTTAGAAAAACAACAACCCCAAATAAAAATCCACCGCACACTAATAGATTATTTTTGTTTTAAAATGGCGCCCTACTCCTTACCTCAATATACCCCACCTTAAATTTCAACTTTATAATTAACCTCCGATGTAAAAAAAGAGCCGCCAAACAATAACAAATGACAGTTGAAGAAAAACGAAAAGGCCCGATGCGAGCTTACTCAATAAAATTCAACAAATTCGAACGGACATTTAAGCAATAAACACCAAATAATATTCAGCAACATAAACAGGCAGGGAGCAGTTATGGAAACTTACACCGGATTTACCGATAAGCAGCGTGAAGCTACCGCAAAGGACTGCTTCAGGCGTGCGGCCAGCTGTATTTCATTGGCAGAGAAAGGCATGGCCAACCGCGACGACAAAACAAAAACACTATTTAAAAAGTGGTTTGGCACCGCCTCAAAAGAAGAAATGGAAGAAGTTTCATCTAAGATATATCGCATGAACTATTATATCAATAATCTTCCTATTACCATCAATGATGCTCATGCCACCCTCGGCTCAAATACCAATGCAATGGCGACACACGTCACCAGCATCGGCAATAGCAGCTACAAACAAAGAAAAGACTACAGCAGTATAAACGGCGTTAAGATTGACCTGACAGATCGCTTTTTTAATTCACTAAAACGAATCCAAAGTAATTGTCAAACTCAAATTGAAACGCTGATACACGAATTATCACACTTAGCAGCTGGTACAGCAGATGCTCCCAACGGGTCATGCTATGGGCGCATCAACGCCTTAGCCCTGGCAAGTGGCGACAATACGCAAAGAGCTTATGCAAGAAATAATGCTGAAAATTATGGCTTTTTTGTAGTCGCTGTCGGCGGTGAAATACCAGTGCACTCTCAGAGAGCACCAATTGGTAGCGGTCGCAAATGGGCAGTTGTTGAACCATCTAAGCTAGTGCGTTAGCAGATCTCATTGGGCACTTCGCGAACCAATCACGTCGTGCCCTCTATGTCTTAACGGGCCTCGTTATTCCCTTCATCCTCGTTTTCAATCAAGTGACCAAGTTTGCCTTTTTTAGTGGACAAATACTTGGCATTGTGGGGATTGCGACCGGACTGGTGCGGCAGGCGCTCAGTCACATTGATGCCCAAGTCCTCCAGCGCTTTTACCTTACGCGGGTTATTGGTCATCAAGCGAATGGCATGAATACCCAGGTGTTCGATCATTGCTTTCAGAATCGAGTAATCCCGCATATCCGCGCCAAAGCCCAACTGCTCATTGGCTTCCACCGTATCCGCACCACAATCCTGCAAGTGGTAAGCGCGAATCTTATTTAACAGACCGATACCGCGGCCCTCCTGGCGGAGATAGAAAATAGCTCCACGCCCCTCCATCGCTATGCGATGCATCGCATGTTGTAGCTGGGCACCACAATCACAGCGCAGGGAGAATAGTGCATCTCCGGTCAGGCACTCAGAATGAATACGGGCCAACAGAGGCTCTTCGGTATCGAAGTCACCCATGGTGAGTACCACGTGCTCTTTTCCGGTTTCCACTTCCTCGAAACCGTGCATCTCAAACATACCCCAAGAGGTGGGCAGTTTTGAGGATTCCACAAAACGAATGGTCAACTTAATACCTCTTTAAATCAGTGTCGAGCGCGCAGTAGCAGCACGCCGCCCTGCTGTTCCATATCAACCCGACTGAGAAAACTATTGCCGAGAAGCACTACGCTGGGAAAATCATCGGAGTGTACAGTCGCATCAACATTGTGAAGCTTGATTCCGCCAATGGTTACACTGTTCAAGCTCACTTTGTAAGCCCTGGTAACTCCATTGGCAGTGGAAACCCGTATTTCTTGTGCAGTATCCAAATTCAAACCGAGACGGCGAGCGGTGGGATAATTGAAGGCAATGCTGGTAGCACCGGTATCCACCATCATCGGCACTCTCATGCCATTAACCCAGGCATCCGTCATGTAATGACCCCGGCTATCAGCGGAAAGCCGTACTTCAGCCTTTGCCGCCTTGGCAAAACTGGTTGCGATAGGAGCCGCCAAAGTCAGCTTTTGCTCCTGCCCAGCAACACTGATCCGTGCATAACGAGTAGTCGCTTCCAACAGGGTGACGCCCTCTGGGGATTTTTGTCCCGCCTTAAGGATTTTCTGGCGGCCATCAATCTCCAGCATGGCGCTATCGCCAAACAGACCTTTTAGCTGCACCTGCTGAGCATTGACATTCAGTGCAAGTAAAAAGCTAACTACAAATGCAAAATAGCTGCGCATTGATCTTCCCTATCCAACCTAGACACCCAGTACCCATGCGGTTAATTGCAGCACCAGTGACGCGTAAACGGCGGCCAGTATATCGTCGAGCATAATTCCAACGCCACCTTGCACCTTGCGATCAGCCCAACCAATGGGCGGGGGCTTGGCAATATCAAATATCCGGAAGAGGACAAAACCGTATAGCGCCCAAGCCCAACCTGCAGGAGCCATAAACATGGTGAGCCAGTAGCCCACCATTTCATCCCAAACAATACCGCCGTGATCGTGAACTCCCATTTTCTTGGCAGCTGCACCACATAGATAGCAACCTACCACACCGGTAACAAACACAATGGCCAGATACCAGAATGGAGGCAAATCCTTCATCAACCACCAAAAAGGAATCGCTGCCAGGGTACCAAACGTACCCGGCGCTTTGGGTGCCAGCCCGGAGCCGAACCCAAATGCCAACAGAAGAGTGGGATCGCGCAACAGCTGAGAAAATGTCGGGTTGTTAATGCTCATGT
The DNA here is from genome assembly GCF_056232625.1 of Microbulbifer maximicatervae (SeqCode). Lineage (NCBI taxonomy): Bacteria > Pseudomonadati > Pseudomonadota > Gammaproteobacteria > Cellvibrionales > Microbulbiferaceae > Microbulbifer > Microbulbifer maximicatervae (SeqCode). The sequence continues at coordinate 4,572,812 of NZ_CP174324.1, read as the reverse complement.
TATTGAATTCTCACAAAGGCACTATGGTCTACACAATGACTTAAAAGTGCCTATAGCCTGGCGATTGAGCAACCCAGGGGTTCCCGTGATAGGAGCAGCGTACCTGCGCCCCCCCCTCAACGAGTTTCCCTATGGGTGTGAAACCCAGCTGACGAACTTGATCAACAGCGGCTGCCGGTGCAGTAAAACAGAGCTGATAGTCATCCCCTCCACAGGCCGCCAGCTCTACGGCAGTATCAGCTGCCAATCGATTGGCCAGGGGTGCTATGGGCAGAGATTCCAGGTTTATTTCTGCTGCCACACCGCTCGCTTTGCAGATATGTCCCAGATCCCCCAATAATCCGTCGGAAATATCCAACGCACTGGTAGCAATGCCTGCAATCGCGCTGGCGGTTTCTAATTGCGGCTCGGGAAAATAGAAAGCCTGCTCCGCCTCCCGCCGCACTGACTCAGTCACATTCCGCTCTGCCAAAATAACGGGCAGGGCTGCTGCGGCAGCGCCCAGTGGGCCGCTCACATAAATATTGTCGCCGACAGAAGCGCCGTCCCGCCGGAGGGGCTTTTCGGTATGGCCGATCACCTGAATCGTAATGGACAAGGGGCCAGCGGTAGTGTCGCCACCCACAAGGGAAACCCCAAACTTGCCGGCAGTTTCCAGCAGGCCACTGGCGAATTTCTCCAGCCAAACGGAGTCGCTATCGGGTAAGGTCAGGGCAAGGGTAAACCAGAGGGGGCGGGCATTCATTGCCGCCAGATCACTGATATTCACACGCAGTGCACGGCTCGCAACCATGAATGGGTCAGCACCTGCGGGGAAGTGACGGCCTGCTACCAGGGTGTCCATAGAAGTGGCCAGCTGCCCGCTGACAGGTGCTTGCAATAGCGCGCAGTCATCGCCAATCCCCAGGGCTACACCTTCGCCCTGGGGAGCGCGGGCGAAGTAATCGCGGATGATCTCAAACTCCCCCGGCGCTTTAGACATAATTGCTGGCTCAGCCCTTCTTGTCTGCGGCTACCTCTGCCGAGCGCAGGTCCGCAGCGGTCTTATCCAAAATGCCATTGATAAACTTGAAGGCATCGGTGGGACCAAATTTTTTCGCCAGGGCCACCGCCTCATTAATGACAACCTTGTAAGGCACATCGATACGGTTTTTCAGCTCGTAAGTGGCCATGCGCAACAGCGCGCGGGATACAGGGTCCAGGTCTTCCACTTTGCGATCCAGGTGCGACGTGTAAGCGCCCTCTACCTCATCAAGGTTTTTCGCTACGCCGTGGAAAATATCACGAAAATATTCCACGTCGGTTTTGCTCATATCATTATCGGCGTGAAACTCGGCCTCAATGGAATTAAGGCTGGCGCCGGCCATCTGCCACTGATAGAGCGCCTGCATGGCGTAGTGACGTGCCTTACGGCGGGCGGATGCAGTTACGGTCATTGTCTTTTCCGGTAGATACTTCACAGAATGGGCTGCACCGACACACCTTTTGTGCCGGCGCGCCGGCAATTAAATCTTGCCGAGTAGGGAAACCATTTCCAGGGCGGTTTCGGCGGCTTCACAACCTTTGTTGCCAGCCTTGGTGCCTGAGCGCTCGATAGCCTGCTCAATGGAGTCCACAGTCAGCACGCCAAAGGTGACGGGAATGCCAGTATTCATGGATACCTGAGCCAGGCCTTTGGTGCACTCGCCAGCCACATACTCAAAGTGCGGGGTGCCACCACGGATAACCGCGCCCAGGGCAATAATGGCATCGAACTTTTTAGTCTCAGCCAACTTCTGTGCCGCCAGGGGAAATTCGAATGCGCCCGGGGCGTAGTAGATAGTGATATCTTCATCCTTGATACCCTTGCGGCGCAGGGTGTCCAGTGCACCATCCTTTAGGCTTTCAACCACAAAGCTGTTCCAGCGGCTCACCAACAGTGCGTATTTGCCCGTACTGCCGACAAAGTCCCCTTCGATCACTTGAATATTACTCATAATTTTCAATCCGTATTTCTTGTCCATCGCCGCCGCTATCAGGACAGTAGCGGCGCTTCAGTATTGTTACTCTTTTACTAGGGTTGCGGCGCTTCCACGTTCAGGTATTCCTCTACCTCCAGGTCAAACCCGGAAATAGCACTGAACTTGAACGGTGCGCTCATCAGGCGCATTTTGCGCACCTTGAGATCCCGCAGAATTTGCGAACCGGTACCTACCTGCTTGTACACCAAGTCCTGGCTGGGGCGCTGTTGCTTGCCGCTGATCAGCCAATCAATGCTCTCTTCGATTTCTTCGGTGGTTTCGTTGTGGCAGATCAGTACCACAACACCCTTGCCCTCTTCTTCAATACGCTGCATCGCGCGGCGGAAGGTCCACGGGGTGAATTTTTCATCGCCGCGCTGAATCGTAAGCACATCGCGCAGAGTATTTCCCACATGCACACGAACCAGGGTCGGCTCTTCTGGGGTGGGGTCGCCTTTAACAAAGGCAAAGTGGCGCTCGCGGCGGGCCTTATCGAGATAAGTGCGCAGCTTGAACTCACCGAACTCGGTGCGCACCTTGCGCTCATTAACGCACTCAACGGTTTTCTCATTCAGGGCGCGATAGGTAATCAGGTCGGCGATAGTGCCGATCTTCAGGTTGTGCTCTTTCGCGAACTTTTCCAGGTCCGGGCGGCGGGACATGGTGCCGTCTTCATTCATAATCTCAACAATCACCGCAGCCGCCTCAAAACCCGCCAGGCGGGCCAGGTCGCAACCGGCTTCGGTGTGGCCTGCGCGGCTTAATACACCGCCGGGCTGGGCCATAATGGGGAAAATATGGCCGGGCTGTACAATATCGCTGGGCTTGGCATTTCTGGCCACAGCGGCGCGAACCGTGCGCGCGCGATCGGCGGCGGAAATACCGGTGGTGACACCCTCTGCCGCCTCAATGGATACGGTGAAGTTGGTGCTGAACTGGGCTCCGTTGTCCCGCGACATCAGCGGCAGGTCCAACTGCTCACAGCGCTCTTTGGACATGGGCATACAAATCAGGCCACGGGCATGAGTGGCCATAAAGTTGATGTCTTCAGCGCGAATCTGCTCCGCAGCCATCACCAGGTCGCCCTCGTTCTCGCGATCTTCATCATCCATCAGGATTACCATTTTGCCCTGGCGGATATCGTCGATCAGTTCTTCAACCGTATTTAGTTCCATGGTTAACTCTGGATAAATTTATCAATTGCAAATAGAGCGGCTATCGCTGCTGTTTTCGCCGTGGTGCACGGCCCATCTTTAGCGCTTGTAAAACCCGTTCTGGGCCAAAAATTCGAGGGTCATGCCCCCACCACTAGGCTTGGCTGCCTCATCACCGAGGAGTAGCCGCTCCAAGTAGCGCGCAATCAGGTCCACTTCCAGGTTGACCCGAGTACCGGCGGTATAGCCGGCCATAATCGTTTCCTGCAACGTGTGTGGCACTATGGTGAGTTCAAACTCAGCCCCATCCACGGCATTGACCGTGAGGCTGGTGCCGTCGACGGTGATAGACCCTTTATGGGCAATATAGCGAGCCAGGTTTTCCGGTGCGCGCAGGCGGAATCGCTCGGCGCGAGCCTCGGACTTGCGCCATACCACCTCGCCAATACCATCCACATGGCCGCTGACAATGTGTCCACCCAGGCGGGTCTGGGGTGTTAGTGCTTTTTCCAGATTGACCCGGTCGCCTTTTTTCCAGCGGCCCACCGTTGTCACATCCAGGGTTTCCGCAGAGACATCCGCCCAGTAACCATCACCGGGCAGGTCAACAACCGTGAGACAAACACCATTGGTGGCAATACTGTCCCCCAGTTGCACATCACCCAGATCCAGCTTACCGCTGCGCACACGCACACGCAGGTCGCCGCCCTGGGGTTTTAACTCTGCAATCTCGCCTAAGGCTTCAATAATTCCGGTAAACATCAGCGCTCGATATCGGTTGTTGCAGTAATGCGCCAGTCGTGACCAACTGCGCGCATATCGGTAATCGTAATCGGCAGCATCGAGCCCATACGCTCGATAGGCAGTTCAAACAGCGGTCGCCCGGTGCTACCCAGCAGTTTTGGCGCCATATAAACAATTATTTCGTCGACATGGCCCCGGTAGAGGAATTCACCAGAGAGGGTCGCACCGCTCTCTACCAAAACTTCATTGCACTGGCGTCGCGCCAACTCCTTGAGCAGGGCGAGCAGGTCTACGCGGCCCTCTTTGTCGTGGGGTAAAACCACGACTTCCGCACCCGTTTTCTCAATACGCTCGCGGCGCTCGGCCTCCGCGCGCTCTGTCGTGCACACCAATGTGGGGGCATCCCCCTGCAAAATAAAGGCTCTCGCTGGGGTACGCAGCTGGCTGTCAACAATTACTCGCAGCGGCTGCACTTCGGCGGCTCGCTCTGCGGCCAGCATTTCCAGTGCCATTTCATCGGCGCGCACATTGAGATTGGGATTGTCGAAGCGCACCGTCTCAACCCCGGTAATCACTGCACAACTGCGAGCGCGCAGGCGCTGTACATCGGCGCGAGCCGCAGGGCCCGATACCCACTTTGACTCCCCACTGGCCATAGCGGTGCGCCCATCCAGGCTCATGGCGGATTTGCTTCGCACCAGGGGCAGTCCCAGGGTCATACGCTTGATAAAGCCAGGGTTTAGAGCGCGACACCTCTCTTCCAGGATGGGACCTTCCACTTCAATCCCAGCATCGCGCAATATTTGCAATCCGGCACCGCTGACATTCGGATTCGGGTCCTGCATTCCGTAAATAACCCGGGCCACGCCGGCCTTTACCAGCGCCTCGGCACAGGGACCTGTGCGGCCGGTATGGCTGCAGGGCTCAAGAGTGACATAAACCGTAGCCCCCTGAGCCAGGTCGCCGGCATCACTCAGGGCTTCGATCTCAGCGTGGGGTTCGCCGGCCCGCTTGTGCCAGCCTTCACCGACAATATTGCCATCCCCGTCAGTAATCACACAGCCCACTCGCGGATTCGGCATAGTGGTGTAGAGACCGCGCTCTGCCAACTGAATAGCGCGGGCCATCAGTGCTTCCGCACTGTGTACAACCGTTTGACTCATTCTGTCTTCGATCCCTTACTGGTCAGGCGTTCAATCTCTTCTCTAAACTCGCTGACATCCTCAAAACGGCGATAGACAGAAGCAAAGCGCACATAGGCCACCTGGTCCAGCTCACGCAGTTGCTCCATCACCAATTCACCAATAGCACGCGCCGGCAACTCCCGTTCTCCGGTCGCCTGCAGGGCGTGTTTTATTTGAGATACCGCCGACTCCACCCGCTCAATACTCACCGGGCGCTTTTCCACAGCGCGCTGAATACCCGCGCGCAACTTGTCTTCATTAAACGGCTCGCGCTGGCCATTTTGCTTGATCACTCGCGGCAGCAGCAGCTCCGCAGTTTCAAATGTGGTAAACCTCTCGTGGCACTCCAGGCACTCGCGCCGGCGGCGTACTTGGTCGCCCTCAGCCACCAATCGGGAATCGACTACTTTTGTTTCTTCTGCGCTGCAGAACGGACAGTGCATGTGGGATTATCCCCGGAATGGAAAATGGGCCGCAGTTTACCACAGCCGTTGCACTGTGTGACCGCGGCACGCACAGCCACAGTGCATCGCAAGTTCAACAGGGACACATAAAAAAAGCGGCTCTATGAGCCGCTTTTTTGTCAGCAATGCTGATCAGCCTTTTTTATACACAGGAAACTCTGCGCAAATACCCAGAACCTTCTGCTTCACATCGGCGATAGTGGCTTCAACATCACCATTCTCCAGTGCGTCCAGCACGTCGCAGATCCAGTGAGTGAGCTGTTGGGTTTCCTTTACACCAAAGCCGCGAGTAGTGATTGCCGGGGTACCGACACGCAGGCCGCTGGTAATGAAAGGAGAGCGCGGGTCGTTGGGTACTGCGTTCTTATTAACGGTGATGTTGGCGTTACCCAGGGCTTCATCCGCATCCTTACCGGTGTACTCTTTACCAATCAGGTCAACCAGCATCAGGTGATCATCGGTTCCACCGGATACAATGTTGATACCGCGATCGAGGAAGGTCTCCGCCATTGCGCGGGCATTTTCCACAACCTTCTTTTGGTAGGCCTTGTATTCAGGGGTCATGGCCTCTTTGAAAGAAACCGCTTTCGCCGCGATCACATGCATCAGCGGGCCACCCTGACCACCGGGGAATACGGCGGAGTTGAGCTTCTTCTCAATTTCTTCGTTGGCGCGCGCCAGGATGATACCGCCGCGGGGGCCACGCAGGGTTTTGTGAGTAGTAGAAGTCACAACATCGGCGTGGGAGATTGGGGAGGGATACTCACCAGCGGCAACCAGGCCCGCAATGTGAGCCATATCCACAAACAGGTAAGCTCCCACTTTGTCAGCGATCTCGCGGAAACGCGCCCAATCCATCACTCGGCTATAGGCAGAGAAACCAGCCACGATCATCTTCGGCTTGTGTTCAAGCGCCAGGCGCTCAACTTCCTCGTAATCCACTTCGCCAGTTTCCGGGTTCAGACCGTACTGCACTGCATTGTAGATCTTGCCGGAAAAGTTAACGCGGGCACCGTGGGTAAGGTGGCCACCGTGGGCCAGACTCATGCCCAGTACAGTGTCACCTGGGGCGCAGAGCGCCTGGTAAACAGCCGCATTAGCCTGTGATCCTGAGTGCGGCTGCACATTGGCGTAGTCAGCACCAAACAGCTCCTTGGCGCGCTCAATGGCCAGGGTTTCCACTTTGTCCACGTACTCACAACCGCCGTAATAACGCTTGCCTGGATAGCCCTCGGCATACTTGTTAGTCAGGCTGCTGCCCTGAGCTTCCATTACCATTGGGCTGGTGTAGTTCTCAGAGGCGATTAACTCGATATGGTCTTCCTGACGAGAGTCTTCCTCCTGGATGGCTTCCCAAATTTCCGGGTCGTAAGAAGCTAAAGTGACAGATGAATCAAACATGGTGTTCCCTCGGTAAAGCGGGCTTGAGTAGAGGCTTGTAAAACTCGATACCACAGCGCCCAGACTTATGAGTAGGACCAAAGGCTCCCAGCGTGGGATGGCCCTACTGCTCAATGCATTCTGGGCATTTTAGAAAGGCGCGCATTGTACACCAAGGGCAGCATGAATGCGCAAATGCAGAGACGTGGCGGGACCAACCCGTCCACCTTGAAAAGACGGTCAGAATTTGTACACCACAGAGCCAGACCAGTAATTCACGTCGGACTCAATGATGGTGTAATCCAGTTCCAGGGTCGCCTCGTCGGTCAGTTTGAAACCAGCCCCGAGCCCGGCAGATGCCCCGTTATCCGAGTACTCTTTCTCCCAATTATCTATCTCCAACTCCTCATGGAGGTAGCCGATACGACCTTTCAGATAAATGTTGCCCGGGCTGCGGTAGGTGGCATAAACAGCTTGTGTTGCCAGGGAGTAGTTGTAATCGTACCAGTAGTAGTCGAACTCACCATCAATGACAGAGTCGGTGACTTCTGCCTCGAATCCCCAGCCAGAACCCCAGGTATAACCGGCTCGAATCCCCCCATTTAAAGGACTCTCCCCCCTGGCATCAACATCCAAAACACCGAAAACGCCACCGATATACGCACCCTGCCCATAAGCGGTAGCGGAACACAACAGAGCGGTAACTGCAGCCATTGCCTTGAGATTAAAGCCCACCATCTTCCCCTTAAATCTCGAAGTCTGATCAAAGGGCAGGGATTATAGGGACATGATCAATTGGCACAAGTGTTCACTTAGACAAGTCAGAATGTAACCTAGGAGCTTCTAAAAAGAGATGTCTCCATTAGTTAAATTTAGGAAAGGGACAATTAAAATCTCAGCCTAAACCCGCCTGACCAATAACTGACATCCTTCTCTAATACGGTGTACTCAAGCTCCAGGTGATAAATTTCATTCAGGCTATAACCAATTCCAGCCCCTAAGCTGACACCCAAGTCATCACTACTTTCGCTGCCAACAGAAACGTCTTCATAGAGAAGGCCCAGGCGTCCTTTCAGGTACCAGTCCCCCTCTGTTCTGTAAGTCGCATAAGTAGCAAGAGTACGTATGTCTACATCCACATTCCGACCATAAGCCTCAGTCTCACCACTTAATAGTGAACTGGTATATTCACCTTCCACCCCAAAACCCGAGGCCCGCACATAACCTGCTCGCAGTCCCAAATTCAGTGGATTATCGACCCCCTTGAAATCAAAATCAGCTATTCCGGCCACACCCCCCCAGTAGACGCCCTCGGCAATTGCGCCCGCTGAAACAACGAGTGCCAGCACACCTATACCAGCCTTAACTATTTTCATTAACACTCCCATCCTGTTGCATTAACTTTGTCGTGACACACAAATAGGGCGCTGCGGAATAATTCGATGACAACCTACGACTTCAACACCAATAAATTTATTGAACAACGGGAAACATCGCAGCATGCTTAAATGTGCAACAACACGTCATTAGAAATTATTAAAATATGAAGGATCAAACACACCCTTATCTAGGTCCGACAGAAGAGCGTACTTGTGGAAAAAACTGAAGAAAGGGCTACTCGAAAATAGGTTTAATTTATCTTGTGGTCAAATACAACGAGGTACAGATAAGAGTTGAACCAAGGAATTCAGCGGCATGGTCAGCCTCATACCTATTGATAACCCCAGTCCTCCCCTGAGTAGGTAGCGGTAAATTCCACCTTGAGTCCCACTAAGTCCCCCTCACTTGATCCAAATCAACTTTGGATTGGTACATATGGCAACAATAGACCCATCGACAAATCGCGGAGGTCTGGGATGAATGCCATCTACCGACAACTGTGCTGTGACCATAAACATATGCAAGAGTTGCTCAACGCCTTTGAGCAATTACTCCTGGATCTTTTTGGCTGCGGCGACCGCGATCCAAACACCTTGTCACTGATCCTTGATGCTTTGGATTATTTATCGGCGTACCCGGATAGATATCACCACCCAGTTGAGGACTTAATATTTTCCCGGCTGTTGACTAAGCCAGTACATGACAGGGAATCAATTTACGAAGCGCAAATGCAGCATGAAAATATAGCCGCAGCGACAAAACACATGTGCGCTTTATTTTATGCTATTGCCAATGATGCGACCGTTGAACGGAGAGTGCTGCAAGGAGCTTGCAACACCTACCTGAAGCTGCAACGCAAGCATATGGACTTGGAAAATAAATCTATTTTCCCACAGATCGAACAGTACCTGGGGACTACCGACTGGATTTATATTCAGAAACAGGTCAGTGAATTAAGCTGCAGATATTTCGACAGGGCAACCAGAAAAATTTACGAGTCCCTGCACGAAGATCTGACACAACATCAAATGCCCGCGCAGGCATTAGCTTAGGTCACCAAAACAGCAGGGAGGAAATGTTAATGCAGTTTAAACGCCACGGCATATCCATTGGCATGGAACGCATAAATGATGAGTTTTTCCTTTACATAAAGGCAATTGGTGAGTTAACCCATGAGGATTATGAGCATATAACACCACTATTAGAATATGCTCTGGAAGGGGTAAAAAAACCTCAGGTTCAATTGCTGATTGATCTTCGGGATTTCGAGGGCTGGGGGATGCACGCGATCTGGGATGAGTTCAAGCTGGCCTTAAAGCACGGCAATGAATTCTCGCATGTCGCTGTACTTGGGGATGAGGAGTGGCAGCAAATAGCCACAAAAGTCGGGAGCTGGTTTGTTAGCGGTGAAGTCCGCTATTTCAAACAGCAACAAGAGGCCATGGATTGGCTACAGGAAACAAGGAAGACGGGTATTGGTCACAAGGAATCTGAAAAGGAATTAGCTTTCTCCACACACTCCTGATAAGTAGTGGATTAAGGGGGCGTTTACGCCCCCCTTTTTTTACCCGTAAATTACTCAGTTACTTATTTCTAAGTATTCACCTTCCTCTTTTTACTGTCCCAGGAAGGCGTTCCCAATATAAGATTACCTACGCTCAACTCGTTACGGCAAAAAGAACAGTAAATATTCTCATAGTGTAAGTTGTTCCGATGCAGAATATTGAGCACATCAGCCAGGGTTGGACTCTTTTGATTGTGCCTATTTCGAATCGTCAAGAAGTTAGCTTCCATCTTTGTGGTGTACAAAGAAGCACCAACTTTTGCGTCATACAGAGACTTTTGAAAGGGATCATTTAAGTCATATTGCTGCAGTCTTGCCTGATTCCGAATAGCTTTCACATTGTGATTATGGGCTTCATCCACAACATTCTGAATCTGAGCGTAACTCTCACCATCATTAATAAATCGGCGCGATAGGCGACCAAAAATCTGTCCGGCTGTACTGCCGTGGTACCCCTGGAATTTTTTCAACATATAGTTACGGCATATCTTACCCTTGCCAATATGCTCATGAACTTTTGCTTTCCCATCTACAACATCTTGTAGTCCAGGATCTTCCAACGTGTAACCGTGAGGTGCAAAGAAAAGCAGGTTGTCGCCACCGTGGCCTTTATTATAAAAAACCTGCTTGGTTGCGGCACCGTGGGCAGAAATCACCAGGGACGGCGCATCCCCAACATTGGTACCTTCCGGTGCAAAAATTTTGACTAAATCCAATTCACGAACAGGCATATGACACCTATCTAACGTCGAGTACAGAAATAAGAGGGTCACCCCTCCAAACAAAACAACCGTACTAACAACCTACTATGACCAATCATCCATACTCAAGTTTTATTGCATGATTTTTGACATTAGTCACGAAGAGGAAAATTTTTTGGACTAAGTATTAGTCAAATAAGTGAGGTATGAAATAAATATGACAAAAATAAGGAGGAATTGAGGAAAACAGTTTAGGCCCGGCAAGCTCAAGGAAGTGAGCTGTAACAAATTGGTAGATGGTGACCCATAATAAAAATGCATTCACATTTCTAGCTTAACGGGCACCATCTTCTCTCTACTTAAGAATTGAATACGAAGTTAGAAGACACCGTTTAGGTGGTTGGTCGCTGCATTTTGCTGTCCCAGGATGGAGTTCCAATAAGGATATTGCTAAAACTCACTTCGCTTCGACAAAAAGAACAATAGATATTTTCATAGTGAAGATTATTTCTATGCAGAATGTTTAGAACATCCACTAAGGTGGGGTTATCCATTTTTACTCTATTGCGAATAGTCAATAAGTCCGCCGACATTACCGGCTTAACCCCTTTCTTAATATAAGGTTGATGCATGGGATTATTGGGATCCAGATTTCGCACCCTCTCATTGTGCTCATGGGCATTATCTACAGCCTTTTGCACATCAGCATAGCTCTCACCTTTAATAAAATGGCGAGTAACGCGGCCTAGAATCTGACCGGTTGTTGACCCGTGATACCCCTGATATTTGCTCAGGGTATAGTTATGACAAACCTTTCCCTTACCAACCCACTCATGATATTTGGCATTGCCACTCAAGACGCTACCAATACCTGGATCATTTAGAGAATAACCATGGGGAGAAAAGAAAAAGAGGTTATCCCCTCCGTGCCCTTTGGGATAAAAAATTTGCTTGGTTGTTGCACCGTGAGCAGAAATTACCAGGTTGGGAGCATCTCCCACTTGTGTTCCTTCCGCTGCAAAAATCTTAACTAGATCAAATTCTCTGACAGGCATACTTCCCTTCCTCTCACTTCTTATTTTTTTGAGGCTTACTGACTAGCGCTCTGTGACAAAGGCTACTATGGCTTATTGGATATTTGCTAGAGGTGTGAAATACAAAAAATACCAGGCAAGAGAACTACAAATATCCAGGCTATACAGCCAAACCCTCTTAAACAAAGGAGAAAAGAAAACACTTCCAAAATAGCGGCACTCAATTAGAACCATCGTACCCTTTTGAGGCGGCAGTATTCGCAGCTATTCTGGCCAAAATGACCCAGATACTGCCGAAATAGACAAGGAATAAAAATTAAAATTAGGAGGCTTTATGCGCCAGCGTGCTCAATAGCCGATATAAAAAAGAAGCGTTAGGTTCCAGAAAATCAATTGGAAAAGTGAAAAACCTGTACGGCTATCAGTCGTAGCCGCAATGGGTTCCAGCCAATTCACTCAACGCCAGCAAGTCAAGGATTTCAACCATTCGACCACTAACATTCACCAGTCCATCTCGCTGAAAACGCGAAAATAAACGGCTCACCGTCTCCGCTGTTAACCCCAAGTAATTGGCGATGTCCGTTCTCGGCATAGAGAGTACAAATTCACGGGGGGAGTAACCACGACATGCATAGCGACTGGAAATATTAATCAACAATGCCGCTAAGCGAGCATCAGCAGCACGCTTTCCCAGCAACATTAAGATTTCATTTTCCTGCCGCAACTCTTCGGAAAAAATGCTATAGATTTGCTGCTGCAGTGCTGGAACTTCCTGAGCTAAGGTTTCCAGTTGGTCAAATGGCAACAAGCACACACTGCTGTCTTCCAGCGCCTCCGCATAACTGGGGTGAACCCGACTACTATAAGCATCGAGCCCCAACAGCTCACCAGGAAGGGCGAAATGTGTTACCTGGATATTCCCATCTGCACCAATGACTACCGTTTTGACACTTCCAGAGCGAATCGCATAGAGATTTTGGAATGGATCACCTGCTCGATACAAGGTTTCACCCGCTTTAATTACCTTTTTCTTGCGGGTAACCCGTTCAAGCCGGTCAATATCTGCCTGCACCAGCCCTGCAGGCAAGCACAAACGCCTGACTGAACAGTTACTACAACTTACGGCCTGCGCTGACTTGGTCATAGCTAGGCAACCAAATTCTTTTACTGACAGTAATACTATTACCGGCCATGAATCAGCTTTTTGACTCTTTCGTAACCGGCTTGTCCTGCTAAACACACTCCATAATACTAAGCGACACACATGGTAGTTAGTAACTTGCCCTATGTGCTAAATTCGTAAAGTTAAAAGATAGTTTCACATTAAAAGCAACTTTTATATTTCTTTAAAAGTTAAAAGATTAAAACTCAGGTAAAAAGCTTTCGATTACCATTCGTTGCTGTTTTTTGCCATCCTGATCCATACCGCTCTTAAAATTGCAAAGTTCATTGGCCCACTTGGATGTTCTGACCCGAATAGGTGGCTCCTCAGCCTGTACCACTTGTAAAACCACCTCGGCTACTTGGTCAGATGTCTGGTATATCTCAGCTGTCTGCTCTGGGCTTCGCGACCTCATACCACCAATATACTGATTGAAGACCCCCTGGTATTCATCTTCGGGATACCCCTGGCTCCGCTCCAACTGCGAAAGCACATTATTGGCAAACTCTGAGTGGATTCCACCGGGCTCGACAGCGGTAAAATTAATATTAAAGGCAGGGGTAATATAACTTGCCAGGGCCTCTGTATAACCCTCAACAGCAAACTTTGCCGCACAATACAGCTCATTGAACGGCTGCCCAACTAGCCCACCCACTGATGAAATATTGATAACGTGTCCACTACGAGCTTCGCGCATATGGGGTAAGACTGCTTTAGTGCAGCGAACTACACCGAGGTAGTTCACATCCGTCACCCAGCGTATCTCTTCTTCGCTGGCGTGTTCAGTGGTCTTTACAAAACCAGCGCCAGCATTGTTGATCAATAAATCGATACGCCCAGCATGCCGGATAATGGTATCTACGCAGTTCTGAATACTGTCAGAATCTGTTACATCCAATTCCATCACTTCGAGAGCCGCCCCCTGAGGAGCCGCATTTATCAGCTGGTCGGCCTTGGAGAGATCTCTCATGGTGGCAAAGACCCTAAACCCCTGCTTAGCCATTTGCAGCGCCAGACTCTGCCCCAGCCCTGTGGAAGTCCCGGTAATCAAGGCAACCTTACTCATTGCTCTCTCCTCAGTATCCGTTAATCAATCTCAAAATGTAAACTACTCAGTGCAGTATACACGTGAATGGCATTAAGTAAACCGACCGGTGTATTTTTGGCGATGAATCTGGCTGCGGCTGAACAATAGGGCTGGCGAGTCAGAGTAAGCCGTAAAATAAGCTCCGCCAGCTTTATTCTCAGAGGGCGTAACCTGATACCATTAGCGCCCTTTTATAGCCCAGACAGTTTCTGTGAGTCGGAATGTTGGATAGCCTCAGGTGCATTCACGTTCACAGGTAGTCCCGCAACAAGGTATTTCTATGTCCATTGCCGATTTGAACTTTTTGAAAGCACTGCCAAAAGCCGAGCTTCATCTCCATATCGAGGGTTCACTGGAACCGGAGCTAATGTTCGAGTTGAGCAAGCGCAACAATATTGAAATTCCCTTTTCCAGTATTGAGGAAATTAAAGCAGCCTATAAATTTCATAATTTACAGTCCTTCCTCGATATTTATTATCAAGGCGCTTCGGTCCTGATCCATGAGCAGGATTTTTATGATCTGACCATGGCTTATCTCAAGCGCTGTCGTGAAGACAATGTTGTCCACACAGAGATTTTCTTTGACCCCCAAACCCATACAGAGAGGGGCATTGATATCGGTGTGGTTATCAAGGGTATTAACAGCGCTCTTGATGATGCAAGAAATGAGTGGGGAATAAGTAGTCACCTTATTTTGTGCTTCTTACGCCACCTGAGTGAAGAAGAAGCAATTGCCACCTTGGAAGCGGCAAAACCATACCTGAACTTAATAAAAGGTGTAGGGCTGGACTCTTCTGAGCTGGGTCATCCACCCAGCAAATTTGAGAAAGTTTTTGCTATGGCCAAAGAGCTAGAGCTTGAGAGAGTTGCCCACGCTGGTGAAGAGGGGCCTGCCGATTATATTGTAGAGGCTCTCGATCTTCTGGACGTGAGCCGAATCGACCATGGGGTTCGCTGCGTTGAGGACGAAGCACTAATTGAGCGCCTGAAAGCGGAAAATATCCCCCTGACCGTTTGCCCGCTCTCCAATACCGCACTCTGTGTGTACGACAATATGAGCCAACACCCCATTTTGTCACTCCTCGAGCGCGGCCTGTGTGTCACTGTTAATGCAGATGATCCCGCTTACTTTGGCGGTTACGTTAATAAAAATTATCTGGCCCTTAGCGAAAGTCTGGGCATGACTAAAGAGCAGGCTAAAAAACTGGCCCTGAATAGTTTTAAAGCGAGCTACATTTCAGAGGCAGATAAAGAAAAGTGGGCGGAGGCAATATCAGCAATCGAAACGGTTGCTGAAGTTTAGTGGATTGGGTAGTGTCCTGACTGACCATAAAGCCAGGACACTATTTCAAAATTCAGTCTTCATCATATCCGCAGTGAGTACCCGCTAGCTCACTGAGTTCAATTAAATTAATAATCTCAACTGATCGGCCACTCACCTTAATTAATTTTTCTCGCTGAAAGCGCGAGAAAAGCCGGCTGACAGTTTCCGCTGTCAAACCCAAATAATTAGCGATATCAGTGCGCGGCATCGATAAAACAAACGCACTGTGAGAGTATCCACGGCGAGCGTAACGGCTGGAAATATTAATCAGAAGAGCCGCCAAACGAGTATCGGCAGAGCGCTTGCCCAACAACATTAAAATATCATTTTCCTGGCGCAACTCTTCAGAAAAAATGCTGTAAATCTGCTGTTGCAGGGCTGTCACCTGCTGGGCCAAAATTTCCAGTTGAGTAAAAGGCAGCAGGCAAACACTGCTGTCTTCCAATGCTTCCGCATAACTCGGATGTACCCGAGTACTGTAGGCATCCAGACCGAGCAGTTCCCCAGGTAAAGCGAAGTGGGTGACCTGAGTGTCACCATCTGCGGCAATCACCACAGTTTTAAAACTACCTGAGCGAATTGCATAGAGATTGGCAAATGGATCGCCAGCTCGGTAAAGGGTCTCCCCCGCTTTAATTATTTTCTTTCGACGCGTGATCTGCTCTAGCCGATCAATATCAGACTGACACAAACCAGCTGGCAAGCACAAACGCCTGACTGAACAGTTGCCGCAACTAACAGCTGTAGAGGAATCCATCATACTAAACCGGTCGGTAAACTAATTTGCCGCAATTGTAACGGCTGTCGAGCCGTTAGTCTCCTGCCGGTAGCTATAGAACACGTGAATATTTCGCATCTGTTTCTTGACTGTGCAAATACATATCAAATGCAGCGGCAACATTTCTCACGAACCAGCGGCCTTCCTCGGTAACAATAATATTTTCGTTATCCTGATAAATTAGACCATCGTCAAACATAGGCTGTAAGCGCGCTAATTCCTCAGAGAAATACTCCTCAAAGGAAGCACCTATACGCTGTTCAACAAGGTTTTTATCCAGGCGCAAACGACACATTAATTCACTAATAATCCACTGGCGCAAATGATCTTCATCATCCATTAACCAGCCGCGGCAGGCTGCAGATTTTCCTTCTCCAATCGCCTGAGTATATTCTTTTAAGCGATGTAAATTTTGCCAATAGCCATCGCGACTGTAGCTGATCGCCGATGCCCCCAGACCGACCAAAGCATCTGCCGGCATTAGGGTGTAACCCTGGAAATTGCGCTGCAGCATACCGGCATGGGCTGCCTTAGCCAGTTCATCCCCAGGACGGGCAAAGTGATCCATCCCCAAAAATTCATACCCCGCCTTACCCAGGTGCTCTACAGCCGCCAGCTGCATCGCCACTTTTTCTGCAGCAGAAGGGATTAAATCCGTATCAATCAGGCGCTGGGCCTTAAATCGGTGTGGCAGGTGTGCATAGTGATAGAGAGCGATGCGGTCCGGTTGCAGCTCCAGCACTTTATCCAAAGTGCGGTGCAGGCTGCTCAGCCCCTGCTTGGGTAGTCCGTAAATCAGGTCGTAGGAAATGGACTCAAACCCGCGCTCACGCGCCGCTACGGTCAACTCCGTGACTTGGTCGGCACTGCAGATACGATTGATTGAACGCTGAACTTCGATATCGAAATCCTGCACCCCCAGGCTCAAGCGGTTAAAACCCAGTTCTCGCAGGGTATCCAGGGTCTCTAACTCAAGGGTACGTGGATCGGCCTCAATACTGTATTCAACCCCGTCGCCTGGGCGCAAATCAAAAACTTCAGCCAGCCCTCCCATTAAGCGACGCATATCACTATCACTCAAGAATGTCGGCGTACCACCGCCCAAGTGCAATTGGGTAACGGGGACATCAGCCACCTTATCCCGGTACCACTGGGCTTCCTGCAGCAAGTGATCCAGATAACTGGAAGCCAGTCCATACTGGTGAGTGATTACTTTATTACAAGCGCAGAAGTAACAGAGAGAACGGCAAAAAGGAATATGAACATAAAGGGACAAGCTACGAATATCCTGCAGTGCTGCCCAGGGCTCAATTCCATTTAATGTGTGAAAACGATCGGCGGTAGGATACGAAGTGTAGCGCGGGCAGGGTCCGCTATAACGGGATAAGAGTTCTTCAGACAACCCTCCCACGGGGCTTTTAATCTCTTGCTTCATATTCATTCACACCTCGTTCGGTAGTTTGCTTGGAAATCCGACACAAACAAAAAAGCAGCCACCGGGTCTTCGACCAGAAAACCACAGTGACTGCTCTACCCCAGACCTATTTATTGCTACCTTTTAGAAGCGGTAGCCCAGACCAGCCATGTAAACCAGCGGATCAATATCCACATTGGCAGTCACTTCACCCAGGCCAGGTACTTTGACTTTGGCGTCGGTCTCGATGTCCATCCAGAACACAGACATATTGAACAGCCAGCGTTGATCGGCACCGAAGGTAAAATCGATACCGGCTTCTGCTGCCAGGCCAAATGAATTGTCCAGGGACAGTTCTGCATCACCGGTGGCGCCAAGGCCTTCGAAAGCGCTATCGGCGGTGCTGCTGATTTCTTCATCAAAGAAAGCGGTGTAGTTCACACCCAGGCCAACATACGGCTGAATGTTGGACTGTGGCTCCATCGGATACCATTGAACCAACAGAGTCGGCGGCAAGTGCTTGGTTTCCCCCAGGTTGAAACTGCCCAGGCCCTCGCCAACAACTTCGATATCGTGGCTGAACGGCGTTGCGGCAACCAGTTCCAAACCCCAATGATCGCGGAACATGTAGACGCCGGTCAGGCCCAGTGCGGAACCGTTATCCACATCAACACCAGTTTGGTCGATGCCGGTTCCATTCAAGGAAAGTACGCTGGAATTAGCATCGGGTGCTACAGTGGCCATGCCACCGCGCAGAATTAAACTGCCTTGTTCATAGGCCAGTGCGGGTGCAGAAAGTACGGCGGTCAAAGCGGCTGTCGCACAAGCAGTTATACGATTCATTAACTTCTCCATAAAGCGATTAGGCATTTTTCCCGACTCAGGAAGGGCCCCCCTCCAGGCACAATCACAAGTCGCGGACAGGTTACTCGCTGGCTGCCTGAGGCTGCTTGATCCAAATCAAGCTGCCGAATTACCTGGAAAAAAATCCATTGGAATGTGCAGCAGCAAGATAATTGCGCTGTTTAAGGGAGACCCGTTTCCGGGAAGGGGCGGGGAAGATAGCGGCTCAGAAAGTCCGAGGGAACCGAGCACTCAATGGTATTTGATACGATCTTGCCAAATTGAGAACTACCGCAAATTTTTTCTTTAGGTGACAAGGTTGAGGGCAAGCAAACCAGGCCAAAACTGCACCACTGCCGACATTGCCAGACTGTGGTGCAAGGCCTTTAAACAGGCGCTAAGTAAGGCTGCCCGCCGGGCGCCGGAACATATTCTGAATACTGGAGAAATCCAGTTGCCGGTTTTCCTCACTGGCGCCATGCAGTTGGAAAAGATTTTTCGCCAGGGCTCCCATCGGAGTAGAGGATGCACTGGTTGAGGCGGCATCCATAGCCAGTCCCAGGTCCTTGAGCATCAATGCCACACTGAAACCGCCGGAATAGCCCTTTGCCGAAGGCACGCTCTCCATAGTGCCCGGGTAGGGATTGTAGTTAGCCAGGGACCAATTATTACCTGAACTTTCCCGCATGATATCGCTCAGTACCTTGGCATCCAGCCCCTTATCCACTCCCAGCTGTAAAGCTTCTGCGGTACCGGTCATATGGATCGCGAGCAACAGATTGTTGCAGATCTTTGCCACCTGCCCGGCACCGGCAGCACCGGCGAGGTATATCTTACTGCCCATCACCTGCAGCGGGGCCCGCGCTGCATCAAATGCCGCTTCATCCCCGCCGCACATAAAGCAAAGCGTCCCCGCCTGTGCTGCAGCTGTACCACCGGATACCGGAGCATCTATCGCTCTCAACCCACGCTCCCCGGCAGCCTGGCTGACCAGGCAGGCATCCTCTGCGGAGATAGTCGAACAGTCGATAATCAGGGTATCGGCCGGGAGTTGCTGCAACAACCCAGCCTCTCCTAGGTAGAGCCCTTTCACCGCGTCGCCACTGGGCAACATGGAAATTACGATATCCGCGCCCTCAACAGCCTGTTGGGCGCTGTCACAGGGCAGGCAGCCGTCTCGCTGTGCCTGTTCCAGAGCAACAGGGCTCAAATCAAATGCCGCTACGGTATAGCCGGCCTTCGCCAAGTTGGCAGCCATGGGGCCACCCATATTACCCAAACCAAAAAAGGCTATCTTTTCCATAAAAGCCACTCCCTATTTTGTTGTTGGTATCCCTGGCGATTAACAGCCCGGGACGCTCGGTAAATACGATATCTACAGGTCGGCCAGCGGGTGCTCACCGCCCCAGGGTCCCTCAAAGCAACTCTCCACCTGCGCAGGTGTAATCTGTTCCAAGCTGTCAGGTTGCCACTGGGGTTCGCGGTCTTTATCAATCAACAGCGCGCGCACCCCTTCCTTGAAGTGGCCACTGGCACAGAGGTTTACCGCGAGTGCCAACTCCATGCGGTAGATATCCGCCAGGGACAGGTGTCGAGCCCGCTGTAATTGCTCCCACACAATCCAGGGGGTCAGCGGAGAGCCACCTGCCAAAGTGGCAGCTGCCCGCTGCAACCACTTATCCACACCCTGGTATGCACTGATGGCGGCACAAACCTCTGGCAAGGTGGCAAAATCGGTAAGCTGCTGGATTTGGTCATAATGCTCTCGCAGAGCAGACTCAGGCCGCTCCAGAAGGGGCAGCTCCTGGGATTTAAGGCAATTGCTAATTAACTGGTGATTGGCTTCCAGGTTTTCACCAAAACTGAGCCCCGCTAACGCAGACAAGACTGACTCCCGCTGGTCCTGGCCTATCATGCGGTCCGCCATACCGGCAAACAGGGCATCGGCGCCATTAAACTGCGCACCGGTCAGCCCCAGGAAAAGTCCAAGGCGCCCGGGCATACGATTCAGGAACCAGCTGCCCCCCACATCGGGAAACAAACCAATCGTAATCTCCGGCATTGCCATACGAGTGGTTTCGGTCACAATCCGGTGGCTGGCTCCCGCCATAATGCCGATACCGCCTCCCATCACGAAGCCACCGCCCCACACCACGACGGGCTTGGCGTAAGTGTGAATCTGGTAGTCCAGGCGATATTCGCGGGAGAAGAAGTCGGTGGTGAATCCGTAGTCCGGTGTCTCACCATAGGCGGCGGACTCCCGATACAGCGCCACCACATCGCCGCCAGCGCACAGCGCCTTGTCGCCACTGCCATCGATCCAGACTGCTGCGACTTCAGTGTCTTCAGCCCAGCGGTCCAACTGGGCCGACAACAGATCGATCATGGATGAATTTAAGGCATTGAGAGCCTTGGGGAGGTTTAGTGTCGCGATCGCCAGGGCGCCGCGCCGGGAAAACAACACCGGGGAATCCTGATCCATTTTTATTCGTCTTATAGCTCTTGTACTAGATAGTGTCGCAGTTAAACACAGATCACATTTGACGTCAGCCACACGCGAGTACAGCGGGCTACCACAGACATGCCCGGTTGCACTTTTTACGCAAACTGATAAGTTGCGCGCAAAATCTGACCGATTCCAACACCCATTACGGAACCCCAAATGGCCGAATACGTATACACCATGAACCGGGTGGGCAAAGTAGTGCCCCCCAAGCGCGAGATCCTCAAGGACATCTCCCTCTCCTTCTTCCCCGGCGCCAAGATCGGCGTACTCGGCCTCAACGGCGCAGGTAAGTCCACCCTGCTGCGCATTATGGCTGGGGTCGACCAGGACTTTAACGGCGAAGCCCGCGCAATGCCCGGCATCAAGGTCGGCTACCTGCCCCAGGAACCGCAACTCGATGCCAGCAAGACCGTGCGCGGCAACGTAGAGGACGGTGTACGCGAAGCCATCGACGCCCTCGCCGGCCTGGAACAGGTCTACGCCGATTACGCCGAGCCCGACGCGGACTTCGATGCCCTGGCCAAGAAACAGCAACAGTTCGAAGACATTATCCAGGCCTGGGACGCCCACAACCTGGAGCACCGCCTGGAAGTTGCCGCAGACGCACTGCGCCTGCCCCCCTGGGATGCGGACGTAACCAATCTGTCCGGCGGTGAAAAGCGCCGTGTGGCCCTTTGCCGCCTGCTGCTGTCCCGCCCGGATATGCTGCTTCTCGACGAACCCACCAACCACCTGGATGCGGAATCCGTATTCTGGCTGGAGCGCTTCCTACACGATTTCACTGGCACTGTGGTTGCCATCACCCACGATCGCTACTTCCTCGACAATGTTGCCGGCTGGATTCTGGAACTGGACCGCGGCCACGGCATCCCCTGGGAAGGCAACTACACCACTTGGCTAGAACAAAAAGAAAAGCGCCTGGAGCAAGAACAGCGCGGCGAACAGGCCCGCGCCAAAGCCATGCAAAAGGAACTCGAGTGGGCCCGCCAAAATCCCAAGGGCCGTCAGTCCAAAAACAAGGCCCGTTTGTCCCGCCTGGAAGAAATGCAGTCCCAGGACTTCCAGGCCCGCAACGAGACCAACGAAATCTACATTCCGCCCGGCGAGCGTCTCGGCGACAATGTGATTGAGTTTAAAGGTGTGAGCAAAGGCTTCGGCGAGCGCCTGCTGATCGACAACCTGTCTTTCCGCGTGCCCAAGGGCGCAATTGTAGGTATCGTCGGCGGTAACGGTGCCGGTAAGTCCACCCTGTTCCGTATGATCAGCGGCACCGAGCAGCCGGACTCCGGCGAGATCAAGATGGGTGAAACCGTTAAGGTCGCCTACGTTGAACAGGGTCGTGAAAATCTGGATGACAGCAAGACCGTATGGGAAGCCATCTCAGACGGCCACGATATGCTCAAGATCAACAACTACGAAGTGGGCTCGCGCAACTATGTTGGCCGCTTTAACTTCAAGGGCAGTGACCAGCAGAAGCGCGTAGGCGAACTCTCCGGCGGTGAACGCGGACGCCTGCACCTGGCCTATACCCTCAAGCAGGGCGCCAATGTACTGCTGCTGGATGAACCCTCCAACGATCTGGATATCGAAACCCTGCGCGCCCTAGAAGAAGCCCTGCTCAACTTCCCCGGCTGTGCCCTGGTAATCTCGCACGATCGCTGGTTCCTGGACCGCGTTGCCACCCATATCCTCGCCTATGAGGGTGAGAGTGAAGCGGTATTCTTTGAGGGTAACTACACCGAGTACCACGAGGACTTTGTGCAGCGCAAAGGTGAGGATGCAACACCCCATCGCATGCATTATAAGAAGCTTAAGACTTGATTTTAAAAGTAAAAAAGCCCGCAAAAGCGGGCTTTTTTACTTTCGAAGAAATAAATACGAGCTGATTATTGAAACTCGTATAAATTCATCAAGCAACTTAATTTTGTAGACGAGGTGGCTCGATTGCTCCGCCATCAGGTCCAGCAGTGATATCAGTTTCGATGTTCATATAAATCTCCTGTCGTATAATTTGTTCTCAACAAATATCCAATTAGGTCATTGGATGCTACCAAGCTTAACCTGATTACACTAGATTACACCATTAATAATCAATAATTATGGGGGAGCAATCACAAATAAATTTTTCATTTGGCACAAAATACGACTTAACTCCTGCCGTTATTCCAGCTAAAAAACAAAGATAAATTACCACCTTGTAAAACCCCAATTATCCACCAAAATGGTACAAACGTAGCAAGCATTAAACCTTGCATCTCATATAGTGAAATTTTTTCCAATCCTTTTTAACTTTTCTATTGGCAATAGCTTTCTCAAAAAATCCCGCAAATCAAAATATTTTTAATAGCATATTACTACCGCTGCAATTAGCTACGAGCTGCACCACCAATACAGGGCCACTCCTAGGCTGAGCAATCCCTTAAAAAACTAAAATTTCATAAAAACTTCACTTCCATGATCAGCTATGGGTGAGCAATAACAATTAATGTTTTCGAGTTTCTTTGTACACAAGCCAGCGCCATACTTAGGTTCTCAGGATCGAGTGCAGCAAAGCTCTCATCTAGTACTACTAGCTCAGCGTTTTGTAACAGCGCGCGGGCAATAAATAATCGACTCATTTCTCCATGAGATAATCGCCAGCCCATCTCCCCCACTGTCTGTAGAATTCCCGCCGGCATTTTCCTTAAAAGCGGTGTGAGGCCCAGTTCCTCGCAGATTATATAAGCTCTACGCAAGCTCTCCGGGCGGGGCGGCCACTGATCCCCCATCAGTAAATTAAATAAGAATGAATCCCCCAACACATGGTTTTCATGAAACTGGGGAGCAGAAGCAACCATCCTTCGCCAAGATTCAACACCGATGCTCGCACGATCATAGCCATTGAGTAGTAACAGCCCATCATCCGGTCGTTGAATACCGGTGAGGACATTCGCCAATGTGGATTTCCCTGAACCAGAAGTGCCCTGCAGTAAAAGCCGGTCGCCAGGATAAATGCTGAGGTTGCATCCCGCCAACACTGCTTGATCTTTTCCCTCGTAGGTGAAACGGATATCGCGTAAATAACACAGCGGCTGCGAGGAATCCTGCTGGCCGGCCGACGCGGCCATTGCCAAACCGGCACTGCCCCTTAAGTGGCGATCCTCTAGGGAAAATAGTTCACGTACTTTTTCCCAGGAAATTGCGGCACTTAAGGCGCTGGAAAAACCATTCATACACTTTGAAACTGCGCGATATCCCAACAACATGCCTCCAAAGGCAATTGCGAGTTGGGTGCTACTGACACTGTCGCTAATAAATATAGGGGCCAGCCCCACGACCCCTAAAAGTAACCACAGGCGCGGCAAAAAAGCCTGTAAACGCACCATGGTGTTATCCATGTGAGAGGAGCTTTCCAGATAGTCATTTAACTCACTGTCTTCGCCCCGGTGCCACTCGCCAGGTGCCTGCTGCGCGAGCCGGGTGCGATGACCGATCATTTTCTCAATCAAACGGTGAGTCATTGACAGACGCTGTGCTGTCCACTCTTTGCGGCCGTAGTACTGTGCCCGCCCGAGAAAAAATGCAACCGCTAAAAATAGGGGCAAAATTGCTACATAGATAAGGCCACCAGCTCCCATCAGTAAAATTGAGGCTGCAATTAACAGTTCTACAACGCCTAGCAATAATAAAAAGGCCCCCTGTAATGCACTGGCTTCTATATTCTCCGCATCGTAAACCCTGCCCAATACCTGACCTGACCCCATATTCCGAATACGACTGGGAATAACGCGCAGCGCGCTGGCGAGTAATCGCTGTTTCAAGAGTGCGCCGGTCTCAACGGAGACCACACCTCGCAGCCGAGCCGTGAGCAGGGATAGGGGAACCTGAGTCACCAATAACAATACCCAGGCAGATAGCCAGCCCGTATCAATATGGCCCTCGAGCACGGCCCTACCTATCACCCACCAGCTACACAGAAAAATAGCCATCTGGGCACTGTGACAGGCAAGCATGGCGGCAAAGCGCCAATACAACCCGCGCTGGCGAAGCTGTAGGCGGAAAGACCGGTGAGAGGATTGACGCAACAACCAGAAATCATCCAGGCGTACGCCGGCAAGATTTTCTCGCAGCAGGGCAGTCATGGCTTTCTTGCGCCGGCGCCCTTGAATGTGTGCACTATCCAGCAACTGTTCGATACGCTCGCGCCGGGGCCCTTCAAGCTCGCGAGCCAGCTGCTGAATAACCAGCTCTAGGCAAACTTTCTCCAGGTGCAGTGCCGGTGTGAGCAGCTGTAACTTATGCCCCCTGCCACCACACAGTGCGATAAAATATTCCCCCTCGGGAAAGCGAACCCGTAACAGCGCCGGGGCGGCTCCCAACAGCATGGTTTCCAGCTCTGGGTAGCTACAACTCACCTGCTCCACTTGCAAGTCCAAAGCTTCAGCACCTGCTTGCAACCTGGCATTCAACTCCAGGGTGCTTCCAAGGGATTTGAGCTCCGCTACTTCAGGCTCCAAGCCGCTGTATTTTGCCAACGCTTGTAAGGCGGCCTCCAGCTGCGACACTGGCCAGCAATAGGGCATTAATTCTTTACTGCTCACTGGCAACCTCCGTAAACCGGGAGGCCGGTGTCGCCCCAGGAACTCCTTGTACTTCTGTCAATTGACCGCTGGCCATGCGCAAGTGACGCCAACTGCTACTCTGCCAACACTCTTGCCAGAGACTGCTTTCAGCTGCCAGTAGCTGCGTATAGCGCGTGTCGCCCTGGGCTTGAAGCTCAGTGGGCTTACCATCTTCAATAATGCAGCCCTCGTCCACGACCAAAACACGAGGAAAGTCCCGGGTTTCACTGATATCGTGGGTAATACAGATCAGGGTGACCCCCTGCCAAACCTCCCGCACCCGGTTCATCAGGCGCTGCCGCTGTTGGCGATCAAGCCCCCTGAACGGTTCATCCAGAATCACACAAGCAGTTTCCTCGCGGCCAAGTGCGCGTCCCAGACGTACGCGCTGCCCTTCACCACCACTGACCAGGGCACCACTTTCGCCTAGCGGGCTTTGCAGCCCCTCCGGTAGCGCTGCTACCAGCTTGAGCAAATCCGCTTGCTGTAAAATGGGGTAAAGCGGAGCTCCGGGCTTATTGCCGTAACTCAAGTTTTCCAGAAGGCTGCTATTCCACAGCTGAATTGCGGGATCAACCCAGGCACAGTGAAGGCGAAAACGATGCAGTAATTCTCCCTTCAACTCTCCACCATTGAGCATCACACGGCCACTGGCGGGTTTGTGCCACCCCAGCAATAATCCGGCAAGGCTCGACTTGCCAGCGCCGGATGCTCCGACCACAGCAATTTGCTCACCGGGGCTGATTTCCAGATTTACCCTGTCGAGAATAGTGCGACCGCTGGCATTAACGCTGACATTCTCAAACTTGATACCCACCGGTTTTGCCGGAGAAAATTCCACACTATCAGCAGAACTTTTTTCTGTGTCTGTTTCAGTGACTGCTTGCAGCGGTTCGAGGGCTCTCAGTAAAAAATTCCGTTGCCGTGGATAACTTCGCATCAGTCCCGCAATTTCTTCACCCAGCGGTGGCAGTGCCAATACCCAATAAATCAATAAAAGCAGATCGGGACTTGCCCCTCGTGCATTAACACAATAAATCACCAATACACTACTGAGGGTACAATTAATCAACAGCTGCACCGCCTGGCTATTGAGCTGAAAACTCAGTGATGAGTATCCAGCTCTTATCCATTCAGTGAGCAGGTTTTCATGCTCACGCCGTACAGACTCACCAGCGCCGTGCGTACGGATTGGAATAACTCCCAGCAGCGCATCCATATAGAAGCGAGCCAGGGCTCCCGCATGAGTTTGTACTCTCATACTGTAATCAGTGAGTACTGGATGGAACATCAAGGGTACAGCGACTTGCAATACCGACATGACTAGCACCAAAGGAGCGGCAGCTGGAGCAAGCCAGATTATTCCGAGTGCAGTAGCGAACAGGGAGAAAATTTTAAAAATGAGACTCGTCCCGAGAACAGGCAAATCTCTCAAGGCGGTAATACGATGTGAGCGTTCGGCTGTATCAGAGGTGGGACGGCTCTGAAAGAAATGATCAGGTATTTTGGGTAGGGCCGCTAAAAACCGTATGCGGAAACGATTTTCCAAACGGCGCCCAACCACCATTTGGACTTTTGCTGCGGGAAACTGCAATAGCATTAATGTGATCATAAAGACCAACAGCAATGCAATCGTGCCTGCTCGCTGTATCTCTGTCGCTAACTCGCTGTGGATATCAATCAGGCCACGGAAAAGCAAGGCTTCGAACATCAGCCCCAATACCGCTCCGAGCAGAGCAATAAATATAGTGAATGGCGCAATCAATCCATCTTCGCGCATCAACCCCCAGAGCTGCCTGAGAGGTTGAACCGGTGGCTCCCGCAAAGCCCTGGATAGCGCTTCCGATTTCGGTTTGACTTCACTGACATCGCGAACCCCTTTTACGCTCACGATGACCGCGCCACTATACTCCAACTGCTCCGGCGACAGTTCAATTGTCTCTGCAGGCTCACTTCCACGGGGACGGGACGGTCGAGTACACCAGTAATTCTCTGGTACTAAAGAAAATGCTTGGGTGGTATCTGTAGTAAATTCAACAGACAGCCGCTGCAACATACCACTGACCTCAGTTCCGCGCTTTATCGCCCCGGACGTAACCAATGAGGAGAGCATTCGAACAGATGCATCGAGAAATGCCAACGAGAGCCAACTCTCATCCTTTAGCGCTTTTTTACAGAGCGTGGTGGCCTCTTTATTGCCAACCTTTAACTGAGCAATACGCTCTTTCAGCGGGGCAATAAAATCATCACCACCTGCCCAGTTTCTCCAGCCCTGAGGGGGCACCCGTGCGGTATGAACATGCAACTCATCCAAAAAACGACGTGCGCTGGGCCAGCGCCTACCACTGGCGGGATCCATCACCTGCACAATACCGCGATGATTTTTCCAGGCCACGACAAAATGAGTGTTACCGTTTGGTAGCCGTACCACAACCAATCCCGGCAAGTAGCCGGTGGAGCTCAATAAGAGATGATCCACGGGAACCACCATCTGGGCAGCTTCTAGCCCAAGCTCTACCGCAATTTTTTCCAGGGTATTTATCGAGGTTCCATCTACATCAGTCTGGCAGGCATCGCGCAAATGGCCGTAGTGTGTATTTACACCAAAACCTTCGAGCAAGCACTTCAGGGAAGCCGGACCACAGTCCATATTAGAGGTCTGAACTACCTCAGGAACTAACCAGCGTCTTTTGTTTTTCACTGCTACGCTCCCTCTTCCACGGTCTCTGCGGGAGCTTTGGCCGAGAGTATCTCACCCGTCCTTTGTAGAAGCAGTTGGTATGGTGTTTTCTTGCCTGTGGCAATTTCTACCCTGGCCGGTAAATCATGCAGTAAAGGGAGATGGGGCGGTGCTTCACCTTGTAAGGATAGCTGTACAAGAACTTTGCCTTGCTGGACGGCACTAGCGACCCGTTCTACTCGGGCCTCCAATTGCCCATAACGGGCCCAGGAAAATCCATCCAGTTTTACTTGGGCCTTCTGCCCGGGCTGGATATGCCCCAATGCTAATGCGGGTGGGAAAAATGCCTGTATAGAAATATCACCTTCTGCTTGAATCGTTGCAACTTGCTGTCCTTTAACTAGAACTTCACCTTCGCGAATTTTTGCTAGCGAGGCCAACACGCCAGTAATGGGCGCTCGCAGATTCTGTTCACGTACTGCAAGATAGCTTTGCTCAATGCGAGTATCTACTTCTGCAAGCTTGGCACCAAGCTCCTGATGTCGCTGCTCTAACGCACTCAATTCAAGCTGATATTCACTAATCAGTTGTGCCCGGCGATCCTCTAAAGCATGGATATCTGCTTGCACTTTTAGAGTTGCCATTGCCATTTGCTGGTACGTTCGTTTTGCAGCCAGATAATCCAATTCGGAGCTTTGTTGTTTCTGCAACAATCGCTCATAGCGATCGGTAACATCTGCTTGAATTTCTTGATTATCAATTTGAAGTTGGTACTGCTGCTCCAATAAATTCAATTGGTCGCTAAGGGCCTTTTCATCTTCACCGAACTTTTTATCTAGTAACTCTCTTTCCCTTTGAACTGATTCTAGTTGATCTCGCAGGCTTTCAGATATTTTACTATCCCCCTGCAAATTCAAATTAAGTACGGAAGTATCAAGTTTAATTAATACATCATCTTTCTCTAATGTATCTCCCAACTCTGCTTCAATGTGAACAACACGCCCAACCCGTTGGGTACTCACGTGAACAGTATTTTGTTCCTGCTCTAATTTCGCATCTTCAGTCACGCTATAGGTTGTAACTTCTACTGTGAAGAACCATATAGCCCATGCCACCAGAAGTAAGACACCTAGAGCAGTAGCGGCAACCAAGGCACGGATAGAGTCTGAAGTAATAGAACGAGTAGTGTGAAAAAAAGGCGTTGACAATATAAAAACCCATTAGTATTTATCGTGCAAAAAAGTCGCGAAACTTGACTTTGCCACTGATCTTTTTACAATTTTCTTTAAAAACTCAAGATAAACAAAGGTAATTTTTTCACATCTTAGAGTCAATTTATTTTGATCAAGCCCACCTTGTACCTTTGATAGCGCTCACCCCTTAAACTCGATGGAATTTAATTAGCTCTTTATTACATGCATTTATATACAACTTATTGTAAGTAAAGTGATTTCTTATTTTTGTTATCGCAATCATCCTTGATAGATAGAATCAACTATTTCCTCTTGATGGTTCCACTAGTGATAACTTCAACCTATTCACCTCCATTGATTATCCCTTCCACCTCCAATGTAAAAGGATCAATAGACACCCGGACATAATGACTGCCCTTACCGTATAAAATATGTCAATCAATTCTGCACCCCATCCCAATCATGCAGACTTATCAATAGGTGACTCATCGTGTACTGTTATTAACCACTAAATATAGATTGAAATAAGTAACTCAGCATCAGTAACCGCTGATATTAAAAGTAAAAGTGTACTTTGTCCTAGCCCTTCAATTATGGCTTTGAAGGTGAACTACGAGGCTCGTATCAAAACTTGCTTATCATAAACACCAATGGCCTTAATAGAGACCTTTTGAGCTTTTATACTAAACCCAACCGCATTGATAACTTACTAGCTCAACAAACCCTAAGCTCTCTTGCATAGTGGATTGATTAGACTATAGCTTGCATCCCCATTTATCGACTACAAATACGGCATTCAAGCATGCATGATTACTTTCCTTGGCTATTCATTTGACTATTACTGTACAGACGATAATCACAATATCTACTCTCACCAACTCAGATAACCTAACGCACAACCATAGCTAAGAAGCTGCCTATCTGCCCCGTAAAAATGCGCATTACTGTATTTAATCTAATAAAGCTCACTTACCTGCTCCCAGACATACCAAATATCGCCCCCCCTAAAAGCCATCTACCCCAACATCCATCAACATTTAAAATCCATATAATATTAGAAATTAAATATATCAACTCTAGAATCAGAGATTCTACTCAATAGAAGATTTCCACTCAGAGTACAATGTTGACATCTTAAGACACTTCACCACCGAAACCTGCCCCAATGTCCGGGAGAGTTATAAACCCAAAGAAATCTAAGCTACTTTCCTCCCTTACCAACCTACACGCTGATAAAGCAAAATATGCAAAACAGACATTTAATTACAACTTAAAGAAATGTATAAAATGCTGCAGCCACTATAAATATTATAATGACTTTACTTCCCGCAGTAGAATCGCACTTTTGACCTATAATTTACTACATACCAAACATAGAAACAGGCAGGAGAATGGCTGGAGCTATTGGCAACTATACATTGAAACCTGGAGGTCATAACGCCGACCCCTAAAGCAGATAGTAATAAACACCTCCATCTGTATTAAGCAGGAATCAATACATGATCAGCTGCAAGATTTTTTTAAACTCACTTAAATTAGTCCCGGACTCAACCCCTGCGCTTTTTCAAAAATTGATTACCAAAGAACTTGAAACTGAAGAAGACCCAAATATAACTTTTATTACAACTCATCAAATTACACCCGATGAATGCTATATTGAAGTATCCTGTTTAAAGAGACCAGATCGAACACACCAAAAACTTCAAGCTTTGGCCATTCAACTTGATGAAAGCGCGAGACGATATTTTCAGATTGAAGACCCTATCCGGGTAAGAATTATTCAGATCGAGGAAGATTCAGTATATGGAGTCAATTAGCCATCCAATTAATAGGAAGCGTTATCTTAAGTTATATCTATTGAAGTTAAGGCCGCCACATTGGCGGCCCATTAAAGTTGAAATCAGAAACGTACGCTGGCGCCTAACCTAAAATATCTGGGCGTTTGGTAGTATTGGTTCAACCCCCAGTCAGGGTCAGATAATCCGGGGCTAATCTCTGCAAATTCGTCAACTTCTGTTTCAGCGTCTGCATTTAATAAATTAAAGACATCAGCCCTTAACTCGACATCAGCCAAACCAATTTCAGTGTTATAAATTAATGATAAGTCAATCTGATTCACCCAGCTCGTCCGGCCACGACTACCGCGCTCAGTTCGCACTAAATTACCATCTGGATCTGTCAAATAGTAGGTATCGCCATAGTAGGGAGTGCCATCTGGGTGCCCTTTGCCAAAGGAGTTTATCGGTCTTCCTGATTGCAAAAGGAAATTGGCGCCTAATAGTAAGTTTTCCATTATCTGATAGCTTCCATATATCTTAAACTTATGGGTGCGATCATTAGGGAGAAAGCCATTGGCACCGTCCATAATTTCAGGGAAATCAAAGTCTTGAGTAATCCCCGCATCATCCTGACCATTATCAGATTTAACGTACCCCTCTGTATTACCTTTACTTTCAGACCACACGTAACTGGCTGTTAGACCCCAAACGCCGTCAAAGGCTTTATCAACGGAAAACTCTAGCTCTTTGTAGGTTCGTTTAGCTTCGGGATACCCGAGCAATTCAGCAGAGAAAGTTGTCATCTCCAACTCACCGGTACCATACCTATCATAAGGAATTGTTACATCACTTCCAGGGTTAGCGAGAACATAACCATGAGCATCCCCAGTATGAGCATAGCCTAATGCGTCAACCGCATGGTTAATACTGATATCGTCAATATGTGACTTTAGATCACGATAGGTAGCTTTAACACCCACACTCCAATTTTCATTGAGAACCTTTTCATAGCCCAGAATATATTCATCCTGATACATAGCCTCCAAATCCCGATCAGATAATTGTCGGCTATCGGGAACTTCTCCGCTCGAATTAATCTGAACAGGACCTATTTCTTCAGTTGTAGGTATCCCTTCTGCATCAATATCTGTGGGGACATAAGTTACTGGATCATAGCTTCCATTAAAAATGAAGTAACGCTCCAAGCCCAATTCTCCTCCAGATAAACGCACGTTAGTATTAGCAGCAACAGGCATATGGTACCTACCCCAGTTACCAAAAACGCGCGTCTCTCCATCGCCACTAGGATCCCAAGAAAAACTGAGACGAGGAGCCCATTGATCATCAATTTCTATAAATACATCACCCTCACCATTGTAATTGGAGAAAATCTCACTCCTAAGCCCAGCACTGACGGTTAAGTTATCAGTGATATCCCACGTATCCTCGATATAAAAAGCCTCAGACTCAACTTTAAAGGATCCTGAAACATCGCTTACTCGATACCGTACCAAGTGAACCGTGCTACCATCGCCATTCACATCGGGAACAATACCTCCATTAGAAAGCTTGGAGTCAGGAAGGGCAGATATATAGCGGTAATAGACCCCTTTTCCATCCCTTAATCCGGTGCCCGCATAGGTCTCAGCAGAAGAGGAAGAATTATCTTCACGATCATATCCGAAGCGGACAGTATGATCTCCAAGTACCCACTCAAAATCTATTCGACTTGCTTCGCGCTCATCACCACCGGTTTGAATTCTGGAGTTTGTATTACAGCCTGGATAATAAGACGAATTTCCTGGTAGCGCCCCATCACTAGCATCAATAATAAAAGGGCACTCAACATCGGTGGTTCCAATTGTTGTTAACTCATATTCGTTTTGTCCATATAACAAAGACATACTGAAATTATCAGTTAGTTGACCATCGTAGCGCAACAACCAGTTCTCTCCTCCTCGATAATCACTGATCGTGCCTTTATAATCAAGCTTGTCCATGTTGTAGTAGTCATAGTTTGACTGTTTATTTTCTCGAGTCCGCTCATCGGAAAAATGAACATAACTTAAGATGTGATCATCGGTCACATTCCAAGTTAAGTTAACTCCCCAAAAGTCATCAGCCACTTCCCTATTATTAAAGGTATCTGGGGCCTGGAGAGTGTTATACTCTTCAACAGTTTCCTGTTGTTCATAGAGCGCATAGAAAAATAATTTGTCCGCTACAATCGGACCACTTATATAGTAGTCCGTAGTATATCTAGACTGTTCATTCTCCGAATTGAGATCATAGAGCGTTCCATCTGTGGATAATGTATCCGGGCTTGTTTCCCTTAATGATCCAGGCTCAAAGTAAGTAACTACACCATATTTAAAATCATTGGTTCCACGCTTTGTAACAGCATTTAAAACGCCACCTAAAGACCGCCCAAACTCTGCACTATATCCACCAGTTTTGATTTGAAACTGATCATAAAACTCAAAGGGTACAGAAGAACCACCTAAGCCATTGCGAAAATTGGTAACATTCAAGCCATCAATATAGTAAGCATTCTCACCGACAGAGGCTCCGCCAAATGATATAAGATCTTTATCCTCTCTGAATGTGTTATCCCCCAATACAGTTCCCGGAGCAAGCAAGGCAACAGATTCTATATTTCTTCCTACAGGCAACATCTCAATATCCTCTAAACTGATATTGAGAGCAGATTCAGCTGTTCCTGTACGTATTTGTGGTAAGGCCTCAGCTACAACCAAAACCTCTTCCATATCGCCTTGGCTCAAAGGGATACTTAATTTACCTGTACTACCGATAGACACTAGTACTGATTCGATTACTGCCGGTTGGTACCCTGACTTCTGCGCGGTTATTTTATAAACTCCACTGGGTAACTTGACCTTGAAATCCCCATCATCACCAGTTGATATAGTCCTTTTGAAGCCATTTTCTTCATTTTCAATAAGAATAGTTACGTTAGGAATCTCACTACCATCTGCTCCAATAAGCCTTCCATCAATTCCCCCGTTTACATTTCCAGCCGCAAGCACATTAGTGCTAGATACTGACAAGCCAATGGCACTGGCCAATACTGCCCTTTTAAATAAATTCATAAACCTATCCTTTTGCTTATAGAAATATTTATAGATTTTTTTAGATTAAAAAGCTGTGTTAATTATTAATCCATCCTCCCTGAGCTAATTGCGAACACCCAAGACCTCCATTTAAATCAATTAGAATACATACACGCCCCCATAAAAATAAAACTGGCACAAGTATGTTATTTAATTGAATACCCGCCCTAAACAAAAACCTTTAAATGAAGAACCCCATATTAAACACCCACTACTTTTTAAAACAACCTTAAAAGTTCATGTTATCGACATATAAATCTAGAGGTAGTGACAAACATAAACATGAATGCAAAAATAACTGCCAGTTGCCGGAGAAAATTATATTTTTGCAGTTAAATCGTTATATTCAAATAAAATTAAAAAATATAATCCTATAAGAAGTTTATATGCCCTTTAAGACATATAGAACAAAGGTGAATAACGGTGCAGTTTAATGCATGTATGAGCGTAAACCCCACTTAGTAAGCGGGGTTTCAAAAGGTCAGACACTATTGGAATGAGAAATAGAAAATAGCTATATGGAGGTTTTCAATTTTCTTTAATGGGAAAAATTTACTGCCGTAAAAACTCCAACATCCATCTGGCAACTGTATTTTCATGGATATCGTTCTTGAGCGACTCCTGCCCTTTATCAACCACAGCTTCACCAAAAGCCTGCCGTCGAAGCTCCATTAAGCTATTCGAGTAGGGCTTAGTGAATTCCGGGTGCGCCTGGAAGCTAAGCATATGATCATCCACCTGCACCATTGCCATTGGGCAGAACTCACTGGAAGCCAGTACTCGCCCACCAAGCGGCAGCTGATCCACCTGATCCTGATGCGTTACTAAGAGACTAAAGTTGGGGGCGGGTTCAGACATCCAACTAGGCGTCTCCTGCATTTCATAGGTGTGCACCCCCAGCCCCCAGCCCTTATCCGACTTACGGGCCCGGCCTCCCAGTGCCTGGGCAATTAACTGGTGACCAAAGCAAATACCAATGGTCGGCTTTTTCTCACCATGTAACTTGCGTACAAAATCCATTAAGGGCGCAATCCAGGGTTTGTCGTCATAAACGCCTGTCTTGCTACCGGTAATCAGGTAAGCATCTACTTCATCTATATGGTCGGGATACTGGCCGTGCTGGACTTCGTAGGTGTTAAACTCCAAATTGGAGTCCTGGTCGCGCAACAAGTCGGCAAACATCTCCGGGTACTCCCCAAATTCGCCGACAAGCTCTTTGCGCACATCATCGGTTTTTAAAATTCCAATCTTCATTATTTTCACCGCTGAATTGACTACATAGTATTGGGATTATGGCATATCCAGTCATCTGAGACCGCTATCAGAAAGACTTACCCTGATATGACAAGCGCCATAACAGCACATCTTTCATCATAGATCTTTTACCTATCCGGGTCGCCTGATAGCTCTTTGGCCCGCCGCCTAGGAGCAACATTTCTCTCTGGGCATTCTTAGCTGAAGTAGTTTTGTGTATGATCTCGGCTTTAGCACATTTTTCAGCCAACCCTTCGGCTACAAGGCGGCCCAGAGGCAATTAGGGTCGCTTGCAGTAACGACTGAGGACCAACAATGACCACAACAACCTCCCCGAGTGATCGGCAGGATAGTCCCCCAGGGCGCAAGACAGCCTTTATCCGCTTCTTAGATGCAGTGGAATGGCTCGGCAACCTTCTCCCCCACCCAATCACACTGTTCGCACTATTCGCCGTTAGCGTAATAGTCATTAGTGGTATCGCTTCTTACTTTGGCCTGTCTGTCCCCGACCCCCGCCCGGTAGGCGCTGCTGGCCGAGCGCCAGATGGCGTTATTGAGGTTTTCAACCTTATGAGTGGCGATGGCCTCAGGATGATCGTTACCAGTCTGGTTAAGAATTTCACCGGATTTGCTCCTCTAGGGACAGTTTTGGTGGCCCTATTGGGGGTTGCGATTGCCGAGCACTCCGGCCTGTTAAGTGCCGCTGTTCGCGGCCTGGTACTCCAGGCTTCCAAACGCACAGTCACTGTCATAGTGGTTTTTGCCGGTATCATCTCTAATACCGCCTCTGAATTGGGCTACGTGGTACTGATCCCATTAGCCGCAATGATTTTCCACTCCCTCGGTCGACACCCTATCGCTGGCCTGGCCGCCGCGTTTGCCGGTGTCTCTGGCGGCTACAGTGCTAACTTGCTACTGGGAACGGTGGACCCGCTGCTATCGGGGATCACAGAATCAGCAGCCCATATGATCGACCCGACCTACTCCGTGGGCCCGGAAGTAAACTGGTTCTTTATGATTGTCAGTACCTTCCTGATCACCGGAGTTGGTAGCTGGGTGACCATGAAGATCGTAGAACCCAAGCTGGGTAAATATGATCCCAGTGAAGCATCTGTCGACCTGACTCAAGACAAAGTTGGCACCCTGACCGACGCCGAGAAACGCGGCCTTAAGTACGCAGGTTTGGCTGTTTTGGGCGTATCTGCAGTACTCGCTTTGACGGTGGTGCCTGAGTGGGGTGTTTTACGTAATCCCGAGACAGGCTTGGTCGCGGGCTCTCCGTTCCTTAAGGGTATCGTCTCACTGATCCTGGTGTTCTTCGCTATCCCGGGATTTGTTTACGGTAAGGTTGTCGGCACCATGAAGAATGACCGAGATGTCATTGATGCCATGGCCAAGAGCATGAACAGTATGGGGATGTACATTGTACTTGTGTTCTTTGCTGCACAGTTTGTCGCCTTCTTTAAGATCACCAACCTGGGCACCATTTTTGCCGTTTTAGGTGCTGATGCGCTACAAAGCATCGGCCTCACTGGGCCACTACTGTTCCTGTTCTTCATCATGATGTGTGGCTTTGTGAACTTGATGCTGGGCAGTGCCTCTGCTCAGTGGGCGGTGACAGCTCCCATCTTTGTACCCATGCTGATGCTGCTGGGCTACGCCCCCGAAGTAATCCAGGCGGCCTACCGTATCGGTGACTCTGTGACCAACGTTATCACACCGATGATGAGTTACTTTGGCCTGATCATTACTTTTGCTGCGCGCTATAAGAAAGACTTGGGCATGGGTACATTGATCGCCACTATGATTCCCTATTCCATCTTCTTCTTTATCGGATGGACAGCCCTGTTCTTCATCTGGGTTTTTGCCCTGGGACTGCCCGTCGGCCCCGGTGCAGCTACCTACTATGGTGGCTAATCCACTGATTAATCAGTAATCCTAGAGCCCGCTTATGCGGGCTTTTTTGTCTCCCCAAAATGACCATACCTCTGAAATGGTCATTTATATCCGCTGGTAACTACCCAAAAAGTGTTAAAGCGTTCCTGAAATCACCAGTCATTCAAGATAGCTTTAGGCAAGGGTAAAAAAGTGGATAAATTAAGAAAAAATTATTATTCCCAGATATGGAGTCACCATAAAACAAAAAAATTTTTTTGCTGTCATAAGGGAATAAAGTTTCAATGTATTAACTTTAATTGGTATTTTTTTTCATTAGGTGACATTTTGATTATGAGCAAAAGCCAAAAGCCCTTCGAATCCACAAAAAAAAACAAGTAATATAGGCCTTGAAATAATACTTAGCGGAGACTGATAGGCGGATTACGCCAGTTTCGGCTGCCTTGTTTTAATCTCATATATTATTTTCTCAGGATGAGTCGTGTGCACTTTGTGGTAGTTAGTGCAGTAACAGTTATCCATAGCGCACAATACATATCAGGAATTCGAAATAAAACAGGCATTCGCCAATATGACGGTTTTGCAAATCCGTCAGACAATGCCCAGGAATGTGTAATCCTGGAATTTGCATTTATTTGTAGATTCCTAAAATTATCGGGCGCGCCTATCAGTTGAATATTTCCGCTCAAATAGAAGTTGCGACCCGGCACGCCTAATAATTAAATCAGGCTGGGTTCTTGGAAGGATTTGGAAGAAATTGACCCAACAAATAAGAGCTAAGCTGTTAACCGGCTTTTATGACCAAGTATCCCAGCTAAACGGCTGCCCGGAAACACTGCTTAATAGCGCCGGTATTAACCCCGAGCAGGTTGAAAAACTCGAGGGGTATCTCCCGTTGAGTAAAGTGACTGACCTTGTTGAAAAGGCCGCACGACAACTCAATTGCGCGGATTTCGGATTGAGACTGGCAAAAAGCCAGGGGGCTGCCGCCCTCAGTTCTCTTGGAGCAGCAGTATTGCAGTCGTTGACCCTCGGGGAATTCCTCAACGCTGCCGTAAAGCAATTCGCCGCCCCTCCTTATAACCTGCGAGTTGAATTGGAAGTTAAAGGGCTCCAAACGTTTATAACTTTTCATTGTTTAAATGATTTAGAAAGTTATATACCTTCGGACTCTCCATTACCTCTCGAGCTATTCCGGGAATTTCTCCTTGGGGTTTCTGTTGTCGCACTACAAATATTATGTGGTGAAAAGTTCAATCTGGAGGCGGTTCATTTAAAGTCCAAACAGCCGCTCCACGACCAATATGAAAACTTTTTTGGTACAAATGTACAGTTTTCACAAATTAGCGACACCTTGATTCTAAGTAGCGGCCAGTTGGCCCAACCGACCGAGAAGTGCAACCCGGTTTTAAGGCCTCTTTTAAAGTCTTATATCGACAAAGTACTGGAACAAGGTGAATCAAACCTGATTCACCAGGTAGAACAGCTGATCTATTGCCTGATGCCGCTAAAGCGCTGCAGTTTGCAGGAAGTCGCCAATCAGCTGGGTATGCACAAGCGCACACTGCAGCGCAGGTTGCGAGATCGGGAATTGGTGTTTGAGGATATTCTCGACCGTATTCGCCGCGAACGCGCAGAACATTACCTCAGTAGAAAGTTGCCACCTATGGCCCAGATTTCCAATATGCTGGGGTATCGGGAGCAGAGCTCATTTAACCGGGCCTGCGACCGCTGGTTTGGTACCACTCCAATGAAAGTTCGCCGCAGGTTGTTGAGTGAAGCTGCGGCGAAAGCTGCACTGGAAACTGAAAGTTAAAGCCCCTTCAGAAAAATACAGAATCAGTCGTGACACAAGCCAGATTTTAGCTTGTGTCACGACTGATTAAATACCCAGCCTTTCCTACTTACTCACCCCCTAATTCCCACCTCCACCACTGATCAATTAGAGCCTGTCAGATCTCTGGATCATTAGTCGTAAAGTGAGCTCTCCAGCCCCACACTTCTTTACAAGTTATCCACATTACTTACTCATTCCTCGACTATTTTCGATGGCAGTCCAGGGCGGTACCGAGAAGCCAGCCCTTCGCTGAGCGGTAATCGCCATTTCCCGAGTCTATAGTTTCGGGCGACAGCAATAACCTCTGTCAAAACCCAATGAGCGAAGTTGAGGCTCCAGGGACTCCCCTCAAAGTGCCTACGACAGGAGAACACGATGAAAAAAATATTTATCCCAGTAGCAGCCCTCTTACTGGCCACAAATGTATCTGCACAGCCGCGCCAGCCTCCGCAGGAAGCGATTGATGCCTGCAGCAGCTTGGCAGAGGGAGACGCCTGTACTGTCGAGACACCCAGAGGCACATTGGAGGGCACCTGCCGTATGCCCCCGCAGATTGAGCAGCTGGTCTGTGTACCTGCCGGCGGCAAGGGCAAAGGTGGCCCTCGCCCCATGGAAAATGAAGAACAGTAACTCCCAATTAATCGCAACCGGCCAGCGGTACTGTAAATCTTGAGATGTCATTATGAAGAAGTGGTTATTTGTGGGGCTTTGCAGTATTGCGCCTCTCTCGCTGGCTCACGTACCCGATAGCGCCCTGGAGGCTTGTCGAAACCTGTCCAGTGGCGCCAGCTGCTCAATGGAACTGCCCAATGGCCGAGTCAGTGGTCGCTGCCGCAACCACCCCCAATCACATGGCCTAGCTTGTGTTCCCGAGCGCAAACTGACTGCGCGCTCTACAGGAGGGGGCGCCACTGGTGGACGCCACACCGCTCGCAAACATACAGTGGTACAATCCGACGGCCTGCAGCACACAGTCCCTGCTACCGAGGCGCCCATCACCTTTAGTGAAGTGAGTATCAGTATTCAAGGGCCCTGGCGCGTTATTGAGGCCAACGGTATTTCCGAGCACAAGACTGGCACCTTCCCCAATCGCGGCAATCCCCATGAAATCGAGGTGCAGCGCTACCGTTTCCGAGTTCCGGCTATTCCCCAAATTGCCGCTCAATCTACACCGGTTCCGTTGCAGAATTTTGGTATCGGACTGAACGGAGTGCCTTTCGACCCCAGTGCTGCGGAATGGTACCTGGGCAATCGGGGGCGCTGGCGCTACGAAGCCCTATCCGGTGCGATTCAACTGGGTGTAGACGATAACTACGCCCACGTTCAACCCAATGGCGCCTACCACTA
This sequence comes from Microbulbifer maximicatervae (SeqCode), assembly GCF_056232625.1. NCBI lineage: Bacteria > Pseudomonadati > Pseudomonadota > Gammaproteobacteria > Cellvibrionales > Microbulbiferaceae > Microbulbifer > Microbulbifer maximicatervae (SeqCode). The sequence continues at coordinate 4,532,376 of NZ_CP174324.1, read as the reverse complement.
TCACGGCATTCCCACCGGTTTGCTGCAGCGCCTGGGGGTATCTAAGGAAAGGCATTCGCCACTGATTGGCTGGGCTGCCGATGGATTCCCCATTTATGCCCTGTACGCCTATGCCGATGGTTGGGAACCGAAATCCGGGATTGCGGCAATGACTTCAAGTTATCAGGTGAAATCCGGGAAACGCCCCAAGGGCAGTAAAGAACCTGGAGGCTACTACGATGGTACCTTTGTGGATGATTACCACTATGTGGCTGGCTCCGGCACATTGGATGAGTGCAACGGCAGAATGGTTCGCACCCCGGAATTCCCCAAGGGCACCTATGCCTATTTTCTAACAGAGGACTGGCCCATTATCCCGCGCTGTTACAAGGGCACTCCGTCAGAGGATTTTCGTCGGGGCCCCGGTAACAACCAGCGCAAGGGAGCAACTAGGCGCCCCTAGCGCAGGAGGCTCTGAAAACTCACTTCTCCAGGGGAATACGCAAGGTATTCCCCTGTCAAAACAGCTGTCCCCAACTGGAGTGTCAGCTCATATCAATTACCGCCAGCGCTTCCGCCAGGGTTTTGACCGAGTGCATTTCCATTCCCTCGATATCGTTTTTAAGACGGTTGGCTGCAGGCACAATGGCTTTGCGGAAACCGTGTTTGGCGGCCTCGCGCAAACGCTCTTGGCCCGAAGGCACTGGGCGAATCTCGCCTGACAGCCCCACTTCCCCGAATACCACCAGATCCCGGGGCAGGACACGGTTGCGGAAACTGGAGACTACCGCCAATAACAGTGTCAGGTCGGCACTGGTTTCCATTACCTTTACCCCGCCGACCACATTGATAAAGACATCCTGGTCCCCCACCAAGACCCCACCGTGGCGATGCAACACAGCGAGCAGCATGTTCAAGCGGTTCTGGTCTAGGCCCACCGCTACCCGGCGGGGGTTGCCGAGACTGCTATCGTCCACCAGGGCCTGCAACTCCACTAACAGCGGCCGGGTGCCCTCCCACACCGAGGTCACCACAGAACCGGCTGCGATCTCCTCGGCCCTTTGCAGGAAAATGGCTGAGGGATTGGATACCTCTTTCAGGCCCTGCTCTGTCATGGCAAACACGCCGAGTTCATTGACGGCCCCAAAGCGATTTTTATGGGCACGCAATGTGCGGAAGCGGGAGTCGTGGGTGCCTTCGAGGAGAATGGAGCAGTCGATAATATGTTCCAGCACCTTGGGGCCTGCGAGGCTGCCATCTTTGGTGACATGCCCCACCAGAATGAGCGCCGTGCCGGTCTGCTTGGCAAAGCGGGTCAGGTAGGCCGCACTCTCGCGCACCTGTGCCACAGAGCCCGGTGCCGATTGAACATCGCTCATGTGCATCACCTGAATCGAGTCCACTACCATAACCCGAGGATTCACTTCCTTGGCCGCCAGGCAAATACGCTCCACATCGGTTTCACTGAGCAATTGCAGAGAATCCGTGGGCAGCCCCAAGCGCTTAGCGCGCATAGCAACCTGCTGGAGAGATTCCTCGCCGGTGATATATAGCGCCGGCATTGAAGTGGCGAGATGGCACAAGGTCTGGAGTAAAACAGTGGATTTACCCGCACCGGGATGGCCGCCGATCAATACAACGGAGCCCGGCACCAGCCCGCCGCCTAGCACTCGATCCAGTTCCGAGGCCGTAGTGGGAATACGCGGCAATTCACTGAGGTCGATTTCCGATAGTTTTTGTACTTTGCCAGCACCAGCGGAACCGGCGTAACCACTTTGTGCATCGGTAAAATTCGCGGCGCGACTGTCCTTGTGATCCGGTCCCAGGCGTACTTCCGATAGGCTATTCCAAGTGCCACAAGCACTACACTGCCCTGCCCATTTGGTGTAGTCAGCGCCGCATTCATTACACACGTAGGCAGTTTTACGTTTTGTGGCCAAAGCACTCTCCCGAAAAGTCACAGAATTGATCGGCGCACAGTTTACCCCTTATCCGGCCGAGGCGGGTGGTGCTCAGCAGTCTAAAATGACTCTCCTACACGGATCCCTTCTATTGGCATCTTCTCCTTCTAATTGGTCTATCTACGCGATTGATCTAGATCAATTCACCCAGCCCCCTCCGAGATAACATCCGCCGCTGCCTCTACCCACTAATGGGGAGGCGCTGAACAACACTGACTAACCATCGAACAGGAAGTAAGTATGTCGTCTATTACTCTTCGCGGCGCGATTCTGGCGCTCGCCATGGCCTCGACCTCCGCCCTGGCTGCGGATCACGAAGTTAAGATGCTGAACCAGGGCAAGGACGGCATGATGACTTTTGAACCGGCATTTCTCGCAGTAGCACCGGGCGATTCTGTCACCTTCCTGCCCACTGATGCGGCCCACAACACTCACTCAGTTTTGTCCCCTGCCGAGGGCGCTACCTGGAATGGCAGCATGGGAGAAAAGGTGACTGTCACTTTGAACCAGGAAGGTGTCTACGTATACCAGTGCGACCCACATCTGCCGCTGGGTATGGTTGGGGTAATTCAGGTAGGTAAGGCAACCAACTTGGAAGAAGCCAAGAAGCATGCCGAAGGCATGAATGCCGGTATTGCTATGAATAAGGAGAGGCTCACTCAATACCTCGGCCAAGTCCAATAAGAGGAGTCGCGGCGTGGACATCCTATTTGAAAAAGGTCACCACCTGGTTGCGCGGTTCGGCGATTTGGTTAAAGAGCAGAATGGCAGCGATGGGGTACAGGCCAATCAATTTGTTATTCGCCGCGGCACCAAAGGGGCGCTTATCGATCCCGGCGGCGATCTGACCTACACACACCTCACCATTGAGCTCAGCCGCCATTTGAACCTGAGCGAACTGGACCTGATCCTGGCCTCTCACCAGGACCCGGATATTATCGCCTCGCTGCCGCGTTGGATGCTGCATTCGCGCTGTAAGGTGGCGGTGTCGAAACTGTGGTCGCGGTTTTTGCCACACCTGGTTTCCGGCTTTGTCGCTTCGCGTGCCGGTGCTGAACGCTGGCAGGAACGCATCATGCCTCTGGACGATAAGGGAGAAATTATCCCCTTCAGCGACAGCGAGATCTGGGCGCTGCCAGCGCACTTTATGCACTCCTGTGGCAACTTCAGTTTTTATGATCCGGTCAGCCGCATATTATTTTCCGGCGATATCGGTGCCTCACTCGGTGGTGAGGAGGGTGAAGTCAAAGATTTCGACGAGCATCTGCCGTCGATGGAAGGGTTCCACCGCCGCTATATGGGCGGGAACTGGACCTGTCGTCTCTGGGCCAAGATGATTCGGGAACTCAACCCCGCAATGATTGTGCCCCAGCACGGCGGTTACTTTGCCTCAGGCGATGTCAAAGAGCGCTTCCTGGGCTGGCTCGAGCGCCTCGAATGTGGGCCGGACCTGTTGCGACACCAGGACTTCCGCCTACCCCTGGGCCGCTCTTAACCCGCCATCCCGCAAGCGGGAAAGTTGCACCGGCAGAGGCCAGCCCATACACTGCGGGCTGGCTTGTTTTCTGAATACCGCCATGCACACCGGGATCTTCCGCCTATTTTTGCTCATACTACTACTGGCCTTCGGCGGCCAGGCAGTTGCGTCATCTTGTGCGGAAACACACGAATCCCCAGCGGTATCTATCGCTGCAGAAGAAAAAGCCCACTGCGACGGGGCAACCCTTGAGAACTGCAGCGACTGCCATCCCTCCAGTTGCACTGCTGAATGCAGCTGCTGTGCAGGGCCAGGCACCAGCTCTGCGGTAAACGCTCAATATAAAATCCTTGTATACAACCGCGATCTACTTGTAACTGCCTACCGGGAATTTAATTCCTCTCCAGATCCGGAAATGGCACTGCGCCCACCCATATTCCGCACTTAACGGGCCCCGTATGCCTAGGCATACGCGTACTCCCCAGTTTTACTCCAAATATTTTTTATAAATACTCACGCGCCCGTGTGCGCCCTTAATCTCATCATCGGAATTCATATGAACCGTTCAATTTTGATCGCTATTGCTGCGCTACTCACAACCCTGGCATTAAGTGCCTGTGCCGAATCTCCAGACCCCAAAAAGGAATCTGTGAGCCTGACCACTTACAAATCCGCCACCTGCGGCTGCTGCAAAATTTGGGTTGAGCATGCCCAACAAAGTGGCTTTGACGTCGTAGCAAAGGATGTCGAAGACCTTAACGGCGTGAAAAAGCAGCACCATATCTCTCCGCGCTACCAATCCTGCCACACCACAGTGTCAGAACAGGGCTATGTTTTTGAAGGGCATGTACCGGCAAAGCTGATACAGCGTTTCTTGCAGAATCCACCGCAAGATGCCATTGGTCTCGCAGTGCCAGGTATGCCCCTGGGCAGCCCCGGTATGGAAGTGGGCGACCGTTTTACGCCCTATCAGGTAATGCTGCTTAACAAAGACGGCAGCAGCGAAATTTACGCCGAAATCAATACGGCACAGGAGCAGTTTTAGAAGGGACATCGATGACAGAGAGCTTCCGCACCGACGCCGTATCGAGGCGTACTTTCGTCACAGGTCTCGGAGCGGGAGCCCTGCTGCTGGGGTTACCCCACAGTTCGCGCCCAAACTCGCCTACAGCTTCGGCAACAACCCTGCGCGGTAACCACTTTGATTTATCCATCGGTTACCGCCAGGTAAATCTTACCGGGCGCGAACGACAAGCCCTGACCATTAATGGCAGTCTACCGGGCCCCATTTTGCGCTGGCGGGAAGGGGAAACTGTCACCCTGAATGTCCATAACCAATTACCCGACAAATCCTCCCTACACTGGCACGGTGTTAGGGTACCCAGCGATATGGACGGCGAACCGGGGTTGAGCTTTAGCGGCATTCGACCTGGGCAAACATTTCGCTACCGATTCCCTGTGCGCCAAAGTGGCACTTATTGGTATCACAGCCAATCCGGGTTTCAACAACAGCGGGGGCTAATTGGGGCAATAGTCATTGATCCGATATCTCCAGAACCATTTTCTTACGAGCGGGATTATATTGTTGTCCTATCTGATTGGAGCGATGAATCCCCCCAAACTATTTATACCCATCTAAAAAAAGACCCGGACTACTACAACCGGCAACAGCGCACGGCTACAGATGTATGGCGTGAGGTGCGCACAAAAGGTGTCGCACGAACCTGGCGGGACCGGCATCAATGGAACTGGAAACAGCTTTCCGACCGCAACATCTCCCAGGTCACAGGCGAGACTTACACCTACCTGATGAACGGGCATACACCCGATACCAATTGGACTGCATTATTTAAACCTGGCGAGAAGGTTCGCCTGCGATTAATTAACGCAGCTTCGATGACCTTATTCGACCTACGTATCCCCGGCCTGAAAATGAAGGTGGTGGCGGCCGATGGACAAAATGTCGAGCCCGTTAGCGTCGATGAAATTCGTATTGGCAGCGGCGAAACCTATGACGTAATTGTCGAGCCAGAGAGTGAACAAGCCTACAGTATATTTGCGCAGTCCATGGACCGCAGTGGCTATGCGCGAGGCACACTGACAAGTGATATACGTCTGAGCACAGAAATTCCCGCGATGGATCATCGCCCAGTGCTCACCCTACAAGATCTGGGACTGGCGAGAAAAACCGAAGAGACAGGCACACACTTTAAAACAACCCAGACTGCTCACACCGAAAAACATTCCGATTTGCCCGATGCAACTGAGGGGGGATGGTTTTACGGAAACATCACTGCAGCGGGGCTCGGTAGCAATAGCCCTATCATTCACCAGCCAAGTGAATCCGGATTCAGGGTGGATCACCGCGCGCTGACGCCAGCAAACGGCATCGCCGACCCCGGTGTAGGACTCAGAAACCATAAACATCGCTATAACCGCCGTGTACTGACTTACAGCGATTTGCGCAGCAATGAACCCACCCAGGATGAACGGGAGCCACAGCGGGAATTACAGTTACACCTGACCGGCAATTATGAGCGCTATCTCTGGTCAATAAATGGTGAGAAATTTCGCGATGCCAGCCCATTATTATTTCGGCACCAGGAGCGCCTGCGTATTACCCTGGTCAATGACACCACGCTTCCCCAGCCCATGCACTTACACGGTTTTTGGAGTGAGCTGGAAACCGGTGACGGAGAGTATTTACCTCGCAAGCACACGGTGATCGCGCAACCCGGATCAAGCATCAGTTACTTAATCAGCGCCGACACCTATGGCCGCTGGGCTCTACACAGTCAAATGCTTTACCAGAGGCCCGGTATGTATCGGGAGGTGCGCATTGTTTAAAAATATTTCAGGGATAGCAGCAACACTATGGATACTTGCTGCCCAGGCCAGCTATGGGCAGGCAGAACCTCAGCATCAACACCACAGCTACCAGTCCTCTGGCGAGGATAACGAAGAAGAACCCATGGCTGAAGTCAGCCTCGACTATGTGGAACTGCGAGGTGATAACGGCGGGGAAATCGAGGGAGACCTCAGCTATGGCGGAGAGCAAAATAAGTTTGTTGCCGAAGTTGACTACGAGCGAAGCAGTGGGGAAATCGAAAAAAATGAACTCTGGGCGCTCTATAGCCGGGCAATTTCGGCAAACTGGAATTTTCTAATTGGAATTCGCCACGATTTTAATCTGGAAACTACCAGCCGGAATTGGGCTGCTGTGGGTATTACTGGAGAGTCTCCCTACAAATTCGAAATGGATGCGGTATTTTTCTATGGAGAACATGGCAGTACTGCATTTCGCCTGGAAGGCGAGTATGAAATAAAGTTAGCACAGGACTGGAACCTGGTACCACGTATCGAGCTGAACTTTTTTGGGCAGAACGATGAGGCCCGAGGTAGCGGCTCCGGCTTATCGGAAGCGGAAGTCGGCTTTCGGCTAATGTATGAAGTCACCAGGAAATTCTCACCCTATATTGGCGTCCACTATGAACGGGAAGTGGGCAATGCCGCTGATTTCGCCCGTGAAGAAGGTGAGGATGTGGACTCAACCGTATGGGTACTGGGGTTTAGAGCTTGGTTTTGAAAAAATCCAACTTTTATATCTATACAAGTTGTACCACTTCGCATCAGCTGTAACCAACTTTACCACCCCCTCAATCTGTCATAGCATCTAATAGATCTTAATCGCCTTTTTAAAAAAATTTAAATTCAGCAAGGATGCCGGTGATATGATTTTTCCCCGAATACTGTTAATCGCAGTTTCTTTACTGTGTGTGGGACTATCAGCAGAACCTGAAAGCCCACAGAGCCACTCTTCTGTTAGCACGACCAAACACCTGAGTTATGGTGATGAAATTCTTTTCTCATCCAGAATCTTGAGTCGTGAAATACCAATCAACATATATTTACCGCAAACGTTCCATCAAGCATCAAAGCAGCATAGATACCCGGTTATCTTTATTAATGGCACTCACGGCAAAGAATTTTTCCACGCCTTAACCGGGGTAGTAAAGCATCTAAGTAGCGTAGAACGTATGCCGGAAAGTATTGTAATCAGCCTTAATGATGGCGGTGATGAACCGGAAACCTACCTACATGGAATGTGGAAGCATACCACTGAGGAGAAGTTTAGCGCCCTGGGAAACCCTGAGACCTATAGTAAATTTCTAACTGAAGAACTATTCCCATATTTAGAAAGCAATTACCGCGCACTCAACAATAGAATGATTATTGGTGTCTCAACTAGCAGTATCTTTCCTCTCTACGCCCTAACTAACAAACCTGGATTGTTTCAGTCTTACTTCTTTTTATCTGCAGCTGACATATTTGGTATGGGGCCCACTTCAGAGAGTACTTTTATTAATGAAATAACCACAAGTATGCAGACCTCATCAAACAAGATCAATGCTTTTTATTTCGCGATGGCTGACAGTGATATGCGTAAAGATAAGCGCTATGAAAAAATCTTAAGTCAAATTAACACCAAACTTTCTCCTTACGCAAAAGAGAACCTCAAACTAAAAATAGAAATTATTAACAATGAAAACCATTACGGTGCCTTTATAAAAGCCGCGTTATCGGCTATCGAGCTTAATTATCCCCACGAAGAATGGTCCGCAAATTATCGAGAATTGATATCCCAGCCTGGTGACGCCTTACAAAATATCGATCATTTCTACCAATCACTCTCACAGAAATATGGCTTTCCTATTTTACCCAGGGCTACACGTTGGAGAAATGTTAACAAATTAAGCTATATCACCAGTTTGTTACTAAAGGATGGTCGCATCCAAGAAGCTATCAGTGTTGCAAGGCGATGGGTGGAATATCGGCCAAACTCTATTGATGCCCACCAAAGTTTGGCCCAGGCGTTACAACAGAATGATGAAATTTCAGAGGCTTCTGATGTTTTGAAGAAAGCACTAGAAATTTCTCGCAATCAGGATAAAAGTAAAACGGCGGCGATAAATCGGCAACTAGCAGAACTCAAGCTCAATTAGCATACAGTTAAATTTTTATTCACTAAAGATGAAAAATATAGTTATCACACTAATTTTCTTTTCCCCGTTGGCATTCACCTCACAGGAAAATCCAAGATGGTGGGACAGGATAAGTTATTACAAAACTTTCCGGACAGAAATCGGGACTCTTATACTTGATGTATATTTAAAACCTGAGTTTTCGAATACTACAAAAACCGTCAAAAATCTTGTTTTTGTCCTGAATAACACACCAATTGAAATACCAAAAGACGTTATAGACAACTTCAAAGGAATAGATCCCGGAAGCTTCACTTTATCTACCAGCTATTATAGTGATGCAACAGGAACCCCTGACACAGTAATCACTGCTGCTTTTAATTACGGATTTCCAAGCTGCGTTAGAGAAGGACGTATATCTGTTAGGAGTACAGGTTATCTTTTACATATGATCACAGAGGATGATAATTGCTCTTCAGAACCTTAGGCCAAGGGCACTTAGTAAGGTGGAAAACTAAAAAACGAGCTGGCATTTACCTCCAGCTCGCCCACAGAAAACATATCGATATCTAAATCCAGCAGCACCCAGCTACTAATAGCAAATTCACAGAACCTCTCTACTCACTCACCAGGCGTAAATCTGTAGCCATCTCATCTTTCCACCAGGCTTTTGTTGTGGTGGGAGATTGCAGGCGAACAGCCTCTCCAATGATAGGCGTTACCAAAGTGACACCCTGATCTTTGGCTGCCGTCTGTGCGCGCTCCAGAGGTTCATACCAATCGTGTAGGGCAAGATCAAAAGTACTGTTGTGGACAGGTAACATTGCTCGCCCTCTGAGATCGAGATGTGCCTGTACACTCTCTTCGGGCATCATATGAACCGAACTCCAAAGCTTGTTGTAAGCACCCGTTTCCATCAGTGTCAGGTCGAACGGACCAAATCGCTCACCAATTTCACGAAAGCCACTAAAATAGCCACTGTCACCGCTAAAGAATATACGGCCCTCGCGCCCTTCAATTACCCAGCTGGCCCACAATGTTGAGTCTTTATCCGTTAGTCCACGCCCGGAAAAATGTTGAGCCGGGGTCGCGGTAAAGTGCAAACTGCCCAAGGCAAACGATTCCCACCAGGCCAACTCCTCAATTTTTTCGGCCGGAATTCCCCAGTTACGCAAACGACTTCCCACCCCGGTAGGAACGATAAATTGCTCTACTTTATCCTTGAGTGCGCGAATACTATTTTTGTCCAAATGATCGTAGTGGTCATGGCTGATAACGACCGCTTTAATCGAAGGCAAGTCTCGAATCTCTATGGGCAATGGATGAAAGCGCTTCGGGCCCATCCACTGAACCGGGGATGCCCGCTTGCTAAATACCGGATCTGTCAAAACATACTGATCATCCATTCGAATCAGTACCGTGGAGTGCCCGAGGCGATATACGGCACTCTCAGCGACTGGGGCAGCCAGCTCCGCAGCGGGAATCTGTCGCAATGGAATAGGCTTCACCGGTGCGGGGGCTGCACGATCCGCCTTAATGTAGGCGCCGATCATCTCAACTATACCGCCACTACTGACTTTGTAGTCCGCATCACTGTTGCGGAACTTCTCGGGTTGATTTGTACAGCTACCAAAGAGACCTACCGACATAACAATCACTCCTGCCAGAATCCACCAGCGCTTCTTCATTTCACTTACCATGTAAACTATACAGTGCAGTGTATAAAGTAACTATATAAAAGTAAACTATATAGTGTAAAATTTGCGTAAGAAGTAACTCGCCGGCAATGGAATCCCCCGGCCCAGATTTCACAGAGATACCCATGACTGAAAAGAAACCAACCAGAAGTGAGCTGAAACGCCAAGCTATTATTGATGCCGCCAAGCAGGCTTTTCAGGAGCTGGGAGTGCAGGGCACGAGTATGGACGAGCTGGCAGCCCGAGCACAGGTATCAAAACGCACCGTGTACAACCACTTCTCCAGTAAAGAAGCCCTGGTGATGTATTTGATCGGTGAACTCTGGCAGCAGGCCACCCAGCCCTCCGATTGTGACTACTACCCGGATAGTGATATGCAATCACAACTCCGCACACTGTTAGAGCAGGAAATAAAAACGATCTGCAACCCGCAGTATATTGAGCTTAACCGCATGGCCTTCGACTACTTCTTCCACCAGCCGGAAGCACTACAGAAGGAAATGGAAAAATATAAGGCCCATGAAACCGGGGTGCAGCGCTGGATCAAATCTGCCGTAGCTGATGGGCGACTAAAGTCTCTCGACATAGAGGTCGCCAGTGGGCAGATTCACAACCTGATTAAGGGCGGTTGCTACTGGCCTCAGTTACTTCAACTCTCTGGCCCACCGAGCTCCGCCGAGCAAGAGGCACTGGCCGAGCGCACCGCTGCGATGTTTTTAAGTTATTACCAAGCATAGACCTACCATAGTGGCCGAATCCTTCTTGGCCACTCTATCTACATTCATGGCTTCCGACAAATGACCTACTAAATCCCAACGAGAAAAACACCTCTCAGAAATTGAAGCCATAGTCCCATCTGGCTACTGGCTTTTATCACCACTAAATTAACATCCAGAAAACAAACGCAACCAGCTTTTCAAAATTTAATTATTAATATAAATTAATACCCATAACAATTGTTAACAAGAGAAAACCGCCAACATCCTATATGCCTAAATACCCTCGACTGCTTTAAGAGAAGGCCAACCCAAAAAAATACCAGCATGAGAAATCCTAAAGTAGCCTCTACATTTATATTCTTACTCTGTGTAGTAAGCTCTTGTTTACAAGCGGAAGTCATCCCCACAAGTGTTAGAGCAAAAACATCTATATCTAGTGTTGAAGAGGAGCTTAAACAGGAGCTTTCTGAAAAAGGGCTTAAGTATGGCGCCCCTATTTTTATTCGCATATTTAAAAACCCCGGTATCTTAGAGGTCTGGATAGAGTCGGATAATAATTTATATTCTAAGTTTAAAAGCTACGATATTTGCACTTTCTCAGGAGAGCTGGGGCCAAAATTGAGAGAAGGTGATCTACAAAGCCCGGAAGGTTTTTACTTTGTAAATGCTAGCCGGTTAAACCCTTGGAGCCAATATCATCTTTCATTTAATCTAGGGTATCCCAATCAATATGATCGGCACCATGGCAGAACAGGTAGTGCTCTTATGATACATGGAGACTGTGTATCTATTGGCTGCTTTGCAATGACAAATCCATTTATCAATGAAATATATGCACTTACTGCTTCAGCGATAGAATCTGGACAAAGAGTTGTCAGGGTTCACTCCTTCCCATTTCCACTTGAGGATGAGGTCTTATCTCAATACAAAGATAATCAATGGCATTCTTTTTGGCTGAACCTAAAAGAAGGATACGATTACTTCAACAAATATAGGCGCCCTCCCAATGTAGAAGTTGTCGAAGGCCTGTATACCTTTAATGAAAGTTAACATTTAAAGTATCAAAGTTGCCAATTATGGCAATAAACCAACGAGTAGGCAGAAAGCTACTAGCAGCTAAAAAATCACTGCCTGATACTCATCAAATGATTTGATACATAGCGCCCCAAAAACCCCGCAATATAACTATGAGTCATAAAAGTGCATAGTTCTACTCCTATATAGTTAATCGATATTTTCAGTTCAAGATAAAAAAAGGCCCCAAAAGGGGCCTTTTTTATTTTATCGGGAATAAATTACAGTCTTTCCCAGAGTATCTCCCAGTTCCCTCCAACACCTGGCTCGAACTGTATTGCACCTCTTTTTACTTCCTTACAGTAGTGGGAGTAAGCAGAGTCCTTACACTCGTAGACATTACCGTCACGGCCCAGGACTTTGGTGCCTGCAGCATAGTTTCTATGGCCTCTAGGGAAGACATAATCATAATCCTGATCACTCGAGGATTGGTCATCGTCATTGGAGCTATCATCATCTCCGTTCGAAGTATCATCGTCTCCATTAGAAGCGTCATCATCGCCGTTGGAGCTATCGTCGTCGCCGCTCGAGGAGTCATCATCACCATTGGAAGTATCGTCATCCCCATTCGAGGAGTCATCATCACCAGAGGTGTCTTCAACCAGGTAGAAGTTCAGAGTGTTTTGATCAACCATGTTGCCATCGCGGTCTTTTACCACCACTACAACCATATGGTGCCCTGCTACAGTCTCTGAGAGAGTCAAGCTAGTACTGGCAGTATCACCATCATCAATGTTATTGCTATAGCTTGCTAGAGTATCACCGCCATGATTTACCACTGTAACCTCAACGCTGACATCTCCCGTAGCACTGAGAGCCAAGTCTAGAGAAATAGCACCGCCTGTAATTGTGTATTCACTTTCAAGGCCACTTACCGTTACTTCATAGTTGGGCTCTTCTTCGCTCAACTCGTAACCGATCTCGACATTTTCCAGGCCACTGCCATCTTTTAGATAAATGCGGTTGATACCGTACAGAGGCTCAAAGCTGTTATCACCATCGAAATCACCGGCTCGGATATCGGTCTGCTCTGCATTAATCAACTCAGCCAAATCGTGTGACCAGTTTTCAGCGATGCCCTGCTCTTCGGAGGCAATTTCCAAAACAGTGCTGTAAGATGAGTTTTCACCTGAGCCATCAAATACACGGGTATACACTTTATCGCCAACGTTCAAGTCCTGCGTCGGATTGATGGTACCCGCAGCGCTCCACTCGGTATTAGTGACATTATCGCCATCGAACTCCACATCGATAACATTGTAGAAAGCGTTAACCGTATCACCCACATCCCAAACAGCCAGAATTACATGATAGCCCTCGCGATCTGGCACCTGACACTCATGAGTTGTATTTACATTTGGTTGTTCATAATTGCCATCTATCTCACAGAATGGGTCGAGATCAAATTGATCGCGAGTCAAGACTGAATTCGGATTCCAATCTTCTTTAGTAATATAGTATTTCCAATCACGAGTTACATGGTTGGCGGTGAAGTACCATTTGAAGGTTTGCCAACCGGAGCTAATATAATTTTTTACCCAGCGATCAGATGTCTGTTCATTAAGCTCAGACCAGGCACTGCTTCCTCCACTGGCAATTTGCCCATCGGCAGGGCCGCTATCGGGAAAGCCTTCAGGACCTTCAATACTCTGTGGCTCCCACTGAACTGCGCCGCAATTCAAATTCATTTCACCGGTATCTAATGCGTATTTACACAGGGTACCACGCGCAGAAGCTACACCACCGTCAGCGGCCTCAACATAACCATGACTGAAAGCATTAGAACTGGCACCGGCTAATACCACTGCCATTAATGTGCGATTGACTATCGGTTGTTTAAATATGGATGCTAATTTTTTCTTACGTAGAATCATATCTCTGCCCATTTATTACTTTGCGCTCAACTTCCTTCCCCAGCTGAACACAAATTTTTACTTTTAGAGGATGTAAATCCTGCAACGCTAGCGACAGAGTTATGGACCACCACTAATTGGCACGGTTCCTATTATTTTTATAATTTAAACAAACAACTTTCAGCGTGTCACCGAAAGATAAGTCTAATTTTTAATAAATACCATCCCATTAAAAGTTCCATACAAACACAAAAATAAAAACATAAATAACGACAAAATAATTTCTTACAAAATAGAAAAATGACGACCTAAAACAAAAAATAAGACCATAATTTCGGGCAGTTAATGCAACATAATATCAATAAAGGCGACATTTAGTGGTATTTTATTCCAGCAAGGGCAGTCAGGTATAAATCCGAATATACCGTTTGTAAAAATATAAAAACAAAATATGGAAGAACTATGAATTTCACACTTAAGTCCTCCCGAAACTCAATATGAAACCCTAACTAACTCCACCTATCGCTTACCGGCAAAAAAACACGGTGCACCCACGACAAAATAGAAACAGAAAAAACCTAGAAAACAACGGCCAATACCTCCTCTATAAATAATCGGGCAGAGGGCTTCCCAATGAAAATTAAAAATATTAGTTTTTTTAAAGCTTTCACTTTACTAAATTCACGCCGGCCAGATATCCCTGAGCCCACAGAAAATGCCACATTTCGATAACTTACAAATAGTATCCCCGATGAATCAAAACCGATATTTTGGGGCCTCAGAGCAACTCTTTGACCCCGTCAGTTTTAAGATTTAATCATGGAGCTTCTAAAGCCCAAGATTAATATCAGATTTGCGATAAACCACAGGTCTTTAATAATAAAAATACCGCTGGAGCTAAGTTGCCAAGGAGCTACCCAACTACCCGGGTAGGAGTAGAGGAAGGTCTGGGTTGTTATAAATACTGCGGCACAAAGCAATAATCCTGGCCAAAACAGCTGTCGGATATAAATACCCAAGGCGAGGATAGCCAGCGCAATCAAGTCATATATACCGATAAGATTTGAGGCCACCTGCACGCTAAATACACTGTATAACCACGACATCAGTGGCGAAGTGCTTACCAGGCCTTCAATCCCCTCAGCCTCAAGCGCTGTGAATTTCATCCCACCAATCCAGAGTAATACCAAGCCAACAGGGAAATAATTGAGCCATATCAGCTTTAGTGGGCTCAACGAATCCCGATACAACCAGGTAATACCCAAGGTTAACAGGGCAAAGTACTTAATTATCCCCTGTCCTGAGCCAATTGCCGGAAAGCCGCCCAGGGAGTCGATCCAATGGCCGCTGCCAAGAAGACTCAGTGGGGGCACTAGCGATATTAAAATCAGAAGGATTGCCAGGGGCTTAATAACCCGCTCAAAGCGAAAGGCGAGTGCCCCCAAAATAGCGGCGACTGAAAAAATAATGGCGGTCAGTAAACGTATAGAGGAAAGCACTTCCTCATTAGTGACACCGTAGAATTCAAATACGCGCTTGATACCACCCCATTGGCCGGAAAAAAGCGCCACCGCAATAAGCGCAAAGGCGATGGCCACCAGGGCGAAGGGAAGTTTTCGAAGAAGAAAAGACATTTGTTGACGACCTCTTAACAAATTAGAGCTTAGTCACCAGCCTGACCAGAGCCCCTCTCTCCATACAGGTGAAAGGCGGCTCTGGGGTATTGGTTAAATCTATGTCGTCTTGGCCCGGGGAATTATTACACCCCCATAGAGAATCACATTTACTGTTACTCCAGTATCAATGTGCCCCGATACATTTGCATCTGGCAGTTGAACGGGTATTCACCCGGCTCGGCTTTTGGTATTTCCACCAAGGTATCCTGGTTCAGGGCAAGCTGAGCGCTGACTTCTAAGTCTGGAAACAATACCCACTCGGAGCAGGGACTGGGGTCCTCCCGGTGAAAATGCAAAGTCGCTGTGCGACCAGCGGGCAGGCGGATAAGATCCGGTTCGTAAACTCCATCCTTAACCAGAATCTGTAAATTATCCGTGCTCGGCGTCGCCTTACTGGCACTTCTTTTTGGCCCCAACCAAAACCACCAGATAACAGCCAGAATCATCAGCACACCGACGATATTTACGAGAACTTGAGCCATTTAGCGAGCCTCCGATGGTTTAAAGAAGCGCAGGCGGTTGGCATTACTGACCACCGTCAGGGAGGAAAGCGCCATAGCACCACCGGCAACAATGGGGCTCAGTAACATGCCCGTAATCGGGTAGAGGACACCGGCGGCGATGGGAATACCCAGAGTGTTATAAATAAATGCGCCAAACAGGTTTTGCTTTATATTGTGCAAAGTGGCCCGGGACAACTCCACTGCATTGGCAACCCCGTGTAGAGAGGAACGCATTAGGGTGACATCGGCGCTCTCAATAGCAACATCGGTACCGGCACCTATCGCAAAGCCCACATCGGCCCGCGCCAGGGCCGGGGCATCGTTAATCCCGTCACCCACCATACCCACTCGCTCGCCTTTTTTTTGCAATTCAGCGACGATCCCCTCTTTATCTTCCGGCAATAGTTCTGCGTGAACTCGGTCGATGCCCAGTTGCCGGGCAACCGCTTCGGCACTGCCGTGATTGTCCCCGGTAAGCATTTCAATGCGTAAACCCAGTTTGTTCAGTCGCTCGATTGCAGCTTGCGCATCAGCGCGAATCGGATCGGCTACGGCAATAATCCCCCGCAACTTGCCGTCCACGGCGGCGTACATCACCGTGCGCCCCACCTCGGCCAATTTGGCTGCCCGCTCACTCCAGGCATCGAGGGAAACAGCCTCCTTTTGCATTAACTTGGTATTCCCCAACAGCACGCGACTGCCACCGATATCACCACTCACACCGTGAGCTGTGATGGCTTCAAAGTTGGCTGGAGACTGCAATTCAAGGTTTTTATCGTGAGCGGCCGTCACTATGGCTTCGGCCAAGGGGTGCTCTGAGCCCTGCTCCAGGCTCGCCACTAAACGCAGCAGTTCATCGCTGTCGCCATCACTATCAATATCCGTTAGACGCGGAGAACCCTCGGTGAGAGTCCCGGTTTTATCTACAACCAGGACATCCAGGGTGCAGGATTGTTGCAGGGCCTTGCCGTTGCGCACCAGTACACCGTACTCGGCACCTTTGCCCACCCCCACCATAACGGACATGGGAGTCGCCAGACCCAAGGCACAGGGGCAGGCGATAATCAGCACCGAAGTCAGTACCACCAGCATATGGGCAACCCGAGGATCGGGTCCCAAGTTGAACCAAACCAGTGCGGCCACCAGGGCAATAATCATCACCACTGGCACAAAGATGCCGGAAATCTTGTCCGCCAAACGCGCGATAGGTACCCGGGAGCTCTGGGCATTCTTTACCATCTCGATAATCTGCGCGAGACGGGTGTCGGAACCCACTTTATCTGCGCGAAACAACAGGCTGCCATTTTTATTCAGGGTGCCGGCGGCGAGGCTGTCACCCTCCGCCTTTTTCACCGGCACTGGTTCCCCGGTGAGCATGGATTCATCTACCAGGCTGCGCCCTTCAAGCACAGTGCCATCCACCGGAATTTTCTCGCCGGGGCGGACGCGCAGCTGGTCTCCCTGCTGCACCTGCTCGATAGGCAGGTCCACCTCTCGGCCGTCTCTCAATACCCGCGCAGACGTATCCTGGAGTTCCAGCAGCTTCTCCACTGCGGCACTGGTGCGCCCGCGCGCCCGAATCTCCAGTGCCTGGCCGAGGCTGATCAGGCCAATAATCATGGCACTGGCCTCGAAGTACACATGTCGTGCCGCTTCCGGTAAGAGATGGGGGACCAATACCACGATCATAGAGAATAACCAGGCCGTTCCCGTGCCCAGGGCCACCAGCGTATCCATAGTGGCATTATGGTGACGCAGTGCCTTCCAGGCGCCACTGAAGAAATTGCCGCCACAGAAGACCAGCACCGCCAGGGTAATCAGTCCCATAACACCCCAGGCCAGCTGCTCTGCCGGGGTATTCACCGATACTTTGTCGGTGATCAGCCCCCAGGCCATCATTGGCACGCCCACGCCCAGAGCAAATGCCGAGCGCCACAATTGCTGGCGATAGTGCCTCTGTGTCTGCTCCCGCTGTTCCGCGCGCTGCTCTCGTTCACTACTTCGCAGGAGTTCAGCGCCGTAGCCCGCGCCTCGGACGGCTTCGATACAGGATTCAGCCTCTGTCGGGCCGTATACTGACAGGGTTTTATCGGACAGGTTTACCCGGGCATCAGTCACCCCGGCTACGGTCTTAACCGCAGTCTCAATTTTGTTGATACAACCGGCACAATTGACTCCACTCAAACGGAACACCGTTGGCGCAGATTGTTGCTCCTTCGTCATCTTGCTCTCCCGCAACACCAATTACAGCGACAAAGTTACAACCTTACCGCTAGGGGAAGGCAACAGTTGGCAGCGCACCGCCTACCGAAATTTCGCAGTCAATTCATCCTTCAGCTTAGTGGCTGGCACCAGGGGCGGGAAAAGGCTGAGGATTCGCCAATGATCGCGCATGCGATGCGCCGGAATGTTATTATCGCGCCATGACACATCCCCTGCTCCCCGAAAGACCCCTGAGTATCTCTCCTTCTCTGGCTGCCACTGTCGGCCTGGAGGAAGCTGTGCTGCTCACTGCACTTGGCGACCTGGCTCCATTCCTTCCCCTGGAGCCCTACGGAGGCCGGGATTGGTATACCGCCGAGGGGGAGCAGCTATATCTGCTGCTGCCCTTCTGGCAGGCGGCGGATATCCAGCGGGTAGCCACCAGCTTGCGCAACCAGGGTGCCCTTCTGCTGGGGGCGGCACCATTCGGCAGTAGCGAGATTCTGAAGTTCGCCCTGCCCGGTGAGTACAAGCGCCCGGTGGCAACACCCCCTACCCCGTCCAACCGCAATGCCAACACTATTGCCCCCAGTTGGCAGCCGGATAGTGAAACCATGGCACGTATCGCCCAACTGGGTATTCCCGAGCACTTTGTAAGGGAGCAATTGCCGGAGTTTGTCACTTACTGGCGCGAGCGCGCCGAGCCCCGCCACTCCTTTGGCTCCCTGTTCCTGCGCCAGGTTAAAAGCAAATGGGAGGCTTTTCGAGCAACTGCTCAGCGCAAACAGCCTCTGCCCAACGGCTGGCAACCCAGCGATGAGACCCTGCGCAAGCTGGCAGACGAAGGAGTCCCCAGCACTTTTGTCGGCCGCGGCCTACAGCGCTTTCTCGATTACCACCGCTCCAGTGGCAAGCAGTCCATTTCCTGGGATTTGGAATTCAATGACTGGATTATGGAAGACTGGGAAAAGCAGGACACGCCATTTATTGAAAAGCGCAAGCCCACTGCTATGTCCCGCGACTGGCAGCCCAGCGAGCACACCTGGGAGCAGTTGCAGCGCCTGGCCATCAATCCGCGCTTTGCCGCCGAATTGCTACCGGAATTTATTTATAAATGGACCGAGCGCGGTGGCCACAGTGCCCGCTGGGGTGAACTGTTTATCGAGTATGCGCGGGAAGAGTGGGCCTATTACTGCCAGGGTATTGAGAAAAACCCGGTGGCCAAACCTATCTCCCGCAACTGGCAGCCCAGTGGTGACTGCCTGAGTCATTTGATGAACCAATGCGAGATAGATCGCGACTTTGCTCTATCCCTGGTTCCGGAATTTATTATTTACTGGCGCGGTCAAAATGCCGCACGTAAAAGCTGGGACGCCGTATTTGTGCGTCACGCGCGCCACCAGTGGGCGGAGCGCAACAAACTGGCAATAGGAAACTCTTATGGCAATCCACAAGACTCCCACAACAACACCAACCAGCGCACCCGCGACCGGTCAATCGGCGACATACTCACAGACACAAACTGGTAGTGAACAGGGCCAGGAACTGCTGAACGAAAAGAAGCGCGCAATCAATGAAGTATTTGCGCTGTTTAAACTGAATTATCACAATCAGTTCAGCGCAGCGTTTCCAGACACTGAAACCCTTCACCACGCCAAGCGCCTCTGGCTGGAAGCCCTGCTTG
The DNA here is from genome assembly GCF_056232625.1 of Microbulbifer maximicatervae (SeqCode). Taxonomy (NCBI): domain Bacteria; kingdom Pseudomonadati; phylum Pseudomonadota; class Gammaproteobacteria; order Cellvibrionales; family Microbulbiferaceae; genus Microbulbifer; species Microbulbifer maximicatervae (SeqCode). The sequence goes on along the minus strand of NZ_CP174324.1, from coordinate 4,512,569 downwards.
CTTTCGCTCCCCAGGATATTATGCAGGGTGCCAAGCGAGCGATCCTGCAAAGCGAGTACCTGCCCACCGTACATAAAATGCTGCAGCTGTGCGCTGCTGGGGAGAATGGTTTACCGGAAGCTCGCGCCGCCTATCGTGAGGCCTGCAATGCCCCAAGCCCCAAAACCAATTACAACTGGAGCCACTTAGCGATCTATCACGCTGGGCGGGAATCCAACTGGTTTTTTCTTGCCAATAACCCCGAGTCTATCGCCTACCCGGTCTTTGCCGAGCACTATCGAAAAATATGTGAGCGAGTCCTGGGGGGAGAAAAACTAACCGCTCCAGAGCAATTAAAGCTGGAGGAAAACCCCGGCTCACCACTTTCCAAGGAAGAAAATTCGAAAAGACTCTCGGAGATGCGAGCAAAGCTTGGCATTTAGAAATTAACAGCCAACTGCTTACTCTGACTTTGAATACAGGGCCTTATACCTAAAGGCCCTCACGCCAATGACTTGTTAAGTAAAAGCCCTGATCTAGCTTTACTGTGCTTGAAATAAAAATAAACAAAGCACAGGACAGATCATGAATAATTTTAAGACCACCTTAAAAACAAGCTTGTTTTCCAGCCTTATATTCACTTTCGCTACAAATACCAGCGCTGACTTTGCCAACAGGAAATATATTGGGGCTACCCTCGGTGAAACCTCTTATCCTCAATTTTGCTCATCTGCAAACCCCCGGATAAAATCACAGATTCCTCAAGGATCTACAGACGGACGCTTTCATTGCAATAGTAGCGGCAGTACGATTAAGCTTTATGGCGGCTTGCGCTGGAACAGATACCTCGCCCTTGAAATCAGCTATCTAAAACCTTCAGCTGCGCAAAGCAGCTTTTATACCAATAATGAAAATGGAGAGTATGCAAAGGCTGCATACCAGGTTAAAACACATTTATTGACCGCCTTTTTATTGGGGTTTTATCCTATTAACTCCAACATAAATATGTTTGCCAGAGTCGGGGGCGGAGCTTGGAGAGGGAAATTATCAGAGCAACAATCCGCTCAATTTTATCTCCCCCAGCAATTATCCAATGGACAATTCACAACACAACTTCAGACGCTCGATAAAGACAAGTCCCAAAACCACAAAGGCCCTCACTGGGGAATTGGGGTCGGGATGAATTATGCCTATAGGAATCATTGGGTTTGGAGACTGGAGTGGGAAAAACTGGAGCCCGCTGGAGTAGACTTCAATGCAGAAACACTATCACTGGGTTTAGGGCGGCTTTTTTGAATTTTGTTAATTGACACCTATAACTTTATATAAATTAAATAGAGTTCCCCCGAACTATTACTGGGAACTCTACCTTTAGGCGCCAAATTCAGTTAATAGAGTAGAACCTGCCTTCGACCAATCTAAAAGACGTTACTATTTTGGTGGTTGCCTTAATCAAATTTCACTCTAAAATCAGCTTCAGCGGTCCCCCATATAAGCCAAACAAGGTCAAGCCATGAACCGCTTTAGCCCCCTATTCATTGTTTTTCTACTTTCCTTTCCCGCCCTTACTTGCGCCGATTTCTACTCACACAAATATGCTGGTATCTCTTTTGGTAACCAGCATGCCAATAACTTGTGTAGCGAAGCAGAGAAGCGAGTTCAACAAATTAGCGCCAGCTTAGATCAAGTGGATCTCAATCGGTGTGATGATAAAAATAACGCCTGGAAACTATTTGCAGGAATTCGATGGACACCTTACCTGGCAATTGAAGCCAGCTATCAAAATTTCAATAAGTACCAGCTGGATACCCATATCTCATATGGGGATGGTGAATATTTAAACTATTTCTCTGATTTTGATAGCCAGCTTTTCAATATATTTTCCCTGGCGCATCTTCCCCTAGGAGAGTCATTTAGCTTATTCGGGAAACTTGGCACCGGCATCTGGTACGCGGAAACCAATGAGATTCAGAAGGGTGAAGTTTTTATCCTATACCAGCTTGAAAATGGCAGTTTAATAGAACAATTAACTCCTGTCAGAGGTGAATTAACCGATAGCAGCAATGGATTCCACTGGGCATATGGTGCTGGTGTTAACTATAGCTACAGGGGCAAGTGGAGCCTACGGATAGAGTGGGAACAGTTTTCAAAAATTGGGGGCGATACGTTTCTGGATGAAATAGATAGTGAAACTATCACCATGGGGTGGAGTATGCATTTTTAATGATAAAACCCTGTTAAATACTGATAGAACTCCTCTCCATAAACCGCCATTAACTAATACATTCCAAAATGAACAACAAAAAGAATAAAATACTGAATGAAAAAGATCTGGAGGAATACCAAGAAGACTATCGAGCGAAAATAGATTATAAAAACACGCTAAAAGAAACCAAAAAAACTCATTCAATTATATACATTACAATAGTTTCTATACTATTAATTTATTCAATCTTCGTTTCGAGAAGCTCTAGGCAGCCAGACAATTTTCAATGGACCATTCTTATAGTGTTTGTGCTGTTAATATTCGGAACAAAAAAACAGCTAGAGCAAGAAAAACTTGAAAACCCACCTATTTGCACCGACTGTAAGAAAAACATGGAGCCCTATGAGTTTCGATCTAAAAGTAAATCACTAGATATTAATGGTATCGCCTACCTATGTAGGGACTGTAAGTCGAAAATAATTGATACTGAGCCATCACATTCTGGCTAATTCACATAGCCAAATGGCCTATCTTTCCGATCCAATTAGATATCTATAAAATCAATAGTCAAGCTTCACAAGATTAGACGAAACAGTATCAATAAGTATTATGTCAAGATTTCTCAAGGCTTCAGCCCTACTGTTTTTTCTCTTTATTCTTTGGATTATCTATCTAGCCAATACCGGATCGAGTAGTATATTTTTTGACCTTGTCCGTGCTATCCCCTATGGCGATAAACTAGGCCATATCGCCTTGTTTGGTACTTTTGGTCTTATCCTGATAACTGCCACCCGCGCCACTTATTTTAAGCTCGGCTTTATTAGAGTTTACTATGGTGCTATCGCAGTGCTTGGCTTTGCCCTGATTGAAGAGATAAGCCAGGCATTTGTTCGCTCAAGGACTTTTGACTTACTTGATCTTGCCGCCGATATCGTTGGAGTGATACTTGCGAGCTCTCTGGTTTACCTGGTTCAGAGAGCCCGCAATATTAACAATTTAAGCCAGCCTGAAAACCCCGATACCGCTAGTGAGACAACAGACGATTGATCTCTCTCCAATCAACCAATTTAAAATTCTGGGCTGCGCTGGGCATTCGGTTGCGCCCATCCTGGACAACTAACAAACCTTGCGGATATTCCGCACCCAAAGCTGAACTGGTAACGGCCAAACCATCGGTCTCCGAACTGCCATCCACACCTAGCTGGGGATTCATACCAACCCGAAAATGGGTAATAAATTCATTCCCACTACGGCTGAATAGTGCATAGCTATCATTACCTTGACTGGATATCACTAGATAGCCCTTATCGCCATCCTGATAAAGTGCCAATCCCTCTATATCTGCCACCAGCTTTTCACCATCCACTTCTGCCACCAACTCTGGAGAGGCCTCTGATAAGGACTTTAGGTCCAGCCGCCAAATCCCCCGGTCTTCCTCAGCAAAAAACAGGGTTCCGAACTGGTCATCCACAACACAGCCTTCAACCTGTCCATAGTCATCAAACTGGATACCCTGCTCAATCTCAAACTCATTGGAGGACTCAGAGACATTGATTTTGAGCTGATGCAAGCTGGCCTCCTTGTCAGAAACCCAGGCATAAAGTCCACTATCGTCCTGTTGCAGGCACAAGCCATAGGGATCACGAAGCCCTATACCCCGGTATCCAAGATACCCCACCTCGCCCGTTGTACTAATAGTAAATAGATCCAAACCGGGGTTAGTACGATTAGAGGCAACGGCAATCGCATCAATATTAGGGTGGGAAATTTTACGGATATCAACATTATTAACCCTGCCTACCGGAAAGTGCTGTTTTAAGCCGCCTGATAGATGATAGATATTGAGCCCCTTTTTTTTATCTGTAGCAAAAATCAGGCTGTTTGCCGGCGAATGAGAGTTCACCCAAATGGCGGGATCATCGGCAGCATCCCCATAAGAGTGAACGGGGTCAGTTTGTCCCCTGGCGGCAACAGTGGGAACAATCTCAAGCGGACTATCTGTTACGCTGGTCAGCTTGGTATTTATCGGGAAATAGGTTATTTCACTCTGATTATCATTTAACACGGCCAACCTATCACCAAAAACTGCTATAGAGGCAGGACTTTCTGCAGGCAATGTCCAAGAGTGGTCGGGCATACCACTTCCTGACAAGTCGAAAGCCTGTACTCCCTGTTCCACAGCAATCCAGATTTGGTCCTGCTGATAATCCAGTTGCAAGCTGCCGAAATAATCACCGAGCTGTTCCGCCGAGATTAAAAGCTCACGCTCCTCATCTCGCTCTGCATCGGCATTCAATGCCAATATCCCAACAGGTGGCTGTGATACCAATAATCGTCCCCGACGGTTATCCACGCTACACCTATTAACTTCCTCCCCTAAATATATTGGGCGGATCCCGGTAAAGTCCCAGTGCCCACCGCTGGGAGAAAGCAGGTACTCAACTCCCAACCCATCCTCTTCAATGACAAACAGGTGGTCTCTTCCTTCTTGTAGTGAAAAACAGAGTGCGCTCACAGGCTTGACACTCTCAAGCTTTCCTAAAAGTTGAAGCTGCAAATCATCATTTAGATCAGTAAATAATTGATATAGCTGTAATTGCGCTTCCTGCTCTTCGTAAGCGGCCACCAGGTAGCTACCATCTTCCCTTGGCTGAATGGCAAGTGCCTCTACTCTGCCATCCTTTTGAACTTGTATTTCTGCGGACTCATCTACAAGCACTAGCCCCTTATCTTTACTGGATAGCAACAAGTATTGTTGCTTAGGGAAACTGACCATCTGAATCTGTTCAGCTATCAGCCCCTTTAAAGAGATGATCTTTTGTGAAGATAATCTTTGACTATCCTTTTCAAGATCACATCCGAGTAATATAAGGCAGGACAAAACACCCACTATTGAAAAACGCATAATAAAACCTGCTTAGGACTTACCGGTAACTGACAGAAAATATTATTTTTACAAAAACAAAGCCCCCACAATATTGCAGGGGCTTTATCAGGGTAAAAAATTGCACTAATCCAAAAATTCCAGTGTAAATTCTAGAAAGTGCTATAGCTCAGCCCAATCGCATAGGTCGGACCGTATTCTTCGTACTGACCATTAAACCCAGACATGTGAACATAGTAAGGTTCATCCGTGAGGTTAACCCCAGTAAAAGTAAGTTGAAGGCCATTATCAAAGCGGTAGCGGGCCGACAAATCCAATTGCAAATGGTCTTCTTCGTAGCGGTCATTAGCCTCATTTTCAAGATCTACTTCCAGCAGGCGTTCACTGCGAAAAGCTGCTGACAGACGCATACTAAAGGCATCGCGCTCATAGCCTACAGTAAAGTTGCCGACAAAATCCGCCTGGGAAGGCATAGATATTTTGTCACTGCGATCACTGCTATTGAGACCCAGATCAGCTTCTGAATCGGTAAATGTTGCATTGGCCCTGAGTAAGAACCCATTTTCAAAACCTTGAGTCCAGGCCAGTTCGGCACCACTGATACGGGCGTTGTCTCCGTTAATCGGTTGCCATACTTCAGCATCATCAACCGCTAAATCACCTACAAAACGGGTAAAATCGGTATTACTGGTAACCTCAGACATAACAATAAAGTTATCGATACTCTTATGGAAAAGTCCCACAGAGAACATACCCAGGTCGTCCGCATAGTATTCGGCAGACAGGTCGATATTGCGGGATTCATAGGGGTCTAACTCTGGATTTCCAGATTCAACCTCCAGTTCCCCATCATCGTATTCAATTTTGGCCGGAGAGGGGTTCAAATAGCCAAATGATGGACGCGATAAGGACTCCGAATAAGCTGCACGGAGAACAACATTATCGTTGTAATCAAACTTGTAATTAATACTGGGGAAGAAATTGTCGTAGTCCCGCTCGTAGTTAACCTCAGTGGCATAAACCCCTTCTGAAATTAAATCGGCACCCGGCAGGGGCTCTTCCGACTCTGCCACATTCACTCCTTCAGCAGTAAATTCGGTGCGCTCATAGCGAACCCCAAAAACCAGCTGGGAGCGATCCAACTCAATAGAATTCATCACATACAAGGCCGTGATGTCTTCATTCATTGCGTAGTCACGGGTGGATGCCAAAGCGGTCTCCGTCTCATCTATGTCAAAATCACTGAGGTTAGCATTGATAAAACTATTCAGGCTTCCAACATTGACGCCAGGTCCAAATGCATCCAAACCATAATCGATACTATTGTGAGAAAAGTCCGCCAGAGTGTAATCCCCATCAAACCCTTCATATACAGTCGCATTTAAGTCACCAGCCTTTTCTCGCTGACGCTCATGTAATCCGAATTTAACTACTGAAGGATTGCCAGCCCAATCAATTTCTCTACTGAGATCAATACGGAAGCTGATTTCTTCATCTTCAGTAAAGTTATCTTCAATGACCAACTCATCGAGTTGATAACTGGCCGGGTCCAATACTGCTTCAACATCCTCACTTCCCACCGCCATACGGGGAGTATCACCAGCTTCAACATACCCCAAACGCAGGGAGTCCAAGACAAAATCGGTATCGCGTCGATTGGGTTCAGATTCCTCTGCGTGGGAATATCCCAAGGCATAGGACAATCCCCATTGCTCAAAAATATGCTCGCCACCAAATACCGCAGAAATAATTTCCTGTTCTTCCAGGCGGTCCTTCAGGGACTTCTCCAACGCGGCCTCTTCCCATTCTGCCGAGTTGGCCGAAATAGTCTCCGGCTCATCGCGCTCATCATCGAGCTTCCAGGAATTGCGCTGGCGGATTTCCTGATCAGAAAAATCTGAGTACAAGCTGTGGAGATAGATGCTTGAGTCACTGCCCAGTTCCAGGTCGAAGTTGGCAGCAAGACCTGTGCGCTCCCGGGTAATACTGTAATCGCGATGTTCTATTTCGGTCGCGCCCTTAGCTACAGAGCCATCTTCAGCGGTCAGTTCTTCCCAGCTACCGTCAGTCTCAATATTATCTGAGCCAAAATCCCGCTCCTGATGACTTAGCGCCAAGGCCACCCCGAGACGGCGCTCTCCATCAAATTCAAAAATATTGGTCATGGTCGCAGCCACTTTGGGGCTGTACTCTTCCTGAAGCTCGCTGTAACTATTCTCTACGCTGAACTTGTAGCGATTGCTGTCATAATCCAGGGCATTCAGACTGTTGATCTCAATAGCACCACCAATAGAGTCTGCGCTCATATCCGGCGTAAGAGTTTTAAATACCTCCAAACTCGCCAATAAGTCCGATGGAATAACATCCAGGGCTACCGCCCGGGAGTTAGTTTCCGGTGCCGGCAAGCTCACACCATTAATTGTCGCCGCATTCAAATTTGGGTCTATACCCCGCACACCAACGAAACGCCCCTCACCCTGATCTCTCGCAATAAATACACCGGGCATCCGCTGTAGCGCTTCTGTGACATTGGCATCGGGGAGTTCACCAATCGCATCAGAAGTTTGCACCGCTACGACCTTATTGGCGTCCCGCTGTCGATCCAAGTCGCTGCGCGCATTACTTGCCTGGGCGGTAACCGTCACAGTTTCCATTACCTGCTCATTTTCTGCGACAGCATTTGCACTAATGATGGCAGTCGCCAGAGCCGCCAATGGCATTCCCAGTAACCGCAAGCCTGAAGTTCTGTATTTCATTGCGTCCCACTCCCACATTACCGGTGGTTATTTGAATTGGACGCAGACTAGAAGGCCGCTATGAACTTTACGTGACATTTTTTTTAAGCTTGTCATCACATAGTCAATTAGTACTGCGACGATAGATGTAAGCCCTGCTATTTACACAGATATCAATCGCCTTAAAAAGAACCATCAAGGCAATTAACAGTAAAAAGCGTCATATACTGAAGCCAAATATGGAGCAGTCATGAACGAAAGCCCCAAAAACCCAGCACGCAGATCTCTATTTAAAGTCCTGGGTGGTATAACCGCCACCGGTGCTGTAAGCAGCTTACTACCCGGCTGTAGTGAAAGTGAAAAGCCCACACACAACTCCCTCACCTTTAAAGAAATTCCCCATGGCCTGGATTACCAACACCATCTACCAGAGGGTTATAAATCCACGGTTCTATTGAGGTGGGGAGATCCCTTAAATAGAGAGGGAACACCTTTTCAGCCTGAAGAACTTAGCGCCAGCGGCCAGGAACAGCGATTCGGTTACAACAACGATTTTATTGCTTTTATGCCCTTGGCAGTGGGGACCAGTTCTACCCAGGGGTACCTGCATATACAAAGCAAAAATAGTGATCGCGGGCTTTTATGTGTCAACCACGAATACACCCAGCCCCATCTAATGTTCCCCGGTTATAACGACGAATACAGTGCCACCCGAGGAGTGAGTGCCGAGCACGTGGCCATTGAACAGGCCGCCTGCGGACACTCCATCGTGGAAATTCGAAGAAGTAAACAGGGCTGGAAAGTAGTGGCTGACAGTCCCTATAACCGGCGGATAACTTCTACGACGCCAATGAAAATCACTGGCCCGGCCGCAGGCGACGAACGTTTGAAGACCCGCCAAGACCCCAGTGGAACCCAGGTCCTCGGCACCATAGGCAACTGTGCAGGAGGGAAAACTCCATGGGGAACTGTATTAATTGCCGAAGAGGGGTTTGGCGGCGCTTTTCAGGGAGACCCAAAAAAGCTCGAAGATTCCCGGGAGATCGAAAACCATCAACTTTTTGGTATAAAACCAGAAAATCGCAACTGGGGTGACCACGACCGTCGATTTGATATTCAGGTAGAACCCAAAGAGCCCAACCGATTCGGCTGGATGGTGGAGTTTGACCCCTATAACCCCCAATCAAAACCGCGCAAGCTGACCAGTTTGGGGCGTTTTGAGCACGAAGGCTTTACCCTGGTCTGTAAACCGGGACAACCGATCGTTGCTTACGGCGGCGATGATGATGAACATCAATTTGTCTATCGCTATGTATCCCAAGATAACTATCAGCCCGAAGATCCCGATACAAACCGAAAGCTACTCGTTAATGGCACGCTCTATGCCGCGCGATTTGCCGACGATGGCAGTGGCGAATGGCTCCCGCTGATATATGGCCAGGGCCCACTGACCGCAGAGAATGGTTTTCGCAATCAAGCAGATGTAATGATTGATGCGCGCCGCGCAGCCGCGCTACTGGGAGCCACGCCGATGGATCGGCCGGAGGACGTGGAGACTAACCCCCACAATGATTGCACCTATGTAATGCTGACCAAAAACAAGAAGCGCAGCGATACCGATGCCGCCAACCCCCGCGCCCGCAATACTGCCGGCCATGTATTGGAAATAGCGCCCCCCGGGGAGAAGGGAGACCGCGACCACACCAGCGCCCAATTTCAGTGGCAGCAATTTCTACTTGGTGGAAACCCCAATGCTGAAGACCCTGCTGAAAGGGGCGCCTATGGACAACAGTCCCCTTACGATATCTCTGAGCACGGCTGGTTTGCCAATCCCGATAACGTCGCTTTCGATCCCAGGGGCAATATGTGGATTGCTACCGATGGCTGTGAGCGCTTTGGCTTCCACGATGGACTTTGGGCAATGGCTACTGAGGGGCCTTTGCGGGCGGCACCCAAGCATTTTTTTGGCTGCCCGCAAGGGGCTGAAGTATGCGGGCCGGAATTTACTCCCGATGGAAAAACCCTGTTTATTGCCGTGCAACACCCGGCCGATTCGCGCAACTCCACTTATGACCAACCCCTGCACCGCTGGCCAGATAATAATCCCCTGTTACCACCTCGGCCATCAGTACTGGCCATTTACCGTGAGGACGACCAAATAGTCGGTAGCTAGGCAATGGATATGACAAACCAGGGACCCTGCTAAAATTTTAATCTAAAGCAGTTTTTGGCCTCTCACCCCGCCTATAGGCAGGTTGTCGGAGGCTTATAAGCCGAGGTCCCTATGATATCGAGGTGTGCAACCCTTATACGCCGCCTTACCGCTGTGCTGGCAATCGCCAGTTTTATCCTTGCGGCCACACCGGGAACTGCCCAGGTACCAGAAAATCCTGTAAATCTCCGCGGCAGCGGCGCCAGTTTCCCCTACCCAATCTATGTGGAGTGGTTTCGGCAGTTTACCCATCGGGAAAACAACATATTTATTTTCTACGAGATGAGCAGTAGCGGTGACGGCATCAGGGACTTCCTCGGTCATACAGTTGATTTTGCCGCCTCAGATGCCGCTATTGAGATCGATGAGTTACGCAACCTGAAAGGCGGTGGCGTGGTACTACCGGTTACTGCTGGGGAAGTGGTACTGGTATTTAACCTCCCAGGAATCGACAAGCTAAAACTGTCCAGGGAAGCATATGTGGGGATTTTCCTGGGAGAGATCACCCACTGGGATGATCCCAAGATCGCGGCCGCAAACCCCGATATCAAGTTGCCCAGAGATGAGATTACCGTTGTCACCCGCTCTGAAAGCTCGGGGACCTCATATATCTTTTCTGGGCATATGAGTAGCGTGAGCCCAAAATTCCGCGAAAAAATTGGTTTGGACAGAACACCCAGTTGGCCAAAGCTGCCCAGATTTAAAAGAGCGCCGGGCAATCAAGGCGTAGCCGCTAAAGTAAGAAAGAAAGTTGGGGCCATTGGCTATGTCGAGCACGGGTTTGCCCAACTGGTAAACCTGCCCGTGGCTTTACTGGAAAACCGAGCGGGCAATTATATTGCTGCCGGCCCCAAGAGCGGAGCAGAGGCACTATCGGAGGTTGAGTTTCCAAAAGCATCACTGCCAATTAGTGGTGCTCCCAACCTAATCGCCTGGATTTGGGACCCCAAGGGAGAAACCGCCTATCCCATTACCAGTTTTTCCTGGCTGTTGCTCTACGCAGACCAGGATGATCAAAAAGCACAAGCATTGCGGCAAATGCTAGTCTTTATGTTGAGCAACGCATCCCAAAGCCAGGCCGGAAGCTTGGGCCTGGTGCCCCTTCCGGAGAATATACGTCAAAAAGTACTCAATGCAGTTACCTACGTACGCTAATTTACGTAGCTTCAGCGCACTCCACAATACGATTACGTCCAGCGCGTTTGGCCTGATACAACGCAGAGTCTGCCCGTCGCATTAGCTCCAGGATATCTTCTCGCCCCTGCAGGCGGGCGATGCCAATACTTGCGGTAAACTGGGCTTGCCCAACTGCACTTTTAATCACGATTTTAGCGATATCCCGGTGTATACGATTGGCAACCTTCATAGCTCCTTCGACATTGGAGCTGAGTACTAGCGCGAATTCCTCACCACCAATACGCCCGAAGATATCCACATCCCGCACGTGTTGAGAAATTACTCGAGCAGTCGCACAGAGTGCCTGATCGCCGATTAAGTGGCCATGAATATCATTAACAGATTTAAAATTGTCGATATCCAGCATTAATACACACAGTGGCATTTGGTTATTAATTGCCACAGCCACCAGATTACTGGCCTCTTCGAAAAAGCAGCGGCGATTAAAAATACCTGTTAGCGGGTCTGTGCGCGCCTCCTCTTCAGCCTTGGCTTTAGCGTACTCCAATTCCTGTGTGCGAAGTTTTACCTGTTGCTCCAGCTCGGTTCTCGAGGCTTCCAGGTGTAGTAGATACCTTTTTTCTGCAGTCTCTTTTTGTTGCCGTAAACGTTTTACCAGTAATCCGATAGCTATCATTATTGCCAACATCTCAACAAAAGAGGCAACTGGGGGCCAATAATAATTAATTGGATTGTGCACCACATAACCGAGATCCCTCATCGCCTGCACCAAAAGCCCCAACACCAAAACGCTCCAGGCTAAAGCAAAAACGGCCGCAGAAGTATCCCCCTGTCGCCAACGCACCAATGCGACAACAACAACACCAGGATAGAAAAACAGAGCAAGCACCATGGAAATGTGCGCCAGAGCTTCCCACTGCAGAACAACGCAAATAACCAGGAATAAACCATTGAGTAAAATTAATTTTAAAAAATAATCCAGTCTTGGGGTGTACTTTTTCGTTTCAAGAAAGTATCGGGCAAAAAGAATTCCGGTCAGAATCGCCACAGCACTACTAATCGATTGATAGCGCCAATCAAATTGTTCTTGGAGCAAATATTGATGGGTATATCCCAGTAAAGATCCCCACACCCAAATTTTCGTTACGGAATATAACGAGTATAGATATAGGATATTCTTACGCGCAGTAATAGCACCAATCAGCGCAAGAATGGCCATCAAAAAATAACCACCAAAAAGAAATGACGTTAAAATGGCCTCAGCCTTACTCCTCTCTTCAAGTTGTTCAGGTCGCCAAACACGCATACTGGGAAAAGCAACACCCAAAACTCCAACATCAAATTTAACCATCATTTCCTTTGATGCGAAGGGGGGGATTTTAAGTGGGAACGCAAAACGATGATGCTTGATTTCTCGACTGGAAAAAGGCTGGTTCGCAGACAGACTTGCCAGCTCAGTGTAAGGCTGACTGCCGCCCTGAACCCTAGAAAAGGCCGTCAGCCCATCGAGCTGGTTATCCACATATTCAATTGAGACATAAACTGTTTCACTACTGGAGTTTTTTAATATGAAGTGAGACCAGAAGGCTCCGGATTTAAGTCCGGTAGATCCGGCAGTTCCCAGGGGAAGAAAAAGTTTATTTTTGTAAGATTTTTCAGCTTCAACAATGTTTCCAAACCCCGATGGATCATGCCAAATTGCATTTAGGCCACTCGGTTTACTTCCTCCCTCCAACGAGGTGACATCCACAACCGTATGGGGGTAGCTGGGCATAGAAAGAAGTATGACAAACATCAGCACTGCACAACAAACCAAACGGTAGTGCCATTTAGGGCCACCCTTTTGAGTCCACAGTTCAAATTCACCAATTGTTTTTTTCATTCTTACTATGTAGATGTGCAACAATTTCCGTCTTCATAAAGATCAAATCAGCCATAATGGATACTGACTTCCAAAGTAAATTGATGATGCTTGTTGTATTTCAGAGAAATAGCTTCCATACAAGAAAGTCATCAATTCATACTTACATAAAATAGCTATGTATGAATTCTACAAGCCTGCACCTGTACAAAAAACACACTAGCAAGGGCTTTAAATTATCAGGTACAACTTTTTTCTACTCCCCCCTATTTGGCATTTTCACTCTTCATTTATCAAGCGCTTAAGTAATGTGTTTTATGCCTTTTAGCTTGAAATAAGGGTACACAGGCTGTTACGCCGTCTTACACCTTGGGACTAATCCTTAAAATCAAGTATTAATTAGGAGAGACAAAGAATACAAAATCTTAAATGCGCCAAAGAGAAAATTCCTGTTAACGATTACATTTGACTACCCACATCAAATTTAAATATTGTCTCTAAAACGCTAAATTTAGAAATTGTTGCTGATCCGGGGATCTCATCGTTGTTTACCAATCAGTACATATAGAAAATATGCCACTCTTAGATATTAAGGAGCCTCTAAAGAACAGCTGAATACAATTGGGCTTATCTCACAATACAAGCATTGAACCCTCCCTTAGACCAAACAATGAACTACTAGTCATTCCTGAAGTAGGTTTCTGATATAAGGAGCCCGGTGAAGTTCCGTGCAACTGGAGAGCTATCAAATAGCTAGCCTTACCAAACTAGACGCCACGATGTCGTCTACAATATCTAGGACCATCGCTTGATCTTCTTCCTGAGTAGAGCAGTTACTCCCCCTCTAGTATTTAGCGGCGGGTTGCTTATCAGTCAGCATGCTCCCAGGGTCTAAAAGTTGTTGCTCTACTACTTATGTCAAAGCCTCTTAAAACGTATTGGAGATACTTATGTTTAATAATGTTGGCTGGATTGTGGAAGCGAAAATAAAGAACGGACAGGAGCAGGCCTTTAAGTCAATTGTTGATGAAATGGTAGAGATAATCTCGCAGCAAGAAACGGGGACACTGAATTATCAGTACTATATTTCTGATAGTGGAGAAATTATTGTATACGAGCATTTCAAGGATGTAAGTGCCGCGCATAAACATGTGGACACCTGGGAGAATTATTCAGAGCGCTGGCTCAAGACGGCAGAACCCACTCGCGTCATCTATTTAGGCGATCTTCCCAAGGATCTTCAGGCACGCCATGCAGGCCTACCCCCCCAGCAGTATCACACCTATGCAGGATTCGAACGCAGTCATTAATAAACTGGATATAAAAATTATACTAATTCTTATGATGATAGTATTGTAATTAGGAGAGCAAATTTTAATTCTTTGCTTTCCAAACGGTTAATTCTAGCAATAAATTATAAATACTATCCCTATAAATCTAAACCATGTCATAAAGCGCTTTTATCACTAATACCAAGCCACACAAAAACATTACTAATAGAGTGTATTTCCTAAATTTTTTAAAGCTGACCTGATTCAATCTCCTTTTAGCGAGGGTTACACCAATAATCCCCCCAAGCCCAGCTGCCACACCATAGAATGCCAACTCTAGGGATACCGCCGAGAATGTAATATAAGTTCCCAGCTTTACAAGCTGCATTAATAGCCCATTAAAGGCCTTAGTAGCTATCAGGGATTCTTTCTCGAGGCCATAATTCAGCAAGAAAGGGTTCTTAAGGGGACCCATTGCCCCAATAAGACCGGAAGCAAAAGCGGTCACCAATCCCAGAGGTAAAAAATAGGGAAGTGACATGGGAAAAGACCTTTCCCTATGGCCAAAGCGATACTGCAGTATCGTGGACATTAAAAAAAGCCCAACCACTATTTGTATCCACTCTGGGGACATCTGCGTATAGGAATATGCACCTAGCAATGCCCCGACTAAGCTGCCTGGAGTAAGCCAGCGTACTACCCGCCAATCAATATAGGACCAAAAAACCAAGGCCCGGTAGGGCGAAGCCAGGCACTTGGCAATGGTTACCGTTGGTGCAACCAGGTGTGGACCAACGATAAAACTAATCACTGGAACAAGAAGCAGTGCTCCGCCCCCGGCCGCAAGCGTGCTGATATACCAAATCAAGACGCCAAAAATCAGCAGCAATAGCTCTATCATTTTACCGCTTCAGAAGTCACCAAAATCACAGTGAATAAAGTAGAAATTCAGGCTTGGGCGCAATTCCAACACTAACCGGTAATCCAATACTCTCTTCACTAGAAGAAACGCAGCCTTAGCTCAACCAGTACAAAACCAAATGCCAGTAGCTAAATTGAAAAGAACTGCTGAATCCCAACAAGTACATTGGTTGTTGCCACTGAGGCCAGGATCAGCCCCATAACTCGACTCACGATACTGGCCCCGGCATCACCAATAAATCGATATATCCAGTTGGCAGTTAGCAGCAGCAATATCACTATCGCCAACACCGCTACCATGGCAGATGCTGTACTCAGCTGATGGACCACATCAAATCGATGGTTATCTGTGAGTACCACAGCCGCGAGCATGGCTCCGGGTGAGGCAATGGAGGGCACCGCAAGAGGGAAAATCGCTGTCTCATGCCCCTCACGGATGATTTCTATCTCCTGCTCTGGCTTGCTCTCACCAAATATCATGGTTAAGGCAAACAGGAACAGGACGACGCCTCCGGCTACCTGAAATGCAGAAAGGGGCACGCCAATCGCCTCGAGGAAGAATTGCCCTGCGACCAAAAAGAACAACAAGATCCCGGTTGCGACGAGTACTGCCAGCCAGGCTATCCTGCGCTTTTGCCACTCTGCATGTCGTGAAGTGACTGCGATAAACACTGGCAGAGTACCCACCGGGTCAATCACAGCAAAGAAAAAGACAAAGCTACTGATCCAATCGTCCAATTGGGACTCCGACGTGCCGTGCTACTATCCGCTTAATTAGAGCCCCAGGCAGTATGGGCAGGACCGGAGCGAGGTGTGCTTAGGGGGTCCAACGCCGTTATCTACGGTAACTGCTGGCGCAAGCGTAACTTGTAACTTAGAAAAAAAGTCTAGTGCATGACGAATCACTCACCGACCGCCCGACGCATCGCTAAAACCATCCTCAATGGTTTTGACGCCTATTTCGCAGACTATCAGAACATCACTTTGGGCGCCAAGGCCCGTTTTGAAACCGCCTCCTGGCAAGCGGCACATGAGGCCAATAAAGCCCGGATCGATCTGTACAAAACCAAGGTCACCCAAGTGGTGGACCTGGTCCATTCGGTAACCAGCAAGGACACCAGCCAGCTGGAACTGTGGCGTGATGCCCGCGCCACTTATGCACAGCTGATTGCCAATCACAGCAATTATGAGATCGCCGAGACCTTTTTTAACTCGGTGTTTTGCAGCCAGTTTCACCACACCAACATTCACGACAGCAATATCTTCGTCAAGCCGTCCCGAGCACCGGAAGACAAACCGCTACGGGATTACAGCATCTATATCAGTTACAGCGGCCGCCACGGCCTCGAGTGTATGATCGAAGATATTCTCAAGGATTTCAGCTTCTCCACGCCCTGGGAGAATATGGAGCGCGACATTGCCCATATCTGCGAATCCCTGCGCAGTGCACCTCTGGCCAATGTGGACAACGAGAAACACTTGCGAGTGGACATGCTGGAGTCGGTTTTCTACCGTAACAAAGCGGCCTATCTGGTGGGGCGCATAATCCTGAACGGCGAAGTTATCCCCATGATCCTGCCCTGCCTAAACAACGGGCGCGGCGGTATTTTTGTGGACACCCTGATCTACAACAACGACTCCGCCAGTATCATTTTCAGCTTTACCCGTTCCTACTTTATGGTGGATGCGCCAATCCCCTCCCGCTTTGTGCGCTTCCTGTCCACCATTATGCCGCTCAAGGAGAAGTCTGAGCTTTACAACTCTATCGGCTTCCACAAACACGGTAAGACCGAGTTCTACCGCCATATCCTCGCCCATATGAAGGTCAGTAACGACAAGTTTGTTATTGCACCGGGCATTAAAGGGATGGTGATGAGTGTATTCACATTGCCCTCCTACCCGGTGGTATTTAAAGTCATTAAAGATGAGTTCGACCAGCCGAAAACTGTCACCGAGAAGATCGTAAAGGAAAAGTACAAGTTCGTATCCCGCTCTGACCGGGTCGGCCGTATGGCTGACACCCAGGAGTACTCTTACTTTATTTTCTACCGCAATCGCTTCAGTGAAGAACTGATCAAAGAACTGCAAGAAGTGGCGCCATCGAAACTGATCATTGATGAGAAGCGGGTCATCATCAAACACCTGTATGTAGAGCGGCGTATGGAACCACTTAACCTCTACCTACAACACGCCAATGAAGAGCAAACCAAGGAGGCCATGGAAGAGTATGGCAATGCGATCAAACAACTGGCAGCCGCAAATATCTTCCCTGGTGATATGTTGCTGAAAAACTTTGGGGTTACCCGTCACGGGCGGGTAGTCTTCTACGATTACGATGAGCTCTGCCCATTGACGGAATGTAACTTCCGCAAGATTCCCGAAGCTCACACCTCTGAGCAGGAGCTGGCCGACAAGCCCTGG
Organism: Microbulbifer maximicatervae (SeqCode); assembly: GCF_056232625.1. Lineage (NCBI taxonomy): Bacteria > Pseudomonadati > Pseudomonadota > Gammaproteobacteria > Cellvibrionales > Microbulbiferaceae > Microbulbifer > Microbulbifer maximicatervae (SeqCode). Next base: position 4,494,942 of record NZ_CP174324.1, on the reverse strand, counting down.
TATACCGTCGCAGAAGCCGACGTCTTCCCGGAAGAATTCCGCCTGTTCTTCTCTGGCAATCCCACCGCACGCGCTGCATTCGAAAAACAGCACGGCGATTTATACAACTATCGCTTCTGGAAACTCTTACAAGATCGTATTCGCGCCGGACATGTGGAGAGTGCTTTCCCCTATCGACGCAAGTGGCGTTTCCCGCGCCGCTCCCATAACCGTGCACAACAAAAGTAGACGACCAATCTATGACTATATTGGTAGGAGGACTTTTCCAAGGGAGCGGATAATCCGTGCATATTTTTCGCTGGGCTCTAGTTGCCGCAACTTATTCCCTGCTGACGACCAGCGGTTGCGGCTATTTCCCCAGCGAGATGTCCATCCCCGGTAAGCTTCCGCCGGCAAAGCGCCCACCACCTTACGCACGAATCACAGGAAAACCCCACGTAGTTAGCTGCGCAACCCCCGCCCGGGGGTTTCCAACCCTGTCCTTTGATGAAGTGTTTACTTTTACCGAAAATCCGCGACAACCATTCGTAGAGTCATACGGCCTCCCCCAACAGTTCGACGTGATTGCCTATGTCTGGGGCGCGGAAAGGTGTACGCCAGCAGCCTTCTGTAACTATGGAGATTATTACCAGCTGCTGGGGCGTGGACCCAGAGGCGACTTTGCGACCTGGATCTCAACACCACAATATCCCCGTATTACGATTCAATCCCCCTGCGGCCAGCGGCTGAAGGTGGGGCAGGGCTATCGTTTTTCATTTAGTGATGGACAACTGGTGGGATTTAGCCCCAACTAAAGAAAAGAGTTGCCTCTAGCGTGATAGACAGTATTTGAGACATGCGGTGAAGTTACCCGGTTAGGCCTGTAAAGCATCTATGCCCATACACTCTTGGGCACCGTACAATTCCCTTCTGCCTTTTTAGTACCTCTGGGAATGCTTCTTCAAGTAGCGGTAGATAGCGTCCTGAGCCCGACAGCCCCTACTCCCTTCATTTGCCAACCTGGTGTTGGTTTGACCGGCATCAATTAAGCGGGCCTTCTGATTATCATGCCACTGTAATTCCATGATCTTCTTAATGGTTCGGAGGTGTCGAGAATTGGTTACCGGATAAGTGACTTCGATCCGCTGATCCAGACAGCGGTTTTTCAGGTTTGCAGAGGACATCCACATCAGTTCATCGCCACCATTATGAAACACATAAATCCTTGCGTGCTCCAGAAACTTATCCACCAAACTGATCACCTTAATATTGTCGGATAATCCAGGGGTGTCACATACCAAAGAGCACTCACCGCGAACGAGCAATCGAATCTCTACTCCCGCAGCGCTCGCCCGATAAAGGTGGGCAATCAGTTTGCTGTCTATCAGGCTGTTGCACTTAAAGAATATGCCAGCCTTACGCCCAGCGAGGGCCGCCTCTATTTCCCGGTCTATGGCCTGCTCAAAGGAACTTCTCAATGAGAAAGGAGAGACAATAATATGCTTGAAAACCTGTTTTGTATTGGGGAATCGCATAAATTCAAACAAGTTATAGATGTCGCGACCCACGCCCTGATCATTAGTCAACACACTGAAATCACAGTAGACACGAGCAGTACTCTCGTTAAAATTTCCTGTTCCCAACTGGGTATAAAAACAATTCTTTCCCTGCTCACGGCGAACTACAGAAATTAACTTCGCATGAACCTCCATTTCAGGAACGCCGTAAACAACCAACACTCCTGCTTCTATTAATTTACGGGACCAATAAATATTGGCTTTTTCATCAAAACTCGCCCGCAATTCAACAACCGCAATTACTTTTTTATTATTTCTAGCCGCATTAATTAACGCCGCGATCACTCTTGAGTTTTTCGCCATTCGATACAAAGTGATACGTATCTCTTTTACCTGCGGGTCAATAGAGGCCGAGGCAAGGAAATTTGTTATTGCCCAAAAATCATGGTACGGATAACAAAACAACCCATCATCGGCTTGCAGTTGATCAAAAATATTTTCACTGGTAGATAAAGCCAAAAGTGGCGCCGGCCTTCTATATCGACAACTTTTGGAGTCCGGGGCAAAGCCCATAAGATCTTTGGAGTTGTGATAACGCCCACCAGGGGTATAACTATCCCTGGACCCCATCTTCAACTTTTTCTTAATCAGCTCCAACAGTGTATTAGGCATTTCCATGTCGTAAGCAAGACGTACCGGCTCTGCACGCTTACGCTGTTTGAGCGACCGTTCAACACGTTCGAGAATATCCCGGTTGACATACTCCCCCAGCTCAATATCTGCATCCCGACTTATCTTGAACATATAGGCCTTGGCTGAAAGAATAGGCAGAACATTGCGGAAGACTTCTTCCAGGCACACTCGAATAATATTATCCAGAACGATGTAAACTTTTTCTTTCCTGCCTTGGCGCGATGGGATTTCCAGGAACCGGGGAAGAATAGCAGTGGGAATCTCCATAACTGCATATCTGCTTGGCTCCCCTTTTAAATTCAAAGTGATAGCGAAATAGATATTATTGTCACTCAGCAATGGCATTGCTGATCTGCCATCGATAAAAAAAGGCTCTAACTCCGGTAAAACCAGGCTATGGAAATAATTTTTTACAAATCCCAACTGATGGCTATTTAAGCTATCTTCTTGAACAAGATAAATACTATGTTTTTTCAATCCCGATAACACTTTGACATAAGCTTCGGCATAGCGCTTTTCAAGTGTCAAAATACGATCATTAATAGTTTTCAATAGCTGGGAAAAGTGCTCCCTCTGCCCCACACCAGAATCAATACTCGCCAACCTCCGTACACCAGCCACCTTAATGCGGAAAAACTCATCCATATTCTGGGAGAAAATTCCAAGAAAGTGTACCCGTTCGATAGCCGGGACTGTTTCATCCTCAGCTTCCTGTAGTACTCGCTCATTAAAAGATAGCCAGCTTAATTCGCTGGGAAATAGAGGAATATCATTTAGCATAGATAGAGCACTTCACCAACGCTTCTACTATTGATCACCAAAATCCAAATACCAGCCTCCCCAAATCCGCCCTACTGGTACAGAGCTTAAAATCTGGCTAACTATAAAATAATAGAACAAGGTGACAGCGTATTTTTGGATTAACTCCTTGTGATATCGGCTATAAAACCAACAGTAGAGTTTCTATCTTGGTAGCGGGATCAATAAATAGAGAAAAGATGCACTCTATCAAGAGTGAAGCCTAAACTGGGTAGAATAATGATGTTAGCAGTGCAAATGGTATTTGTGACCCCACAGACAAACTGAAGGGTCACCATTTAATCTAAGGAAGGTCTGCAGCCCATTATTGGCGATCTATACTACTCCGCCTCACGCTGCTTTAAAAAGCGATAGATGGCATCCTGGGATCGACAACCTTTTCGTCCCTCATTAGCCAACTTGGAATTTGTTTGCTTGGCATCAATCAGCCGCGCCTTCTGATTATCACTCCACTGCAATTCCATAATTTTGCGAACTGTAGCCTGGTGCTCCGGATTCATAAGCGGGAAAGTGACTTCAACTCGCTGATCCAGGTTTCGTTTCATCAGGTCCGCCGAAGACAACCACATCAGCTCATCACCACCATTGTGAAAAATATAGACCCGGGCATGCTCCAGGTACTTATCTACCAAACTGATAATACGAATGTTGTCTGATACGCCCGGAGTTTCACAAACCAATGCACACATCCCACGAACGATAATACGAATTTTTACACCTGCGGCACTGGCACGATACAGCTGCTCAATAATCTGACTATCCACAAGGTTATTACACTTGAAAAATAGCGCCGCTTCCTTCCCCGCCTGGGCGGCATCAATTTCACGATCTATCGCTGCAGTAATCGCATCCCGATAGAAAAAAGGTGAAGTGATAATACGTTTAAAAGAAGGGCGCTTACGCGGTGCCTGCATAAACTCAAATACATTGTACACGTCCCTACCCAGCTCCTGGTTATTGGTCAATAAGCTAAAATCACAATAGACCTTCGCTGTATTCTCATTAAAGTTACCGGTGCCTAGATGGCTGTAGAAACGGTCTTTGCCATCCTCGCGGCGAAGCACAGAAATTAACTTGCAATGTACTTTGAGGTTGGGCATGCCATACACTACATTCACCCCGGCATCGCTCAACTCATGGGACCAATGGATATTGGCCTTTTCATCAAAGCGCGCCCGCAACTCCACCACCGCAGTCACTTTTTTGTTATTGCGAACCGCATTAACCAGAGCCGCAACTACACGGGAGTTCTTTGCTACCCGGTAGAGATTAATCCGAATTTCTTTAACTTGAGGGTCTAGTGCGGCAGAGGCCAGGAAATTGACAATCGCATGGAAGTCATAATAGGGATAATAATAAAGCCGATCCCCTGCGCATAGCTGTGAAAATACACTTTCATTTTTCGGTAAGGCTGGCAGTGGTGTGAGGCGCTTATAGCGAAGTCGGGCGGATTCTCCCGGGAATTTCATCAGATCTTTGGAGTTGTGATAACGCCCACCGGGGGTATAGGTATCATAACGCCCCATTTTCAGTTTCTTCTTCACCAACTCCAGTAAAGCCTCAGGCATATCACCATCGTATGCCATACGCACCGGATCTGCGCGCTTTCTCTTTTTTAGAGAGCGCTCCATTCGGTCGAGAATATTCTGGGTTACCTCTTCACTTAACTCCAACTCAGCATCGCGACTGATCTTAAAGGTATAGGCGCTGGCTTTAGCGATAGGCACCACATGGCGAAATATTTCTTTAAGGCATCCTCGGATAATATTATCGAGAACGATGTAGACTTTCTCCCGCTTCCCCTCCCGTGGAGGAATCTCCACAAAGCGGGGAAGTGTATCCGTAGGAATCTCCATTGCCACATAGCGCTCGGTACCATCATCCAACTCAAGTGCTATCGCAAAATAGATACTAGTTTCATTAATCAATGGCATGGGCTTGCGCCCATCGATAAAGAATGGCTCCAACTCCGGCAGCACTTCCCGGTGAAAGTAACTTTCTACAAACTGGCGCTGGTTATCGCTAAGCGAAGTCTCCCTAACCACATGGATATCATGCTTTGCCAGATCCTTTAAAGCTTTGTTATAGGCCTTCGCATAGCGCAACTGTAACCTCAACACTCGATTATTAATCGATTGCAATAGATTACTGTAATATTCCTTCTTTTCTCCGCCAACGGAAAAGGCTGCTAAACGACGTACCGCTGCAACGTGCACACGGAAAAACTCATCCAGGTTATTAGAGAAGATTCCCAAAAAATGTACGCGCTCAATAACAGGTACACTTTCATCTTCCACCTCCTGTAAAACACGCTCGTTAAATGAAAGCCAGCTCAACTCTTTGGGAAATAGAGGCACATCGTTAGACATTGCAAAACCATAAAACGCACCCAGTATCTGACGGCAGTTTAAAAATCCAGATTATTCTGGAAGCAGCCTTAACACGGGGCTGAGGGTCAAGATTAAGTAAAGAAATATGCCACTGAAATGTGGCTGTGAGCAAGCGCCTATAGCAATATAACGATCTAGTATGGCTTCACAGTTTTCTGCCACACTGTTTCAGTCCATAAATAGGCACAAATAAATAAAAAATATCTTTTATTTATAAAAGATATTTAATAATTTTGTCATATTTCTATGAATGGCGCCTTTTTGGTGCGCTGTAAATTGACTGCACTCACAATTGGACTGAAAAGTGGCAAAATGAATAATAGAGCGTCCGGCTCCATACATTAGCGCTTTCAACGGGATATTGATGCAAACTCCAAACGAACGCTATGCCGCCCTAGATTTGGGCTCAAACAGTTTTCATCTGCTCCTGGCAGAATTTCGTGATCAGCGCATGGTACGCCTGCACACAGACAGAGCCATGGTGCGCCTGGCCGAGGGGCTGGATATTAACCACCACTTGGACCCGACAGTAACCGAACGGGCCCTGGCCGCTCTGCAGCGCTTTCAACCTGTGATGGATAAACTGCCCCTCGACCATGTACGTGTTGTGGGTACAAATACACTGCGTATGGCTGCGGCCAATGCCGATGGCTTTTTGGAAGAAGTGGAATCAATACTCGGGGTGCCGGTGGAAATTATCAGCGGCATCGAGGAGGCCCGCCTGATCTTCACCGGGGTTCTCGCCGCCGCCAATGGCCCCCCTCGCTTGCGCTGCATTATTGATATTGGCGGTGGCTCTACGGAGCTGGTTCGCGGTGGTGATACTCCACAGCAACTGGAAAGCCTGGATATAGGCTGTGTTTCCTACAGTAAACGTTTCTTTGCCGATGGCCTGATCAGCCGCAACACTGTAAACCACTTCCAGCGCGCGCGGCGAGCGGCTCGGGCCGAATTGCAGGAGCTACAGCATATTGCCGAAGGCGCGGAAGTTACCGGTTGCTCCGGGACTATCAAAGCGGTTGCCAGGATTTGCAATGATGGTGAAGTAAAGGCGATCAAGCGCGGGGATATCGATCAGCTTGCGCACCGGGTTTCCTCCGCCAAACATATCGCGGACCTGGATTTGCCCTATCTGGATGAAGAGCGTCGCCCGGTATTCGCTGCCGGCCTGGCGATACTGCATGCAATATTCTGCGAACTTGACATTATGCGTATGGAAGTCTCTCCCTATGCAATCCGCGAGGGCATAGTGCACGACTTGGCCGGGCGCTTGCACGGCGGGGATCGACGTGCAGATACGATTGCCGCCATGGTAGAGCGCTGGCAGGTAGATACCAACCAGGCTAAACGTGTCAGTTCCACCTCACTCAAGCTCCTGCAGCAGTTGCGCCCCCAGTACCCACCAGAAGGCAAGGTGCGACTGCACTGGGCTATCCAGTTGCACGAAACCGGCCTGGCCCTAACCCACAGTAGCTTCCGCAAGCTGGGGGCCTATATGGTTAAACACGCCGATATGGCCGGATTTGCCAAAAGTGAACAGGAGCACCTGGCCTATCTGGTGCACAACCAACGGGGAAGAATCAAACCGCCACGGGAGCACTATGGCTTCCACCCCAGCCCAGACCTTCTGTTATGCCTGCGCCTCGGATGTATTATTCACCGGGACCGCACCGAACGCAGCCTAGACGGCTTAAAGCTATATGACCAGGGAGACGCCTATCACCTGGAAGCCGATCAACAGTGGCTGGAGGATAGCCCGGCAATTGCAGAATTGTTGGAGCAGGAAGAGCAACACTGGCGCTCACAGAATCGGCCCCTACAGATAACGGCGGTATAAGAGCCAGGGGCCCTTGTGAGCCACTCTGAACACTGGCGTTTTACGCAAATATTCACCCTACAATCAAAAGCTATGAAACTGAGCGAAGTCACTCTCGAACACCACTATGCGGATATGGGGGAAGCCTTTGGCACCCCCATAGCACCCACTCCTTTCCGCCACCCCAAGGTAATCGATACCAACCCTTCTGTGCTGCAACTATTGGGAATAGATCCCAACGAGAAATCTGACCCCGCCTGGGCCGAGCTGGGCTGCGGCGCCCGCCTGTTTAAGGGAAGCCGCCCATTTGCGATGAAATACACCGGTCACCAGTTCGGGGTCTACAACCCGGACCTGGGGGATGGGCGAGCACTGCTGTTGGGTGAAATCGAGAGTGAAGGCCGGCGCTGGGAACTGCATTTAAAGGGTGCAGGAAAAACGCCCTACTCCCGCTTTGGTGATGGCCGCGCAGTATTGCGCTCCACCATACGGGAGTACCTCGCCAGTGAGGCACTCTACGGCCTCGGTATTCCCAGCACCCGGGCACTGTGCATTGTCGGAAGCGACGAACCTGTCACCCGTGAGAAAATCGAAACCGGGGCCATGCTGATCCGAGTAGCGGAGAGCCACGTGCGTTTCGGTCACTTTGAATACCTGTTTTACACCAAGCAACTGGAGGCCCTACAGGAGTTGATCGGGGTTATTTGCCGACGCTTTATACCGGGTACAGAGGGTATGGCAGTGGGCGACCAAGCTGAAGCACTGCTGCGCTTTACCACCCGCCGCAGTGCAGAGCTAGTTGCAGCCTGGCAGTCCGTAGGCTTTGCCCACGGCGTGCTCAACACCGATAACATGTCGATTATTGGCGACACCTTTGACTACGGGCCCTACGCCTTCCTGGACGACTACGACCCCACTTTTATCTGCAATCACTCCGACCACACCGGCCGCTATGCCTTTGAGCAACAGCCTGGAGTCGTACTGTGGAACCTGAATGCTCTCGCCCATGCACTGTCGGCCTTTGTCGGTGTAGACGCCCTGCGCGAATGCCTGGAGCAATTCCAGCCCGTGGTAAGCGAGGCCTATGCGCAGCGTATGCGGGCCAAACTGGGCCTGGAAAAAGAAGAGGATGGCGACCAGGCCCTCTGCTCGGAACTGCTGAAGTTGCTTCAACACGGCCAGGCCGACTACAGCCTGTTTTTCCGCGCCCTGGCCCACTACCGGGGGGAGCGTCCGGCCAGCGCTTTGCACGAGTTACTCAAACCCACTCACCACAGCGCCCTGGATCAATGGCTGGAGCACTATGATCGCCGCCTCACCCGGGAGACAAATAACTCCCGGGAGCGCAATCTAGCCATGCTGTCAGTCAACCCGAAATACATTCTGCGCAACTATTTGGCTCAGAAGGTCATCGAGGCTGCTGAAGATGGCGACTATCATCCTTTGCGGACTCTGCGCCAGTTACTGCAATCCCCTTTCGCCGAGCACCCGGAGCGGGAAGTCTGGGCCAGTGCACCGCCAGAATCCGGCAAGCGTATCCCCTTGAGCTGTTCCTCTTAAAGGTGCCTTTGGGTAACTCACAAAGGTCCCGAAATTGGAACAAATAGAGAGAAAAGGCAGGGATATGTGGCCAAATGCTACTTTTTGACTGTTAGATTTTACCTGATGACGACTAGCCCACTGCCCTCACAGGTGACTTGATGTAATATCCGGGTCACCCTACTTTACATAGGAAAATAAGTGATGATTAGAAACCTGCTTCTGGCCACCTTTGGCCTGCTGTTCGCCCTGCAGGCCAGTGCTGCAGATATCCTGGGCAACTGGCGCACTATCGATGACGAGACCGGAGAGACAAAGTCCATCGTCAACATCTATGAAAAGGATGGGAAGTATTACGGCAAGGTAGTGGATCTTCTGATGAAGCCTAACGACACCGTTTGCGACAAGTGCCCAGGCGACCTGAAAGGTAAGCCCATTGTCGGCATGGATGTCATCAGCGGGCTGGAAAAGAAAGGGAAAAAATACGAGGACGGGGAAATTCTCGACCCGGTAAAAGGCAAGATTTACGACCTTAAAGTCTGGCTGGAGGATGACAACACCCTTAAGCTGCGCGGCTACCTGGGCTTCCTCTACCGCACCCAAACTTGGCACCGAGTTCAATAAGCAACTAGGTGCAGCTCTCGGGCCCGAGTTCTATCGGGCCCAGAACCCTCTCTCTCAAACCCAGTTAAAGCACCACCCTGCCGCTTTCACCGCTCGTTGCACGAGCCGACACCACTTTATCGTCTTCACTGGTATCAATTCGTACCTTGGCACTCATACCTGCGCGCAGAGGCGGAGAATCCTTGAGAGGGTATAGACGCAGGCGCACTGGCACCCGCTGCACTACTTTCTCCCACTTGCCACTGGCATTCTGCGGCGGTGTGGAAGCAAACTCACTGCCACTGGCGGGACTCATACTGTCCACCTGAGCCTGCCACTCAAAATCCGGGTAGGCATCCAGGGTCACTTCCGCCTGCTGGCCCGTGCGCACGCGACCCAGCTCGGTCTCTTTCAGATTGGCCTCCACCCAAAGGCCAGTGGAACCAATCATTTGCAGCAGATTAATGCCCAGGGTGGCCATCTCCCCCACCTTGGGTACGGTATTGGCGATAGTGCCATCCACTGGAGCAATAATGCGCGTGCGCGATAATTGGTAGCGGGCGGTATCCAGTTGCGCCTGAGCCACTTTTAAATCTGCCTGCTCTTCCAGGGCAATACTGGGGTCACCTCCCAGTTCAGCGCGCAAGCTGGAGAGCTTCTCAGCATTAATGGTGATCTGGGCGCGGGCGCGCTCCAGCTGCTGACGGGCGCTGTCCAGCTCCGCCTCGGAAAACGCCACCTTGCTCAGTTTTTCATTGCGCTCCAATTGGCGGCGGTAAAAGTCCGCATCTTTGCGTGCCTGCTGCAACGCTGCGTCTGCTTCAGCATATTCTGAACGGCGAGCGAGCAATTCGTTGCGCACCTGGGCCAGGCGCGCCTCCGCCTCAGTCACCGCCAGTTCGAAGGCCGTGCGGTCGATCTGAATCAATAATTGCCCTTTCTCCACTACCTGGTTGGCACTCACCAGCACCTGGGTGACAACACCACTAACTTCGGGCGCCAGGGAAATCTTGTCCGCTTTCACGTAAGCGTTCTCTGTCTCGACAATATCGCTGCCGCGCAACAGGTTCCATCCCCCTATCAGGACGGCCAGTACCAGGAAAAAGGAGAGTGCGAACTCTCGTTGTCCGGCGCGGTCTAGCTTAATGGACAGCTTTTCAGTCACATTCAATCTCTTCACGTGTCAAATTCTTGCGCAACCGCAATAGCAGCGACTGCAATTGATCCACCTCTGCGGCGGAAAAGCCCGCAAGTGCCTCACTGCGGGTCTGCTGGGCTACACCGCCCAATAACTCAAGGGCCGGCATTGCCTGCTCCGTCAGATAAATACGGAAACAGCGCCGGTCCTCGGGATCGGGCCTCCGCTCCACCAGCCCCTCCTGCTGGAGGTTATCCAGCTGGCGCGCCAGACTGATCGGCGCTAGGTCCAGGCGCTCGGCCAACTCTGCCTGCTTGAGGCCCTCCTCACGCAATAGATGCCAAAGCACCTGCCAGCGGGATCCACTCAGCCCGTGGTCCTTGGCTCTGCGGTCAAAGTTTCGCCGCAGCAGCCGTGCTGCACTGTGTAGTTCAAAACTCATTTCAGTAACGGCATCTTCCCTGGACATATCTGCTCTCCCTGTCTAAGGCCGCTCATTATAAGCCTGCTTATTATTTCATCAATGTGTGAGTTATCAATATCCCAAAACCCCATTAAAAAAGGCGGTCACTAGGACCGCCCTTTCGACCTGCATCCGGGATGGGTCTATTTCTCCAGAACCTCGATCTTATCAACCTTCTGGAAGCCCCGGGGCAGCTTGTTGCCACGCCGGCCACGCTCGCCGCGATAGTGATCCATCTCCGAGATCTTGATCTTGGTATGGCGCTTACCGGCGTGAACGACCAGCTGGTCCCTGCCCTTCAATACAGCAACACCAATGACCACCTCTTCGCGGGCCGCAGCTCGGGCCGAAGTGATATTGATAATCTTATTGCCCTTGCCTTTGGACAATTCCGGCAACTCAGTCACAGGGAATACCAACATGCGCCCTTCAGTGGTCACCGCTGCCAGCAAGACGTCATCGAGACTCTCCAGCAATTGAGGTGGGAGTACCTGGGCCCCCTTGGGCAGGGTCAGCATGGCTTTACCCGCCTTGTTGCGCGACTGCAAATCCGAGAGCTTGGCGATAAAGCCATAGCCCGCATCGGAAGCCAGTAATACTCGCTGCTCATCAGGGCCCATCAACAAGCCCTCAAAGGTAGCACCGGAAGGGGGATTGATACGCCCGCTGAGGGGTTCGCCCTGCCCCCGTGCTGAAGGCAAAGTATGGGAGGCAATGGAGTAACTGCGACCGGTGCTATCGAGTAATAACGCGGGCTGGTTACTCTTGCCCCGCGCGGCAAAACCGAGACTGTCCCCCGCCTTATAACTGAGTGCTGCCGCATCAATTTCATGGCCCTTGGCCGCGCGAATCCAACCTTTTTCAGAAACGATAACGGTGATGGGATCTGAAGACAGCAGCTCGGATTCACTAAACGCCTTGGCCTCTTCACGAGCCACAATCGGGGAACGGCGATCGTCGCCAAACTCTTTGGCTGCGGCCAGAAGCTCTTTCTTGATCAGGGTCTTAAGGCGACGCTCGCTATTCAGGGTCTTGGTGAGGGTATCTCGCTCTTTTTCCAGCTCCGCCTGCTCGCCGCGAATCTTCATTTCTTCCAGGCGTGCCAACTGGCGCAGCTTGGTATCGAGAATGTAGTCCGCTTGGATATCCGTGAGCTCAAAGCGATCCATCAGCTCCTGCTTGGGCTCGTCACAGGTACGGATAATTTCGATCACTTCATCAATATTGAGGAAGGCAACCAGCAAACCTGCCAACAGGTGCAGGCGCTTCTCAACTTTATCCAAACGGAACTGCAGACGACGGCGGGTGGTAGTGGCGCGGAAAGTCAGCCACTCCCGCAGGATTTTATCGAGGGACTTCACCTGCGGGCGCCCGTCGATACCGATCATATTCATATTGACGCGGTAGTTGCGCTCAAGATCGGTAGTAGCAAACAGGTGATTCATCACCGATTCCATATCCACCCGATTGGATTTCGGCACAATTACCAGGCGCGTCGGGTTTTCGTGATCCGACTCATCGCGCAGGTCGCTCACCATGGGCAGCTTCTTCGCCTGCATCTGCTGGGCGATCTGCTCCAGTATCTTGGCACCGCTCACCTGATGGGGCAACGCGGTAATGACAATATCGCCGTCTTCCTTGCTCCACAGGGCGCGCATCTTGATAGAACCGCGACCGGAGGTGTAAATCTTACGGATATCATCCCGCGGCGTAATAATCTCTGCCTCAGTGGGCATATCCGGGCCGAGAATATGCTCACACAACTCTTCTACTGTGGCCTTGGGATTTTCCAGCAGCTCTACAGTCGCGTTGACCACTTCGCGCAAGTTATGCGGGGGAATATCCGTAGCCATACCCACGGCAATACCGGTGGTACCGTTCAATAGAATATTGGGCACCCGCGCAGGCAGTACGCAGGGCTCATCCATGGTGCCGTCAAAGTTGGGCTGCCAGTCCACAGTGCCCTGACCCAGCTCCGACAGCAGCACTTCCGAATATTTACCCATGCGCGACTCGGTGTAACGCATTGCGGCAAAGGACTTGGGATCATCCGGCGAGCCCCAGTTGCCCTGGCCATCAATCAGGGGGTAGCGATAACTAAACGGCTGTGCCATCAGTACCATCGCCTCGTACACGGCACTATCGCCGTGGGGGTGGTACTTACCGATCACATCACCAACGGTGCGCGCGGACTTCTTATACTTGGCAGTATTCTTCAGGCCCAGCTCACTCATGGCGTACACGATACGCCGCTGTACAGGCTTAAGGCCGTCACCGATATTCGGCAGGGCGCGGTCCAGGATCACATACATGGAGTAATCCAGGTACGCCTTTTCGGTGTACTCCTTTAACGGCAGGCGCTCTGTGGCCTCATAAACAGAGGTGTCGGTCATACAGCACTCGTTATTTTGTTCGGAAGGGGCGGATTATGGCGGACTGAGGCGGGAGGTTCAAAGGGAGCTGGTAATGAAGCACTATCTGACAAAGGGGATTGGCATAGTCCTCAATCTCGAACTGCTTTAGTTCTATGCAAAATGGTACTACACAGTTATTGCATTAGGAAGGAATAGGTAAATAAAAGGCCTTGTGCCGGCTCCCCTTTCCTGCCGGGAACGCAGTGACTAAAGCAAAAAAGGGATTGCGGCAATTGCGCAATCCCTTTTTGAAGTTATGTATCACCAAAAGCATTGTTACTTATTACAGAGGGCCAGAGGGGTCGCCACCAGCACATGAGGAGTAGTTACTGGCCTTAAAGCGATGCTCAAAAATCAGCTCTACATCCCTAATTGCTTCAACATCCACCACTGAACCGTAGATATCCTCCAATAAGAAGGATAAACGCCAACCTGTCGCTGCCACACTGCGTTCTTTAAATTTATTCGTAACCGTATTGATAGAACCCGCTCCAGATCCAAATACATCCAGAGCCGCACTCATAGGTACACGATAACTATTGCGAACAGCAGCCAGCTGAGAAAGTCCTGCGGCATCCCAGAACAGCGCACTGTAAGTGTTGAACTCTCCCTCAACCCCAGCAGCACCTTCATCAGTGATAACTTCATTTCCAGGGAGAGAATCCCGCACAACACTGGCACCACCATAGGTAAGGTAAGCCGGGGTTTGAACTTCACCACTAGTGCTATAGAGAATGGGGATATTAAGCTCTACTGTTTCAATCTTATCCCCATAGGCACCAGCAACCGCGATACAGCTCTCCCCATCCACTTCACTGATAATCGGTCCAGTGAAAAGGTCACTCCTAACAGGTTCTTTAACCGTACTAAACTCGATTGTAACCCAGGTGTCTGACCCGAAAGTGCGCGCCAGTAATTTCAGCTGTTCTTGGAAGGCCTCTCGGGCGCTTAAGCGGGGCCCGTTTTGCTGATTCGGATCTGGGTGTAAATAGGTTTGCTCTCTACCGTTAATACTATCCCTGTATCCGAATACATCCTCTTTGATGGAAAAGACATCTCTCTCCTGATGAGAAGTAGCTATACCCGGCGAGTCAAAATCCATCATTTTGCCGTAAAAATCCCACATATCCCCAGCACTGCGCAGATGGAATACAGAGCCTTTGCTGATATCTACATCACGAATAGCGAAAGGTTTTTGCCATTTGTACTCCAGGGCCTCGGCAGTATAGAAAAGCCACTGTTGTGCCCGATCAAAATCACTGGTCGCTTTTAAGGCCGTCTCTGTAATTCGACGAGAATAAATCAAGTCTGCAAAATAGCGCTGAGCGGCCATTGGGGCGTCACTGGTTGCAACCGCGACCAAGCTTTTGGCCTGATTCAAAATAACAGAGAGACGTTTTGCTTCCTGCACCAGTGTCGCTTCACTCTGGGCGAGTTCCAAAACAATGGCATTCACTTCGAGCCATAAGCTTTCCAGGCGGTACTGACTACCAGCTTGCAGAATTTTACCGCTGCTATCATACAGAGACGCACGGTGCTCAGCTGCAAGAGTCACGTTCGCAGCTTCGGGCAAAGTAAAATCATCAAGGGTGTCAATAGAGTTGTTAACTGCAACCAAACGATCTGAAAGTTCACCAACGGCATCCCAGCTACTACTCATGTAAGTTTGAGCTGCTATAGATAGAGATTCGAATAATACCGAGTGGGAGTTGAACACTTCTTGCTTCTGGCGAATGCGATTAATCTGTTGGCCAAGTGAGCTCTGCTGCGAATGATAATCCACAACAATCTTCTCAAAACCATCTGCAACACCAGCATCTTGCGCTAAGCGCTCCACTTCCAACTCGATTTTTGCCAGGCGATTATCAAGCCGCTGAAGACTTAGGGTGATAGAATTTTGAACACTTTCTACATTCCGCGACCAAGCAGCTACTTCACTATTGTCTCGAGCCTCACTGGTGATATCTACACAGCTTTTTTCATAGCAACTACTTGGGAATCTGGCACCTAACAAACTGTATAATTTATTAGACGACAGTTCATGGCGCCCAATATAGGCGTCCGTTAATGCCTGGGCATTATGGAGGTAGTTATCATAATCCAACTTGGCAGTAGCAAGACTACTGTCCGCCTGCACAATAAAACCTGTGTCTTCCCCATCGAGGAACTCACTCAATATATTGAAAGCATCAAAATGTGTATCGCTGCTAAAACCATGTGGCACAGCTAACTTCGACATACCGAGGAAATTGGTATCACCGGTAAGCCAGGACATAGCATTTTCCAGCTGATCAAGTTGAAAATGCCACTGCTCTACCGCCTGAGGTAAACCGGAATGCGAAGATACTTCAGTAAAATCAGTACCGGAGAATAGAGTGCGTAACTCAGCTTCCTTGGCTACCAGAGTATTCCGCAAAGATAAAATCTCATCGATCATTTGAGTAGACAAGGAAGAGTTAAGCTGGTCTGACTCTATCAATAAACCTGCCTGCTGTACTTTTACAGCAGCGAGATTACCCATTAACTGGTACAGCAAGGTGATATCTTTGTACTCGCCAGGCAAAACACCGGCTGGGGCGACATCGTTTTGGGTATTTGTTACGGAATCATAATATCGAGGGCTAACTTGCCCCCGAGAACTGGTCAATTGCTGCAGATAAGTGGGCGTATTCTCTACAAGAGCCACATACTCAACGAAAGCACTATTGAGCAGGGTAAAGGCATTCCCGACATGCTCAATTTCAATAGCAGCCAGCTCTCCATTCAAACGACTGGACAGCGCCTTATCTAGAGCAATATTGGCGTGAACAATTTCTGCGACCGCTCGATCGTAATAGAGATCCAGCAACGACTGTTGCAGGTCTAAATTCGTGGGGTATAACTCTAATTGTTCATAAATCAGAATTTCAGCAACAGAAGTACGTGCACGCTCCGGATCGCCATATAAATCAGAAAACTCTTTGGGAGAGACACTGCTAAGATAGCTATTGATGACTTCTTCAGATGTACCATCCAAGCTATACATTAAATCTAAATAACGGAATGCTGCATTATCGCGAGAATAAACCCCACCTTGCGGATCCTCTGCCTCAGCACTTACTGAATCAGCTTCGTTATAATAAAGCTGCTTACGAATAGCATCTACTAGCAGCTGACCTTCTACTTGAGTACCAATTCCAGTAGAAAAATCCAGTGCACTAGCTCCATCTAGTTTTGATGCAACTATCAATTCATTGCCAGACAACTTATCTGTGACTCCAGATTCGCCTCTAGCAGGGGAGTGCAACGACAGCCCAGCAACTAGTGCCAGTCCCATAACAGCTGTCGATTTCGACGAGTATTTCATTTATTCCCTTCCTATATTCTTATAATTTATCCCTTTAGCCTGCTACATCCATCCACATACGTTCACCGCAATAAAACAATACAACAGGATAAAATTCGCACGCTTTCTAACATGGCAATTAATTTAATTCAACAACAAAAATTTTCCACCAACCCGCATTACCACCAAATTTAATTAATTAAATAAATTCGCATATAGCAGGGGCAAATATTCATGTTAAATATATTTACAGAAGGGCTCTCGTATACCCCGAAAAACATCATTAAGAAAAATTAAAAATCTACATTATCTTGACTATAAACATGATTCTCACAGGGTCCATAATGGATAGTCGTAGAACATAAAATTATCGACTCAGCAATATTAAACAACTCAAAGTAATGCCTATAAGAAATAATCATATTTTGGTCACAACCCTATAGGCAAACATCAGAAAAATAATTAATTTTCTCAACATGGCTTCTTATTAAGCAGGAAACACAATTTCTTATATTGATATTTTTAAACGATAGAACCAAATGAGGAGTTCTTATCCACGCGGAAATTATAAATGTTCAATAAAGCTATAAATACTTCACTCAGAGCACCAATGCGGAGATAATTATTGGTATCCAATATCTATAGGGCTATCCATGCCGGACCTTAAAATCAAAGATCTTTCTATCGGCACCTTACAGGGCGCAAGTTTTACCCTGGAACCCGGCCTAATTACCTGCATATCTGGATCATCTGGTTCAGGCAAAAGCCGATTGCTTAGAGCCATAGCAGATCTGGAATCTCACAAAGGTGATATATTCCTGGGTGGTAAATCTCAAAATTCTTACCCGGCACACAAATGGAGAAGCCAAGTGATGTTGGTTCCCGCGCAGACTGCCTGGTGGGAAGAAACTGTCGGCGATCACTTCGCAACCCCCATGAATGATGCACTTAAACTTCTCGGCTTTCCTGAAGATGCAGTAAAGTGGCAAATAAATCGACTGTCTTCGGGAGAAAAGCAGCGCTTGGCTCTTATTCGCGCAATATCCTACAAACCCCAAGCGCTTCTTCTAGATGAGCCTACGGCCAATCTAGACGCCAGATCTGCCCAGGAGGTAGAGCAATGGCTGACAGGGCTTATTGAGGAGCACAAGCTGCCTACGATTTGGGTAGCTCATAGCCAGGAGCAGATTCGAAGGGTAGCTCACCGCCACTTGGCCATTGTTGATAATCAACTGAAAGAACAGGAGATCCGTCGATGAATGTAATCGACCTATCCTGGTGGCAGTTGTCTTTGGCAGCAGGGTTGGTATTGGCTCTAGCCGTATGCACTCATGTAGCGCGACTAAAACTAAGTAGATCGTTAATTGTTGCCGCTCTACGCACGGCTATTCAGCTCACTCTGGTAGGATTGGTACTGGAAACCCTTTTTGCAGTTGGCACCCTACTTTGGGTGGGACTTCTGGCTTTGGCAATGCTGCTATTTGCTGGGCAGCAAGTGGCAGCCCGACAAAAGTATCGCCTGCTCGGTGGCTGGAGTTTTGCCGTAGGCACTTTATCAATGCTGGTGTCCGCTTTCAGTATCACCATATTGAGTTTGGCCGTACTGATTGGCCCTACTCCCTGGTACCAACCCCAGTATTCCATTCCACTTTTAGGTATGTTGCTGGGGAATACAATGACTGGTGTTGCCCTAAGCCTGGACCGTCTAACAGAAAGTATGCACCGCTCCAGGGATATTATTGAGAATCGCTTGATGCTGGGGCATACCTGGCAACAAGCCAGCCTGGAGTTTCGGCGGGATGCGATGCGTGCAGGATTGATGCCGACAATTAATTCCATGGCTGCCGCTGGGATAGTATTTTTGCCGGGAATGATGACAGGGCAGATTCTCTCAGGCACCTCCCCTACAATTGCCGTCAAATATCAAATCCTGATTCTTTTTGCGATTGCATCAGGCACCGGTTTCGGCACTTCTCTCGCCGTTGCCCTGGCCTCAAGGCAGCTCTTTGATAAGCGGGAGCGCCTGCGCACTGATCGCCTGATTAAAAATGTCTAAAGTCTGTGGAGAGATGATTCGATCGAAGGAAGGAGAGCACTGGACACCTGAGAACCAGCGCTCTATTAACCTTTAACGGCCAAAGAATAAGATAGCCCCGGCGATAATCAGACCTACCAGCAAGGCCCATACTCCCCGCAGCATCAGCGATCGGGCATATTCCGCCTCTTTGTAACGCAATGCATAGGGAATGCCGGTAATCGGCCCGAGGACGATCGTTACAATCCCCCAAACCCAGCGCTTGTTACCCAAGGCCGTCAACGCAGCCATCAGGCCACCAAACCAGCATAAAGTTACGCCAATTACAATTACCACCAACGCCAGGATGGACCACCATTGATTGGCCAGGAAAATTTCTACAATTTGGGTTTCAGTCATGGAATTTAGCCAGTCCGTATTACCTTCCGATTACATCTTAATGCTCTCGGCACCTTAAAAGATTAGGTGCTTCCAGAACGAGACATCCGGATACCAACGCAAAGATGCTAAAAGAGCCGCCGCAGTGAGCGAACCCCATGCAGATGACCCTTTTGGTACCCTTCTAAGCTGAAATCACCAGTGATGGGAGCGGCGATACAGCCCTAGGACGCTATAGTAACCCTAAAGTGAATCCCGGGCGTATATTCCGTCTTGACTAAAAGATACCCATAGAGATAGCGAGCACTCACTATCATGAGTACTCAGTAACTATCTCCAGCCCCGTGATCTTCTGGGTGTCGTTGGCAAATTCGTAGTAATCCGGCTTTTCATCGATAAAGATTTGATGGGTCATTGTTGTCTCGGCCGGAAGATCAAAGATCCCCGCTGGCACTGAGTATTGGGAAGTTTCCTTTAAGCGATAAAAGAGGTGCGAACCGCACTTTGAACAAAAACCCCGTTCAGCCCAAATTGATGAATCAAATACACTGACATGTTCCTCACCGGTAATCTCAACACTGGTTTGACAATCCACCGCCAACAGAGGACCACCGCCCCATTTTTTGCACATACCACAGTGACAAACCCCCAAATTTGAAGAGGGTAAAGATGCGCTAATTGTCACTGAACCACAGAGGCAACTTCCGTGTACTTGAGTCATTTTTTTACCTAAGTATTTCTTACTTCAGAAAATCAATATCAAAATCGGGAGTGGAATCTACCATAGAAAACTAATCAGCCATTGATCAAAATCAGCAATATCGTAAGCTTCACATCGCAATGTGAAATAGTGCACAAACCTCCCAAGAAATAATCACTCCGCAATAAACAGCCAATAAACAATAAATCACTGCTCATTCAGCTCACCACACTAAACTCATCCTAACATCTAAAAAGTTAATGAAAGTCCTAAGATTTTTTCAAGCCAGCCAAACATGTGCACCTTATCAAGCAACATTAACGCTTATTTACGGGGATTCAGGCCAACTTATATATTCCCCGAGAGAACCCACTCAGCAATCAGACATTATTTGAATTATTTTAAATAAACTCTAATTCGAAAATTCCACCCTTGGATCACCAAAATCCTTACCAATATAGTCAGGTGCGCAAGGGATTAATTCTGAAGCCTCTATTCCCGCATCAATCAAATACTTTTCGACATTTCGGCTTCGCTCCATTGCCAAATTTTCAAGTTCCTCACGAAGTTCCAGAGATGGGTTTTGGTAAAAAGCAACTTGAGCTCTTCCGCTTCTGCTCATACCTGCCATGGAATAGGGGTACAAGGCTTGCCAGTCCCGGGCATTAGAGATGCCGCATACTCCTGGCCGTGCGTCAGGGTTCTTAAGTAAAACAAAGACCATACGCTGTAGTTGTGTCAGTGCTAAATTAGTTAATTTTGCACTTCCAGGCTCAAAGTCAATAGACGCAAATGATTTCGCCCTGAAACGCCCCCAGGCATAACGTGCCAACAAATATACGCCATAGGGAGTCAAATAGCTTATCAAGGCATCTATAATTGCCTTTTGTAGCAACTCACTAAATACAAAACTAAAGGAGAACTTGGGATCGCGAATATTGCCGCTAACAGGCATGCCAAACTTGATATCCCCCCGCCCGTCTTTTAGCAAC
Source organism: Microbulbifer maximicatervae (SeqCode) (assembly GCF_056232625.1). Lineage (NCBI taxonomy): Bacteria > Pseudomonadati > Pseudomonadota > Gammaproteobacteria > Cellvibrionales > Microbulbiferaceae > Microbulbifer > Microbulbifer maximicatervae (SeqCode). The sequence continues at coordinate 4,474,141 of NZ_CP174324.1, read as the reverse complement.
CATAGAGCAATATTCAAGGGAATCAGAGTGGACTTCACCGGTAGCTGATCATCTTTCCGCACCCGGCGAACTTTTAGTTTTTCCAGTCGTATATCGGCAAAGCCATCGAGTTCATTTTCAAATACCCGAATATTAACTACCGCATCTCCCTGCCCCTGAAGGATTTTGTAACCTAACAACTTGGCCATATAAGGCGTAGCAGGTATCAAATTTACGCTGGTGAGATATCCGGTAAGATCAGCATTCCACTTTTTATCTCCCAAGTAATCTACAGTTCCCCCTATCTGAACCTCACCAAATCCGCCAGGCCTTCCATTAACAACAATCACCGCAGGGGGGTGTTCGGCTAAGTTACTTAAATCACTGAGATTAAAGTTGATATCCCGGACCGGTAAGCGGGCCCTGAATTCATCTTGATAGTCTACCCAACTAAAAGTGCCGTGTTTTAGATATAGGTCACCGAGATGATATAGTAGCGGTGGGCTGCCATTCTCCCTGAAAGCAAATGTGTCAATACCACCAAATCCTCGCAGTTCATTAATTTTTCGGGCTACCGGAAACTTCCCCGATAAATCCCTTAAGAGAATAAATCGAGGGCGCAGAAAGTCGATAAAACCAACAGTGAGTGTTTTCTTAGGGCGGTAGTAGCTCAAACCTTCAACCCACAGGGACTTAAAATCAGCCATCCATCTATGGCGATCAAAATCCAAACTATCCGGGTTTCTCTCAAAAAAATGAAAGTGAATTGCCTCACCACTGGCAAAGCGCCACTCGGTATCGGTAAAGAGCAAATGCGACAAGGTTATGCTCTCACCGTGCACTAACTCTTCCCCAGAGGGTGAAAGTAAAGTGATGCCATTGACCCTCACAACAGCAAGTTCTGCCCCCTGACCACGGCGGTAGTTTCCCTCCAGCATTAAACTCGAGAAGCTGAAGCAATGATCTCCCTGATCCAGATAACCACTGGGAAAACATCCTGCAATTTCCTTAAACTGTAAATCCTTGAAGTCAACTCCCTGCCGACTGATATTTAAGTGCCCGGCCCCCATACCGGATACGGATAAAAGTTTAAGTGGCAATTCCTGTGGAAAATTTTGCTCATGCAACTGTACATTACTTATTTTTATCCCAGAAAGGATAAGCTGCCTACCGCTAGAGCCATTAATACCTTCTGCCTTGCCAATACTAAAGGCCCCAAATTCATAACAGGGCGCAATCTTTTCGTCTTTTAATAGTCCCCCTGGCATACATCCCCTCGCACCAGAGGCTTTCGCCAAAGATTCCCCTTGCAAGGAGATATTATCAATTTCAAATTTTGGTATTTTCAGCGGGCCCAAATTTTTCCTGGGTATTGATAACCCAACCAATTCTACAGAACCTTGAAGTGACCAGGGGTGTGACAATTTGATTTTCTGTAATCCCGGCATGGATAATTTATCAACCCCAAAACAATGGTGGGAGTCACCTGCCCTGGCCCGACTCAGCTTATCCACAGTTACTGCAAGCCCCGTATCCCGCGTACACACCCGGATATTCTGCAAGCTTAGATTCGACACTGAGAACTCTGCACCGCTATCCCAGATAAATCGACTCCAACTCAAGCTCTGGACACCGGCTTCTAAATAGCCGCTACCCTTTTGCCAAAACGCGATAGGCTTACTCTTTAACGGTCCTAAATCCAAGCGGGGGGCGTCGGAATCTATACCCAATTTTGCCCAGGAATCACTAAAGCTTATTTGTGGGGTCTCAATGCAATCAGCAAGACCCATATCTTCATTATTTTCAGAAGAATAAGATCTCAACCCACAAAGCAGAACATCATCGATATTGAGCCCATAAAAATCGAGAGTATTGGAGGAAAAAGACGTTCTCTTCGTGAATACTCGCCCCAGTTGCAACATGGGTACAGTTTCAAAGTCCTCCTTTAATTCCACTTCTTCGATCGACCAACCGCTTTTCCCTACCGAATGGATATCTTGCCCAAATACACAGGTCGGTATCGATTTATACGCCTCTGCTAGCCAGGGAAGACACAAGGTTACTCTGTCAGCAGCAACATCCTGCAATGCAATTTTTGACTGGGTAGGCTTTTCCCGGGACCATAGCAACTCTAGCTTTGGTATAAGTACACCCCCAAGGTCAAAAACATTCTCGCCAGACAGGTTTTTCAACTGCACGGATTGAATTGCTGAGTCATCCATATTGGCAATTAGATTGCGTTGGCTGAAATAAACGAAGGAGTAATCTCCCAGTAAAAGGCGCTCAACATCTACACAGTGAATATTTAGTGAACTCACTTGCCTACCGCCGGGAAAGCAGCCACTCAACTGCTCAGCATTTGCACCGGGCAAAGCGATATAAGATTCAGAGTCTGGTGTACGTCTATGCCTTAGCCTGACAAGGGGTAGCTCTATCTTTTTTAAGTCAAATAATTTCCTGCCTCCTTTTGTCTTCGCTTCAGCACTAACCACGGAAATTTTTTTTACAGAGAGATCTATCCCCTGCTGCCAAGATATAAAGAGCGGCTCCCTTTGCTCTAATGAGTGGATATCAAAGCAAACTGGCAGGTTTTCGTGGTTTTTATTGGCGCGATAAAATAACCTTTTCCAACCTTCATTGAGACAGCCAGCCAGTTTCTTCAAAACAAGGTTTTTTATTTCCAGGTTTGGGTTTTCTATGGTGGCCAGCCCTAAGTCGTCAGGATTTTTATCCGCATCAATATTTTGTTGATCCAGTCTTCCTTTTTCGGTGCCGTAATTATCATCACCAACTCCTTGAGGAATACCCGGTAACTGACTGGTCGCCACCCAAGGATTATTTGTAACCTTTCTTTTAAATAAGCTATCGCCACTTTCAAACTGCTGTATCAGTAAGCCACTTCCTGCACCAGCGGAATCATTTAGAAGTAATCGGTGAAGGCGCAGTTTTCCCAAAATGGCATAGCCATCTTCACCTCCCTGCCAGGCAAAATGTCCCTGCCCTGAAAAGCTGTTCAAACGTGCGCACAAAGGCTGCCAATCCGAGGGGAGAAAGTCCTGCGGCAAACACCCTGATAGTGACTGGATAAAAAAGTCCTGAGCAGATAGCGGGCCGTTACGACCTATTGTATCAATGGCCCGCCAGCGTAGGTCCTGTAGTTTAGCTCTGGGACGGCCTCTGGCACCTATTGAAAATTGAGCCAATTGCAGAGGACCGCTAGAAAGCCCCCAATCAATATTGTGTTCAGCAGAGCCGAACTGAAAGGCAAATTCCTCTGTACTTTTGAGACCAACCATAGAGACACAGTGATCGGGCTTCTTCCACAGACCGCCCGGTACACACCCATTGGCTGTTTCTATCGCAAGATGGGCAAAAGATAATATTCGCGTTTTGGCATAAAACTGAAGAGGACCAAATACACCATTATTAGCCCTGATGGGATGGCTGGTAGATCGAGCCATATCCAAGAGGTAGCCCCGATTAATTGAACTGGCCCCTGTATTTATTTTTAAGCGATCGTTCCAGTCGAAAACCGTTTTTTCCGGCAGGTCTAAATTAGCCGCTCGCAGACACAGGTGGGAATTGGCGTTACGCAGATGTCGTGGACACCAATCAAATGCCTGGGCAAAGCCTCGCCTCCATCCCAAGCGCTTTTTCGGGCGTTCAAAATTAAACTCACTGATGCTAATAACCCCGGCCCGCCAATCCTGCCAAAGGCGATCACTGTGCCTCAGTACAACACTCTCACCATTGAGCTGCCGCCACTGGGCACGAGCCTTGCGGCCAAACCCGAATTTCATATCGCCTTCTGCGGCAAGCCGGCGGGCGGAGGCGCAATGTCCAATCAGGCTTTGCAGCCCTGTTATTGCATCGGCCCAACGCTGTGGCGGGCATCCTATAAAGTATTCCGCAGTAAACTTGTTAAGATCTGTATTGAGGCTCGGCCAGGAAAAATTGACCTGAGTTCCTTTCAAGCTGCCTATCACCGTGTTGTATCGTGATTTACCTCTCTCCCAGACCAATAAATCACCGACCTGTAAATCCCCAATAGCAATATCTACGTTCAGGGGAACATCACCTTTACGCCATAATGCCAGCGTGAATTTATCGGTTTGGAGTTTGCCGATGGCTGCGCAGGTGGCTTGGCTCCAAATAGGCTTGTGCAGGTAGCAAAGTTCGCTGTCTCGTATCTGGGCGCGACCGATAAGCAGCCTGAAATCGCGATCCTGTCGCGCTCCGCCTCCAAGATTCCAGCCACCCACCTCCCACTCCCGGTACAGTTCACCCGGGTAAGATTGCAAGTCCATATAGGCACCGCTCACCGATGCCTTGGGTAAATGAGCTCGCCCCCATAACAATTGCCACCAGCTGTAATCGAGCATTACCTCATGAGCAGAGAATCCCCGCCCTTCGCGATTCTCAGCTTTAACATCAATCGCTATAACACTTAGGTCCAGCAGCGATACGCGCAAATGATCCACATGGAATTCAAGGCCTCGCTCCTCCATCCAGTCGCCAGCTTTTACCCGCACCCAGTTTGCTGCCCACCAGTGAAGAACTTCCACCAGCAATAGCCCAGCTAGCAGCCACCAGATTAAGCGGCGGAAAAAGGCACTCTGAGAAGCGGGCTCTGGGGGCATTAGAATTAAGCGCCAGAAAATGAATTTTATGCAGATTACAACTGCAATTAGGCCCATACAGTAAAGACCAGCACCTGGGGATTTTTTTGCCTTGGCGCTGCTATTCGCGATAATAAGCAGCTGCGTCGTCCATTCGCTCGCAGTCAAATGCGAACTGTCTACTATTTATCCAGGGGTGTATTTGCGCGGCGCGGAAGTTTGGGAAGCCAGTATCCTTACCGCCTCTCATTTTTTCTGTTACCCAGCCAGTGAGTAGACATGCAGGAGCATCCAAACTACCAGGACATCCTTTTGGTCGGCGGCGGCCATAGCCATGCTATTGTGCTGCAAATGTGGGCCATGAACCCTCTGCCAGGCGCGCGTCTGACCCTAGTCTCTCCCCAAGTGCAAACCGCCTACTCCGGTATGTTGCCCGGAATGGTTGCGGGCCATTACTCCCTGGAAGACACTCATATAGATCTTGCCAGGCTCTGCCGGGCCGCTGGTGCCCGCTTTATACAGGCCTGTGCACACGAAATTGACATCGATAATCGCACCGTATCCCTATTGGGTAGACCTCCCATAGAGTACGACCTGCTCTCTTTGGATGTCGGCGCGACTCCCGCCCGCGAGTTACCGGGCTCCGAATTGGCAATCCCGGTAAAACCTATCGGGCATTTCTACCGTTTCTGGCAAAAGCTGCAAAAACAGGTTGGTGAAAACACCTCACCTTTCCGCTTAGGAGTTGTCGGCGGCGGTGCCGGAGGTTGCGAGCTGTCGATGGCAATGGCTCACGCTTTACAAGGTGCCGTTAAGAAAAAGCAGGTAGAGGTTCACCTGATTCATGGTGCCGCAGCAATTCCCCAGGGCTATCCAGTCAGAGCACGCAAATTAGTCTCAAAGGAGATGCAAGAGCTAGGGGTTCAGTTACACCATAACTGGACCGTTAATGAAATTACCGAACAGGGTGTCGTTAATGAGAGCGGTGACTGCCTGCCCCTCGATCAGCTAATACTCACCACCAATGCCTGTGCTCCCCCCTGGCTGGCCAACTCGGGCCTGTCCCTCGATGACAAAGGCTTTGTGGTGGTGGATCAAACACTTCGCGCCCAGGGGCGGGAAGACGTTTTTGCAGCTGGTGATGTGGCCAGTTTCGCCCCAGAGCCTCTACCCAAGGCCGGAGTTTACGCCGTTCGCCAGGGGCCAGTTCTATTTCACAATCTGCGCGCCTCCCTGACCGAACGCCGCTTAAAACAATACCGGCCACAAAAAGATTTTCTCAGCCTGCTCTCCTGTGGTGGCAAGCGGGCTGTGGCAGTAAGAAATGGCTTCGCCGCTGCAAGCGGTCTGATGTGGCGATGGAAAGACTCTATCGACCGCACATTTATGCGACGCTTCAGTGAGCTGCCAATGGACATGGCTGATCACACTGCCAAAACCAAAGACATCGTCGACCAGCGCTCAGGCTCTTCTCTATCTCCTATGCGCTGTAATGGCTGTGGCGCAAAAGTTGGAGCCGACATCCTGCGCCGCACGCTGGCGACCCTTCCGGATCAGCATTCGGAATACCTGTTAAAGGGCGTCGGTGATGATGCCGCAGTTATGGATCTACCGGCTAATCATTTATTAGTGCAGAGCTCCGACCAATTGCGCGCACCTGTAGATGATCCCTGGATATTTGGTCGCCTGGCGGCCCTGCACGCCCTATCCGACCTATTTGCTATGAATGCTCGACCCGCCACCGCACAAATCCTTGCAACCCTGCCTACGGCTGCAGAGGAAATTACCCGGCGAGACCTACAGCAGTTGCTTGCGGGAGCCATCCACGAGCTGAACCGACACCACTGTGTCCTATCTGGCGGGCATACCGCCGAAGGTTCTGAAATGCTAATGGGCTTAACCGTCAATGGATTTTCCGAGCGGGAGCAACTCCTGGAAAAAACAGGTGCCCGCGGGGGAGACTGCTTGATCCTGAGCAAGCCATTGGGAGTAGGCACTATCCTGGCAGCAGAGGGCGCGGGAGAGGCTAAAGGCCTATGGTTGCAGCAGGCGCTGGAAACCATGTTGCATAGCAATGCCGACGCCGCAGAGATATTTGCCCGCCATAACGCCAATGCGCTGACGGATGTCACGGGCTTTGGGCTGCTGGGCCACCTATTGGAAATGCTCGGCCCTGAAGGATTAAGCGCGACACTGATCGCTGAGAATCTACCGCTAATCTCCGGCGCCGCCACTTGTATCGAGCGCGGATGGCTATCCAGCCTGCAACCGCAAAATGCCAATGCCTACGCCTTTGTAGAAAACCCCCAGGAGTGGCAGCCATTGCCACAGTGGTCATTGATTACCGATCCACAGACTTGCGGGGGGCTCCTCGCTGCTGTTCCTATTGACCAAGCTGAAGCCTGCGTGGGCGCACTGCTAGAACGCGGTTACACCCAGGCGTCAATAATCGGTGTAGTAACAGACTCACAGAATCCAGAAGTAAGCGTACACTTGCGCAAGTCTGCAGACTGGCGAGCGCTAATTTCACAGGACAACGAGACAGTACCAGGCCAGGTTTAAGGATTTTGCGAAACCGGAACAACAGCCGGATATGAGCTTTGTATGATTTCTATTGAGAGAGGCCTTCACCGACTTTATTAACTTGTCATCTGTCTTTCAGCGCGACATACTGGCGTTAGAAAAAACATCGGTGACATATTTCCCGATACCAAAAAAGGTCTTCACAGATTGGGGAGTCGGCTTTTAGCAATCGACAGGAAGACCCCTATGAAAAAGATCGTCATTATTGGCGGCGGTGCCAGCGGCCTGCATTTGGCTACGCGGCTCGGTCAATATTTTTCTTTTACCCCTTTCTTTAAGCGCCGCCGCAAGTCCCCCGCTGCACAAGTTACTCTGGTCGATCGAAATCGCACCCACCTCTGGAAACCACTGCTACACCAGGTTGCCTCCGGCGCATTGGATGCCAATATGGATGCACTGAATTATCAGGTGCACGCCCGCATTCACGGCTATGAATTTCAGTTGGGTAGCCTGCAATCTCTGGATCGTGAACGACAGGTAGTTGAGCTCGGACCCGTTAATGATGAAGACGGTAGCGAGTTAGTACCCGCGAGGGAATTGGAATACGATTATTTGGTGCTGTGTATCGGCGGGCATAGTAACGACTTTCATATTCCCGGCGTCAGGGAAAATTGTATTTTCCTGGATAGCAGTTATGAAGCACAAAAATTTCACCAAAACCTTCTCAACCGTTTCCTGCGTTTAGAAACCCGTGTTGACGATAAATTGCAAGTGGCGATCGTTGGTGGCGGGGCAACGGGTGTAGAACTCTCGGCAGAACTAGTGGATGCTGTAAAGTTGGTTGGCAACTATGGACGCATTCGTCCCAATGCAATGGAAATCACCCTGATAGAAGGGGGTGAGCACCTACTCCCCGCACTACCAAAACGAATTGGAAATAATGCTGAACGCGAGCTGGCCAAGATGGGGGTTAATATTCTTACCGGCCATCATATTTCAGCTGCAACAGAGAGCGGACTCACCACGTCTTGTGGCAAGGAAGTTCCAGCCGCTATCCGAGTGTGGGCTGCCGGCGTCAAGGCTCCGAAATTTCTCGCTCAACTGGATGGCCTCAGTACCAACCGACTCAATCAAATCGAAGTGGAAACTACCTTGCAGACCCAAACTGACGCAAAGATTTTTGCCATGGGGGACTGCGCCAGTTGCATTGACGGCAATCACCAGCGAGTGCCTCCGCGCGCCCAGGCAGCACAGCAAATGGCTACCCTGGTTGGCGATAATATTATTGCCCTATTTGAAGATAGACCTTTGCACCATTTTTATTATCGCGATCGAGGCTCTCTGGTATCCCTCAGTCAATACACTGCCGTTGGCAACCTGATGGGCGCGTTGGTTAAAGGCAGTCTTACCGTAGAAGGACGCCTTGCTGGCCTTGCCTATCGCTCACTCTACCGTATGCACTTGGCGGCAATCCACGGCTGGCCGAGAGCTATGCTGCTCTACCTAATCGGGCAGGCGAACCGGTTTGTGAAGCCGAAGCTCAAGATGCACTAAAGTATCGATCCCATGGAGCTAAGGGGATATTAGACAGTTAGTGCAAAACTAACTAATAGCACTACCAATAAACCCTGCACATGGAAGTGCCAGGGCGGTAACATTATGAATCAGACCAGCCCATCAATTAAGACCTCTGAGCTGAATGCGAGCTCCTTTGTAGATCCAGGCAAAGCCCTTGTGTGAAAATATAAAATGAAAAAACAGTATCAAAAAATTGTTGTACTTACCGGCGCAGGAATTTCAGCTGAATCTGGCATAGGTACTTTTCGCGGTGCCGATGGCCTGTGGGAAAACCATCGCCTGGAAGATGTCGCAACGCCAGAGGCATTTGATCGCAATCCGGCACTGGTACATAGATTTTACAATGAACGCCGCCAGCAGCTGCTATCTGCAGATATCCATCCCAACCCCGCCCATCTCGCCCTGGCCGAACTGGAACAGAAATTCCAAGGGGATTACTTACTGGTTACTCAAAATATTGACAACCTGCATGAGCGCGCGGGCAGTGAGCAGTTGATTCATATGCATGGAGAGCTACTAAAAGCACGATGCCGTAGGAGCGGAAAACTATATCCCCTCGATTCGGACCTTTCGATAACTGATACCTGTAGTTGCTGTCAGCAGGCGGGAAACCTTCGCCCCCATGTGGTCTGGTTTGGAGAAATGCCTCTGGAAATGGAGACTATCTATCAGGCGTTGTCCGATTGCGACCTATTTATCAGCATTGGCACATCTGGAAACGTCTACCCAGCAGCGGGATTTGTCGAATGTGCCAATCAGGCTGGAGCTCACACCATAGAGTTGAACCTGGAGCGCAGTAGTGTCGGCGATGCCTTCAAGGAACACCGCCACGGACTGGCGTCACAGGTAGTCGATACTTTTATAAAAGAAATTATTAATTAAGATGACTCTGAAACTGCATTTTCAGTCTGCGAGGATTTCATCGGGCCATAGCGCTGTATCAAAGTGGTTACCCCCTCATTATCACGCACCAGGATATAGAGTCGGTCAAACTCACTGGCCTCTCGAATGGGTCGCCCTTTTTCACCGCCAAGCAATTCCGCCAGTTTTGGAGTGGTATTGCTGTGCCCAACCACTAAAATCCAATTTCCCGCCTGCTGCAAAGAGTTAGCAAATTCTTTTAAATCTCTGGGGTTGTAAATTTCCACTTCAAGCCCCAGCTCTTTTGACAGAGGCTCAACCGTTTCCCGGGTGCGGTTGTAGTCAGTGCTATAGATAGCATCTATACCCACTCCCCCAAGAATATAGGCGAGTTGCCGAGCACGCTGCTGGCCCGCCTCAGTCAAATGAGGGTCGCGACCCACCCCGGGCCCTTTCTCTTTTTCTGCATGGCGTATTAAGTAAATAACCTGAGACTCAGAAGAGTCGGCTAAAACCCAATTTGAAGCCCCAACCAGAACAAAAAGTGTACAGAAAATAAACGACTTAAGTCTTGAAAGCACAGTATAAACTCCCAGGTAAATAACGGGGCAGACATATGCTGAATATAATAAGGTAAGTAAAGAGAGGATGCGGCGAAAATGCCAAACAATGCGATGAATTAAAATCGAACGATTTTTGAAAAAATATTTGATGCCGGATATCCGGCATCAAATTAGTGGTCATCCAGAATTAGATTTTCCACTCTTTTACGGTGTCCAGACCGTACTCATCAATCCACTGGCTCAGGGCCTTAGGATTACGCTTTTTCTTTTCAACAGTAGCGCCGGTATACGGGTTGCGATAGTGACCAGTTTCCAGCTTGGGCTCTGCTGCCTTTGCTGCCGGTGCTGCACGACGACCGCGACGGGGGCTGTCACCTTCCTTCTTGAGGTGACGGGCAACGCGAGCCTTCAGGGTTTGTACATAGTCTGCAGGATCTTCATCACCCAGCTGTGCTACCAACCACTCAACGATTTGCTGGCCACGGGCAACGAAGAATTCCTCTTCATCCATGTGGTATTCAGCAGCAAGGTTTACCAGTGCTTTATCATAGGCAATTACGCCATCTTTCTTGCGTTCAGCCTGAGCCATTTGCTCTTGTAACTCTTCGATTCTTGCCTGATGTTCGGCGATTTGTTGTTCAAGTTGTTCGTATTCCTGAAACATTCAATAAACCTCAACGACGGTTATTAAAAAACACAGAGATATATCTGTGGCGCTGGGCGACACAGATTGTTATTTCGGATATACCGTGTAAAAAATCAACAAACATCATGGCTGGCCAATGGCAAGCAATTTAGTGATGTTTAGTCCGGCATATTATGAATTGCCCGATATACATGAGTAGATACCACTACACATCGTGTAGTTCTGGTGTTAGGTATATTCGGCAAATACATTATTAAAAACTAGCCGATTTCAGCTCGGTTCGGCAAACACTCCGAATCACTGATTATATTTTTCGACTGAGGTCGCGAATAATAATCTTTCACCGGCAAATATCAACCATTTGTGTCCCTACCTTTGAATATAATAGGAATAATTCAAAATAAGGGCTAAAAAGTGTAACAAAGGCGGCCATATCTGCAATCTTAAAAGGATATCCCTAGGGAGCGCAATTAGCTATATTGTAGCTGCAGTCGTCAATTGCAAATTAGTCGCTGTGTAACGGTAATCGAGCATATTGCCAAATACAATTGGATACCCAGATCATACTATGTCCACTCACAATAATATCCACCATATACCGACTTTGGCCGCTCTGATGACGCCATTTCCCTACCATATCGATATCAATGCCACGGTAGAGGATGCTCTGGCAATGATGGAGGAGCACAAAGTACGCCACCTGCCGGTAACTCGTGCAGGCGACTTGGAGACGGTCATTTCCCGAGGGGATATCGAAAGAGCCAATGCACCGGGACACCGTTTAGAAGAGCAGCAACTTTATGTACATGACCTATGTGCCAGACGTCCCTTTATTGCAGATATCCACGACCCGTTAGATAAAATTCTCTTAGCTATGGCGGATACAGGCATTGGCTCGGTACTGGTTATGCGGGAAGGCGAGCTGGTTGGAATTGTAACTGTGACTGATATTTTGCGCTTTTGTAGCAGGTTTATGGCGGAGTTGGCCCAGCCGGTAGACGATTCTATTGCTTGAGCTCACTGCGATTACAGGGGCCAAACCCAAAGCAACATGGGGATACTCACAACCAGTACCAACAATTCTAGTGGCAGCCCCATTTTCCAGTAATCTCCAAATTCAAACCCTCCCGGCCCCAAAATTAAGGTGTTATTTTGGTGCCCAACTGGTGTTAGAAATGCGCAAGAGGCTCCAATTGCGACAGCCATCAGGAAGCTGTCTGGATTCACCGCCAGTTGTTCTGCAGTGCTCATGGCAATTGAACACATCACAGCCGCAGTGGCGACATTATTCATGAAATCAGACAGCGTCATGGTAACTACCAGGATCAGCCCCAGGGCCAAAACAGCGCTGCCCTGAGCCAGGACATCCAACAGAACCTGAGCGACCAAGTCTGCAGCTCCCGTTGACTCCATCACATCAGCAACAGCAATCAAAGTCCCCAATAGCACGACTACGGACCCGTCGATAGAGTCATAAACATTTCGCAACGGCACTATCTTCAACGCCATAAAAGCCAATACACAAGTGGCGAACGAGATTGCTGCCGGCAATAGGCCGAACGCTGCACCGGCGACACCAAGCACCATAGCCAATAGGGCAATAGCCGCCTTTTCCTTGTTGGGGATGCTAATATCCCTTGAGGCCAAAGGCACACAGCCCTTTTCCCTAGCAAAGCTGTTTAGGTTTTCATCGGCCCCCATCATTAACAGAGCATCACCGGCCAGTAATGGTGTTGAACGCAACCGGCGCACCGAGCGGCGCCCCTGGCGCGAGAGTGCTAGCAAGTGAATCTGGTATCTCGCTGCGAGGCGTGAAAACCTCATAGGGCGTCCCACTAAGGGGGAATCAGGCATGACAACCAACTCCCGCAGCTGCATTTCGGTACGATCCGCCAGTGCTTTTATTGGGGTCTTATTCTGAGAATCACTCTCGGTGTTATTGCTACCCGATTGTCGAGCCTTACCCGATGAATCTGCCCCAAGGGCTCCCACTGTTTTCAAACTGAGATTGGACAAGCAGGTAGCAAGGCTCTCTGGCTCCGCCTCAATGACCAAAATGTCACCGCTATTTACTTTATGCCAGGGAGTCGCGGGAGAGACCCTGGCGTCATTGTGTACGACACCCACAACTTGGGCATCTTCTGTTCCCAGCATCTTGGAAATTTCACGTAGATTCTTACCGGCAGCTACACTTTTTTCCTCAACAAGTGCTTCTGTTAAATATGTGCCAGTTTCAAAGGAGGAGGCCCCCGTTCGGTTGCGTGTAGGCACCAAGCGCCACCCAACAAATGCAATAAACAAAACTCCGGCTATCGCAACTGCCAGACCCACCGGGGTGAAATCAAACATACCGTAGCTACCGGCGCCAGAATCCGCCCGAAAACCGGAAACGACCAAGTTTGGCGGTGTACCTATCAGTGTGGTCATTCCCCCCAGAATCGTTGCAAAAGACAGGGGCATTAAAACCCTCCCCAGTGCCACTTTCTGTTTCTCGGCCATATCCACAGCCACGGGCATTAATAAAGCCAACGCGCCGACATTATTCATAAAGCTCGATAAAAACGCGCCGAGCCCAATGAGTAACAATATGGATACTGAGATACTCCCGCTTTTGCGGACAACTCGTTGTGCAAGTGCATCCATTGCGCCGGTATTTTGTAAGCCGCGACTCAGGATTAACACACAAGCTACAGTCACGACCGCTGGATGGCCAAAACCAATAAAAGCATTTTCCGGGGGAATCAGACCGGTAAAGACACAAGTCAATAAGGCTGCTATAGCAACCATATCGTGGCGCCACCGCCCCCATATAAACAGGGTTATAGTGACACTTAAAATAATCAGGATTAGTAACTGGTCAACAGTCATGGAGAAAGATATCCCTGAATATAAAAGCTGCTCAGATTTCTGTTCAGCTATCTATTCAGGGTATACCCGGGAAACTACATGGAGCGCACTTCTACGCCATAACCCCAGCTACATTAGGGGTACAAAATTCAGGAGAAAGTAACTGCCCGCTCTTCCAATGGATAAAACTGAGTACCTACTTTAATACAAACTCTGGCAGTACTGCAGGAGAACCAACCTCTATATCCAGTGACCTGAATATTTCTATAGGTGCCAACCATCGCCTGGCGCAAGCGTTGAGCCCAAGGTCTTAACTTTTCTCCATCGTAGCCGGAACCACAGGCACAAACATGTAAATTAACGAAATTAGCAGGAAGCCCCTCTTTAACCAAGGTATCTGCTAGCTGTCGAGGCGTGTAGGTTTTCCACTCTCCTCCTTGCCAGTTAGGCATGCCGTTTACATATACTTTTTTCTGCTTGTTGTTACTCGTGGAGCGCTCAGCACCAATAAATTGTCCATCCCCGGCACCCGTGCCATGGGTTACGATGTAAAGGGTATCGGCAGGGTTCAGCTTACTCAAACACTGGTTCACCCACCGATACATGGCTTTTCCAAAACCGGAGGTTACTTTATTGGCCAGGATTTGATTCACCGGTATGCCCCAGGCTTTCGCCAACCCCTCCGCATATTCCTGCATTTCATCACTATTTATCGGGATATAGATATATTTTTTAGCCACGTTTTTATCCTCTATACATGCAGGAGCAACCCGCCCATTATGTAATCCAAATGCTTCCAGGATTTTTAAATCAGCTGCAATAATTCAGGGAAGCTAAGATTTACCTTCTGTGACCTGGAATCGCATTAGGTTCAAAAAGTAAATGTAAACACTGAGCTATCGAGCAATAAATTAAAAATGTATTCTCTCATACTGAGCATTAATTTCCGGTGTAAATATCAAACTGTCATCTAACGCTAAGCACATCATATATTGCATATACAAGTAGCTTCTTCAGTTGCCATAGGCCTGGAAAGAAAATGGAGATACAATCAAATACCACCTATTTCCTAAATAAGCAGGAGTGCTACCTTGCGGACCGATACTGCAAATTACACGGACATCTTCCTGAATGATATTCCGCTGATGGACGTACGCGCCCCAGTTGAGTTTGTTCGCGGCGCTTTCCCTTCCGCAAGAAATCACCCCCTGCTTGACAATCACCAACGTGAACTGATCGGGACTGAGTACAAGAACAAAGGCCAGCAAGCAGCAATTGACCTTGGCTGGCGTTTAGCAACAGATGAAGTGCGAAGCTTATGTCTTTCACAATGGAGCGCATTTATACGTAAACAACCCCAAGGTTACCTCTACTGTTTCCGAGGCGGTTTACGCTCCCGAATGACACAAAAACTGCTGCGCTCGAATAATATTGAATACCCGATAGTAGAGGGTGGCTATAAAGCCATGCGGCAGTTCCTGTTAAACGAGCTGGAAAAGCATTGTACCCAACTGCCTTTTATCGTTGTTGCTGGTCACACCGGCAGTGGCAAAACGGAATTAATCCAGGCTGCGCGGCGGTATATCGACCTTGAGGGGATCGCAAAACATCGAGGTTCTAGCTTTGGCCGCACCAGTAGTAGCCAACCTTCACAAGTCGATTTTGAAAATCAGATCAGTATCGACCTGCTGAAGCTTTCCCAGCAGACAGGTGCTATTGCTATTGAAGATGAAAGCCGTCTAATTGGACGATGCGCACTTCCTCCAGTATTGCAAACCGCCATGAAGGCCGCTCCCCGGGTTCTTGTCGAGGAGCCATTGGAAACACGGGCACAGCGCATTGTGCAAAATTATGTTCACGAGGGCTTAGAGCGCTTTAAAAGCAGAGAAAAATCAGCAGCTGAATCTTTGGGGGAAGAATTACATCTCAATCTCAATAAAATCAGTAAACGCCTGGGAGGGCTGCGCTACAAGCAGCTCAACGAAGCCTTAGCTTCAGCTAACCAAGAATTACTGAGAACGAATAATAGTGATGTGTACATCCCTATCGTGGTGTCACTGTTGCGGGAATACTATGACGGCAGCTACGACCATCTTATGAAGAAATCGGAACAGAAAGTTCTGTATCGAGGCAACTACAACGAAGTACAACAGTGGTTGAAGGAGTCCAACCACTCACTGCAAAAACCAGAATAACAATTCTCAGCTTTTGTGAGCGAGGCGATTTAATTTAAATCTCCGCATTAAAAACCAGTCCCTAAAACTGCGCGGCAGCCAGCGGGCCATCCAGGGCAACAGGCTGCTGCGGTTGCCAATACGCACCAAAGGACGAGCGCGTTTTCGCAGCAGCTCACGCACCAATTTTTTAGCCAGCGTGCTTGCCAATGTAGCATTCTGTTGGGACTCCTGGGCTCGGGCCCTAACCGCCTCTTCCTGACGTTTATACAGGGAGTCCGGCGGCAAAAGACCGCGCAGGGATGTCTCAGCGTGGCGACCAAATTCCGATGCGATCGCACCGGGTTGCACCGTCATTACCCGAATGCCAAAGGGTTTTAGTTCAAGTCGCAAAACATCAGAAATGGAGTGTAGGGCCGCTTTAGAAGCACAATAGGCACCGGAGAAAGGTGTAGGCATTACCCCGGAAACCGAGCCGATATTACACACAATTCCGCCCTGCTCCGAACGCATTAAAGGTACACAGGCTCTAATCAAAGCGAGAGGGGCAAATACATTGGTTCGGAACTGCTTTTCCAGTGCTCGCGTGTCCAGTTCCAGCAGCGGCCCCATCTGACCGTAACCGGCGTTATTGACCAAAATATCGAGCCGCCCGTATGCCGCTTTTACTGCGTGAACCACTCGATTGATATCCGCCTGGGAATTCACATCCAAGGCCTCTGTGGCAATTCCCAGGTCCGCCAGCTCTTGTAAACTTTCCGGGCGGCGCGCCGTGGCAATCACTATGGTTCCCCGGCGATGTAGCGCCAAAGCCAGCTCCCGCCCAATACCGCTTGAGCAGCCGGTAATTAAAGCCACTCGATCCGGAACCACATAACCCCGCCCAATTTGCGCAAGGCTTTCCGCAGCAAAACTTCGATTGGGGGAACGAAATCTGGAAATGGGCGGCTTATCCACAGGAACTGCTCCGTTTAATGGTCCTATCTCTCAATGGGCGTTTGCAGGTACTCAATCAATCCGAAAACATTGCCATAGGGGTCGAGAAAGCTCGCCATCAGCACACGTCCAGAAACTTCCTCTATATCCGTGTGCTGCCGCACCCCCATAGTACCGAGTCGCTCAATCTGCGCGGCCAAATCCAAAACCTGCCAGTAAGCAACTACACCATCGGCCCGGCTGATCGCACTGCGCGCATCGGCATTTAATCCGAGCTCGCAATCACCAATACTAAATGCCGCATAGCTATCGCTTTCATAGCTGGGTTTCTGTTCGAGTACCTGCGTATACCAAGCCACAGCCTCGGTAATGTTGGCAACTCCGTAGACTGTTTTGCGCAAGCCAAGAATCTGCCCCATTTGAGACACCCCGTTGAGTAATTTTTATCCACTGGGTGGGGCACTATGGCGCAGTTTATTGCAGCTCTTGCTCCAACTGCTCCAGTAGGTCCAGGGGCTCCACCTCAACCCCTTCCAGTTCGGCGTTCCAGTTTATCCCCACCAATAAGACATCTTCATGCATGCCGGTGAGCCAGTCATCCATAAATTCTTCCAGGTCAATTGCCACTGCCTCATAGTCAGCCCAGTCTCCTTCGCAGTGGTCTTGTGCAAATTCTCTTTGCGACCAAAAGGGCATAACCTCGGTATCGGCCCGCTTTTCAGACTCACAAAGTGCAAAGCCCTCCTCACCCTGCAGGGCCCAGACGCAGCCCTGGCCTACAGCTTCAGGCAAAAAGCGCGCGCAATTATCTTCAAAATTATCGGTTAGGGTTTCGCTTTGCATAACAACTTCGCTTAAACGGTTTTACCGCAGTTTACGTTAGTTTTCCCGGTCTCAATAGGCCCTAAATTCTGTCGAATACTGCCATCGACTCAACATGATCGGTATGGGGAAACATATCCATGACACCCGCCTTACTCAAGCGGTACCCCAACTTCACCAATTCACCGGCATCCCGGGCCAGGGTGGCCGGGTTACAGGAGACGTAGACGATCCTGCTGGCAGAAAATCGCGCCAATCCGCGCACAGCCTCCAGAGCGCCGTCCCTCGGTGGGTCCAACAGGATTTTATCGAAACCTGCTTCAGCCCAAGGCGCACCTGCCATTTTTTCGTTTAGGTCGGCAGAATAAAAGTGCACATTGTGTAATTGGTTCAAAGCGGCATTATCTTCGCCCCGTTGAGTTAAAGCACCGACACCTTCGACTCCGATCACTTCCGCTGCACGACGCGCCAATGGCAGGGTAAAATTCCCCAGCCCACAAAATAAATCCAATACGCGCTCAGAGGGTTGCGGATCGAGCAACTCAACGGCTCGACTCACCATCTGCCGATTTATCGCAAAATTAACCTGCACAAAATCCTGCGGTTTAAATCTCAGCGTCAGGTCAAATTCCGGCAACTGATAACTTAGATAAGCGGCCCCTTCTATCGGCCAGATTCTCTCCAGTGAAGCATCACTGCCACCTTGTATATACAGGTGTATACCAGTGCTTTTAGCAAATGCTAACCAGAGCGCCAAGTCCTTATCTGACAGGGGCTTTAAATGGCGGAGCACCAGAGCTGTCACATCATCTCCAACCGCCACTTCCAGATGAGAAAAGTTTGCCCGGCCTTCACTTTCACCAACAAGTTTTTTAAGCGACCCTAAATGTTCGGCAATTTTTGTATGCAGTACCGGGCACTCATCAATATCTACCAAATCATTGCTGTGCTTTTTTCGAAAACCAAAAAGCAGCTCACCACCCTGGGACTTTTTTAATTTGCGAATGCCGATACGGGCCTTGCGCCGATAACCATAGGGATCAGCGGTTAACGGCGGCAGTATTTCTTCGGGTTCAATTCCACCGAAGCGCGACAACTGATCCAAAAGAATTTTTTGCTTTTCAATAATTTGTGCCGATGGCTCCAGGTGCTGTACCGAACAGCCTCCGCATGAATCCACATAGGCGCACTGCGGTGCGCACCGATCCGTTGAAGGCGATATGACGTCCTCAACAATTCCCTCATCAAAGCGGCCGCGCCGTGCGGTATAGAGGAATTTAACCTGCTCTCCCGGTAAGGCACTATCAATAAACACCGTCTTGCCACCTACCCGGGCAATACCGCGCATATCGTGACTAAATTTTTCTATTGTCGCTTCAGCGCGGCTCGGCAAGTTTTTTTTAACCGGCTTGCGGCCAGTAATAAAACGGGGCTTCTTACTCATAATTAATTGGGAGAATTCAGTACAACTAAAGAATAGAAAAAAGTTACAGGGTCAGGCGGTGACCGTTATCACGCAACCAGCGGCGCAATTCTTTAAATCTGGGGCACACACTTTGGACTAAATCCCAAAAAGCGCGGCTGTGGTTATGGTGTTGCAAATGGCAGACCTCATGGGCCACCAGGTAATCCACCACCGGCTCAGGAGCGAGACAAACAAGCCAGTTAAACTGCAGCTCACCGCGAATACTACAGTGACCCCACTTGCTTTTGGTACGACGAACTTTTACTGATGAAATACTTAACCCCAGCTGCTCGGCCAACACATGGGATTTTTGCGTTAACAATGCCAATGCTTCCCGCTGGTAAAGGCGTTGTAAAGCAGTTTGCAGCTGCGTGTCATCGGGCTGGAGATAGCGGGTATAAAGCCCGATAGCACCATCGCCAATACCGGCACTTTTACTGCTTGTCGCACGCTGTAAGGGAAGCTGCTGTCCCAGCCAGGGAAAACTCTCACCAAAAGCGTACTGATATTGCGGCACCTGCGCAGCGCGCCGGTCGGCTGCGAGTAACTGCGCTCTCACCCACTGGATATTTTCCTGCAGGAATTCATGCCCATAACGGGCTGCACAACGCTGTGGAATTCGCACTTCCACACCACCGGAAGACAGTACCAGTCCCAGACGCTTGCGCCGGTTCGAACGCACCAAGCGATAGGGAATATCTTCAAAAATAAAATCCTGGGCCTGTTTCAAGCGGGATCTCCACTCGCAACCCAGGAGCTAATACTAGGCACCATGAGCTACAACAGCCATGGTAATGCGAGAAATACAACTGAGTTTACCATTGGGCGCATAGATCAGAATTTCCCACACCTGGCTGCTGCGCCCAATATGCACGGGTTTCGCACGACCGCGAACCTCTCCCTCAGGGACAGGGCGCAGGTGATTGGCGTTAACCTCCTGACCGACACAATAAAATTTATCGGTATCCACTAATAGGTTGGCACCTATGGAACCCAGCGTCTCCGACAATACGACATTGGCACCACCATGCAAAATACCGAAGGGCTGGCGAGTGCGATGGTCTACGGGCAAGGTCCCTTCCAGGTAATCATCGCCAATTTCCGTAATTTCCATTCCCAGGTAGCCGGGCATGCATTGGGATATTCCCTGGTTCAGTTCTTCCAGTGAAGGATCTAAATGCCAAATTGCCATTACAATAAATCTCTTGTGCGTGTGATACCGGGGCATTAACCCGGACTTCTTTACTTCAATCTAGGACCAATAAATTTTTTACTTACCAATAAAATAATCTGGCAGAAAAAAATCCGGGGGGATAATAGCCGGGCGTTAAATGAGTGGGGCCAAACAAGCCATAACGAAACAACTCCATATCCAACATCCGCAGCTCCCAGCGAAGGCGGCTGCGCTGCAAGTACAATGCCTGGGCCTGGGCTTCACTATCAGTGTTCCGATAGGCGTAATGCAGGGAGAGCAACTCGCGCTCTAAATTATCCCGGCGCCACAAAAGGCGCTGGTAATGCTGCTCTATGCGGTATTCGGCGAGACCGCGCTCGTAATTCTGTAAAAACAAATCAGCAGTAGGGCCAGTGCAAACTCCTTGGTAATTACGTCCCCTACGCCCCTGGTGATAGCCATTTTCCGCAGTGCAGTAAGTCTCTATACCCTCTTCATGGCCCTGCAGCCATGCATCGCTATCCACATGCATGTCGTAGCTGTCACACTCTTGGGCAATATCGTACACCAGCGACTGTGAGCGACCGCGAGCGCCGTCTTGCAGGCCCCGCTCATACCAGAGCCCCGCGCGGCACTCCTCTTCGGAAATTACTGCGCAGCCGCTTAACCCCAGCACCAGCAAAACGAGAAAAAGACGTATTTTTCCTGCAAACATAAAATGGGACTCCCGGCGCTGTACTTCCCGCCTGTTATTGGAATCCAGGTATCACTTAACCAAAGCGCTTGTCGGCGACAAAAGGATTGGTTTGGCGCTCCTGGCCAAAAGTGGACATGGGGCCATGCCCCGGTACAAATTGAACATCATCACCCAGCGGCCATAGGCGCTCTTTGATAGAGCGAATTAGGGTATCGTGATCTCCCTGGGGGAAGTCCGTACGTCCGATCGAACCGGCAAA
Organism: Microbulbifer maximicatervae (SeqCode); assembly: GCF_056232625.1. Classification (NCBI taxonomy): domain Bacteria; kingdom Pseudomonadati; phylum Pseudomonadota; class Gammaproteobacteria; order Cellvibrionales; family Microbulbiferaceae; genus Microbulbifer; species Microbulbifer maximicatervae (SeqCode). The sequence goes on along the minus strand of NZ_CP174324.1, from coordinate 4,452,998 downwards.
CAAAACATCTCCCACCAGAGCCAACTGGCTGGGGCGGTGGAAGAAAATCACATGGCCGGGGGTATGGCCCGGGCAGTGGTGCACCTCCAGTTCCTGATCCCCTACAGTAACCGTATCTCCCTGCTCCAACCAGCGGTCTGGAGTAAATACTTCGACAGCGGGGAAACCAAACATCTGCGCCTGCATGGGCAACTGCTGAATCCAGAAATCATCGCCTTTATGCGGCCCTTCTATCGGCAGCTGGAGCTGCTTGGACAACGCCGCAGTGCCGCCTACATGGTCCAGGTGGCCGTGGGTCAGCAAGATTTTCTCCAGCTTGAGACCGCGCTCCTCCACCGCCGCCAGAATCTTATCGAGATCGCCACCGGGGTCGACAACAGCCGCGCACTTACTGTCTTCACACCACAGCAGCGAGCAGTTTTGCTGGAAAGGAGTAACCGGAACCAGGTGATATTGCAGCGACATAAGAAAGCGGCCCTTCATCTTTTACAGGAGACTGTTGAGGTAATTGGGGATTATACCGCGAGAGCCTGCTGAGAGGGTTGTGGGTGCCGATGAGCGGGCTTATTCACCGTCTTGAGCAGGGAGCGCACATCCTCTATCAGCTGCTCAACAACTATCGGGTTCCGCCAGTAATCCTCAGGGGGCGAGGGAAAAGCCACTGAACTCAAAGCGCCGTGATCACTCAGCGAACAAGTCTCATAATCACGGCACACCGCCTGGTTATAGGAGGGGCTCAGGGGTTTGAGGGGCCAGCCAAACAGGTCATTGGGGTGATAAAAATTCTTCCAGCGAAAATTGTATCCCCGGGTATTGGAGGTGACCGCCTGAATTTGCTCCCGGGGTCGATCGGAACACCACAGGGGCATTGTCGGCCCCAGGGTGTACCAATGGCTCAGGGTCTTGAGGCGCAAAAACCTCTCACGCGCCGACCCTTTGTGTACCCCTGCCGGACCACCATCACGCCAAACACCGCAACTGACATTGGGGCGTTGGGCATCCCAGAGGTAATTAGATAGGTTGATACAACCCACCGAATGGCTGATCAATATCACCGGGGCCCGCTCATCAACTTGATCAGCGGCCTTGGCCAGCGCCGCATAGATCTCGCGCTGGGTCTTTTCGTAGTTGCTATCCCGGCGATCCACATTGCCGGACTGCGCCGCCGTCTGCGACATTCCCAGGAGTAAATATTTTCGTGCACGCAGGAAGTCCAGCTCGCGCTTCTGCATACTCTCAAAGGTGCGTTCGATATTGCTCTGGAAGTGCTCCAGGCCGGGTAATTCAGCGCAGTAGAGACGCGACCACTCCTCCCCAAGCTCGGTTTCCAATGCCGAAAACAGTGGCTTTGCAAACGTGTTATCCACAGCCCCCATACCCGCAGCAGCAAGGATTACGATATCCGCCATGGCTTCCTCTTCTTATTATTCTATCGGCGCCTTCGCAGCGCTCGGCTTTTTTAAATGAATGAACATTGATGAAAACCCGCACAAGGGGCATTCTCACTGCCAAAGAAAAATCGAAAAAATACTGAAAATGGCGCGAGGGGAAGCTGCACAGTCATGCATCCCTTTACGAGCCGGTGTGGATACATCACAGTAAATATGAACTAACGTACCCACTAGTGAGCCGCAGAAACTGCATTGCGACGGGTTGAGATGACCGATTTAACCCGAATAGTAATATACTGCCCAAAGCTAAACCGGCGCCACTCCAATTTGCCACCCAAGAGGCGGAATCACCAGAAAGCTGGCCTATTACAGTGCTGTAACAATACCCGGGTCCTGGTGCATAATAGTGGCTGTACAAAAATCAAACATTTATAACAATCCCTCCCGCAGCGATGCTTTTAACTTCCAAATACAGCCTGCCGGATTGCCCCGAGCACGCCCTATCGCGCCCGCGCCTGCTGTCGGTTCTGAACCAATGCCACAGCGATCAACTGCTGTTGGTGACGGCTCCTGCGGGATACGGCAAGACCACGCTGGTTACCTCCTGGGCCTCACAGCAGGACAACCCGGTCGCCTGGTATACGCTGGATGCCAGTGATAATGAACCGAGCCAGTTCTGCCGCTACCTGGTGGAAAGCGTGCACAGGGCGACCGGCAATGGTGTCCCCCAGACTCACCAGTTATTGTCCGCGCCCCAGCGCCCGGACCCCTCAACCCTGGTAAGCCACCTGCTGTCGGAACTGCGAGGCCTGCCCAGCGAACTGCGCATCGTACTGGACGACTACCACCAGATCGACAACCAGCAGGTGCACGACACTACCCGCTTTTTGTTGCGCCACGCCCCCGCCGGTGTCGGTATTGTTCTCACCAGTCGCAGCCAACCGCCTTTGGGCCTGGCCACCCTGCGGGTTCAAGGGCGATTACTGGAATTGGGCAGTAATGAGCTGGCCCTCAACATTGAGGAAATCGCCACCCTGCTCAAGCAGCGCCTGCCGTTTAATCTCGACGGCGACCGCGCAGCCCAACTGCATCATCTCAGTGAGGGCTGGCCCCCCGCCGTACAGCTATTCACTTTATCGGTGCGCGACAGCAACGAAGTGGATCGCTATCTGGCAGAGCTGGAGCAGGGCCACAGTCATATTCTCGATTACCTGGCTGAGGAAGTGCTGGAACGGCTGGAGCCCCAACTGCGTCAGCTCCTCTCCTGCACATCCATCCTCACCCGGGTGAATGCCCAACTGGCGGAGCGCCTTACCGGTCGGCAAGATGGTCAGCAGTTGCTGGAAGAGGCCGCGCGCCGCGGGTTATTCCTGCAGGCGCAGGATTCAAGTCGCCAGTGGTTCCGCTTCCACCCGGTCTTCGCCCGCTTCCTGCAGCGGCAAATTAATGACCGCGAACACTTACTGCAACTGCACAGCACTGCCTGTGATACCTGGCAAGAATTAGACCAGCCAGTGGAGGCCCTGCGCCACGCCCTGGCCGGCGGCGACCGCGAGCGGTTAAAACAACTGCTCAACGATCGAGGGGAACAGCTTCTGCGCGCAGGGCAGTCACGCCTGCTGCGGGACTGCCTCGACTGGCTCGGTGACGAAGCCCTGCAACACAGCGCCCGCTTTACTCTCCTGTCCGCCAAAATGGCACGGGAGAATTTTGAATACGACCTGTGCGAGAAAAACCTGGCGGCCTCGGAAAGCTGGCTGCAGCGGGAAGACCCGGCACAGTGGCGCGACTTTGAAGGCGCCTTTGCCACCATGCGCGCCCAGGTGGCCATTGCCCGAGGACAGACACTGCAAGCCAAGGAGTATGCTGAAGAAGCCCTGGCCCTACTCCGCGCAGACCAGCTGGGCGAAAGAATCTCCGCTCTGCTAGTCACCGGTGAGACCAGCTTCTGCCTGGGTGCCCTGCAAGAGGCCAACCGCTATATGCAGGAAGTTGAAGCCCTGGCGATCGCCGAACGGGATATCCCCAGCGCCGCCTGGGCCATTTGCCAACAGACTGAGATCGCCTTTGCCCAGGGCCTGCTGAAGAAAGCGTCCACGCTGCAGGAAAAGGTGCAGACCCTGGTGCAGAAAAATCACCTGTCCACACTGCCCATCTCGGAATTTGTGTGCCGGCTGCGCGGCCAGCTGCAATGGGAGTCCGGCGATCTGGAAGGTGCCGAGCAATCCGCTCGCCGAGGTATGCAAATCAACCGCCGGGTCGGCGAGCACTGGTTGCTGCCGGAGTACACCCTGCTGTTAAAAATCGCCCAGGCTAGGGGGGAGAAAGAGGAGTCCCTGGAGTGGCTGGAGCGTATCGAGCGGCTGCTCACAGACGGGCGCTACCACCGGGACTGGATCGCCAACGCCGATGCCACCCGCATCCGCACCTGGCGCGCCCTGGGCAATCAGCAGGCCATCGCCAGCTGGTTGGAACAGGCTACTCCCGTCGCCGACAGGCCCAGCAATCACTTTGAACAGTGCCACGGGCGCAACCATGTGCGCGCGATGATTGAACTGCACCACTGGTCCGATGCCAATCGCCTGTTGAGCCGCCTGAAGCAAGTCGCCAACGAGTGCGGCCTGGAAACAGATCGCCTGCGCAACCGGGTGCTGGAATCCCACCTGCTGTGGCTGCGGGAGCAATACCCCCAATCTGTGGAGGCTATTAGTGAAGCCCTGCTTCTCTCCCACGAACGGGATTTTCGCGCCAGCTTCCTGCAGATCGGCAAACCTTTAATCGTTATCCTGAAAGCCGCCCTGGAAAATGGCCTGGGAGATGCGGAGTCCAGCAAAGCTCAACTACTGATCAAAGCGGCACAACAGCAGCCAGAGCTGGACGGTGGTATTCGCATCGAACTGGATGACACCATTATCCGCGAGATACTGGCCAGCGATGCCGTGCCGGACTTCCTGCGCCACTCCCCGCTCACCCCGAGGGAATGGCAGGTACTCAATGCGATTCACTCGGGGCTGTCGAACGAGAAAATCGCCCGTCACTTTAAGGTGGCACCGAGCACCATCAAGACCCATATCCGCAGCCTCTATCAAAAGCTGGACGTCAAGGATCGCCAGGAGGCCATCGCCCTGGCCGAGCAAATGCTTCGCTCGGTCCAGGACAAGCCCTAAACCGTCCTGCTCCAGCGGCACAAGGACGTGCCCACTATGCTCCTCATCCCCCGCCCGCCGATACCAAACCACCCCAGGCCAGTCGCCCTTTATCCCCCTCTCCCCCCTCGCCGGGGAGGAGGAAGCCCGCCAATGACTGCTCCATACTCGCCCTATCCTTTAAAGGTGGACTATCTCCACATTTCAAATAATGAAACAAGGCAGTAATCCATGAGCGGCAACAGCTATGAGTGGTGGCGCAATAGCGTTATTTATCAGATTTACCCACGCAGCTTCTGCGACGCCAACGGAGATGGCATCGGTGATATTCCCGGAATTACGCAAAAACTGGATTATGTAAAATCCCTCGGCGTAGACGCCATCTGGATCTCACCCTTTTTTAAATCGCCGATGGTGGATTTTGGCTATGACGTTGCCGACTACCGCGATGTAGACCCTATTTTTGGCAACCTGGAAGATTTCGACCAGATGATCAAAGCGGCCCATGAACGCGGCCTGAAAGTGATTATCGACCAAATCCTCAGCCACACCTCAGACCAGCACCCCTGGTTCCAGGAGAGCCGCGCCAACCGCGACAACCCCAAAGCGGACTGGTATGTATGGGTTGATCCCCAAGAAGATGGCACCCCTCCCAACAATTGGGTCTCCGTATTCGGAGGAGGCTCCTGGCGCTGGTGTACCCGCCGCCGCCAGTACTATTTGGCCAACTTCCTCAAAGAGCAGCCGGACCTGAATGTGCACAACCCTGAAGTCCAGGAGCAGTTGCTCGCCGATATGAAGTTCTGGCTCGATCGGGGTGTAGATGGTTTCCGACTGGATGCGGTCAACTTTATTTTCCACCAGCAGGCCCTGGGTAATAACCCGGCGCGCCCGCTCAAGCTCGACGAGAAAGGCCTGCCACCAGTCAATCACTACGACTACCAGTGGCACCAGAATGATAAATCCCAGCCTGAAAACCTGGTGTTTCTCCAGCGGGTAAGACAGTTAATGGATCAATATCCAGGCACTGTGACCGTGGGCGAAGTTGGCGACGACAATACCCATAAAATCATGGCCGAGTACACCACGGAAAAACGCCTGCACATGGCCTATTCCTTCGACCTGTTGACCGAGGATTGCAGTGCCGACTTCCTGCGCGAAACCCTGGAAAAAAACCGCGACGTAATCGAGAAGGGCTGGCCCTGCTGGTCGATCAGCAATCACGATGTACCCCGCTCAATAACCCGTTGGAACAAAGGCTTTAGCGATGACCAAGCCGATGCCAGGGCCCCATTATTCCTGCTCATGCAATTGGCACTTCGCGGCAGTGTCTGCCTCTACCAAGGGGAAGAACTGGGCCTGCCGGAAGCTGAAATTGCCTATGAAGACCTGGTAGACCCCTACGGCATTAATCTGTGGCCGGAATTCAAAGGCCGCGATGGCTGCCGCACACCGATGCCCTGGACCAATACCAGCGAAGACAACGCGGGCTTTTCCACAGCAAAACCTTGGCTACCCGTCTCTGGGGAACACCAGCAACGGGCGGTAGAGGTTCAGCAGGACGCCCAACGCTCCATGCTCAACCGCTTCCGCGCACTGATCGAATGGCACCGGGAGCTACCCCAATCGTTGGCGACAGCAGAGCAGGAAGTGATCGACACCGGCAATGATTTGTTTACTTTTGTAAGGCGCAGCGACAGCGAAGAAATGCTGGTTGTTCTCAACCTTGGGCAAAGCAGTGGCACCCTGAAATTACCTGCCGAGTTCTCCGGTGCACACAATATTACCCCTGCACTGTTTGCTGGCAATGCAGAAGGAAATAGCTTAGAGCTAGCTGCCGCAGATGCCTGTGTGCTACTGCGTAAAAAAGCCTGATTGATTAGCAATATTTAAAAGATGCCCAGCTCATATTCGAGCCTGGGCATCGAGTAAGAATTACAGTCTCTCTGCAACGTCTCTTCCTTTCGACGTCTGCTTTCCCGCCGGCACAATGCCGGCTTTTTTCTGCTTAACTCCAGCACTTCATCATCTATAGCCTGCAATATAAAAAACCAGATAATTTTTCAAATAACAAATTGAAAAATGCAGAACGTTTATATAAAACCGATAATAGGACTTGTATTTTAGCTATTTCGAAATGGGACAGTCCTTCCTTGAAGTACAAGGTGAGAGAGGCCTCTCGCAACCTCCCCACCCTATCAATGAGACTATTTTCCTTAACAAAATACATGAACTACTTCTCCCAGTGAGTATAAGTTTACCTCTCCTTCCTAATACAACCGTACTTAATTTCAAATATGCTAACAGGAGACTCCCGTGAAGCATTCAGTCTTACTTGGTACTTAACCGCGAATATCTTCCATAACATTGCTAATCAAACTGTCTTATATACAGCATTTCATATCTTGTCCTACTTTCAATATCAGAATTCAAGAGAAGCTTCTCCTATTTCTGGAGAGAGCTAGCTAAGTCATTGACTTTAAATGGGGTGACACTATTGTCGCGAGCAAGAAAAGCAGATAGATATATAGCCGCTGCTATATATCTACCTGTTGAGGATTGCGCCAAAGCCTCTAACCTACTGATATTGTTATATTTTTTGGTTAATCTTGGATGACTGCAGCAGAAATATATAGAAGGGTGATATAAAGACGCTTCTTTTGAATTAACTGTTAGGGTTTAAGTAGAATTTATGCCAAGAAAGCAATTATATATCTTGTTTTCGTCAATTATATGCTTCGCGGTGTCTGTAGAGATATTGAGTCGAAGCATTGGGGTTTGTCAGGGCGTTTTTATAGAGGAGCTCCCAGATCATGAGCAAGTTTTTCCTTAAGTGCTTACCGTTTACTGTAGGCATATTTTTACAGTTGCATTTGTATTCCTGCTCCATGAATTCGTAAGGGGTTTCGACTATGAAGACATGGAGTTTACTATTGAGGTTCTGCCTTATCTCGGAATGTCATTTCTTTGTGCATTAATTGGCATTCCTTCAGTAGTTTTTGGCATAAATCGTTTGTCTGAGGGTCAACCCTAACAAGGCACTGCAGGGGACGTCTTAGTTTGTGTATCTTTTGCGCAGTCGCTGCGCTCCATGTTCGCGCAAAAGTCACACAAACCAAGCCGTCCCTGAGCGCGGCGTTATAGCCTCTAGGAATTCGAGTTTAGTCCAATGATTAGAGTTGAAGAAGATCAGGTCGATGTAACTGATGAAATGGTTTACCTATATGAGAGTAAACCGTTTACTGGCATCAGCTATGAGTTAGATAATGACGTGCTAGTTAGTGAGATTTCCTATAAAGAAGGAGTTCTTCATGGAGCGTCGAAATCCTGGTATCCGTGTGGTTCTCCATTATCTGAAGAGTACTATGAAAATGGCGGGCTTCATGGAATAAAGAAAGAATGGTTTGAGAATGGAAAAATCAAATCTGAAGCCAAGTACGAACATGGGATAGTAGTACAAAAGAACGACTGGAACAGTACTGGAGATCTGATAAAGAAGTATGTGCTTCTTGAAACTGATCCTGGATATGAGCTCCTGCAGCTAAGAAGAAGTAATCGAAATTGAGAGAAAGCTATAACAAGCGCATGTTGTCGGACTGGTTTTCCGCTGCGCTCCAAACCAGCCGCAAATGCGGGCGTTAGCAGTCTTAGTCATGAAACTAGAAATTGATAACTATTGGGAGCTTCTAGCTCTCCATAAAAGCATGATGGCCGTAAAATTTGATAAAAATTCATGCTTGAAAGAAGCTCAGGGTAGTCCTTATACGGGTAGATTGGCTTTCAGAATTTTTGATTTATTGCTTGCAAACTGCAATGAGAAACAACGTAAAGAATGGTTGGAGTGGCAATTAGCAGATGAAAGCCGCATTGAAACTCAATTGCTAAAGAAGCACATTGCAGATTCAAATTGGTGGGTCAGCTCAAATATAGAGCTAAGGGAAAGCTTTGTTCGTGATTTCATGGCCCCCCTAACTCTTGAGCAGCAGCTCTTTCATGAGGTAACGACCAACTGCTAACAAGCAGCGGCAGAGCGACAGCCAACGCTACGCACCTTTTGTGTTACTCGCTGGCGCTCAAACATTAACACAAAAGGCGCTCCGCGCTGGCTGCTCCTGCGCTGGGCGTTATGAGTTCACATGAAACTAGCCATTAGAATCTCCATTCTTATGCTAAGTCTGCATGGTTTTATATTTATGTGGGGCCCAGCAATAAAGATGGCTTCAATAGAGTATCGGTTAGCACCGTACTATGTTGATTGGACTATTGGATACTATGATTATCGGGTAAATGGATGGGCTAGAGGTGATGAGGCAATGAAAAATCCAATGGTCCGCTGGAGAGTAGAGAATAATCTCTATTGGTGTGAAAAATTCACAAAGTGCACTGTCAAAGAATAATGCTCATAACAAGCCGCTCAAACATCGTTCCGGCCGCGAAAAACACGGCCTCCACTGGACTCGCTACACTGCGTTTCGCTCGCCGTTTAGCGGGGCGTTATTGTGGCGGTCGATTTTTAGATGTTCTGTAGCTGCTGCAAGCATCAATCTCTATCTGAGCACTTTTTTCTGAGATTTTTCCTGAAATTTGGTACCGCAGTTTCGCTCCAGTGCCATCGTTTTAAGTCAGCAAGCCCTGCAAGCCAGCTACGCCATCATGGAGTGCCAATCAGATAGTTAACCGGTTGGGAAAGTATGGTATTTTTCCCTTTAAATTTATCGGGCAGTGGCCAGCCAAAGTTGGCTGGTAGAGAGCAAATAGGTGGTTCAGTGCGCGCCAGCCATAACCAGGCTAGTCAAGCTCGCCCAACCCCTTCGGGGCTGGGCTGGACAGCCTACGCGTTGCTTCGGCTGCCCTTGCTAGCGGCGTTATGTGTGATCCATGAAAAAGATCTCTAAGTGGTTTGTAAGGTTTGGTTGGATATTTATTGCATATTCAGGGTTGGCTTTTATGAGCAATTTCTTGCCGGTAGATTTTTGGATAACAATAAGTAATTTCTTTACCGGCGAGGATAGTCACACTTACTATAAAGTTGTAGCTACAGAGGGTGGCCAAAACTATGTATTGGCTACATTAATTTTAGGGGCTGGCTTAGTTGTTTTAGGTAAGGTTATTGCCGCTAAATCAAACACATAACAAGCAGCAGCACGAACGCCCGGCAAAAAAGGCCGGGCTGGACGTCCTACACGCCGTTTCGCTCTGTTTCGGCCGCCCGTGTGCAGGGCGTTATGTGTTTTAAGAAGGGACTGAGCTTTGCCAAAATATCAAATCCCCAGGTCAGCCGGAGAATTTGAGATTCTTGAATCTAAATCTGGTAATCCAATGATATGGAATCGGAAAAAAGGTAAAGGAAAGGTTATGATTCCATGCAGAGATCGTAATCATGCTGAAGAAATATTAGGGAAGTTAAAGGATCTCAAAAATAGAGGTGAACTATGGATTTAAAGCTTGAATTAGACGGTTCGGCGGGTACACATAACCAGTTGCTGTAGTACGTTCCGGCCACAAAAGACGTGGTCTCCACCGGACAGCCTGCACTGTGTTTCGGCTGCCGCTAAGCAAGGCGTTATGGCCCTTATAGGATTATCGTGGATCTATCAAAATCTCTCGAAGAACTACACAAAGAAAAATGGGGCAGACCTGACTTTGGCTCAAGTCTAGCCGCTGAATGTCGCCGTTTATGGTCAGTTCCTTTAGCGGAACTTTCGGTCGAAAACCTACGCATACTAATTGGTCAAAAAATTGGTTTAAGGTTTCTGGTTCCCGTTGCTCTTTATATTCTTGCTTTAAACCCATTGGCCGAAGGTGACATGTACAAAGGAGATTTACTGGCAAATATTGCTGCAGTTCCTGATAACTTTTGGCAGCAGTATCCAGAGTTCAACAACCAACTCGTAGAAATCAAAAGCGAATTAGAAATAATAATGGGTACAATCACAGAAGAGCTTATTCCACCTTTGAGCTCTCGGGCTTGCCAATAAATGAGCCATAACAAGGCGCGCAATGCTCTGCCAACCAGTTGGCCTGGACTGTCACTGCTACGCAGCGCCAGCCCATTCGCTTGGCGTTATGCAGGATAGAGAAATGGATCCATTCTCAGCAATTGGAAAGCCATTAAGTTCGGTTCAGAACATACTTGGAGTTGCTTCTGTTGAACCGGTCTATGATTCGCTTGAAGAAGGTGAGCAGCAAGAATACTCGGTAGTATCACAAACTGGAAAGTGGGAAGCATCTCTTGATCAAAATAATATTATCAAAACGATATTTCTCTATCTAAATAAAGGTTGTGATGGAGTTTTGGGTTTGGATTACTCCATGAGTAAATCAAATGTATTGGAGTTGCTGGGGGAACCTATTTCCACAGGAGAACCTCATGTTGACTCAATGCTAGGCGAGTATGGTGCGTGGGAGAAATATATGCATGATAATGTTTACGTGCATGTAGAGCATGAGAGTAAAGATCGAAATATTAAACAAATTACCATCATGGTAGAGAAAGTTGCATAACAAAGCCAAGCAAGATCGGCAGCGCAGAAGGCGTGCTGCCTGGACCTCGCTACCGCTCGGCCTTTGTTGGCGGCGTTATGCGAACGGAGAGTATCTTGAATCTTAAAGATCTTGGAGTAAAAGAATCCGACGATGATTTCTATCATGGCATCGTATCTATTCCATGGTATGGAAAAAATAGAGATGTTTATGTTCGTTTTGATAATGATGACAAAGAGGCTGACCCAACCCCAAAACAACTTCATGCCTTCAAAGAATTGCTAGAACAAGCGTCAAAGATATTTTCTAAATTAGAAGATCAACTCTTCTCATACTACAAAGAGCAAAGAGAAGAAAATGAAGGAGAGGATTATTTTGAAGAGTGCTTTCCAGAGGTAAATTCACCTAAAGAGTTAGAGCAATATCTAAGGTTCCGCTCCATTGGCGTTTGTTACTATGAAGAAGATTGGAGCAGTTATATTGGCCTTATCATAGATTGCGATTGGGATATTGAATTAGGTGTCGGTGTAAAACTTATCAAAAATAGAGTTCGTGAAATTGATGTACAAGATATCGTACTCTAATAAAAATCGCATAACCAGCAAAGGCACAGAAAACCCCAACCGTTGGTTGGGTTTCCTGTGCTTTGGGCGTTAAGCATACCTATGGACATCATCGAGAAATTGAAAAAATTTTCATCACGTGAAGATATCAAAAAAGAAGGTCTTCAATTGACTGATGGGCTAGTGGAAGGGTGGTATGAATGTTCACCAGTTAATTGTGTAGTATTTGCTACAACGGGTGGTGACGGTGTGCATTTTAGTGTCTTTAAAGAGCTAGCGCTAGAAGAATCCCCGATTGTCATGACTGTTCCAATAAACTTCGGAGAAGAAAATTTGGTTGTTGCTCGCAGTATGCAAGATTTTCTGAGATTAGGTAGCCGCTACGGATTCTTCGAGCTAGAGCAGCTGTCTTATAATTTTGAATCAACTGCACAAGGTATTGAGGAGGCGAGCAGTAGGGAAGCAGAATCAAAGGCTTTGCTTGCATTAAGTAAAGAATTTGAATTAGCGCCTATTGAGGGTGTTGTTAACTACATCCGCGAAGTCAATGAAGAGTTTTATTCAAGGCTGGAGCTAAAAAATGCTTAATAAGGCCATGTTGTACGCCCAGCGAAGCTGGGCCGGACAGCCAAAAGCTACGCTTCGCTCCACTTTTGTCTGCCGCAAATGATAACGTTAAGTACCTATAGAGATATGAGTAAATCCATAGTAATACTTAGTGCCGTGATGGTATTTCTAGTTTTGGCATTCAGTGTCGTCAACATTCAGCAAGGCGGCAGAAATCTTGATCAGCTTCTAATGGAAGTATCTGCTTCTGCTGAAATGGATGCTCAAAGAGAGATGGAATTAGGACAGTTTGATTTTCTGGCTGAGGCTTATGGCTTTGATGATGGCGGTAGAAGGGTTCCGGGCATAGGTTTTGAAAAATACAATAAATGTCTAAAGCAAGTGGCCTCGCTAAGAATTTACCTTCGTTCGGGTGATGTCACATGGGAGAAAACAGAGTTAGAAGATCTTAAAGAGCTTACCGAAGCACCAAAGTCCACTCACACTTATGCCGCCTCGTTCAATCTGAGGAAGTTCAAGTGGCTTACGGAAAGTGGGGTGGTTCAATGTATTTAACAATCACAGGCAGCGAAGCTCCGGCCTTTCGGGCCTGCGCGGGACGTCTTACTTTATACACATTTTGTGGGGTCGCTTCGCTCCCTGTTTCGCGCAGAACGTGTATAAAGTAAGCCGCCCCTGCTGTGGGCGTTAAGCAATAGAAAATGACAAGGATAAAATCAGAATCCGAGAAGGCAGCAGGAAAGTTAATCTCTGCCATTCAAAAAGAGTGGGGCGCTGAGATTGGTGAGCCTGGATCTGGCGCAAGCGAAGATGTTATGGACCTAGCGCACAACCTCTTGCAAGCAAGAACATCTAAAGGAATGGAAAAAATTCTAAATGGGTTATCTCTTCAAGAGTATCTTGGATTCGAATGGGTTGAAAAACATCCAGATGTAGTTCCTACTATAGAGAAACTAAGACAGGCAATGGCACAAGAACAACCATACAAGGCCAGCAAGAGGGACTTCCGCACTGCGTGCTCCAGCCCCTGCTGACGGCGTTAAGCCCCTGAGAGAGTATTTCAAAACATGGAGTTATCGATAGAAAGTATAGATCTAGCCCTACCTAAAATAGATGTTGGTTTAGACAAATATTTAGATATTCAAAGTTTATACAGAACTACGATGGTGACCGAAGATAGAAACTTTCAGCGAAAGTTTAATCATTTCTATAAGGTGCGGAGAGGCTTTGCCTGGCAGGAACCGTTCTATGAATTACTTGAGGATGCAAAAGAATATGATTATTCGTTTTCTGAAATACTGGAAAAATTAAGTAATTCTACAGGTAGGCTAGAAGCGTCTTTTTCATCAAAGCTACTAGCGACCTCTAATCCTGATAAAGCAGTACTAGATTCAATTGTTCTAAAAAATTTGGGGCTAAAGCTACCCTACTCACCTGCTAAGAATCGAAGAAAACGAATAGTTGGGGTTTTTAACGCATTGGATGAGATGTTAAATAAGATACTAGACACTCAAGAAGGAAAGTATTTGGTAGGTGCATTTGATGATATGTATCCTACAGCGGATATTACCGATATCAAAAAGTTAGACTTAGTCTTATGGCAGACAAGGTGATGATGTTCGTTCCGGCCCCTTGGGCCTCCACCGGACGGCCCACGCTACGCGCGGTCCGCTGCATATCACGGCGTTATGTGTATAGGAGGATGAATGCGTAAAACTAAAAATCATATAGCCATATTGCTGCCAATATTCATTTGGCTTTATCCGTTTCGCAGTTTGGCTTACACCTCTGAAGATTTGCTTACCTATGGGTTTGCTTTACTAGCCATAGCGCCTTATTTCATCTTTTATATTCTATGGATTAGGTCACATAGCATTGAACCATACTTTCAGGCTGCTATTTTTTTAATCATGGCTATTGCAACACTTATATTTTATGCACCGCATGAAGGTTTTCTTTTATTCTTCCTCATTGCAATTCAGTTAGGCGTTTTCTGCTTATCACTGCCTATTTACATCTGGCTTAAAACTAAGCAAAGCGCTTATGCTGTACACACATAACCAGTTGCAGCACAACGCAGCTTAAGCCCGTGTGCAAGGCGCTATGTGTTTTAAGAAGGGACTGAGCTTTGTCAAAATATCAAATCCCAAGGTCAGCCGGAGAATTTGAGATTCTTGAATCTAAATCTGGTAATCCAATGATATGGAATCGGAAAAAAGGTAAAGGAAAGGTTATGATTCCATGCAGAGATCGTAGTCATGCTGAAGAAATATTAGAGAAGTTAAAGGACCTCAAAAATGGAGGTGTACTATGGATTTAAAGCTTGAATTAGACGGTTCGGCGGGTACACATAACCAGTTGCTGTAGTACGTTTCGGCCACAAAAGACGTGGCCTCCATCGGGCAGCCTGCACTGTGTTTCGGCTGCCGCTAAGCAAGGCGTTATGTGTAGGCCGTTATGAGATCGATAGTTCTACTTCTATTTATAATTTCTAGTAACGTCATGGCATCTGGCGCATGTGTTTGTAAAGGCGATGCGACCGTAATTAGTACTTCTGAAGTAGCAGTCGAGGCTTCTATCTCTAAGGGAGTTGCTTGCGAGGGTAATGGTTGTTGTATAACTGAGAACTCTAATTATTCTGTCTTCTTTGAAAAAGAAAATAGCGTAGAACCATTTCATCGCCATATGTCAAAATCGGGGGCATACCTGAAAAACATGCCAAAATCATATGAATTTGGTTTTGTCTATTCGTGCCGTACAAGCGAAGAAGGTAGTTTTTCACAGTGGCTTATAGAACCACAGAAATAAAAATACATAACAAGCACAAGCAGTTTGCTACAGACCTTCGGGCCTCCGCGGGACGCCCAACGCCATGCACGTTTTGCGCAGGTCGCTGCGCTCGCAGTTTCGCACAAAGCGTGCATAGCATTGGTCGCCCCTATTGCGGGCGTTATGCATCAGTAATAAGTAAATTTCTACTCTGGTTTATTTTAGTTTTATGCTCGGCGACAGCTGCTGCTCAAGAGCCGGCCGAAGAAATAGAGCCTATCTATCCTATGTCGCCAGTTTGTAGAGATCTTTCAGGGGTTGTGAAAGTAGCCTTTGAAATTGATGAGCATGGAGTACCTCATAAAATAAATGTGATAGAGGCAGAAACGGAAATATTCAATCGTGCTGCCATAAAAACATTAATGAAATATAGGTTCAAAGAGGGTACTTTCGTGGTAGGTAGCACTTACAATAAGATCCTTGAGTTCAAGCCAAAACAAACGTGCCACCGCAATGCATAACAAACGCAAGCAAGATGCTACGGCCCTTAGGGCCTCCACGGGACGCCCAATGAGAACAATCGTACTTTTTATGGTTTTATTTTCGCCATTAGCAGTGGGTACTGACTTGGAGCACCCCAAATGGTATCCGCATAAGAACTATTATGCATCGGATAAAGTCATCAAGGCCTTCGATATCGCTCAGGAGTATTTTGTAGAAAATGTAACTAGCGTCAGCCAACCTATCGATTATGAGTTTCATGCTTATGAAACAGATGGTGGCTATGTAGTTTCAATCATCATGCTTTATCGTGAAAAAAGTGGTGGGCATAGTGTGGCGATGGATGGCGAGCACTGTATTTATCTAAATAAACAATACACAATAAAAAGGTCAAGGCAATGCATAGCAGCGGGTCCAAATCCACTCGCTCAGTAATGCCTAACAAGGCGGTCAATGGCGCCTGCGGCTGGACCTCCTTACGCTACGCTCCAGTCGGCCCATTACCTTGACGTTAGGCACATAATGAGTATACGTTTAAAAAGTGGCCGTTATTGGGATCCTAGTGTTGATCCATTTTCTTATCAGGGTGCTACTGACAATAATAGAGAGCAGATAGTAGGAAGTGATATTTTAGGTTGTATTGGCTGTGGTGAAATATATCCACCATCTGAAATTACCAGATGGTGGGATGATGGAGCTACTGCCTGTTGTCCGCGCTGCGGAATGACAGGCGTTGTAGTTGGTTCGGAATCTGGTCTGGCTATCGATATTGAGATGCTAGAAATAGCTGGGGCACACCTTGTTCACTAGCTTGTACCAAATGCCTAACAAGCGCATGTTACTGGACTGGTTTTACATGTCTATGAAGTTATTGCTATTTATTATTTTTCTAACTTTTACGCAGATAGCGCTTGGTTCTGTAAGGTGTCCAGATCCCATTCATGGAAGTAAAGAAACTCTACATTCATGGAAGTTATATGGAGGCCTTGGCCATAAGTTCTATGCCGTAAGCCAATACAAGGGCTTTAAAATAAAGGAAGTGATTATTTTCCTTGATGCAGGCAATAAAAATCCTGGTGCTTCGATCCCGATGAAATTCACTGTTCAAGGAGGCAAGGCTGAAGGGGAGTTTGATATCTCTGGAAACTGGGAAAGTGTTGAAATTGTTGCTTATTATGGGGAAGGAATCTGTGATCCCAAAATTGCAGTCAGTGTCAGTATGTAACAAGCCTCAACAATCGCTCCCGTTGGTTGCTGGGACTACGCTTATTTGTCTGCCCCTGTACGGGGCGTTATGCACAGTCAGGCGATTAGAATGAACCCTGAAATGAGTTTCGATGAGGCCGCAAGTAAAACCATAAATAGCGGCTTACTATCCGAGGAAGAGATTAAGACCCTGCAATCATCTCTAGCAGAAATGAGAAATCTCGCAGATAAAAAGCCTTTCACAAAGGCCGATGAGCGGAAGCTATCAGAGCTTAGGTATACCTTTGACGATCTAGCAGTTAAGGGGATGCCAGAATTTGAATACCTAAGACCTCAACCTAAATCGGTATTCACTAAGGTTTACCCGGTCATTTTTGGCGTTTTAGTTGTCATTATTTACATCTATTTTACAGGACAAAGTGCATAATAAACGCATTAAAGCCGACCCATTACACGCTTGCTGAGGCGGCACAAGGCCGAAAAAGACTAGCAAGCGTCTAATGGGCGCCTTATGTGGGCGTTCAAAGGAGATGAACATGCAATCTGTAACTAGAGGAATATTTTTCATATTGGCATTTATTCTCTTTATCTTTGGAGTAATAGACGTTGCAGAGCAAATCAAAGCAGGAGAAGAAGTCAGGTGGCGAGTACCTATAATTTTCTTAGGATTTGGTGCCGGTATACCACTCGTTCTATTCTCGTTTCCTGAAATGTTTAGTACCGAAAATGATGCTTATGCAGGCAAAGAGTCCAGTGAGTGTTCATCAGACGATTGTGGCGGCGATGGCGGTAGTGACTAAACAATGCGCTAAATACTTAACAAGTGTTGGTACACCGACAAAATTGGCGCTGCGCCTCAATTTTGCTTATGCTACGGGCGTTATCTTTCTAGGAGGTTCTGTGGCTTAGAAATGCCAAAACTGTAGTACAGAGATCGAAGAATCCAGCTTTGAAGTTTGCTGGAACTGCGGCTGTGAGAGAGGGCAAGCAAAGCCACCTAAATCGAAGACCCAGGCCCTTAAATGCCTTCGCTGTGATTCGGCGATGCTAGAGCTAGGTTCCAAAGAGTTTCACGAGGGCACTCGATGGGGCGCAATTGGAAATCTCGGGGAGTTGTTTGTAGATAAACAAGTGCTCGATATGTTTGCTTGTGAATCCTGCGGCAAAGTTGAGTTCTTCTTACCCAGCGCAGGAGAAAGATAACAAGGCACTGTAGGCGGATTTCAGCCAGCCCGGCTCTGCTCGTGCCTCGCAATTTTAGCCGGGCAGTCTGCTCCCGCTAAGTGGAGCGTTATATTTTTTATTCAGTCTTTATTTTTTATCAACAAAGGGAAATTGTTCATGAAAGAAGGAGTTGAAAAAATTAAAAGTGAGATCAGTTCAAAAATTTTATTCTGGAATAATATAAAAAGCCGTAGATTTAAAGCCGGTTTAATCGTAATATTTATTGGCATAATTTGCTTAAAATTTTATACAACCATTTTCACCTTTGACTGGCTCGCCAACTTAATCAAATCGTTATAGACTAGCTTGTAAATATAACAAGTAAATCAATATGACACCTACGGCATACATTGTTTTGGCGTTAGCTGTACGAAACTATGAGACTATTTATAACCCTATCTACATCTACATTGCTTGTTGCAGGCTGTATTCCCGGAATACACACTGCAATGTGTATTGACTCAAAGATTCCACGTCCGATCTATCAGGATGAAGGGGTTCATTCAATCGAATTTAAATACTCCGATCAGCCCAAAATTGAAAGAAATATTCAATGCGAGTCATACTTTGATGCGCAGTGTAGTACAAGGGGAAATTATAGAACTTGGAGAGAGGTAGGAAGGGATAGCCAATACCAGGAGCATACTATTCAGGTTCAAGACTCGAAATTGGGCAAGGTTGAAATTCCACTTCCCCTTTGTAACGAGCTTGTAAAGCGAGAGAAAGTCAAACCTCCGCAGAACATTAGAATCAATGGTGAAACATATTTTCACCTATCTTCAGCTAATGGTCTTCATACATATAAACCATCAGGCTTTGGTGTCACTGAGTCGCAACATGTTATGTTATCGTACACATTAGCCATAAAGTATGTGCCATCAACCAAATAGATAACAAAGCGGTCAACGAACGCCAGCAAGCTGCCCGTTATCTTGGCGTTACTTACGGAGGAACTCTTGAAAAAAACAATCTTATTTTTATTCATTATATTTGTCACAAGCAATACCATCGCCCAGGAAGACGATTATTACTTAAGAATATCTTATGGCAGCGTTGACACTGATATTGAAGCCCAAGAAGTTATAGATAGTTATAATTTTTCACTATCAGATTCAGAAGGCTGGAGCTTTTCTGCCGGTTACCGGATCAATAGATACCTCGCTTTGGAAGGTGGATTTAGCGATTTAGGGGAATCTAGTGGAATGTACCACTTTCCAAGCACAGATACTAACTTTAGCATTACAGAAAACCTCAGCTCAGAGATTAAGTTAAAAACACTAGGCTTATCTATTTCTACTGATACGAAAAAGGCATTATATACAGGGCTTCGATTTGGATATCAGCGCTGGGATGTTAAATATAAATTCAAAGGGGAGTATTTGGAGTACCTTGCGGCCCCAACTGTTATTGGTGCTCCAGGTAGTGGGGGACCTGTTGAATACTCAGAATCAAGTAAATGGCGTAACGATGGTTACGATTGGTACTATGGGATATCAGCAGGTTGGAATTATCAGAGTTGGGCAATAAGCCTGGAACACACAATCTATAAGATGGATAACGAAACCCCTTCTTTCGCTGCATTAGCCCTTAGCTACAATTTCTGAATCATCGGTTTGCAGATTCAAAGGCGGCCTCATGGAGGGCCGCGCCGTTATTAAAATAGTATCAGACCCTTGATACATCTCTATCTAGATCAATTCTCACGGATAGACCAAGTGGTATGATAACAACTCTAGAAAAATTAGGCGCTACGTGACAATCTAAGTGTTCACCGTCATCGCTATGAGTCCTCACTTAACGGCCAGTAGCTCAAGCAGCAGAGATTGGTGCGTGGTATCATTGGTTTAATGTTTCTCTTAAGAGGTAGGTATTTAGCAAATTAATGCTATTCATCTCAGCACTAGGGTTTCATCGGGCCGTCACTACTTCGCAGATCCGGTCATAAAAAATATTATTAATCATGAAAATCGGTAAATTCAAAGACTTTCATTCCCAACTTATATTCTCTATAGGGGTCGGATTTATTTACCCAGCGGTTCTTTCATTACTTCTTGGACTCTCTTCCTACATCGACTTATTTAATTCGTTAATAATCGATGGAAAGTTGTATGATCCACGTGTTCCCAGGCACCTAGAGATCTTAATGAATCATCAATTCCCTATGGGTTTAAATTTCTCAGAATGGAGCAAGATTCTTGACTTAACTGCCTTTTTAAGTTGCGTTTTAATTGCTTCATTGTTGACATATACACTTAACTGCAAAATGAATATGAGGAACTGGTGTCTATCTCTTATTTATTCGCTCGCTATTGTCTTCGTAGTAACTTTTTATTATCTACCTATCGTGACGGTTTGGATTCTTGCGCTAAATCAAATATCTACCATGATAGCTATACTTGTTGTCCCATTTCTGGTTTCAGTCATATCTCGATGGATCTTTTTAACAAACGCAGGTACGCAGGACTAAATGTCCGTTGCGCTTCAATTTAGTCCATACCGCGGGCGTTATACCCAAGACCTATTCACGTTTAGTAGGTACCCTATATAGTTATAAAATCCACTATAAGCTAACGAGAACTAAGGAATATCCGGAAAGCACCCTCATGTAGTCTATACCTTAGGCCTGTTGGCCAAGGGCTACAGCACGGATTGCTATTCGAAACCCCGTAGAAAAATCGCGACGTTATCAATATAGGCTGCCCCTGCAGCTTAATCAGTTGTCACGGATATATCCCTTTCAATAGCCCGCAGGAATAATGGTTTTTCACGCCAGCTTAATGCCGGCTATTTTACCTTTAACTCTACACCTTCAAATTTCTCTTACCACCGTCACCAATGTCCACATAGCGAATGGCGCAAACTGCTAGATTGAGTTATCTAGTGCTGGAACAGACTCCACAGGTAAACCTTTGTCATTGGGAAACCCAAAGTGCAAGGTCAAGAATCATCGCCAAATAATCAAAACAACAGCGACCAGCAATCGCTGGATTTGCAGAACGCTGATATTGATGCAGTTTACACTGAACTAAACACATCACCCGCCGGCCTCACCAAAAATGAAGCCAGCGCCCGCCTGCAAAAATATGGTCCCAATGCCATTCAGGAGAAGGAGCAAAGCGCACTCACTAAGTTTTTGCGATTTTTCTGGGGCCCCATTCCCTGGATGATTGAAGCGGCCGCATTGCTCTCTGCATTAATTGGCCACTGGCCCGATTTCGCCATCATTATGGCCCTGCTGTTGTACAACGCGATTGCCGGGTTTTGGCAGGAACACAAAGCTGCCAATGCGCTGGCAGCACTGAAGGCCAGTATGGCGCCCAAAGCCAATGTGTTAAGGGATGGGGAGTATCAATCCATCGATGCCGCGATGGTGGTCCCAGGGGATATAGTGCGAATCAAGCTAGGGCAAGTCGTGCCCGCTGACGTGCGCTTTACTGAAGGGAAGTCCATCAGTATTGATCAAGCCGCCCTTACCGGAGAATCTCTACCCGTCAGTAAGAGCATCGGTGATATTGGCTATTCCAGCAGTATCGCCAAACGGGGGGAGATGACCGCTGTTGTCATCGGTACCGGGCACAATACATTCTTTGGGCGCACCGCCCAACTTGTTGCCGGCGCAGGGCAAAATGCCTCACATTCGCAGAAAGCCGTCACCCATATCGGTGACTTCCTCATCGTGCTGTGTTTGGTGTTGGCCGTTATTCTGGTAGGCACAGAGCTATACCGCGATATCGTGGTCGCCGAAACATGGCACTGGTCAGATATCATCAATATTCTTCGCACTGTACTGGTGTTGCTGATCGCATCGATTCCCGTTGCCATGCCTTCGGTCATCACTGTGACCAATGCTCTCGGTGCCCTGGCGCTATCCCGTAAAAAAGCGATCGTCTCGCGGCTGGAGTCCATCGAAGAGTTGGCTGGTGTTGATATCCTCTGCTCAGATAAAACTGGCACCCTCACCAAGAACCAATTGTGCCTCGAAGAACCTACCTTATTCAGTGCGGAAAACAACGGCCAGTTGATCCTTGCCGCCGCTATCGCATCTGAAGCAGGCGCCAGTGATCCAATTGATCAAGCAATTTTTACCGGCCTGAAAAATAAGGAAGAACTGAAGAAATATAAGGTTGATGAATTCACTCCCTTTGATCCGGTGAGCAAACGCACTGAAGTCAAGGTACAGAATCAGGATGGGCAAACCCTATATTTCAGCAAAGGGGCCCCCCAGGCTATTGTCGACTTATGTAGCTTGAGTGGTGCCGAGGCCGACAAAGCCACTGCTTGTGTGCAACAACAGGCCTCCAGGGGGCTACGCTCCCTGGGTGTTGCGCAGAAGGCAAACGGCTCACCGTGGCAATTCCTGGGTATTCTGTCTCTTGAAGACCCACCTCGGGATGACTCCAAAGACACTATTCAGCGCGCACGGGAACACGGGCTTCAAGTAAAAATGATTACGGGCGACGATGTGGCTATCGGCAAGGAAATCGCCACTCAAGTCGGTATTGGAACAAATATTTTCGCTGCCAGTAGTGTGTTTACAAAGTCCCAGGATATGGACCACCTGCCATCTACTATCGTCGATACCGTTGAGCGTGCAGATGGATTTGGGCGAGTGTTTCCCGAACATAAATATGCCATTGTGAAAGCATTGCAGGGCAGGGGTCACCAGGTTGCCATGACTGGTGATGGTGTGAACGATGCGCCGGCCCTTAAGCAAGCTGACTGTGGTATCGCCGTTAGCGGAGCTACCGACGCCGCACGCGCGGCTGCAGCCATTATCCTGACCTCTCCCGGACTATCTACCATCGTCGATGCCATCGATGAAGCCCGAAAAATATTTGAACGCATTATTAACTACGTACTTTTCCGGGTATCCATGACTCTAGATATTATGGTGGTGGTTGTCTTTGCTACCATAATGTTCGGCTTCTCGCCCCTAACCCCGGTTATGATCGTACTAGTGGCTCTTCTTGATGACATCCCCATTATGACCATTGCCTACGATAATACTCTGCTTCCCAAGGAACCTGTGCATTGGCAAATGCGAGACCTATTACTGGGCTCCAGCATTATCGGCCTTTTTTCTATTGCTCAAACAATGGGTATTCTCTTTATTGGAATGGAATGGCTCAATAACACCAACTGGCAATCCTGGATCGCATTAAATAAAGAGCAAATTCAAACTATCGTATTTTTACAGATCGTAGCGGGTGGACATCTACTGTTATTCGTTGTGCGCTCTCGTACAGCTTTCTTTTCCAAACCACTACCCGCATTCCCTCTGTTTATCGCAATTGTTGGTACCCAAGCATTTACCGTACTGATGTGCGGATTCGGCTGGCTGGTACCGGCAATACCCTGGACCATAATCGGTCTGGTATGGCTATACATGATTATCTGGATGTTTTTCCTGGACCTGGTCAAGAAACTTCTTTATCGAAGATTAAGTGATATCTGAGCCATCTACAAAAGCCTAAAAAAGGTAGGCAGTCGAACTATGAATTGTTTCGAAGATTTCAGGGTAAAGCCTGACAGCAAGATAAAGCTCTCCGAAATAGATCCGGGCTTCAAACATTGTTACGAAAGTCGTGAAGAGGCACTCCCAGATACCCAGCGTATAGATGAGCAGATACGTTCATTCACTTACAAGCTTTACGCTGAGCGTAAAACATCTCTACTTATCTGCTTGCAGGGAATAGATGCCTCGGGGAAAGATGGCACCATCAAGCATGTATTAGGCGCAACAAATCCACAAATGTGTAGAGCGATTTCCTTTAAGGAACCTTCAAAAGAAGAGAGCGAGCATGATTTCTTATGGCGATATCACAAAGTAACCCCTGCGCGAGGGCATATATCAATCTTTAACCGCTCTCAGTATGAGGGCGTACTGATTGAACGAGTGCATAGCCTGGTTCCAATGGAGATTTGGAGTGAACGCTATGAACAAATTAACAACTTTGAAAAATTACTCTCTGAAAGCAACACAATAATACTGAAATTTTTCCTTTATATCAGCCAGGATGAGCAGTTAGAGAGATTCAAGCAGCGTATTGACGATCCCGCCAAACAGTGGAAAATCAGCGAAAGTGATTATACTGAGGCAAAATATTGGGATGAGTATATCTGTGCTTTTGAAGATATGCTAAATCAATGCAGCACCAAATCCGCACCCTGGTTTGTTATCCCCGCAAACCACAAATGGTTCCGGGACTTGGCTGTAGCTTCAATTATTTCTGAAGCATTAAAGAAATTAAACCCCCAGTTTCCTGCCCCCACTGTTAACCTGGAAGAGATAAAAACCAAGTATCATCAACTTAAGAATTCGCAATAAACTAAAACCCTAAAAAGCAAGGGAGATGATAAATTTATTTACCATCTCCCTTAGCTATAGTTTCAATCTAGTCAAGTCAATCTAGAAAGCACTAGTGCGACTTAAATACCAACACCCTATTGTTCCTTGAGTCAGTAATAAACAGATTATCTTTATAA
Source organism: Microbulbifer maximicatervae (SeqCode) (assembly GCF_056232625.1). Lineage (NCBI taxonomy): Bacteria > Pseudomonadati > Pseudomonadota > Gammaproteobacteria > Cellvibrionales > Microbulbiferaceae > Microbulbifer > Microbulbifer maximicatervae (SeqCode). The sequence continues at coordinate 4,428,662 of NZ_CP174324.1, read as the reverse complement.
CCAAAGATTCCTGTTGGAGAACCTAAAGTAGACGCACTGGGTAGTTCATCGGTATCATTAACTCCATTTTGGTTAGAATCATTATAAGCAGATTTCACAAAATCACTTTGCCCCAAGACAGAATCCGCAGCAGCATAATTTTCTTCAGGCCACTGATTCCAAATTAACACTCGGTTATTCTCCGTATCAGTTACGAATAGCTGAATTCCATTTGACCAAATTCCAAACCATGGATAACGTAAATCTTTCTCCGTTGCATCATCCGGCCATTCCTCAGCACCAAAATTTTCCTGCCCGAGTACAACATCTGCCGCAACATAGTTTTCTGTGGGGAATTCATTCCAGAGCAAAATTCGATTGTTTTCAGAGTCTAAAATTGCAAGCTTATCTCCATCACTCCAAACTGCACTAGGGTAAGCAAGAGTTTGAGCTGTTGGCCCCCCACTATTACCATCCAAACTGGTATTAGCAGAGCAGCTCTCCATTGTAGGCTGACCAATAACTAAGCTTGCAATTGTATTATCTTCTGTAGGAATACTATTCCAAACCAACGCGCGAGAGTTAACTTCATCTACCGCTATAATTTTCCCGTCAACTAAAATGGCAGATACTGGTGTATTAAAGCTATTACACCCATCGTCTCCCTCGCCCCATGGTCCTAAAACCACTTCAGGGGCTGCCGCCCCCTCCATAGGGATTTGATTATAAAGCGAAATCCGTCTTTCCCCCTTTATCTGAGAAACAACTAACTTACCGTCATTAATACTAGCTTGAACTGGCCATTGAAGCGTCTTTCTATCATTAGATGAATCGGAGCTATCCAGGCTATCGACACCTAGAGCAAAATCAGCAGAAGCCCCGTTCGAGGAAGGTATTTCATTAAAGACCAAGACACGATTGTTTTCTCGATCCGTTATAAATAGTTTTCCATCAGAACTAACGGCAGGACTACCAATAGGAAAGTCTCCAATATCTTTAGCACTTAGCCCTGCGTCTATATCTGAAAAATTATCCTGGCCAATCACCACTGACGCCGGAGCAAAGTTCTCGAAATACATCGGCACAGTAAAACTACTATTTACTGTAGGAATGGGATTTCCTACTAAATCCATTACATCTACATTGATTGTGCGTTTCTGCCCGGCGATCCAGTATTCTTTTGGAGTAATAGTTAGCGTATCATTTTCAACGGCGGTAGCCGACCAAACAACCTTATAGTCATCTTCAAGTAATATCCCACCTAATTGAAGACTATCTATATCCATAGTCTCAGAAAATTGCACTTCGAAAGAATCATTCTTTTCCAAGCGAATATTCTGCGGAAGTATACTATTTACAGTAGGGGCAATGCTCTCAACTTGATACTTGACAGCAATCTCCGTCATTTGATTACCAGCGCCGTCCTGGGCATTGATTACTAGGGATAGCTCTTCCCCTTCCCCCCAAACATCGTTCGGCCTCAATTCAAGTGAATCTTCACTAACTTGGTATAGTTCCCCAAATTCCTGCATAGAACCAGACAGTGAGATATCACCTAGCTCTACAGGTTCATCAAAATTCAGTAACACCCTGTCACCTTCTTCGATAGTACTGCCACCTGCAGGAATAAGGGTTAAAGTTGGTGCAGTAATATCACCTGTCTCTTCAGGAGATTTGCCTCCACTTGATCCTCCGTTACAACCGTATAGTGATGAGACAATAGCAAGGCAGAGAGTTGCTTTTAAAAACTGAACTTTCATTTCTTCCCCAAGAAAATATTTACTTATCAACACAGGAACATGCTAATTTATTTCTCACGAAGAAATGACACGTGAACAAGCAATTTATATCGATTGTCAGAAGTAACGCGTTTTATGGCGGAAATTGGCGCAAAACCTTAAGTAAATATTTCTAATTAGTACCAGTGCCTCACAACCATATTTGGCTTTTGGTGAAAGGATTTCTCCCAGAGTGAAAAGGAATTAATTTCAGCTCACTGATGTCAATCTAAGCGTGATCAACTCAAGACAATTGTTAGCGCTTGATTTCGCCACTATTAAAATGAGAGCAGCATTATCTACTACAGATCTATCACTTCAAATAACAGATCTAGAGTTTGCCTTACCGACAGAGAAGATATTTTAAATTACATTTATCACTGCCAAGCAAGAAAGGAAGCTATTTTTCATACACAACGTGTCTCTTACACACTGACTTTTCCCGAAACCTGAGCTATAAAAGAAAGATCTGTAGAATAGAAGTATATGGGGGATAACCACTTAATAACCTAGTCGCTGATCTGGCTATAGAAATCTGGAAGTTCTATATGATTTTTTCGGTCAGTGTTAATTGAGATAATACTAAAAGAAAAAACCAGGCAGCATACACTACCTGGCAGAGAAGGATTTGACTTGGTATCAAACGATCAGACCAAATTAAAGCTGTGCAATTTAAGCAAAGCATCGAAAATTTTAACAGGCCTCTACGGTATATGGAGATAAGCACAGGCTGACCTGTCAGTCAGAAAACTATCTACCCTTATAATTAAATCCACTAAGTAGTCTGTGGACTTTAGATCCGACTTACATTTATAGATAAAGAACCCTCGATAGGAGTTCACAACTCAATGTTTAAAGATTTATATCTTAAAAGATAACTGCCTCACAGAAAGAAAACTGCCAACCATATAGTGGCTTCATCTTTAGCTGTCTCCACCACCCGATGCCTCTGATTTGCCCTAATCAACAAGTTATCCCCCTTCCCCAGGTGGTGCCTCTCACCATTTTCCATTTCTATAACACCATAACCGGAAAGTACTAACACCCACTCATGCTCATCTTGATCATACCACCCTGTTTCAGGCGAGGACTGCCCGTAAGATATAATCCGCTCAACCCTGCAGCTTTTCCCCTCCAGCAAACTCTCAAAATGCTCCCTAGAGTGATCACCTGGTAGTTGAGTGAAAAAATTACCCATAAGTCTCCCCTAACATTAAATCGGTATGAAGAAATTCATAAAAATACAACTATACTAGGACTAACGGGCTCCACAATTGGGATTAATATAGAAAAAATACGCCAAATGAAATCAAAATGAGCCCGAGACCAGAAAATAGAATATTTTTTGCTAAACCATCAACATTGGCTCTTTGACGCCCCAAAAACACAAATCTCACATGAAATACAAAATAAATCATTCGAAACAAATATGAGCACCTATTAAACAATAATAGATACCAGATCACGATCTATAAAATACAAAGAACATATAATGACTATATATTTACATTCAGGGCTACATAAAACCGGCACTACAGCAATACAATGTTACGCCTATAAATATAGAAAGCTATTAAGAAGTAAAGGTATTTTATATCCCATTATTCATCGAAATTTAATTAGCATAGATAAGGGTCACCATCTTTTTGCACACTCATTTTCCGATCACCCTGAGAGCCCGCCTATATCAAGAGGAAAATTGCTAGCATATGATTGGAAGTCAAAGTCGAAGAAAAATAACCTTGATCTATTAATTAGCGCAGAGCCTATTTGTCGACATACTTACAAAACAAAAGATTGCTCCTGGATTGAGGCTCGGCACCATTATTTAGAACTACTCTCCAATACAATACCCCCAGAGCAAACCAAAATCATCTTAACCTTGCGCAGACAAGATAATTTTGCCCAGTCTCTCTACAAAGAACATATTATGAAAGGAGTATCTCCACTAGCGAAACTGTCATTCAAAGAGTTCCTATCAAAGATAGAGGGTAGAAACCTGAATTTTTATAAAAATATAGCAGCATTCAAAAATTTTTTTCCCGATATCAAAATAATTATTTACGAACAGTTATGTAATGGAGATCTACCAGTTAATTTTTTTCGCACTTTAGGAATCTCTGGCCTACCAAACTCAAACAAAATTATAAGGGAGAGCCTTTCAAATGAAGAGGCCGCTTTAAAGCAGATATTAAACCAGCAAATACACTCAAAATCTGAAAACGCAAAACTATTAAAATGGATAAAATCTAGCAATACACAAAACATAATCAAGCGAACACTACCAAGATCACCACACCTATGGAACTCTGATGAAGATAGAGCTAATTTTTTAGATCGATATTCACAGGAAAATAAAAAAATAAATGATGAGTTCCTCGAAGGAGGTGAAGAACTTTTTCCATCAAATCATACACTTCCCCCAAAAAAGCCTAACATTATCACGCTAAAACCATATTTAATTAAAACACTTCAAGCCCTTTCTAGTGATATTCAACAGTTACTGGGGGAATACCGCTTTAGAAAAATAATCAATGCTATAGAGCACTGATTGCCAAATCTGCTTAGAAGCCCTTTAATGAAAATCGCCAGCAACAAAGTATGCTACTGGCGCCTAACTATTTAGAGGATCTAAAGTGATGAATCACTTACCACTGATATGTCATTCCAAGAAAAACGCTCAGCACGATATACACTCGTATCATTGACTTTCATCTCCCAAACCGTCTCTGCAGTCTGATCGCCGACGACTTCAACAATATATGCATCTCTATTGTTGCCGGTACTAGCACTGGATGGACCGCCCGCGCAAAGTAGAATATTCCCACCAGGAAGTTCATCTACATCCCCTAAAGAATTGGTGTACTTTGGTGCAACGTACTCCCAAGTTTGCACTGCCACCATTTCCTCTGTGTTCAAAGAGAATTTCACTGCGCGGCTATTATAGATCTCACCACTGTATTCGGACTCATTCCTATTATCGTAAATCAGAATGTCTCCGTCTGACGCAAGCATAGCTGCATGCTGAGAAGCCATCCAGGTGCCAGCTTGCAATGAAAATAATTTCTCAAGAAATCCCTCGGAAGCATCCAAATCCCTACCCATAATCCAGTTTACTTCGCCACTATTATGATCAATATTGACCACCCAGCTTTGAGAGCGACTTGACAGTAAAATCGAATTATCATAAGAAATATAGTGTAATGAGTTAGAGTGAGTCCAATCCAGCGCACCATTGCTCGCTTCTCGACTGGCTAACTCACCGGGGAAACGCTGAGTATCGAGATGATCGAATGCAGACCATTCCCATACAGTATTGCCCTGCCCATCCACTTCAAGAATCGCATCTCCTTTTATCAATTGACCATCAATTGTTTCATAGGCGTTTGTTAATACCAGTAGGTTTCCATTTTCAAGAAGAATTGCATCGTGGTGATAGGCTGGCAGCTCAAATGATTGCAGCGTTTCACCAGCAAAGGAGATAATCCTTGCTTCCTGATCCAACAGCAACATTAAATTACCATCCTGTAAATTGCGCACTACCGGTGCTCCGGTGAGAGGAATGTCTCCGTGGAGGTACCAAACAACCTCACCCTCTTCATCGAATCCCCAAAAGGTATTATCCCTGTCACCTGAAGGTGCAAAAATAGTTACACCTCCTTCGCTTTGCTCTGTAAATGTAGTTACCTCAACTGGGGGAGCGCCTTCAGGTAACGAACCAGTCTTGAAAGAAATAGTCGAGCTCTGCACAACGTCTCCACTTTCCAGCATTGCCAGTGCAGTAAAACGGTAAGTGGTATCGGACCTTAAACCTACTAGGGTCATATCATGCTCTGTGCCCCAATCGGTATAATTTGTTCGCCGACGGTCAGTTACTGCCGAATTGATCCTGATCGCCACTCGCGATTCACTGCTAGTCGATACTTGTGCATTAACCATTAAACTATTTAGTGGATGCATCGAAAGGGTTAATTCTACTTCGTCATCCAAAGCAAGCAGAGCTTCATTCGCTTGCTCTACCTCAACACTCACGCCCGGATTGCTGTAAAGCATTACAAAAAATACTAGAAAAGATATGGGTAACGTCGATCTTCCAGTCATAGCCAAATCCTATTTAATAAATAATAAAAATAATCATCTCTACCCTGGTATTTCATTTTCAGGGGAGCTTCCAATAATCAGCTATCACATAACGCAAAAAGAGTGGATTCGTTTACTTGGTTTTCAAACCAGAAAGAAATATTTTGAGCGATCCCGAAAAGAAAATTTCTTTATTAAATTTTCTAATGCGCAAAGGCCTGCACAACAAATATGAGAAATGGGATAAATGTGGATAACGGTATAGTTGCGACACTTACTAAGATGAAATAAATAACAATAACTTTTGAAAGCTATTTCTATTATTCTGGTGTGATTCAAGAACGCTGGAAATTGACTTGCAAGTTACGGTAGATAACTCATAAAACCTTAGCAACTAAGACAAAATTCCTCAAAATCACTAACAACTAGAAGAGCATCCTCTAAGAGAACCTCAGTATATTCCTTTTTGTTGTCACCAGCCCTTAAGACCCACCTTACCATCCCTTGGACTTGTAGTGGTTCATACCGCCGCAGTACCAACCCGCAGCCGAGGCCGAGTATACGGTTATCTGCTTTGGGGAAATCACCAGCTATGGACTTGTCCCTGTAGAAGGGCAGAAATACTTGCCCTAAGACAAACTGTAGCTGGATTCAAAATCCACGGTTGTTTACACGGCCCACTGGTAGTAGAGAGGTGTGTAATGCATAGCCGATCTTCGCTGCAAAATCATCAATCCATTTCCACGAAACAGAAGGGATCTCTACGCAAAAAATCATCATTCGCCGCTGCCGTAGTGATTGTGGGATCAGCAATTCTTGCCCCACTAACCTATGCCGTGGATTATTCCAATTCCCGCTATAACTCACGATACAGCGCTCAACATGGACATGGAAACTACGGAGCACACTCCAGGTATAGCAGGGACTACCGAGCAAATTCACGGCATAGCAGGAATTACAGATCGCACTCAAGGCACAACCGGGACTACAGAGCACACCCCCGATACAACAGAAATTACAGGGCGCATTCCCGTTACAATAGGAATTATCGGGCTCACTCCAGATACGGAACACATTCCAGATACGCGGCGAATCCACGGCATAGCCGCCATATGTGGTTTAAATCCAATATTCAGGGAACACCGCGTATTGTGATCGACCTCAGTGATCAAATGGCATACTTCTATAAGGGCGGGCGCCTGGCCGGTATGTCCCCGGTATCTACCGGCAAACCCGGACACCGCACACCTACCGGTAACTTCCGTATTTCACAGAAGAAATACAGCCATCGATCAAATCTGTACGGTCACTACATCAGCCCACGGGGCTATGTAATGCGCAGCAATGTGGATGTGCGCCGCCACCGCAAACCTGCAGGTTCTCGATTCCGCGGGGCATCTATGGATTACATGATGCGTATCAATGGCCCCGTTACCATGCATGCTGGTCACGTCCCGGGATATCCCGCCTCTCATGGCTGTATTCGTATCCCCTGGCATATGGCTAAGATTTTTTATGCCCACGCCAAGGTTGGTACCAAAGTGTCCGTGGTGCCTTGAATTGGAAGTAACAGGTAAATTTTTACCAACCATAAAAAAGGCGGACTATTTAGTCCGCCTTTTTTAATTAGGAAGCCTCGGCCTCTTTTCTCTTTGTTAAATCCATACGGGTAAAATAATCGTGAGCCGCTCGATTAACATGCCTCGCCAGTAATAAAGTAGACACCATTGTTGGAATCGCCATTACTGCATACATCCCGATGATGATGCTGTTTACGGCACTTAAAGAAGCCACCGCACCCAATATAATCAGGACCATGTAGAGTCCGGTATAAAGACCCTGCCAGCGGCCACCGAAAAGAAAAACATAGCATTTCATGCCGTAATACCAGCAGGTAACGATAGTGCTGAAAGCCAGCGGAAGGACCATTAGCAGTAGCAAAATTGGGCCGAACTGCCCAAACACCTGAGAAAATGCCTGTGCAGTCAGGGTAACGCCGGCAATATCCCCTTCCTGCTGCCAAGCGCCAGTCAGTAGTATCACCAGGGCAGTACAAGTGCAGATAACCAGTGTGTCTACAATGGGGCCCAGCATGGCAACCACGCCTTCTCGAACGGGCTCACGGGTTTTAGCTGCACCATGGGCCAAAGACTCTGTGCCTATACCCGCTTCATTAGAAAATGCGCCCCGGCTTACCCCTACTGTGATGACCGAACCCAGAGTACCTCCAGCAATAGCTTGACCGCTGAAAGCATCCGAGAAGATCAGCGCAAATGCTGCCGGTACCTGCTCCCAGAAGCTGGCAATCACCACAAGGGTCATACCCAGATAAAACAGTACCATGCCCGGCACTACTCTTGCGGAGAATTTACCGATACGCTGGATACGACCGGCAATAACGTAGGCCGATGCAACAGCAATTAATAAGCCAATAACAAAATCAAAAGTGAGTGAACCTCCGGGTGCTACCCAACCCAAGGGCTCAGCAAAAGACTCGCGCAATAGCTGCGTGGTTTGATTGGACTGAAACACCGGCAACATACCGCAGAGTCCCGCCACGGCAAATAGTACCGCGAGCGGCATCCAGCGTCGGCCCAACCCCTCGCGAATAACATACATGGGGCCACCTTGCAGTTCCCCGGAGGCATCGCGACCGCGAAACATCACCGCCAGCGTCGCTGTATAAAACTTGGTAGCCACCCCCACCAGGGCGGTTACCCACATCCAGAAAATCGCCCCAGGCCCACCAATCGTAATTGCGATGGCAACCCCAGAAATATTGCCAAGTCCCAGGGTTCCCGAAAGCGCTGTGGATAGCGCTTGACTGTGATTCACTTGGCCAGGGTCATTGGGATCATCATATCGGCCACTTAAAAGCCCAATACTGTGCCCAAGATGGCGGTAGGGACGGCCACGAGAATAGATTAATAGCGCGAGGCCGCCACCAACGAGTAGCACCAATAAGGGGGGACCCCAGACAAAACTGGCAAAAGCCTCTAATGCCTGATCAATAGCAGGGAATATCGACATAATTTAATTCATTTCCGGTGAGATCCGCCCAGTCTAGGTACGCTCACACCAGACTGTCAAAATGCTGCCATAAAACTCCGCAGCCCCATAAATGCGAAAAATTTGGGAAAACCTGAAATCCCGGCAATAAAAAAGCCCCTAACAGGGGCTTTTCTAACAATCTTTTACAACTTTTTATCAAGCTGTAGTAGTTGCCTTTAATGCGGGCTCGGGTTCTGAACTCTCCCTCACCAGCGCCACCGACATAGCGCCAAGCAACATACACACCCCCGCCAAAACAATGATGTAAATTGCCTGGTTTTCGAAAACTGTTTTCAATATCAAGCCAGCTACCAGGGCGGAAACAATCTGCGGTGCGGCGATAGTGAAATTAAAAATCCCCATATAAACACCGGTCTTATCCGCCGGCAGCGAGTCGGAGAGGATCGCATAGGGCATCGCCAGAATAGCGGCCCAGGCAATGCCCACACCCATCATCGGTAGCAATAATCCCAGGGCGCCACTGGGTACGGAAACTTCTGTAATCAACAGATTCACCTGTGTGGGATCGCCCCCCTGGAAGAACAGGAAGCTGATGTATCCAAAACCGCCCAGTGCCAACGATAGGGAATAAGTGAGCTTACGACCCAACACCTGAGACAAACGGGCCAGGACAATAGAGAAGATCGCCGCGAACAGAGAGTAAGCAGCAAAAATAATTCCTACCCAGTCACCGGCAGCACCCTTGGCAGCAGCGATATGTGCGGGAATTTCTTTGACACTTTCCAGATAGGCGGGATCAAACCACTTGGCTTCCACTCCCCAAACGTGTTGAGTGATTGCTGGCGTGGTGTAAACCCACATAATAAACAGGGCAAACCAGGAGAAGAATTGCACCAGGGCCAGCTGGCGCATAGTGCGCGGCATTTTAATTAGCAGTTGGAAAAAACCGATCAAGCGCTTTGCCAGTGGGGCTTTTTGCTGTCGTTCCCGCTCCAGTTGCGCGGAGTCGAGACCTTTATAGGCATTGTACTGCTCTGGCGGATACTCCTTGGTACGCAGCACAGTCCATAACACACTACCCAGAAGCACTGTGGCGCCGATATAGAAAGCCCATATAACGGAGGGCGCCACCTCTCCCGCACGGGCAGTATTTTCCAGACCGATCACATTAGTCAGGATGAATGGCAACATGGAGCCGAAGATGGCGCCAATGTTAATCAGCAAAGACTGTATCGAGTACCCCAGGGTGCGCTGCTCTGATGGCACCATGTCGGACACCAGGGCGCGGAAAGGCTGCATGGTCACGTTAAAGGCCGCGTCCATCAGGGCCAACATAACGCCGCCGAAAATAATTGGGGCCACTATCGCCACCACAATCCCGGCATTGGGCATAAACGCCATCCCCAGGGCTGCGGCGATGGCACCAAAAAGGATAAAGGGGTTGCGGCGACCGAAGCGACTCCAGGTTCGATCCGAGGCCGAACCCACGATCGGCTGTACGATAAGTCCCATGAGCGGCGCTACTATCCAGAACAGGGATAGAGAATGAAGGTCCGCCCCCAGATCAGACAAGATTCTACTGGCATTGGCATTTTGCAGAGAAAAGCCAAATTGCACCCCGAGAAAACCGAGACTGACATTCCACACCTGCCAAAAGGGCAAGCGCGGTTGCTGGGCTTGCGGCGCAACGGCGCTGCTTGCTGATTGGGTCATAGAGGTCACCGCATCACTAGTTATGCTTATTCTGCCATTCTCACACGCACTCCCGGAGCATCCATCCTCCCCCATAGGGGAGGATGCGGGCCAGATCCTTCGCTTTAGGATAAACTCAGGCCCATGCGTATACGCCGGGCCAACACGAAACTGTGAATCCTAATCAAGCAACTGAAGTCCCGCGCGATGATCCTAAAACTCCCACTCCTGCGCCTGGTGTGCCTCGCAGCTACACTCTGCCTGAGCGCTCAATCCCTGGCCGCTGAACAGCGCAACTACCGCGATCACACCATGAGCGAAGACTCACTAACTGTACAGACGAGTGAGGGCGAGGTCACCCTCACCCCGGTTGGTCCGTCAGCGCTATCGGTGCACTATCGCCGCGAAGGCCTGAAGCAGTTGCCCTCATTTGCGTTGGCCACCAATTCTGCTGGCCGATCCGAGGCGATGCTGGAGCAACAAGGGGACAAGCTCGTTTACCGCACTGGCTCGCTTACTGCAGTCATCCACAAGTCTCCCTTCCGAATCGAGTACTTGCGCGGTAGCGAACAAATCCTGAGTGAAGAGAGTGGTTTCTTTGCCACCGAGACGATACGCGGATTCCGTTTCGCACTGTCGCCAGAGGAAAAACTGCTGGGCGGCGGAGAGCGGGTTATGGGGATGGACCGTCGCGGTCAACGCCTGCCTCTGTATAACCGTGCCCATTACGGATACACCACCGAATCCAACCAGATGTATTTTTCCCTGCCAGCAGTACTGTCCAGCAACAAATACATTCTGCTGTTCGACAACTCTGCCACCGGCACCCTGGATCTGGGCGCAAACGAAGAAGATATCCTGCAATTTGAAGCCGTCGCCGGGCGCACCGCTTACATCGTGGTAGCCGGTGAGACTTATCCACACTTGCTGGAAAATTATGTATCTACCACTGGCAAACAGCCCCTGCCACCCCGTTGGGCCCTGGGTAACTTCGCCTCCCGCTTTGGCTATCACAGCGAAGCTGAAGTCCGCGCAACCGTGGATAAGTTTGCCGAAGAAGATTTCCCCCTGGACGCCCTGGTGTTAGACCTCTACTGGTTTGGCCCAGATATCAAAGGTCATATGGGCAATCTTGCCTGGGACAAGGAAGCCTTTCCCGAACCAGAAAAGATGATGGCCGACCTTAAAAAACGCGGCATCAATACCATCCTGGTGACCGAGCCTTTTGTCCTCTCCACCTCCGAACGCTGGCAGGAAGCCGTGGCAAATAATGCCCTGGCCAAAAACCTGGCCGGAGAACCCAAACGTTTTGATTTCTACTTCGGCAATACCGGCCTGATCGACGTCTTCTCCGAAGATGGCCGCGACTGGTTCTGGAATATTTACGACGGATTATTGGAACAGGGCGTAGCCGGCTGGTGGGGCGACTTGGGTGAACCGGAAGTTCACCCCTCCGATACCGTTCACGCAATCGGTATGGCCGATGAAATCCACAACGCCTTCGGCCACGCCTGGGCGCAATTACTGCACGAACGCCAAACGGCAAAGCACCCTGAACGCCGCCCCTTTATTATGATGCGCGCCGGTTTTGCCGGCTCTCAACGCTACGGCATGATCCCCTGGACCGGCGACGTCGCTCGGGAATGGGGTGGCTTACAGCCCCAGGTGGAATTGGCTTTGAGTATGGGCTTACTGGGCTTTGGCTACACCCATTCAGACCTGGGTGGCTTTGCCGGCGGTGAGAAATTTGACCGCGAACTCTACATCCGCTGGTTACAGTACGGCGTATTCCAACCAGTTTATCGCCCGCACGCCCAGGAGCATATTGCTTCTGAACCGGTTTTCCACGATCGCCGCACCCGCGATATCCTGCGCGAGTATGTAAAACTGCGCTATCGCCTGCTGCCCTACAACTACACCCTCGCCTTCGAAAACAGCCAGACCGGTATGCCACTGATGCGCCCACTGTTTTTCGAAAACGAAAGTGATCTGTCCCTACTGGACTACAAGGATGCCTACCTGTGGGGTCAGGATTTCCTCGTTGCCCCAGTCGTGGAAGAAGATGTGGATGAGGTCGCGGTAAAACTGCCCGGCGGCACCTGGTTCGATTACTGGACTGATGAACAATATTCTGGCGATCAGGCCCAGGTAGAAGTAGACCTAAAAACTATTCCTGTGCTGGTGCGGGCCGGCGCCATTATTCCCACCATTGACGATGTCCACAGCAGTCGTGATTACTCCAGTAAAAACCTGACCCTGGACTACTACGCGCACCCATCAGCAGCAGAGTCCGAGCGCTATGTTTATGAAGATGATGGCGCTACTGCGCAGGCTTTTGAAAAAGGCAAATACGAGAAGCTGCATTTCTCAGCTGAAAACAAACAGCAGGGTTTAACCTTCGCCTTTAATCGAGAAGGAGACGGTTATACCGGTATGCCGGAATCCCGCAAGGTCAATTTAAAGATCCACAACTGGCAACAAGTGCCTGCGCAGCTCGATATTAGCGGCGAATCCCTGCCTATTTTCGACAGTGAAAAAGACTTTTCTCAGGCATCCCGTGGGACCTGGTACAACAAGCGCAAGCAGCAACTGCTGGTTAAATTTGACTGGCACAAAGAACCGCTGGATTTAGTGCTCAAAAATCAATAATTCAGCAAACCGCTGTTCACTGACAAAAAAATTTAAAGTCATCAGGAAACAATGAAGAAGTTACATTCCCTGTTTATTGCCAAACTCCTTTCGGCTTCCCTACTGGGCGCTGCTCTATTTGGCACTGCCGGCTGCAGCCAGGAGAGCAGCCCGGAAGAAATACAGCCCGCTGAAAAAGTTGCGGAGAAAAAAGCCGTTATCTACCAAGTGCTACCGCGCTTATTTGGCAACACTAACAGTACCAACAAACCCTGGGGCACACTCGAAGAGAATGGTGTGGGCAAGTTCTCCGACTTTACCCCAAAAGCACTGAATGAAATCCACGCGCTGGGTGCCACCCATATCTGGTACACCGGCGCCCTGCACCACGCGCTCGTTGGCGACTATACGGAATACGGTATCAGTAACGATGATCCAGATGTGGTCAAAGGCCGCGCCGGCTCTCCCTATGCCATCAAGGATTACTACAGCGTAAACCCAGACCTGGCCAATAACCCAGCAGAGCGATTACAGGAATTCCGCGCACTGGTGGAACGCAGCCACGCGGCCGGCCTGAAAGTAATTATCGATATAGTGCCTAACCATGTAGCCCGCGCCTATCATTCTCTCGATAAACCCCAAGGCGTGCAGGATTTTGGAGCTGGCGACAACACCCAGGTCACCTACGCCCGCAACAACAATTTCTACTATGTGGTGGGCGAAGACTTCCGCGTGCCCGTTGCAGAAGACAGTTATCAGCCACTCAATGGCGAAGCCAATGATCTTGTCGATGGGCAGTTTGTAGAGAGTCCAGCTAAATGGACCGGTAATGGCGCGCGCAGTGCACAACCTGCCATGCACGACTGGTATGAAACCGTCAAAATTAATTTTGGCGTTCGCCCCGATAACAGCAAGAACTTTTCTGAGCTACCCCAGGAATATGCCGAGCGTGACTACCGGGCCCACGCCCAGTTTTGGGCAGACAAGAAAGTCCCAGACACCTGGGAAAAATTCCGCGATATCGCCCACTACTGGCTGGACTTTGGCGTGGACGGATTCCGCTATGATATGGCCGGTATGGTGCCGGTAGAATTCTGGAGCTACCTGAATTCCTCCATCAAAATGCGCAACCCCAACACACTGTTACTTGCCGAAATCTATACTCCAGAGCGCTATCGGGATTATCTGCATCTGGGCAAAATGGATTATCTCTACGATAAAGTCGGTACTTACGACGCTATTCGTGCGGTCATGGAGAACAAGGGCAGCGCAGATAAAATCGCAGAGGTACAGGCAAGCCTGGTAGATATTTCCTCTCATATGTTGCGCTTTATGGAGAACCACGACGAGCAGCGTATTGCCAGCGCACAATTTTCTGGCAACCCAGAGGCAGGCAAACCTGCAATGCTGGTGTCTGCCACGCTCTCTCCAGCCCCTACCTTGGTTTACTTTGGCCAGGAGTTAGGAGAACCCGCCAACAAAGATACCGGCTTCGGCAAAGCCAGCCGCACCACCATTTTCGACTACTGGTCAGTACCCAGTGTGCGCCGCTGGAACAATGAGGGCGCTTTTGACACTGCACTGCTGACAAAAGAAGAAAAAGAGCTGCGCAGCTTCTACCAGCGCCTGCTTAATTTCTCCAAACAGAGCCCGGCCTTACTTGGCGATTACCTGGACTTGCACAGCTACAACCGCAAGCAAAACTCTGGCTATGGGGAAAAACAATTTTCCTTTGCCCGCTGGAGCGAACATGAAAAATTGTTGGTAATCGCCAACTTCGATAACAGGGCAGTGGAGTTTAATTTTCAGTTGCCTACAGCACTTCTAGAGGCCTGGAAACTACAACCGGGCAGCTACCTGGCTGAAAGCCAGATATCCAATAAGGTGGCAAACCTTATCTTGGAAAAAGACCAAGCCTCCACAAAGATCCAGTTGGCACCCTACGAAAGCCATATCTTTGCAATATCCACTGTTCCCCAGAAATAGCCACTCAGCCCTGGAGGGGACTACTCCCCTCCAAGAACGCTTAAGCACAGCAATTTATACCCACCCTACCCCCTTTCTCACAACATAATCCCGACAATCCCTAACCATACTCATCAGGTAACTCGCTTGACATAAACACTACCTCATGTATATTGCCTGCAATTATATTGTGCACAATTTAAATAAAAGCCGAAATTGATATGCAAGGGGAGATTATGAACCGACAACCTAGCCACTATTTTTCACTACTAAACCTAATTTTGGCTGCACTTTTAGCATCAGTAACACTTCCTACAATGGCTAAAACTAACAAGGCTGAACAGAGCGAAGCACCTATCCAGGTGACAGACGAGACTTTTAACTGCATCCGAGATATGACCAAGGTGCGGGGGTTTTATGTGGATAATTTACTGGGAGATCTGGATGGGACTCTAGAGGTCGCAAACTCCAACACTGGAGGTGTTTATCCTCCTGGATCAGTGGTCCAGTTAGTCCCCGGGGAAGTGATGGTCAAACACCAAAAAGGCTTTAACCCCGCCACTAAAGATTGGGAGTTTTTTGAACTGGATGTTTCTGAGGAAGGCAGCAAAATCCGTAAGCGAGGTTTTGTTGATGTAGTTAACCGTTTTGGAGGTAACTGCTTTGCCTGTCATGTCCAAGCCAGACCGCAGTGGGATTTAATTTGCGAGACCGGACACGGCTGTGAACCCATACCACTGACAAAAGAAATACTCGCCTTGCTGCAAAAAACCGATCCTCGTTGTGAATCGAACCCAGAGTTAAATCAAGAAGAGATTGCAAAATTGCAGGCGCTACAACAAGCACTGATAGCTAAGGATAAAGTGAGCAAGTAATTTATCCATAAAATTCATTTAGTAAAACTTAAAATTTAAACAAGAGAAGAGTAAGTAACCTAAGGTTACAACTTGCTTATTCAATATTATTGAAAAATAATTCAAACCATTAACGTGAATTAGAAAGAGCTCTTACCAACAAAGCTACCCAACCAACTGGTTAGTAGCTTTTTAAAAATTATACACTTAAAGACCATACTATTAATCCAATCAGCCAATATCCCTCCGTAGATTTAAACGACACAACCTTATCAGAATACTCACAAAGCGATCGTACCAACATTTACAAATAAGTAAAAATTATTAAAAAATGTGATAAACCCCGCAAATACCTAGTTGCCTTCCATATGATTTATATTTTTACCTATCCATAATAGAGAGAATTAACACCAAAAGAATTGGTACCCATTTACCACCTATTAATAGGTGAAAAAATCTAAAATTGGCACCTACATATGGAGAGTGATGTGTCTATTTCTTACTATAAGAGTATAGTGAATAACCTTTGCATTATACTAATTTCATTGATACTAGTTGCCTGCGGAGGCGGGGGCTCCTCCAGCGATGACTCAAGCACCGAAACTCCTTCTAGTGGCGATCCAGGTCAAGGGGGCACTAACAATAATACTCTCCCAGTTATTAATAATTTATCCATCACACCAGACCAAGCCTATAATGACAGCACTTTATCTGTTCTACTGGATGTCTCAGACGAAGACGGAGATCTGCTAGAAGTTACATATACCTGGAAAAACAATGATCAAGTGATCAATGAAGTAACAGAACCTAATCTAGCCCCATCCTATTTTAATCATGGCGATTCAATCAGTGTAGAAGTAGCCATCACAGACGGTGAAGACTCTGTATCACAAAGCACATCTATTACAATTCAAAATAGAGCCCCCATTATTGAGAGCCTAAGCTTTCTAAATTTACCTATATTTACCACTACCGATATCGAAGCCACTATCGATATTTCAAACGTAGATAATGACCCCCTAACAATTGAGTATCATTGGACTGTAAATCAAGAGTTAGTTTCCGATGTCATAACTAATATTTTGCCCTCCAATCATTTTTTGAAAGGAGATGAAGTGGCTGTAAAAGCAGTCGTTTCAGATGGAGATTTAACCGTTGAAGTAACAACTAGCACTCATATCCAGGATACACTACCAGTAATGTCTATCATTAACATGCCAGACACTGTTCAGTATGGCGAACCTGTAGGATTCCAGGTAGTAGTAGAAGATCCAGATAACGATCCCTATCACCTAGAGTTTCTAGCCCGCCCAAATGGTATGAAGATTGATGAAGATGATAATATCAGTTGGACACCGACTGGACCAATGTTCGAAAAAGAGATGGATATCCAATGGGAGCTTTCACTGTTACAAGAGGACTACTCACATAGCGAAGGTAGGATGATAAAAGTTTTGGATGAAGAGCGAAAAGTGCCTTTATCAAATGGATATATTGAAACTACGTTTGACTCTCCAGATTTAGCTGTTGGAGACATTGATGGAGACGGAATCAAGGAGATTGTGGCTACCAATGGTCGACGTAGATTATTTGCACTAGGCTCTGACGGTGATGAATATGCTATTAAGTGGGAGCACCCCTATGCATTAGTTGAGGGCGAAGGCCCCACCTCTCATGATTACAACGATTTATATTACTCCTGCCTAACCCTCATAGATCTCAACGATGATGGAAGGGAAGAGATCTTCGTAGGATTGCAAGGACACACTATACGGTCGCATGATACGACAGGTATATTTTTATTCGATGATAACTTAAGACCCAAAAGAGTAGCTACTCTCACAGGCAACGAAGTTCAACAAATTTATGTGACAGATTTAGATAACGACCAGACTCTAGAAATTATTGCCCTTGTCGATTTATACAATTCTTTTCTAGGGGAAGAGCCGGATGACTTTAAAGATCAAATGCAACTGGTTATCTTAAGTACTGATGACTACTCAGTGGAATGGCAATCCGAAATTCTTCAATTAGGTGCAATATTTACTGTCGGAAATCTCGATAGCGATAGTGAACTAGAGATTGTACTTGGCGGAGGTTACGTATTTGACTATATCAATGGTAGTTATACTTTAAGCTGGCATTATGAAGAAGGATTTACATCAAATAATGATAGTGCAAGTCTTGATATCGCAGATATCGACATGGATGGAATCGGTGAAATCATCGGCACTCATCCAACTTCCAAAGTTTTGACTTTTTACAATGCAAACACTCAAGAAATTAAACTTGAGAATGAAATTAAACATAGTAATTTTGTAACTTTTCTTTCTCCTGAGGACGCAACACCAAGAATCCTCGTAAGAGAGACCTCTCCTATAAAGCTACAACTCTACTCATTTGACATAGACTCACAAAAATTGACCCCTAAGTGGATTCTATCACCTTCGGTCTATAGTGAGAATATGAGAGTAGGCAATCTGGATGATGATCCAGAACTGGAATTTTACTTTACCAATAGAAACGACGTTGTAATTTACTCAAATTCTTCAGATGATGGGGAGCTAGAAATAGAGTGGCAACCTAAACAACATACAACGGATTTGAAAGACACACTTGTTGATGTGAAATCTACACTTACAAACACTTCCAGCTTGTATGCCCTGGGTCTAGCGACAGCTTCCTGGGGTAACTCGTATTTAATGACCTTTAATCCTGTTACGAATAGCTTTTCTTTTAGCCCCACAATACCGGAGATTAAAAATGAGACAACAGCTGCTGTTTTATTGGACCTTCAAAAAGATAATACTAATGAAATTGCTTTTGTAACCGGAAAAACCCCAGGCCTTTACGATATTTTCTCAGAGTCTATTATTTGGTCTGGCAACCCTATAAATGAAGAAATAGTTTCCCTCACCGCTGGCCAACTCGGCGATGATAGAAAAACCAGTATGGTTGCAACTACTAAAGATAATGGCATATATGCTTATGATATTGATAACTACGAATTACTCTGGAGCCATGATACTGGTGGCGGTGTCGATATAAAACTAATTGACACAGAAAACACGGAACAATTCAATGTAGTCGCGGCTGACTATGAAAACATCAGGCTACTAACCAGCGATGATAATTACCAATCATTTTCAACAAAGTTTAACATTTTCAGTGATATCCCTGAAGGTCAAGAAACACCAATTTATGAATTCTCTAAGAATTCTCAAATAAATATATCTGATTTAGATGGAGATTCTGTAGATGAAATTATTGTTTTAATAAAAAAAGTTAACAAGTCTTGGCTTATGGTGCTAGACGGAAGCCTAAAATTTGAGAATCTAATTTATCTAGAAGAACATGATGTTCGCTCTTTTGTAGTGCAAAATTACGGCACCCAACATCGAAATATACTATTCAGTTCTGAAAATGATGGTCGGCGCTATATTATAGAAATTGATCCATGGACCGGAAAAGTAATTTCGACCTCACCTGAGCTAGGCCCCAGAATGGTTCATGATAGTTTACGCTTTATCGACAGCAACAATGATGGACAATATGAATTAGGCTGGTTGACGGAAGAAGGATCGGTAACTATAACGCGGTAGAATGCAATTGCTAAACTAATAAAATTCTATACATTTAAAAAACCAAGCAGATCATAATTCAGGTCTGCTTGACTTCAGAACGAGCTACATAATTAATAGATGGTTGAATCATTTACCCACACTTTGCAATTCATGCTTATAGAAGCGCAGATATCAAGCCCTAGTTTAAGTCAGCGTCGGTGTCCTTATCACAATAGTTTAATCTCAGTCATAACCCACTTCAGATTTAAACTTATGCTGATATTAACCGCTAACCTCAATCCATCAATCCATCAATCCATCAATCCATCAATCCATCAATCCTTAGTGCTGCCGTCACAAACTCAAGAATATCATTCCGCCAACTATACTTCCGGGCAGCTTCAATATTTATAGAATTACACATCTAAATGAGGCAGCTAATAATAAATAAGACTGATGAATTTAACGATTTAGAAAAGCACAGAACAATTATTAAAAAGCAACACTTAGGTAAAAATCAGTCACTTAACTTATCCAGATTACGCTCAGATTAGTTTAATTCACTACGCAAATAAATAAGGCAAACGTACCAATAAACATCACCCAAAATTAAACTCATTAATAAAGTGTGATAAGTCCCACAATTATCCAATCAACACGCATATAAATTAAATTGTTATCTGTTCATAATGTGTACTTCCAAGCCCATCAGAACCGGAACTAAAATACCAATTCTTTATGAGCTCAAAGAACTAAACTTGACACTTACATATGGAGAGTGATGTGTGTATTTTTCATGATAAACTTCTTACTAACACCGTAGGCATCATACTAATTTCTTCGATACTTACCGCATGTGGAGGTGGAGGTGGAGGATCATCCAGTAGTAATTCAAATAGTGGAGGATCAGGACAAGGCGGTGGAGCTAGTAATACACCTCCGGTTATAAATAGTTTATCTATCACCCCAAACCCAGCCTATAACGATAGTGTTCTATCTGTTCAACTTGACGCCTCAGACGAAGACGGAGATCAACTAGAAGTTACATATACCTGGAAAAATAATAATCAAACTATCAGTGAAGCAACAGAATCTAAACTAGATGCATCCCATTTTAATCACGGGGATACAATTACTATAGAAGCTTATATCACTGACGGTGAAGATTCTGTTTCGCAAACTACTTCCGTCATTATTCAAAATAGAGCCCCCATAATTGAAAGTTTAAGCTTCTCAGATTTACCTGCTTTCACGAACACTGATATTGAAGCCATAATCAGTATTTCAGATATAGATAACGATCCCTTAAATATTGAATATTATTGGACTGTAAACAATGAGGAAGTTTCTGATATCACAACTAATCTTTTACCATCTACTCATTTCTTGAAGAATGATGAAGTAGCAGTAAAAGTGATTGTTTCGGATGGAGAGCTTACAAGTGAAGCAACGACTAGTACAGAGATTCAAGATACACTACCTGTAATGTCTATTGTCAATATGCCGGACATTGTCCAGTATGGAATTCCAACAACCTTTCAGGTGATAGTAGAGGACCTCGATAACGACCCCTATAACCTAGAGTTTCTAGCTCGTCCAAATGGTATGGAAATTGATGAAGAGGGTAATATTGATTGGACGCCTACTGGGCCGATGTTTGATAAAGAAATGGACGTCCAATGGGAAGTTTCACTGTTTCAAGAAGACTACTCCCATAGCGAAAGCAGGGTATTAAAAGTCGTAGATGCAGAACGGGAAATACCATTATCAAATGGCTATATTGAAATCTCACACTGGCCAAATGATGTGGCAATTGGGGATATTGATGGCGATGGAATCAAGGAAATCGTAGCCACCAATGGTAAGCGTAGGTTGTATGCGCTCGGCTCTGATGGTGAAGAATATGCTATTAAGTGGGAGTATCCCTACTTATTAACTAATGGTGAAGAAATCTCCACTAACAGAAATAATAATTATTACATATCTAGCCTTACCTTCGCAGACTTAAATAACGATGGTAAGGAAGAACTTTTAGCAGGACTTGAGGGAGATTTTGTTCGGTCTCACGATACGACGGGATTATTTCTATTCGATAATAGTTTAAGACCTAAAAGAGTAGCCACTCTCACAGGTAATGAAATTGAGCAAGTTTCCGTTACAGATTTAAATAACGATCAGAGTTTAGAAATTATTGTCCTTGTCGATATATATACTTCGTACGACTCAGAGCCTGGTGATATTGAAGATCAAATGCAACTGGTTATTTTAAATAGTGATGACTATTCAGTAAAATGGCAATCTGAAGCTCTTCAATTGGGTGAGATATTTGCTGTCGGCAATCTCGACGGTGATAGCGAACTGGAAATTGTACTTGGCGGCGGTTATGTATTTGACTATATCGATGGCAATTATGCTTTAAGCTGGTACTATGAAGATGGATTTACAGATGCTGATAAGGACAACCCAGATCTTGATATTATAGATATCGACATGGATGGGATCGGTGAAATAATCAGCATCCACCCAGCCTCAGGATTTTTAACACTATTCGACGCCAATACTCAGGCAATTAAAATAGAAAATGAAGTCAAAACTAATCAATTTACCACTTTCTTATCACCAGAGGACACAACTTTAAGAATTCTTGCAACAGAGAATAGTGTCGGCAGATCACAGCTCTACTCATTTGACATAGATGCTCAAGAATTTATCCCTGAATGGAATTCACGTCCCTCAGCCTGGGGAGACAATATGAGAGTAGCCAATCTGGATTCAGATCCAGAACTAGAATATTTTTTCGGAAACCGTGACGAAATAAAAATTTATTCAGATATTTCAGGTGACGAAGATTTAGAATTAGAATGGGAAATTGGTATTAATATGAGGCACCTCGAAGAGAAACTTGTTGATATAAAATCAAAATCTGCAGACAGCCCCAAGATATCTGCTTTGAGTCTAGGAGAAGGCGTCTGGGAAGATCCTCACATAATGTCTTTAAACACCGATACAAATATTATCTCTTTTAGCTCTGCAATACCGGAGATTGAAAATAAAATAACAGCAGGTATTATGCTAGACCTTCAAAATGATAGTACCGAAAAATTTGCTTTTGTAAATGAGAAAACCCCGGGGCTTTATGACATTTTCTCGGAATCTATTATTTGGTCTGGTAGCCCCATGAATGAAGAAGTAGTTGCTCTCACCGCAGGCCAGCTTGGTAGCGATGACAAAACCAGCATGATAGCAACAACTAAGGACGCTAGTATCTATGCTTACGATATGGATAGCTACGAATTACTCTGGAGCCATGACGTTGGTGGTGGCATAGATATAAAGCTTGTAGATATTGATAATAATGGGCTATTAGACGTAGTTTCTACCGATACGGAAACTATCAGCCTCTTTACCGGCGATGATGACTATCAGTCAATTTCAGCCCAATTCAATATTCATACCGACATTCCTGAAGGCCAAGAGAATCCTCCATCTACAAACTCAAAGATATCCCAAATAAGCACAGGAGATTTAGACGGAGATTCTATCGATGAAGTTATTATTTTAATGGAATATTATTCCAAAGCATGGATTATGGTGGTCAACAGCAGTTTGGAATTCAAGAATTTAACTTCCCTAGAAGGATATAACGTTCGCTCTATTGTCGTACAAAATTACGGAACTTCACATCGCAATTTACTGTTAAATGTCGAAAATAATGAGCTGCACTATGTTGTAGAAATGGACCCATGGACCGGAAAAATAATTTCCATATCACCGGAACTAGGTCCTATGATGGTCGAAAATAGCTTAAGATTTATCGATAGCAACAATGATGGTATTTATGAGTTAGGCTGGCTTACTGAAGAGGGCTCAATAAATGTCACAAGATAGAATTCTGCTTCTGAATTAATTGGTCTTCATACTTTAAAGACCACAAGCCAAGCAGATCGTAATTTTGACCTGCTTGGCTCCAAAAGCTATAAAGTGATCAGTGTGTACGTCATAGTTTGATCATTAACCTGCACCTTATAGCTTCCGCTTACAGAAGTGTAGATATCAGACCCACCCTGCTCCAAGTCGCCATCGGAGTCGCTATCGCCGTAGTTTTCAGTCCAGTCAGCATTAACATCGAACTTGAAACGCTGCTGGGATTGACCATCAAAATTTACCTGGATTTCCCAGGTATTGTCGGAAACTAATTCCATAGCCTCAGCACCCCAACTATTTGGTGTGCCACGGAAATAAAGGGAAGAAAAGTTAGATGTATAACTACCACAGTCTGCACAGGTCAGGCTGTAGCTCAGGGTTTCATCATTGACCTCAACAATATAGGTACCTGATACATCGGTGTAGATATCATCCCCACCCTGCTCCAGAGAACCGTCCGCATTGTTATCCCCGTAGTTTTCAGCCCAGTCACTGCTGACATCAAACTTAAAGCGCTGGTTACTGCTGCCATCAAACACCACAGTGGCACGCCAGGTATTATCTGCAACCAGGGTCATCGCCTGAGTGCCCCAGCTATTGGGCGTACCGCGGAAATTTAATGCCGTAAAGTTTTGAGCATAACCAGCATTGGGATCAGTCACGGTAATGGTTGCCGTAGCACTATCGGTCAGGCCATCGTTGTCAGTAACAGTGACTGTCTCGGTATAAGTGCCCGCACTGGCGAAGCTCAAAGTTTTGGTAGAAGAACTACCACCACTGCTCCAGCTGTAAGAAACCACACTACCGTCACTATCAGCAGAGCTGCTGGCATCCAGGGTGATACTCTGATTGACGTCTAGCGTGCTGGATACTGGAGTCACAGATGCAGTCGGTGCCTGCTGGGAAGAGACCTCGGTGATCGAATAGGCCAGGGTCTCATCATTTACTTCAATTAAGTAGTTACCGGTTACAGAGGTATAGATATCTTCTCCGGTTTGATCCAGCGTGCCATCAGCACCATCGTCACCGTAATTTTCGGCCCAGTCACCATAGATATCCAACTTAAAGCGTTGGTCTGCCTGGCCATCAAAATTAACCACCAATTGCCAGGTATTATCTGCTACCAATTCAAAAGCTGTTGCTTCCCAATTATTAGCTGTGCCACGGAAATAAAGGCTGGGGAAACCCGTCCCAGAACATTCATCACCACAGGAACCAGATAGCTGCCCACCGTGAATGGCAGCAGCGGAATAAGCTGCAACATTGAAAGTTGCATAGCCATTGCTGCCTACGGAAATAACATCTCCACTGCACTCATCATCTCCCGCCAGGACATTGCAGTAGTCCCCAGCAGGAAGGCCTGTATACAGTGTCTGGCTGAAAGAATTACCCTCGTTATTGATAACGACATAGCCTTTATCACCGCGTCCAAAGGCAATCTGGTTATCTCCGTTATCCCACCAATTTTCCATACTGGTGCCGTCGGTGTAGTTACGGAAACCCACCATATTGGCAATATTGCCCCATCGGTGCTGACATACCCATTCGTTGTTTTCACAACTCTCCGGACCAGTATTGGGGGGGCCAATATCGGTATCGGTAAAGTCATAACCTGACATTACCTTCGGATAGCCATAGGGGTGTGCCAACATAAAAACGTTGGCCAGGTTATACTTGTAGCCATCGTGATAGGTCAGGTTACCGCCACCACCGTGGCCACGTTCACGATCGTGGTTATCGATAAAGTGAACTGCATCGCTGGAAGATAAAAGTCCCCAACTCTCGCCAATACTGGCGAGGTTTTTAATTTGTCCATTAAAATTACTCGCTACATCGGTGCCGTACTTAAATTCAGTCACACGGCCCAGGAATGTATAATTTGATGGCTGGATTTCAGAAGCTTCGCCAGCTGCGCCGATAACTTCAGAAAAGATCCAGGGATTACCAGCTTTACTCATGATGCTGTACATATCGCTGGGAGACATATGCTTAACCGCATCTACACGGAAACCATCAACGCCCATACCCTGCAATTTATTTAGGTAATCGGCCAAGGTCTGCTGAACATAACTGGAACCAGTATCCAGATCTGGAAGTCCACTCAAGCGGCAATTCCAGACATTATTTGCATCGCTATAGTTGTCAATAGTGCAATCGGAGTGATAATCCCAAGAGGAAAACTCACCGGGGTGATTCAACAGTGTCCACTCCGTGCCACCCCAACCCGTGCCTCCACCATTCCAGGCCGCCGTATGGTTGATGACTACATCTGCGTAGACTTTCACACCCGCCGCATTACAGCGGCTGATCATGCTCTGTAACTCAGCCTCGGTACCGCTGCGGCTGGTCAGATTAGTGTAAGAAACCGGCTGGTAGCGCGCCCACCAGGTGGAGTGGCTGATATGTTCATGGGGCGGGGAGATCTGCACCGCATCAAAACCTTTCGGCCCCAGAAACTCCTCACATTCACTGGCGATATCATTCCAGCTCCATTCGAACAGGTGTACAAAGGCAGTGCCTGCGCTGGCATGGGTACTGGACATGGCTCCGAGTACGATACTCGCGCCTCCCAGAAGCCCTTTTAACGGAAATTGTTTTTTCATTTTAGCTTTCCTTTTTCTCTCATCTGTAGTCGTTATCTTTTTTGTATAAGGAGAACCCCAGGGGCAGTTGCCCACCAATGATTAATGGCTCTCCATTTCTACATAAGTGGGGTCAACCTATAAGCACGCCTTTTCCCAGGCACTTGCAAATACTTGGATTACATTCGCCCAACAGTAGGAGCTAGAAATATTCTCCTAAGACGACACAACCAATAGGCATTCGCTCAAGAAAAGAATTTTTGGGAAGCACCGCAAGCGGCGAAGAAAAGTTCAGGTTTATCATCACAGGTGACCATTTATTATTTTTTGCAATTCAAGCCAGACATTTGGGAATCCAAACTACGCAGTATCTAAACCGCTGGATTGCTATACCCGACCAATTGATCACTCATCCTGAGATATCCACAGACCACCATAGGCATCAATAAACTGGTAGTATGTGAACAGATACCGAACAGCAGCGGTAATATGCACCTCCTGTACTACTGCAAACCCGAAGTTACAACTATTCGAGCTTTTGGAAGGCTAATAAACAATTGTTGAGAGTACATCATCCCTCTAGGGGGCGTAGTAGATATTTGTGCTTCAGATATTGATCTTGGGTATAACTTGGCTAAAAATTAAGCAAACTAGAACTGCTTAAATAAGACAAGGTGTTTAGTGACCGTTGTATCTATGCACTAAGCTCAATAAGCTAATCTATAAAATTTGGACAACTTAAAAAATGGGGTAATTTTATTGTTAGTGAAGAGACACTTTTGTAATAACCTCAACGGAGAGCGAAAGCTTACGGCAGTAGCTACAGCCTCAAGTGCACGGAATCATTTTATAGTCGAACAGTATAGTACTGACTTTAGAATCAGAACGAATCAAATTAGCTCTCAAATTTAAATTTCTATGATGTATACAAAAGACTTTATACAGATTCTAGCTCCTCAAACTTGACACCTAAAAAGAATTTTTTTAGATACCACAGCCATTAATACAACACGAAGACTATAACACTTAAACAGTCTATTCCCTACTTGGCGCTCAGTCTCGCCGCTCTTAAACTTCTCTGGTTGCAACCCTTTACTATCATTGCCCCTCTCCTTGAGTCCCAGGGAAATCTTCTGTGAGAAAGATACTCAACTAGGAAGGGATTCCGAACGCCCACGTCAGTGGATGGAAACCAAAACGCAATAGATGACTGGTTCTTTTGCCCCGAATATCACTTAATATTTTGTAAACATCTATCATTATCATATTCCGTTCAACATCATTTCCAAAACCGCCAAAGCCTGGTCTGATATTGAAACCACTCTCCGCAAACGTAAACTATTTATAGGTTCAAACTTTGTTAATCGATTCATTCCGGGCGCCCCACTTGATCACGATGATATAAAAATCCTAAAGAGCTGATTACACCTATATTCAGCAGCATACTCACGCTACAGGCTCAGATACGTAAATCAGGGGCTATCTCTTGTTGTAAAATCTAAGAGAAAGGACTTCCATTTCTTTCGGTGGGGTCATTATTTGATATTAGTTGACTGGAGTAGTCGGCATTTAGCCTTCAAAATATCGGTACAATCTCTCATAACAGCTTCTTTTTTAAAGTGGCAGGGTATTTAAGTAAAATACTGATCCTACTTAAGTCGGAGCTTTGAAGACATTTCATAGATTTAATGGGATCATAAAAGGCTATACAATAAGCTCAAATTCAGTTCGATAAAAACTGAGCACATGGACTGGTAAAAATTTCTTAGCCTCGCACCTTGTCAAATAAAAAGAACCACCGCTCAAACACAGAAACAGCTGTGACACCTGCAACCTACACACCTATTTCTCTGTTAATCGACTTCTAAAAAATATCTTTGTCGAATTTTTAATTACATCGAATTGAGACACCTATTACCAATACTTGCCAAACTATGACACGGAGTTTTTAACCCTCGACCCACTGTTATCTTTTTTTCATGCTTCCCCCCCATAGCAGAGTAAAATATTCTGCCTGACTAAAAAAGACAAGAGCTATAACGAAAGATACCGGCATTAATAAAACGACTATAAACCTAAGATGGCAAGTTACTTATTTTAGACAATAACAAATACCTTATAAAGATAAGTCCAGCTATCATCAGGACATAAGAGAAAAAAACCTCCCAGTATTTCTTTTTATTATCAACATAATAATGCCACCCTGCAAAGTACAAGCGTTTCGCTAAGGCTCCATAGATTAGGCCAACAAAATACAAAAAAACACATATGTCCAGCGCTAATTCAATAGGGTTCATATCATCCATCCCCCGCCCTGCAGGATGATGAGCCTGCCGCAACTATCGCTCCGTTACCAGCGAGAAGAGCTGTATATGCTAATACAATAGCCAAAAGAGGAGCAACCAAAGCTCCTAAAATTGTGACTATAATTGCAACTGCAATAAGTGACACTAGAGCATCACAGCGAGTATTCAATGCTATAAAATCAAGGTAAAGCTCGACTGCCAGAAAAGCAGCCAATAGCACTGCTACAACTATTAAAGGTGTGAATGTAAATGCTGCTCCAACAATACCAGTAAATAGACCTATTGCATCCAGTATCCCTGCGTCATCATCACTCAAAAAATCTCCGCTGGCACCATTTGCAATTAAATATGCTCCAGCACCAGTATCTGGGTCAATAAGTAAGTAACCCAAGTTTTTGCCGCCTGCAAAATCAATTTCCTTCTCATGTGTAGTTACAACTTTACCCGCCAGCACTGCACTTCTAATCTCGCCTTTCACATCTGAACTAAAATCAAGTACAGATAACGCTTCACTAATGTTATTTATATCAATTGTCCAAATGCGCTGTCCTTCAGAAACAGCTATCTTAAGTGCCTTCACTGCACTAATACCTTGTACACGAATATCTTCAGTGGAAAAAATTTGTTCAGGTACGTCATGTTCCATAGCAGAAGCTCTGTATCCAATTGCTTTCATATGGTTAACAAGGCGTTTTCTATCGTTATCCTTTGCAATAGCCTGAATAGATAGCCGATCAATATCAATCAATAAGCCACTGGAGTGCACACTCCTCGGAACTCCAAAAAAGTAGTTTGCCTGTAAGCTGGTACTAAAAATACCAAAACTGAGCATTCTATAGTTAACGATATTTGAAGCTTTCGCCTCCAATTGGTCTTGTAAATAAGTTAAGGCCAAATAGAGGTGGACCGTAGAGTATAGTAGGCTCCCAACAATTTCACTTTTTGTCAGTCTCTCAATTTGAACTTGGTCACCGCTGGCCAATACATCCTGGATCCCTTGGATATCAACTCGCAGCTGTTTTATTTCTTTTATATTAGCACCTTGAAGATCAAGCCCGAGCGCCCGATACTCACCTATAGTGGGATGGTTCACGGCCTCTTCCCAACCAAAAGCAGGTGACCACAACGCTAAGGTTTCGTAAAGCTCCCCCCCATCGTGCCTGCCGTAGCACTATGTACAACATTACCGTCTTGAGTAAATTCAGCAACTAAATATATCAAGTAACCTGGCAAACTAGTTGGTAATTGACCAAGCTCAATTTCACCTGTATCAGATCCGAGCTCGGGAATATAACTAAGAATTAAATCCTCATCCGCTTGAGTAGCTGGACGAAATGACGAAGCATGCTTTTTTCCGGCTAGTTCAGGTAAAGACTGCTCAAAGGTGATCAAACGGCTATTTTCTTGACCTAAGACTTCAGTCCCCAAAGTATACCGATAACGGTGCCGCAAATTATCTGGTAAAATTGAATACTTATTGGTACGAACAATTAACTCATAGGGTAGCCCAGCCGCTAATTGATGATATTCTTGTACGATAACACGCTGAATACCCAGGACTTCCTCCATCGTTGCATCAGGGTTTTGACCGTTAATGTAATCTTCTACTTGTTGCTGATAGTTGACTAATGCCTCCTCAATCACCAACTGATCAACACTTTGTTCGAAGCCTTGCTCTTCATCGATAATTGCAGTTTGAGTGATTTCATCTGCTAGTCTTTGCGCATCAAAAGGCACATTAGTTTCCAGGTCTTGCCCTTCAGTAAATTCATACTGTTTAAAGCTAGCATCTAAAGGTATCCATGTGTCACCCGTTCTAGCTGAGATATTAAAGGAGTAGTCCGGCAGGTAAACACTCGCAGGTTCACCGGTTTTAGCGATGCTATATTTCAGAGACAAGCAATAAATCTCTCTATAGACCAGTCTATCAGCATCAGAGTAATCCGGACGCAGCTTTAGATTATTCCTGAAGCCGGGCAATTAAATTCAACCCACGGGCTTATCTGTACGGGCCTTAAATTACGCCATAAACTTACCGCGCTATGGCCACACATGACTGCGCTGCACCTTGCGCAATTACCTTTTAATACCGCAAGTTTTTGGATGCTAGTTGAACTAATCTGCCGGTGATAACCCTCCCCCTCATCGTGAGTAAATTATTTCCCCGGACCTACTCAGGTTTTCAAGAATTCCACAACTAACCGTTACCGTTGAGCCTGTCTCCATGGGGATCTGAGGATAAGCCCCCATACGGGAGATCTCCACTTTAGCTTACTGAGTGAGGCTTTTGGGGCTGGTGAAGTTGATCTACCTCAATAAGATCTTCCCCAACTACGCCATTATGCGCAACAAAATTATTCGATGAGATAGGCGCCAAATTCGACAAATGGGACAGTCAGGTACTCGGGCTGACAACCCCATCATGGTAGATTAGACCTCTTGGTCAACTGCAGGTCGCACTGGCCAGTAACACGCTTAGTTGAGGAGAAAAAATGGAGCAGCAAAGCACCGTATTCGTTGTAGTGGACCCTAACGATGAGAAGCATGTAGCTCTGGAGCGAGCCCTGATCACTTCACGTGGACGCAATCCTCAGCCGCGACTGGCTGTATTCGTCGCAGTTGATGGTGAAGCGGTGGATACCCGTGCAGTTAACGACCACCTATTTCGCGATGAGTCGTGGTTCCGTGAACAAATTCGTGAACCCATCTCAGAAGCTGGTCTTTCCTGTGAGATCACTGTTTGCTGGTCCAGTGATTGGCAGGCGGCCATCGTGCAGGAATCAAAGCGCTGCAACGCAGAAATGATCTACCTACCAGTACACGCGAAGAGCAGCCGTCGCTTTACCTTCGCCGAATCCAAATGGCGAGTCCTGAAAACAGCGCGCTGCCCAGTAGTATTGATTCGCCCCGGCGCCAAGGACGAGCGCAAAGTTGTATTGGCTACCGTTAACTACCAGGCAAAAACCCTCGAGCAGCGCGAGCTCAATCGCCAGATCAGCGAACGCGCGACCTATATCGCAGGTCATTACGGAGCAGAGCTACACCTAGTAAATGCATTCCTGGATTCCATGCTCTACCCAGATCGCGGTGCTTTGGCCAAGCTTGCCGATAAAACCGGTGTCCCCACCCATCGCATTCACGTAAAGCGCGGCTATACCAGTGATGTTGTTGAGGAGGTGGCCCGTGAGATCGATGCAGATTTGGTCGTGATGGGAACCATGAATCAGTACGGCGAAACAGGCTCATTCCTGCGTGGCAATACTGCCGAGCGTGTAATTGGCCAGTTGGACGTTGATGTGATGGTATGTAACCAGTTCACCACAACAACAATGAACAACGATTAAGTCATCCCATTTTCAAAAATGCTGAAAGCCCCAGCAGTGCTATCTGCAGGGGCTTTCTTTTTTGGATTTACTGCGATTTAGCCGATAGCAGGAGCAGAGTTCCCTCTGTATCAAAAGTCACCCGGCCACCCTCAACTTTGGCTCGCTTGCCCGAATAGTAATCGGTCAGTTCGATACCATCGGCAAACACACCTTTAACTGATACGCTCTTCTCACCCGCGGACAGTTCCATCGCCACAACTACCGGCTGCTCACCAGATAAGGTGCGGGAGAATGTATAAGGCTTATCCCCCAGCTTCTGGTGTACACCAGCGCCAACTGCCGGGTGCGATCGACGAAACTGCCCCAGCTTCTGCCAATGAGCCAGCAATGCACGGGTTTCCGTCTTTTCCAAGTCACCCCAGTTCATATTGGTGCGCATAGAGGCGTCGCCGAATGCGCGATCATCAATCATGGGGCGCGCCAGTTCATCACCGTAATATATCTGCACTGCACCGGGCGCCAACATCAGTTTACTTGCGGCACTCAGTGTGTGCTGACGCTCGCGGTCAAATGAGTGATGGTCATCGTGGGAGCCTAGATAATTTAGGACACCGAACCCTTTTAGTTCACCGCTGTTCAAGGCAGAAGAATAGCTGGAGAAAATATCCTCCGCTGGCTTGCCCGCAACCTGGGCAAAATCAAAGTTAATCAGGCTGTCAAAACCGTACTGATAAAAGTCTACTTTCCGATCGCTATAATCGTAGGAACGACCGACACTGGGACCAAAGCTGTTAACGCCGAAATGGTAAACCTCGCCCACCATAAAGAAATTGCGATCATCCAATTTCTTCTTCGGGTTCTCAGCCTTCCACTCCGCCAGGGCTAAGCCCGCTTCCTTTTTCAGTATTGCCCAGGCTTGTGGCTCTACGTGTTTGACCGTGTCCACACGAAAACCATCGACACCGTATTCACGCACCCAGTCAGTTAACCACTTGATCAGGTAATATTTGGGGGCACGGGGATAGCCAGTGCGCTCGAAAAAGGCATCCAGCTCGCGCTGCTCTTGCTGCAGGCGGCCTTCTTTTTTCCACTTTGCCACCAGTTGCGGCGGCAACTCGACATCTTTCTCGCTCTCCGTGAGGATATCCGTCAGGTTCGCGTGAATTGCACACTCAACATTGCCGGCATAGTCAGACCAATCGCATTGCTGACTATTGCGCAGCCAACTCGAGGGCCACCTGGAATCCTGTTCAGTGACTGGCCCGGTGTGATTGAGAATTACATCCAGCAATACGCGAATCCCCTGGCTGTGAGCTACCTCAATCAATTCCGCCAGGTCTGCTTCAGTGCCAAAGTTGGCATCTACGGCAGTCCAGTCCTTAGGCCAGTAGCCATGGAAAGCGTAGGTGCGTTTATCGGACTCATTGTAGCCATGGATGTTCTCAATCACCGGGGCCATCCAGATAGCATCGACTCCGAGATCATTAAAATACCCCGCTTCGATTTTCTCGATAACGCCGCGCAGATCCCCTCCCTCAAAGCCACGCAGGTATGCCGCATCGTCTTTGCGGCCGTAGGGGAAGTCATTGCTGCTATCGCCGTTATTAAAACGGTCCGGCAACATAAAATAGACCGTCGCATTGCGCCAAAAAGGATCTACCGGCTCTGCAGCCACGGCAGCTTGTACACCACCCAGCATCAGGCCAATCAATAAGCTGGTGAATTTTCCCATTGTTCTCTCTTTTATTCGCCGCTCAGAATTATTCAGAAACTCCCCAGGCCACTCTAATAGGCCCAGTAAATCAAACCATCCTCCCGCGCGGGGGCGTAGGTGCTGCGCAGGGTATAAGACCGGCAAAAAGGTCGTGCAATTACCCCATAGTAAAACTATTTTGCGAGCGGCGCTTTTGCAGAGTAATGTAAAACCAGCAGACCGCGAGAAACCGCAGCGCTTTGTCGTGGTCCAAGCGTCACATTCTGTTAGCAGTCAAAGGAGGCAGGGAATGTCGGAACAACAATCTAGGCAAGGGTGGATCATCGGCATTATTGTGGTGGTCGTTGTCGCTGCAGCAGCCTATTGGCTCTGGACCGGCGAGGAAAAGAAAGAAGAAATTCCCACCATCGGTGTTGTCGAAGAACCCCAAACTGCTCCCGAGCCAGAGGCCCTGGCACAACCTGAGAGCCAGGAACCAGCCCAGCCGCCCGAGGAACCGGTCATTGAAGAGGAGCCCGGCAGAGAGCCGCCTCCCCCCCTGAACGAGAGCGACAAGGCCGCATATGACGAGTTAATGTCATTGGCACCCAACGGCGCCCTGTCCCGCTGGCTGGTACCCGACGAAGTAATACGTAAATGGGTGGCCGCTGCCAACGCAGCATCCCGTGGTGAGCTGATTCACAAGCATCGTCCGCTGAAAACCATTCGCGGCCCCATCACCGTTACCGGGTCATCCGCTGAAGGCTACCAGCTGTCCCCGGAGAACTATCGCCGTTACGACCAACCGGTACGATTGTTCGCACTGGCTAACACTGATGCCATCATTACTTTATATCAGTACTGGTACCCTCGTTTAGCTCAGGCCTATGGCGAGCTGGGGATTCGCAACAAGTCATTCCATCAGGTGGTGATTGGAGCAATCGACAATGCACTGGCAGCGCCAGATGTTGAAGGCCCTATTCAATTGATACGCCCATCGGTGTATTACAAATTTGCCGATCCAAAACTGGAAAAACTCCCTGGAATACAAAAGCTGATGATCCGCATGGGCCCCGACAATGCAGCCCGAGTTAAGGAAAAGCTGAAAGAGATAAAGGCTAAGCTCGAAGAAATGCCTGTTCAGGAGCAGGCCCAATAAGCATGCCCCAGGTCACTCAGCCCACAAGCTGGGTGGCCTCCCACCTTCAAGATTCGGTTATTTTTTAACCGTTTTTTCGCCTGGACGCAATAAACCCTGCCTTGATCAATTTGAACCGCCGAAAAACTTATTCAAAACGCCAGCGGTCATAGCCATTCGATACTCAGCCCATAGCCATTGGGGTATATTACCGGCTGTTCACTTAACGATCCCAACACCAAGCGGTAACGGAGCGCCGCTGCCAAACGGCAACAGGCACTGCCCTATAGGGAAAGATCCAGGGTTCAACAGAAGCGAATCAATCGTAGGGTGCCCTGCGTGCCTCTTCTGCTTACTCCCCACCCAAGATCTATTCTGTCTCCGCCGGTATAGGCTGTAGATAACAATCGAGGCTCATTTTGAAATATCGTTCCTTCGGCCAAATTCTGGCTGTGACTCTTTTATTTGCTGTGTCGCTGGCCCAGGCTACCCCTGAAATTAACATAGCCCCAACACCCACTTGGGTGAATGCCGTCGATCTCTCGAGTAGTGTCACTGCACCCGAAGGCAGTGTTAGGTATCACCTAAGCAACTCCCAGATATCCCATACGAACGAACAACACCAATACTATTTTCAATTGGTGATGGAGCCCCTTAATCAGCAGGGGGTTAAACAGGTATCGGAACTGAACATTAGTTTTTACCCCGCGTTCCAGCAGCTGGTCGTTCACGAAATTACCGTCACCCGCAATGATCAAGTAATTGATCGCCTGAAAAAACAGGACTTCAAGTTATTCCAGTCTGAGCAGGAGTTATCCAGCAAACTTTACTCTGAAATGTGGAATGCGCTTTATATCCTTGAGGATATCCGACCTGGTGACAAAATCTCCTACGCTTATACACTCGAGGGAAGCAACCCTATTTTTGAACGTGGGGATTTTGGTACTTTCTACTTGTCATGGCCGGATGCCATCGACAGGCGCTATGTAAAAATTACCAGTGACAACAAGCTCAATTACCGTTTTAACAATGAAAAAGTACCGGTGAACGTTACCCGCAATAACGGCACTTACCAGTACACACTGGACCTGAAGCAGGTGTCTCCGATACTTCAGGAGGGGGAATACCCTCACTGGCATGACCCATTCAACTACATCCAATACTCAGGCTATAACAGTTGGGCTGAAGTAAACGATTGGGCAATGACACTCTACGATATTGACCTCTCCCTGCCACAGGAACTCACCCGGCAATTGGATCAATGGCGCGCAGAGGAAGGCCTTGAGGGAGCTGTCAGCAAGGCTATTGCCTACGTTCAGGAGGATATTCGCTACTTTGGGATCGAGTTTGGAATCAACTCACACCAACCGCGAACACCGAGAGAGACTTTGGATAAGCGCTATGGCGACTGTAAAGACAAGGCCATATTAATAACCGCCATGTTGTCTCACCTGGGGGTTAACTCTTACCCCGCCTTGGTGTCTTCAGGACGCGGGCGTGACCTTGCCAATGATATCCCCTCTCCCAGTTCTTTTGATCATGTAATCAGCGTCATTGAGCTCAATGGACAAGATTATTGGGTTGACGGCACCGCTTCCGGACAGGGCTCCAATATCAAGAGCAAAGGCTTCTTTGATTATGAATTGGCACTCCCCATTCGAAAGGGAACCCGAGCATTAAAACAAGTAACCACGGTTTATCCCGCCAACGGCACTCTGCAACTGGATGTCACCGAAAATTTTGAAATCAATGCCGGGGCCAATACCGCAGGGCTAACTGTTGAGTCCACCTACAGCGCTCTCAAAGCGGAGCAGATGCGTCAATTTTTCCAGTCAGCGGACTCTGAATACATAAAGAGTAATTACGCAAACTTTATGGCAACTTACTACCCCGGTATTGAAATCACATCCAATATCAAGCACCAGGACAATCGGGGTGAAAATGTACTTCAGGTATCGGAGCTATATGAGATCAGTGATTTTGCCGAGTTGAACTCTGCTCGGAAGATTTTCTCACTGTATGGCACCAGTATCGCCTCTTATATTACCAGCCCCCAGAAGCGTATTCGCCAAAGCCCATTAGCGCTGGCACATCCTGTGGATATCAACCACAAAGCAGTAGCCAAAATTACTGGAGAGGTTTTGTGGAGAGAGGAATCCCAGGATCTACAGATAGACAATCCCTGGTTCACCTTCTCCAGAACCTCCGATCATATTGGCAATAATATCTCGGTGAACTACGCCTTTAAATCCAAAGCGGACCATGTCCGCAATACGGATATTGCCGAGTATATGGAGCAGCTCGATAAACTGGATGAAGCACTTCAATATCAGTTCTGGGCCAAGGGCGATAATTCGAATACCCAGGAAACCAGTAAGGCAATGAAAAACCTGGTTAAGTCACTGATCAGGAAGTAAATAATGAAAAAATTCCTTTTTGCTCCCGTTATTTACTTACTGGCCTCTTGTGCGGCCCACACTTCCATCGAGCCCGGCGATAACGAAATAAGGCTGCTAACCGAACAAATTGCTAGCGCTCCAGATACAGTTGCTTATGAGGATTTCTGGGTTGCCTATCTTGAGTCTCAGCAACCCCTGAATAATATCGTGGCCAGAGAGCTCTACCAGGCGGAGCTATCTGCGATCGAATCTGGGGATAAGCCTTGTGAAGCCGTGGACTGGAAGGCCGTAACAAACAACAACATCCTGTCACTGACTCCCCACCTCAGCGCTGCAGAATGCTATGAGTCTGTGGGACAGTTAGAAGCAGCCAACTACCATAAAAACCTGTTTGAATTTATTGCTACTGGCATCCTCTCCGGACGCAGTGGTGAGTATAGCCACAGTGCCTTTGAGGTCGGAAGCTGGGCAGATGCAGAAGACCTGCTCACCATATCCGGCTATGAAATTATTGATAGCTATTTTGAATTTGCAAATAGTCGCAATGCTATATACCGCGTATATAACGTAAAGGAAGTAGGCGGCTATCAGGTATCGAAAATCTACTTCGATAATGCCCGCTTTCTACACCGACTGCTCGCGATCAGGTATCCATTTGCCGGCACATCAGATCAGCTCTATACAGATGTGATCCAGGTACTAGCCTCTACAGATTATGCCGCTCGACACGCCGAAGGCATTGTATTTCATGCGGAGGGGCAGTATCCACAGGCTGAACAGGCTTATCTAGACGCTATTATTATGGGATCCATTTCCGCCAATATCAGTTTAGGGCGGCTGTGTCTCAGTGGCAAAACTGAAAAATTCGCAGTTAACGAGTGCGCACAATTATTTGTTGCTGCTGCGGACTTGGGGCTCGAAGAGGCAAAGGTTTACCTAGCCTATATAGCCTTTATGGGCCTGGGAATTG
Organism: Microbulbifer maximicatervae (SeqCode); assembly: GCF_056232625.1. Classification (NCBI taxonomy): domain Bacteria; kingdom Pseudomonadati; phylum Pseudomonadota; class Gammaproteobacteria; order Cellvibrionales; family Microbulbiferaceae; genus Microbulbifer; species Microbulbifer maximicatervae (SeqCode). The sequence continues at coordinate 4,390,773 of NZ_CP174324.1, read as the reverse complement.
ATCCGGACAAAGAATTAGCAACTTCACTACTCTCCAGTGCCGAACAACACTTGAAGAAAGGCCAGGCGGAGTATGAACTCTACTCCCTTTTTGCGTCAGAGGAATTTAACTCAGCTAATGAATCCGGTGCTGCACAATTCTTGCAAGCCAGCGCAAATAAAGGTTACCCCGTAGCCCACTTTACCCAGGCTATTGGTTACCTTGAACAGAATGATTACTATCAATTTGAACAGCTTATTCAAAAAGCTTCCGGTAACGGCTTTTCCCCAGCCCAGTTTTTTTATGCCAGCTACCTGCTGGAGAAGAAAAAAGAAACCAGTAAGGGCATGGCGCTTCTCAATGAGGCTGCAATTGCAGGAAACCCCGCCGCACTCTTTGAGAGAGGGCGTATCACACAACTAGGCGCCCATGGCCAACCGGTTAATATCAATCAATCTATCAGGGACTATCAAGCTGCGGCATATCGCAATCATCTTCCTGCACAATTAAAAATGGGGATCCTGCATTCCAAGAATATTATTGCAGATGCCAACGCCGATATTGCCTATGCCTGGTATTTATTGTGTGGACGGGCCGGCCACCTGGAGTGTATTACCAATATGGGTTACTCCGCGGAATATGGCTATGGAGTAGAAAAAAGTTCGGCTCATGCAGCAGAGCTCTACAAGCTTGCTTCAGCGGAAGGGTCAGTCAATGCCACAGCCAGACTGGGTGAACTCTACTTAACTGGTAACGGGGTAGAAGAAAACTTAGGGCAAGCAATCTACTATTACACTCAAGCAGCGGAGGGTGGACTGGCTACCGCCATGAATAAGCTGGGACTTATATATCTGAGTTCTGATAATGGCGCTATCAAAGATTATTCTAAAGCTCTGTATTGGTTCGAACAGGCATCGAGCAAAAATTCAAAGTATGGATACTATAACCAAGCCCGTATGTATGAACAGGGACTCGGTGTGGAGGCCAATCTTGATGAAGCGCTAGCCCTCTACGAGAAGGCATCCCAAAGAGGTCATGGTTTGGCCTCACTTAAAATAGCTGAAGCTTACAGCCTAGGAGAGTCCGTCGATAAAAACCTTGACCAAGTACTTCACTATTTGAAATTAGCTACCGAACAAAGTGATGATCGGCAATTAAAGCAGATGCTGAAGCGCTGTAGCGACACAAAAGATTGCAATATCTCACACCTAAAACAATTTCTAAGTGAGCTATCTACAGAATAAAAACAGTTAAGTGGTCAACTATCTACACCGAATAGTTGACCACCTTCAACTTGCCACGTATTTAAAAGAAGATAATTCGTCTCATGAGAGACATATCGTGAGCCCTCGTTATTAGCTCGAATATCGACATCCATATCCCATTTGACCCTAAGTATATTATATTTTTTCTTCCCATTTTTTGTGTTTTTTGCCAACAAGTTCCTGGATTTCAATTTCGCAATCTGAGAAATCTCAAATTCCTCAAAAAATTTAACTCTACTATTTATTTTAAAAATACAGGCTTCCTCTAGGGACGATCCATAGCGTCATTTCTTGTTTAAAGAAAAGTCCTACTTCAAAAGCAAGTCAGCCATCACAGAATATGACTGACAGCTCTTTATACTCCGCGCCAATTATATTTGGTTTAACCGATCTATCGAGGCGATATGACCTATTCACTGAAGTTACTCTCAGCTATCAGTTTATCTGTATTTCTTACTGCTTGCGGTGGGGGCGGAAGCTCCGATGACAACGAACCTGACGGCACTCCAGTAAGCAGCGATAGCGATTCAGGGGCAAACTCTGACGGCGATGATGATGGCAATACTAGCTCTGATGATGACAGCTCCAGCTCTGATGATGATGACAGTTCAGATTCGGATGACGACGACGGCGATGACTCCCCTAGCATAAGCGGTGACAGCGGCAGCGTCAGTGAAGATGTCGAGACAACGGTTTCAGGGCAACTAGTCGATAACTCAAACAGCAATCAAACCTTTGAATCCGGAAATTTTCAAGGGACTTACGGAGAGCTTGAAATATCCAGCGATGGCAGCTGGACCTATACCTTGGACAGTGAACTATCCGATCCAATTGCTGGCTCAGAATTAGTGACCGACGCATTTAATATTGGTATCGGCTCCAGTGATTCAGAAGCCACTATATCCATTTCCATAACCGGGTACGACGATGCCTACACGTTCAACCCCGCCAGCCCACTGGCCACTTTGATTGTTGAAGGTAAGGAATTTTCTTCAGGAACATTCCTTTTGGAGGATGTCGATGGCAATACTCCGGAGTTTGTCGAGGAAACTCTTAACGGATCCTACGGCGATTTCAAGTTATACGGCAACGGAGATTGGGAATACAGCCTGAATGATTCTGCAGACAGTTTAAAAAATGGTGAAACGACAGAAGATACCATTTCATTCCAACTTAGCGATGGCACTACTCAATCGATTACCTTCTCTGTCGTCACTTTAGAGCCTGATGAAAGCAGTATCGTATTCATTTTCATGAACTTCTCTGATGCTGTACCTACAGATACCACTGATATCTCTGATATTGCAGATATGGTCTTTAACGATGAAGACTCTCTCGATAATACCTACCTAAAGAATTCATTGGGACAACTAAAATTCCTGCGCCATCGCATCAGCGACAGCTCCCTGGAGCATTACTGCTATGGAGAAGGTAGCAATGAAGACAGCTCCATTGACTGTATCATTTACAACATCCCAGATAACCAAGACGGTGGCACTTTAAGTGTTGACGATGCGGCAGCCCGCTCCAGCCAGGGAGGAGAATATACAGACGGAGGATACACTTGGCGTGACAATGCAACAAAATGGGCAGAAGCCAATTTAGTTGATGACAATAACAACCCTATCAACCTAAGCGACTGGCGCCACCGTGTTTACATCTACCCGCCAAAGGCCAAGAGTGCTGGGCTGGTTGGGGCTGGTGTCGCCTCTGTTGGTGGTAAATGGAGCATCGTTACCGCTTATACAGACCAGATAATAATGGGCCATGAACTTGGCCACAATATTGGACTCAGCCATGCCGGCAATGATGACAACAATGATGGCGATACCTTCGATAGTGGCGAAAGCGAGTATGGAACAGATGGGAGCTTTATGGGGAATGCCTGGACTTCGCGTTTATTTGGCAGTGGTCACCGAGAGTACATGGGCTGGTATGATTTATTCCCCGAATATACCCAAACGGTAACCCAGACCGCCGGCAGCACAGAAGAGGTAGAGATTGAGGCTATTGAGCTGACTGCGGGAGAGCTCTCAGGAAATCTGCCCCAGCAGCTGAAAGTTGAGAGTGTAGGTAGTCAGAATGGGGAAGACTACTACTACGTGAACTACCATGTAGGCCATGACATACTGAACCCATCGTCTCATATGGAAAATTCAGTATCCGTTCATTATCTCGATAATAGACTCTTTAACCATGTAGCAGAACTCAAGGAGCCAGGAGATAGCTTTACCGACTCAAATATTGGCTTAACCATTGAGTTTCAATCTATGGCCTCAGACAAACAGTCGGCCACTATCTTAGTCAGTTACAGTGATTAGACTATAAATCCGTTACCGTAGGATAAATACTATGAAAAAATTCATTCTAATAGCGTTTGCATTGAGCTTCTCCCTGTTTGTACAAGCAGAGGAGATTGTAACTGGCACCTTGGAAGAAATTATCTCTGAAGATTTTGAAACGGGAAAATCCGAGCGTAAGTTTTCCCTGAAAGATGAGCAGACTGGCCGCTACTTTTTCCTGGATGCCGATGAGGCCAAGCTCAAAGGTATGAAATCTGGAGATCGAGTTAAAATTCGTGGTGAGCGTGGAGAAAAGCACATACTACGTATAAAAGAGTCAGAGAAAATAGAAGTAAAGGATAGCGAATAGTCATTTATTAATTAAAAACGATTCACCTCCCTATCTGATTGAAGTGGAATAGTGCTCAGAGATAACCCGAGCACTATTCCAGATTTTCTTCTACCCCACCCTTAATTGATTTAACTGATCCATGTGCGGCATAAAGTTCAGAGCACAGCGGCGGTTAAAATCCTTGATTTCTTCCAGTTTATATTTATGTGCAAACTCATTACCTGGACGCAACTGTTCCTGCCCCGGGTAAATCCCCTTGCCAGTCAACAGGCAATTCCAGGATACATTCGGGAAATAGACATCCAGCTTTTGATCCAGTAGTTCATCAGTAATATTCTTGCCTGCCATCCAGGACATCAAGATTGAACGCAGGGAGGGAGATATCTTTTCATTAGTGCCATTGGCAGCCCAATAATCCGTATCTGTTCTCGAACTAATACGGTAGTGACAGACGATATAGTCCCGCACTGCATCAAAACGAGCGCTGATACGATTATTAAAATCATCCCTATACTTATCTGTATGATCACCTTTGTTATAGGCCTCTATAAAGCGCACAACAGTCTCCTGAACCATATCAAGCGCCGTTGCCTCCAAAGGCTCAATAAAGCCTTGGGAGAGCCCCACCGCCAGGCAGTTCTTGGCCCAGTGTTGGGCAACCCGTCCCACCTTGAACTTTAATCTACGCGCCTCGACATCACTGTCCAACAACCCCAAGTAAGCACGAAATTCCGTTTCTGCTTTGTCATCGTCGACAAAGCGAGAGCTATAAACATAGCCGTTGCCATTGCGATTAGTCAGTGGGATTTTCCAGGCCCAGCCATATTTCATCGCAGTAGAAATAGTATGCGGTGCATACTCTTTCTCCTGATCTGTAGCAAATACAACCGCAGAATCGTTAAACAGACTCTCAGCGCTACTAATAAAAGGAACCTTCAGGGATTGTTGTATAAGACTTCCACGAAAGCCGGAACTATCCACATACAGATCCGCTTTAAGAACCTCACCATCAGTAGTTTTCAGGTGATCAATATTCCCCTGTGCATCGAGCATGGCGCCAGCCACTGTCGCCACCTTATAGCGAACGCCTTTCTGTTCTGCAACACGACGCAGGAACTGGCCCAATAAACCAGAATCAAAATGGTAGCCATAGGCAATTTCAAAAGGGAAGTTTTCCGGCGCGACTGGAGATAATTTTTGCCGAATCATCTCAGTGGCCAGAAAGAAGTGGTCCGGGTGCCCCTCCAAGTCAACGCCTTTCCTGCGCAGGTAACTATTATGAAAAAATGCCGGAATAGTAAATTGGTCCGGCTGGCCGACAAAGGGATGAACATACTCGGTAAAGCCCGGTTTGACCGACCAATCCCTAAAGGTAATACCGACCTTGTAAGTAGCGTTACAAGCAGGCATCCACTCCGATTCGCTAACTCCTATAGTCTCCATAAAACCCTTTAGTGGCGGAGTTGATCCCTCCCCCACACCGATAATCCCAATATCCGGTGATTCCACTAGGGTGATTTCAAACCCTTTATTCTGCCAATGGGTCGCCATCAGATTGGCGGTTATCCAGCCAGCGGTACCCCCGCCAAGAATAATTATTTTTTTGCGTTGATTGCTCATGGCGACCCTCAAAAATTCGGCACCGCACTTATTGTCGGGCCCTTTAATATTTAAAAAAAACCGCCCGGCAAGCGTAGCTCAGCGGGCGGTCTTTTATCACATCTTCGGTTTACACCGAAAGAACCAGTGATACTTAGTAGCTATAGTTCAAGCCGAGGTAAAACTGACGCCCAAACTCAGTGTATTCACCGAGGACGCCATCTACGCCATAAGATTTCACATCAGCTTCATTCGTCAAGTTATTACCGGATAAAACAACATCAATACCATTATCAAAGGCATAGGATATTTGTGCATCCACAGTTGTATATTCACGAGCCGGAACTACTGTAGAGCTACCAGGGATTGGCATTACTTCTGTAAATTCGTCTCTATAGCGCACATTTACATGACTGCTGAAGTTCCCAACATCCCAAAATACTGTAGTACTCCAGACGTTCTCAGACAGGCCAGGCAAAGGCATTGTCTCGCCAGCGAGATTACCACCGGTAACCTCAGTCTCACTTTCTGTGTAAGAATAACTAGCGGTTATACCTAGCCCAGATAGAATTCCTGGGAGCTGATCAAAGGTTTTGGTACCAGCCAGCTCAATGCCGCGAATATAGCCCCCCTTATCATTATTCACGTAGGTTTCAAATGCACCAGCTTCAAAGCCTTCCGGAACATCGATACCTAAAGATTCAAACAAGGCTGTACGCTCAGATTGGCTGTCGAGGTAAATATACTGCTTCTCGATCAGGCTCTCGATATCTTTCCAGAAGATTGCTGCAGTAACCGCGCCACCATCTTCAAAGTAGTGTTCATAAGCTAAGTCAAATTGATTCGCACGGAAGGGATCGAGGTAGGGAGACCCTTTGGTCCAAACATTATAATCATTCTCTCCCGCTGAGTTCCAAGAACCTGCACCGCCCTTTAGCTGACCAACCGGTGGGCGCCCCATAACTTTTGCAGCAGCGAAGCGAATGTAATCTTGTTCTGATAACTCAAAGTTTAAATTTAATGAAGGCAAGGTATCAGTATATTCAGGGCCATACTCGACATGGCCATAGTCGGTGCTAGTCACACCCAGATCATCAGTGATCGCGGTACCAAGGCCATCACCAATTTTTTGGATACCCTTTGATTTAACGTCTGTTTCGACAACACGCACTCCAAAGTTACCGGTTACGGGTATACTTCCCAATTGGGTATCAATATTCACCATCGCATAGTAGGCGAACACTTCTTCAGTTACTGCACCGGACTCAATGTAAGTCCAATCCTTACCATTACTGAAAGTTTTTACACCGTGGTAGTTACCAGCACCAAAAATGCTTGACGCAAGACCATCCATGTCAGTGATAACGAAATGATCGGGAGCACCTTCAACGGATTGAACTTTTACGAAACCATCCAGCTCCTGTGGCATACATTCAATTTCTGAAAGGTTGTCTTCACAGTAACCGTTATACTGCCCATCGCGACTACCATACAGGAAGGTTCCACGGTCAGAATCAAAAGTTCTCTCAGAGTAACGAAGACCAGCTTCAATAGAGGCGATCGCTCCCCATTCCAAGTCAAATTGGTAGTCCAGTTTGAAGGCTTCAACCTCGTCAGTGTACTCGTGAGGATACTCCTCATATCGAGAAAGACGCATAGTATCCAGGTCAGTAAAATCTACCCCGGCAAAAGCAGCTGAAGGTATACCATCACCTTTCATTGAGTAAGCAAAGCTTTGATTTGCCGCTTCCTGCCAAGTCTCCAGTTCACCGCTACCGTCATACCCCAAGTCATACGCATGCATGGACACAATCTGGTCCTTGCGAGTCTTGGTGCCTTCGCTGTATGAATAATCGAAAGTTAAAGTATGCTGATCAGCAAAACTCCACTCCAAATTTAAGCCAATACTGTCACTGTCTGCCTGGGTGGATTGATCTTCAGAGCGCGCTTCAAACCAAGGACCAACAGTTGTATCGGTGACAGTTGCCGTGCCTGAGGTTGCAACTCCCCCATCTACCATTCCATTAAGGGTGTAGCCATCGGTCTTTTCTAAGTTGCCAACAGTAATACCGTGGCGAGTATCAATCCGCTCAAATTCAGACTTGAAATAGTCAAGCTGAGCCTTGAAGTTATCTGTAGGCTGGAATACAACACTGGCCAGATAGCCATCGCGAGTATCTGTACCTGTTCCAGCCTGCCATTGGTAGGCTCGAGGAACATTTACTTCCTCTTCATCTTCCGTAGTTCCAGTGAAATATCCGAGCTGATCGTCAGCACCTGCACGAGCTTTGGTAAAGTTGTTCGGCTGCTCAAGGTGGGAATAACCCAGGGCGACGCCCACCTTGTCATCCATAAATTTACCCATGTACGACAGTGTGACACGCTCACCGAACTCGTCGGCACCGACGTCGTCTGCTGCGTCGTTAAACGACATGCGTACATTGGCATTAAAGTTGTGTTCTTTCTCGGCGTCGAGAGGATTGGCTGTTTTCAGCTCTACAGAACCCGCTACACCACCTTCAATATGAGAGGCTTTCGGAGTCTTGTAGACCGCCGCCTGATTAATCAGCTCAGCTGGGTACTGGTCAAAAGATATCCAGCGAGTACTTTCGGTATAACCACTGGTAGAGGCCTGCTCACGACCATTCAGAGTGGTCTGCAGGAAGTCGCCGTTCATACCGCGGATATTTAGCTGTGAGGACTGACCGTTGGATCGCACGGTGGTTACGCCGGGCAGACGGCCCAGGGCATCGGCGATTGATTGGTCGGGAAGAGATGACAGCGCGCCCGCATCTATCACATCGGCCACAACATCGGCGGCGCGCTTGGCTTCAACGGAGTCCAAAACGCTGGTGCGAATACCGGTAACTGTTACTTCTTCCAGTGTTTCCTGCTCCTGAGCATAGGCCCCAACCGAGGTGGACACGGAGGCCGCGATGGCAGCAGATAGCAAAGTGGGTCTGAGCGCCCCTTTACCTTTATTGGATAGACTCATCATCTTCTCCCTGGACTTATCGTTATGTTGAGACCCTGCATCCTAGGGCGGCCCCTAATCCATAACATCCTCCCCCGAGGGGGGAGGAGACGGGAAAAAGTGTGAGATCAATCACAGGTATAATTTAATACACGTTTGTCAGGCCACAACCCAACAAAAGTGCCGGGCGATTACCCCTCCAGCTGTACGGCAGCGCCAATCAGGGCCTGATAACCCGCATTCAACGCGTATACCGGAACGGCCTCCATCCATTGAGCGACACGCCCTTTCGTCAGGAAACGCTGCTCAAACTCGCTCTCAGGTAGCAGTTCAGCGATCCTGGGCAGTATACCACCGCCCAAAAATACTCCGCCACGGGCGCCCATATACAAAGCCGCATCCCCGGCCGCACTGCCGAGGAAATTGAGGAAATCTATCAGAGCTTCACGGCACAGCGAATCTGACCCCTCAAGGCCTCGGGCGCTGATATCGGGGGGCGTCAGGTCCTCAGCGGTCTCTCCGTTCAGCTCGCAAACTGCGCGATAGAGATTAACCAGCCCATTGCCCGACAAAACCCATTCGTTGAAAACAGGTAACTGGGTTTTCATCAGGATTTGCAGCAACTGCAATTCACGCTCAGTGGAGACTGTCAGGTTGGCATGCCCGCCCTCTCCCGCCAGCACATGGTATCGGCCATCGGCTTCAGCCAGTCCGGCAACACCGAGCCCAGTTCCGGGACCGAGCACCGCCATAGGGGCACCTGCCTGCCGGGGAGCATCGCGCAGTACCTGGTAATCTGATTCGGCCAGACGGGGCAGAGACTGAGCCAAGGCGGCAAAATCATTAATCAGCTCTAGGTGGGGAAAGCTAAACTCTTGCGCCAGCTCCCCGGCGTCAATAGTCCAGCCCAGATTGGTCATATAAACCTTTCCACCTGTTGGAGTCATCTCCAGCGGACCGGCTGCTGCAATACACGCCTTTTCCGGGCGCGGCTGGTTTAACCCATCGAGCCAGTGCTGTAGTGCTGCATCAAATCCCTCGAAGCGTTGGCAATCAACGACTTTGAGTTCTTCCAGCTGGTAACCCTCTGCTACAGGCTTGGCGATGGCAAATCGGGCGTTGGTCCCACCAATATCCGCTACGATACTCGTCATAGTTATCCTTCTAACTTCCCCCTAAAAAAGGCGATATAACTTAAGGCGTCAGACAAAATAATGCCAGCCCCAAAGCTTACTACAGGGGACAACTCACCCTATAAAGAAACCGCATAACCCCATGCATGACCCAGATAAGCTCGGTAAACCTCGCAATAGAAAACCAAACTGCAACTTTCAGTCACTTTATTTTAGCGATCAGCGGGGGGGATATTTTTCACGCTATCGGTAAACGAGCAGATTTCATCTTTACTAAATCGAGTATTGACTCGCTTCTGTGAGGCCGGTTGATAGCTAATACCCACACCGCTACGCCGTGCAACCTGGGGCCGAATGGGGCGGGGGCAAAAATTACCGCCACAGTTAGGGCAGACGTTACTGAGTAATGTCTCGACGCAGGGCTGGCAGAAAGTACATTCGTAAGTACATATCATCGCCTCTTCCGAGTTTGGCGGTAGATCTTTATCGCAATTCTCACAGTTCGGCCTTAACTCCAGCATCCCAGTTCCCTCCTTGTTCGCTAAATAATTTTTTGAAGTTTATTAGTCTTAATTTCTCGCTCAACCTCCCTACACAAAGGAAGTTATCTCAACAGAAAATGACTACATAAAATCTGTATAAGCTTTATATATGGAAGATTAAATAGCTTTTTATATTAACGACTTACTCTATCCAATAGTGGTATTAAAATGACAGTAAATCGACAAATTCCGACATGCTCAACTGTTACAAAATCAACATTGCAAAATGCTTATCCAAGCCATCAAATTGATGACTATCTCTTGATAAGATAACCACATTAATTAATTTCTAAGAAAGGAAAATCAACTTAGACACTTCCCTCAGATTCCACAACCAGAATGCGAGCCTCACCAACAGGATGAGCTACATGTTCCGTGCCCTCAGAAGCGTGGAATATATCACCAGGTCCAAGAAGTTCCGATTCGGTTCTACCTGCCACTTTGTAAAACATTTCTACATGACCATCGAGAACAGCGAAGACTTCCTGGCCATCATTGATATGCCAAATATAAGGTTTATTAGTCCAATGCAGTTTAGTGGTAATCCCGTTCATATTTGCGATAAGTTGCGATTCCCAGGGCTTACTACCGGTAAAATCTCTGCTACGCACTATTTTCATAATGTTTATTCCAATATCGCTTTATAAAATTTCCGGAACCATCATTTAGAGAGTCGGTAACTATAAGGCGGATTCTTCAGGCGCAGGTGAAGTCATGACACCATTTTCATCAGCCTTTTTTTCTGCCAGCTCATCAACTCGCCTCACCCCAAAAGTCACCGTTGGTGGAATTCCCATCCCCAGATCGATGTCCGCAACACGATAATTGCATCCCCTGGCTTTGAGAATGGCATTCACCTTCTCCTGCTTCTCAACCGCTTTGATAACGGTATTGGCTATTACTTCATCACTACTAAAAGCGGTTACGGACTCATTGACCCTTTCACCGAGTTCCTTGGCTTTATCAAAAATACCCATAATTTCCTATTCCTTCTCTATTCATTCGCGGCCGAAATCATAGGTTAAATATCTATTTTTAGGAACCGCAAGCAGGTAGCCCTGACTCCACCTCGGGGCAACAACAATCAAAGGTTAAGACGAGCTGGTCACTTACAGCAGAGGCTTTGAGTAACCAGTTAAAAGGGGCCCATTAGTCAGCACCAGGCCTTTGTACAAAATAAGCTGACCACCTATTCATGAAGCGGCAAATCCGCTGGATTATTCATGCCAAAACCTATTTACCCCTATAATTTCGAGACTCTCCCCCTCTCGTCTTGCCCACCCCAGATTGATGTGTCACTATCATTTTTTTGAGGTTTGGTAACGATAAATGAGTGGGCGCAAGCAGTTCGATGAGTCACAAGTACTAGACAAGGCCATGCGCGTTTTCTGGGAAAAAGGCTACAAAGCAACTTCCTTGTCGGATCTTGAATCGGCCATGGGACTGAATAAATCCAGTATCTACAACACCTTCCAAAGCAAGGAAGGGTTGTATGGCCGCTGTCTGGAACATTTCCACACCCAATACGCCTGCGATGCTATGGATACCTTGAATCACCCGGACTTCCGCACAGCCATGGGCGGCTTCCTGGAAATGCTTCAGTCTGGTATGGAGAGCTCTGAAACTCCTGAAGGCTGTATCGCTACTATGGCAGCAATGGAGGTGGGTGCCAGTGAAGGATTTCTCGCTGATCTGGTAGCAAAGGGTACCAATGATATGCTGAACCGGATCGAAACCCGTATGCAGAAGGCTATTGACGATGGCCAATTGCAAGCCGGTGTCGATTGTGCCGCCCTCGCCGCGATGGTTATGGCGGTAAGCCGAGGCGTAGTGGCCCTGAATAAAGGCACGGGCAGTACCACAGCAGGCAAAAACAGTTACCAACAGCTATCCACAATTCTGGACCAGTATACACTTCCCTAAAAAAAGCCCACCCCAAAACTTCTTGCCTCTTTGGGGTGGGAATGGGGGTATTCCTGTGAGAATTAACTTTTAAAAATAGCGACGTAATTCCAGCTGAAAATAGTCGTCGTTGCGCAAATTGTAGGTAGGGTCTTCTTCATCGGCATTACCGAAAAAACGCGCCTCAGCTTCCATTAACCAGCGGTCATTTAGTCGGTGGGTCAGTTCCAGATTGGAAAAACGACTACCGTTATCCAAATCGGTACTTACGGCAAATAAAAGCTCCGTATCCTGTGTATTATTTAGGGCGTATCGCGCACCTATTGCAATGTCATTTTGACTGGCCGTAGACCAAGGTCCGGTACGATCATCAAATTGATACTCCATTAATACTCCAAGATCTGAGATCGTTTCGCCAATACCATAAAATGTATATTCGAAACCGCCGACAGCCGCTGTCTGGCGATCTTCACCGCGAGGTTTAAATGAAATAGCTTCAAACTTCCACAACCAATCTCCACGGGTAGTTTGGATGTCCACACCCGTCTGATCGATCTGTGCATAGTAAGGCGCAAGCAAGCCATCTTCCGTAAGCAATAATAATGGATCCCGATTAGTGCCGGAAAAATGGCTGAGGCCCAGGTCCCAATCCCCAAGTACATGGCTGTAACGCAAGGCCCAATCTATATGCTTCTCCTCCCGGTCAGATTGATAGACCGCAGCATCCTCATCCACCGGCAGCGGAGCACGCAATCGCCCTTCCCGGCCAGCAAACTGACGCTCGCGAAAGCCCAGTAAACCGTACACCTCCAGTGTTCCCCAATCACGCTCCATCAGGAGGTTAATCATGGGTTGGCCAAGCTTGTCTTCACCATCGATATTTTCCAGCGCATCATCCTGGTTAATCACATCCACCAAATGCACGGTTTCAGTAACTCCCCAAAATACTTTGCGCACCCCGGCGTAAAGCTCGAAACTATCGTAAGCTTTCCACCAGTAAAGCTCGCCTAGATCCGCGTGATTGCGATCGCTATCCTCACTGTCCCAGCGTCCAAAGACACTGGCCACAACACGCTGGTTTCCATCGTCAAAATCTCGGTAGTACTCGAGATTTAAAGACGCAGAAAGACCGGCATCACTTTGTGCTGAATCCAAAGGGTCTGCGGTGAATGCGCGGGCCTCCAAGCCCGCATAACCGCTCAACTCATTTGCTCCAGCCATATGACTCAGCGCCGCCAATAGTGGCAACAAAGTGAGTATTTTTCGGTTAACCATGGGCGTAATCCCTATTTCGCCCTGGAGAGACTATTTTTGGTGAAGTCGCGATCGGTAAAACCATTGCCAAATACCCAGTCGCCGTACAACAACTCTGTGGATTTACCAGTCTGGTGATTAACCATTTCCATTTTATTGGCTCGCCAGTATTGATCGCCGTACTGGTTGTAGTCGGAAATCGTGAGGGTCTTCATCAGGTCCCCTTTTCGGTCATAATAGTCGGTTCTCCATGCGCGGTACTCCTCTGTATCAACCCAAAGGTGTTGAATGGAATAACCGGATTTAGGATCAACCGGGTCCAACTCCAGAACAAAGTGATCGCGGCCATCGAAAGACTCGTTGCGCAAATATTTATAGGTGTATTTCTCCACCTCCTGTGAGGCGATATCTTCATAGGAGAATTCACTACCCATAAATGGTCCAGACTTGTTACTGGAGGAAATACGCTTTACTCGCTTTAAAGCAGGCAAATAGAGCCACTGGTCATCGGAGCCCACTTTATGAGTAAAGGACAAAAATGCTGTGCCCTTTACATCCCGAGGGTTGTCAAAAATCACCAGGGATTTATCTCCGTCATTTTCCTGCTCCAGAGTTTTGGTGCGCATAGCCCGCACACTCTCCTCACCATATTTATTGCGCAGGGTCATTGTTAGGCTGTTGCTGAGATCGCCGAATCCCAAGTCGCGGCGGTCCGCCTCCTTGGCAATTTCCAGACCTTTTTCTGCGGCCAGATCCAGTTCACTGGCAGAAACAGATAAAGCTGCCAGAGCCAGGGCACCTGCTAGGGCCCGTGTCAAAAACGGTTTATTAGACCGGCTGGGTTGCATAGTTTTGCTCCTTATTTTCAATAGGGGTGATAGCGGGGTCGTACGCCTTGGCATCGAGCTTCATCAAGAGAATCGGAAGAAGTAGGAAATCCGCCAGCAAGGCCATCAAAATGCAAATTGCGGTCAGAAGTGCCATGGAAGAATTCATACCGAAGGAGGACTGGGCCAACACCATAAATCCGGCAATCAGAATGACTGAGGTCACAACTATCGCTACACCCACTGAAGAGAAGGCGTAACGCAGTCCGTCCTCCACGTTGTAGCCTGCACGGCGCTGGCGCAGGTATTTACTGAGGAAGTGCACTGTGTCATCTACCACAATACCCAGTGCCATACCGGTCACCATAGTGACAGCCACATTGACTTCAGCTACCAGTGCACCCCAGAGGCCAAATGCCAGGCCGGCCGGCAACAAGTTGGGAATTAAGCTTAAGAAACCGAGTTTGACACTGCGCAGGGCAATACCAATCAGTGCAGAAATTAACACCAGCGCAACCAGAGTGCCCACCAACATGCCCTCCATATTGCGCTCGGCAATATTGGCAAACATGATCGCCGGACCTACACCATAGGCAGTTACACCAATGTTATTCTCCAGCCAATTACTGCCGGCATCCGCCACCGCTTTGAGTTCTTTCGACTTGAGGTTATCGAGAGTTACAATAATCTGCGTCGACGACTTAGCCACATTCAGCTGATTATTTAAATCCAAGCCATAGGGGAGAGACAGCTCGTACAGTAACAAATACTGGGCTGCCAATTCCTGCTCTTCAGGCAACCTGTAGAACGCCGGATCGTCAGCATGCAGATTTTTGTTCAAGCGCTTGAAAGTATCGCCAATGGTATTGACATGGCGCACCCCGGGCTGGTTCTGCATCCATTCAGTGAAACGCTCCAGATTGGCAAGAAATTCCGGATTGCTGACACCATTGTTGTCACCGGATTCGATCGAGTAAATCAGCTGGTAAATACCAGAGAGGTTATCATTGATATAATCTGAATCGGTTCGAAACTCCACAGATTCATCAAAGTAACCAACAAAGTCATCATTAATCTCATTGTTTGGAATCATTGCCAATAATCCCAAAGAGACAATGACTCCCGCGAGTAATATCGGGCGCTGGCGGCGAATCACAAAATCTCCCAGAGTATCCATGGAGCGTCCAATTTTGGATTCACTGGCGCGGCTCCTGGCTGGCAGTATCGCCATCAATGCAGGCAGTAAGGTAACCGATAAGAAGAAGGCCACCATCACACCCATAGCGGTAATATTACCCAGATCGTGGAAGGGAGGCGCATCGGAAAAGTTCATCGACAAAAAGCCAATGGCGGTAGTGATCGAAGTTAAGAACACAGGCCCCATGTTGAGCTGCAAGCTCTCTTTAATTGCATCGTGCTTGCTGAGTCCACGGCGCATTGCAGCAAACAGGCTCACCAATATATGTATCGAATCCGCCACTGCGAGAGTCATAATAATGGTGGGCGCAGAAGCGGATGGCGGTGTCAATTTAACACCTATAAAACCGGCCAAACCCATGCCTGCGGCCATGGAGAAGACGATAACCAACAGCGCTGCAAAAGTCGCACTAAAGCTCCGCACCAACAAAAATACAACTGCAATAATCACAAGGTACATGAGCGGAACTAAGGTGCTCATATCTGACTGAGAGGCTTCAAAAAATGCATTACTCAGTAAAATAATACCGGTCGCATAGATCTCTACATCGTATTTTGCCTCAATCTCTTCCATCAATGCCTGTGCAGCTTCAGCCGCTTCAGGGGTTTCATGCATGGATTTTTGTGGAAGCTGGAAGGTGATATTTATCCCTGTAACGGAGCCATCACTATTTACCAGGCGCTCCTTCAAAGTGGGATCTGCCAGCGCTACAGCCTTGATAGAAGCCAAGGTTTCTGCATCTAAACTGCTGGCATTTTCCACCAAGTCCTGTACCAGGAGGTCATCTTCCTCGGCAATGGTGTGCTGGAAGTTAGTAATTGAATCCACCCGCAGCGCATAGGGTAACAACCAGGATTTCTCCGTCATCTCCTCTACGGCTGCCAGGGCATCATTGGAAAAGGCATTGCCATCTTTTGGCACTACCGCAAACAGAATATTGTCATTCTTGGTGTAAGTGCGCTGAATTTGCTCATAAGCTTGTAGTTGAGGATTAGCTTCACTAAAGAATGCCCGGTAATCATTGTTGAAACCCAGGAATCTTGCTCCGCTTACCGCAAAGAAGGCTAACAGTAGTGCGCCAATGGCTACCAGCCATCGATATCGAATAAGCCAATCCGCATAACGGCTGACCCAATTCGAAGGTAATTGGGGGGATGACATGAAATCAGCTCCTTCAAACAACTTGATAGAAAAATAATTAATCAACAACCTAAGCAAATGGGTATTTACTTACGGTCACAGCATCTCGTAATAGCCAATATAAGATCAGCTACAAAATTTGATAAAAAGGCACACTAATGCCATCAGCCAAACCGTAAATATGGCCGAGACATCAATAAAAAGTTATCGCTTTTGGCGCTATAAGAACCACTTCTTTGTAATTAATGGTAGCGAACTATCAGGCAAAGCTTACCTTTCCCCAACACAGGGGCGACCACGAGAGAGCCACCGAGTAAAGAGAATACCTAATTTACAGTGTTGTAAATCTAGCAATAAATATAATAATTATTTATATATGCCTGAGACATACAGATATATTAGTAACCTGCCTATTATTGTCACTATAAATTAACCCGTTAATTATCCTCTAAGAAATAATTAGAGGGCTCGACAAGTTAAACATCTCTAATTGTTTCCAATCATTACTTTAATCACGTATTAAGGCCCAAAGTGATTGGTCAGCAATACCAATAGCCTTGGACCCCGTAGCTACTTCTGGGCATTCTATTGTGCCCACTAAAACAGCAGTAAAACAGCTTGCCCAACCTATGACCAATTAGTATCACTTTCTATGTCACCCAGTCTCGTGAAAACCTTGAGAGCTTCCTGCAGCCCTCATTGTTCTGTGGTTATAGCTCTTTCCACAATCTATACAGAACATCTTGAACCGTTCGGTTCATCATGTCAACAACGGAAACTCAAAATATATAAAGGCAAGCCAGCTCGAGGGAGTCGGTTACGCAAAATCTGGGGTAGAATCGGTCGACGATAATGAGAATGAAGGAATTGTGCTGTGAAAAAACTGCTCCTGCCCATCGCAATCGGTGCATCGTTGCTGGCTACTCATGCCTTTGCAAGCGATCCTAAGCCTCAGCAATTGCTGGAAAATACTGAATCCAAAGTGATCGAGTGGCGTCGCCACCTGCACCAGAACCCAGAACTGGGCAATCGCGAATTTGAAACAGCCAAATATATTGAAAAACACTTACGTGCACTGGGCCTTGAAGTTGAAACAGGTATCGCCCACACCGGCCTTGTGGGCTTTTTGAGGGGCGGCAAACCGGGGCCAACTGTTGCCTTGCGCGCGGACATGGACGCTCTGCCAGTCACCGAGAGAACCGATGTGCCCTTCGCTTCCAAAGCGAGAACCACTTACCAAGGTAAAGATGTTGGCGTTATGCATGCCTGTGGCCACGATACCCATGTGGCCATGCTGATGGGCGCTGCCGAGGTCCTGGCAGGCCTTCGCGATGAGCTGGCTGGAAACGTCTTGTTTATATTCCAGCCCGCAGAAGAAGGCGCACCGGACAATGAAGAAGGTGGCGCAGAGTTGATGCTCAAAGAAGGGATCTTCAAGAAGTACAAGCCGGATGTGGCCTTTGGCCAGCATGTCACTTCATCACTACCCACCGGCGTCATCGGCTATCGCTCGGGCCCGCTTATGGCCGCTGCCGATGAATTCCGTATTACCATCAATGGCCGCCAAACCCATGGCTCACGCCCCTGGGGTGGAGTGGACCCTATTGTCGCCGCGGCACAAGTCGTAATGGGCACCCAAGCCATTGTCAGCCGCCAGATCGACATCACCAAAGAGCCCGCAGTCGTTTCTTTCGGACGTATTGACGGTGGTGTCCGCAACAATATCATTCCCGATAGTGTCTATCTGAATGGCACCATCCGTAATTTTGATATGGATAACCGTGCAGAAATTTTCAAACGCTTAAAAACCACTGCGGAGTTAATTGCTGAAAGCTCCGGTGCAAGCGCAGATGTGGAGATTCTGGAAGGCTATCCGGTAACGATAAATAATGCAGAGCTGACAGAAATGGCACTGCCTATTCTGAGATCTGCTGTCGGCGACAAGAATGTTGTAGAAGTACCCAAAATCACGGGGGCAGAAGATTTCTCCTACTACGCCAATGAGGTCCCTGGCTTTTTCTACTTCCTAGGGGTAACTCCTAGAGATCAGGATGCCAGCCAAGCTCCAAGCAATCACTCACCGCTTTTCTATGTGGATGAGGATGCTTTGCGCAAGGGCACTGAAGCGCTGACTCTGTTAACTTTGGATTATATGGCGAACTATAAAAAACAGTAATTGTAAAAAGAGCCTCATTTTGAGGCTCTTTTTTAGATGCTTGTCACTCTTATAACTCGATATTAAAGATTACAACACCTTCGCAGGTGAATACCTTATTATCGGCATTAAGAGTCCAGCAAAATACTAGGCACTTTCAGAGCGCCCTCTAGTAGTAGGACGCCGTCTCGGAGCTCGTTGTGGTTTCTGTCCATCACTGCGACCAGCCTCAGCACCGCGCCCTTTACCGTTACCGCCCGCGCGCTTGGCTGGGGCACCTTTACCCGCAGTTGCGTTACCACTGCGGCCGCTAGAATTTCCACGCCCCTCAGGCTTACCGCGTCCATTACCGCGGTTGCCCCGGCGTTCCTCGCTATTGCCACGCGCTTCACGCCGCCCTTCACTCTTCTGAGAGTTACTCGCAGGGCGCTTGCTGGAGCCGGGCTTTTGCAACCCACCCCGCTTTGGATTACCGGATGCGGGCACCTGGTGGTCCGGCTCAAACTCTTCAATTTCCTCGCGCGGAATTGGCTTGCCGATCAAGCGCTCAATATCCCGAAGCTGCTTAATCTCATCAGCGCTAACAAGGGATACCGCTTGCCCCTGAGCGCCCGCACGCCCTGTGCGGCCAATACGGTGGACATAGTCCTCAGGTACATTGGGCAAATCAAAATTTACTACCTGGGGCAGCTGGTCAATGTCGATGCCTCGGGCTGCGATATCAGTCGCCACAAGAATCTGGACCTTGCCAGCCTTAAAATCCGCCAGGGCACGAGTTCGTGCATTTTGACTTTTATTACCATGAATGGCTGCTGCCAGGATGCCGTCACCTTCGAGCTGCTTCACCAGCCTGTTGGCACCATGTTTAGTTCGACTAAAGACCAAGGCTTGGTGCCAGTTATTCTCCCTAATCAAATGACTAAGCAGTTTCGTTTTTCGAGCCTTATCCACAGGATGGAGTTTCTGTCGCACCGTTTTAGTAGTGGAGTTGCGTGGACTGACATCAATTTCCAGCGGATCTTTTACCAAGCCTTTCGCCAGCTGACGGATATCTGGTGAAAAAGTTGCGGAGAATAGAAGGTTCTGGCGCTTGGCCGGTAAAATCCTCAATACTCGTTTGATATCGTGGATGAAGCCCATATCCAGCATGCGGTCTGCTTCATCAAGTACCAGGGCTTCTAAGCGATCGAAGCGAATTGCCCCCTGATTGTGCAGATCCAGCAAGCGCCCAGGGGTAGCTACCAAAATATCCGCTCCGCCTCGCAGACGAGAAATCTGGGGGTTGATCTTCACACCACCAAACACCACCGCATGGCGCATAGGCAGGTACTGGCTGTACCCCTGCACATTATCGAAAACCTGAGCCGCCAATTCACGGGTTGGAGTGAGTACCAGTGCGCGTACTTGCCCTTTTCTAGCGCGCTCCCCCTGGCTAAGACGATGCAGCAACGGCAATGTGAAGCCCGCCGTCTTACCGGTACCAGTTTGGGCTGCAGCCATAATATCGCTGCCCTTCATTACCGCAGGAATAGCTTGTGCCTGGATTGGCGTAGGCGCAGTGTATCCCTGCTCTGCAACGGCACGGGCAATCTCCTGGGCAAGGCCCAGATCTTCAAACAACATAAATAAACCTCGAACTGCGCCGCAGGCGCAATCAAACACACTCACTCCCCCTGAGGGAATGAAGAGAGAAATCGGAGTCGACATCGGGAGCCTGTATTGCTCCCAGCGTGTACAGCCGTCTAATCGCCAGTCCTCGTAACCGGCGCGCGGCATTCAGTAGAAATTTCCTGGAAGAATTTTTGAAAAGTTCCGGAGGGGCTACCGGCGGATCACCGGCCTACAAATGACGCAGCTGAGAAAAATCAGCGGCGGTACTATACCACACAAAGGCTGACTGTATAGTTTCACCCAGCCAAACTCCTTTCCTTTATAGGTTTATACAGAGCAGTTGTTGGGGGGGGCGTCTTCAGGACCGTAACATAGTTTCACGTTCGCAGCGCGAGCGTCTATCTTTGAGGTACCCCATCCCGTTGCGAACTTGTAAAACAAAGCTGCTCAAAGCAGCCAGGATAGGAACCGTTATGTCACCCAACAACAGTGTGAATACTGAACACCAAGTTGAGCTGATCACCCTCGGCAATGGACGCAAAGTCTCGATACGCCCCATCTGTCGCAGTGATGGCCAGCTTGAGAAAGAATTAATTGAACAGTTATCTCCAGAAACTCGCCGCGATCGCTTTATTGGCGGAAGCTGTAAAGCCAGCCAAAAGCTATTGGAGTTACTCACAGATAACGACCACCATGTACATGAAGCTTTTATTGCACTCTGCAGTAGTGACAGAGCACAGAGAGCCGTTGCTATAGCACACTACGCACTTGACGTTGACGGACGCGCTTGTGAGTGTGCCGTTGTGGTGAGCGATGACTGGCAGGGGTTAGGTTTGGGACGCTTAATGTTAAAGCGACTCATCAACTGCGCTCAGGATCAGGGGCTTGAACGAATCTATTCGATTGAGTCAGCACAAAATAGACGAGTGGACAGTTTCGCAAAATCCATGGGCTTTACCTGTAAAGCCGATGCCAAAGACTATACCCTGCTCACCTATACACTAGAATTGAAAACTAATATTGAGACTAATGGCTTTAGTCATAAAGAGGAAGTTTCCCGAATAAATTTGGAGTAGGCTTGAAAAGTCTGAGTCTCAATTCGCAAGTATAATTATTTATGAAACAGGCACCTTTTAGGGCCTGTTTCTACTATTCTAATTCCATCTCTCCTATACATTACATGCGACCTTAATGGGTGCTTAGTATCTGAACGCCTGTTTTACTTGGCACAAGCAGATACCTACTCACAAGACATCTATATCAATCCCAAGAGCAATCTATTATCTAATTGGCTCTTCCTTTAAATTGCAAGTAGGAAAGAACGTTACCTTCTCGAGAAAGTAATACTATTTAAGAGTCAGAAAAATTCGGGTTGTAATATCACACTGAGTTTATCTACCTAACTTTGAATAATTTTATCAAGTGAAATAATAACCAAGTCGATAAATAAACATTTCCACTAGCTCCGTTTGGAAGATACGCGGTTAGTAATCGACCAGAACTATACTGCGAGAAAAAATTGTGAAGCCACAGGTATCAGGAAGTCTACGATGGATTCACGAGCTTGCAAATTGCAAGCAGAACGAAGTTGAAAGGCACCTTAAGATATCGCAATTGTACCTGATCAGCTACTTATCTAAAATTTCAAATATGAAGTTTAGATGGGTTAAAGAGGAAAAAGAAACTCTAAAAAAGCTACACTTCTCTTGATACTCGCTAGACTTAACAATTGAGAGTCAAGCGATTGCAAGAGTACCAATCTGTTCAGCAATTATGTGGCGTATTTAGCATAAACTGTAGTCGCCACCGGAACTGGCTGGACGGACTGTATAAACAAAAGCCAGAAGCTGTACAATTACAGGCTCTAATTAATACATCCCACAAAGTTAGCAATGACTCCGGAGCAAGAACAATATCAGAAAATGCAACACTGGGAGGCACACACTTTGACAAATGCCTTGCAGCAGAAAGAATGAGACTGCTTAACCTTTAAGAACATAGCTACAGAACAATCGGTAGTGAAAAATCTAGTAACCACACATCAATACGTCTAATCATCTAGATCGGGAGTTTGATATTACTGAACTCAATAATGCGTAGACAGACGACATCACATATATCTGGGCGGGGACCTAGTAGGCGAATCTTGCAATAGCTACCAACATGCTTGCGTGTAGGCTTGCTGATTCGATAATCTCATTTTCCCCAGACACGGCATAGATTATGTAGGCAATTACAATATCTTAAGAATCACAAGATGAACCGAAAGGATCTTTGTTTCACTCACACCAGGATGTTAGCACGTGATTCTTCTGGCAATTATTGTAACGCTATCGCATGACACCAAGCCTGTTACGCCGCAGTTACTGCCAGGATAACGCACCAACTAAACGCATTTCCAAATTTTGAAAACAGAAAGTGGGGCGGATAATAGCTATAAATCTCCCCCCTCAACTAAACCAGAGATTAATAGTTATATCATTAGTTACTACAGCGAAATACGGCCATGCCAGAAAAGGTTTGATTTCCATCAAATATGGCAAAAAAAGAAATACTAGAGAACTAAGAGCTCAATGAGAAAAAAAATACCGATATAGCTTCAAGTGTCAACCATTAATGCACAAATTAAACTATAAGCTTATTCCAAATAATAACTTTCTGACTGATAAACTAATTTGAACCTCGCCTTAAATAAACAGGCTATGGCGAGGCCCAAGCAGTTGAAAGTACTTATTACTTCTCGAATATTATAATTACATTATCACTCCCACCTACTGATTTTGCCTGCCAGCCAGCTGCATAAATATCTTGAACCGAAGAAAAAGATATAGTTGAGCTACTTGAGGATGAAATACATTCTATTGAACCATTACCAGAGTACCAATATGTGTGCCATGATTTACAAATTAGCTGCTCTTTTGAAGCAGCTCCTTCCAGAGCTGCAATTCGCTCATCTTGGCTATTGCTCTCAGACACAATATCTAAAATTAAAGCCTCTGAATTTACTATTCTAGTATCCTGCGCATTACTCTCATCAACTAAGGCAGTAAAATTTTCATTTACCTCTGATGCCAAGGCCCTAGAACCTGAAAAAAATTCATTAGGTACAGAGATTTGCTCAGCAACACTAACATTCGCAAAAAGCACCATCACACCAATAAAAAAAGCTCTATAGTTCATAACGTAATCTATTCCCAATTATTGCTATCCCAATCACCTTCACCCCAAGTTAATCCCTTATCACCTCCTGAAGAACTGGAATCTCCACAAGATATCAAGAAAAGACTTACCAGGATTACAATCCAGAAGCTTCTACATTCTATTTTCATGAATTTTAAAATCCCAATCTATAAGTAAACGCCCCAGTTTCACCTTTAAAAAACAGATAAAATCGCCCTCCTGAGATAAATAGCAATAAAATCTGCACATCCAGACCCCCTGAATGGTTACATGAGTTTACCATACCATTTCCAGCATTCACCATTAAATATTCCCCACTCCAAACTTCTATCTTACACACGAAAAAATATCCATTTTTTATAGCCTTGCAGTGAGACCCGTGTACCACAAAAAAACCTAAAGGAATAATCCATCTATTTATAATTATCACATAGTCATATCCTGAAACATTATCTCAATCTACTGCATAATAAATTTTCTGCGGAAATTGCTTTAGTTTCAAAGTCCAATTAAACCGTTTCACAAACAAAAGACAGGGAAGAATAGTAAACACCTTAAATAAATTGAGCTCACTAAAGCTGAAACAATCAACAACCTATACCACCAAAAAAAGAATACTATTCGATACAAAGACAAATTAACCTTAAATTTACCGGCAGAAGAAAACCATAGAAATGTATTTAAAGCTTTTTCTTGCCTCAACATTATTCATTTTCTAGCACATTCACTCTACATCTATACATTCCAATACACCGCTCACTCGCCCATTCATGACAAATATCTGCCAAGTATTGAGCTAAATCTTTCTCACTAATTTCCGAAGGTATTGATATCCCGGCACTAAGACGCTTACCTTCATTGCCCTGATAGAATGTGGCCCAGCTATTCGACTGCCTTTCGATCAAAATCTCTCTACCAAAAACATTAAATTTAAGCTTTTTCATAAAGAACCATGTGCAACTAAAATGCCTCAAAGCTTTGCTATTGCTCACACAAATTTCACAAACCTATTTTCTTTGTATGGATACAATACGCTCTCCATCAGATACATCAAAGTATTTGCAGGAGTTAATTTAACTCCTGCAAATCCAATAAGTTCTTCTTTTATACCACTCTTCTTTAGTCAAAAAAATCATCACACGCCAATGGCCCACTAAATTCTAGTAAGGCCTGAGGCATTTGAACTTGCTCCTTCAACTGTCCAAATTGATACAGATAGAAGTTGACATCTGCCTGCATGGATTTCATATAACTCTGCTCACCACCAAAAATAATTACAGAGGGAAACTCCAGTGGATAAAAGCTGGCAATGTCTGCCTTTGCTTCGACAACTAACTTGTATGAAATTTTGTTAAGTTCAACTTGTAGATAACCAGAACAAGCATCTGCTTCCCGTTTAACAGAGAAACCATTAAAAGCCGGTAAAAAAATCAGGTCATACTCTTTAGAAACATATCGCCCCGCCCACATTTCAATCTCTGAGTCACCCAGTTTAGCTCCGGTAATCATATAGTAGAGGTCATCTGTTAGCCCCATTGAATAGATCATACCGGCACTGGATTCTTTGTCATACCAGCCCTTATCCAATTGCGCATAGCCAGCACCGGCTAGAGACATAGAACCATCAAAATAACTGTAATTGACTGGGGTACCTACCGTATATAGGAACCACTTTCCTCCTACCCCAGGTATCTCAGGAATAAACCCAAAAGGGGTTTGACCGGGGTTTAACCCATGCCAGTAATGGTGGTGTTCACCAGCCCACTCCATATTAAACAGGAAATCTGGGTGTAAGACCTGTACACCCTGCTCATCGGCCACAACTACTCCCGGGACTTCATAGTAGAACTCATCAATACCTTCAGGGTGCTTCAAAATCACTTCATCAAAAAAGAGATCATACTTCGTGGTAGCTCCGGTCTCTGAAGAAAAAGCTAAATGGATATAGGCTTTAGGCTTGGCAGCTGCAAAGTCAGGTGCAATATAGGTTTGTAAGCTAACTTTGAAATATCCCACATCGGGAATTGCAATGTTATAGAACCATTGCTCGGCCCAGGTTTCGTCAGAGCTAGGCTCATGTGCACTTAAGTCACTTAGAGTGGTAGCACCAACAAATATGGGAGATATCATTAATCCGATTACAATCAGTATTCTTTTTATCATAAAACACATTGAATAATCCTCTTTTACTCTTCACTAGTTACATTACGACAATAACATTTAAGCTAGGCATTAATCCAAAGCCGAATTGCCAGCCACAAGATACTAGCCGTACAGTGCAAGATTATTTTTTCATTTCTTATGGGTGTTAATTATTTGCGATCTATTCTACAAAGATAATCAAATACATTTATTTTAATTTTTTGGTCAATCAACCTTCTGCTCAGCAAAAGTGAATAGTCATAAAAGCAGCGTGATATTCCTCTTTAATCGCGAAAAAACACCTAAACTGTTGGATAAAATCCCCTCCTCTCGGCGCTTTAATTAACATGAATAAGAATATTCCTTCCAAGTTACCAATAATGATTGGTGGTGAGTGGATTCAGTCCAAAAGTACTGAGTGGCTGGATGTAACCAACCCCGCTACCGGCGATGTTCTTACACAGGCGCCATTGTCTACCCAGACTGAACTGGAGAATGCAGTAATTTCCGCCAAAGAAGCATTTGACCAATGGCGAAATACGCCGGTTACTGCAAGAGCACGGATTATGTTGAGGTATCAGGCGCTTCTGAAAGAAAATCAGGAGCTGCTGGCTGAAATCCTCAGCGAGGAAACAGGTAAAACTTTTGAGGATGCCAAAGGGGACGTCTGGCGCGGTATTGAGGTTGTTGAGCATGCAGCCAATATCGCTTCACTAATGATGGGTGAAACCGTAGAGAATGTTGCCAACACCATCGACTGTTACTCCTATCTACAACCTATTGGAGTTTGTGCGGGGATCACACCATTTAATTTCCCCGCAATGATTCCACTATGGATGTTTCCAATGGCGATTGCCTGTGGGAATACTTTTATTCTGAAACCTTCTGAACAGGACCCTGTCACGCCTTGCAAACTGGCCGAATTATTTGCTGAAGCTGGGGCTCCTGCAGGTGTTTTACAGGTAGTACATGGCGGCAGGGAACAGGTGGATTTTCTTCTAACGCATCCCGGCATTCAGGCCATTTCATTCGTTGGTTCAGTCCCCGTAGGGCGGCATATTTATCAGACGGGTACCCAGCACCTAAAACGAGTTCAAGCTTTTGCCGGTGCAAAAAACCATATGGTCGTGATGCCCGATGCCAATAAGGCTGCGGCTATAAATAATATTGTTGGATCATCCATCGGAGCT
Organism: Microbulbifer maximicatervae (SeqCode); assembly: GCF_056232625.1. NCBI lineage: Bacteria > Pseudomonadati > Pseudomonadota > Gammaproteobacteria > Cellvibrionales > Microbulbiferaceae > Microbulbifer > Microbulbifer maximicatervae (SeqCode). Next base: position 4,364,048 of record NZ_CP174324.1, on the reverse strand, counting down.
GCCGGGCAACGCTGCATGGCGATTTCCGTCGCTGTACTTGTTGGGGAGACACAACAGTGGGTAGACGACATTAAAGACGCTATGTCAGCTATCAAGCCCGGTCATTGGAAGGATACGCAAGCGGGCTTCGGCCCACTAATATCACCCGCTGCTCGTGAGAGGGTGCTTGGGTATATCGCCCAGGGCAAAAAGGAAGGCGCCCGCTGTGTGTTAGATGGCTCTGAAATTACTGTCGAAGGGTTTCCCAATGGGAACTGGGTTGGTCCCACCCTATTTGCCGATGTTACCTCGGACATGTCGATCTATACCGACGAGATTTTTGGTCCCGTACTTTGCCTGGTAAATGCCGACTCCCTGGAAGAAGCAATCCAATTAATCAATAACTGCCCCTATGGCAATGGCACCTCAATATTTACGGCTAGTGGCGCTGCCGCACGTAAGTTCCAACACGAAATATTAGTGGGGCAAGTCGGTATTAACGTGCCTATTCCAGTGCCGTTACCTTTCTTTAGCTTTACCGGCTGGCGAGCGTCTTTTTATGGTGATCAACACGCTTATGGAAAACAAGCTGTACGGTTTTACACCGAAACCAAAACTGTTACAGCACGCTGGTTTGACAGCGATATAGAGCATGCAGAGCACACCAATTTAACCATACAGCTCAAATAATGTTAACCGGAGAGCAGCATGACTAAAACAGTCGCATTTTTAGGATTGGGCCATATGGGACTGCCTATGGCCACCAACCTGGTCAAGGCGGGCTTTGAAGTTAAAGGGTTTGACCCGGTCACTGAAATACTGGATGCCGCTGTAGAAAGCGGTATCAAAAAGTGTTCCTCTCCCCAAGAGTCCGTCGAGGAAGCAGGTTTTGTGGTAAGCATGCTGCCTAATAGCGCGGCGGTTGAGTGCCTGTATATTGATACCGACAAACTGCTCGACAGTATTTCTCGCGACTGTTTGATTATCGACTGCTCCACTATTTCTTCCAACAGTTCTAAGCGCCTTATTCGTGAAGCCAGAATCAAAGGCCTGCAAGCCATTGAAGCCCCGGTATCCGGGGGAGTGGCGGGTGCTAGCAAAGGAACTTTGAGTTTTATGTGTGGGGGAGAGGCTGGTGATGTCGATAGGGCCCGGATAGTTCTAGAGCCAATGGGTAGCAATATTTTCTATGCCGGAGCAGCGGGATCTGGCCAAACAGCAAAGATTTGTAACAATATGCTGCTGGCTATTCATATGATTGGTACCGCTGAAGCCCTACAAATGGGGGTAGATAATGGACTCGACCCCAATGTGCTCTCCGACATTATGTTAAAGAGTTCAGGAGCCAACTGGTCCCTACAAAATTACAATCCCTATCCCGGAGTAATGCCCGAAGTTCCAGCGAGTAAAAACTATAGCGGTGGTTTTATGGTAAGACTTATGTGTAAGGACCTGGGATTGGCTCAGGAAGCCGCCACTCAGAGTAAGAGCTATACGCCTCTCGGCTCAATGGCGCGCAATCTCTATGGAATTCTCAATTTGCGCGGAGGTAGTGATTTGGACTTCTCATCTATTCAAAAGCTATTTCAAGAAGTGGATTAGCCGCGTAGCAGGCTGGGTATCCACAACCCCAGCCGCAGCTCCACTTCTCTCCAGCACCAGTTACTGGCTATGGTTGCATGACTTTACCGAGAATTCGGATTTCACGCACTTGATCCCACTCTATAGCAAAGTAGAACTTTTGTTTGCGTCCAGCATTACTGGGAATCGTGAGTTCTTCAGGGTTTCCTTTGCCCCTAAACAAGTTGGTTGCATAGCCATCCTGGTCAATAAGGATCACTGCCTCGGAGCTATCCAGGTCGATTAACCGCACGGGGAAGTCATTTTGATTTTTAAAACCAACTTCAACATAGCAACCACTCTCCGCATGGGCGGTCACTGCGATAACGTCGGTTTCCAGATACTTATTGAGATCTTCCAGCGTATTGATAAGTACAGCACCATCAGTACTCTGCCCTGTTTTACGTCCATCAACCACACCTTCACTGGCACCATCCATCAGGTTTTTACCAAAGCTGACGATGTTAGACATCACTGATTTTGCCGTTTCCGCTACGCCACTCTCTTGCTCATCTGTATTTTGCTGTGCAAACGCAGAGGAACATAAAATCAGGCCGGCAATTAAAATCGTTCTTCGCACTGATATCTCCATATCCTTTACTATCCATTCCAGCCTAAGCCAGCTCCGGTTAGCTGGCTTAAGTTGGGAATATTAGCAAAAGAAATATTGCTTGGAAAAACGATTAGTGTTTGCGCGGTACAAAATCAGGATTACTGTCCCTGCCCTGTTGCTGCAATTTGAACCTCGCGAATATTTACATGCTGGGGCTGGGAGTACATGAACATTGCTGTACGAGCAATATCCTCTGCATTAATTGCACCACCAATGGATTCTTTCCATTGTTGATAGGCCTCAATAATTTCTGCTGAGGTAGTGTGGCTTAGCAGCTCTGTTTCCACCGCGCCAGGGCATATGGTCATTACACGTACTCCGGTAGGTGCCACTTCCTCACGCACGGTTTCACCAATAGCAGAGACAGCATACTTGGTACCACAGTACGCAGCATGATTGATAAATGTTTTTACTCCAGCAATAGAACTGATATTGATAATGGTCCCGGAATGACGAGTTTTCATATCATCCAAAACCGCCTGCATACCGTTAAGCAAGGCCAATACATTCACATCAAACATTTGCCGCCACTCATCGGGGTTCTGGGTTTCAATATTGCCCAGTAACATTTTGCCAGCATTGTTAATCAGACAGTCAACCGGGCCGAACTGAGTCTCAGCCTCACGAATTGCCTCGCGCAAGGCTGCCATATCAGTCACATCCACTTTCCTGCAAAGAGTATTTGGCAGATTTAAAGCTTCCAGTTTGTCCACACGCCTTGCCAACAATAATAGTGGGTGCCCGGCAGCAGACATATGTTGGGCAATGGCAGCACCAATACCTGAACTGGCTCCAGTAATAACAACGAGTGGTTTGGACATGGGCTCTCTCTCCTTCAATGAGTTATCCCGGCGGATAGTTTTGTTTAAGTAGACCCAGTATAGGAATTCCGACTAATATGATTAGCCCAACCAATTAGAAAACATTGTTTGGTTTTTATGAACAATATCTCATGGCGCGCTATTCGTGCATTTATTCAGGTGGCCGATGCCGGAAGCTTCACCGCTGCAGCGCGGGACAGCGGCTTTTCCAAGGCCAATTTGAGCCAACTGGTCACTGAGCTGGAAACAACCCTGGATATACAGCTTCTCTACCGCACGACAAGACAACTGCGTCTTACCGAGATTGGTGAGGGTTACTATTTGCGTTGCAAGCAAGCGATGCAGCAGTTGGATTCAGCCGCCGATTGGGCCAGTGAATCAAAGGGGGGACTGGAGGGAAACATCCGCATAAACGCTGTTGGTGGCGTTATCGGGGAGAGCTTAATTGCTCCGCTGGTGATCAAGTTTCAGCAGGCCAATCCAGGAGTTAGAGTTCATCTGGACTTTTCCAGCACCCGAGTAGATTTGATTCAAGACCAGTACGATTTGGTTATTCGTATGGGCAGTTTGCCGGACTCCTCTCTAATCGTGCGTAAACTTCACACTATCAAAACCCGATACGTAGCCAGCCCAAAGTTCCTTCAGGAATATGGACCTATAGAAAAACCTGCTGACCTAGCATCTGTACCGCTAATTTCCGGCAGTGTGGATCAATGGCTGCTAACACGAGGTAAGAATCAACAGGTTGTGCAAGTTGAAAACAGCACTAAATTGATTAGCGGAAGGGTAATGCATCGCGCTGCAATTGAGGGACTTGGAATTACCCGGCTAGCAGATATCTATGTCCAGGCAGATATTGCCAGTGGACGCCTGGTTGAAATTCTGCCCGGCTGGTCTGAGTCTACCGAGCTCTCGATGGTATGCCCGCCCCTACGCCACCAATTATTACGGGTGCGCAATTTGATGCAGTGGCTCAAGGAGGGTTTTGCAGATATTTATTTACAGGCTTTAACTGTTAGTCCTATTGAATAAAGTACCTCAAATAAACGCGAACAATTTGTCTCTGTGACTAGCTTTTCCTGATTATCGTCAAAGTTCACCTTCTGATTTTTTTATTGCCTGTAATTCCACCGGTGACAAAGCCTTGTAGCCACGCAAATAGGGCCAGCCATACCCCCAGCGAAATGGGGTGGGTAAAAAAGGCGTACCGCCAACCCGAACTCCAAGTAACATCATTAGTGCAACTTCTTCTTCCCCGGTTCCAGCTACACAGACTTCAAGATCTTTATCCGCCTGCTCGCGTTCATCGTATGTGCCCCCTTTCCAGTAGGCATAATCATGGGCAATACAGCAGTCGAGCCACAACTCCTGTTGATCAAAAGTTCCATCGGGAAATGCGCTACAACCATCAGTAGTAAATGGTTCTATTTCCTGCGCAAAGGCTTCCAAACTCAATAAGGAAATGAACAACAACCAGCGGCACATCAGTTCTACTCACACACTCGAAAAAAGTAAATCGGCTCGAACACTGGAATATAACCCCACCTCTTCGATAAACCACTAAAAATTGAATTTAAGCCCACTTGCCATTAGTGTCTATTGGACACATAATATTTCAAGACCTATTATTCAAGCCCTGGAGAGACCGGGGTTTATTCACAGCAAGGAGCTTGCTGCTATGGCCCAGCACTACGATTTTGCCGTTTTCATCGGTCGATTCCAGCCATTCCATTCCGGACATCTAAAAGTAGCCCAGTGCGGATTAGCTCAGGCCCAGCACCTGATTATCCTGATTGGCTCCGCCAACCAGCCCCGCAATCCTCGCAACCCCTGGACTCATCGCGAGCGGGAACAATTTATCAGGAAAAGCTTAAGCCAGAGTGACAACAAGCGCCTGACCTGCCTACCTTTAATGGATGTGCCCTATAACGATGAGCTGTGGGTACGCAATGTACAAAACTCCGTTAACGGCATAGTGACCGCTCATCACACCATTCCCCACAAGCCACCTCAAATTGCATTAATCGGGCACCAGAAAGACCAGAGCGGTTTTTACCTCAACCTCTTCCCCCAGTGGGGATCCCTTGGGGTGGAGAATCACAACGAAATCAGTGCAACCCCCTTTAGGGAGGCACTATTTACCGACAGCGCCGATAGCTTGTTGAATTCACTCAACCAAGAAAAGCAATTGCCAGAGGGCACTATTGGCGCTTTAAGAGAGTTTGTGGAGACCAATCCAGCCTACGGCGAAATGCGCGAAGAAATGGCATTCATCCAGCGCTACAGATCCTCCTGGGCCACCGCTCCCTATCCGCCAACTCACGTGACTGTCGATGCTGTAGTGGTCCAATCTGGCCATATCCTGCTGATAGAGCGACGATACTCAGATGAGCTTGGCTATTGCTGAGCTCCTTCTTGAGAATTCGAATCCCCAAGAGTCGGACTTTGCACAAGCTTTTATCCACACTTATAAGCGTGATCCTCGCCTTGGATATGCATCAGGCTTTCAAAGCCTTCTCGATAGCTGTGAAACTGGAAAGGATTTAACTCGCAAGATAAGGCCTCACAGCAAACGTAACGGTGCTGCAATGCGCTCAGTACCCCTTGGGCTCATTCCCGATATTGATCAACTACTAACAGTGGCTAAATGCCAAGCTAGCGTTACGCACAATACCGAAGAGGGAATCTTATCTGCTCAAGCAGTTGCCCTAATGGCACATCTATTAATCTACCAAAAATCAGCTCTAATTGAGTTACCCAAGCTTATTGAGAAAAAGCTCAACCTAAAATTAATAGGAAGCTGGTCTGGCAAGGTCAACTGTGATGCCTTAGAAACCTTGGCAGCGGTAAATACAGCACTACAAAGTAATCGAGACTTCCTTGGACTATTGAAGACCTGTATAGATTTTGGTGGTGATACTGATAGTGTCGCCGCAATTGCCTGCGGGCTTGCAGCACTTACCAGAGAGTACGATTTGGAACTTCCTTTCAGTTTACTCTCTGGCCTGGAAAATAGTACTTATGGATACCAATACTTGATTGAGCTAGATAAAAAATTAGTTAATAATTTTTCATCTTAAGAAGCTAAACTATTTTTTAGTTAAAGCTCTAAATTTCTTATAAATTTATGATCAGCGGAGCTTTCACTCAAACGATAGAGCGCTGCGGGCCGACCTTTTTCAGAACGTTTTTCACCAGTATCTACTAACAGATTTGCTTGCTCAATTCGCCTGCGAAATGATTTTTTCTGTATTGGTTTCCCAATTATTGCCTCATGTACTTGCTGCAACTCTGGCAAGGTAAAAGTTTCCGGTAATGCAAATGCAGGCACAATGGTATAGAGCGCTTTTTGAACCAAACGCTCATGAGCACGACTAATAATTTCCTGATGATCAAAAGCCAGAGATAGTTGAGATATCTGAGAGTAAGGCAACCAGCCCACACTCGACACAGTATCGATTGCACTTGCACAGCATTGGTGGGCAATCAAGGCAGTATAGGCAACCGTTACCGACCACCCCCGTTTATCCCTGCTGGGCCCTCCAAAAGTATAAAGCTGCTCTAAATAAGGCGGTATAACTGATGTCTTTTCTTTTAGCTTTCGGTTAGCTGTCGCCTCCAGACTATTATCTTCGGTTTCAGAGACAAATCCTCCAGGCAAAGCCCACTTCCCTTTCTCTGGATGAGCAGAGCGCTTAACCAATAACACCTTGAGAAAGCCTTCGTGATAGGTAAATAGAACTGCATCCACAGTAACTAAAGGAGCGTCAAAGTTACGCTTCTCATAACGAGCTATATAGTCTTTTTCATTCATAGGGAGCGACAAGTATCATTTAGACACTTAGTGTAACTCGAAGGTATTGGTGGGATAAAGTTATTTACTTTCAGATAAATCTGAGCCGTCAATTTCTTCTTGTAGCTTTTCCAAGTCGTCCAGAATTCTCAGGAATTTCTGTCCAAATTCTGTAACGTTATATTCCACACGGGGAGGAATCTCTGCATAGCTGATCCGCTCCAGTATCCCAAACTCCATATTTCTACGTAAACATTCATTCAGGACTTTGGTAGTCAAACCCTCAACGCTGCGAACCATTTCCCCCGGTCGATTTACCCCTCTAGCCAAAAGCTGATAGACAGTAAGGGACCATTTACAGCCATAGATAGTCTCAACCATTCTGGCACTTCTCTTGGGCGGGCGCTTTCGCGTGAGCATATTTTTCTCTGATTTCATCAATACTTACCAAAAAGTAACTAGTGCACCATTTTGTGCTTACTTTTCAACCTATCCGGTTCTTTTCTAAACTCCACTCACGTAATGAGCATATCTCAGTGAGGAAATAATATGAGTGACTCCACTAAAAGACCAGATTCTACTGAACAAAAAGAAGTTGCCTTAATCGTTGGTGGTTCCAGTGGTATGGGACTCGCCATTGCAAACCTGCTGGTGAAACAGGGAATTCACACAGTTATTATTGGCAATAATCTCAACAAACTTGAAAGAGCCCACAACGAATTAACTCAGATGGGCTCTGCAGAAGCACTTCAGGCAGACCTCTATCAACAGGCTGATATCAGCAATATTATCGAATATATAAAATCCAGCAATCATCATTTTAAATACCTGGTAAACGCCGCTGGATATTTTAATCCTACTGCATTTCTTGAACATACCCGGGAAGACTACGACACTTATCTCGACCTCAACCGTGCCACCTTCTTTATTAGCCAGGCCGTAACAAGAAACATGGTAGACAACGGCGGAGGGTGTGTAGTGAATATTGGCTCCATGTGGGCCAAACAATCGGTAAAGGCGACACCCTCCTCTGCCTATTCAATGGCCAAAGCCGGTTTACATTCGCTCACCCAACATATGGCGATGGAGCTGGCCGATCACAATATTCGGGTTAATGCAGTATCCCCTGCGGTGGTTAAGACGCCTATTTATGAATCCTTTATCGATCCAGGGGAAATAGACCAAGTACTTGCCTCCTTCGATAGCTTTCACCCTATTGGCAGAGTTGGTACCCCCAAGGACATCGCTGATGTCGTAGACTTTCTTTTAAGCGACAAAGCAAGTTGGATAACAGGAGCCATTTGGGACATTGATGGCGGGGTAATTGCTGGTAGAAACTAGAATACCAAAACGCCCGGATAGAAGTATTTTATTCGGGCTCAATTTAGAGAAATTCCTGCACTGCAGCTCCTGCTAAAGAATTGTTATTTTACCTTTTATTTAAATATCCAGAGTAAACCATCAAAACCACTGAAGTATAAAATTAAATCCTAAGACATAACCAATCGCTTGTGCAACAAAATACCACTCACGATAAGGTATTTTACAGCATCAACAACATTCTGATCGGCTTGCAATAAGCTATCACTATTATCAAAAAATCTAATTGCCTTCTTGTGATCCAAAAACGGCATATCCAAAGTTGCACGGCTATGAACAATATCCTTCATATATTCATGAAGTTTCCTGTTTTTCTTATCCGTAAGTGGCGGAGTCCAAAGAGGCTGTTTTTGCTTCTTGTATACTTGCTCTGTTAACACAGGTTTCATGGCTTCTCTGAGTATATATTTCTCCGTTAACCCGCGAATCTTGTATTTATCCGGTAATACTGAGACATACTCAACCAGGTGATGATCCAGAAAAGGTAGGCGCCCTTCGACAGAGTGAGCCATTTCTGTTCTATCCCCCATCATTGTAAGAACATAGTGGGGCAGCATAGACTTGGTAAAGGTATATAGACTTTTTGATAAAATAGACCTGTTCTTAACCGAAAAGGCACCTCCCAAGTGTTCCAACAGGGTTTCTGCAGGCTGTAAGTGCTGTATATACTTGGCATAATCCTCACAAAACAATGGGAATATCTTTGTGCCCATATCCATAAAGCTCTGCATCCAGTTTGGAAAGAAGCCAAGGGCTGACTTCACCACCTGTGACTGATGCATTCTTGTAGAGGCCATAAAAACGCCTTCGGAAATAGGATCACCAGACTGCAATTTCTGCAAGATAGCTTGCTTTTCTTTTTTTGGAATTGTATCTAAATAATTTTCGATAAAATCTTGCCTGAACCAACCGTAACCAGCAAATACTTCATCTGCTCCATCCCCAGTAAGAACCACTTTATAACCGTGCTCTCGAACAACTCGGCTTAGAACATATTTAGTGATAGCGTTACCGTTAAAGAACATTTTTTCGCCGGTATAAGCAGTATCCTCAAAGCAAGAGATCAGTGTGTCACTATCAATTTCAACAGGGTGATAATTACTGCCCAAGTAATCAGTCATGGATTTTGCGTTAGAGGACTCATCATAGGCCTGATGATCAAAAGATAAGGTGAATGCATCGATCGGCTTATCCACCATACCTTGCGCTATACCAAGCACGGAAGAGGCATCTATGCCACCACTCAAATAGCAGGCAACAGGTACATCAGCTTTGAGCCTTAACTTAATCGATTCAGAGAAGCGCTCGCGCACCTCACTAATAACCTCTTTCTCATCGAAAACATTACTTACTTGTTCCGCAATAGTGGGGAAGTGTAAATTCCAATAAAGATGAGTCGAAAATTGTAGATCATCCAAATAGGCCAAACCATAATGACCAGGAGGAAGCTCATGAACATTGTTAAACAAACTAGAAGCTGGAGCATGCAAGAAGCTAATTTCTTGCCAAAAAGTATGTGGATTCCAATCTATCGGCAAGCCAAGCGCTTTGAAGGCCTTAACTTCTGATGCAAAACACAAGCATCCATCTGCCCAATAATAAAATAGAGGTTTTATTCCAAACCTATCTCGAGCAGAAAATATTAAGTTTTTTCTTTTATCGTAAAGTACGAAAGAAAATTCCCCTCGTAGATATTCCAGGCTATAAACACCAAACTCTTGGTATAGGCCGATAAGTATTTCACTATCCGATTGTGTAAGAAAACGATAGTTCCGCCTTATCAAATCATCTTTTATCTCTAAATAATTATAAAATTCACCATTAACAATGCAGGCTATCTCTCCATCATCACTCAATAGTGGCTGCTGACCACCTTCCAAGTCAATAATACTGAGGCGCTTATGAGCCAGCCAGGCCCGTCCATCTCCTGATGACCAGAACCCTTCACCATCAGGCCCTCGATGGGAAAGGGGTTGTAATGCTCGATAAATCTGTTCCCGGTTGTATACAACGGTATTTGAAAATACAGCTAGCAGCCCACACATTTTGCTGTCTCCCCAATATCGATAGAAGGACTGCCTCAGATTAGCAAAAAAGTACTTCGCGCCATCTACTCAAAAAAAAGCGAACAAATACTTATGCATTAAAGAATTGAACTAGATATAAGTATGAGATTAAAATTTAGAACCAAACTCACATTTCACTAGCTGAGCTTGATTACAAGCTCAGACTTAAAGAGAGTTATAAATATTAAAGATATCCTTTTCTTTCACTATCCAGCTAAGCTTTAGCTAAAACTCTAGATATATTGCTGCTCTAGGAAAATCTTTTGATTTACCTGAGCAGCATAAAATCTATACTTAGAATAAAGATTTATAAAATTTACATTGTACGTATTCCGTTCGGTCTAGATTAATGATAACAATACCATTTAAACTCAAACAACTAACTTTATACGTAAATATAAATTATACAGCCCAATCAATAAATATAAACCGCTCCTGCATTTTCAGCTTCATTGCTCTCAGGGTTTGCGAACAAACCGCTATCCGCTCCATCTTCAGTGTTCGCCCCTACTGCTAAACTAGCTCCATCTCCACTTAGCGCAACAGAGCCACCAAAATGGTCTCCCGAGTCTGTGTTGCTCGCCTTAATATAAGCTTCACTAGACCAGTCTACGCCATTAAATATATAGGTATAAACTGCTCCTGCTCTAATTGAAGATTCGTCTGTACTATCTCCGAACAATCCTTGGCTATAGCTTTTCTCTCCCCATGCTCCCACGGCGATAAAACTGCCATCATCACTCAGGTTTACCGCCTCTCCAAAGTAAGCCGATACATGAGGATTGGAAGCTTCCAAGTAGGCAGTTTGCTGCCAAGTGTTTTCTTTTCGAGAAAAAATGTAGACAGCGCCACTGTTAGATCCACTTTTTAATGGGGCGCCAACTGCTAGAGTTTGCCCATTACCACTTAAATTGAGCGCAAATCCAAACCAACCACCAGCGACAGGATTACTAGCCGATATCTTGCTATCTTCCACCCAGGATTCACCATCCAACTGGTATAGATAAACGGAACCTGCCTCTGCATTGTCAGCATAAGCCCCAACTGCGAATGAAGCCCCGGCATCATCAAGGCTTATCGAAGAACCAAAACCTAACCCCTCAGAACTATCAGCAGCCTTAATATAGGCATACTGTGACCAACTTCCCTCCTCATTACGGAACACATATACCGCTCCAGAATCTTCAATAGAATCGCCATCAAGACCACCATCTTCACTGGGTGCGGTTACTGCTAAAGTAGAACCATTCCCACTAAGGCTAAGGGCATAGCCAAATAGGTCATTATTTCCTTGATTGTCTGCTTGAAGTCGGGCGCTATGGACCCAACCTTCATTACTTCGGGAAAAAATATGAACAGCGCCCGCAGAAAAATTATCATTTTCCCCGTTCTCCTTGAATGCCCCTACTGCAAGCGTATAACCATCATCGCTAAGACTCAATGCAGTTCCAAACTCTGCAGCTTCTTGAGGATCTGGAGACTTAAGATAGGCTTGCTGTGTCCATTCGCCATCTTCCCGAATAAAAATATAAACTGCACCTGAATCAGGTGTCAGGTTATCCTCTTGGTCACCACCACTATCTTCGCGAGGAGCACCTACTGCAAGCAGGTTGCCATCATCGCTAATTGCTAGATTCCAACCAAACTGATCGTCAGCATCCGTATTACTGGGTTTAAAATAACCGATACTACCTATCACATCCTGATCAATCGCTACTGCATCAGAATCGATACATCTCTGATCATCGCAGGTTTGCAATAAGTATTGGGCATTAAGCTTTTTGAATAAAGGCACCACTAATTCAATGCGCTCTTCTTTTGGCGCAATGGGATTTCCAATAGGTTCAAACCCAGAGTGCCCATCAGCATTTTCAAATAACTGATAATAAGTTGCCCCAGAAACATCGCTCCAGCGAAAGGTTAGCGTTTTAGGTTTCTCATAATGGACCGCCATCGTAGCAGCTGTAAGCTCGCCACCTGTGTCTGAATCATCTCCCCCGCTCGAAGATCCATTGCACCCTGAAAGATATGCACTAAATATCAATATTGCTACGTTGATATTAAATTTCATCCTATATTTTCCTTATAGGTCATCGTATTTTTTTAAAAATGTATAATTCTTGGTGCCGGAGCAAATAAAATTTTCATGCTTATCACAGACAATGCGAAGTCTCTCTAGAATCCTTATTCTTAGCGCTAAAATGTATCTAGTAAAAAGCACTGCGGAAAATAAAATACGCACCTTGATGCACTAATATTTTCAAGAAGCCTACAAGGTTCACGTGATAAAGTGAACTTTTTTAGATAAAAAGAGTTTTTCCCCATAAATTAGAACAGTAGTTTCAAAAAAATCGAACTTAACGTCTTAAAATTTATAGGAATCTGTCTGAATTTGAGGGTATATTTTCACAAAAAAATATGACTCAATATTTCTTGAACAACTAACAACATAGATAGCACAGGTAGCCATTTAACAATTTAGGGTAAGAAACTTCTGTATAACTGCATAAAAAATCAGTACAACCCTAACGGGCCAAGGAAATTAGGGACTGTAAACCTAATTGTGTAACTGATCCCCACCGCACTCTGCATCAGAGTAACTTATGCACAGAACAATGAATAAAAAAGATTCCGAACAGCAGCTTCAATCCCACGTCACAGAGTTAGACTGTAGGGGTTAAATCTGAAGCCAACCTCACCTTGGCTCGCTCTGTACGCATTTTTCAAATCCCCGGCTCCATCATAAATTTACTAATCCCTATAAATTCACAGTTTCAACTACTACATGGTTTTGTTGACCATCGACTATACCGCCCCCTAACGGTACACGGGATAGAAAATATTTCGTTCCCTATTTGATCACCATTCAACTTGATCTTGTTGAGCCTGATGCTACCAGCGGTCAAATTTAATGTGTCATACACTCATGATAGTTATGGCAATCGAATTCTATTAAAGCAATACATAAGTTTTAAGATTGCCTAATTATCACTTATGCCAAGCTAATTTTTAGCGAATTTCCCGGCGTTGGTAGCGTTCGAAGATAGATGAAAACCATACTTTCAATGACTGCCGATAAATCATATCTCCGATTAAATCGATATTGAAATCCGGAAAATGGCGCTTTACATATTTCGGCCTAACTGCATGGTAAGTGTTTCGCAGCGCGTTCTTTAAATTACCAAGTACCGTATTTACCCAATAGAACTCAGGCTCTTAAACAGAAGCTCGGCCACCACCACACACAATTTTATTGTGCATACAGCTGGCCACCTTAATGGGGTTGAAGTATGGAAGGCCACCTGAGATGGCTGTGCTGCCATCTGCAAAGGGATTTTTTGCTCCAGGTTAAAATTTTACTATTTTTAAAGCTCTTGATAATTGAGAGCTTAATACGGGTTGGATATCCCCCTTTAGTTGTTTCAACAACAGCTATTAAGGGAGTTATACTCTTGACTCCGTGCCAGGGCTTGTATTCAGGACGCTCACCACCGAGATAGACATTATCCAGTCAATAAAACCAAACAGATTTGTTGTTCTCAAGTCCAACCAGACACCTCTTTAAGCACACTTCTCAAATTCGATAGGGGGGTACATCCCTAAGTGATCGCAGAAGGTATGGATGAGTAGCTAACTACCAACTATTAGTGCAAAGAAATATATCAATAAGTAAAAAGAGCTTCATGTAATATCTCCTCGACCTTATCAGGCAGCCTACATACAAAGCACACCTTCCACCTACATATTTATTCTACCAAAAGCAACTAGATCTTTCAGATATTCACTCCGAAAGTACATGCTGCATACTCTGCATCCAAGCAGTTTTAAAGGCAGCGTCCCCAGCAAACAATTTGTATAGTTCCAGCTCATCTTTTCGCCTGCGTAACATCACTTCTTTTAGCATTTTCTCGAAAGCTAGTTCTCTGTTGTGTGGATCAGGATTATCTTGGTATTTGGCCTTAAAATCTGGGTGCTTTTTGATACTCTCAGCAATATTGATGAACTTAACTTTCTGCTCTTCAGGTGTTGCACTCCAACCCTGGAACCAGCGCTCATTGAAGGTCAAAATGATGTCGTCCAATGGATCTGTTTGCTGATCCCCACCATGAGCTCCACGAGGGTTTGGATTCTGGGGATCGAGCTCAGTATCTGCCTCATCCAACTTGATAGCGTGATTCAGCTTTACCCTTTGCAGGCCATAGGAACTCAAATCAATGGACTCCAATAGCTCGTCGATAGTGTCCGCATCAGGGTCGTTCACTTTTAGCTTCGGTATTAAGAACTTCAGGAACCAAAACAGTTTTTCCCATGCCACGATTTCAAAGGGCATGATAGACGCCATTTGTCCGTAGATTTTTACGTACTGCTTAGCCTTGATCTTAAAATCTACTTTTTCATCATCCTCTAGCTCCAACTCATGCTCGAAACGGGCGGCGGCTATATCAATGATGGGGCTTAATGTTTGTGCATCTTCATTATTAAAGTAACGCTTTACGAAGTCCTCAACCTCGTACCATTCATACACACCCACATCGTCCATTGCGTCCTTGAGCTCATGGAGCACATTAATATCTGTGGCCCGAGACAATGATGTCGCAGTATAGAAGGGATCGAATGCAACCTTTACTTCATCGACCAAGTTGAAGAAGTCCAGAATAAACAAATCCTCGGTTTTCTTACCCAGCTTGGGGGCAGAGCGGTTGAGACGGGAAAGGGTCTGAACACAAAGTACCGACGCTAGCTTTTTGTCCACATACATGGCACAAAGCTTTGGCTGGTCAAACCCGGTGAGGTACTTATTGGCCACGACTAACAAGCGGTATTCATCGGTATCGAATTTGGTTTTGGTCTTAGATTCCGGAAATCCGTTAATCTCCGCTTCCGTGTATTCAATACCATCCACTTCTTTCGCCCCAGAAAAGGCTATCAAGACTTTGAAGGGATTACCTCTCGCTTCCAGCAAGCGAGTAATAGCCTTGTGATAACGGATGGCCGTTTCAATGTTCTGCGTTACCACCATGCCTTTGGCTTTGCCTTTGAGTTTCTTGGCATTGACGACCTGGGGAATAAAGTGATCCAGCATGATTTCAGCTTTGGTTTCGATGGTCTGCTGGCTGCGCTCTACATAGGCTCGCAGTTTTTTTTGCGCCTTTTTGGTATCAAATTCTGGGTTTTCCGCGATGGACTTTTCGATCTCGTAATAACTTTTGTAGGTCGTGTAATTAGCCAGTACATCCAGAATGAAGCCCTCTTCGATGGCTTGCTTCATGGAGTACAAATGGAAAGGCTTGAATGACCCATCTTCCTGTTTTTCACCAAACTTTTCCAGGGTAGTGTTCTTGGGCGTAGCAGTGAAAGCCATGTAAGACGCATTGCCACGCATCTTGCGAGATTTTATCGTTTTAAGGATCTTGTCCTGATCATCCTCTTCCTCGTCCTGCCCCATCACACGATTCATATTGTCGTGGGCAATACCAGACTGTGAGCTGTGAGCTTCGTCGATGATCACCGCAAAGCGCTTATCGCTGAGATCCTCGATACCGTCCACAATAAACGGGAATTTCTGAATGGTGGTGATAATGATCTTTTTGCCATTCTCCAGCGCGCTCTTCAGCTCAGAAGACTTAAGGGCCGGAGCAACGATATTTTTAACCTCGGAGAATTCCTTGATGTTATCGCGCAGCTGCCTGTCCAGCAGGCGGCGATCCGTCACTACAATCACCGAATCAAACAGAGGCTGTTCTACGCTTTTCCCATTCGCAACTTGCATTGATGCCGGGTAAGTCTCTATAAGCTGATAAGCTGCCCAGGTAATGGAGTTTGACTTACCCGACCCAGCAGAGTGCTGAATCAAATAGGTATGGCCCACACCGCACCTGGAAGCGTGGTCAACCAGCTTACGCACCACATCCAGCTGGTGGTAACGAGGAAAGAACAGGGTGCGCTTGCGCAGAGGATCTTTACTGCTGCCATCCAGCCGGACAAAGTGCTGGATGATGTTGGCCATGCTTTCTTTGCTAAACACCTCCTCCCACAAATATGCAGTCTTATGGCCCCCCTTGCCTGAAAGAGAGCGATTTGGCGGGTTCCCCTTACCGTGGTTGTGACCTTTGTTAAAGGGCAGGAAGTAAGTCGCTTGCCCGGCCAGCTTGGTGGTCATGTAGACTTCATCCGTATCCACAGCCATATGTACCAGGCAACGACCGAAGTTCAGTAACGGCTGGTTTACGTCGCGGTCTTCCCGGTACTGTTTCTGGCCGTGGGAACGGGCGGTTTGGCCGGTCCAGGCATTTTTCAACTCCATCGTCACCAGCGGGATACCATTCACGAACAGCACCATGTCGATTTCCTGAAGTGGGTTGTTCAGGGAATAACGCACCTGGCGAGTGCAGCTGAAAATATTGGCACCAAAGTTCTGTTTAACCTTCTCGCTACTGCTGGCCAGCGGCGCGGGATACATAAGGTGGAAATGAGCGTCATCTACCGGAAGCCCCTTCTTGAGCAGATAGAGAATACCGTGCTTCTTCATCAGCCGGTCGTAGCGCTCCAGCAACTTGCGCTGCCAGTCGGAAGGATTGTGTTTTTTCAGCTTGGTCAGCTCGGGCTTCTGGGTATCTTCCAGGAAGCGCCAAAATAGCTTTTCATCAAGGGCATACTGGGCGTTGAAATCAGTCGGCAGGCCTAGTTTGTAACGCCCGTTGCCGACTAAGTAGTCAGCAGGCGTCTCTTCGACTTGAGCTTTTCCACCATCGGCAATCCCCCCCGCTGCCTTGACGGCTTCTATGGTTGTGCCAGTTAAAGCCTGCTCAATTGCGGCCTCCAGTGCCTGTTCGTTGGTGTTGCTAACCATCTTACGTCCTTTTTATTCTACCAATTGACTTAGCCGGTAAAGCATCAGTCAAACAACCGATCTACCCTAACCCATCTTTTTATTGATATTTTCCGACATCTTGCCGTCTTTCAATCAAACAACAGTCTTACAAGGATTGTAAATATTCCAGACCGCGGTCTACGGTCATTACATTGCCCTACGCAAAACTTTGTTGCTTAAGTCCCTCGGCGGCTTTTTGCAGCGGCTTCTTTAAGGCCTGCTCTAGCCTGCACATGTGCTCCAAGTGCCAGGCAACGGATTCTTTCCAGGTGTCTTTATTGAAACTATCTGATGCACAGGAATACTGAATGCGGCAGGATTTCTTTTCGTCCAGACGCAGCCACTCCAATTTATCAGAGAAGTTCGATTCAATTTCGTCTTTAAGATCCAGCAGAAAATCAAAGAGGAATTTGTTTTCCTCTGTTGCACTACGGCTAATCCATAGCTCTACGCGCAACTCGCTCTTATTAAAAATCAAATTGTAGGGGCAGCTGCTTAAGCCTGAGCCCGCCGAGAGCCAGTGATCTTTGCTGGGGCTGATATTATCGTAGAGGTTGCACTGGCTTTTTTGAAAGGCTTCCAAGGCCTTTTCCCAGTATTCCCTTCGCACGATATGACGTTTCTTCACCACTACTTCGGTGGTTTTTTCTTCCGCTTCTTTGGCATTGATGCCGATCATCAACTCCTTGGCTTCGGGCGTGGGTATGATCTGGTCAATATTGATAAGCAGTTGTTCACCCAGGGCATAGGGCGTGACTTTAAAGCACTGAATACTAATGCCCTGGCCTAACAGCCACAGCGCCGTACTGGTGACTTCTTTGCGGAAGTTGGCAGCCACCAACATAATACGCTGGCTATTGCCGAGGTTGAGCTTGACCTCATCCAGATCCGGCGCATCGAGAAATTCACAGATGCGGGTGGCGGCATCCTGTCTGTTTTCTTCAGGGGGTTGACCTACCCGAGCGATCGATTCACCGGCTTCAATTGTCGGGCTGATAGGGGAAAAGAAGCGGTGCAAATATTGCTGATAAATCTCGACAATCTGGCCCTTGGTTAAGCTGGCGCAATAAGAGGCATACTTCAATGCCTGCCACACCACATCGCGGCCACTGTCATCCAGCTTGTTTTCGATAATCACCAGGTTGCCTTCTTTATCCAGCGCCAACAGGTCGAGGCGTTCGCGGGTATCGTCAAAGCCATCAAACTCTTTCTGGATAATCAGCAGTTCCTCACCCAGCGCATCGGGCTGGTGGGCCAGCCACTCCTGCAAGTGCTTACGCTCGGTAAAAACCAGCTCACTGAAGGTTTTGATTTTTACCGGGCTGATGCGGTTGGTTTGATGGTCGACGGTAAACATTGCCCTAAGCCTCTACTGCGTCCTGCACTTTTTTATCCACACCAGCCATTTCAGGGGTAACTTTGATTTTTCCAGTCACCGCACTGTTGATTAGGGTGGTTTTATATTCTTTGAGTTTTTCAATTTGAATATTTAAGTGATCAATACCCTTTTCCATCTCATACATCTGAATTTCCAATGAATGAATAATTTCATTCTGTTCATCCACCGGTGGATAAGGCACTTCGACCACTCCAAACCTATCAAAATACAAGCGCAACCGCATATCCATAATTCCACGAGAATGGCGCTTAAGTTCTGCGGAGCAAAAATTTGATCTGAACAAGTAGTGATAAAAATAGCCATTTACTGGCAATTGAGGGCGTAAAATATCATATGCCGGGCTTGTAACGCCGTCATATTCTGAAAGACCAATAGCGCCCATCCATGCGAGCAATTTATTGACCACAACATCGCCCTTTTTAACAAACCAATAACCGTCAGTAGTTGACGCTTTGTTACCTCGTTCCTCTAATTCACTGCGCGGCTTAACACCTATATCGGTGTAAACAGAAAGAAGTTCGTGATCGTTATTTTTCTCAGAAGGCTCCATCACCAATCTGAAAATATTTTTGACCCGTTTCATCTCCCAATGCGCGGGTATCTGCCCAATCCAATCCACACCGGAATCTTTCATGGGCGCGTTAGGATCAAGCCCCTGGGTCACGGCTTTTTGAATAATGATTTGCTTGCGCTCTTTAAGCAGGGCGATTTGCCGTTCTTTGATAGCAATGGCTTCGTCGACTTGGGTGGTTTTTTTGTCTAGGAAATTCGATAAACATTTCTGGTCTTTTACATTTGGAAACCATAACTTTGTATTCTTTAAGATGGATTTCGTAATGCTGTATACCTTCACCCCTTTAACAGCTGTTCGTATCTGATTCCTATACGATTCAGAATTCAACAAATACGCCAAGTAACGCAAATCATTATCACCTGTAGGCCTACAAATCACAGTATGATAACCAGCAAAAACTACATCATCTGAAACTAGCTGAGTGAAATTACCAGAGCCTTCAATATCCTCAGAAGTATCCGCAAAAACAAAATCACCTTTCTTCAATAACGAACGTGGAAACTTTCTTAAATAGTCTTCACTCACACATCGAAGTTCATGCTCTTTTGGCGTCAACTCAAAACCATACTTGGAATGCACCTCACCATAGTTAACACATGGCACCCCAGAAGGCTGCAAGTTTTCTTTCGTGATATTTAAACCTTTACCAAAATCAAATAGGTCGCGAAACCTAACAACATGCCAGCCAATTGGTATTTCTAAGGCCCCTACCCTTGCGCCGGTTAAGCTTTTTTTGGGGCTCAACAATTTTTTACGAATCATGGCCACTGATCACCCCTGCACCTGCTCAATATCCACACCCAGAATCTGGGCAATTAACCCTTCGGCTTTTTGTTCCAGGCTGATAATTTCCTCTGCAACGGTCTCCAATGAACGCAGTGGTTTATGGCGATAGAAGTATTTATTAAAGCTGATCTCATAGCCGATTTTGACAGAGTCAAGATTGATCCAGGCCTCACTCACATGGGGCTTTACTTCATCGAGAAAGTACTGATGAATACTTTGCGGCTCATCCTCTTTCAGTAGTGACTCTTTATAAGTGAGGGGGATGGACTCACTGTCACGCAGGTCGGAACTCGTTTCATAGGTAATGTATTCGTTTTTCTTATCGGTTGGGTAATAGCCAAAATCCGCCAGCTGCGCTTGGGTACAGCTGTTACGTTGCAGCACTTCATCCAGCTTATCGCCGCTGAGTTTTACCACTTTTTTGATCACTTTCGCGGCTGTTTCGTGGTACCAGCTTACTGCATTGAAGATATTATTTTTTTCGCTCGCCTTAAGCGCGACCTTGTACTCCTTTAGCAGGGCATCCACTTTTTCTTTAACAATATTAAAATCGTCAAACTCACCTTGACCCAATTCCTCTGCCAGCCACTCCGCAGTTTCAAATACTTCGTACAAGGTCTGCCAGTATTGAACATCCAACAGTTTGCCTTTGGCCTTGACATTCAGGCTAATATCGTTGTCTTCGCACCAATTGAGGATATCTTTCTCAATGGATTTTAAAAAGCTCTGTTTTCGCCCTTTACCGAAACCCGACGTTTTATACACTTTATCGCCATATTCGCTAAAGAGGTGCTCCATCACTTCGCTTAACTGTTTGTCAAAACGCAAAGGCGCTATACGTTCGGCGGTGAACTGGGCTTTGCGCCGGTCGGGCCGCTCGATGGTCACTTTGTAGTAACCAAAATCTTCGTTGCGGAATACCTGACTGGCAATACCGGTGGAGTCTCCGTTTACGTCCAGCTCACGCTCTATCGCGGCACAATCCAGATAGGTACGGGTGATCTGTGCGATATGCTCCGGCGCAAACTCGCAGTTTTTCTTACCCAAGTTTTTGCGCAGTTTGCGGTACAACAGGCTGGCATCAGTTAACTGCACCTTACCCTTACGAGATTTAGGCTTGTTGTTATTGAGCAGCCAGATATAGGTGGTAATGCCGGTGTTGTAGAACAGGTTGTTGGGCAACTGTACTATAGCTTCGAGCATATCGTTTTCGATAATGTATCGACGGATATTGCTCTCACCACTACCGGCATCACCGGTAAACAGGCTGGAACCGTTATGGACTGACGCAATGCGACTGCCCTTTGTGTACGAACCCGCAGCAGCACCAGTACTCACAGCTGGATCTTTCATTTTGCTGACCATTTCCATCAGGAACAGCAGCTGGCCATCGCTGGAGCGCGGTGTGGCATCGCAATCCTCGATATTGCCCCAATAGTCTTTGAGCTTGACCTTAAAGCGCGAGTCAATCACATCACCGCTGTCTTTGATGTATTTTTGCTCCGAGGCCCAGCTTTTACCGTAAGGCGGGTTGGAGAGCATAAAGTCGAAACGCAGGGAGGCGAATTCATCGGTGGACAGCGTTGATCCGACCTTGATGTTCTCGGGGTTGTTGCCCTTGATCATCATGTCGGACTTGCAGATGGCATAGGTTTCGTCGTTGATTTCCTTGCCGTAGAGGTAAATATCGCGCTCACTTTTGTAAGAAGCATCGAGCGGGTATTTTTCCTCAATAAAATTTTGCGATTCGGTGAGCATGCCCCCACTACCACAGGCCGGGTCATACACGGTGAGTGTAAGGGGCAGATTGTCTTTGATGGGATCGAACACCAGGTGGGTCATCAGCTCGATCACTTCCCTTGGGGTAAAGTGCTCCCCAGCCTCTTCATTGTTTTCTTCGTTGAATTTTCGGATCAGCTCTTCAAACACATAGCCCATGCCCAAATTGGAAAGCGCAGGCAGTTTGTAACCATCCGGATCAAGTACCTCTACTGGGGTAAGGTTGATTTTTGGAGAGACGAATTTCTCTACCACGTCCAGCAACACGTCTTTATTGATCATGTGCTGGATTTTACTTTTCAGTTCAAAGCGCTCGATGATTTCCTGCACGTTGGCACTGAAGCCTTTGAGGTATTCCTCAAAGTTGGCCAGCAGGATTTGGCGATTATTGGTGGCCGTATTATGCAGGCTGGTGAGCGTCCATTTGGACACGTTATAAAACACGTAGCCGGAAGCTTCTTTGAGCGGCTCTTCGTCCAGCTCGGTAGCCCGCATTTCTTCCTCTTGGTAGCGAACCTCTTCCAGTACATCGTCTTTAGTGGGCTCCAACAGGGTATCCAATCGGCGCAATACCACCATTGGCAGGATAACGTCACGGTATTTGCCCCGCACATACACATCGCGCAGGCAGTCATCGGCGATGTTCCAGATAAATGAGACAAGTTTGTTGTGTACGCTGTGGTCCATTGTGTTTCCTAGTGATTAAAGCGGGTCTTTAAAGACAGCTCAAATTCTTGTTTTAAAATCAGAGTTCTGTTCAGTCAGAAATTCGGTTTATTCCGGCGCTTGTTCTGTTCTTCCAGGAGCCAAAATCAGGTTTTGCACACCGTATAGCGCTTGGCTGTTTTGGAGCCACAATTGGTATTCGGGGCCGGTGAGCGTATGGGTCGGTGAGCAGTCCACATGCCATTGCCGCAATAGGTACCCTGCTGTAGCGGCTCGTATCTCGACCTTCATTACGCCACTGTCCATACCGTAATCCAGCTCGATGGCTTCCTGATGCTGGATACGCGGGTGCGGTACCAATTCCAACTCCACAAAACGATTCCACTGTCGATCCTGGCTTGCGGTTTCCTGCTCTTCGTCGATGGAGCCTTCAACCAGCGTGGCTTCTTTGATACGGGTGAGCACAAAATCACGGAATTCGCCGCTCTTGCGGTCGAACCCCCGCATGTGCCAACGCAGGCCATTATCCACCAGGGTGTGGGGCACGATCTCACGCTGGGATTCGCCGCTAGACAGGGATACATAGGTAATGGCCAGTGGTTTGGCCTTGTGAATGGCTTCGGTCACCCTGGCAACAGTGGTCAGCCTGGGCTCATTCAGATGGTAAGGTGCTTCACAAGCCATTGGCGGTTTGAGCTTGCCGGTAAAGCCGTCGCCATAGCCCTGACTGATGGTGGCCAGGGTGCGCACCACGTCGTAATCGAACAGGGGCTTGAACAGGTCACCACGCAGGTGGGTTCTCAGTTTTTCGTCATAACGGATATTAGCGGGTGCCAGTTCCCGATACTGGGTGAAATCCTTGGTGGCCTGGGCAGGTGTGATGCTGAAGCGATCTACCAGATCGGCACGGTTGGCTTCCCCCTTGAATAGCAGAGTGAAGTCTATGTGGGCGATGCGATCACGCTGTGCCTGGTTTAAATCCCGGAGCGTGCTATTCATGCTGCATGACCATATATTAAATATGCTACCTAATATTTTTTATTAGGTAGCATCCTACCACAGCGTTTCTTGCTCGGGATACAAAAAATTGCCCTTTGGCTAGGCTGGCTGCTGGCAAGTCACCAAAGGCTGTGGGGCTTCTTTGAATTGGGTGTTTTTACAGCCTGAGGGGATCACCACCAACAATTCAGTGGTTAACCCACAGGAGTAAACCGCTTGGCGCAGGGCTTTATCGGTGACCTCAGCCAGGGGGCGCTGGACTCTAAGAAATCGACTATAGGGAGCCGGATCGGTTTGGTATCCACATCGAGCGGCGTCTTACGGGGATCTGGATTACTCAGCAGACGGATGGCTTGGCAGGAGTTCACTTTTTACTGGCTGAATTAGGTAAAACTAAATCTACCGGCTTTCTAGAGTTTACATAATCACGGAATTCGGGAGCTACATATTCAGATCGCAATTCCCATATCCTCTTAAAGGGAGTCATCGATAAATATGCAGTGTATTGGCGAGTCATTGAGTCCCAGATAGTGAAATCCAGTCTGTTTGCCTTATATTGAAAATAGGCCTCTTCCCAGATTTTAAAAAAACGATATACAAAACCAATGATCCTTAAAGTATCGGCACTCGACAAAGAATCAAAATCCTTCATTGCTTTGGCAAAGATATCTGCCATTGGTCCGTCACAAATTGCTGCCACAGCTTCTCGATGAGCAATGGATATCTCATGCATAGAAGCAATCTTTGATTCTTTATTCTGAACTCTTATTAAAGCGGCAAGATAGACTAAAGATGCGACAACCGCAAAGGCACCGACAAGCTCACCAACGGCACTTAATGTATCCCATAGCATACTCAAAATTCAATCTCGTCAAGCAAGGCGTAAATTATATAATTTTTGACACTATCACTTTAGACTTTGAAAATACCCGAAACTACTAGTCTCACTGTCAAGATATTATATAGGCACTTGTCACATGGTGCTTATTTCATCTTTTAAAATAATTTAGACTATAGGTAATTAGAAAATGACAAAATAGTAAAACCAATAGAATGGATTGATTTGTGCACTTCTTTTTTATCGAAAATATCACATAGATGCTAAGGCTATATATTTTCGCATCAATGAAGTTGCCTATTTTAAATAAGTATAATTCTAAAACAAGAAATTTAAACTAAAGGAATTAAATAATATCCAGCTGAAATGGCATCCATTAAGCTGAATAACTGATACAACTTCTGAAAGAGAGATAGAGCCCCTCAAAAGGAAGAGCGCTCCATATTAATCATATGCATTGATCTGTTGCCTTAGTACACTAAGGCAACACCAATATCTATGTTAGAAAGCTAAGAGTTTAACCCACTTCAGCCAGATTCCCTTTACTTTCCAGCCACTGCTTGCGGTCTCCAGCACGCTTTTTAGCCAGGAGCATATCTAGTAGTTGATTACTGTCATCTCCTGAATCTATGTAAAGCTGTACGAGACGACGGGTATTGGGGTCCATCGTAGTTTCACGCAATTGCATAGGATTCATTTCTCCCAACCCTTTAAATCGGGTTACCTGAATCTTGCCCTTTTTCTTTTCCGCACTGATACGATCGAGAATGCCCTGTTTCTCAGATTCATCCAGTGCATAGTAAACGTCTTTACCGATATCAATTCGGAACAGTGGTGGCATGGCCACATAGACATGACCGTTAGTGACCAACGGCCGGAAATGACGCAAGAAAAGCGCGCATAACAGCGTGGCAATGTGCAGGCCGTCCGAGTCGGCATCGGCGAGGATACAGATTTTGTTGTAACGCAAGCCTTCCAGGTTATCGCTGCCCGGGTCCACACCGAGGGCTACAGCAATATCATGTACCTCCTGGCTAGCAAGAATTTCCCCTGAGTCAACTTCCCAGGTATTCAGGATTTTACCGCGCAGAGGCATGATAGCCTGGAACTCCCGGTCTCGCGCCTGCTTGGCGGAACCACCAGCTGAATCTCCCTCCACCAGAAAGAGTTCGGAGCGCGTGGTATCGCCACTGGAGCAGTCTGCCAGTTTGCCAGGTAAGGCCGGTCCCTGAGTAACTTTTTTACGTGCAACTTTTTTCGCGGAGCGCATGCGCTTCTGTGCATTGCCAATACACAGTTCCGCCAGTTTATCGCCCTCTTCCGTATGCTGGTTCAGCCACAAGCTGAATGCATCTTTGGCGACACCGGAAATAAATGCGGTCGCTTCACGGGAGGAAAGTCTTTCTTTTGTCTGGCCCGAGAATTGGGGATCAGCCAGTTTGGCAGAGAGAACGTAAGAACACTGGCTCCAAATATCTTCTGGTCCCAATTTAATTCCGCGCGGTAGCAGATTGCGGATTTCACAGTATTCGCGCATTGCTTCCAGCAGGCCAGCCCGCAAACCGTTGACATGGGTACCGCCCTGGGCGGTGGGAATCAAGTTTACGTAGGACTCAGCGGTGACCTCTCCGCCCTCTGGCAACCATTGAACCGCCCAGTCTGCCGCCTCAGTAGTAGCTGCAAAACTGCCTACAAATGGCTCTGCTGGCAGTACTTCCCAACCCTGATTTGCAGCGGCCAAATAGTCCTTGAGGCCATCTTCGTAATACCACTCATCGGACTCGCCATCCTGCTCATTGATAAACGTAACCGTGAGACCCGGGCAGAGCACCGCCTTGGCACGTAGAAGATGTCGCAGGCGCACCACTGAAAATTTGGCGGAATCAAAATATTGGGGATCTGGTAAGAAGCGAACACTGGTGCCTGTTGTGCGCTTACCGCACTCACCTACTACTTCCAGGTCGGAGGCCTTTTCACCATCCTTAAAGCCAATGCGATGAACCTTGCCATCTCGCTGGATAGTAACCTCCAGCACTTTAGAGAGGGCGTTAACCACCGAAACACCGACGCCGTGCAGGCCGCCGGAAAACTGGTAGTTATCATTGGAAAACTTACCGCCGGCGTGCAGAGTGGAGAGGATAACCTCTACACCAGGCCGTCCCTGCTCGGGGTGGATATCGACAGGCATACCGCGGCCGTTGTCGCTGACAGAGAGCGAGTGGTCCTTGTGTAACACTACTTCAATTTTCTTGGCATATCCGGCCAGGGCTTCGTCGACACTGTTGTCGATTACCTCCTGAGCCAGGTGATTTGGGCGTGCGGTATCGGTATACATCCCGGGGCGCTTACGCACCGGATCTAGTCCCGTGAGTACCTCAATATCTTCGGCGGAATAATTAGCCATAATTCTTATTGATTACTGCTCGTTAAATAGAAATTCGGTGATAGGGTCGCAGTAGCGTGCGAACTCCTGAAAACTATGATCGCCACCGTCTTCAATGGTCTGGCGTTGTCCTTGGTAGAAATCCTGCGCATCGCGATAATCCAGAACTTCATCCCCGCGCTGGGCGAGTAACCAGTAGCAACTCTGCAACGGCTTCTCCAATTCAGCCTGTACCCGCTGCATGGCATCTACATCAACCTGGGTAAGACGGAATTCCTCTTCTTCACCGCTATAGGGTTTTAAAACTCTCCCCACATAGGCTGGAATAAAGCGCGCGGGGCGCACTGCGGGATTTATCAGTACAGCGGGCAATCGGAAGCGCTCACCAAGGTAAGTGCACCAAAAGCCCCCCATAGAACTCCCCACCAGTCCAATGGGTCCCTGATCGGGCTGCCGAAGGAGATCCTCCACAAGAGCCACCAACGATTTCTGCGCCTCCTCTGTATAGGGAGGAATCTGCGGTGCACAGAAGGTAACATGCGGGCATTGGGCCTGGAGCCATTCCCGCATCAACTGGCATTTGAAGGACTGTGGTGATGAAAGGAAGCCATGCAGATATATCAGCACCGGCCTTCCCTGAAGATCATTAGTTTGCATAGGCGGTGATTATAGCGCCCATATCGCCAATCGGGGGCGCTATGTAACCAGAAGCCTCAAACCGTGTGGGAATCACAGCAATGTGCGATTCAAACTGGCAAAGGCCCGCCTCATATCTACACGCATATCAGACCAGAAAGTAACACTGGTAAAACGCTCCATGCGCCCACCCGGGCCATAGGCACCAAAGTTCTCACCGATATCGCGGCGATCCCGGAAGCGCATCACTGCATTGCCCTCTCGATCATAAAGCGTTCCAACCAGTACCCCATAGGCACTCTGCTCGGTGTAGACGCGCCAAGTCCAGGGAGAGGGGTCCAGTGGCGCAGCTACCGAAAATTTCTCCAGGGATAAGGACAATGTGTAATCTGCCTCTTCCTGCTCCTCTGCTACCACGCTGTTACGCGGTTCGAGAAACTTCTCGGCAAACGTTTTGACCAACAGTGCATTCATCCGCTGTAGGTCCCTATCATCCAGCTCGTAATCTTTCTCTCTGTAGCGGGTGCGCGGCAACGAAGAAAAACGCTTGGTGTAGTCAATTTGCACAGGGGCAATAAACACTTTGGAGCCGCTCATATCAAAAGCAAAGGCCGCGGCAACTTCATCCAGCGAGCTGGATCTGGGAACCAAACCTTGGCTATCCTCCTGTTCAGCCAACTTTGAGTCCCCCACCTTACTGGGATCATGAGCACAGGCACCGACTAATAACGCCAAGCCAATGAGCGGTAAAACAAATATTCTGTTCATTATTATTCCTCACTTCCCGATGTTATCCACTTAGCGGACGGAGTAGCTGCAAAATACGCATGAAATGAGGGGCAGTAGCGCAAATAAAACCCCAGTACCTATTAGCGTATTTTATCAACTGTCAAATACTACTATTGATTCTGGTATGCCCCATTAAACAAATATCATCAATGATCATAAGTCTGGGGAAATTTCATTGTACGGTCAGAAGACAAAAAAGATAATGGTAAGTTCGTAAAGGGAGGCTTTACAAATAAAGGCGAGCTAGAAACTCTTAAATAACACGATAGAAATCCCACAAAGTGGGACTTCAAAAAAGCAGGCACATCTCAAGGAGAAGTGACTCAGTAGCCGGAAGATGCAAAATCGACAGAATATTTTGAAACCTCAACCCGTTCGACTCCGGTTTTATAGCTACCGTCATCATATAAATCGAACCAACGATATCCCGGCATCTCGTCATCTACAGCAAAAGGCCCACTACCCGGAGTAAATTGTACAGAAGTGGAGGGTGTCGCATGTAAGCCGACCCGGCCCTCATGGTTATCAAACTGCTGATGTACGTGGCCCCACACGAGCGCTTTGACTTGGGGCGCTTTGGATACCATTTGCAAGAGTTGCTCGCGTCCATCGCGCAGCATATGGCCATCAATCCACTTACTACCCACCTGCACCGGCTGGTGGTGCATCATGATCATTACCGGGTGTTCCCGGGTTTCCCAAAGCAGCAGCTGCAAACGCTCAAGCTGAGCTTCGCTGAGACCGCCACATATCTGGTTTTCAACACTGGTATCGAGAAGCAAGAGGCGCCAATTTCCTAAGGCAACCACTTCTGTACAGCGTTGTGGAGCCAGCTGTTTCATACGAGAGCTTAAGTCGTGATTCCCCGGTAGCCAGTACCAAGGTTTCTGCACCCTGCGCATTTTCTGAAGAAACCGGCGGTAAGAGGCCTCGGCCCCATTCGCGCTAATATCTCCTGTCGCCACCAGCAGTTGTGCTGCCTGCTGCCTGGAAACGATTGCGGACAGTACCTCATCCAAAGTATGACCGGTATCCAAACCCAGTAATTGATAATCCGGCCGGCTGCCAATGTGTGGGTCTGTTATTTGGATCAGACGATATGAATTGGTCTTATCGGACCTGCTAGGCTCATTGTGCTCGCGAATCACTTGCTCACCTTGTAATCACATCCATGTGTTCTACCGCAGAATTAAATTTTTCGGCCATCCAGCACTAATTGAAATTCTGCGCGACCATTTGCAAGACAGTACTCAAGCCACTCACCGAGAAAACGGTTGGCCTGAGGCCTCTCATCTGCGCGCTGCATACGGGAATTTGGGTAAGCGATATCCACTCCTTTACCACCTACCGGTCCACAGCCATTAACTGCTATCACCTCTGCCATCCGCGCATCGTGATAGAGACGAGCGGTCAGGTTGGGAGATGCCAGCCAGTGGCTTTCACTGAGATTTACCTCTGCGTCCAGTGACACTTCTGTGGTGTACCTGGATCTCGCTACCACTCTCAGCTTTAAGCTGCCACCAGGGATTTGATAGCACCATTGCTCTCTCTCTGAAAGCTCAGGTAGCAGCCTCAGTAGACGTAGGTAGTTAGCGTCGCAGTCGGCATGATAAGACGGTAAATCGACGCGATATACTGCTTTACCGTTGCCATTTGGCGACATTTTCATCTGCCTGCGCTGGCGCGCACCTACCTCACGTACTAGAGCCATTATCAACACTCCAATTCATTTACCGCCGTGACTTACATCTCAGTTTACCTTTTGTGCAGGTAAAGTAGCGCAAAGAGCTGTGACCGCTCAGGCTGGTGGCGTCATATGAGTAAACCGCTTCCGATTTAACTCTAGCCACTGCACCGAAATCAGTGTGGTGGCATTGTCTATCGGGTTTTCTCCCGGGCCGTAATTCCCCCGCATCGCATCTACGACGTTCTGCCTCGGGAATACCCGCAAACGGATATCCTCATTTTCCTCAGCCAAGCCGAATATGCCCTCGGCCTGCTCCAAATCTACCAGGGCACAATACAGATGTATCCGCTCCGAGCTGCCCCCTGGGCTGGGGATATAACTGTGGATAAAGTGCAGGTCGTCCACAGTACATCCAGACTCTTCCAACACCTCTCTGCGCGCTACATCCTCCAGACACTCCCCTTTCTCCACCATACCGGCTACCACTTCAAGACACCAAGGCCCTGCTGGGCGCCCCAGGGCACCAGTGCGGAATTGCTCGGTAAGTGCCAACAGGTCCCTGACAGGATCGTAAAGTAGGACTCCAACGGCCTCTCCGCGCTGAAACAGTTCCCGCTCTATTTCATTGCTCCAACCCCCGCGAAACAAGCGGTGGCGCAATCGCAGGCGCACCATAGTGAAAAATCCCTTAAACACGGTTTCCCTGGAAATTATGTCTACCGAATCAGCGGTGAACTCCGGGTTTAAATCAGTTCGACTGTTATCTTGTGGCATGGTTCGTCTTTCCCTAGGTTTCGGTTTTGCCGCGCTGCTTCCGCGACAAGACCGGGGTACCAGCTGTTATACTCTGCGCCCACCGTACCAGCCGCTGACTGCAGAGGCTATCCGGGTTTCCGTGTTGAATTTCGAGAGTACACAACATGAGAGTGCTGAATATCGCCTATCAGCAGCTACGGCGCTATGGCAAGACAAGGGTTAGCTGGGCACAAAAGCTCACCTTCGGCCTGATTAAAAATGACCACTACACCCAAGTGTTCAGCGACCGCGATATCGCCGCATTTGAGGCACCCTTTGGTATTCGCGACCTGGGTGTAAAAAAGGCGAACCGACGCTTGATGGAAACTGTCGAGGCCTTTGAGCCAGACCTGATCATCGCAGGCCACTGCGATATGATCACGAACGACACCCTGAAGACCATTAAGCAACGCCTGCCCAATTGCTTTATCGCTCACTGCAATAATGATCCCCTCTTTGTTCCCAGCAATGTCGAGCGAATCAAATACCGCGCGGAAGTCGTCGATGCAGTTTTTGTATCCACCGGGCGAAGAGAACTGAAAATATTTGAGGGCTTTGGTGCTCGTGTTTATCACATGCCGAACCCGGTTGAACCCTCGATTGAAAACCTCAATAACGCTGAACGCACAGATTTAGCCATCGACCTGCTTTTCTGCAGTAACAGCAATAATTTCACCAAGCGTTTGCAAATGGTTAAAAACCTGAAAGATGCCTTGGGGAATTCGCTGAACTTTAAAACCTATGGCAGCTTCGGCGAGGCACCCGTTTGGGGCCGCGACTACGACCACGCTCTATCTCAAACCAAAATGGGGTTGAATTTCAATCGCCAGGATACCCATTACTGGTACTCCTCAGCACGTATGGCGCAGTTGGCGGGCAACGGTATTTTGCAGTTCACCAGTGATAAATTACATTTTGATGACTTGCTGCCTGCGGAGAGCGTCGTTTATTTCTCCGATGAGCAGGACCTACTGGAAAAAATCCGCGAATTTAACGGTGACGATGCCAAGCGACGCGCCTGGGCCGCACGGGCCAGGGAATTTTTCCACAATGAAATGAACTCGAAGCTCTACGCTCAGTATATTGTCGAAGCCACAAGCCTACAGCCCTTTAGCCACGACTATGCTTGGGCTCAAGATATCAATCTGGATGGCACACTCAGGTAGTGTTGCACCCACCCTATTCGATCAGATGCAATAGATTATGAGTAATAACCCAATTCGAGTCGCACAGATACTCGCCGGTGCTGAGCACGGTGGTGCTGAGAATTTCTTTGTGCGTCTCGTCAGTGGATTAAATCCCCGCAGCGAAATTACAGAAAAAGCGTTTATTCGCAACCACGATCACCGGGTACAGGCACTGCGTAGCAACAATGTTGAAACCGAAGGTTTTAAATTTGGTGGTAAGCTGGATTTTCTCGGCCGAAAAAAATACCGGGATGCCCTGAACCAATGGCAACCGGATATCGTGATGACTTGGATGGGACGTGCAACTTCAATCACCCCCAACTCTGAAAAATACCGGTTGGTAAGCCGCCTAGGGCACTATTACAACCTGAAGTATTACCGTCACGCAGATTATTGGATCGGCATCAGCAAAGGTATCTGCCAGCATTTAAGGGACGGAGGCATCCCCAAGGATAAGATTTTCCATATCCCCAATTTTGCCGATGAGACACCAGTTAATCCGCTGCCTAGAAACAGCTTCAATACTCCGGAAGACCGGCCCCTGATCCTGGCTGCAGGCCGCCTACATATCAATAAAGGGTTCGACACCCTCCTGCATTCATTCACCCAGGTACCCAACGCCACTCTGTGGCTCGCTGGTAGTGGCCCTGAGGAGAGCAAGTTGAAATCCCTGTGCCATCAACTCGGCTTGGAAGAGCGGGTTCGCTTCCTCGGTTGGCGCAATGATGTCACCACCCTGATGCGCACTGCGGATATGTTCGTGTGCCCATCACGCCACGAAGGCCTGGGCTCTATTGTTATGGAATCCTGGGCCCATCGCTGCCCTATAGTAGCGACAGACTCTCAGGGCCCTGGAGAAGTAATTACCAATGGCAAAACCGGACTGATTACCCCTATAGATAATGCCGATGAATTAGCCAAAGCCATGAAGTCCGTTATCGAATCGCCGGAATTGCGCCAAAGCCTGATCGAAAATGCGGCTGAGGAGTACACAACGACATATGCGAAACAGGTTATCGTCGACTCCTATATCGATCTATACGAAAACCTGATGAAGAAAGGGCGCTAATTGTGAATGGCAGCCACCGAATACCCGGTGGCTGCAAAACTTATTTTTTCGTTTCGTGCCAAATCGTGCTTATTGATAAGCCGGAGGCAAATCCCGTAAAAGAGCGCTAACCCCATTGGCGATCAGTCGTTGACGCTGCTCAATACTATCGGGGCGTGTTAACAATTCACTGGCTCTCCCCCCCCAAATCACCGCCCCGCCCGGGCGCCCAATACCCACACTCATAATCACCAAGGGGGCATCTGTCAGGGGCGGTAGTTCCACCACATCCTGTGGCGCATTGCTATCAAACTGCTTGTCCCAGCTGGGATCCCGGGTGTCACCGGAGAAAAACTCATCGACTACCGCAACCTGGTAATCCACCACCATATCCGCATCCTGGTCCTGGGAGACTTGGCGATACCCTCGTTGCTGTAACTCTGCGGCAACGGTATCGCGCATTTCTTCATCCAACTCCACCAGCTGGGCAGAGGCATCTTCTGAGCCACTCAACGGCGCTACCCCCCATTTATACGTGGCAAAGGCAACCGGTGGCTCCCCGGTAGCGGCTTTTTCAACCTGTATCTCCTGGCAACCCGCCAATACCAAGATACTCAGCAAGCCTGTTAATAAATAGCGCATAAAAACTCCTACATTTCCGTACTTATTTTACTGGTTCGACCGTGCCGTAAAGTTCTATCTTAGGACTCCAGGTATACCACTTGGGTTCAGCTTTCGGGTAAAGAGGGAAATGGCTGCCCGACTCCACTTCAAATCCCATAAAAGGGGCTTCTGGCGTGGCAAATGCGATCCCCCCCTGCAACAGGGCCTGAGCCGATTCCGTGTTGATATTAAGCCCACTTTTCAGACCGAAATTCACATCGACGCCACTGGCATTCCAAAACACCGTGTGCTCTCGCACCAGGGGCTGGTATTGGGGTTCGATATGAACATAGATATACACTCGATCAGCATACTCCCCCAAGGAAAAACCTGTAACCTCTCCCACTTTTACCTGGCGATAATAAACCGGACTCCCTGCTACCAGAGATCCTCGCCTCGCAGCATCCAGGATAATTCCCAGTCCAGGGCGGGTAAAAGTTTCTGCAAGATCCTCTTCCGGTGCCTGTTCCAAAGCGTAAAACTTTGTCTGAGGATCACCTAAGCCGGGCTCAAGCGCCAGGTACCGCCCTGTAATCAGGGTATCCAAATGGGCGATCTTATCGATGCTAATTTGCGGGGAAACCACCCATATACGAGTACCCTCCCGAGCAAACTGCTCTCCACGGTGATAAAGCTTGGCCCTGGCCCACACCTCGCCCAAAGAGCGATCGAGTCTCAGGCGAGTAATCTCTCCAACTTGTACCCCGCGGTAGCGCAACGGTGCTCCAACTCTCAGCCCCTCGGCACTGACAAGGCTGACTTGAATTTGTATTCCCCCCTCCATAGCCGCTTCCCGACTGCTGAAAAGAGGGAACTGGTCTCCATTTTTTGCCTGCCCGCCTTTTCCAAGGTCTTCCCGGCGTATACCAAAGGCGATACCGCCGCGCAGAAGTGACATCAGCGAATCCGCCTCCACTTCCACCCCCTCGGTCAAGCTTGCTGTAGCCCGCAACCCGCTCACATTCCAGAACCGAACTCCTTCCTGCACAAAGTGGGCATAACGGGGCTCTATCACCACATATACTTCTACTCCCTCGCCATCCCTACGCAATTCCATTCCCTGCACTTTTCCTACCTCTATACGGCGAAAATAAACCGGTGCGCCCCGCTGCAAAGACCCGGGATTGCGTGAAGTGAGGCGTAAATGCAGCCCCGGCACACGGGGGTCCATCGGTGGCGCAGAGGTTCGCGCAGTGAAATTGCGCTGGGAGCGCTGTCCTTTGCGCAAATCTACTTCTATGCGATTACCTTGGATTAAATCGTTTAGTCCGCCAGTAAAATCGAAGCTCGGAGGGGCTAGCCAAAAACGGGTATTTTCGGTGAGCAATTCATCCGTTGTCGGATCCATCAGAACTTTGACTTCCATACCATTCAAACGGCGGTTTGCCTTGGTCCCACTGACTTCCCCTACCTGGATGCCCTGGTAGTAAACCTTTGTAGAATCCGGAGTAACATTCACCCCCTGATCGAAATTTAATGTCACTGGAATTCCCGCATCTGCTGCGGCAAAATTTTTATATAACTCAAACTCACTACCATTTACAGCGAGCGGAGACTGACGTTGATTTTCCGGGGTATAAAAACTTACGCCTCCGGCAAAAAGTGCTGCCAGGGATTCTAAATTGACACTGATACCGCTAATACCGCCTTCGATAGAGATCCCTGAACTATTCCAAAAGCGGCTGCCCCGATGAACCAGATAGGCATATTCCCGTCGAATGAATAATTCGATACTGACTTCAGTTCCGTTTCGATCCAAACGGTAATCCGCTACCTGACCGACTCGCAGCTGACGATAATATACTGGCGATCCTCGACTTAAAGAGCCCAAACGACGGGACTGCAAAACAACACGCAAACCATCCCCACGGATAAATGCAGGAGGCTGATCCAGGGCAACAAAGTTGCGCTTACGCTTTCCACTACCTGATTCAACGGCAATGTAATTGCCTGAAAGTAGAGTTTCCAAACCGCTAATACCGGTAATAGATAACTCGGGTTTTACTACCCAAAACTCAGTGCCCTCTACCAATAAATATTCTGCACTGCGATTTAAACTAACTTCGGCCAGAACGCCATCGGCTCCATTCAGCTCTTTCGCATTAGGTACAAGGCGTACATCCTGGACCATACCAATATCGACCCCGGAATATTTGACCACCGTTTTTCCTTTTACCAGGCCGTCGCCAGAATGAAATAAAATAGTGGCTTTAACGTCTCCCTCTGACAAATCCTGATAGAGCAACCAGAGAGCAATCAGCCCCGCGATCAAAGGTAAAATCCACACTAGGGGTAACCCCCTGCTTGCGCGCACTACTCCCCGCTGAGCGCCTCCATCCAAGCGAGACGCATCACTCGTATCCTGCGGGGGCAGCTCATCAGCCATTTTCTGCAGCGCTCCTATGAGCCGTTTCTGGCTCTACTGCAGACTCATATAAATCTCCGTCATAGGCATCCCAAATTAAACGGGAATCGAAAGTTCGTGCCGCCAACATGGTTACCACTACCACAGAGGCAAAAGCTGTCGCACCAGCTCCAGCAGTTACCTGGGAAATAAATCCCATATCCACTAGCGACACCAGAATTGAAATCATAAATAAGTCTAAGAGTGACCAGCGCCCGATGCCGGAAACTACTCGATATATTTTCATGGACTGAATGGGGTCGAAGGACAGGCGCAACTGAATTTGGATCAGGAGCAATCCCAATCCCAGTAGCTTCATCACAGGAACTGCAATACTGGCAACAAAGACAATTAAAGCTATTCCCCACATTCCCGAGTTATAGAGTTGCATGACCCCGCTAATGATGGTGCTGGGATCACCGGCACCTAAATAAACTACTGTCATTATCGGTAACACATTGGCAGGTAAAAGCAATAAAGTGCCAGTAATCGTTAGAGCCCAAGTTAACATCAAGCTTCCTTCGATTCTGCTATGTACTCTCGCTCCACAGCGCGGACATCGGCAACGACCATTTTGGGGAAGAATAATTAATTGATGACAGCACAGGCAGCTGGTTAAGCCTTTTTTTAAACCTTTATTTGGTACGCTATTCACAAGCTTATTCCTTAAGCGCACGACGCTGTGCTAAGCGGTGCCAAATTGCTGTTTGGTCAAAACTCAGGGAAGAGAGATTTGCCAGTAGCATCATGGCACCAAAACAGTACAGCCCCGGTTCTACCTCCATCTTGCCCAAATCCCGTAATTTAATCAGGGCTACCAAAATTCCGAGCATATAGACATCGAGCATGCCCCACTCTTTCAAGTGCTGGTAAAAACGAACAGCATTGGACACCGGCCGGTCAAGCCAGGCCCAAGCACTGCCCCAACAAATAAACAACAACAGGGCAAATTTACCTACCGGAGCCAAAACGCTACAGAAAAGCACCAGCGCCGAGAGCCAAATGAACCCTGCCTTGAAAAGAGAGTAAACGCCATTAAGCAAGGTACTTTCTGCACCAAATGAGAACAGGGAAAAGTCGAGCAACGGCAAGCTAACAGAGGGAATAAACAGTAATAGGCCGGTTAGACTGAGAGCCAGAGTGTAGTAAATACTATGATTGCCATTGCGATGCAAAGTACAGCGACATCGTGGGCAAATTAGTTTTTGTCCCGGAGGCGCCAAGCCGCCGGTTAAAAGTAGATCGCATTCGTGACAGACCCTCTGCCAATCGGTCAGCACTGCGTTGCGCTCCTCATTCATGGACAGTCAGTCCTTGCCTTATTCTGCACAATTTTTGCCGCATCCAAATGCTTATGAGGCGCGTCTATTGAAATATAGGCCCTCAACCTTATTCAATGGGCCCTAGTTATTGCCAAGAAATTACCGATAAACGCACATAGGTGTCGGTTTAACGAAGATATAGCAAAAAGCCGATTGCCGTCTCGACGGTCGGTTTGACCCCGGGTAAACTCTCGCGACTGCTATTGGGGAGACTGGCAATATTAGTAATAACCGCAAGCTGGAGCCCTCTATATCCCCACTACATGACACCAGCTCCAAATAACTTGCAAAAGCTTGAAGACCGTACCCTCCACAGGAAGTCGAAACAGATGAAAAGAAGTAACCGCACAGAGCCGCAAGGCCGCAAGTTGCGTCCGCTGAAAAAACTAATCGCCGCTACGCTGCTGGGCCTGGGCGCCATGCAGGCGCAAGCCGACACCCTGTGGGATATCTATACACAGGCCCTGGAGAATGACCCCCAATTAGCAGCTGATCGCGCCGCTTACCATGCAGGTATCGAAACTAAATACCAGGCCCGGGCACTATTACTTCCTCAGGTGAATGCTACTTTCGAAGCTGCTAGAACTCACTCTGATAGGAGCCGAAATTCTGCTCAGTTACTTGATTTGAGTGAAAATGGCGACGATAGTGATGTCCAACTAGTGGACTTTAGGAGCCAAACTAGCAATTCCTTACAAGAAAGAACCTATAGTGCCAGCCTGACCCAGGCCATTTTTGATGCCCCTGCCTGGTTTGATTATCAACAGGGCAAGAGATTAACAGAGCAGGCGACAGCAGAGTTCAGTGCTAACCAGCAAGAAATGATGATTCGTGTCGCCACCGCCTACTTTGACGTATTACGTGCTTATGACGTCCTCGAGGCAGCTGCTGCCGAAGAACAAGCCCTGGCTAAACAGCTGGAACAGACACAACAGCGCTTCGAAGTCGGCCTAACAGCAATTACTGATGTCTACGACTCCCAGGCTGCCTATGACAGTTCCGTTGCCCGGCGTTTAACAGCTCAAGACAACCTCCTCAGTAACTTTGATGCTCTATCAGTATTGACGGGAGGCTACCATGATCAAGTAGCTCCTCTGGTAGATGACTTCCAAGTAGCTCCGCCGGTGCCTTCAGATCGCGCCGATTGGGTTGAGTTTGCCCTCGTCAACAACTTTGTCCTTAAAGCTGCACGACTTGGCGCCGATGCCGCCCGCTATAACGCTCGGGCAGAAGCCAGTGAACACCTACCCACTGTCACTGGCGCGCTTTCTTATAATAAACTCACTCAAGATGGTAACGAGAAAAATCGATTCAGCGACATAACGGGCAGCCAATTTTTGCGTTACCCGCAAGATATTGACCAATGGGGAACAAGTGCGGGGGTGACTGTAAACGTACCCATCTTTACTGGTGGCCTCCTCAGTGCCAACCGTCGCCAGGCTAGAAACCAAGCCTTCCAGGCCCAGGACCTCAGTGTTCTTGCAGAGAGAGATACCATACAAACCACACGCACCCTCCACCGCGCTGTTGTCACCGATGTATCGAGAGTAGCGGCCCGAGAGCAAGCCGTCGTTTCTGCCAAGAGTGCATTGGATGCCACTCAGGCAGGATACGAAGTAGGCACCCGAAATATTGTAGATGTGCTCCTGGCTCAGCGGACCCTGTTCGATTCACAAACTGACTACGCCAACTCGCTGTACGACTACATTCTAAATTCACTGAGCTTAAAGCAAGCTGCAGGACTCTTATCCCCTAAAGACCTTCAAGATCTGGATATGATGCTGAATCCTGCAAATAATGTCTCTCGCGTAGAGGAAACTGGCGGTACCAGCCTTCCAGCACCTTCGAAGTAACTGCGTATACGCATCTACCAGAGAGCAGGATTTTTATTCTCTCTCTGGTCTTCACTCTGTGTAGCCAGCCGCTCCACTTCGCTCAGTAAGCGCTGCAAAGCACCACTATTTTCTGAAGCTACTTTTTTCGCTCTCTGACCGGCGGCTTTTCTTTGCCCCACATCTTCCAGCCAAGCCTGAACTTGTGAAGCCATCGATTCACTGTCTTCGACTACAACCATGGCTCCAGCCTCCTGCAACAAACTGGATACAGTGGCGAAGTTATGCAGGTGGGGACCGGAAATAACTGGCACACCCCAGGCAGCGGGTTCAATCATGTTGTGGCCACCAACAGAAACCAAGCTACCTCCTACAAAAGCAATATCACTGGCTCCATAGAAACGCAGTAACTCCCCCATTGTGTCTCCCAGAATAACCTCATCACTTGCTTTAATGACTGTGCCTTCACTCCTTCGAACCAGGGCAAAGCCACGCTCCCGACACAGGCGGGCAACACCATCAAAACGCTGGGGATGCCTGGGCACCAACACGAGTAATAAATCTTTTATTTCTTTCTTCAAAATAGAGAAGGCATCCAAGATCACCTCATCTTCCCCCACATGGGTACTAGCCGCCAGCCATATAGGCCTGGATGACTCACCCCGCCACTGGTGAGCCAGCGCCTGGGCTTCACTGGCCAGTCCCATATCGATACTGAGGTCAAACTTGATATTTCCGTTGGCTACTGCTTTTTCCTCTGGTAATCCCAGATCGATAAACCGCTGCATATCCGCGGGGTATTGCGCAACAACACGATCCAGGTTGTTTAACATTGTTCGACTCAAAGAGGGAAAACGCCCGTAACCTCGTGCAGATTTTTCACTGAGCCGTGCATTGGCCAATAAAATTGGGATCTTCCTGCTCGAGCAGAGCTTGAGTAGGTTGGGCCAAAGCTCAGTCTCTATAATCACCAATGCACTCGGGCTAAGCGCATTGAGAAATGGCACCAGGCATTCAGGGAGATCATAGGGAAGGTAATAGTGAAGTAAACGGCCACCAAGAATTGGCTGCAGGGCTTCCCTCACCCGCTCAGACCCGGTTGGAGTTGTAGTCGTTACCAGCCACTGCCAGTTTGTATGTCGCGCAGCCAATTTAGAGATAACTGGCACGGCGGCTAGGGTCTCCCCCACAGACACAGAGTGGACCCAGATTAACGGTGCCCGGCTGTGCCTTTTCGGAACCTGACCCAGCCGTTCCCTCAGACGAAGCCGATAGGCTGGCTGGCTACGCCCCCTCCACCAGAGACGCAAAAGGACAACAGGTAAAAAAAGGCGGAAGAGCCAGGAATAAAATATTTGCATGAAGCAGGGATCACCTAAAGATCAATATTGCCACCAAAGAAAGTGCAATAATGACGGTTATCTCTTCCAGGTAAAACACCCCCGTAAGGAAGGCCTCAGGCCATTAGTGATCGACCACCCGGTAAAACTCAGAGCGCACCCCAAAAACACCACAAGCCATGCCGGCTGAGCGGCAGGCGCGGAGCCAAGGCCCAGAACCCAAGCGCTTTCCACCGAAAATCAATCCTAAAATACAGCCTATGCTGGAGATTAACAGTTGCCCCAGAGCCGATACAAAGATACTGGTATGACCGCGACCTTTGGCAAGTTTATGCTTTGCCAGAGTGATACCAGCGGAGAACTTTCTACGCGACAACCAACGCATATTGGCGCGACTCTCCGGTACAGCCTCGTAAACCCTCGCCTCCAGGCAGTAAACAATCTTTCCGCCCTTGGCCTTAAACTCTGTGAAAAAAATCACATCTGTACCGGCACCTAGAGGGTCCTGCTCATTAAACCTCAGGCCTAGCGAGCGAATATTGCTCATCGGTATTAGTACATTGCTGGTCGCACAGTAGTTGAGCTGTTCTCCAGTCTTTCGTTTCTGTCGATAAAAAATACGTGAGTAATAGGCAGGCACAGAATCCGGCCAACGCCGAACAACACTGCCACAAACCACGCTACTACCCCCCAGCTTTTGTGAGTAATCATATAGCTGGATTAACCAATCGGGCTCTACCCACTCATCATCATCAATGAAAACCAGGTAGTCAGCTCCCATATTATCCAGTTCATCGATACAGCGATTGCGTGCACAGGGGATTCCCCGACGCTCTTCTACAGTGCAATTGAGAGGGAAGGGAAAGCTTCCCGACAACTCCTCCACAACTTCCCCACCAGCCTGAGTATCCGCATCGTTATCGACAACCAA
Source organism: Microbulbifer maximicatervae (SeqCode) (assembly GCF_056232625.1). NCBI lineage: Bacteria > Pseudomonadati > Pseudomonadota > Gammaproteobacteria > Cellvibrionales > Microbulbiferaceae > Microbulbifer > Microbulbifer maximicatervae (SeqCode). Next base: position 4,322,847 of record NZ_CP174324.1, on the reverse strand, counting down.
TGCAGCCACATTTAAGCCTGAAGGTAACTGAAGCTTGGCCAAGCTTTGCAGAGAACTACGAAGCCGCTCTGGTCGCTGATAAGTACAAATACAGATCACTAACAAAGGGTGCAATGTAAACTCCAGATTACGACCAAGGACAAATCGGATATAAGCTTCGTGAGCTGGGTTAAAAAAGAATCAGCCTATACCCTTAAGAATGACCTGTCTATAATACCACTTTTGCCAAACGCTTTATCAGGGCATCCATGCTCTATATCATATACTCGCGCCTAACCCTCCCCGCTGAAACACAACCCATTAGTCAAATTAATTCAAAAAATCAATCTCATAAGTCTTGGTATATCTCCCCATGAAAATTATGCAACTTTTACCCGCCCTGAACTCTGGGGGGGTTGAGAGGGGGACCGTTGATCTTGCCCGCTACTTGGTAGCAGGCGGTCATCAGTCAATCGTCGTTTCCAGTGGGGGGAGCATGGTCGAGCAGCTGAAAGCTGAAGGCTCAGCCCATATTGAACTTCCAATCCACAAAAAGTCTCTCTTCAGCCTGTTACAGGTCAGACCACTTCGAGAAGTTATCTCTCGTGAGAAGCCCGACATCATCCATGTGCGTTCCAGGGTTCCGGCTTGGCTAGCCTATCTTGCCTGGCGAAACCTTGACCCCGCTGAACGCCCTCGTCTCGTCAGTACGGCTCATGGCCTTTACTCGATAAATCGATATAGTGCGATTATGGCGAAAACCGAACAGGTAATCGCAATATCAGAGTGTGTGAATAGCTACTTACTAGAGAACTATGCAAACGATCTTAAGCGCCCCCCACAGATCGTATACCGGGGTGTAGATACAGATGAGTTCAATCCCGATGTCCAGCCATCGGAGTCCTGGTACCAAAAAGTACACCAGGATTTCCCCCAGCTTGCCGGCAAGCGCTGGCTCCTCTTACCCGGCAGACTGACCCGCTGGAAGGGACAAGAAGACTTTATCGATCTAATTCATCAGCTAGTCCAAAACCGCTCTGATGTCCACGGCATCATTCTCGGCGGAGCGGAGAAGAATAAGCAGCACTACGCCGACGAATTGGAGCAAAAAATTCACTCAATGAAGCTTGAGAACCACCTTACCCTGGTTGGTCATCGTAGTGATATACGCCACTGGTATAGTGCGTCCAGTTTGGTGTATAACCTATCACGTCGACCCGAGCCATTTGGTAGAACCGTTATAGAGTCCGCTGCGATTGGCACACCTATTATCGGTTATAACATTGGGGGCCCGGCAGAGTCGCTTAATGCCTGTTTCCCTCAAGGGCTAGTTGATATCAATGATTCAAAAGCTTTATTCGTGCGTACTCAAGAGCTGCTCGACGGCCCTGAACAGAAGCCTCACCTATCTACCGATTTCACTTTGGGAAGACAGGCCGAACACACCATTGAAATCTATAAAAGCCTACTCACAGAGCGTACCGGAGCGAACCCGAGTGATTGATTTAAGCCAAAGCGAGCCGTTTGCCAGTGGGGGCAATCGCTTTTGCTACCGACATCCGGAGCAGCCTGAAATTTGTGTCAAAGTGATGCGCCCCGGTCGAACAGCGGAGCTATTGGGGCGAGCCCCCTGGTATAAAACTTGGCGAGGTGAATCCTATTTCGATGACAACCTCCGTGAACAGGAGGGCTATAGCCAGCGAGCTATTGCCAGTTGTCGCGATGGGCTCTGGCAACACTTACCAAGGTGGTATGGAATACAGGAAACCAACTTAGGCCCCGCAGCTGTCACTGATATGATTCTTGACGGTGATGGGAATCCAGCACCCACTCTGCGCCAATACCTAAACAAATATGGCCTCAATGCTGAGGTACGTGCCTCTTTACAGCGCCTTTCCGAGTGGCTGCTCGAATACGAAGTACTCACCAAAAACCTAATTGCCCACAACCTGGTTCTACGAAAAGAACAGGGGGAATTGCAAACCTACCTGATTGATGGGCTGGGCTGTGCCTCTTTTCTGCCTTTGCCAAAAGTTTCCAGCTACTTCGCGAAACGCTATATCCATCGCCGGATCGAGCGTATGTGGCTGAGAGTCGAGTGGGAGATCTCCGATAAAGAAACCCCCTGGCGAAAATTTGAGGCAGAGGGACTCAAGCGCTAACGACTTGGCAATCCCGACCGGCGCAGCAATGCTTTAGCGCACAGCAAATATTGGTCCAAGGGTTCACGCTGTATTCTTGTATTCAACCCTTCGAGCTCTTCACTGATCAACCCTTGATCCAAAAGTCGTAAAACTGCTGAACGCACTTTGTTTGACTTGCCGCGACTCGGGACTCGAATTACACCGACCTGGGCACAACTTTGTAGTGACTCAAATAACATAGAGATACTGTCCTCAGTGACCCAGATTCTCTCAGCTTGTGACAACTGTTCCTGGAGCCAACCCATCGGGCAAGAGCGCCAGTCAACCAGCTCTGCACCACTTTTCCCCAGCTCCACCATAGTGCCTTTCGGGGTTCTCCGGCTATCGGAAATACACCAACTCAAGGGTTGAGCTAACAACTTATCTACCTGATTGCGAATGGAGCTCGAATCCCAACTGTAATGTTTACTGGGCCCCCCCAATAAAATAAGTCCCTTTCCGGGCTCCAGCGCACGACTCTGTAGCGGCTCAGTCAGCGCGCCCTGACTTACAATGACATTAGGTAGGGGCGGGGGGCGATCGTGCTCAGGAACAATGGCAAAATCAAACCAACAGTAAGGCAGCAAAGGCCGATTGATAGCCACCGTACGACCACCGAACCGGTGGCGGGCAAACAATAAAGGAAGGCGACTACGGCGGCCTGTGCCAATCAAAAAATCGGGAGCTGGAAGCCTTTTTAGTATTTCTTCCGACCTAAAGACAATCCGGCCAGCCGTGTACTCCGACGGTATATCAAAAGCCTGCACCTTGCCGGCATAGCTCCTGCGCAACCCTTCAATCAGAGCGGCACTCTGCTTTTCATGGGCCCGGTTACCATCTAAAAAACGCCAAACAATTAGTTGCAATGTAGAACCCTGAACTACTAAACGCCAAAAAAGACCAGATAGTGTACGCTGGGCTACCGCGACGAAGCTATGGGAGCCCTATAACATCCAGTATACTGCCAGACATATTCTTGCTGCATATTCTAGGAGGTGCCCCATCAAATCCGCACTTCTAAGAGATTCATCGAAGCAGCCAGATCACCGAAAAGCAAAATTTGATCGCCCATGGACAACAGTTTGCCACTATGTCTGAACTTGGAAGTACTCTAAACACACTATCCCAGCCTGTTTACCGCCAACAAAGCTCCTTGTGGATTTCAGGTCTGCATAGATTGGCTTATTTGGGGGTGTTTCTACTGGTATGTGGCTACTATGTTTTCCCTAAAGTTTCCGGGGTTCAGACCAGTTTCTACCTGAGCATATTACCCGCGGCCATTCTACTGCTGGCGTGGCGAAAAAATTATCGTTTTCTGCTCTCTTGGCAATTCATAACCTTTTGCAGCCTACCAATCATTCTGGCGCTATCAGCACTATGGGCGTCTCCAGATACTGCTGACGTTTACAGAGAGTCTGATTACTATTGGAAATTAGTGCTATATCTCGCCCTGTTTTATTGCGCTACTTATTTCCTACTCGAGCAATATGGCGACTCTCTACTGCATCAGTTACTGCTCGCGCTTATTGTGATTGGACTGCTATCTGGTATAGCCTCGTTAGTTACTTATTATCTTGATGGAGGCTTACAAGATCTGCGACGGATTGGGGGTATATCTCTAGAGGGCAATATTGATAAAACCGGAATGCTATTTGGCTTCCACGCCCTTTTTTGCTGCTACGGTCTCTACCAAAAACCCCGTATTTGGCGCTGGCTATCAGGAGCAGGTTTACTCACCTCCTGTATCTATATAGTCTTGTCGCAAACCAAAGTCCCGATTGTTATGGCGGGCTTCTCAATCTTTTTGGTTATATTCGGCAACCTTTCACGACTGCTGAAGATACTCATTGTTGTTGCCATAGTTTGCGTGCTGCCCCTAGCCTATTTTACGTTGTATGGTGATCTGCCTCTTCTACACAGGGGAAGCGCTTACTCCATTCGCCTGACACTTTGGCAAAAAACCTTTGAAGAGTTCCTGCAATCCCCGCTATTTGGCCAGGGGTTAGTGCACAAGAAGTTTATTGAGCTAAACAGGATGGTGCCCCATCCACACAACTTTCTTCTAGATGTAGCACGCTTTAGCGGGATACTGGGACTGACAGCCTGTGCCTGGCAGGGGCTTGCTACTCTGTGGGTAGTTAGATCCAAAGAGAGACTTCTGAGTTGGATTCCCGGCTTGTACTTCACCTGGTTCCTGTTTGGTGTATTGGCAATGCTGACCTACGCCCAACAACCTCTAGTCAAGCCCAGTTATATTTGGTTTTTTTATTGGGTTCCCCTGGCAATTCTGCTGGCGCGAAGCAGCCTTGAAAGCTTGGGCTCGAGGCAATGTAAAACTTTCCAAGAGAGCCACACTTCAAAACAGTGAACGCTAAGGAACGAAATCCGTGTTTTGCACCAGCCAAGTGCGCCTGGTGCAAGCAATAGCCTTTGATGAAGCTGGCAATAAAGGAGTTGCTTCGAACAGAATCAAACGCCTGAACAAGGTGTTATTCCCTTTTATAGCCCAGACTGAGGGCTATAAAGAAAACGGTACCACCACTGGCAGCCAGCCTTTTTCAGCCGGTGCCGCCTACGGCGTAGAACGCAGTGAACTGATTTTTATCATTATGCCCCTTCCCAGCGGAACCTTCGCTAAACACATTGAGCATAATAAATTCACTATCAACAATGCCATAGTATCTGTCAGAGCAAGGTTCGAAAGTCCACGCAATAACCCTGAGGCCATAAAAAAGTGTCAACGTTAGGCAAGCACGATAACCTAACGCTGTGCGATCCCAAAATAGAGGCCTTCCAAGATGCCGGTTATAGTTGACGAGCGGAATTAGCCCAAACCAGAGAAAATGCGCGAGGCAGGCTTTGATTATTACTGCGTAGGGCACCCGGACACCACCAGCTCTTACTAAGTAAACCTTACTTAAAATAAAAACCCGGCATCTGCCGGGTTTTTGTTTTAAGTCATGCTATGCGCATCTTTACTTCCGCCTGGCCCGCCACATCACTGAGCCAGCCCCGATGTGCGGCACTACGCCCATGTACCACATCAAAATAAAGGTTTTGCAAACGCCCGGTAATAGGGCCGCGACGACCACTGCCGATAGAACGCCCATCCAATTCACTAATGGGCAATACTTCCGCCGCTGTGCCAGTAAAAAACGCTTCGTCAGCGATATAGACTTCGTCCCGAGTGATACGCTTCTCTAGTACCCTATAGCCGCACTCCCGCGCCAGCTCAATAACTGTATCGCGGGTAATTCCATCCAGGCACGAAGTCAGCTCCGGGGTATATATAGTCCCATCGCGAACAATGAAGACATTTTCTCCACTACCCTCAGCAACATAACCCTCGGGGTCCAGTAATAACGCCTCCTCGCACCCATTGCGCACCGCCTCCTGTAACGCCAACATCGAGTTTATATAGTTACCATTGGCTTTCGCCTTACACATGCTGATATTCACATGGTGTCGGGTGTATGAGGAGGTATTCACCTTAATCCCCTGCTCCAGCGCCTCGGGGCTCATATAGCTGGGCCACTCCCAGGAAGCGACGATCACATGGGTTGAAAGATTTTCCGCGCGCAACCCCATTCCCTCTGACCCGTAAAATACCATTGGCCTTAGATACGCTTGGCGCAGGTTATTTTCGCGCACCACAAGCCGCTGAGCTTCATTCAGCTCATCAGTGCTATAGGGCATTGGGATATTCATTATTTTTGCAGAGCGAAACAACCGACGGGTGTGCTCTTGCAAACGAAAGATACTGGTGCCGTTACCGGTTTCATAAGCCCGTACGCCTTCAAACACCCCCATTCCATAGTGCAGGGTATGAGTGAGGACATGCACCCGGGCATCGCGCCAGGGAACCAATTCACCATCAAACCAGATAACGCCGTCGCGGTCGGCAAAAGACATGGGTAACTCCTACAAATCCTGAAAAACAGTTTAATCGGGCAGCAGGTAGAAACCCGGTATTAACCGAGCAATTGCTGCCAGTTTGTTTGAACGGTCTTTCTTTCCGCTGTGAATTGGTCATCGCTCACAATCCCTGGCAGTTGTTGTAGTGCCAGGCGATGACCTTCAGATCGGTAGGCTTTGTAGGCGTCGATCAGATGTCCGGCTTGTTGGGCCGGCATCAGGCCTGCATCAATTAGACTTTCGAGAATGCGAATATTATCGGTATACCGCACGATCGAGGGCGAAGTTTTTGCCCAGGCCAGAGCAGCATATTGAACCATAAATTCAATATCGACAATACCGCCCTCACCGTGCTTTAGATCAAACTTTTTATCGTTGCTCTTATCGAGGTGCGCACGCATTTTATTGCGCATTTCCACCACCTCATCACGCAATTTATCGCTCTTTCGCGACTGGCAAAGCAATTTCGTGCGCAACTGTTGAAACGACTCACTCAGGCGGAGACTACCGGCGACAGGTCGAGCTCTCACCAGCGCCTGATGCTCCCAAGTCCAGGCACTCTCTCTCTGGTATTTTTCAAAGGCAGCCAATGAAGTCACCAAGAGTCCTGAATTACCCGAGGGGCGCAGTCTTGTGTCTACCTCATAAAGAGGCCCGCTGAGTGTACGGGTTTGCAATATGTGGATAAGTCGCTGTGCTAGTCGGGTAAAAAAACTCAGGTTATCAATACTGGTTTTACCGTCGGTAACCTGCATCGCATCCGCATCGTGCACAAAAACAACATCCAAGTCAGAACCGTGGCCAAGCTCCAATCCCCCCAGCTTTCCATAGGCGATAATGGCAAAGTGCATGTCCTCTGCCGAGGCCCCCGCAGGCACACCGTATTTATCCACCATCTGTGCCCAGGCGAGTTGCAATGACTGCTGCAATATCGCCTCTGCCAACCAGGTAAGGGAATCACTGACTTTCATCAAAGGCAGGGCACCATTCACTTCTTGTGCCGCAATGCGCAGGCTTTGACTCTGTTTAAAATATCGCAGCGCCTCCATTTGCAATTCCAGATCTTCGGGATCAATCCGCAACAATTCGAGACGCAACTCATTGGCAATATCTGCCGCCGTAGAGGGTGCCAACAACCTACGCGAATCCAGCAGTTCATCCAGCAGAATTGGATGGCGTGCCAGTTGCTCAGCAATCCACGGACTGGCACTACAGAGGCGCACCAGCTGGTTGAGCACGGGGGGATTTTCATTAATCAGGACGAGATAGGCACTGCGACGCAGTACTGAGCGCACTAAAGGTAAAACACGGGTTAGCACTAACAAGGGATCAGCCTGTAACCCTGCTGCGGCCAGTAGCGTAGGCATAAATTGGTCCAGGCGCGCACGGGAAGAAGCAGGTAGTGCCGCAACCATTGTTGACTGGCACAGCTCCTTTAAGTGCTCGAGTGCCTGCGGTGGAGGAAGAAACCCTGCACTTTCCAAAATCTGCAAATTCTCTTCATTTGCAGATTCGTCGCCGCAACTTGCCCAGAGCCCCTGCCACTCCTCAGCCACACTGGGGGCAGCCATTTCCTCCGGTGGAGCGATCACTGTATCGAACTCCCGTTCAACTAAGGAACGAACATCCACCAGCTCACTCTCCAGTTGCTCCCAGTTGTCACGGCCCAGGGCAAATGCCAATTTTTCCCTTTCTTCCTTCTCCGCTGGGAGCGCCTGTGTTTGTTGATCCCGGTATGCCTGAAGAGCGTGTTCAACTCTCCGCAGCAGCAAATAACAACTGGTCAATTCACTGGCCACACCCGGTTCAACATGGCCATCACTTTCCAAAAGCGGTAGTAATTTGAGCAAACTGCGCTCGCGCAGCGCGGGTTCGCGTCCTCCGCGAATTAACTGGAATGCCTGGGCAATAAATTCCAACTCGCGTATGCCGCCCCGTCCAAGTTTGATATTGTCCGTTAAACCACGAGCGCGCACTTGCCGCTGTATCAGGGCTTTCATTTCACGCAAAGCATCAATAGCACTGAAATCGATATAGCGGCGATAAGTAAATGGGCGCAGCAACTCCATCAGCTCTTCAGCAATCGCCTCCCTGCCAGCAACAGGGCGAGCTTTGACCATGGCGTAGCGCTCCCATTCACGCCCTTGAGTTTGGTAATAGTCCTCCAGAGCAGCGAAATGGCTTACCAGGGGACCACTGTCACCATAGGGACGCAAACGCATATCTACACGAAAAACAAAACCATCCGCATTGATTCCATCCAACGATTTAATCAAGCGCTGGCCGAGTTTTTGGAAAAACTGCTGATTTTCTACACTCTTTTCGCCATCGGTATAACCAGGCTCTGGGTAAGCAAAAATCAGATCGATATCCGATGAGAGATTGAGCTCCCGGGCTCCCAATTTGCCCATCCCCAACACCACCATCGACTGACTATCGCCGGCTCTACTACGAGGCTCCCCATAGCGATCCACTAGCTTTTCATGGTGCCATTGCATCGCCGTGCGAATAGATAGCTCTGCCAATTCACTGAGGCGCAGACATGCCTGGGGAATATCCCACTGTCCGGCAAAATCGCGAAATATGACCTCAGCTGTTGCCCGGTTACGCAATAAGCGCAATTGAAGATCTAACTCCTCATCACTTTCTATGGTCGGGAGGAAGAGTCCAAGGTCTTGTTTAAGTAACAAATCCCGTAAAAGCTCTGGGCGGCGACAGCACTGTTGATAAAAAAATTCTGAACCAATTAAGCTCCGAGCTACTCCTTGCGCAAGCAATGGCTCTGCCAGCAAGCTCTCCACCTCAACAACAAGCGCGGCCTCCGCCAGTTCACACCAGTCATGCCAAAGTGACTGAAGTTGAGCGCGGATGGGTTTTGGGCACTGAATGTTGTCAAACATGAGGGTCGATCCTTGGTGCGAATATCAGCGGGCAATTCTGTCTAGCTATCGGCATTCCGATAGCTAGCGGTGGTATCGGATAATGATGAGTGGCCGAGCAAGCCCTCCTATAAGGTCACTTCACTGGCCTCTACATCTTCAAACAGTTATCTCAGAGAGGCCACCCAAGCTAGAAAGCGATATCCGGCGGTGGGGCCACCCTCAATACCTCTGCCACAGTGGTCAAACCCGCCGCTACTTTTTTCGCACCGGAAAGCCTCAGACTATTCATACCTTCGCGCATCGCCTGGCGCCGCAGTTGCTGTAGATCACAATCGGAGGTAACAATAGCTTGTACCGACTCGCTAAATGGCAGGATTTCATAAATTCCCTGACGCCCACGATAGCCCGTATTACGACACTCCAGGCAACCTTCCGGCCGGTAGACTTTGTCCGGCAACGGCGCCCTCCAGGGTTTCACCAGAGACTGCCAATCGGCCTCTTCAATTTTGTCCTCCTGCTTGCAACTGGGACATAGTGTCCGTACCAAGCGCTGGGCCATCACCCCGAGAATGGTGGACTTCAATAAATAATGCGGCAAGCCCAGGTCCAATAAGCGGGTAACCGCTGTTGGAGCGTCATTGGTATGTAGGGTTGAGATAACCAGGTGGCCTGTCAGTGCCGCTTGTACCGCCATCTGAGCAGTTTCCAAGTCGCGAATCTCGCCCACCATGATAATGTCTGGATCCTGGCGCATCAGGGTTCTGATACCTGCAGCAAAATCAAAGCCAATAGCATGGTGAACCTGGGTTTGGTTAAAGCTCTCTTCCACCATTTCGATAGGGTCTTCAACGGTAGAGACATTCACCGCACTAGTCGCCAGCTGCTTGAGGCCTGTATACAAAGTGGTGGTTTTTCCCGAACCGGTAGGACCGGTGACCAGTACGATACCATTGGGCCGTGACAGCATCGCCTGCCAGCGAGCCAAGTCATCACCACCCAGTCCCAGGTCGGAATAAGATCGCGCGAGAACCTCTGGATCGAAGATCCGCATTACCAACTTCTCGCCAAAGGCTGTGGGAAGTGTGGAGAGGCGCAACTCCACTTCGCTGCCATCTGGCCTTTTTGTCTTGATACGGCCATCCTGAGGTTTGCGTTTCTCCGCCACATTCATGCGCCCGAGGATTTTCAGGCGACTGGTAACCGCAGCATTTACCTGGTCTGGAAGCTCATGAATCGGGTGCAATACGCCATCGATACGAAAGCGAATACGTCCCACTTCCCGGCGTGGTTCAATATGGATATCACTGGCGCGCTGGTCAAAGGCGTGCTGCAACAACCAATCGACGATATTGACGATGTGTTGATCGTTAGCTTCAGGGTCCTTTAAGGCGCCCAACTCCAGCAACTGTTCAAAATTATTTGCCGCTGAGGTTCCCTGAAGGCCGCTTGCACCAGAGATTGAATTGGAAAGGGAGTAAAACTCGACGCAGTGTCGTTTGATATCGGCCGGATCAGCTACCACACGGCGGACCCTGCGGCCGGTGGTATGTTCCAGCTGCTCTTCCCAGCCATGGGTAAACGGTTGAGCTGTTGCCACCAGAAGCTCTTCCGTACTCGCCTCGACACAGAGAATTTGGTGTCGCTTGGCAAATTGAAAGCTCATCACCTCGGTGACAGCGTTCACATTAACCTTCAGAGGATCAATATGATACAAGGGGTGGGAAGAGCTCTCCGCTAACCAGGCACTGAGGGATTCGCTATTGAGCAGACTACCCGGTTGCTTGCGGTTGGCCAGGTCACAACTGGCGATATAGCTGAGCGGGTGCATCTGGGCCTGTTCTGCTGTCCGCGGAGTCCCGACAATGCGGTTGGCATCCTCTCGGCTAATAAAGCCCTGCCCCACCAAATCTTCCAGTAATCCGCGCAGTTCAAGTATGCGGTCTGCAACTCTGCTCTCTGCCATTGGCAACCCCTTTATTCTCATATGGCGACGTTGCATTGTAGCCCTATCATCAAGCTGTGAAAGTGCGCTGTTAACGCACTGTTACGAAGTTGCCCCGATTGGGGTACCATGCCGCCGTTTTCGCATTCTGAGCAATGGAGCTAACCATGGCCCTGTCGAATATTGCCAACTTATTTGGCCGCTCTCCGATTAAGCCAATCGAGAAGCATATGGCTACGGCCCACGAGGCATCGGCTGACCTGATCCCCTTCTTTGAAGCACTGATCAAAGGTGACCTCAAAGAGGCAGAACAGATCCAACTGCGCATCTCCGCCTCGGAGAATCGCGCTGACGATATCAAGAGAGACCTGCGCCTGCATCTGCCGGACAGCCTGTTTATGCCAGTGTCCAGGACCGACTTGCTGGAATTGCTGCATGCCCAGGATGAGGTAGCCAACACTGCCCAGGATATTGCTGGTCTGGCTGTAGGCAGGAAGATGCAGATTCCCGCACCTCTCCAATCCTTGATGACCACCTTTGTGGAGAGCGCTGTCGCCACCTCTGCACAGGCACTGCGCGCGATCAACGAACTGGACGAGTTGCTGGAAAGCGGCTTTGCCGGGCGCGAGGTGGATATCGCCAAACGCATGACCGAAGAGCTGGATGAACTGGAGCGCAAGTCAGACAAGCTTGAAGTCGAAATTCGCGCGTCGTTGTTTGCTATTGAGAAAGACTTACCTCCGGTGGACGTTATGTTCCTCTACCGGGTTATTGAATGGATCGGTGAACTCGCCGATCGCGCCCACAGCGTGGGCAACCGATTGCAGTTGTTGTTAGCACGTTAGGGGGTTTGGCGTGGAAATTATTAGTCAATACGGCCATATATTATTGATTTTGGCCTGTGTAGCAGGCTTCTTTATGGCCTGGGGCGTCGGTGCCAACGACGTAGCCAACGCCATGGGTACCTCCGTAGGTTCCCGTGCACTGACTATCAAGCAGGCGATTGTTATCGCCATGATCTTTGAGTTTGCCGGCGCCTATTTGGCAGGCGGAGAGGTTACCGCAACCATCCGCAAAGGCATTATCGATTCTGAAGTCTTCGCCGCCCAACCGCAGCTGTTGGTATACGGTATGCTTTCGGCACTGCTGGCGGCGGGCACCTGGCTGCTGGTAGCCAGTATTCTCGGCTGGCCGGTATCCACCACCCACTCTATTGTCGGCGCCATTGTCGGCTTCTCTGCGGTAGGTATATCCCCAGATGCAGTGGCCTGGGGTAAAGTGGGCAGCATCGTGGCTAGCTGGGTGGTCTCCCCGGTTCTCGCGGGCACCCTGTCTTTCCTGTTATTCCGCAGTGTCCAGCGCCTGATCCTAGACACGGAAGACCCCTTCAACAATGCCAAGCGCTACATCCCCTTCTACATGTTTGCAGTGGGCTGGATGATTGCCATGGTGACCCTTACCAAGGGCCTCAAGCACGTTCTTAAAGATGCCAATATCCAGCTCAGCTTTATCCAGGATGCCGGTATCGCCGCCCTGGTGGGCCTTGCTGTCGCCGGTATCGGGGTCACCATGCTCAAGCGTGTCCAGCGCGACCCGGCAGCTGAAGCTGAAAACCGTTTCGCCAACGTCGAGCGCGTATTTGCGATCCTGATGGTCTTCACCGCCTGTGCCATGGCCTTCGCTCACGGCTCCAACGATGTTGCCAACGCCGTTGGCCCCCTGGCTGCCGTAGTTAACACTATCCAGAGCGGCGCTATCACCGTTAAATCCACTATGCCTTCCTGGATATTGCTGCTCGGCGGTATCGGTATCGTGGTGGGCCTGGCGACATACGGCTTTAAGGTAATGGCCACTATCGGTAAGAAAATCACCGAGCTGACCCCGAGCCGTGGCTTCGCTGCCGAGCTGGGTGCCGCCTCCACCGTAGTACTGGCCTCCGGTACTGGTCTACCCATTTCCACGACCCATACTCTGGTGGGTGCGGTATTAGGTGTTGGCCTGGCGCGAGGTATTGGTGCCCTGAACCTGCGTATGATCACCACTATCGCCGCATCTTGGGTGGTCACCCTGCCAGCGGGTGCAGGTATTGCGATCCTGTTCTTCTACTTCTTCAAAGGCTTGTTCGGCTAAAACCGAAGCAGCACACAGAGCAGATCAGCAAAGGGGGCTAAAGCCCCCTTTTTTATGCCTCTCATATCCACCACTTTAGTAAGGCTTCCTGTCGATATCTATTTCGCTCCTCTGGCATTAATATTTAGGGAAATAAACTGGGCCGAGCCCGCCGACCAATCTATGCCTGCGAATTCACCCTGATGCCATTACTGTTGTTTGTCACTCTTCTGTGGGCCTTTTCCTTCAGTTTGATAGGCGCCTACCTGGCCGGACAGGTGGATAGCTATTTTTCCGCAATGACACGGGTGCTCCTTGCCACAGCGGTATTTCTACCCATGCTGAAATGGAAGGGTTGCCCTCCCCGTACCGCGATACGTTTAATTGTGATCGGTGCTGTACAACTGGGGCTGATGTACTTGTTTTACTACCAGTCATTCTTATTGCTCAGTGTCCCCGAAGTACTTCTATTTACTATTTTCACTCCCCTGTATATCACCGCCCTTGAGGACTACCTTAACAGGCACTTTTCTGTCTGGAACCTCACTATCGCAGCCACAGCCGTATTGGGAGCAGCCACTATTCGCTGGGGCTCCCCCAGTAACGACTTTTGGATTGGGTTTGCAGTCGTCCAGGGTGCCAACCTATGTTTTGCCGTGGGGCAGGTGGCATACAAGCGCCTGATGTCCAGAGAGCAAGGCCCCCTCCCAAGACAAACCTTCGCTTGGTTTTTTGTAGGCGCCAGCTTGATCACTGTTATTGCCTGGCTCCTGCTTGGGAAACCGCAGTACCCACAGGGCTCACAGCAGTGGAGTGTTTTACTCTGGTTGGGATTGGTGGCATCAGGTCTGGGATATTTTTTGTGGAACAAGGGTGCTACGCAGGTCTCTACTGGTACCCTGGCCGCAATGAATAATGCACTGATTCCCGTTGGCTTGTTGGTAAATCTGTTAATCTGGAATCGGGATGCCGATCTAACCCGTCTCGCCCTTGGGGGAGGACTGATCGGAGCCGCTGTTATCTTGAATGAATGGCGCAACAAGAGTAGGGAAAGTCACCATGGCGAGTATCGCAGTACCTGACCTGAAGACCCAATTACATCAACTGATTGCCTGCCCCAGTGTCAGTGCAACCGATCCTTCCCTGGATATGGGTAACCGCCCGGTGGTTGAGCTACTGGGTGAATGGTTGGAAGGACTTGGTTTCAATGTAGAGATAATGCCTTTAAAGGGCTCTCCCAACAAAGCCAATATGATTGCTACTCTCGGCGGTAAAAGTGGTGATAAAGGCGGGCTCGTTCTATCCGGACATACTGATACAGTCCCCTTTGATGCGGGGCGCTGGCAATCGGACCCCTTTAAGGTTTTAGAGCGCGACAACCGCTTATACGGTCTTGGCACCAGTGATATGAAGGGCTTTTTCCCTCTGGTTATTGAGGCTGTGCAGACTTTTCTCGACAAGCCTCTACAAAAACCATTGATTGTTTTGGCAACAGCCGATGAAGAAACAAGTATGAGTGGTGCCCGCGCCCTGGTGCAGGCTGGCAAACCCCAAGCGCGCTACGCGGTAATTGGTGAGCCCACCGGGCTTCGCCCGATACGTATGCACAAGGGGGTTATGATGGAAGCAGTGCGTATTACCGGGCAATCCGGCCACTCATCGGATCCAAGCTTGGGAGCCAACGCTCTTGAGGCCATGCATAAAGTTATCGGTGAACTGTTAACACTGCGAAAAGAGTGGCAGCAAAAATACAATAATCCCGGATTTGCCGTTCCAGTACCCACGATGAACTTAGGATGTATCCATGGGGGTGACAATCCCAATCGGATCTGCGGCCATACAGAACTCCAGTTTGATATTCGCCCGTTGCCAGGAATGCAACTTACTGACCTACGGGAAGAACTAAACAAACGTATCCTTACCATTCCACAAGACAATAAAATTCAGGTGGAAGTGGCCTCTTTATTCCCCGGCACTGCGCCCTTTGAACAGGATGCCCATTCAGAGTTAGTAAAAGTTGCAGAACAACTTTGTGGCCATCCCGCTGAAAGTGTTGCCTTTGGTACTGAAGCACCCTACTTGAAGAGTTTGAATATTGACACTATCGTGCTCGGCCCCGGCGATATTGACCAAGCTCATCAGCCGGATGAATTTCTCGCCCTGGATCGAATCAACCCTATGGTCAACATTCTGCGCGACTTGATTGGCCGCTTTTGCCTTTAATCTGCCTGCGACAGCCTCCGGGGCTTTAACACCACAAGACTTGCACACGGTAAGAATTAGTGAGCGACGATAACGCCTCCCTGAACTGGTTTCGCCACGCGGCACCTTACATCAACGACCTGCGCGGTCGCACTTTAGTAATTGGTATCCCCGGCGATGCTTTAGAGCACGCCAATTTCCGCAATCTAGTACACGATATGGCGCTGCTTGCCAGCCTTGGGGTTCGCCTGGTTGTTGTGCACGGCGCGCGGGAACAAATTAATCGAGCCCTGGATGAGCGCGGCATAGAAAATCGGTTTCACGAGAACCAGCGTATTACCAATCGAGAGACATTGGAGATTGTTAAGTCCGTCGTGGGTAAACTGCGCTTCGATATTGAAGCTGCTTTTTCCCAAGGACTGCCAGACTCACCGATGGCGCGTTCGGCCCTCAAGGTGGTCTCAGGCAATTTTGTTACCGCCCGTCCCAGTGGCGTGCTAGATGGCGTGGACCTGGGCTGGACCGGCACCGTGCGACGCATGGACACCAACACTCTGGAGCAAAACCTAGATCAGGGTTCCCTGGTACTCCTTTCTCCCCTGGGCACATCCCTAACCGGGGAGCTTTTCAATATCAATTACCTGGACCTGGCCGCTGAGGCTTCCAGAGTATTGCGCGCCGAGAAACTAGTGCTATTCCGCGAACCTGAGCAACTTCAAGTGGACGGAAATCCGGTACACGAATTGAGTATTTTGCAGGCAGAGCAAGTTTCACCCAAGGTGCAAAGCGCAACCTTGCGCTGCGCCATTCGAGCCTGTAATGCAGGGATCGCCCGTACACATCTACTTAGCTTTTGTAAAAACGGCGCCTTAATTCAGGAGCTATTCCGCCGTGAAGGCGCCGGCACCATGATTTACCGGGACAGCTACGAAGTTGTGCGCAGAGCGCGAATTACCGATGTGGGCGGCATTCTTGGACTGATTCGTCCGTTAGAGAAAGATGGCGTTTTGGTACGGCGCTCCCGTGAGAAGCTCGAGGCAGAAATTGAACACTTCACGCTTGTGGAAGTGGATGGTACTCCAGTTGCCTGTGCTGCTCTGTATCCCATTAAGGATGATAGGGGCACTACCACAGCAGCCGAAGTTGCCTGCCTTGCCAGCCACCCAGAATTTCGCGGTGGCGGGCGTGGAGCCAAGCTGATGCGCCACCTTGAGAGGCAGGCGCAAACAGTCCAGGTTGATGAGCTCTACGTCCTCACCACCCAGACAGAGCACTGGTTTATCGAACAGGGCTTTGAACAAGTCGGTATCAGTGAGCTGCCTACCGCGCGAAAGTCCCTGTACAACATTCAGCGCAATTCGAGAATCCTGCGTAAACGCCTGGGGAAAAGTCAGTCCACTTAGTCATAGAAATTTGAAATATCTATCCTTAATACTCCTTTAATGGGTAGTTTGGACGCAAAAACATCCCAGGAAAGTCCATTTTTTGTTAAGCTGGCGCATTCATTGTTGCCAGCTGGAATCTGTGACTATGCCCCAATACCGCTCCCGCACCTCTACCGCCGGTCGCAATATGGCCGGAGCCCGCGCCTTGTGGCGTGCCACCGGTATGACGGACGAGGACTTCCATAAGCCAATCATTGCCATCGCAAACTCTTTTACCCAGTTTGTCCCTGGACACGTACACCTAAAAGATATGGGTCAGCTTGTCGCAAGGGAGATTGAACGCGCCGGCGGCGTGGCCAAGGAGTTCAATACGATCGCTGTGGATGACGGTATCGCAATGGGTCACGACGGCATGCTCTATAGCCTGCCCAGCCGCGAAATTATCGCTGACTCAGTGGAGTACATGGTCAATGCCCACTGTGCCGACGCCCTGGTTTGTATCTCCAACTGTGACAAGATCACACCGGGAATGATGATGGCCGCCATGCGCCTGAACATTCCAGTTATCTTTGTCTCCGGTGGCCCCATGGAGGCCGGCAAAACCAAGCTGGCTGACCACAAGCTCGACTTAGTAGATGCTATGGTGATCGCCGCTACAGATACGGCCTCCGACGAGGAAGTTGCTGAGTATGAGCGCTCTGCCTGCCCGACCTGTGGCTCCTGCTCAGGTATGTTTACAGCGAACTCCATGAACTGCCTGACCGAGGCCCTGGGGCTTTCACTCCCTGGTAACGGCACAATGCTGGCGACTCACGCCGACCGCAAGGAGCTATTCCTGCGCGCTGGCCGAGAGATCGTAACCCTGACCAAGCGCTATTATGAGCAGGATGACGAGACTGCCCTGCCACGCAATATTGCCAACCGCACAGCCTTCCGCAATGCCATGGCACTCGATATCGCCATGGGAGGCTCCACAAATACCATCCTGCACCTGCTGGCAACTGCTCAGGAGGGTGAGATTGACTTTACCCTGGAAGATATCGACAGCCTCTCCCGTGAGGTTCCACAACTGTGCAAGGTTGCCCCCAATACCGAGAAATACCATATAGAAGATGTACACCGCGCCGGTGGTGTAATGGCTATCCTTGGGGAGCTGGAGGCCGCAGGTCTTATCGACTCCACACTGCCAACCGCCTACGGTGGTTCGCTCGCCGATGCCCTGGCGCGCTGGGATATTTGCCGCACAGACGACCAATCTGTACTGGAATTCTATCGCGCGGGACCCGCAGGCATTCCCACCCAAACGGCTTTCAGCCAGGAATGCCGCTGGTCCACTTTAGATGCAGACCGCCAGCGTGGCTGTATCCGTTCTGCGGAGCACGCCTACTCCTCTGAGGGAGGGCTCGCCGTTCTCTTTGGTAACCTGGCCCCCAATGGCTGTGTAGTGAAGACTTCCGGCGTCGATGAGTCGCTGTGGAAATTCGAAGGCCCCGCCCATGTAGTAGAAAGCCAGGAAGAGGCGGTTTCCAATATCCTCGAAGGGAAGGTCAGTAAAGGCGAGGCTGTTATCGTCCGCTATGAGGGTCCTAAAGGCGGACCTGGAATGCAGGAGATGCTCTACCCCACCAGTTATTTAAAGTCCAAGGGACTCGGTGAGCACTGCGCATTGATTACCGATGGCCGCTTCTCAGGCGGTACTTCAGGCCTCTCTATTGGACATGTTTCACCGGAGGCGGCGTCTGGAGGTAACATCGCTCTGGTGCGCAATGGCGATCTAATACGCATTGATATTCCAGCGAGGAAAATTGAAATCGCTATTGAGGAAAGTGAACTCGATAAGCGGCGCCGAGAAATGGAAGAAAACCCCAATGGATGGAAGCCCATAGAAAAGCGCCCTCGTAAAGTCAGCAAAGCACTGAGAGCCTATGCCATGCTTGCCACCAGTGCAGACCGCGGGGCGGTGAGGGAAATTGACTGATTAAAACTATTCTAAACAAAACGGCCCCAAAGGGCCGTTTTTTTATTCCGCTATTTTGTAACTGATTCGATTGCGTACCCCGTAGCGCTCCACTGGCTGGCCATTCTCCATTTGGGGTCGATACTTAAACCGTTCTGCCGCGGCTACAGCGGAGCGATCAAATACGCTCGTGGGGTTACCATTAGAGTCATAGCCCCCAACCACACGAGCATCACGTACCGCCCCCGTTTTGGTTACCGTAAATTCTACAACGGCATACCCCTCTATCCCCCTGCGTAGTGCCGCATTGGGGTATCGTGGTTTAGCTTTATAAACTGGTAAGGGGTCGCGCGATATTTGCACCCCAGTAGAAGTGACAGGAGTGGGCGTACCAATCACTACTTTCATCGTAACCGGTGTTACCTCAGTTTCCTCAACCCGCATCGTCGGCTGCTCCAGCACAGCTTGTGGCGGTGTAGGCTCCTCATAAGTTTGGGTAACAATCTCTTTTTTTGGCATATGTACCGGTTTTATCGCAGGCAACAGGCTGAGTTTGGGCTCCTCGATATCAGTAGCTACTAGTTGACTCATCAAAAAGATCAATCCAACTGTGATTGCAGCGGCAAAACCCAGGCTCTTTGTGTAACCCGCGAGTAAATGTGGGGGGAAAAATAAGGGGTTGGAAATCGACTGGCAAGCTCTGTCCATAACACCTCTCCTATTATTGTTAGGGTGCGATAAGCGGCATTCATATGCCGAAAATGGAAAAGCTGATCAGCTACCATTAATCATTAGCCAATTTACAAAAAAATGCAAATAGTCTGTTAATACAGGTTGTCTCAAAATTTTGTATTGCCGTGAGAAGAGAAAGAAGCATAAAAAAAGCCGCGCATTACTGCGCGGCTTTTTTGAAACTTAAAAAGTTAATTAGCTTTAAATTGCCAACTGCTTCTCACGTTTCTGTTCACCTTCGATAAAGGTAATCCACTGCCTAGCCATTTTCTCAGATCTCTCACTTTTCAGTGCAAGCTTGAAGCTCTTCAAGGCTGAGTCATAGCGCTTCAGGTTGGCATTGGCCATACCCATAACAATTTGCAGTTGATCAATACGCTTAACGCCACCTTTAGCCATGGCTTTTTTACCCATGGTAATGGCTTTTTCGTTCTGATCCAGATCTAGGTAGATACCAGCAAGGCGCGAGTAAATCTCACCTTTATCAGAAAGCTGAGCTGCTGCTTCCAGCTGCGGAATAGCTTTCTGAAGTTCTTGTGCCATCTGGTAGGCCTGAGCTAGGGTTTCCAGGTTTTTAGCTGTACGTGGGATCTTCTTCTCTTGAATACCCTTAGCTATCACCTTAGCCCCTTTATAAGGCATTTCATGCCCCATAAAGAGATAACCCATATTCAATAGGTCTCTATCCTTTTCCAAAGCACCGGCAAGGTAGGCTGCTTCCATCATATGCAGCTGGTCCTTCTCGCGCTTCAACTCGCCATACATCGCCGCCAGTGTTTTGTAGTACACAGGCTTTGGATAGTACTGCACCAGTTTTTCCAAGACTCCGGCTACATTTTTGTGATCGCTTCGCTCGAAATAAACATATTGCTGTAATCCATACCATGCTTCTTTAGGTGTCTTGCCCTCTTTTTCATACATGGATACCGCTACATTGATATCCGAGAGAGCCTTAGCCTGGTTGCCAACCTGGTTATAAGCCTGGGCACGTAAAGCGTAGGAATCAGCAGTAATACGATCAGAGACCTTAAACCATTGGTTCAGGTAGTTAATCGCCTGCTTGTAATCCTCAGTGACAAAATAGAGCTGAGCCAGTGTAAACAAAGTTCCTACTTCCAAAGCCACCGGCAGGTTTTTTTCACCCTGGTCTAGCACCTTTTTAAAATAGGGAATCGCCTCCTTGTAACGCTCAGTGCTGTAGTAAACAACACCGAAGAAGTTATACATCTGGGCAATTTCATAGCCGTTGAAGCGCTTCTTAGCCTCATCCATTTCTTTCAGCGCTACAAGTGCAGCCGGCCAATCCTCTGCATCAGCAGCTTCTTGGGCTTTTTCCAGCTTCTTATACGCAGCTTCGCGCATTGCCGGAACTTTACGAGTCTTTTGCTTACTCGGCTTTTTCTGTTCCTGCGCCTGTGCAGAAGCGAAAGGAGCAGACACTCCTACCGCGTCGAGCACGGTAACGCTGACCGTCGGTGCCAGAACCAAGGGTAGCGCTACTGACGTGCGCAGAGCGAACTTGGACAAACCTTTAGTGATGGTCGTCAACTTCATAGTGCTTCCCCCTCTTTAGTCCTTAGCCATGTTAAAGCTGATCTTAGTTCTAACATTAGGAACTTCGGTCGGCTTGCCATCGACTACCCGCGGCTTGTACTTGTACTTCAACGCGGACTTCAAAGCTGCACGATTGAAAACAGTTGTGGGTTTACCCTTCAGCGTAAACGCCTCAATCACTATCGGATCACGTACAGAGCCATTAGTCGTTACGGTGTATTCAACGATTACATAGCCTTCTATACCACGCTGCTGAGCACGACGAGGATATTGCGGCTGTACTTTAACGATCGGCAGGTAATCACCCTCGCCAAAACTAAAGCCAGACAGTTTGACATCACCACCCGCTTTGGGAGCAGCAATACTGATGTTGCCATCAATATTCGGTTCCTCGAAGTCAGGCTCCGGCATCTCCGGCGGCGGAGTGTCTGGCTCGTCTGGTTTTACCGGCTTGGCGGTGTCGTACTGTGTTTCAATCTTCGTATCAGGCATCACCACATCGGCAACTTTGAAAGTGTCCTTTTCTTCAGGAGCTTTCATGTTTGCTGCAATCAGCTGATGCATGGTGAAGATGAGGCCAAAGGTCGTGGCTACCGCCAATGTACCTGCCCCAAGAAGTCTTACCGGATTCATAGCTGTTAACTCTTCTCTGTAGCGACGGAAACTTTCTTGATACCAATCTTCCTGGCTGCTTCCGCAATCAGGGCAATCTTCTCAATGCTTGCTCCCTTATCGGGCTGAATTACCAACCACCCTTTCGGGTTTTCCGAGTAGAGACGCTCCAGGACAATTCTTACCTGGCGCTCATCAACCTTCTCTTTAGCAATCCAAACCTCGTCACTGTCGTTGATCGCTACCAAGATAGAGGCGGCCTTGAGTTCAGCGGTTGTCGCTTCCGGCTTCTCAACATCAGCACCTGGCTCCTTAATAAAGGTCGCGGTGACGATAAAGAAGATCAGCATGATAAACACCACGTCCAGCATGGGCGTGAGGTCAATTGCGCCGGCTTCTTCTTCTGCCGTATTTTGTCTTTTGCTCATAGCAACTCTCTTAGCGAACTTTTCCAGCGGGGACTCAGGGAGCCCCCGGCAAAAGTATCTGGCTTGGCTAAACCTTCACAGCAAATAAACGGAGTTATTCGCTGGTGTATGCTTAGTGATCCATTGTCAGATGATCTTCCAGCAGCTGGGTTTCACGCTCAGCTTTACGGGCTAGATAAGTGTTGGCAAATACGCCTGACAGGGCCGCAACCATACCCGCCATTGTTGGGATAGTTGCCATGGATACACCACTGGCCATCTGCTTAGCGTCACCGCCACCTGTAATCGCGAGAACATCGAACACGTTGATCATGCCCCAAACCGTACCCAACAACCCAAACAGAGGGGCCAGGGCGACACAGGCTTGGATCATGTCCATATTGTCCTGAATTTTCTCGGATACCCGGGAAATCATTGCATAACGGATCTGGTGCGAAGCCCAGGATTTGCGCTCACCGCGCCCCTCCCATTGGTCTACCGCACCCTGAACGTCACTTTTCAACCCTTTGTTAAAGTAGAAAACACGTTCAAAAATCAGCGTCCACATAAAGAAGGTCAGGCCGGCGATCAGGAACAGTACTGGCCCGCCCGACGCCATAAAGGCGTTGACGGCGGCCCATGCGTCGATTAATGCGTGCATGTTGCCGCCTCCTCTTATTTGCGCTCGGCGTTTTCTGCCACGATACCGGCACTCTGCTCTTCAAGAATATGCAGAACACGCTTGGCACGGGCATTTACAATGGTGTGCATCAATACAGTCGGGATAGCAACACACAGACCGAGAACAGTGGTGATCAGGGCTGAGGAAATACCGCCGGCCATTGCCTTAGGATCGCCCGCACCAAAGATAGTGATCGCCTGGAAGGTTACGATCATACCGGTAACGGTACCCAGCAGACCCAGCAGCGGAGCAACCATCGCGATGATCTTCAGCAGGTTGAGGCCGGATTCGATTGCCGGGCGCTCCTTCAGTACTGCTTCTTCCATCTTCAGCTCGAGAGTTTCGCCGTCTACACCTTTGTTCTCTTCCGCAACAGCCAGTACACGACCCAGCGGGTTATTGGTGTTCGGAGTAGAGGAACGCAGCTGAGCATTCACTTTAGCGCCGACGCCAGTCAGAACAATCAGACGGAAGATAGCCAGCAGCATCGCGAAAACACCAACAGCAGTAATGATGTAGCCAACGATGTCACCTTGGTGCCAACGCTCTACGATGTCCGGGCTATTGATCATAGCTTTCAGGTAGGAGCCACCGGTAGGACCAGTCGGGTCTACACCGAAGGCACTGAAACCACCGGTAGAGCTTTGCAGAGCTTCAGCCATGCCTTGGAACTTGGCGTCCGGCTGACGGATCAGCTCAGCCATTTTGTAGGCATTGTTCATTTCCAGGTATTTACCATTGGAAACCAGATTGAAGTTACCTACGCGAACCACTTCCTGATCAACCTGTTCACCATTTGGCTTGATCACGGTTGCGTTAAACTTAACAATTTTGCCGGATTCAACAGTTTCACGCTGAATTTCAAACCACAGACGCTCGATCTCTTCGATAGTCGGCAGTTTGGTAGCAGTATTCATCTTGGCCAGAAGACCGTCGATGAACTCTGTACGACCAGGATATTGGGCAGAAACCAGGGAGGAACCAATATTGGCTCTCAGGTCCGCTGCAGTAGAGGACATGTGGCCAAACAGTTCATTCAAAGATCCCATACGCTCTTTCAGCTGCTGACGCTTCTGATCTACAGCCACTTCCTGCTCCTGGTATTTCTTTTCCAGTTCAGCAGAGCGCTTTTCTTCAGCGGTACGAGTGTTTTTAGCTTGATTCAGCAGAGCATTCTGGTTGGCCTTCTGGCGGCGGAACTCAGCTTCACGCTGCTTGTGTTCTTTGGACTCGGCAACTTTGGATTGCTGAACCATTTTCAGCAGGTCATCCAGAGAAGAGGCCTTCTCCTGTGCAACTGCGGAGAAACTGATCAGGCCAGCTGCTGCCGCCACTAAAATGCGTTTGGCGAAAGAGGTTTTCATTGCGCTGCCTCCGGAGCCGGAATCGGCATGGTCATGATGTCGATAGTGGCCTGCTTTTTGGCAATTTTCAGACCGTTCATGAGAGCGCGGCGGTATTCACCAGCATCGATCTCAACCCACGCTTTTTGCGCTTTGTCGTAAGCGAGGGAAATTTCAGCATCTGTAGTTTGAGCCAACAGGGCGATACGGCCGATTTGCAGAACGCTCACTTCACGCTCCTGGCCGGCAACAGTCAGGGTATCGCGGTAAGAGTCGATCTTACGAGCATATTCCGCTTCAAAGTTGTACAGCTCCAGTACCTGACGGAATTTTTCCGCAACACTGACATCCGAACGATCCATGGTGCTCTTAACACCGTTGAGGTTCGCGATACGCTCTTCGAGCTTGAACGGTGCGTCCAGCTCAATAAACTGTTCCAGGCCATCCAGCATACGCAGGATCAGCGGCTGAATCTGACGCTCGATAACAGTAACGTTGGCAATAGACTCGTCCAGATCGTTGATAACTTCGAGCTGGTTGGCCAGCTGCTTTTCCAGCTGACGGTTGTATACGCGCAGACCATCGATTTCTTTATTAACCACCTTGAAGTCCTGCAGCAGGCTGCTAGTTTCGTCGGCAATCTTGTCGATGCGCTTTTGCGATGCCTGGGCCGCAGTGGTTTTCTGCTGGCCGACGGCGAGTACGTTATCGAGAGTATCCGCAGTGGCTACGCTGCCGTAGAGCGCGCCAGCAGACAGCGCAGTGGTCAGCGCCACAGCCATGAATCGCTTGGTTTTCATTAGACCCCCCAGTGGGTTCAATATTTCACAACATGGTCGCGATGAGATAGCTGCCACAACGCGGTGTCCTTTTGTTTTAAAAACATTGGTTAGAAGACAGCTAAGAGCCGCACATTGTAAACAGCCGATTTGATTATTCAAATGCCGATTGCCAGCATCGGCCCGCTTGGGTAGCAAAGTAACACTTGGGTAACATTCCCGGGTTACTTGCACACATTAGCGGCGACTTTCCTTGTGTAGGCTGTTGGAGAATTTAACAGATCGATCAACTTTTGATCAAATTGTTTTTATTTAAATCTGTCATATTGGACTAATGAGTAGTTGTACTCATTCCTGTCCGAGGCCGGGTAACACTCTCGTGCCGATTCGACCCAAGAGTCATCCATGTCGGGAAAGTATGCATCCCCGTCGATATTTGCGTCAACTTCGGTGACATATAAGCGGGCAGCCAGTGGCAGTGCCTGGCGGTAAATTTGTGCTCCACCAATGACCATCACCTCGCTTGCCCCACTGTCTTTAGCGCTTTCTTGAGCCAGACTCAAGGCTTTATCCAGAGACTGGACCACCTCAACGCCATCTGCAACCCAGTCAGCATTACGCGTAATGACAATATTTACGCGCCCCGGAAGTGGGCGACCAATAGACTCAAAGGTCTTTCGTCCCATTACTACTGGCTTTCCCATAGTCGTCCGCTTAAAAAACTGCAAATCGCCGGAGATACGCCAGGGGAGCTCATTGTCCTTGCCGATAGCACCATTGCGGGCAACCGCCGCAATCAAAGCAATTGAAACCGTCATTACCGCTCCTTAAACCGCTACAGGTGCCGGAATATGTGGATAGGCCTCGTAACCTTTGAGTTCAAAGTCCTCGAAACGGAAAGAAAACAGATCTTTCACATCTGGATTCAAGTGCATTTGTGGCAGAGGCAGAGGGTCGCGCTGCAATTGCAGTTCGACCTGCTCCATATGGTTGGAGTAGAGGTGAGCATCACCAAAGGTGTGGATAAAATCGCCGGGCTTCAAACCGCATACCTGTGCCAGCATAAGGGTCAACAGGCTGTATGAGGCGATATTAAAAGGCACCCCCAGGAAAATATCTGCGCTTCGCTGGTACAGCTGACAGGACAACTTGCCGTCAGCGACATAAAACTGGAACAGGGCGTGGCAGGGAGCCAGGGCCATGCGCCCTTCACGGGCATTATCAGCAGGTGAAACACCTTCATCTGGCAGATCCGCAGGGTTCCAGGCGCTAACCATCAGGCGCCGGGAGTCCGGGCGGGTTTTCAACTGATGTACCAACTGCTCAATCTGGTCGATCTGGCGGCCATCCGAAGTGGGCCAGGAGCGCCATTGATGGCCATATACAGGGCCCAGATCACCGTCCTCTGTCGCCCACTCATCCCAAATCCGCACCTTATTGTCCTGGAGGTAGCGGATATTGGTATCCCCCTGCAAAAACCACAGAAGTTCGTGAATAATCGAGCGCAAATGGCACTTTTTAGTGGTGATCAGCGGAAAACCCTCCGCCAAATTAAAGCGCATTTGATAGCCAAACACACTGAGAGTACCAGTGCCGGTGCGGTCACCTTTAACGGTGCCGTTATCGCGCACATGGCGCATTAGATCGAGATACTGCTTCATCTACTGCTATGCTCCGCCTTTAACTCGGGAAGACCCTGCTTTCTTACCTTTCTGCTCAGTTCTCCCCTCGGGAAGCGGCTGAGTTTTATAACTCCACACCAGCAATGCGATGCCGGCAATAATCATCGGCAGGCTCAAAAGCTGCCCACGTGTCATCCATCCAAATAAATCAAAACCAATATGCCCATCGGGCTCCCGGACAAATTCCACCAGGAAGCGGAATACACCGTAGAGCGTCACGAACATACCACCCACCGCGAGTCGAGGGCGCGGCTTACTGGAGAACCACCAGAGCAGCGCAAAGAGAACCAGCCCCTCAAGGAAGGCTTGATACAGCTGGGATGGGTGCCGGACCAGAAGGTCCGGGTCCTTTGGAAAGACCATGCCCCAAGGGCCTTCAGTTTCACGCCCCCAAAGCTCCTGGCCAATAAAATTACCGATCCGCCCAAGCCCAAGACCTATGGGCACCAGAGGAGCAACGAAATCAATTAGAGCCGGGAAGGTTGTACCAATTTTGCGTGCGTAGAGTGCCGTGGCCAACATTACCCCTATCAGCCCGCCGTGGAAGCTCATCCCTCCTTCCCACAGCCGGATCAGTGATATCGGGTCTTCGAGCAACTGGGGGAAGTTATAAAAGAACATGTACCCCAAGCGGCCACCGATAACGACACCAATGGCACAGTAGAGAATCAAGTCCTCAACTTCGGATTTAATAACCGGTGACCAGGGTTTGGCACTTCGGCGCAATGCCAACCACCAGGCCGCGACAAAGCCAGCCAAGTACATCAGCCCATACCAGTGCACTTTTAAGGGGCCTATTGCAAAGGCTACCGGGTCAATTTCGGGATAGGTCAGCATGGGGGAATCGCGATTGCTAATAAAGGGCGTATTATGGTCGTAAAGCCCCCCGCTGTGGAAGGGCAGCTTGCCCCTAGGGAAGATCCCCATGTGTCTACTGCTATTCGCCTATCAATGCCACCCGAAATACCCTCTGCTGTTGATCGCCAATCGGGATGAGTTCTATCAAAGGCCAACCGCAGCAGCGGAGCACTGGCCCGGGACCGGGCTAATTGCGGGTAGAGACCTTGAAGCTCAGGGAACCTGGGCCGGCGTATCCCCCGGACGGGTCGCAGCTGTAACCAATATCCGGGAGCCTGGAACACCGGAACCTGTAGGAGCGCTTTCCCGCGGAGAAATACCGCAGAAATTCCTCAGCCAACAAATTAGCCCTGAGCATTTCATCCACTACCTGGAATCCCAGCAATATCGAGGCTTTAACGCCCTGCTGTTTGATATTCAGAATCAAAACACTCTCTTCTGTGCCGGGAACCGGCACAAGCCATTTACTTTTGAACCGGGCATTCACGGTATCTCCAACGGTGCGCCGGACGAGCCCTGGCCAAAGGTGGAAAGGGGCAAAGTGGGGCTGGCAGAAATAATACCTGCGGCCGACCAACTGGTAACAATCGAGAGCTTTGTGGAGCCAGCACTGGCACTACTCAAAGATCGCACCCGCGCGCCGGACCAACAACTCCCTCATACAGGGCTACCACTGAAGATTGAGCGGGCACTCTCTTCGATATTCATTCAAATTGATGCCGATAGCTCGGCGATAGAACCAATGCTTCGCAATGGCGGCTACGGTACCCGCGCGAGTACCGTGATCACCATCGACCAGAGGGGGTGTGGCCAACTTTGGGAGCAGACTTTTATACAGGGCAATGAAAATGGACCCCTGCGCTACTTCACTACCCAGTCGCCCAATTAAGCGGGCTCAATACTAATGGCAGAAAAATTGTGCATAACTTTTTGTGCAAGCCTCTGCACCATATTCAAATAAGCCCCAGTAAACACGCCCCTTTTTCACCCACGAGCGAAATATTTGACGCAAAACTCATCATTCGCAAATCCTTACTCTAAAAAGAATGAAGCGCCAAGCAAATTTTGCATTTATTGCCATACTTACTTTCACAGACTGAAGTTGGTTGAGTTTCGCGCAAGCAGGACACCGACAGCAGTCTTAATAAAAGGAAGTCGCGCGGGACGCATGACACGTGCGAGTCACCGATAATATCCCTGAGTATCTGGATGGGCTCGCCACAGGTTGGGAAGGTATGAACGATCTGGCGCCCGGCATTTTCCAAAATATCGCACCGGGCCCCCGCAGAATCGCTGAGGTACCATGTCGTATTTCAACCCCGAGCATCGTAGACGCAAATCTGTACTTCCATTGCTGACACTGGGTAGCCTCTGTGTCTTCATTCTTTATTATGCTTTCGCAGCAAACCAGAAGACCGTACCCGTTTTACCGGAGAACGCTGTTCGCCCTCATTTAGTGCACTGGCTAGAGGAAAACCCTGATGCCTGGCCAGCCCAGGACCCCATTTTTAACCCCGCCGCTGTGCGCAAGATCTACCAGCGCACGGATTACCGCTTGCTTTGGTTCGATAACTACAGCCTAAGTGATAGTGCCAATGACCTGCTGAAACAACTCACAGCTGCCAGCTCCGGCAATCCGAGCAGCATGGTCGACTACCGCTACCACCTAGGGTACTTCGATCGCACCCTCCGCGATACTCCACAACGGCTTCAGATGGCTGCAGTATTGGATATCTTACTGACCGATGCCTTTGTCTCCTACGCGCAAGATACCCAGCTGGACAGGCTCAAGCCCAAAACCCGCCCGCGTCGGGGTGTCACACCGGTTCTGCGGGATAGCGAAGGTTTCCGCCTGGTTGCTACCAGCACCGCTCAACCGCAGGCTTCCAGTGAACCCCGCGGGCGCAAGTACTTCCGCGGATATGATCGCGCAGCCAATCTCGGCAGCAATGTACGCAGCCGCTATTACTCGCGGGAATACAATGCGGATACTTCCGGCAATTACTCAGGACGCAATTATTCCGGTAGCACTCGCACCTATGAGCGCAGTCGATACCGTTCCTACCGGGACAACAATAGTGGCTCAGGTTCCGGCAGCCGTGTTTATTACAATCAGGGGCGGCCAAATACTGCCGCCCCACCGGTGAGATCTGAAAACAGTGAGGGGCCTTACTACGAGGAAAACCGGCCCTATGGGAACGATGTAAGGGCGCTGCGCGGTGAGCTGCAACGACTGCGCAAGATTTCCTCCAGCGGTCGCTGGCGTCCGATCCCGGCGGGCCCTGCCATGACCATGGGTGCACGCCACCCACATGTGGGCCTCCTGCGCAACCTGCTCTCCCTATACGGTGATTACCAGTCTTACTACAGCTACGGCGGCACTGATCGCAATCGCTTCGATCGGGGCCTTCACCAAGCGGTGGTGCGCTTCCAGAAACGTCACGGCCTGAGAGCAGATGGTATTGTCGGTCGCTCAACTCGCAAGCGCCTGAACTTATCCCCAGCTGCGCGCGCCCGCATTGTGGAAATGAATATCAAGCGCCGCGAAGAGTTGCCGGAACAATTGGGCAGCCGCTTTATCCAGGTCAATATTCCTGCGTATCGTCTCAAATACGTGGAAAACGACCAGGTCAAACTGGCGATGAATGTGGTCGTCGGCAAGAAAAAGCACGCAACGCCTGAAATAACCACCCGTGTCAGCAAGGTAGTCTTTAACCCCACTTGGACAGTACCGCGCAGTATCCTGGTAAATGAGATACTCCCCAAAGCTCGTAAAAACCCAGCGGGTATGGAAAAAATGGGATATCGGGTGATTAGCGGCAGGGGTGAAAAACTGCCCCTGACTCCGCAAAACCTATCTGCTGCAGGTGCGGGTTCCTACCTTATGCGCCAAATGGGCGGTGAGGAAAACATATTGGGACGTGTCAAATTTGAAATCCCCAATATTCACGACGTGTACCTGCACGATACGCGCGCGCGCAAACTTTTTTCCCTGACCACACGGGGCTATAGCCATGGCTGTATCCGCCTGGAAAAACCCCGCCACTTGGCCGAAGCGCTGCTTCGTCCCCAAGGGGATTGGGATCAATGGCGTATCGATCAATTGACCACAGGAGAGGAAACCACAGAAGTGGATATGTCCCAACTGGTGAAGGTTTATATCACCTACTGGACTGCCTGGGTCGATGGTCAGGGCAACCTGAACTTCCGCCCGGATATTTATGGCAAAGATGGACTGACCGATAATCAATTTTAAAAGAAACCGGGGCGGCTATATGTCGCCCCGGTTATAACCAGGGAATTATTAAGCGTGTTATTCCATTAATTAGCCTTTCTTAAGCAGCACCATTCCTGAAAATTATTTAAAGACTATCAGTCACAAGTTATCAATGTGAGCACAGTGATAAATCTCACTGATTTCTCAGTGCTTGCAGGGGTGACTTATGGGTGCTGCCAACAATTCACTTTGCGCTTTTTTGCCACGCAACCAACTAACCTCCCTCAGGGCGAGTGCCGCTGCGATTGCCATAGCAATATCGGTAGGCATTCACTCACCACAAATAATCGCCGAAGCTAAAGATACCGTCGAACCTGACTTGATCGGCAGTCGCGATCCTTTTTTACCTCAGGGCAGGCAATTTTCCCTACTCAGCGAAGCGTTAGCACGCTATCAAACCCTGGCACAAGGTAATTACTGGAAACCGCTCAGTGCTGGACAACCTATCGCACCGGGCAGTCGCAGTCCCCGGGTTGCGCAATTGAGAAGCCTGTTAATGCTCTATGGTGATCACCATCCCGAAGAGTACGGAGCAGATACTTCTAAAGCAGATGTCTACGACAAAAAACTGCAGCAGGCCGTTAAACGATTTCAGAAACGTCACGGATTAAAACAAACGGCACTGGTTGATGAGGGAACCCGGAGTCGACTCAATACCCCTCCAGATAAAGTTGCCAAAATTCTGGCAGCGAATATTGAACGCTGGAAACAACTCCCCAAGGATTTAGGGCCTCGCTATATCATCGTGAATGTTCCGGAGTTTAATTTGCGCCTAATTGAAGGCGATAAAGAGCAGTTCCGTATGCGTGTGGTTGTGGGAAAACCAAAACACAAAACACCGCAAATCGCTACCCGTATGACGCGACTGGAATTTAATCCTGTATGGCGTGTCCCGCCCAGTATTGCGCTGCGGGAACTTTTACCTAAGGGCAGTTCCGCCCTCAGGGCAAAAGGTTATCGCCTGATGAATCATCGGGGTAGATCGGTACCATTTACTCGTGGAAATGTAGCCGCAGTGCGTCGAGGACAAGTTTCACTGCAACAAAAAGGCGGGCCGGGAAATGCTTTGGGAAGAGTGAAGTTTGTTATCCCCAATCGGCAGGCCATTTTTCTACACGACACAAATAGCAAGCATTTATTTAAAAAATCACAAAGGGCCTTTAGCCACGGTTGTATTCGTCTGGAAAAACCATTGCAGTTTGCTCGCATGATGTTAGCCCAGCAAAACAAGTGGAGTGATGCTCGCATCAATCGCGCGCTGGGAAGTGGTCGCACCCATGGTGTTGCCCTTAAAAATCCCCTACCGGTTTATATCGCTTACTGGACCGCCTGGATCGATGAAAATGGGCAGCTTCAGTTTCGGCCGGATATCTATAACCGGGATCAGTAATAGGAGGTAACAGAGTGAAGCGGATTAAGAACTACAGGGACTACTGAGTTATCAGCATGGCAAATGGCCCATTCCAGCTCGGCATCGCCGCACTGATAAGCCTCGTAATTGCCTCGGCCAGCCCTTTGAATGCCTCATTCACTGGGCAGACCGATATCATTATTGAGCCAATCAGTTCGACCCAGCAATTGCGCGATACCGCTCAGGCTTACCGAGTTTTAGCGAAAAACTGGCGACCTATTGCCCAGGGAAAAACTTTACAGCCCGGAGACAAAGGCCCTCGTGTCCTGCAACTACGTAACTTGCTGGCAATTTATAAGGATTATCACGGTCAACCCGGGCCGCTTTCCGCCCCACAAAAAGACCCCCGAAGATTTGACAGTGCGCTCCAAGCTGCAGTGGAGCGCTTTCAAGAGCGTCACGGGTTGAACGTTACCGGCATCGCCGATGAAGACACACTTGCAGCCTTGGCCGTATCTCCAATGGAGCGCGCTCAGCAAATGGAATTGAATGCATCCCGATGGGAACAGCTAAAACTCCCTGAGGATGATCGCTACGTAATCGTTAATGTGCCCGATTATCGCTTACAGCTTATCGAAGATGGTTCAGTTGCTCTCGATATGAAAACCGTTGTAGGAAAAAGCAGCACGCGCACACCGGATATGCGCACGCGAATAACCAATATTGTTTTCAGCCCAACCTGGACTGTCCCCCGAAGTATTCTTGTCACCGAGCTTTTGCCCAAGGCACGACACAACCCAACAGCCATGCACAAGCGGGGTTATCGAGTAGTGCAATATCGCAGCGGTAAATCGTCCCCTATTACAGAAGAGACTATTGCCAAGGCAGCCGGTGGGCATGCTACTTTGAGGCAATTGAGTGGCCCTGAGAATACTCTTGGGAAAGTGAAATTTGTTATCCCCAATAAGCAGGCTATTTTTCTCCATGACACCCAAGCTCAAAGCCTGTTTAAACTTCGCCAGCGGGCATTAAGTCACGGATGCGTAAGGCTACAAGCACCAGAAGAATTAGCGTACTTTCTTCTCCGTGACCAGGGTTGGGATAGAACTCGGGTAGCACAGGCAGCGAATGGGCATGATGCTCTGAATGTAAAGGTTAAGGGGTCACCCCGTATTTACATTGTTTATATGACAGCATGGATAGATAGGGATGGGCGCCCCCAATTCCGCTCTGATATTTATCATCGTGACAAAGAGCTGCCTTATCCAAATTAGGGAGCTTATCGGCAAGTGAAAAATATTAAGTATCGCTAAAGGATTTTGCCTGTTCTCATTTTCTCTGACAGCGCTCTATAACGCTAAAGTTCTCCAAACAATAGAACTTGAAAGACACCGATCAGAATAACCACCTAAGCAAGTTTGATTTAATTTTTCAAAGCACTACTCACATTCCTATTTAAACCCTGGCCTTGATTTGGAAACTACATCCTTGTCATTAAAAAATTAGAGATTTGCCATATTCACAACCGTGGTAGCAATACTGGCCGGATCTAATTTTTCCAGGTTTCTTTTTATCGCCCGCTGCTACTGGCGGGCTCCAGGAAATCGAGATCAATACGCCCCCCAAATATAGGGCGGTCCAGAGTCTGCCAGATAACCTAAACAGCTGAATGTCCGGAGAAATACTACGCTAGCAGCACCTAAGTCACATGTATATACATGTACATACAAACTCTTATCTTCTCTATATCTAGGTTGTCTTCTGTATATAGATGGGTAAACCACCCACTAATAAAGAAGGCTATCAAGCTCATGACCGAAGAGGTGATCGGATAGCTCCCAAGTACACTGACGAAACAGCCCGATAAAACTTATAAGTCGCAGAAAAATAATTTTTTAGTGATTAGCGTGCAATGACAACGCTGTCTCCAACCTATTCAGCACCATCGACTGATCAGCAGTAAAAATTCCGGTTTTAGATAGCAGAAAAGAAAAAATATACCACCCAGGCCATCTAATTATTTCCGAATTAGCAGCTTCAGGTTTGTAACAACTGGTTATTTTTTGTACATTTTCCGCCGTACCCGGTTGCGCCAACTAAGGCAAACCGACGAGAGATTTAACGACGAGGCGGAATTATGAAGAATCCATCCAGACGTCGATTCCTGGCAGTGACCTGCGCAACTGCGGCGGCCGTCAGCGCCGGACCGACTTTCGCAAAAGTAGGTAGCTCCCGCACCCTGAAAATGCGCAACCTGCACACCGGGGAGAAGCTGGAGGCCGCCTACTGGACTAACGGAGATTACAGCAGCGGAGGCCTGAAGCAGTTCAACAAATTGCTTCGTGACCACCGCGCCAACGAAGTGACCCGAATGGACCCCAAGCTTCTAGATATCGTCTACAAGCTGAAGGAGAAGTTCAATTACAACGGCACCATTGAGATTATCTCTGGGTACCGTTCACCTAAAACCAATGCCAAACTGCGCGCAGCTGGCCGAGGCGTAGCGAAACGCAGTTACCACACACGTGGTATGGCCTTGGATATCCGTATGCCGGGAGTGTCCCTGTCGAAGTTGCGCCAGGCAGCACTCAACCTGAAAGCGGGCGGTGTCGGATACTACCCGAAGAGTAACTTCGTACACGTGGATACTGGCCCTGTACGTCGCTGGTAATCCCCACCCAACAGATACAAAAAACCCGGCAGTCGCCGGGTTTTTTGTTATGCCTGTGAGAGCAAGATTTATTCACCATCAACCGGTAAGCTAACCGGCATCACATCCTGATCGGATACTGGCACTTGGGTAGTACCTGCCATCAACCCGGCGATACGTTCCAGAAGTTTGCGTGCCTGGGCCAATTGGGTCAGCTCCGCCAGCTCAATCGGGTCTTCCATTTGCAACAACAAGCTCTCGAAATCCACAAAAGCCTGCTCTAAAGCCGTCACCTGATGTCGATCCAGCAACAGCTCCGCCAAGCCGCCCCCACCAGTGGGAATCCAGTTTGACTGGAGAGTTGCCATAATTGCCAATATCGCCTGCTTTGAATCGGCAGCGCGGCTACTTTCCACATCGCTCTCGGAACTCTCCGGCAACCTGCGCAACAGCTGCTCATCAATCACCCGGGTGTGCGATGCACGGATTTGCTGCAATCGGGCAACCGGTCCGAGGGATAGATAGGGCCGCGAAAGGCTGTTGGCCGCCGTCGGCCAACGACGGGCCAAGCCTGCCATATCCTCTTCCACACCTTTAACGATCAAGCGGGTTAGTTCACGACGCCGATTGACGGCCAGGGCCTCGGGCTTTTCCCCATCGGACTTAGCCAAAAACTGCTCCGCAACCCGCTCGCTGGTGGGCCCCCAGAGCATGATTTCCAAAGCGTGAAAACCGGTGCTGGCCTCTTCATGTGCCGTCAGGCGGTGCTGCTTGCGCAGGTTCGTTAAAGTCAGATCAATGGCCGTATCGTTAACGATACCGCTCTCAGAATAACCCGGCACTGTATCCAGGTAGCCCGCCTGGGCCGGCCAACTATCTACTGATAACAGTAATTTTCTACCCTGGCTGCGCAACTCTCCCGAAGAAAAAGCCAACTGGATATAAGGCAGTGCAGCAGCAAATTCCCTGTGGGCATCCAGCCAGGCGAGCCTGGCATTTTCCAACTTGTTTTCATTCGGCTGAGCCAGGAGACCATCCACTTCACGCTGCAAAGTTTCAACAGCGGCATGGGCGTGGATAACCTGGGCCTCACCCGCCTGCCAAATTGCCAGGGATAACTCGGTCGCAGCCTTTTCATTCACAGGTTGCGGCGCAATACTTTGTTGCGATACCTGCTGCGGTTTTTCTACCGCTTTTTGCTCACAGGCAGAAAGTCCGGCCAGGGCCCCGATTAAAACAGCCAGGGCCCGGTACTGGATAATAGATCCGTTCACTCAATTCCCCATCTTGTGCATTTCACAAATACTGGCAAGCACCTACTCACTCTCTTCCCGCAAACTGATCACCGGCCAGCCGCGAGCCTCAGCTTCTGCACGCAGACGATCATCCGGGTCCACCGCAATTGGGTGCTCAACTTCGCCCAGCAAGGGCAGATCATTGATGGAGTCACTGTAGAACCACTTTTCACTGTTGGCGTATTCCGGGTTGTGGGCCAGCCATTGGCGCAACCGGACAACTTTCCCCCCCTGATAACAGGGTTCACCAACGACCTTCCCGGTGAACCGCCCCTCATCCTCCTCTGGCTCAGTGGCCAGCAGGGTATCGACACCGAGGCGCGAGGCAATGGGTTCAACCACAAAGCGATTGGTCGCAGTGATAATCATGATGTGGTGGCCTTTGCGGCGGTGTTCGCCGATTAACTCCTGGGCCCGAGGCAGCCACAATTCACTGATAACTTCCTGCATAAACTCGCTTTGCAAGTTATCCAATTGGCCACGGGAAAGCTGAGCCAGGGGCTCCAAGGCAAATTCCAGGTAGGCAAAAATATCCAATTCACCGCGCTGGTAATCTTGATAAAAGCGATCGTTAGCCGAGCGGTAACGGGTCCCGTCGACATGTTCACGCTCCACCAGAAATTCGCCCCAGGCATGATCGCTATCACCACCTATCAGCGTGTTATCCAGATCAAAGATTGCCAAGTGCACCGTCGACTCTCCCATAACTATAGGTTCCCCATAAGCATTTGACCGCCAGGAAGCCGGAAACGTCCCCTGCGCGGCCGCTAATTTTACCTTGCGCCGCACGACAGCACACGGACTGCGTCACTGAATTGCTGTAAACCCCCCGCTGTGGAACAATGCAGAACAAGTAAGTGCAGCGCACGGCCGCACACAACAGTATTGAGGATGGTATTTTGGGCGACGGCAAGCCGGCACAGGCCGGACGAAAGAACCGCCGTAAGCCCGCCAAGCATTCGAATCGCAATGATAAAGCCCCGGCCGGTAACAAGAACCGGGGCACGAGTGGCGAGAGCAACAGCAATATCGATGCCGAGGGGTTCCGCCCCAATGTCGGTATTATCGTGCTCAACGCCCGCGGTCAGGCACTGTGGGCGCGGCGGGTAGGTGGCAAGGACGCCTGGCAATTTCCCCAGGGTGGTATTAATCCGGGCGAAACCCCTGAACAGGCGCTATATAGGGAACTATACGAGGAAGTAGGCCTTACTCGCGATCAAGTCAGTATGATTGCCTGTACTCGAGGCTGGCTGCGTTATCGCCTGCCTCAAAGGCTGATTCGACGTCGCTCCGAACCACTGTGCATCGGGCAAAAGCAAAAGTGGTACCTGCTGAGGCTCGAGGCAGAAGAGGCCTCTATCAGCTTCGACAATGGTTACAAACCTGAATTCGACCACTGGCGCTGGGTAAGCTACTGGCATCCACTGAGTAAGGTGGTGACCTTTAAGCGTGAAGTATACCGGCGCGCACTAACCGAGCTGGCCCCACAACAAATACAGCTGGAGAGACGCTGGCTGCGCGGACAGGAAAGCTGACCGCATAGGGTAGTTAGCAGCGAATCTTCACAAAATGGCCCCGATCAGCATCGAAATTCTATTTTCCGGGGCCATCGAATTTCTCCGTTGATTGGCGAGGACAGGCCATTGCTCGGATCTCTGCGCAGTATCGTTCAGGAAGTAAATGCCGCCCGGAACCTCACCGCGGTGCTCGAAATCATTGTGCATCGCGTGCGGGAAATCATGCACACCCGCGTCTGCTCCGTATATCTGCGCGACAAGCAACACGGCAACTATGTCCTTATGGCCACCGATGGCCTCAACCCCAAAGCGGTTGGCCAAGTCCACCTGGCCCCCGGCGAGGGACTGGTAGGCAATGTAGTCACCCGCGAAGAACCAATTAACCTGGAAAGAGCTGAAGCCCACCCCGCCTTCCAATATTTCCCCTCTACAGGAGAAGAGCGCTTTAGCGCCTTTCTCGGCACACCGATTATTCACCACCGCGCCGTACTGGGTGTCCTGGTTGTGCAGCAAGAAGAGAAGCGCCGATTCGACGAGTGGGAGGAAGCTTTCCTGGTCACACTCTCAGCGCAGCTCGCCGGCGTTATCGCCCACGCTGAGGCCACCGGTCTTCTCGCCTGTATTGGCAAGCAACAACGGGAAACTCACTTCTCTGGCATTGCCGCATCCCCCGGTGTGGCTATCGGGCGGGTACATATTGTCACCCCGCATGCGAATCTCGGCACAGTGCCCTACTCCGAATGCGAGGATGTGGACACTGAATTGGCCCTGTTTCAACAGGCCCTGAGCGCTGCCCAGGAGGAAATTCGCGAAGTCGGTGAGCGCCTGAAGAGCGACCTCAGCCCTGAGGAACGGGCGCTATTCGATGCC
The DNA here is from genome assembly GCF_056232625.1 of Microbulbifer maximicatervae (SeqCode). Taxonomy (NCBI): domain Bacteria; kingdom Pseudomonadati; phylum Pseudomonadota; class Gammaproteobacteria; order Cellvibrionales; family Microbulbiferaceae; genus Microbulbifer; species Microbulbifer maximicatervae (SeqCode). Next base: position 4,284,684 of record NZ_CP174324.1, on the reverse strand, counting down.
TATATCAGCATGTTGGATGACAGCTCCCTCGCCGTCGAGGTATGCGATCGCATCCAACAGCAGCTCAGTGCCCAGCGGGCCTGGGCCGAAGTCATGTTGGAACATGTGCGGCGCTTTGAAGCCATGTCCGACTCCTACTTTCGCGATAGGGCCGCCGATGTTCGCGACCTGGGCGCCCGAGTGCTGATGCACCTGCGGCAACAGCAGCAGAGCGACCGGGACTTCCCCGATAACACCATCCTGATCGGCGAAGAGCTAACCGCAGCGGTATTGGCAGAAGTGCCCAGGGAAAAGCTGATCGGAGCCGTATCCGTTAAAGGCTCCTCCAACAGCCATGTGGCTATTATTGCCCGAGCCATGGGACTGCCCGCTGTCATGGGAGTCCAGGACCTACCTTACGAAACCATCGACGGTGTCGATATGGTGGTGGATGGCTACCGGGGCGACTTACATATTCACCCCGGCGCAGAACTCAAGCGCCGCTACGACGACATTGTTGCAGAAGAGCAGCAACTGGCCCGCAACCTGGACCACCTGGCTCAACTCCCGGCAATCACCTCCGATGGCCATCGCATTCGCCTGATGGTAAATACTGGGCTGATGGCCGATGTTGTTCGCTCCCTGGAGCGCGGCGCTGAAGGAGTAGGACTTTTCCGCACCGAAGTACCTTTCCTATTGCGAGACCGCTTCCCCTCCGAGGAAGAGCAGCGGGAAATTTACCGGGAGCAACTGGAAGCCTTTGCCCCCCTGCCCGTCACGATGCGCACCTTGGATATCGGCGGCGATAAAGCACTGGCCTATTTCCCTATCGAGGAAACCAATCCCTTTCTGGGATGGCGCGGTATTCGCGTAACTCTCGACCACCCGGAAATATTCCTGGCGCAAGTGCGCGCCATGATGAAAGCCAGCCTGGGGCTAAATAACCTGCGAATTATGCTCCCCATGATCAGCGGCCTAAACGAGCTCGAAGCCGCGCGCAAACTGGTGGAAAGAGCCTACCGGGAGCTGCTTGAGGAAGGTTACGAAATCGTTATGCCCCCACTCGGGGTAATGGTAGAGGTACCCTCCGCGGTTTACCAAGTGCGGGAACTCGCCGTACATGCAGACTTTATATCAGTGGGCAGTAATGACCTCACCCAATATCTCCTCGCGGTGGATCGTAATAACAGCCGCGTAGCCAATATTTACCACGCCCTGCACCCGGCAGTCCTACGAGCTTTGCAGGAAATCGTAACGGCAGCCCATGCCGTTGGTACCAAAGTAGGGATCTGTGGAGAACTAGCAGGAGAACCTAGTGGTGCATTGTTATTAGTAGCCATGGGCTACGATATGCTATCGATGAACGCCACTAACTTACCGCGAATAAAAGCTACGCTGCGTGCCGTTAGCCGGGCTGATATTGAGCAGCTCCTGCAACAGGTTTTGCAGATGAATAGCCCCGAGCAAATTGAAAGTACGGTGAAAGGGTTTCTTAATGAGGCAGGGTTGAAGGTCTCTTTGCAGCCGTAAATGATGAGGTATTTAAATCTAAATTTACCCGATTTTATAAAGCCTGAGTTCAATATCTAATAACCAAACTGTTTGTCCCTCACAACAGCAAGATATTTGCCCAAGCGACTAATGAAGAGCTATATCGCTCAACATTATTCTGACCCACCAAATAGCTTCTCAATGTTTCCTAATCCTTAAGCTGCTTTTTCAGAAATAGCAAGCTCATTTTATTTTTAAGCGTGTCAATGGAATAGCAGAATGTCCCCCACCCAAAGAAAAAAACAAATAACTACTAAATACGCGTGATACTCAATTAGTACACTCAAACCAAAAAAATATATAACCCTTCACAACACTCAATCCTGAAGCCTTGGCCTAATCACACTTCTAAATTTCCGATAATTCTGACAAGTTAGTGAGTGCCAGCTCAGGTAATTATGATCATTTTGACCGTTATTTTTGAGCTTTACATAGAATGTATAAAAATACTTTACAAATCAGTAAGTTATAAGTTGAGTTAAAAACTGGGATAGTAGTCAAAGTGATCATTTTTGTAGTTTGCACTTTAGCACCAAATACATCTAACCCTATGATTTTTATTTAAAATTTCCGTTATATCGGGAAAATTGATTTCGAAATAGCAATCATGATAAAAGTGGTCAGAATGATTACTATATAAATGTTATTGTGGCGGTCGGTTTTATTGATTTTCCGTGGTAACTGAAGGTTTAGTGCTACTAAATAGCATCCGGTGTTGAGCAATTTTACTGATTGCCATTCAAGCAGTTTCGTTCTTAGAGTGTTTGCTCAGGTGCGGTAGAAGCCGGCAGTCCGCTGCAATTTCGCGGAGTGCCAATTAGATAGAAATTGGTTGGGGGAAGTGCGGTATTCTTTCTTCGTAAATATTGGGCAGTGGCCAGCCAACGTTGGCTGGCAGAGAGCAAGTAGGTCGTTTAGTACGCGCCAGCTTATAACCAGGCCAGGCAAGATCGCCCAGCCGGAGGCTGGGCTGGACAGCCTACGCTTCGCTTCGGCTGCCCTTGCTGGCAACGTTATGCGTCATAAGGGAATTTTGTGTTTTTTAAGAAGAAGGGAAAATATAAGCCTCCTCAAAAGTTAAAAGAATGGACCAATGACACTCCAGGTGGAGAGTTATATGAGGTTTACATTTCCTCCGATCACAAAGTCTGGTGTACGTCAGGTCGGTTCGCTCATTCATCAGGTGCTTCAAGTACCACATGGTCAGGGTTCCTATCCGGCGAACTAAATGAGCTTGTTATTAAAACAATGGGGCAAAGGGTGCTAAATGAAATTATTTCTTACCTTAAGCAGCAAAACACATAACAAGTGCCGGCAACCGACTGCCAAAACGGCCACTTGTTTTGCAAAAGGCCGAAAAACAAGCGCCCATTTTGTCAGCGGCTGCGGCAGGCGTTAAGCACATGAAAGAAGAATATACATCGTACGTTGGCCAAGACCTGTCTAGAGAAGAGATAAAAGAATTTTCTTCTCAATATGATGGTGAAAATATGTGGGAGCTAGAAGGTATCTCAGAAAATGACTTTCCATTTGTCGTCAAGCTTGGAAATGAAGAAGAGCTAGTTATGTTCTGGAATAAATATAATGGAATGATGGCATGCGCTCATGATGACCCAGTTTATGCATATGCATTCGCCAAATGGTTAGCGGATAATGCACATCCAGTATTTGATAGTATTCAAGAAGCTAATCAATATGCAATTGATCATAATTGGCCACGAGAAGAGAGAAATGCTTAACAAGGCATTGCAACCGAGCGCTAACGCGCCGGTTGAACTTTGGCGTTAGCTTTAAGACTTACCCACGTTTAGTAGACACCCTGTATAGTTAGGTTTAGGCCTAACACGGAGGTGTATCATGGGTAAGAAAAGAACTCAGGCGTATACGGAGGAGTTCCGTAGAGAAGCAGTTAAGAGAGCGGAAAAGCCTGGAGTAACAACGGCTTCTGTGGCGCGAGAGCTAGGCGTCAGCGCACAGCAGATCTACAACTGGCGTCGTCAATTTAATCGACTGTCTGATAAGCAGTTCAATAGTTTAGACGGTGTCGACTATTCCAAACAGGAAAGCGCTGAAGTTCGCAAGCTCAAGAAGGAGCTGCATGAAGCTCGTCAGGAGGTTGAGTTTCTAAAAAAGGCAGCTGCGTACTTTGCGAACCACCAAGAGTAAAGTACGCGCTGATACAAGAGCATGTAGGGTCATTCCCGGTTAGCTTGATGTGTCGGTGTTTAGAAGTCTCAAGATCGGGTTATTATCGATGGCGGGGGCGATTGCCATCTGCTCGCACGATTAGAGAGATACGAACAATCGAGAAAATCCGAGAGACGTTTGTTGAGTTTAAAGGTCGTTATGGCGCGCCTAGAATTGCTTGCGAGCTTCAAGAGTTAGGTGAGCCATGCTCGCGGAACTACGTCGCTAAGCTTATGCAACAGGAACATATTAAAGCGAGAAACGGCAAAGGCTTTCGATATAGTCAGCCCGTAGAGGGGGGCATTAATGTCTCCGCTAACTTACTTAAGCGTTGCTTTGATGTGGATCGACCCAATTGCCGCTGGACCAGTGACATTACGTATATCTGGGTTCTGGAGCGGTGGTTGTACCTCGCGGTAGTTATGGATCTGTACTCTCGACGTATTGTAGGTTGGGCATTTGACTCCCAGATGACCGATGAGTTGACACATCGAGCATTGAAAATGGCCCTAGAGCGACGACAAATAAAGCCTGGACTAATAGTTCACTCTGACAGGGGTGTGCAATATCGATCGCAGAAATACCAGGATCTCTTGTCTGAAAGTAAGTGCAAGCCGAGTATGAGTCGCCAGGCTAACTGTTGGGATAATGCGGCAATGGAATCATTCTTTAGCAGGCTAAAAGTCGAGCTGGTCTATGCCGGAACATTCGAAAGCGAAGAGCAAGCAAAATCAGCGGTATTTGAATACATTGAGATTTTCTACAATAGGGTTCGTAGGCACTCTGCATTGGGCTATGTAAGTCCAGCAGAGTATGAGCGAAAATACGCATAGTTAGAGTGTCTACTTTTTGTGGGCAGGACCACTTTACATAAAAATGAACATCGAAGAATTATCAGAAAAACTATACGAAGATCTTAATGGTCGAATTACCGCTGTGGATTACACAGATGGATTAATAATCAATTTTCAGTGCGATGATTGGAATGGTCATGATCAAAGTAGGTTTTTTAAGATCACGTGTTACGGCGTAAAAGAGACTGATGCACAGCCGTCTGAAGTTGGTGAAGTAGAGTTTACTGATAAAAACCCGTTGCTATGGAATCATAATGAGCCGCATGGGTACCTCTACTATTCTTCAGAGCCAGAAAGTAGATATGAAATATTGGGGCGTATCTGGGAGGTTCATGAAAAGACTTTTGGTGGCTGGCGACCATTGACAGACTTTGCTAATACGTATCACGCAGGTCAGTTCATTGAATTCTGTAAGGGCTCTAATGGTCAACTGGCTCAGGGGCCGAAGCAACTTATGGAAATTTATCAGGCTTCAGTAATCGATAAAATTAAAACCAATTTTGTACCCTCATATACTCCTGAGGGCGGGTACAAAGCCTTAGTCTTTGATTCTTGCTTTGTGGTTTGTAAATCGGTGGCCGTGGACGAGGTCAGCAGCTAACAATGCAATGCAGCCGACGTCTTACTTTGTGCACTTTTTGCACGGTCGCTGCGCTCCCATTTTCGTGCAAAAAGCACACAAAGTAAGCCGCGTCTGATTGCGGCGTTATGTGAATCAGGCTACTGAGATATAGGCATGGAAGATCTATTGGGGTTTGTGTTAATTGGCTTGTTCTTGGATGTCATATTTTGGGGGATTAGCTATGCTACTGGCGCTGTATTAACTCCAATAATCTCTTTAGGAAGATGGAAGCCAGAAAGTATTAGCCTCAATAAAGAGGGTGGAGGTAGGCGCAGTAAACAAAACAGATTCACTCTCATAGAAAAAGATGAAGAAGTTTATCTCGGAGCATTAGCAGTTGCGTTTATCGGTCTGGTTTTTTGGGTGGTAGTTATAATTCTGTTGTGTATCACATAACAAGTTTATGTTGTCGCCACTTCGTGGCTGGTAAAGTGCCAGTAGGTAGTCCCGAGCGCGCCAGCCATAACCAGGCTAGTCAAGCTCGCCCAACCCCTTCGGGGCCGGGCTGGACAGCCTACGCTCCGCTTCGGCTGCCCTTGCTAGCAACGTTATGTGTAGTCGTATAAATATTTTAATATATGGGGGAGGTTACATGGCAAATGTCCCAGGACCACAGCCGGATATTCAACACTGTCCTGTATGCAGGCAGTTACTAAGAAATGTGCCGCGAGCTGAAATGGCGTCACCGGGTTACCGCCGAGCAGATGGAACTGTATCAGAGCATACACACACATATGATTGTGCATCTTGTGATAATCGGTTTGAGATTAATCAAAGCAGGTAAGCACATAACAAGCGGTTGTAGTCGCCGCGAAAGACGCGGCTGGGACGGCCTACGCTACGCTCCGGCCGCCCCTAAACCGAGCGTTATGAGTTCACATGAAACTAGCCATTAGAATCTCCATTCTTATGCTAAGTCTGCATGGTTTTATATTTATGTGGGGCCCAGCAATAAAGATGGCTTCAATAGAGTATCGGTTAGCACCGTACTATGTTGATTGGACTATTGGATACTATGATTATCGGGTAAATGGATGGGCTAGAGGTGATGAGGCAATGAAAAATCCAATGGTCCGCTGGAGAGTAGAGAATAATCTCTATTGGTGTGAAAAATTCACAAAGTGCACTGTCAAAGAATAATGCTCATAACAAGCCGCTCAAACATCGTTCCGGCCGCGAAAAACACGGCCTCCACTGGACTCGCTACACTGCGTTTAGCGGGGCGTTAGTGCTACCAAGAGGAAGAAATGTCGAAGCCATGGAGTAAATTACAAAGAGAGTTTTACCTACTTCGTGCAGAGGGGCTTAAATTTCAACTGCAGTGTCGCTCCTATCGAATGGATTCTCAAATGGGGAGTACGAATTGCCCTCGCTACTGGATAACTCTCGGAAAAGAGATAATCTGGGATTATCCAAAAGATTTTGTAGGTAAGACACACCCGGATAGGAAACCGACAGAGTGGTATCCTTATGGAACTGATATACCAGATATATCAAATTTGATTCGGGAATATATTGATACCCCCAAAGACGAAATCATAAAAAAGGTTTTTGAAAACGATTGTTGGGGGCTTATAAATATACTCAGAGCTGCTGATAAGCGTATTGGTACTAGGCGATTACCCGAATTAAAGAAAAAAACTGGTAATAAGGCCGCTTTAAAAGTAATTGAGGAGCGTATGTCCACAGCACTAACAAAACAATCAACCGGACTCCGCTAAGCGTGGTTCGCTTTGCTCACAATAACACGCTTAGCTCCGCTCGGTTATTGTGGCGTTAAGGGTCATGGATAGTCCGGATTATAAAACTGTATATCATGCTAGCGAGATGTGTCCTGTAGGTTGTGGTCAAGTAATCTACTTAGAAGGCCGCATCAACAAGAAGGTATTTTGCTATTGCACAGGGTGCGGAATAGCATTCGGTCATCCCGATGAAGCGCAATGGGATAGTGGGGTTGATGAGCTCAAGCACATCAAGGATTTCTCTGCTGAAGGCGTGCAATACCCAGAGAAAGAAGCAATAGTACGAGCCGGCTTCGGTGGCAACATCACAAACACAGATTCAGGTCCTCACTGTTACACTGAGCAAGAGCTAAATGAAGAGCATCTATAAACCCTTAACAAATGCAGGCAACCTCGCCCCTTCGGGGCTGGACCTCCATTCCGCAGCTTCGCTGCTACATTGCGGCCGTTGCTGCAGGCGTTATGAGTTCACATGAAACTAGCCATTAGAATCTCCATTCTTATGCTAAGTCTGCATGGTTTTATATTTATGTGGGGCCCAGCAATAAAGATGGCTTCAATAGAGTATCGGTTAGCACCGTACTATGTTGATTGGACTATTGGATACTATGATTATCGGGTAAATGGATGGGCTAGAGGTGATGAGGCAATGAAAAACCCAATGGTCCGCTGGAGAGTAGAGAATAATCTCTATTGGTGTGAAAAATTCACAAAGTGCACTGTCAAAGAATAATGCTCATAACAAGCCGCTCAAACATCGTTCCGGCCGCGAAAAACACGGCCTCCACTGGACTCGCTACACTGCGTTTCGCTCGCCGTTTAGCGGGGCGTTAATTTCAAGGAGTAGAAATGCATACCTGCGTCGAGTGTGGAGAAAATATGCAGTCAAGCCTGAGAGCAACTTGTGATAATTGCAGGCTGAACGAAGGATTATCTGATTCGCAGCGGACCTTAGTAAAAATTCAAAGCGAGATTAAAGAAAGGAGTAATGAGCAAGTTATGTCCTTATTTCTTCCATCAGAGATATTAGATCCGGCTCCATTTGTCAAAGGCTTGGGTGAGTCAAGCGCGTTAGTAGATGGATCGGCCTTGTCTCAACTAATAAATGATACTTTGGCAGAGCTCGGAAAATACGGATACAAGCTGATTTCCATATCACCGGTGAATTCAGGAGTTTCTGGCTGGGTAGCAAATGGAGGTTGGGGGTATGGATTCACATCAGGTATGGTGCTCGTAGCCGGCAGAAATTAACAAGGCGCTGCAGCCGACGGCTAACTTTGCACACTTTATGCGCGGTCGCTGCCGCTCCTATTATCGCGCATAAAGCGCTCAAAGTTAGCCGCAGCTGAGCGCGGCGTTAAATGCCCACAAGAACTATGAAACACGAACTTTGGATAGAAGATGAAAATTCGCAGACATTTTGCCTAGCTGGCCCCCTTGGTGACAGTGCACGCAATTTGCTAGAGCCCGGAGCAAAACTTACATGGACATGTGAGGCTTCATCATATTTCGAAGCAATGACAAAGTACTATGCGTACATGGGATGGGGAGAGTACAAAAGTGACTATCCCGAAGAAGATAAAAAAACATATTCCGAGTTAGGCTGGGAGTAATATGCATTTAACAAGCAAAGGCAGCATCGCCCTGCGGGCTGGACGAGCTAACGCGCGCCGCTGCTTTGGGCGTTAGCCATAAAATGAAGAAATACGTAGCTATCATTTTGCTGCTTCCATACATGGCCGAGGCATCATGGATGGAATTCTGCCATTTATCCGGCCGTGTGATCTCAGATGTTCAAGAGTATGAGCGCGGGTTGAAGTTTCAGCTAAAAGTAGAGGAAGCAAAGAAATTTTCAAAAACTAAGGGTGAGTTATATTTCAGTAGTTACACTGACTGTCAGCGGCACGTAGGTAAAGTCTACGAAGTCTTTTACTCTGATCAAGAGTACTCAGAGACCGGAAAGCCTAAAAAAGGTGAGAGTCATTGTGTAAGCTATACAGTTGAAGATGGGGGTGGAGGAGCCCCTGTGTACTGGGTTCCGGGGTGCAGCAATGGCTAACAAGTTTGTCAACGCTCGCCCTGCGGGCTGGACTGCTAAAAGCGCTGCTTAGCAGCAACGCAGCCCGTTACAAAGGCGTTAGGGCTAAGTATGCATCGAGCTGTGATTACCTTTATGATATTCATACTTCCGGTTGCTTCCTTTTCAATGGACTGCCCGAAATTCAGTATCAATGATTATGCAAGTGAAAGCTCTACCATTTTTTGGGGAGTTCCTGTGGAGGCGAAATTAATAAGCAAGGATTTCGAGGGGAAGGTTCTCTATCGATTTGATGTGATGAAACAAATCAAAGGGAGCTTAGATGGTGTGGCCCAGGTTTACGCTGAGAATTATGAGTTCCAAAAATTTCAGCTAGGGTATGAATATATAGTGTTTGCAGATGTTAGTGGCTCTGTTGATTTATGTGGCCCTTCTCGAATTATACGAAGTGATTGGAATTCAGAGGACTTCTTTGATAGAGCGGATATAAGCGAGGATACTAAATTCTTAGTTAAGAAAGTCTTTGGGGTATTAGAGGGTTCGCCCTAACAAAGCCATCATAGGGACAGCTTTTCCGCCGCTTTGTTTTGTGCTTGAATAGCACAAAATAAATCAACTCCAAAGCTGTCCGATATGGCGACGTTAGGACTATGAATAGAGTTTTCGCTATTTTTCTTGTTTTCTTTTTCTTCGGCGCTTATGCAACAGAGTGTCCTGAAACGGAGAACGGATTTGATCCAAAAATTCATTTCGAATATTCAGGAGAAGTGTTTCTTGGGTATATTTCGGAAGGATCATATGACCTAAAAGGTTGGGAGCACGCGACTAGCAGCGGACCAATGTATGTGCCAACACATGATCTAACTTTTGAAGTTTTACATAGCTTTAAGGGAGAGAGTGGCGGTACCTTGAAGCTTAAAGCAACGGATCAAGGGTTTCATGATGGGTGGCGTATTGGAGATTTGTACATCATTTTCCTAGGGCGCTCAAGTATTGGCGTGTGTACGAAAGTGACACCTCTCTATGCAGAGTATTTCAATGAGTTTGCGCCACTAGAAGAGCTAGAATTTATGCTGGAGAGGGCAGACGTAACACAGAGCACAAAAACTGACATTGAGTTTTTATTAACCACCAGTACACGAAAGCCCTAACAAGCGGCTGTTGTCGCGCCTTTGGCGCTGGGACGGCCATTCCGCCGCTTCGCGGCTCCATGGCCGCCCCAAAGCCGGGCGTTAGGCGATAAGAATGGCGATTGAGATTTACTATGATTCAGCTCTTAAAGGCACAGACATACGTGGAGCCGCTATTCATCTTGATGATGTTCTTCATGAACAGTTAATAAATTTGTGTGTTTCGAATGAAGCTAAATATAGCCACCTTGTTGCTATAGCTCTTATTGAAGACGATCAGTGTCTAGATATAGATCCAGGAAGTACAGAGCGGTTTATCCTTGAGCTAAGAGCTTTAATGGACGAAGACACTTTGTTTGAACCAGTAAAACCAAGCATTGAACGGTTTATTTGTGTTTTAAATAAGGCAAATGAACATCATAGTAAATTAAATGTGTACCTTGACTGAATTTTACCGCCTAACAAGTGGCGGCAATACGCAGCCTTTGGCTGCCGGACTCAGCACTGTGTGCTTCGCCGTTGCGCTAGGCGTTATATTTCATAGAAATCATGATAGATAGCAAGGAAAATCCAGTTGAATGGAGTCAATTAATGAGTGAGCTAGAAGATGCACATGAGCATCTAGGTGATCTCATTAAAGAAATGGGATCTAAGGGGAGCGTCGATATCGAGGGCTATTCTATAGCTATAGCCCATATATATGCGCACTTAAATCGAGCGTGGAATTCCCGTGATTTCAAAGGTGAAATGAGTGAATCTCAATGGGAGGAGTTTCGTTCTTTTCCTCCTGATTTGGAGCCAATCGCGTAATGAAATATAACCAGCGGCGGCACAATCGGCCTTCGGCCTGGACTCAGTACTGCGTACTTCGCCTGTGCGCCGGACGTTAGGCGATGAGAATATGAAGAAACTGCGCCCTACAATTCCAGTTCATGAATGGAAGTTATCCATAAACCTTAAGGCTACACGAGAGATCCAGAATCAATCCGGAAATCCTGCCTTTGATTGTAACTGTCAATCGTGTATGGATTGGAGGAGTTCATTTAAAGAATTTTTCCCGACCGAGTTATTGGGACAGCTTCAGAGAGTAGGAATTGATTTAGAGCACCCTACAGACCTATACCAATATAATGAAACAAATGATGGTAGTAGCCTTCGTGTCGTTTATCATGCAGTAGGAAAGATTCTAGAAGGGCCCAATCAATGGACCAAAAATGAGATGGGGGATATATTGATTTATAGGGAAGTTAGACAAACTCCATACGTTTCCATTGTGGTTTTTCCTCAAAGTAAGTCTTATGATCATGCTCCGGTTCTGGAAAATACAGCTTCAGGTGACCTGGTTCGACTGGATCTAAGGCTCTTAATGCCCTCAAAGTATTGCAGATCGGGCAATGTGACTGGTAGCGCCTAACAAGCGCGTGAATTTCGTTCCAGCCCTCTGGGCTTCCACCGGACTGGCCACGCTTCGCGCGTCCAGCTGATTACGCGGGCGTTAACTGTACTGGTGAAATTATGACTAGGGGAAAAGGGATAGCATTGAGGCTCGCATTAGTGGTCGTACTTGCAACTGCTATTTCATTTTTCTTTGGAATTAGTTTCTATGTGAGTGTTGTTATAGTTGCAGCTCTGGGAGTTTTTGGCGAAATGGTACATATGTCTGAAAATATCCCAGGAGCTGCCGACAACCCAGAAGGAAAAGAGGTTCATCCAATTAAGGCAATGGCCATTGGAGTACTTGTTGTATTCGTTTTACTGTTTGTGGGTTTTCTGTTTCCAGAGGTATACCGTTATGGTTTCGGTACATACAGTTAACAAGCCGCAGCAATCGCTCCCTTTGGTCGCTGGGACAGCCAAAACGCTGCCGGTTATTGAGGCGTTAGGTGAATATGAGATCAATACTTTTAACTATTTTTTTAACTCTTGCTTCACAAGCGACTGCTTGTGGTGAGTATGATCTTGTAGATACTTTGAGCCGGATCTCTGAATTCAAAAATATTTCACGAGAGAAACTTTCGCTAGCCATTGACCAAGGAAAGTGGAATAAGTGGAAAAGCGCTTATGCGCTTTGCTACAAAGAAGAGTCTTCACAGTGTTACTTAATTATTTTCGGGGCAGGTGACCCGCATGTAACCGACATGAGTAAAATCGAACATGCAAACCTCGGTAAATTAGGTGCACCAGGAACTAAGTATGAAAACGTAAAGACAATAGTTACTAAATGGTTTTATTCGGACGGCAGGTTCTTTCAGTTAGAGCTAAAAACCGTTGCTTATAGAGATGGACAGAGACTTACAGTAACAGAACCTGTATTTGTAAAGAAGAATGGCGAACTTATTTATCGGTAATTCACCTAACCAAGCCAGGCAGTACGCTCCGGCGCTGCGCGCATACACAGCGTAGGCCAGCCTCTGCTGGCAACGTTAAGTTTCAGAATGAACATTGAAGATATAAACAACAAAGCTAAGTCTTTGATAGATAAAACTTGGAAAGATAGCTCCAAGTGGCATCAAAATTTTGATGAGGCAAAGGGTTTGCTTGAACAGGCTTTACGCACGAACTCTGATCATGAAATGACTCTCATCAACTATGGTACTGTTCTATGTGATATGGGCAATCATAAAGAAGCGACTAAGTACCTTAAAAAGGCAATAGATCAAGGTAGTAATAACAAGCATGCATTTTACAATCTTGGCGTAGCGCTTATAAATTGTTCAACGCACGAAAATGCAATGCTCTATATGAAAAAAGCTAAATCAAAACAAGCTAGCACACTAACTTGGGAGGCATACTTTGATCCAATGGGGCACTAAAAACTTAACAAGCAGCAGCACGGTCGCCCGGCTTGAAAGCGCCGGGCTGGACGGCCTACACGCCGCTTCGCTCTGTTTCGGCCGCCCGTGTGCTGGGCGTTAGCAATAATAAGTAATTTGGAGTTTTTATGAATGTGTCAATGGGAAAAACCAAGTGGCAAAAGTTCGAAAATTATGCCCTTTTAATTATCTTGATGCTGGTAGGCTTGGGTTATGCTGCTTCAAAAATACCATCTTTGTTTTCCCCTGATGAGCGGCAAGTTGCTGTATCCGGTTACATTGCGAATGCACAACAGAAGGGTATTTCTTGTAGTTATTCGGGCTTTGTATTTGATCGTAAATCTGAAGTAGAGAGAACATTTCTTACTTGCAACCCCAATAGTGTTATTCCTGGCGAAGTAAACTCCAAGGAAGAATTGTTTAGTTCAATTGGTGAGCATATGATAACTCCAGCTATTGAGTATCTCCCAAAAAATAAAATGGGCTTTGTTATCGCTATTACACAAATTGATCAAAACATGGTCGTTTGTACTAATGTCGAGCGTCAGGAAATCACGCAACAGTGGTTGGACTCTTATGACAATTACTGCATGCCTGAATAAAATTGCTAACAAGGCGTTGCAGTGGACTCCCAAAGCTATGCACCTTTTTTGTGTAATTCGCTGCGCTCACATTATACACAAGGCGGTGCGCCGCTTTGGTCGCCCCTGAACGCGGCGTTATGTGTCTATAGGAAATTAGAATTGTACGAACGTCTATCAGACAAGGAGCCAACATCATTCGAGTTAAAGATCTTCAAGTGGGTATTTCTTCCTGTAATTGCCATTGGTTTATTTCTTATATTCTCTGACGTAAGCAAAGGTCGGAATAAGTGTGAGAATATCTGCCTCGAAAAAGAGTTCCCTGATTTTCGTTATACCCCAAGCGGGCGTTATGGTATTGGTGGCAATACGTGCCACTGCTTAACAGAAGAAGAAAGTAACATTAAAAATCGCATACCCGAGGGTACTCGTGTATTTTGAACATCAACACATAACCAGGCTAGTCAAGCTCGCCCAACCCCTTCGGGGCTGGGCTGGACAGCCTACGCGTTGCTTCGGCTGCCCTTGCTAGCGGCGTTATATTTCAAGGAGAGATGGTGCGTAGGCCACTAATATTTATACTTTTTCTTCTGCCAACTGCTGCTTACGCAAATGTTGTTTGGCCAGCACTTTATTTAGAAACACGTCTTTTTTCATGGTGGGCAATTAGCATTGGTCTGCTAGTTGAATTTTTCTTTATAAAATGGCTTTTTACTCTTCCTGCCAAAAAGGCTTCAATCGCTACCGTATCTGCAAACGCCGTTTCAGCTGTTGCAGGTATAATTTTAGTTCCGCTGGCTGGCATAGCATGGGAGCTATTTCCAGGCTCGATCATTAACAGGGCTTTTGGCTGGGGCACGTTTAATCCAATTACATGGGGTGTTACCTTTGCTCTAGGCTGCTTGGTTAATGGTCTACTTGAGGGCGCAGTCTATAAAAAGTGGTTTTATCCACAGTTCAGATTTAAAAGTAAAGCATTTCTCTGGCTGCTGGTGGCTAATTCCCTCAGTGTAGGCGCCGCATTTATTAGCCTTTGGTTAAAGCCGGTGCAGCTATGAAACATAACAAGTCAATCAACTACGCGCCTTCGGCGCCGGACGCAGTAAAGCTGCGCCGGTTAGCAAGACGTTAACCTCTAAAAATGAACATCGATAAAATTACAAATAAAAATAAGCCGATCGCATCATTAGTAAAGTCATTATCCAAAGGATACAAGCTAACTACTGACAAAGATCAGAATAAGTTTTTGCGGCTTTCAATATACTTGTATGCATTAGGCCAGGATGACTTAGCTTTAGAGATAGCCAACTTCATTGCTAGCTCATGCGAATACAATGGAAATGAAAATGTCTGGAATAGTGTAGGCTTTCAAATCGTATTATTGACTAGAATCTATCGATTAAAAGGTATCGAATCGATTCAAATAGCTCGCCTTAAAGAAGAAGATATTATTTCTAGCCGATATACGGTGGAGATGTACACTGACGAATTATTAGAAGAGGCGTTAGAAACGGAAAAACTAGTCGAATCTTCTAGTCAAAAGTATAAGTGTGAAGGGTATGGACAAATGGCACTAGAGTTTATGTATTGCCAAGAAAGAGCAAAAATGGAAAATTCTAAAGAGTGCCAATTAATACAATCAAAAACAGAACCATTAGTTCAAAAATACTTAGCTAATTTAGCACAGGCACTAGAATGAAAAGGTTAACAAGGCTGGGCACACCGGCCACTACGTGGCCTGGACGACTTCGCCGCCTGTGCCAGCGGCGTTATGTGTAGTCATAAATTCAACAATCGGATCTAGTCTTGAAGTCACTATCTGAAAAAATTGCATGGTATTGTCAGAAAGAGGAAAGGCATTGGAAGCGTATTTATCACTGTGCTGAAATCGCTTTCATTTCAGTATCCGCACTAATTTTAACTGTACTTATTCAGATATATGGCAACGGTACTAAGCTTCAAATTGGGGTTGTCGCACTCACTTCGGCTTTAACTATCACATCAGCCTCATTAGTCCCTCTCGTATTCAAGTCCAATACTCTCAATCGCTGGCAAACTCAAATGGTTACTATCGGACTTGGTTGCGGAGTCGGAATCTCTGCGATATGCACGCTGTTTCTATTTGAGTTGCAGCTTGCTAGCACATAACAAGTCGATGAATTTCGCACCGTCCTTACAGGGCTCCACCGGACATGCTACGCTGCGCTTCGCATGCCGATTATCGAAGCGTTATACCTTAGATGATTTACCTACTTAGTCGTTATTTTTGTGCTCATTAAGGAAGAATATGAATAAAAGATTTGAAGCTCTAGATGCTTTTCGAGGGATTGCAGCCCTTTGTGTAGTCATTTTCCACATGCGTCTAATAGGAAGTATAACTGAGCTCGATTTTTTTAGAGGAAGTTCAATATTTGTAGAGTTCTTCTTTGTATTGAGTGGCTTTGTTTTAGCTCATGGCTATGGGGCTAGAAAAAATCTGATTTTAGGGGAGTTTATGAAATCAAGGTTTTTTCGCTTATACCCGCTCCACCTCTTTATGTTTTTTGTCTTCCTATTGCTGGAGGTCGGCAAACTAGCAGCGTATAAATATGGTGGTTTTACTTTTAATACTCTCCCCTTCACCGGGAGGACAGCTATTTCTGAAATTATACCAAATCTACTGTTAATTCAGTCCTTGTCACCAACATTTGAAGCTTTAAGCTTTAATTACCCATCCTGGAGTATTAGCATTGAATTCTATCTATATTTATTACTATTCATATCTATAGTTGTTTTTAAAAATTTCAAAAGCATAATTTGGTGCTCTACGGCTGTTGTCGCGCTTTATTTAATAGCATCCGAATCTGAGCTATTAACTAGCCAAATACTGAGGGGATTGTCGTGCTTTTTCGGAGGGGCATTAATATACCTTTTCTATATGCGAGTAGCTAATATTCGAATCACGAAACCACTTGGCACTATAGCTGAGGTTTTTGTTGTGGCATGTATTGTTGTGATTGTTCAGTATGAAATCAAGTATCAGAACATTGTTGCCACCATGATTTTCTATTTTGCAATATTAGTTTTTTCTTTCGAGTCTGGAGTTGTTTCTAGCCTATTAAAGCGGAAGCCATTCCAAGAACTAGGTAAGCTATCATACTCTATATACATGACTCATGCTGCCATTTTATTTTGCTTTACTTCTACACTATTAATCTTACAAAAAATCTCAGGTATGGAATTAGCCCCAATGTTAAATGGAGATAGATATTTAACATTGGGGAATGGGTTTGTTAATAGTTTGATTGTCCTGGTGATTTTAGGTTTGGTGATATTTATATCGAGCCTTACTCACAGATATATAGAGGTTAAGTGGCGGAGAAAGGGTAAGGCGCGTCATCCAAAGTCAAGTGAAGAATGGCAAAACAAAGCGTTGCACCGGACGGGCCGGTGAACGCGACGTTATAAGGCATTAACCTCAGAGGAATCATCTAATGACAGAGGACGAACGTACTCTCGAGTCATTAAAACTACTTCGCGAGTCAAGCGCCTGGATGGTTGGTGTTCAAACTGCAATTTTTGGTTTTCTGATTACGCTTCTTAATTCGGGACAATTGAAACTTGGTAGCTTTCTTATTAAAGTCGCGATTACTGCATTTGGGCTTTCAATAGTATGTGCTGGGATTGTACTTGGTGCAGTGCCATGGGTCCTTAGTCGAAAATCAATGCCTTCTTCAGTTCAACAGGCCCCCATTGCCGATTGGCCCCTAGTAAATAAAATCTCTATAGGCTGGGTAAGTGGGTTTCAATATCTTGCATTCGTAATTGGACTAGTCAGTCTTGGATCTGCAGTAATTTGGAAGCAGATAGGATGAAAATGCCTTATAACACGTGCATGCAGAGCGACCTCCAAAAGGCTGCGCCTGATGCGAGGCGTCAACTGTCTCTATGAAATTAGATCGCACAAAAGAATTAATACACGGCACAATCAATGAGACAGAGCCTTATGAAGCTTTGGTTCATGTACTGGAATCTGCGATAGAGCTGGTACAGATTCCAGATAATGACTTTTGTTGGTCTTCATGGAATGACTCTGAAGAGGCAACTAAAGAAATTCAGAAACTACTAAATATGGCAAAATCGTATGCTTTACCAGAAAAAGTCGAAGCTTCTGTTCTATTTGCACCAACTGGACCATTGCAAGAAGTTAGCTTAAGTAGCGGCTGGGCCGAGCCATTTCTTAAAGTAGCTGAGAAATATGATCAAGTAGAGAAGTTATTATGGCCAAACAGTTAACAAGGGTAGGCAATATCGCCAGCGCAAAAAGGAAACCTTCCCCCGTTGAGTAGACGCCTACCATTTTAAGTGGAGTAAGAGAAAATAAGGAAAAAATTTGATGAGGACAGAGCTTAGAAAAAAGATCATTGATGTTTGTAATCAAAAGATAGAAAAGAAAGGCAGCAACGTAGGTGTATCTTTCTATGCATTTTTTAAAAACAAGAATGATCAACCAGAAATTCTAATGGAGGCTGCAAGATGGTGGATAGAAACACACCAACTTGATCACTTTGAGAAGGCAGAAAAAATCAAGTCTATGATCAAGGCTGGTGTTTAACATGGTGATTTCCGTACAAAGTCTCCAACACCATAACAATACTGTCAACGACGCCCTATGGGCTTAACTCCGGTGCTGACGAACTTCCAGTCTTCACAGTAGGCTTTTAATCACGTTTAGTAGACACCCTGTAAAGTTAGATTTAGCCCTAACACAGAGGTGTATCTAAATTACGTAAGGTAAGCAAAACTTAGGAATCAAAGCTCACGATATGCTGATTTTCATGTCTTACGGTGTTTAACATGTCGATGAAATTTAACTAAATGCAAAAGGATTAGCTTTGAATATTTTTAAAATTCTACTTCCATTAATATTCATACTCATCAGCTCCACTGCTTCATCAAACATAGTTAAGGTGAAAATATCTGAACAGCTATATATCTTAAGTGGAAAGGAATATGGTACTAATATCGGTTTAATAGCTGTAGAAAATGGCTTGATATTAATTGACCCTATACCGGGAGATAATCACCTGAATGAATTAGACCAAGTAATTCAGTCAATCTACGATAAGCCTGTTATTTTCATCTTAAATACACATGCACACTCTGATCACATTGGAGGCAATAAGTATTTTGAGAATAAAGGTGGAAAATTTCTAGAGGGTGACCTTCCCCTAGAAGGGTTTACTCACATAAGAGTTAGATCTCATTCATCGATTGACAATATATTTTATCATAAGGAGAGTAACTCAATATTTGTTGGTGATATTTTCGATACTAGCTGGCACCCCACATTTTATACTGGTGGAGCTAAAGGCTTCAGCAACGCAATTGATACTATTTTAAACATGGGTGATGATCAAAGCTTAATCATCCCCGGGCATGGTGTTACTACCAATAAATCATCTCTAATTGAATTTAGAGAAAATACTTTTTCATGGATAAATAGAGTTCGAGAACTTTATCATAAAGAATCAGATCTAGAGAAAATAATGGCGGATACACAATTAAAGAGTATTTTACAGAAATTCAACGCGAGCGATAAAGCCACATTTATACCTGAAAAGGCTTACAAAAGATTCATAGAGAGAACAATCTCCGTGATAGATAATGAAGAGAGTTTGCAATAGGCTCATTGATAGGGGGATTTAGCACCCATCTTTTGTTATTATTCTTCTGAGGAAGAACCCTTCACTGTAAAAGTTTTTAACTACAGGAGCCTACGCTCTATTGAAAGTCTTGGTATTTGATTTGAAGAAACTATTGATTTTTACCATTACACTCCTACTTGCACTTGCTGCATATTATCTTACTTTTACAGCTTTCTATGAGTCATGGTTCCCTTATTATTATGAGGAATATCTTTCATACTTCTTCTTAGCTGGACTAGCAATAGTTGTATTATTACCATTCGCCATTGCAGCCACTTCAGGCCAAAAGAATGGCCTGGGTTATCTTTCTAAGTACGCCAATTCAGCAACGAAGGTTCATTTAGCTGTAGTTATCTTATCTATGTTAATTTTTGCTTATATGATGTCCAATGGCGTTTTACTAGATGAGGCAGGTATTTATCAAGTGGTACCATCAGGTGAATAGACGTAACTAGCATCGGCACCTGGCACCAAGACCGCGGTTCTGCTAAGGTTTTGATGCCGATGCTTTGGATGCTCCACAATTAGGACCAAGCTCTCAACAGTTTCTATTCCCCTGCACCCTTCCCTTCTGGACACGTTTGTAAATTTCTTCACGGTGAACTGGAAGTGATCTGGGAGCTTGTATTCCTATCTTTACCTGATTTCCCTTAACTTCCAATACTGTGATTGAGACATTGGCTCCGATCCTTAGGTTTTCACCAGTTCTGCGCTTTAAGATCAACATATTTCTATTCTCTGCTTTTCAAGCCATGGGTAGACTTTTTATTGATGGACGGCTGAGAAACAAATCTGTTGAAGAATGCAGGGGGAGCGCGAGAACGATAGGCATAGAAGAAGAAAAGGCGGACGCAACGCTGCCAGAGCTTGGGGAGTCTCTCCAAGCCGCTGGATGTACTCCACTTTATTGAAGACGAGCGGGTTTCTAGCGTATGATCCATATAGCCACTTTGATAGTTATGATATCAATTTGGTTAGCTGGCCCCAGGTGTTCCCGCACCTTGGGTCAGCGCCTTTTACTTACTCTTACGTCACGCTACCGTTGTCCTTTGAGAGGGTGGATCTTTTATAAAAATCTTATTCTATTGAGTTTCTTTGGTTATAGACCTTCAAAAAGCGTCCTATTTACGACCAAAATATCAATAATTGTCCATCGATTTTACGCAGATTTGACACTGAAACAAACTTAATAAATTTCAATAAGATCATTTTTGTGCCTATTTTTTGTAAGTTACCGCCTTGGAAAATATCGGCTTATGTAGAAAATGGCCAATCGTATTGGCAATCTTTAATGGCCTTTACGTTAGAACCTCAAGGCACAAGACAATCAAAAATAAATACGTAAACGTACTCCTCATTTCAAAAGAGAAAGGCTAAGTATCTTATAAGTATTGGATATATTGCCGTGGGTTTTATGCGACTTACCCATTGGCATTCGCACTCTGACTTTCAGCCAGTAATTTAGGAGAGATATCCTGCATGATCGTACCTATTTAAAAGTTCAATGTCCCTGAAAACTCATTAATTACTCTTCTCAAGCCGTATATTTTGACTGGGTGCTACTTATGATACATTCTGATATTTAAAATATTGCAGCAAGCACCCTAACCTATTGATTTATAACAATTTTTTCTAAAAGAGGGGTCAATGCGAATATACTGTACGCAAGATATGGCCACTGGAATATTCTTCAATCGATACTGGTTAGTATACTAGTGGGTATCTTTCCCTGATTTGAGTCATTTTCCATTCTCTGTGCATGCTGATAAGTGATATGATTTTGTCCACTTTCGAATATACGAATAGACCAGCCAAGGAGAGTAAATGGTCAGTCAGAGAATTAACTATTTGCAGGTAGCAGGGATACTCACAGTGTTGGCTGCTTTAGTTCATATCGGGTGTATAGTATTTGGTGGTGATTGGTATCGGTTTCTTGGTGCCGGTGAGCATATGGCTCAACTAGCTGAAAGTGGCCACCCCTACCCAACTATTGTAACTAGCGTAATTTCAGCCGTTCTACTGCTTTGGGCTAGCTACGCTTTTTCTGGGGCGGGTTTAATTATTAGGTTACCGCTGATTCGGCTTGGCCTGATACTAATTTCAACGATATTTTTGGCTCGTGCGCTGGGTTTTTATTTTATAATGCCAGCCTTCCCAGATAATTCGCTAACTTTCTGGCTAATCAGCTCTGGCATATGTTTAATTCTCGGCTTAACCTATTCGCTTGGTTTAATACAGAGGTGGAACCTAATTAGCGGAAAGGCCTAACAATGGGTGTGTTACTAAAAACTTTTATTCGTGTAGAACTCTCCGAGCGCTTGATTGGGCGTATTGAAGCCACTATTGAAGAAGCCAAGCTTAACCCATCGATAGCTTTTAGAGAGTTTAATGGAAATGTTTATGACCTTGTATTTAATTTTGAAAAATCAGAAGTAAGTGTAAATAATGTCTTAGATGCTAAGTTCAACCGGCACTGAGAACTTGTCAATAGATGTATTTTTATTAGCAATAGGGTCCAATCTCAATTGCCACGTAAATTTGTAAAACTCAAATTTCTAGTTCTTGTGGTATGTACCACTTTAATTATAAGTTGTGGTGAAAGCGCATGCACAGCACAGTCTGATAAAGTGGTCGCAGCAAAGAGTTTGACTAATGAACAGTTAACATCTCTTTATCATTCAGCACTAGAGCTTATGGATAGCTCTGAAAATATAATACTTACAGGCGATCAGATTCCAGCTGTATTTACAGATATAATTAGTCCAACTCTTATTCGGGTGAAGTCGAAATCTATCTGGCTGTACCTAGAGACATGTAGCTTTGACAATAAAGTGGTTATCTTTATTAATGCTCCATCTGTGCTCAGTAGGGGTAATATCACAATAAGGTGGGGAGAAGGCCCAACCACACAATCTATTGAGCTTTGGCATCAAGTGTAACAGGTAAGAGTATTATCTTTCCCTATATCATTAAAGATTATGATTAAGAAATTGATATTAGCATTTGTGAGCAGCATAGCTATTGGCTGTTCCACAGTAGTTACAGAATATATTGATCGGTCTAATAGCTTTGATTTTAAAGAGATTGTTTCTTTCGATAATATTGAAACTTATGGGTTTAAAAACAACAGATATTGCTCTACAGAGCATAAAGTATGCACAAACTACCTTCTAGGGGAGCCACTTGAAAACAAGAAACTTCGCTATACGGTTTCCCTGGAATCATTTGGCGGTGCGGAAAGCACTGTTAGTTTAGACATTTTAAAAAGCTCACTACCTGATTTACATTCAGGAACAGTTGTTCTTATACATGGTTTTAGGGCATCTAAAGAGTTTATGCTGAATTCGGCTCTGTACTTCAGAATGTTAGGATTTAGAGTTATAGTCCCTGACTTATTAGGGCATGGTGAGTCTGATGAGGATAAAGAATACGGTGTTGGTGATAGAAAATTAGTTAACGAAATTATCAATAAATATGAAACTAAAACCCTGTATATTGTTGGTAACTCTATGGGTGGTACAACTGCAATGCACATTTCTACTTTAAGAAATGACATTGATGGAATAATACTACAAGCTCCAATGCTTCGATTTGATAAGGCAGTTTTAAATTATACTAAAGCTAACTTTCCGAGTATGACAATGCTTTTCTCAGAGAAAAGCATCAAGCAAGGAGCGTTAGATAGTTTAGTTAGAGCCGATATCACCCTTGAACAGACAGACATTAAGCCAATTATTGGATCTTCTAGTGTACCTATAATTATTTTTGCATCATCTTCAGATCCTATTGCTCCACACAGAAGCTATAGCAATCTAGCATCGAATGGTGTTTCAATTGTAAAAGTTGACGACCGAAACCACCCAAGTATGTCAATAATTGGTAACAATGAAAGTCGGGAGTTAATTCACTGGTTTGGTAAGCTAACACACAAATCCAAGTGATGCTTACAATCTGACTGACTTATTAATAAGATTCTTATAACTTGCATGAGGTATTAAATTTTGTCTGAAATTGATTGGGAGAAATATTGGGAAGAGTTAAAAAGCAAACTCAGCCCCTATAGAAAAATCGCGTGGGAACCTCAAACACAAGAGCAAGTGACTGAAATATCAGATTCTAAATTTTGTGGAATGCCACTACTTACAGCAGAAGGCTGGCCTGAGTGTGGAAATTGCAATGAACCTATGCAGCTCTTTGTACAATTGAACTCTAAAGATCTCCCAGAGGCTTCAAATACCCCTTTTGGAGATGGAATATTACAAGTTTTCTATTGTGTTAACGAAAACTCAAGCTGCGAGGCTGACTGTGATACGTGGGCTGCAAATTCAAAAGCTACACTATTAAGGATATTGCCACTAAATACTCCGGCTCAAACAAAAGTTACATTAACCCCTTCTTCAGATTATCCAGAATTAAAAATAACTGGTTGGGAAGAGTTAGAAGACTACCCAGATACATTTGAGCTCGAGGAGTTAGGTGTAGAGCTCTCAGAAGACGAAGAAGATTTTCTATGCGAAGACGAAGTTCCATTCTCTGGTGAAAAGTTACTGGGGTGGCCGCATTGGGTCCAGGGAATTGAATATCCATCCTGCAAGATATGTAATAAACAAATGCAGTTTATCTTTCAAATAGACTCCTCAGGAAATATTCCTTATATGTTTGGAGATTCTGGATGCGCACATATTTCACAGTGCACAGAACATAAGGAACAATTAGCAATGGCATGGGCTTGCTGTTAATAATAGAATTAATACAATGCCGCTTATACAACGCTGTTTACAAAAAATATTATAACCTTGCTGGAAAGACCAGAGTGCTTTATACAAAATTGAACAAGAAAGCTATATCCTGGGGTCTGATTAGTTTCAGTATTCTTTGGGTCATGCTGACTCTGATGATAAATTTTCTAGCCGTTCCACTTAGCGCTACAGGGGTACTCCTAGTTTTATCGTCTATTCTCTCAGGCATAGTGGTGGTAAAACGTGGTGCTCAGGCCCCTTTAATCAACGCTGCTATCTCTGGTGGCATTGCTGGATTGCTTCTATATATTTTGACTGTTCCATTTTTCGGTATGGATCTGTGGAGCCTGATTTATTCTTTAGTAGTTACTACGGGGGGATTTGTGGTAGGTGCTACTCTTTGGTTGGGCGCTTCTTTTTTTATAAGGCTACGTAACTAAGCTTCCTCTCTACGGGTGAATAGCACATATAGCAAGTTTGCCTCAATTCAATAAAAATTGAGGTAAGTAATGAAAAATAATTAGTCTTGTGCTTAATGAGTGGTATTTCAGTGTTAACTTGAACTGGGTTTCAGCATTCAACTTCGACACAAATACCGACATCCTCGTATACACCCTGGAAGAAGGGAGGTTACTTGCCAAGAATATTGCTGAAAGGGATGTCGTTGATGAGCAGGCTAATGAATCTCCACAAAACAATATCTTGCGAGCCTATAAAGCCCAGCTAGATCAGATTGTGAATGATGAGGAAGTTCGCAACGCAGTATCGTTTGATCAATAAGCGGAAATTGATTTAGATGCTTATGAAACAAAAAAGGCTGTGGGGATTACCCACAGCCTTTTTTTAATATGCTTTTCAGCACATTCGCTCTATTAGTCTTCAGACTCTGAACGATATGTGTCTGCATCCAGCATATTATCCAGCTCGCTCACGTCGGAGGGCTTGATGCGGAAGAACCAGCCATCGTCGTAAGGAGAGGAGTTTACAGTTTCCGGAGCGTCTTCCAGAGCTTCATTGACAGCAACTACTTCACCGGAAACCGGGGAGTAGATATCGCTGGCAGCTTTAACGGATTCAACTACACCTGCCTCATCACCAGCAGCCAGGTTGGTGCCCACTTCTGGAGTCTCAACGTAAACCACATCACCCAGGGCATCTTGAGCGTGATCGCTGATGCCGATGGTTACGGTGCCGTCCTCTTCCAGGCGTGCCCACTCGTGGCTGGAGAGGTATTTCAATTCATTGCGGATTTCGCTCATGCTGTTATCCCTTGATTAAGCATCTAAGTTTATTGTCTTAGTGACGCGTACACCTCTGGGCGACGCTTAAATAACTGACTTGCCGTTGCGTACGAAGCAGGGCTTAACCACCTTGACTGGCTGCAGTTTCTTGCGGATTTCCACCTGTGCGGTATCACCAACACTCACCGGAACTCGCGCCAAGGCGATAGAGTAACCCAGTGTGGGGGAGAAAGTGCCGCTGGTAATGATACCCCGGTCATCACTATCGTCTACCACTACCGGTTGACCTGCGCGCAATACACCGCGCTCTTCAAGCACCAGGCCTACAAGCTTGTGCTTAACGCCATCGGCTTTTTCCTGCTCCAGAACACCACGGCCGATAAAGTTGCGGCTCTCCGGTGCCCAGGCAACCGTCCAGGCCATGTTGGCAACCAGCGGAGAGGTCTCATCGTCCATCTCATGCCCGTACAGGTTCATACCCGCTTCCAGGCGCAGGGTGTCGCGTGCACCCAGTCCGCAAGGGGAAACGCCCTCTTCGGCCAGGGCGCGCCAGAAACCACTGGCGTCTTCACCCGGCAACATAATTTCCAGACCATCTTCACCGGTGTAACCGGTGCGCGCTACAAACCAGCCACCTCGGGCAACGCTTTGGAAAACTTTCAGTGCGTCTATCGCGGCAGTCCAATCAATGCCCAAAACCTCTTTGGTTTTCTCGATGGCATTGGGGCCCTGGATAGCGACCATCGCTACATCCGGGCACTCAGTCAGGGTCACATCGAAGGACTCTGCCTGCTTGCGCATCCACGCCAGGTCTTTTTCGCGAGTTGCACAGTTAACAACCACTCGATAGCCGGGATCGCGCAGGTAGACGATCAGGTCGTCAATCACACCGCCTTTGTCATTGAGCATGCCGGTGTAAAGGGCCTTACCCGGGTTGCCATCCAGCTTGGCCACATCATTGGCCAGCAGGTAGCGCAGGTAGTCGCGGGCCTGGGCGCCATCTACGTCGACCACGGTCATATGGGAGACATCGAACATCCCCGCATCGGTGCGCACCTTGTTGTGCTCATCCAGCTGCGAACCGTAGTGCAGCGGCATGTCCCATCCACCGAAATCCACCATTTTGCCGCCCATAGCGACATGCGTGTCATACAGAGGAGTTCTATTTCCCATTTTTAAAATCTCAGTCCGTCAGGTTCCGAAGCGGCGTATTCTAGCGGCTTGGGTACCGGCCTTGCCAGCGGGGCAGGCGCGGCAATATATATGCTCTGCAAGCCTAGCAGGCATTGGTAGTAAAACCTGTCCAGGTTCACAGAGGCCGTCAAAGATTCCGCTGGCGCTCTATCCTGCTTTCGCCCGCGTTAGGGAATCGGGCAATACCCAATACCCACTGTGTTGGGCTAGCGCAGAAATGATCACTTTTTAACCAATGAAGCTCTTATCAGTCGCTGCCCCGGTCGCGCCCTTGACCAGCCTCTTCCGCGTTCTCTTCTGTGTTTGCGGATTCGTCGACTTTGAGGCCGTACTTCTTCGATCTCCAGCGCCACAAACGCTTAGCCAACTCCTGGCGGTCGGGTGTTTTATCTGCCTCGTCGACAATTTCTTCCCCGAGCAGGGTCTCCAGCAGATCCTCCAGGGTCACCAAGCCCTCGAGACTGCCATATTCGTCCATAACAGCACTAATCTGCACGCGGCGGGACAGCATTTTCTGGAACGCTTGGTAGATAGTGGCTGTTTCCGGCAGGATCAACATTTCACGGCGATAATCCGCCAGAGTTTTCTGGTGCTCGCCTTTGGCGTAGGCCAGCAATAGCTCCTGTCGCAATACAAAACCCACCACACAATCCGGGTCGCGATTTTCATAGACCGGGATACGGGAGAAACGCCCTTTCTCTGCATCCTCGTAGGCCTCTTCCACAGTGATGTCCTGCGGCAGTGAGAAGACCACTGTGCGAGGAGTCATCACCTCGCGCACGGAGTGGTCCCGCAGGGTGAAGAACAGGTTGCGCAGGATGCTGGACTCCCGCTGCTCCAACTGCCCTTCCGCCTCGCCAATTTCCGCCATAATGGCGAACTCATCGCGGCTGAAGCCCGTCAGGGTTGGGCCGTGGGACAGGCCTTTGGTCAACCACTCGGACATTTTTACAAACGGGTGGAGTAACCAGACCAGGCCGCGCAATACATAAGCGGTGCTTGGGGCCAATTGGCGCCAGTACACGGCTCCCAGTGTCTTGGGAATAATTTCAGAAAAAACCAGGATCAACAGGGTCAGGATCGCTGAGGCGATACCCAGGTACTCATTGCCAAAAACCGCTGCTGCCTGGGCACCGGCACCTGCAGCACCCGCTGTGTGCGCGACGGTATTCAGGGTGAGGATAGCGGCCAGGGGGGCATTAATATCGGATTTTAATTTGCGCAGCAAAGACCCCGCTTTATGCCCCTCCCGCTCCATCAGGCGCACGTATGGGGTAGTTACGCTGAGAATAACTGACTCTGCTATCGAGCACAGAAAAGAAAAGCCAAGGGCAATAAAAACGTAGGTTATCAGTAAAATCATATAATTCAGGTTGAAGCGGGATAAGAGTTAAATTTTCGCGCACCACCAGCAACGCAGTAAACCAGCGCAATCAAAAAACCGGCAAAAAAGCCTCCTAAATGCGCAGCATTGGCGATACCGATCCCAGTAAAATAGGTAATCACTCCAAGAACGCACAATATCATCCACACAATCGCCAGGGTAATAATACCCGGGGGTATATCTCTCCATGCCGGTTGCCAACGCTGCATCACCACAGCAAATCCGACCAGCGTGTATACAACACCCGACATTCCAGCGAATATCACCTCGGGCTTCCAGGCATATTGGGATAAATTAGCTGCAATCCCGCCGAGCAACACTAGAAGGCTATAAATAAATGGCCCTCCGCGTGCTTCCAGTGGACGCCCAAGTATCCAGATAGCCAGAGCATTGAACAGGGCATGCTGAAAAGACAAGTTGATGATTGCAGGGGTCCACAATCGCCAAAACTCCCCTCTCTCCAAGTGCCACATTAAAGACGACTGTGAGAAAAGTGGGCCACCACTGGTATCTGGATATATTAAAAGCGGTGCAGACAGATTATTGGAATGTAAAAACCAACCAAAAAAACACAGGCCGATAAGCAGTAAACTAATCGGTGTTTTATCCATTGGGAAAGTCGGTAAAAATGAGGGGCTTACAGGTGCTTTCTCCTTTGGTGCTTGTCCCTCTTCACCCGGTAAATGGTCGCCGGCCGCTGATTCTGCCTTTGTTAGCTGAACTCTGTCCAGATCAACTAATCCCCGCTCCCAATCTTGCAAAAGCGGCTTCAGCAATTCAGCTATACCTGAATCTGTCGTCAATAACGCCTGCTGATTTTCTTCCTCAGCAATTCTCAATGGCAATTGGTAACGCTGTATTAAGCGAAAAAGCGCGCTGAGATTCTTTGATATAGGAAATGAGTAAACAGTAATCCAGTGACTCAATTGAAATTAACCTTTTTTATCGACGGCAAGGCTTTTAATTCTCCTCTGCCTCAGGGAAAAGCCACTTAGTAGATAGGTAAACACCAGCAACTTCTCTGACACCCCCACCGAGCACTTTCTCCCGATCCGTTTTTGCGGGAATAGCAAATTTAAACCGCCATAGCCCGCATAATAATCCGCTTCTTTAACATGGGGCTGGCATCTACCATGCTCAACCCAGTGTTACGCAGCCAACGCCAGTGCACATCGCCAGCACCGAACAAAGACTTAAAGGCGCTCATCGCTTTCATAGTGGCGGCGTTGTCGCCGCGACGGCGGCGTTCGTAGCGGGCCAACACTGAAGAGTGAGAGGGCTCCAGGCCGCGCGCCATAGCGCGGTCAATTTCATCTGCCAGCACCCGCACATCCTGCAGCCCAAGATTTACACCCTGGCCCGCGAGGGGGTGGATACTGTGGGCGGCATCTCCCACCAATACAGCACCAGGGCCGCGATAACGTTCCGCATGGCGCGCGCGCAGGGGGAAGGAAAAGCGCTCACTGACGGATTCCACTTTGCCCAAACGGCTCTCAAAGGCTTTTTCCAAGTTCAGGGCAAAGGCCTGGTCATCCAGCATCAATAGCTCTTGCGCCAGCTCTTCATCCGCAGACCAAACCACGGCGCAGTGATTGTCATCCCCCAACCCCGCGAGAGGTAAAAATGCCAGTGGACCCGTTTGTAAAAAACGCTGCCAAGCGGTGTGACGGTGAGATTTCTCACTGCGCGCGACACACACCAATGCAGTTTGATGGTAATCGGTATCCTGGGAGCGGATATGCAGTAAGTCCCGCACTTTAGAGCGGGCGCCATCGGCACCGATTAACAGGCGGGTGCGCACTATCTCAGGTTGCTCACGGAGGCCATCCTCTTCATTTAAGCGATCTTCACCGCGGGGCTGTAAATGCCAGAGTCCGCAGTCGCGCCACCAGCTCTCCAGGCGAAAACCATTGACCAACTCCACGTTGGGTAGGGTTTCCAGCCGTGCTCTTAACGCGGCAACAATGACATTATTCTCGACGATATGACCGAGATTAGGCAGCTGCACATCGCGACTGTTAAAGCTTACTGAGCCGGTTCCATCTGCATCCCAAACCCGCATTTCCACATAGGGGCAGGCGCGACGGCTGGCAATATCATCCCAGGCTCCCACCTCTTCGAGCAGCTCGCGGGAGGCCTGTGTCAGGGCCACCACGCGGGGTTCATACTGCGGTGACAATTGCGGCGTTGTTTCCGGGGACGCCTCCAGCAAGGCCAGACGCATGCCCGGGTGCCGAACTGCCAGCAGCGCTGCCTGGGCCATGCCCACCATGCCCGCACCCACAATGGCAAAATCCAAACGATGTCTGTTCATAAAAGCCAATTCCGCTGAAGTGGCAGCAGCCGTCCCCGACCCTGCACCTTTTAAAGCCCAAATCCCGCCGCTTGACTGACAAATTCCCGGCGCAGCGGCGGGACCATTGTAAGGCCGAGCATTCCCAACTGACGAATTCCCTGTTGCAGCCAACCGGAAGAGGAAAACAGTGTGGGAATACGGTCACTGAATCCAATCGTCAATTGCTGGTCCAGCTGGCGCATTTCTCCGTATTTCTGCAGGAAATCGAGCCGCCCTGGCAATGTATCCGACGTCACTGTCGACAGGGCTTGTGCCAATCCATAACAGTCCCGCAGAGTCAGGTTAAAACCCTGCCCTGCTACTGGGTGCAGAAAGTGGGCGCAATTGCCCATCAACACCACATTCCGGCGCCACTGTTCCTGGGCAATCGATAAACTCAGTGGATACCCCTGAACGGCTCCAACCTTAATAAAACGTCCGGCACGCCAGCCAAATACCTGCTGCAGTTTTTTCAGGCGTTCAGCCTCAGGCATTACACCGACACGCTCAGCTTCTGCTTCCTCGCAAGCCCACACTAGTGCCGCACGGTGCTGTCCGTCTCTATCTGGCAGCGGCAAAAGTGCCATGGGCCCCATTCGAGTGAAGCGCTCGTAAGCCACACCTTGGTGAGGCTGTTGCAGAGCGACCGTAGCGACGAGCGCTCTCTGAGGGTACTTAACCGAGCTAATTTCTATTCCCAGCTGGCGGCAAAGGGGGGAGTTCACCCCATCGGCAACGACCACCAATCCGCAGAACAGTGCCTGATCGGGGGAATTATCCTCGGATCGCCACAACAGGTTTGCGCCCGCAGAGGTCATGGTAATGTCAGTAACCTGCGCCGGCGCTAATAATTGGGTGGAAGTGCTAGTCAGTGCACTGTGGAGAATCGGGCCCAGCGCTGCATTTTCTATTACTGCGCCCAGAATGCCCTCAAAGTTGACTCCCTGTCCCTCACGGGTCGAGAGGGCGGCGCCAAATGCATGCCCCCGGTCACTCACATGAATACGATCAATCGGAGCGCTATAGGCTTGCAGAGCAGGCCAGAGTCCAAGCTCCGCAAACAACTGCAAGCTGCCTGCGGCAATGGCCGTGGCTCGCGTGTCGAAACTCGGCAACTGAATACTGGCAGCGGCATCCGGCAGTGCTTTCTGCTCCAGGAGCGCCACACTGAGTTGAGGACAAAAATGTGACAACATCAATGCCAGGCTGGCTCCCGCCATACCACCACCGACAATGGCCACATCTACTTTACGCGCCGACTCACCCATCCCAATTCCCCCTTTGATTATTCGGCATTGAAATATTATTGGCCGAACAATCCAACAATCACTTCTAACGGGTCAGTAAGTCCCGCCCGTGAAGCATGGTGTATTCAATATCTTCAATCGCTTTTGGAGCCGCTGCTGAGAGGATCTGAGGCCCTCTATTGGTAAGTGCGACATCATCTTCAATTCGAATCCCGATCCCGCGAAATTCTGCGGGAATACTCTCATCGTCCTCCGGGACATAAATTCCGGGTTCGACCGTCATTACCATTCCGGCTTCCAGCTGGCGCCAAGCTCCATGAATGCGATAATCACCCACATCGTGCACATCCATGCCCAGCCAATGGCCAACCCGGTGCATATAAAACTGCCGATAAGCGCCAGACTCTATCAACCCCTGGGTGTCGCCTCGCAACAATCCTAAATCGACCAACCCCTGAGTGATTATCTCAACACTGGCAGCGTGGGGATGGTCCCAGTGATTGCCCACTGAAACCTGTTCAATCGCCGCTTTCTGTGCCGCCAAAACGATCTCATAAAGTGCGCGCTGCGGTCCGCTAAATGAACCATTAACCGGATAGGTGCGAGTAATATCGGCCACATAACCACGGTACTCACACCCCGCATCCACCAGCACCAAGTCCCCATCGCGCAACTGGGCATTATTACTGCAATAGTGCATCACCAACGCATTGCCACCACCCCCAACGATAGTGGGGTAGGCTGTTTCCCGGGCTCCGGAGTCGACAAAGGTATGCAGGAGGGCAGCCTCCAGCTGGTATTCGTAAAGGCCCGGCTGGCATCGGGTCATAGCCCGGCTGTGTGCCTCGGCACTGATTTTCGCCGCCTGCTCCATTAAGCGAATTTCCTGGGCCGACTTAATCAGCCGCATTTCCCGCAACTGGTAATCGAGGTCGACCATTTCCGGTGCACCCCCGGTATTCGGCGCTGCGGTAATCCGCTCCAGGTAATTGCGGATTCGCTTATCCAAATGGGCGTAGCGGCCCATGGGGAAATAGAGCAGCTCGCGCCCTTCTAGCAGCCCCGGCAAAATATCATCGAGATCACCGATGGGAAATGCATCGCTCAAGCCGCACTGCTGCATCGCGCGCTCCGGCCCCAGACGCGGGCCATCCCACTTTTCTTTTTCCGCATCGCGCTCGCGACAGAACAGCAGGGTTTCTCCCTGTGTTCGTCCCGGCACCAAAACCAGCAGCGCTTCCGGTTCATCAAACCCAGTGAGATACAAAAAATCACTGTCCTGGCGAAACGGAAAAAAAGTATCCCGGGAACGCAGTTGCTCCCCAGCAGATGACACGATTGCCAAACTACCTGCGGGCAATTCTGCCATCAGGCGGTTGCGTCGGCGGGCGTACTCAGATCGACTGATTCCCGCTGTGGTTTTCGGGGTCTTAGACATCAGTGAATGGTGGGCTCGCTATTGGAGTCCTTACCCTTTACCTCAGTAAATATATTGAGTACGGCTACGCGCACGTATTCCTGCAGTTCCACCAGTTGCAGCTCCGTCTCCTCACCCTCTTCAACATGCTCGGCATCCAATTGGGCGATGGCACTAATATCTTTTAAAGCTTCGTCACTGGTGGGCATCAATTTTTCCCGGGCCCCGCCGACACCAAAGCCGTGCAGGAACCCATCGCACCAATGACCCAGCGCCAGAGCGCGGGAGACAACATCTTCGTCATCGCACAACACCAACTGAAAATCGAAGTTAGAGCCGTCGAGCTGCTTGTGGCTTTCCTCAGTCAGCTGGAAAAAATCCCGATTGAGATCTGCCGGCACCGCCTCCACATCGAGCAATCCGGCCAGCTCATTCTGCCAACGCTGTTTGTCCGGTCGCTCGCCCGCCGCCAAAATGCCACAGATAAAACCGTGCAATTCACTGGGGTCAGCCTGCCCCCCAGCTGAGAGAATGGCGTTGGCGAGGAGTTCAAATCGGCTAGCTTCAGAAGTCATGGTTACCGTACAGCTTTTTGTAAATTAGGCTTTTCAATCCGGCCGTCACACTGGTGCCAAACCGGGAATTTGAGGCATTAAGAGACAATTTTGTGATTGTCCGCGCAGGTGCAGCGATTGACCCACCAATACGCCGGCAATATAGTAGCGGAATCCCTCGCAGTCTGTCGTGTTGCGAACTCAGACGTCGACCTCAAATGCAGGAAATATGGATAAGCTGCAAGCGCTAGAAAGCACCGTGGATTCACTCATTGCCCGCTGTCAACAATTGGCGGATGACAATCGTGAATTACGCCGGCAGGAAGCCGACTGGCTGCGTGAACGCCAGCGCCTGATAAAAAATAACGAGGCCGCCCGCTCGCGGGTAGAAGCTATGATTAACCGTCTTAAGGGGCTAACGCAAGATACCTGATGTCTGAAACCGCATCACCCTCCGAAACTGTAACTGTTTCTATTCTCGATAAAGAGTACCGTGTCGCCTGCGCGGAAAGCGAGCGTGCCGGACTACAGGCTTCGGCACACCTGCTACACGAACGCATGTCCCGCATCCGCGCAACAGGTACTGTCATCGGCTTAGAGCGTATCGCCGTAATGGCAGCGCTTAATATTGCCCACGAGCTTATCCAGGCGAAAGCTGAGCTCAGCTCCATTCCCCTGCAAGAGGAAATGTTGGAGCGGCTTACTGATAAGGTGCAAAGTGCACTGGGCGAAATAGACTCGGAAGAAAAACTTCAGGAGTAAGGTGACAAGAAGCCACTTTCTGCTACCGGTCACTTCATTTAAATTTCTGGTTAACAGCCCCCCGCTCTACAAGTTATAATTGGTTCATACCCTGGGGTGTTGGCCAGCAGACTATGTCCTTGAGCCGATAATCTTACCCCGGTGGTTTCCAGCGGGTGCTGGTGAGCAAGTCCGCCTTGTAGCGGAAAGCCTTATGTACTCCGGATCCCACCACCTTGAACCTTACGGTTCAAGGCTCCGTCTACAGCCGCACACTCGGGGTACCCTATTTCTTCACGCTCTTCTCTTCCCACAATGACTGAAACCAAAACGCAACTGCGCCGCCGTATGCGCGCGGGGCGACGGGAACTCAGCGCCTATCAACAGCGTTTGCATGGCCGTGCAGCCATCACTCTCCTGAGCCGTATCCCACAAATGAATCGAGCAGTGCATGTCGGTATCTATTGGCCGACTGATGGCGAGCTGGATGTCCGCTACCTGCTGCAACGTTTTCCACAAAAACATTTTTATTTGCCACAGCTGCCGGCAGAACCACACCCCCACCTCCGGTTCAGGCGTTGGCAAGGCGAACCCCTGGCTTTTCGCAATCGCTATCGCATTCCGGAGCCTGTGCGCACAGCTCACCGCGCTCCCAAGCTCCTGGATCTTGTTTTGGTTCCTCTGGTCGCCTTCGACCCCAGCGGAGCGCGCTTGGGTATGGGGGCCGGTTTCTACGATCGGACTTTTGAGCGCAAACAGTTATTACCAGGCACTGGACCACAACTTATCGGCGCGGCGCACCATCTACAATGTGTGGATAACCTGCCCACAGACAATTGGGATATTCCACTGGATATGGTGGTTACAGAGCAAAGGATTTACCGCTGCCGCTAAAAAGTGGGTAGTGGAACACAAAAAAAGCCGGACACCTAAGTATCCGGCTTTTTTTGTGTTTGCTCGTGGGCAGAGCGCCCCCCCGGCATCAGCCTAACGGGTAACCACTCCCTGTTGCAGAGCAGCCGGCGGTTCAGCTTCGGAAGAAAATACCTCAGATAAACCACTGGTACTCAACAGAACGCCCGCGACAAAGACAACCACAGCGATTGTCAGCGCATCGGCTTTCATTGGGACCATCCTGTACGATAATTTTGTTTTTATATGCGTTTCGCCCCGCTTATGACCAGAGCCACAGCAAAAGTTCCACGCGAATAGACAATACTCAAGAAGCGGCGTAATAGTAACCGTTTATTGGATATTTTATGAGTTTTTTGTCTCAAAATTAGACAAGCAAGTTCGACAAAACAGGATTTGCAGTCTATACACGTTTCGATAAATGAGACGTCTTTCTCAGGTATCGGGAAGCGATGGTTTAAGCGCCCAAAAATAACCGATAAGCCGGATTCTGTGTTTCATCCCAAAAACGAAATTGAAGCTGGTGTAATAGTGTCTGTAGTTCGTCCCTCGCTGCCGGCTCCACCTGCAATCCCACAAGAACACGCCCATAAGCTGCCCCGTGATTGCGATAGTGAAACAGCGTTATATTCCAACGCCCGGCGAGATGCTCGAGGAACTTGCGCAAGGCCCCCGGGCGCTCGGGAAATTCAAAGCGGTAAATGACTTCGTCGGGCAAGCCCGGCACTCTACCTCCCACTAAATGGCGAATATGCAGTTTCGCCATTTCGTTATCAGTAAGATCGGTAACCTGATAATCTTTGGACTCAAGCTGACTGACCAATTGGCTGCGGTCTTCCTCAGATACCACCTGCAAACCCACAAAGATATGCGCTTCGTTATCACTGGCAAAACGATAGTTAAACTCAGTAATTGAGCGGTCCCCTAAATCCCGGCAGAACTGCAGGTAACTTCCCGGTTGCTCAGCAATTTTTACCGCGAGGACCGCCTCGCGCTTTTCACCGATCTCAGTGCGCTCACT
Source organism: Microbulbifer maximicatervae (SeqCode) (assembly GCF_056232625.1). NCBI lineage: Bacteria > Pseudomonadati > Pseudomonadota > Gammaproteobacteria > Cellvibrionales > Microbulbiferaceae > Microbulbifer > Microbulbifer maximicatervae (SeqCode). Next base: position 4,248,715 of record NZ_CP174324.1, on the reverse strand, counting down.
AATGTAGCGCAGGCGATCAAAATTAATATTGGCTCCACTGCACACTGTGGCGAAGGTGCCATTGCGATTGTCGTTTTGCTCCAGATATTTCTTCAGCCCCGCCAAACCGACGGCCCCGGCCGGCTCAGCGATAGAGCGTGTATCCTCGAATATATCCTTAATGGCCGCACAGATTTCATCGGTACTAACAGTGATAACCCCATCCACGGTTTCGCGCAGAACCCGGAAGGTCTCCTCACCGATTTGTGCAACGGCAACACCATCGGCAAACAAGCCCACCTCCGCTAGCCGAGCGCGCTCGCCGGCTTTCAGCGCGGCCTCCAGACAGGCAGCATCCTGCGGCTCTACACCGTACACTTTGGTTTCCGGACGTACATATTTGATATAGGCGGCCATACCCGCAGCTAAACCACCCCCTCCGACCGGAATAAACACCGCGTCCAGGTTGCCCGAGTGCTGTCGCAGCATCTCCATAGCCACGGTGCCCTGGCCGGCGATTACATCGGGGTCATCGTAGGGGTGGATAAATACCAACCCCCGCTCTTCAACCAGCTCGCGAGCCCTCGCCGCCGCTTCATCAAAAGTATCTCCATGTAGCACGACTTCGGCACCGCGCATGCGCACAGCACTCACCTTAATTTGCGGGGTGGTTTTGGGCATCACTATAGTGGCGCGCACTCCCATTTGGGCAGCGCTCAGGGCAAGCCCCTGGGCATGGTTACCCGCCGATGCAGCAATCACTCCCCGGGCCCGCTCCTCGGCGGGCAACTGCAGGAGCTTGTTGTATGCCCCTCGAATCTTGAAGGAAAACACCGGCTGCAGATCTTCGCGCTTCAACAGAATCCGGTTGTTAAAGCGATGGGAGAGTTGGCGCATTTGCTCCAATGGCGTCTCGGTAGCGACATCGTAAATACGTGCGTCTAAAATGCGCTTGATATAGGACTTGGGCATGACGTGTTTGACGGCCGTAGCGGTTAATTACTGTGCGCGACTCAGCGTAGACTAATAGCAGGGTTACAAAGGCCCTGTGTGAAGCGCAGCACCGGCATGACAGTCTAAGCCTTGAGAAGCATATTTGCCACAAAAAACAACCAGACGCGCTTTTTTTTATCGTCAGATACAAATTAAGGCGAAATAATTGCAAAGGAAACTATCCAGAGTATGACCCAGGATGAATTGAAACAGGCGACAGCTCGCGCCGCTATCGACTATATCGCCCCGCGCCTGGAGGACAACTCCATTGTCGGCGTAGGTACCGGTTCCACCGCTAACTTCTTTATCGATTACCTGGCGGAGATCAAAGGTACCTTTGACGGTACTGTGGCCAGTTCTGAAGCCTCCGCACAGCGACTCAAATCCCACGGCATTCCCGTTTATGAACTTAATGCCGTCGACGGCATCCAGTTCTATGTGGATGGTGCCGATGAAGTGAACCCGGCCCTTGAAATGATCAAAGGTGGTGGTGCTGCATTGACTAGAGAAAAAATCGTGGCGGCTTGCTCTGAAGAATTTATCTGCATTGCCGATGAGAGCAAGTGGGTAAAAGTCCTGGGAGAGTTTCCCCTACCGGTTGAAGTTATCCCCATGGCACGCTCGCTGGTTGCCCGAGAGCTGGTTAAACTGGGCGGTGATCCGGTTTATCGTCAAGGTGTGATCACAGATAATGGCAATGCCATTCTCGATGTATACAATCTGCGTATCGAACACCCCACTGTCCTTGAAGAAACCATCAATAACATTACCGGTGTGGTGACCAACGGTATCTTTGCCAAGCGCTCCGCCGATATATTACTGCTTGGCACCAGTGCCGGAGTGAAGACCATTACCGTTTAAACATGTCGTAAATAGTTATGCACAAAAAAAATAAGAAATGCGGACTGCTGGTTTTGCTCAGTGCTGTTGCACTGAGCAGCGGCTGTGCAACCGCGCCTCCAAGTAATCTCGACAACGTCTGCTCTATTTTCCAGGAAAAAAAGAAGTGGTACGGCGAGGCAAAAGATGCGGAGGAAAAATGGGGCTCTCCAATTGCAGTGATGATGGCAATCATGCACCAGGAATCCCGTTTTGTGCATGATGCCAAGCCCCCGCGCACCAAGATCCTGGGCTTTATCCCCGGCCCGAGGCCGTCCGATGCCTACGGTTATCCCCAGGCTCTGGGGACCACTTGGCGCCACTACCAAAGGTCTTCCTTTAACTACGGTGCCGATCGGGATGATTTTGGCGACGCCATCGATTTTATCGGCTGGTATAACAACACCAGTGCACGCCAGTGCCAGATACGCGCCAATGACACCTACAGCCTTTACCTCGCCTACCACGAGGGGCACGGTGGTTTTAATCGGCGCACTTTCCAGAATAAAGCCTGGCTAAAGAATGTATCCCACAAGGTATCTGCCAGGGCGCAAAAATATCAGCAACAACTCAATAGCTGCGAACAGTCGCTGAAAAAACGCAAGAAATTTCTCTGGATTTTCTAGCTGATCACAGCGACCGTTAGTCGCAAGGCCCACCTCGGTTTAAATTCGGTGCAGTTTTCCTGCATTATGAGCGGCGGCAGCCGCTCACTAAATTTTATGACCTCACAACCACTCCAGGAAAAATTCTCCTTGCTGGCGGAAAAAGGCGCTACAAGGCGCCAGAAACTGACTACGCTGAAGACTAATAGCTACCCGCTTTAGACTTGGTACAGGTCACTAAAGCTCCGCCACAAGCATAAATTTACAGCCCCAACGTGACGCTGGGTGCTCCCTCTGAGAAGCAAAAGCGTCCTTATACTTTTTGGAGTGCCCGATGAAGCTCTTTTTGAAATACCTGGCTGTATTGGCAATATCACTCAGCGTGCCGATGACCTTCGCACAACCAGCTACCAGCCAAACAACCGCCCCCAAAGCTTCGTTTAGCGAACCGCAACTCAAGCAATTTGCCAACGCCTATCGCTCTATCGTGATGTTGAGTCGAGAATACGCTCCCAAACTGAAAGCGGCTGCCGATATCAAGGAAGCGGAAGCGATCAACAAAGAAGCACAGGGAAAAATGATCGCCGCAATTGAAAAAGCCGGCCTTTCCAAAACCAAATACCAGGAAATTGCCAACAGCATTAAATCGAATCCCGCCCTACTGGAGAAAGTGAACAAAATTCTTCAGCAAAGCCACGCGCCACAGCAGTAATCCAACTTTGTGAGTGGCGCTCTGATCAGCTCATTGCGTCACTCAAATCCAGCTTTACATCTAACACCTGGCAAATAATCGGCAAATTGGTTTTCACCCAATTCTTGTCAAAAGACCCCCAATCACGCAGCAGGTAGTAGCCGTCATTGTGGCGCACGCCTTCCTGAATGAACTCCACAACTGTGCCATGCCCCGGCAATCCTTTCGCAATAATGTCCTGCACCGTACGGCGAGGCCATCCAGTTGCCTCCTCCAAAGTAGGATTATTGGGACGCGGAATATGCTCGATCAGGTAAGCAATCAACATTCGCCGGCAGATGGTCGGGTTTAACAGACTTGCAACAGACGTCGGTGACATTTGACCAGTCCTTCACTAACGGAATTTTTCCTATTGTTGACGAATATGACTTACAGGTCGAGGAAATAGTGATTCACTATCGCTATCAAACTTTAAAAGAACTGTCAGTCCACAGAGGATCAAGCATAGAAAATTGTTGAGAGCAAAACTGGGATTTTCAGTCGTTAACGCAAAAAATACACATTAAAAGACAGAAATAGACAACTTTTATTCCATAAGCCCATTAAGTTCGAAACTGTCACCACTAATAAAAGTACAGGCAGTTGCATATAAATTAAGCAGAAGCCTGACTTTCTCTCTCTGTTTGCGCATAATCCATACCGTAATACAGCAGCAGACAGAAAATAATTGTGAGGCTGAAAGAGTGGACAATGAAAACCCCAAACTCCGCGAAGCGGGGCTAGGTATTCCCGCCGCTGCGGTAAAGGCCCATCTGGTTGGCGCACAAGCGACCGGACTGGACTGCCAACAACTACTCATCGATAGCGGAATCGCCCCCGCCCAGCTAGATGATCCCGATAGCCGCGTTGGCCGGGAGCAGATGGCCAACTTGTTACGCCTTGAGTGGGATTTTCTGAACGATGAGTCAGGAGGATTCCTGGCGCGCCCTTGGCTGCCGGGCACTTTTGCCATGATGGGGCACGCTTGTATCACCTGTCCCAACCTGCGCCGAGCTCTGCTTCGCTCTAGCCGCTTTATCAGCATGGTGAGTGACGACTTGCACATCAAGCTGGTCGAGGACGGTGAAGAAGCTCGACTGATCATTCACCACACCAATGAAAAAAAATTGCCCAACCAAATTTTCGTCGAATCTATCGCGGTAATCTGGTTGCGCTTTTTTAGCTGGCTGATCGACCGTACCATTTTATTAGAGCGCGTTCTTCTGGCGTTTCCCCCGCCCGACTACAACGAAGACTACAGCGATATGTTCCCTTGCAGGCACTACTTTAACCAAGGTGAAACCTGCCTGGTATTTAACACTCGCTATTTGCAAATGCCCCTGGTACGCGATGAGCAACAGCTGGCAGACTTCCTGTCCCGCGCCCCCGAGTGCCTGTTGACCCAATACAAATCCGACCACAGTTTCACCGGTCGTATTCGCCGTATGCTGCAACAGCAAAATAGTATCGAAAATCTGTCACTGGATGATGTCGCCGCACGCTTGTACACATCTCCACAGACACTGCGCCGCCGCCTCAAAGAGGAGGGCAACAGCTGGCAGGATATTAAAGACTCTGTTCGACGGGATATGGCGGTTTACCAGTTGAAGCAGCAGGAAACCGCTGTAGCTGAAATTGCCGAGCGCCTGGGCTTTTCCGAACCCAGCGCTTTTAATCGCGCATTTAAAAAGTGGACAGGGCTAGCTCCCGGAGCTTACAGGGATAAATTCCGTAGTTAAGGCGACACTAAAAATCCCGGTCAAAAGACCGGGATTTTTTATAAATGAAATCTACCTTGGAAAATATCCTTTAAAGGGATTCCCGTATCCCGGCTACTCCTGAGAGTTTGTCACTACCCGGATACTAACTCGCTCAACATTAAGGGCTTTTTGGTCCCTCTTCTCCGCCATATCTTCCGGGACAAGCTTAGCTGAGCCCATTCCTGTTGCAGTGATACGATTTGCCGCTATCCCCTTCTTCAGTAGAAGTTCTTTCACTACATCCGCACGTTCTTGGGACATTTCCTGCTCTGCAATTTCATTACCCTCACCTTTTACATGCCCTTCAATAGCAATGGTTAAGTTGGGGTTGTCCTGCATGATTTTTGCCAGAGCATCGATATCCTCAGCTGCAGGGTTGGTGATTTTTGCAGTTCCCTTTTCAAAGTTCACTCGCATGGGGAATTCCCGGTCGGGATTGTCTGAAAAGCTCTTGAGATAATCACGTAAATTACTGGAAAAGTTATCGGGGCCCAGTTGCGCTTCCTCTTCCGCTTTTTCAAGGGGGGAATCCCCTACCGGCTGTGAAGCGGACTCCATAAAGCTCGCTTCCTGGGAGGTCATGGAAGGATTACTTTCTGAATTTTCCTTTTTTCCTTTCAACATACACATATTCAATGCGTAGAGAACCACAAGTACCAACAGCAAAGGAAAAAACCAGCTACTGAAACTAACCGGTTTACGTTTTTCTTCGGGCCCTTGAATTGCTGTAGCCCGAGGTTCCTGGGGTTTGGCGTGGCCATGGGTAACCAGAGCATCTCCCAACTTCCCAAAATCTGGAACGTCGATTGCTTGAAGAAGGTTATCCGGTATATACCCCTGTAAATGCTCCCGCTGCCCAATCAGGAATGAAGCCAAGTCGGAAACATCCATTTTTTGAGCTTTGGCCTGGTTTTGCATCAACGAAGTAACTATCGGTGCGGATACACTCAATAGATCTCCGCCCTCGTTCCCCAAATTATTCGCTGCAACTTCCAGGACCTCTTTTTTACGACTGCTGAAAATTTTTTCCAGCATTTTCTCACCGATGTCTGTAATTGACTTCAACTTTTCTGGTGAGGAAATAGCGGTGGCGAATTTAGACAAATCCAGCGCTTCACTTTCAGAAATTAAATTAAATAAATAACCCATTCCTGTTTTACTACTGGCCCTGTTCAACATACCAGCCAGTATGTAAGCAACGCCTGAGCAGAGTGCAGCTTCACCTTGCCCTGCCGGCAAATTCAAAGCCCTTGTCAGCGCATCAATACCCCCGGAGCCCAACTGGCCGGTAGCCATATCCAAAACATTATCCGCCATAGCCAAACCTCGCTCACCACCTCAGGGACCGTCAAAGTACATTTATTTGTCCGGGGTCACCCGTGTGTTACCCATTCAAATTTTTCTCAGATGCCCTGAATCACCCATTACCCTGCCTGACATGGAATTCCTCCAGCCGCAAAGATAATTTAAGTGCCAATTTACCGTGCCAAAATTTCAATAGATTTAGGCGCCTTACTTGAGTGTACGGCAGTACCTCCACATGGTTAGGTTAATTTGGAATAAATAAAAAGATATTTGACTAGGAATTTTTCAGTAGTACCTGGAAGCTGAGTCATCTTCCGTGGCAATTTTTATCATTGAACCCAAGCTGCACCGCACTATGGTAATAAGCGAAACCATAAAATAAAAAGAGGCTAAAACCGTGCCAACCGAAGCCTACATCTACGATGCTATCCGCACCCCGCGGGGCAGAGGCAAATCCAGCGGTGCCCTTCACGAAGTCAAACCTATCACCCTGCTTTCAGATCTCCTGAAAGAATTACAGACCCGCAATAGATTCGACACTGCCAAAGTGGACGACATCGTTATGGGCTGTGTTACACCGATCGGAGATCAGGGTGCCGATATCGCAAAAGTTGCAGCTTTAGCTGCCAATTGGGACTGGGATATCGGTGGCGTAACTCTGAATCGCTTCTGTGCCTCCGGTGCCGAAGCGGTCAATCTCGCCGCTACCAAAGTTCGCTCCGGGTGGGAGCATCTGGTAGTGGCCGGAGGCGTAGAGTCCATGTCGCGGGTGCCCATGGGCAGCGATGGCGGCGCCTGGGCGATGGACCCACGCACAGCAATAGATACTGGATTTGCACCCCAGGGCATTGGCGCGGACTTGATCGCTACACTCGGCGGATTTTCCCGCGAGGATGTGGATAACTTTGCGCTGGACTCTCAGCACAAGGCGGCAGCCGCCTGGAAGCGCGGTGCTTTCGAAAAATCTGTGATTCCCGTACGCGACCAAAATGGCCTGACCATTCTCGATCACGACCAGCTGGTGCGCCCAGATGCGTCCATAGAGGCCCTGGCACAACTCAAGCCGTCCTTTGCCGGGATGGGTGACCTGTGCTTCGACAGCATTGCCATATCCCGTTACCCACAGGTCGAATCAATCAACCATGTTCACACTGCGGGAAATTCCTCAGGCATCGTCGATGGCGCAGCCGCCCTACTGATCGGCAGTGAACAAGCCGGGCGGGATCTGGGGCTCAGCCCCCGCGCCCGTATTGTCTCCGCTGCGGTAGTGGGCACTGAGCCTACTATCATGCTCACAGGCCCCGCGCCCGCCACTCGCAAAGCCCTGAAGGCCGCAGGCCTGACGGTGCAGGATATTGACCTCTTTGAGGTGAATGAAGCCTTCGCGGCAGTGGTGATGCGTTTCCAACACGAGTTGGACGTGGACCCACAAAAACTCAACGTTAACGGCGGCTCAATCGCTATGGGCCACCCCCTCGGCGCGACCGGTGCAATGCTGATCGGCACAGTATTGGATGAGCTGGAACAACGGCAACTTCGCTACGGCCTGGTCACACTATGTGTGGGCGGCGGTATGGGTGTAGCAACCATTATCGAAAGAGTTTAGGGGGCAGACTATGAAATCCATTCGCCTGGAAAAAGACGATCACAATATTGTCCACCTGATTATGGACAACCCCAATGCCTCAGCCAATGTGATGGATCGGGATTTTACCGAGTCGCTGAGCGCAGCGGTTGAACAACTCAAGCAGCAAGAATTTTCTGGAATTATTGTTCGCTCCACAAAAAATACCTTTTTTGCCGGCGGTGACCTCAAATCTTTATTTGCGGCAAAAATTGAAGAAGCTAAGCCTTTCTTCGAATCCTGCGAATCAATGAAAGCCAACCTGCGCTGGCTGGAAACCCAGGGTAAACCCGTCGTTGCTGCGATTAATGGCACAGCTTTGGGCGGTGGCTGGGAAATCGCCCTCAGCTGCCATCAGCGCATCGTTATCGATAGCACCGCAATAAAACTGGGATTGCCTGAAGTCACATTAGGCTTACTACCTGGTGGTGGCGGCTGTGTACGTATGCCCCGCCTTTTAGGCATCCAGGAGTCTCTACCCTACTTACTGGAAGGAAAACAGGTGAGGCCGCAACAGGCTCTCAAAGCCGGTCTGGTACATCAGCTCGTTACCAGTGAAAGTGAATTACTAGAGAAGGCTGTCTCTTATATTCGAGAGAATAGTGAGCAACCTGTTGCTCAGCCTTGGGATCAACCGGATTACCGGATGCCGGGAGGGGACGCAAAGAACCCTAAAAATGCGCAGTTACTGATGATCGCCCCAGCAATGCTGGAGAAAAAAACCAAGGGATGTCTGCCGGCGCCAGAGTCGATAATGGCAACCGTCGTCGAAGGGTCCCGGGTCGACTTCGAAACTGCTACGCGAATTGAGTCCCGACATTTTGTAGGCCTCGCTTGCGGGCAGGTTGCCAAAAACATGATCGGTACTTTCTGGTTTGCACTCAACGAAGTCAAAGCCGGAGCATCGCTGCCCGCCGCCGCCCGCGATCATAAAACGTCACCCATGCAAAAAATTGGCATACTCGGCGCCGGCATGATGGGCTCAGCCATTGCCTACGCCTGTGCCAGTAAAGGTGTTGATGTCGTATTAAAAGATGTATCCATGGAAGGTGCCTTAGCCGGCAAACAATATGCAGAGAAATCCCTGCAAAAACGCTTACAGCGGGGTCGCATTAGTGAGGACAAGGTCAATCAGATCCTCTCCCGTATCACGCCCACAGACAACAATACCGACCTGGCTGATTGTGAGTTGGTGATAGAAGCAGTTTTCGAAGACCGGGAACTCAAGCGTAAAGTTACCCAGGAAGCCGAAGCACAGCTGCCGAAAAATGCAGTATTTGCTTCCAATACTTCGACACTGCCGATCACTGGGCTCGCTCAAGCTTCCGACCGTCCCCAGCAATTTATCGGCCTACATTTCTTCTCCCCTGCCGACAAGATGCCACTGGTGGAAATTATCTGTGGGGAGCAAACCAGTGATGAGACTCTCGCCCAAGCCTTCGCCTTTGTATTGCAGATTGGCAAGACTCCTATCGTTGTTAACGACAGCCGTGGCTTCTTCACCTCAAGGGTATTCGGCTGCTTTACCAATGAAGGTATCGGCATGCTTAGCGAAGGGGTTAATCCCGCCACCATTGAAAATGCCGCAGCCCTAGCTGGCTTCCCAGTCGGCCCTCTAGCTGTTAGTGACGAGGTCTCCCTAACGCTGATGAGCCGGATACGCCAGCAGACCATCAACGACCTGCAAAAAGAGGGTAAACCCGCCCCCACGCATCCCGCCGACGGAGTGATCGACCGAATGCTTGAAGTGGGTCGCGCTGGTAAGGCTGCAGGTGGCGGCTTCTATACTTACCCTGAGGGCGGGAAAAAGCACTTATGGAGTGGCCTTGAGAAGGAGTTTCCCGCCAAAGAGGCACTGCCGATAGAAGATGTGAAGGAACGGCTGCTGTTTATTATGGCTCTGGAGACACTTCGCTGTTATCAAGAGGATGTGCTACGCAGCGTACGAGATGCCAATATTGGCTCTATCTTCGGTATCGGCTTCCCACCCTGGACCGGTGGTGCATTGCAATACATCAGCCAGTTTGGCCTGAAAGCGTTTACCCAACGCGCCCAGCAACTGGCTGATGCCTATGGGGATCGATTTGCCCCGCCAGCAATTTTGCTGGATCTGGCAGAGTCAGGAAAAGCTCTGGCGGACAACCCTTAACCCAGGGGTTTGAGCGATGTAAACAGGCTTTTAAAATCTCGCTGTTTACATCGCCAATCAAAACACTGGTTCAATTTTTCAGTAATAAAATGCGGTGGTGTAAGGATGGTACCAAGAACTGTTTACAACGAAGATCACGAACAGTTTCGAGAAACTTTACGTAAATTTTTAGAAAATGAAGCTGTACCCTACCACCATCAGTGGGAAAAAGATGGTCAGGTAGATCGTAAACTGTGGAATAAAGCTGGAGAAATGGGCTTTCTGTGTCCACAAGTTGATGAAAAGTATGGTGGCTTGGGGCTGGACTATGGCTACAACTCCATTATTGATGAGGAGGTAGCCAGAGCGGGACTTTCCGGTATTGGCTGGGGCCTGCACTCTAATATTGCAGTGCCCTACATTATTAATTACGGCACGGAAGAACAGAAGAAAAAGTACCTACCCAAATGCATTAGTGGTGAGATGATCACCGCTATCGCCATGTCCGAACCTGGTGCAGGATCGGATCTCCAAGGCGTGAGAACCACAGCTGTGCGCAAAGGGGATCACTATCTGCTCAATGGTTCCAAGATTTTTATTACCAATGGACAGCAGGCAGACCTGGTTATTGTCGTGGCCAAAACCGACCCTCACGAGGGGGCCTCTGGAGTCAGTTTGCTGCTTGTGGAAGCAGATAGCCCTGGATTCAAGAGAGGCAGTAACCTAGAAAAAATAGGCATGAAGGCCCAGGATACTTCAGAGCTGTTCTTTGATGATGTCAAAGTCCCTGCGGAAAACCTTCTCGGTGGAGAGGGACAGGGATTTATTTATTTAATGCAGGAATTGCCTCAAGAGCGTTTAAGTGTGGCAATTTATGCAATAGCTAATGCAGAAGCAGCATTGCAATGGACGATTGATTACGTACGGGATCGCAAGGCTTTCGGCAAACCCATCTCTGCCTTCCAAAATACACAATTCAAGCTGGCTGAGCTGGATAGTGAGTTAACCGCTCTTCGGGTATTTATCGATCGCTGCTTGGAGCTTCACTATAAAAAGGAACTCGACGTTGCAACTGCAGCGAAAGCCAAGTTATTGAGTACAGATTTCCAATGCAAACTTTTGGATGAATGTGTTCAGTTACATGGCGGCTATGGCTATATGTGGGAATACCCCATCGCCCGGTCTTGGGCCGATGCTCGTGTAGCACGTATTTATGCCGGAACCAATGAAATTATGAAATTAATTATTTCCCGAGACCTCCTGCGCGATGACTAAATTAAAGTGCTAGATTGAAATTTCTGTTCTCAATTAAAATAATGAAATAAAAAGTGAAACAGCAAACGAAGAATCACTGCGCCCCTCTTGAGGGGCTAAAAGTACTCGACTTTTCTACCCTACTTCCCGGTCCCTATGCCACTATGTTATTGGCAGACTTGGGCGCAGAAGTACTAAGAATCGAGTCTCCCACACGGCCAGACTTACTACGGGGCTTTCCCCCTTTAGTCGATGACACGGCTTCCCTATCCGCCGCCCACGCAACCATTAACCGCAACAAACGCTCCCTGGCGATCGATCTAAAAAATCCAAAGGCGCAAGCGGTGATTCACCGACTGCTTCAGCAATACGATATTGTGATCGAGCAATTCCGCCCCGGAGTGATGGATAGGCTGGGCCTTGGCCACCAAAGCTTAAGCCAACAGCGCGCAGACATTATTTACTGCTCGATTACCGGATATGGCCAAACTGGACCATTAAAGCAACGTGCTGGGCACGATATCAATTATCTCGCACTATCTGGCCTGGCCAGCTATTCCGGCAACCGTGACCATGGCCCCTGCCTGAGCGGCACACAGATAGCAGACATCGCCGGCGGTTCACACCATGCGGTTATGTCGATACTGGCTGCGGTATATCATCGCCAGAGAACTGGTGAAGGCAGTTATATCGATATCAGTATGACGGACTGTAGTTTCGCGTTAAACGCAATTAGTGGGGCCAATGCACTGGCTTTAAATACCGATCCCAAGCTGGAATCCGAACTGCTAAACGGTGGAAGTTATTATGATTACTATCGCACGGCAGATAACCGCTATCTTTCTGTGGGAAGTTTAGAGCCACAATTTGCCGAGCAATTTTTTACAAAAATAGGTCGAAAGGAGTGGCTGACTCGCATTGTCCAAGACGGGCAACAAGAAACACTTAAGAAAGATATTGCAGCAATTATCGCCACAAAAAGCCAAAAGGAATGGATTGATATATTTCAGGATATTGATGCGTGCATTGAACCCGTACTTAATTTTACAGAAGCTGCTGATAGCGATCTTATCCAATCCAGAGAGATGATCTGTTCTGTGAATGGAGACATTAAACAGATCAACACACCCTTTAGATTTAACGGCCAAAAGCCCCACTTATTTAGCCGAGGGGCAGCTCTGGGAGAGCACAATCACACTGTGCTGGGTGAGCTCGGCTTTAACGCTGAAGAAATTGAAGAGCTTTGCGAAGTTCAGGGTGTCACTCATTAATCACGTTGAACAGGATTGCTAGAGCAGTGATAGCTGCCTCTAGCTGCCACCCCCGCCACAGCCCCCACCACAACTGCTTCCAGAATCTGAAGAGGAGCCGCCACCCCAAATACCAGAGAAGACATTGCCGGAAGTTCCGCCTTGACAACTCGCGGCACAACCAATATGACTGGCACAGTGATCCGCAGCGGGACTATTTCTCGATCGACAGTTTAGCGAATAATGAAATCCATCTTTAATCCCCAACTTTTTATCAATTGAGAAAACCAGAGGTAACGACTTTGGCTTGGATGGACTTATACCACTTCGAGCACAAGCAATTCGCCACACCCTCTTAATCCCCTCACTAGCTGTATCCTTATCTGGCATAACTTCATTGGGTGTGTGGTGCAGAAAGTGTCCAAAAGCTTTATTACAAAAATTGCGATACATCTGTGTGCTTAATATAAACTCATGCCAAGCGACATCAAGCACTTGAGATGGCATAGCGACCATTTGTCTACCAGCCGTTTGACAGATAATAAAATATTCCCTCAACCCATCAAGTACCATACCCAGCTGCTTGTTGCTGAGATGAGGGTATTTTTTCTTCACTCTTTGTTTGAGAGACGGATGGAATCGATAGTCTCTTAAAAATCGTTCCCGCTGTGATTTTCGGTAAAAGAAAAAAAGCATAGTACTTACGATCAATAGACAAATTGCTATAAAACCTTCAAATACCATAGTAACCCCCGCTTTTAAACACTTATTGTTCTAAATCAAGTCGTAAAAATGCATCATCTCAATGTAATATCAATAATACTCTTATACCACTCTATTTTAAGAGTTGAGAGTACCAAGTGAGTGCTTATAGGTTGGGACTTGAAGTATTTTTGAATCTTTATTAAGCTAACACTTAACAACTTTTCTTTTTGGAGCTATCTACGCCAATGAATTAAGCCTTGCACACACTGGAGATAAAGCGGTTTCTTAAGAGGCCATCAATTCCCGTGCAAGTGGCGTACTCCATTCTCTACAACTTTCTCTCAAGATCATGGTATTGCGCCACCCATTCCGACTACCGGAGGGTGACATGCAGAGTATTTGTTCTATAAAAAATCTTTACTTAAACGTCCCTGAGAAATCTCTATTTAAGGGGATCCATCTTGACCTCCCTTCTGGATTTACTGGCTTAGTGGGAAATAATGGCAGTGGAAAATCGACTTTTTTAGAGGCTTTGATTGGGAAACTAAAACCTGAACAGGGAAGTATTACTTGGTATACGGACTACCTTAAAGTGGATCAAGTGAGCAGCAATTCCAACAAGAGAATTGTAGATATATTCGACCCTACAGGCCTCTATGACTGTTTTTCACGTATTGAATCTGGCAATCAGAGTGAGGAAGATCTGATACGTGTCTCAGATTCATGGGAGCTACCTACAATTTGGCAACAGCATTTATACAGCGCCGGAATAAATCTCACGTTAGACACTCCTATCGGCAATCTTAGCGGCGGTGAAAGAGTCCGACTGGCTTTAATCAATGCCTTCTCTCATAAAAAACACTACCTACTACTGGATGAGCCTAGTAATCACCTAGATTCAGACGCTAGAAAATGGTTACAGCAGAAAATTAGAAACCATTCTGCCGGAATCCTAATGGTCAGTCATGACCGAAGCTTACTCCAACAAGCTGACACGATAGTGGAACTAGATTCGGGAAAAATACGCACATATGGTGGTAACTATTCACGCTACAAGAAAGAAAAGGAGATACAGAGACAGTCTGCAGAAAAGAAAATTGAAAGTACCCAAAAGAATATAAAAAGCCTAAACAAACTTAAGCAAAGTTCTGCTGAAAAAACTACAACTAGAAAAAACCAGGGTAAGAAATTAAAGGGTTCCCAATGTAAATCGCTACTAGATGCGAAAAAAGATCGTGCAGGGCAAAGTTTAGGCAAGCTGACTAGAAACCTGGATCGTCAGCACCATAAGTTAAAGCTAGATTTAGAAAGTTGCCAAAAGGACTATAAGAGTCATAAGCTCCCAAATATGCAACTTAGCAAAACAGGGCTAACGGGTGGTATTCGTCTGCATGTTGAGGATCTCAAACTGCCCTACGGTATTCAGAGTGATCCCATATCACTTACCATGCACAGTGGCGATCGCTGGCATATTTGTGGCGCCAATGGTAGCGGAAAGACAACGCTACTAAAGATCATTGCTGGTCGAGTTAAACCTCGCAGCGGTTTGTGTAAAATTTTTGGCAGCTGTTTTTATCTGGATCAGAACCTAAGTCAACTAAATGGAAATCTATCTGCCTTGGAAACTTTATCCCGCCTGCACCCTGATAAAGATACCAACTTCTGGCGCACAGCCCTAGCCACAATGAATATTCGAGGTGATTCTGCACTTCGCTCTACCAATACTTTAAGTGGAGGGGAGCGACTAAAGGTTGCTTTACTTGCCGCTACTCGTGGCACTGAGGCACCAGACCTGCTACTACTGGACGAACCGGACAATCACTTGGATCTGGAGTCGCGTATAGCGCTGGAAACTGCGCTGGTAGAATACCCTGGAACATTTTTATTGATCTCCCATGACTCTACTTTTGTAGAAAATGTGGGAGTGAATAGAAGGGTCTATCTATAGGCATATTAAGACCTAAATAAAGGAAGTGAGATGTGAAAACGCTGCGCTTGCTATTAGGAGATCAATTGAACCAAAAACACTCCTGGTTTAGAGGTAACCAGGAGGATAAGATTTACTTTATGGCTGAAATGCGCCAAGAGACCGATTACGTTGTTCACCACATCCAAAAAATCGTTGCCTTTTTTGAAGCTATGCAGATTTTCTCAGAGTGGCTTAAAAATAGGGGCTGCAATGTCATCTACTATCGAATAGACGATAAAAACAACAAACAAAACCTTACAAAAAATATCGAAGATATTATTAGAAAACACAAAATTGAAAAATTTGAGTACCAACTTCCCGATGAGTACCGACTAGATCAGCAACTATTACAACTAGAGAAGAGACTATCAATAGAGTTTCAAGCCTACGACACTGAGCACTTTTTGACCACCCGGAAAGAGCTGGCAGACTTCTTCCAGGGGAAAAAATCACTACTTATGGAAAGCTTCTACCACTATATGCGGAAGAAGTATGACATTCTGATGAACAATGGAAAACCTGAAGGAGGAAAGTGGAATTTCGACCAAAGCAATAGAAATAAATGGAATGGAAAGCTGGGCAAACCCAAGCAGGGAAAAATAACAAGTAATGTCACTTCAACTTTATCCCGTATAAAAAAGTCTGGAGTTAAGAGTATTGGAGAGATTGATCCAGAGAATTTTATATGGCCAACCAGCAGGGAGGATTCTATAAAACTACTTCGTCATTTTTGTAAACATCTACTTGCTCATTTTGGCGATTTTCAGGACGCAATGGATCCAGATGAAGCCTTTCTTTATCACAGCCGAATTAGCTTCTCCCTAAATAGTAAACTCATATCTCCAAAAGAGGTTATCGATACAGCGATAAAATCTTGGGAAGATGGAAAAATTTCAATAGGACTTAACCAGATTGAAGGTTTTGTACGCCAAATATTGGGCTGGCGAGAATATATGCGCGGTGTCTACTGGATGTCTATGCCCAGTTATGAGCATCAGAATAAGTTGAAGAATAAAAATAATTTGCCAGATTTTTTCTGGGATGCCAAAACGTCCATGAACTGCCTTCACAACACCATCAGGAATAGTTTGGAAAATGCCTATGCTCACCATATCCAAAGGCTTATGATTACCGGTAATTTTGCGCTATTAACACAAACTGACCCTGGCCAGGTGGAAAGTTGGTATCTCGGTATTTACATAGATGCTATTCAGTGGGTTGAAATGCCTAACACCCGGGGAATGAGCCAGTTCGCCGATGGTGGATTGGTTGCAACAAAGCCCTATATTAGTAGTGGCTCCTATATCAACAAAATGAGCAACTATTGCAGCGACTGTATTTATGACGTCAAACAACGAACTGGAGAGAATGCCTGCCCATTTAACAGCCTCTACTGGAATTTCTTAATTGAAAAAAGAAAAATGCTAGAGGGCAATCATAGAATGACAATGATGTTCAGCCTTTTGGATAAGCTTGAGAAGAGTGAAGTGACAGCAATAAAAAAAAGGGCAAAGCAATTTATGACAAAGAAATCGTAATCTCTATATAGATCATAAAATCCTTTATCGAAGGCTTCCTTAATCATTACTAAACTAAGCCAATACTCGCCTCAATAGACTCTGGTCATGAAGACTGCAATCATTACCCTCGATTTTATCAACGATATTTGTCATCCAAAGGGAAAAATATCAGCAGCAGCCCCAAGAGTCCATAAGAATAGAGTTATTGAGAACACCAATAAACTCCTTATGTGGGGAAGAGCACGACGTCATCTTATTTGCCATATCAGGGTCGCTTTTTCCACCGACTACAGGGAATCTTCCTCTAACTCTCCTCTCTTCAGCTATATCAAAGATATAGGCGCCCTCCGTCAGAAAAGCTGGGGCACTGCTTTTGTTGATGAACTCAATATTACTGATAGCGATATATCTATTTATAAGAGGCGTGTCAGTGGCTTCTATGGGACCGAACTCCCAGTACTTATTGCTAGCCACAATATAGAAAGGATTGTTCTCTGTGGGGTATCAACACAAAATACAGTCGAACTGACAGCCAGGGAAGCTCACGATAGAGACTTTTCAGTACTCATTGCCTCAGATGCCTGTGAATCTGACACGGAAAACAATAAACAGAATAGTCTGAACTTCCTCACTAAGATAGCCAGTGTAAAAACTGTCGATGAGATTATTGCTAGTGAGGGTGCTAGTAAACCATGAGTACCCGCATTTCCAATAGAGAATTTGCCCTCAGTATCATTACCGCAATTCTGGCGGCCAGCTGTATGTCGCTAACCGGGCTATTTGGTAAAGAACTAACTACTTTTAGCTCCTTATCCCTGGTGGTCTTTATTCGTTTCTTTGCCCCATTTTTACTCCTAACCTGGATTTGCCTCATTGTTTTTGATGAAAACCCTGTGACTCATCGAATAGACAGGATTGATGGTGCAAGGGCGTTATTCACATGTCTCGCTCAGTATTGCCTGTTTTATTATTTGTCCAAAGGCTCTCTACTTGTCGCCGCCCTTCTATTTTCAACGTCAGGTTTATTTCTCCCTTTTATTACCCGGTTTGCCAAAAAGGATCCGATAAAAAAGAAGACATTAGCGGCCTGTTTAATCAGCTTTATCGGCGTTGCTTTTATATTGAAGCCAACTGCTGGCTTTGATAGCTATATGATAGTGGGCCTGCTATCGGGCTTCTTTGGAGCTTGTTCACAGTTTGTAATGCACCACTCTTCAAAGAAGCAAAATACAATATCTTCAACCACCAAGATGTTCGGCCTATCCAGCCTCTATATGCTTGCCATTTTATTGATTGAAGGAAATCTTGGTGAGCTTGCGAAAGTCGCGGTATCTCTATCGGGCTCGGTAAGTTTTGTGATTGTGATTATTGCTTTTAGCCTGGCGACAATCAGCAATCAATCCTTGCGCACTAAAGCCTATCGTCGGGTAAACAGACCTGCCAGCCTATCTCCCTATTTATATACAAGCCTGATTTTCTCCGGCATATTGGATTGGTTTGTTTATAGCACACTCCCAACCTGGAATACTTATGCCGGCAGCTTACTGATAGTTATCGGAGGTATTATTCAGGCAATCAGAACTCAACCCCAGATTAAGGCATCTCATTCTTAGCAAGGATAAGCGAGGGCAGGGAATAGCGGGAGAAACTCAGCCCCACAGATTCAATTATCTGCAGGGCCCAGACGATTACTTGAACATCAGTTCAGGATTAACCATCGTTTTCATTTCCAGAACATTGCCATTTGGATCTTCGATAAAGAAGGTTTCCTGTTCATATTCATTGCCGACAAAGCGACGGTAGGGCTTGTCCAGGTATTCCAGCCCGGCAGCTTCGATACGGCCTTTTAGTGCCTGAAACTCATCTTCCGGCAGGTGAATGCCAAAATGAGGAACAGCCACTTCTCCCATATCCACCTTGTGGCGAACATTGGGGAGCTTCTCCTCACTCTGGTGCAGGGTGAGTTCGTTACCCCAAAAGTCGATATCTACCCAGCGACCTTCTTCACTGTTGCCGGTCTTGCAGCCTAAGACATCGCAATAGAATTTCTTGGCGGTTTCCAGGTCCCCTGCCGGAATCGCAAGGTGCAAACAATTCGATTTCATATAGCCTCCAGCCTTTGCTAGCTCCTCATAGAGATCAAAAATTGATTGACTGACATCTGCTAGTCATTAGCCCTTCAACCCTCCCCCCTAACAGCATTAACATTTACTTTGCCGTCGGAGCCACCCAAAGGATACAAATAAGATCAAGTGATCCCGTTAATTATTTAAATAAAAGTGGCCGCTTTACGCGCTGGCAACTTATACCGGGAATATTCCTAATATTAGGGCCCATAGCTTTAGCTAAAGAGCCCGAACTCAGGGAGTATACAGATGCATATCATCGCACCCCACCCCGAAATGGAATATCCTCCTAGCCTAGGAGTACACTTTAACATATATATTTCAATCTCTAATATCGAACCCGCGGAGAAACTGCTTAGTTATTGAACGTACTCCTCGACACTTCAGCGCCAAATCCTTATAGTGCGGCCCCCACATCACGCCTCCTATTTTGGCGAAACTGGCTTACCAGAGCCCATTTGTAATCCTCAGGAATACGCTCTTGATCTCCACCGCGAATATCACCATGCAGTTTGGTGCCCAACCACTGTTTGAAAACATTTCTGTAAAGTTCGGCAATGGCAACCGATATGGCCTTATCGGGGCCAATGGATGTGGAAAGTCAACCTTTATGAAGATCCTGAGTGGTGCCTTGGCGCCCTCGGCCGGCAACGTATCCATTGAGCCTGGATGCACCATGGGTACTTTGAGCCAAGACCAGTTTGCATTTGAAGAGTACACCGTCGTCGATGCGGTCATCATGGGAGATGTCCGCCTGTGGGAAATTAAGCAGGAACGTGACCGCATATACTCGCTACCGGAAATGAGCGAAGAAGACGGCATGCGCGTAGCCGAGCTTGAAGTCCAATTTGCTGAGCTGGATGGCTATAGTGCAGAGAGCCGTGCGGGAGAAATCCTGCTTGAAGCTGGCATCGACGAATCCCTGCATTTTGGCCTGATGAAACAGGTAGCTCCCGGCTGGAAATTGCGTGTATTACTCGCCCAAGCGCTATTTGCCGACCCGGATATTTTATTGTTGGATGAGCCGACCAATAACCTGGACATCCACACCATCAAGTGGTTGGCAGATGTACTGAATCAACGCAAAAGCACCATGGTCATCATTTCCCACGATCGCCACTTCCTGAACTCTGTCTGCACCCATATGGCCGACATAGATTATGGTGAATTGCGGGTTTTCCCCGGCAATTATGAGGACTTTGTTGCGGCCTCCACGCTAATACAAGAACAACTTCACGCAGAGAATGCCAAGAAAAGTGCCGAACTGGACGAGCTACAGAGCTTTGTGAACCGCTTTTCTGCCAATGCATCCAAAGCCAAGCAAGCCAGCTCCCGCGCGAAGAAGATGGAAAAAATCAAGCTGGACGAAATCAAACCCTCCAGTCGGGTCAGCCCTTATATTACGTTTAACCAGTGTAAAAAATTGCACCGTCAGGCGCTGACTCTTGAGGGGCTTACCCATGGTTTTGACAGTGAAACGCTATTTCAAGGTGGCGAAATGCTGCTGGAAGCCGGTGCGCGCCTGGCAATTATCGGTGAGAACGGCGTTGGTAAAACAACCTTCCTGCGCTGTCTTGTCAATGAGATCCAAGCAAACAGCGGAGTCGTCAAGTGGTCAGAAAATGCCGCTATCGGCTACTGTCCGCAAGACAGCAGTGCAGATTTTGATGGTGACCTGACAATATTTGAGTGGATGTCCCAATGGCGCACCCCCAAGCACGATGATCTGGCCGTGCGGGGTATTCTGGGCCGACTATTATTTACCGCAGATGATGCCAATAAAAAGGCAAAGGTCTGCTCTGGCGGCGAGAAAAATCGCCTGCTGTTTGGCAAGCTAATGATGATGGACACCAATGTGCTCATCATGGATGAGCCAACCAACCACTTGGACATGGAAGCCATCGAAGCCCTGAACAAGGCACTGGAGACATATGAGGGCACACTTATTTTTGTGAGTCACGATCGTCAGTTTGTCTCATCCCTGGCAACCCGAGTTATTGAAATCAAAGATCAAGCACTGATCGATTTTCAAGGCACTTACGAGGAATACCTGGCGCACCAGTCAGGTACAGAACAGCAGGTAGCCTGACTCCAAACTCGAATCGGAAAAGGCATATTGGGGCGATAACAATACTCGCCCCAGGTCTCAAAAGCTGCAAAGTGTAACCAATCACCACCAGATAATACGGGGCTCGGTAGGCATTACCTGCGCCCCCCTAAAGTCGCCCCCCGCTACTGCAATCCATCCAGATTCCTTCCTGGGCCAATTTCCTACGAACTAGCAAAAAAACCAAACTGCCAAATAATTTTTATACAGGTTAAAAGTTGATTTACTTTTCCCAACTATAACCATCGACCTCAGGCCGATGCCTGCCTATATAAGGAAGGCGCTCAGAAGATACATTTCAACCATCCTTGTTCTGCTACCAAGCGGATGACTTCCAGTGTCATCAAAGTTAAACAACATCTATTATCGCGAACCCTAAAAGCACCAAAAGTATTCATGTTGCCTGTGCAAGCACCACTGGGGAGCAGATGCCGACTTTCCGGACTATTTACCTAATTTGCCCCTGCAATGTAGCGATTCCCTACTATCAAACCAATTAAACAATACTTTTTTGCTACACCGACCCATCGCTAACCAATAAATGAGTATCTCGTTTTCCCCAAGCGTGATTTTTTGGTGCAGAGTTACTTAAAAAGCTCGGAAAAAAGCGTAAATGCCGAGAAAAAACACTGGAAAACAGGGGTTAAGTTCTGGTACATTCCGCGACTATTTTTTAACCAACTGCCGATTTTCTCATCGGCCGCCAGTGCGAAATTCGCCTGTCGCTGTAACAGAGGTAATAGAATGAAACCAACCAAGCCCCTGCTACTGCTGGCCTCTAGCCTGTTGTGCGTAGCTGCCCAAGCTGAGATGACCTGGAGTGACAACAGCCTGAGCCTTCTTTACGGCCACGATTACAAAGTCAACTACAGCAAGAACACGGATGACTCTGAGAGATCCGTAGTAACTTTTGAGCACGCCAGTGGCCACAGCTGGGGTGACCTCTTTATTTTTGCCGACTACCTGGACTCGGAAGATGGCTCCAAAGAACTGTATAGTGAGATTTCTCCCCGCCTGAGCTTAGGCAAGCTCAGCGGCAGTGAACTGGCTTTCGGACCGGTTACCGATGTACTGATCGCCACAGCAGTTGAGCTGGGCAATATGGATGATCCGGACCACTTGGCAGCAACCGGCCCCCACTTCACCAATTACCTGACGGGTGTGGGCTTTGATCTCGCGGTGCCCGGTTTCTCCTTTGTACAGGCGAATGTTTACCACCGCGATAACGATGACAAGGCCAGCAACGAGCAGCTGACCCTGGTTTGGGCCATGCCTTTTACCCTGGGTGATGCCAGCTTTGTCTACGACGGATTTATCGATTGGACCAGTGCTTCTGAAGATTCACATCCGAGCACTAACTTTACCTCCCAGCTGAAATGGGATGCCGGCGCCACCTGGGGTGAACCCAAGACCCTGTACGCGGGTATTGAGTACGTACACTGGAACGACAAGTTCGGAATCAAAGATGGCACTTATGGTGTCGATTCCAACGAGCGCAACGTTAACCTGCTAGTAAAGTACCACTTCTGATATGAAACCCACTGATATCCAAACATCGGCGACCCCAGGGTCCGACATCCCGCAGGTGGGAGGCAATGCCTCATTCCTGGAGAAGTTGTTCAAGCTCTCAGAGCGCCAGACGAATGTTCGCCGGGAAGTGATTGCCGGCGTTACCACATTCCTGACGATGGCCTACATCATCTTTGTGAACCCCAATATCCTGGCTGCAGCGGGTATGGATAAAGGCGCTGTGTTTATGGCGACCTGTCTTGCAGCCGCTATTGGCTGCCTAATTATGGGGCTCTACGCCAACTACCCCATCGCATTGGCGCCAGGTATGGGCCTCAATGCCTTCTTCGCCTACGTTGTCGTCGGTGAAATGGGCTACAGCTGGCAAGTAGCCCTGGGGGCGGTGTTTATATCAGGGGTAATCTTCCTGCTGCTCAGTATCTTCAAACTGCGAGAGTGGATTATCGATAGTATCCCCCTCTCCCTGCGACAATCCCTGGCAGCGGGCATCGGCCTGTTCCTGGCGATCATTGCCCTGAAGAGTGCCGGTATCGTTGTGGCCAGCCCCGCAACGCTGGTAACCCTGGGCGACCTCAAGTCAATTGAGGCGATTCTGGCAGCACTGGGCTTCTTTATTATTGTGGCCCTGTCCTACCGCCGTATGCTGGGCTCAGTGATGATCGGTATCCTTGCGGTAACCGTCATCGCCCTGGCAATTGGTAAGGTAGAGTTCACCGGTCTGATATCCGCGCCTCCCAGCCTGGCACCGACTTACCTGGAGCTGGATATCGCTGGCGCTTTCGAAGTAGGCATGATCAGCGTGATCTTTGCCTTCCTGTTTGTCGACCTGTTCGACACCGCAGGAACCCTGTTAAGCGTTTCTGATCGCGCCAAACTGCTAGATAAAGATGGCAAGTTGCCTGGAATGGGCAAGGCCCTGATGGCCGACAGCTCCGCATCTGTCGTTGGTTCTGTGTTGGGCTCCTCCACTACTACCTGTTATGTAGAGAGTACTGCGGGAATTACCGCCGGTGGTCGCACAGGCCTGACCGCTGTGGTTTGCGCCGGGCTATTCCTGTTGGCGACCTTCTTCTCGCCCCTAATCGGTATGATTCCGGCCTATGCAACCGCAGGTGCTCTGCTGTATGTTGGCGTCCTGATGACTTCCGGTATGTCATCTATTGATTGGGATGACATTACCGAGGCCGCACCGGCAGTAATCGCCGCAGTGATGATGCCTTTGTCGTTCTCGATCGCGCACGGAATCGCCCTGGGCTTTATTTCCTACGCAGTTATTAAAACGCTGAGCGGACGTAGCAAAGACGTCAGCATCAGTGTCTACGTGTTAGCGGCACTCTTTGTTGCCAAGTTTGCCTTTTTCTGAGGGGTACATTGATGAAAAAGCACTTTATTAGCGCACAGCAGCTCCTGATAGACTCTTATGCTCTCGCCGAGCAAATCTATAAGGACGGCTTTCGCCCAAACTATATTGTCGGTGTTTGGCGCGGTGGCGCTCCTGTGGGCATCGCTGTACAAGAGCTGCTGCACGTGATGGGAGTGGATGCAGACCATATCGCTATCCGCACTTCCTCCTATCTCGGTATCGGTGAGCGCGACAAGAAAGTGCGCGTGCATGGCCTGAACTACCTGATCAAGCGCCTGGAGTCCCACGACTCCCTGTTGATCGTGGACGATGTGCACGACTCTGGCCTGAGTATTGAGCAAACTATCGAAGACCTGCGCGCAGCCTGTAAGAAGAACACGCCGGAGATTCGTATCGCGACTCCTTACTACAAGCCGAAGAACAACAAAGCCAAGCGCGAGCCGGATTACTTTATCCACAAGACCGAAGAGTGGTTGGTATTCCCCCACGAGATCGACGGTCTGTCCCGGCAGGAGATTCTGGAGAACAAACCAGAACTCGCCCCCTATGTGGACAGAATCGCCACTGCTGTTTAATCAGCAATATTACCGGGGGCTAATGCCCCCGATTCTCTTTCTCCTCTCATCTCCCTTAGGCCATTCCGGCACCCCCCCCGCCGCTCAACTCCTGCCACAGGCAATACTTCAATACTCTATTAATAAATCCCACTTATGAAACTAAAGTTAGTGAGAATCAATTTATAAAGTAGAAAAGTTGGTCCAAAATTAATGCGATAAGGCCAAATGTCGGAAAATAAAAATGAACGACAAATCAGCGGGACTTAGTAAATCGCAACTCGATGCTTACTGGATGCCTTTTACCGGGAATCGCCAATTCAAAAGAGATCCCCGTATTATTACCTCAGCCAGCGGCTGCTATTACCGTAGTGCTGATGGCCGCCCCATATTCGATAGTCTCTCTGGCTTATGGACCTGTGGTGCTGGACACAACCGCCCGGAGATAATTGACTCCATTACCCGGCAAGCAGCCCTTCTGGATTATGCCCCCGCTTTCCAATATGGCCACCCGGGAGCCTTCCAACTAGCGGAGCGTGTCAGCCAGATGATGCCCGTGGGGCTCAATCGTATTTTCTTTACAAACTCCGGCTCTGAATCCGCAGAAACCTCTCTTAAAATAGCTAGAGCCTACTGGCAGAAGATGGGTGCTCCAGGGAAAACAAAATTCATCGGACGCGTGAAAGGCTATCACGGAGTTAACTTTGGCGGTCTTAGTGTGGGCGGTATTAGTGCTAATCGAGCAATCTTTGGCTCATCTATAGATTCTGACCACCTTCGCCACACCCTTTTACCCCACAACCGCTTTGCTAAAGGACAGCCTGAACAGGGAAGTTTCCTGGCAGACGAGTTGCTGGAACTTATCAAACTGCACGGTTCTGAAAACATTGCCGCTGTTATTGTCGAGCCCGTAGCGGGGTCTGCGGGAGTATTGCCCCCACCAAAAGGCTATCTCCATCGCCTTAGGGAAATATGTACTCAATACGACATATTGTTGATATTTGATGAAGTCATTACCGCTTTCGGACGCATGGGGAAAGCCACCGGAGCAGAGTTTTTTGGAGTGACCCCGGATATGCTCAATACAGCCAAACAGCTTACAAATGGCGCTGTTCCCATGGGCGCTGTGGCTGTGCGTCAAGATATCTACGAGATATTCATGGAAAATGGAGGACCTCAATACCAACTGGAGCTTCCCCACGGCTATACCTACTCTGGGCACCCACTAGCCTGCGCAGCGGCATTGGCTACACTGGATATTTTAAAGAAAGAAAATTTATTTGAGAGATCTGCGGAGCTTGCCCATATCCTGGAAGACCATATCCATCAACTCAATGGATTACCGTTAATAGAAGATATTCGTAATTGTGGACTCGCCGCAGGCCTGACAATCGAATCAGCTCCGGATGAACCATTACTCAGGCCTTACTTAATTGCTATGAAGATGTGGGAAAAAGGCTTTTATATTCGCTACGGCGGCGACACAGTGCAAATTGGCGTCCCATTTATAGCACAGGCAGAGGAGATTGACGGAGTTATCAACGCATTAGCAGAATCAATTACTGAGGCCGCAAACGGCCAGTAGGTAATCCTCGCCTTTTATTATTAACAAGCACCAGATCCCCGTGCTGTGTAATAAGGATTTATGCAGCTACTTTTTATACAGCCGCATCGGCATAAGCAATTCAGCGCCTGGAGATTGTTTGCCAATATAAATATCTGACTGAAACCTCTATATACCAATATACTGCAAGCCGCTAAACATTGGACACGCCCGCTTCAAAATTGGTACCTGACGCTACCCCGCTGGCGATCCACTTTCCGGACCGCCTGGAGATGTATACTAATAGAGAAAACCACTTAGTTGACACTGGGTTTTTAAACCCCTTATTTTATTAGTCGCCTTACCCCGTGGTGGTGAGATCGGTTTATAAAAAGGATTTCATAGACAGAGGTTTAGGCTTAGCCCAATCTCCTATCTCAATCTCCTATCTCAATCTCCTATCTCAATCTCCTATCTCCTAGGGCGAGAATCTTATCTTGATTTTTTTCTAGCAGCTTCTTAACATGAGCGTTAACCGCCACCGCGAAATCATCCTCTATGCCTTTAACCTGTTGCTCTATTTTTTCGAGCTTCTCCTTTGCCCCTTTTTTCACATCCAGCATTTTAGATGATTTAAATTTTTCTTTCACGTCGTCAATTTTCTGCTTAATCGAACCTAAGGAAGCATTCGAATTTTGATGTGAACGGTTAAAATTTTTTTCTAGATTTATCAATTTATTTGATATAGATTCATCCAGAATCCTTAAGTCGTTTAATATTTTGTTTGTAGATTCAAACTCCTTATTATTGGTTTCCCGTTCACCTTTTAGATTTGCTAGATTCTTTTCCAGCCTCTCCTTATAAAGAGCTTGCTTATTAATATTTTTTTCTATTTTTTCCAATTTATTATAGGATTTTTTGTAATACCCTCTACCTGCTGCAGTGGCTTTGAACTCCCGCGCTGCTTTTGAATAATTTCCAATTAAAGAATCATACTTATTTGAAGCTGAATTAACAAGCTGTGTAAATTTTTCTACATGCCGGTCAATATTACTTACTTTATTTTCTATCTTTATACATTTAGCTTCTACGCGAAAAAGCGTATCTGAATTCCTGATCAGACCTATTTTTTTTGCAAGACTGCTTAACTTTCCAGTACTCGGGGCCTTCTCCTGTGCCCCCCCCAGTGCTACAGAAGAGGTTGCCGCCCTTGAGCCACAAATTAAAAATCCCATTATATTATTCCTTATATGATATATATACTACCAGGCTTAACAAAAGAGCCGCTCTTACGGCAAGTCACTCAATTAGGTTGGAATAGTTTACCGCCATCTACCTGCTCATTCTTTTAAATTTGAACTTGTTTTTTTAGGTTTTGGCTTAAAGAAAAACTATTTGATCGATCTGCAGAGCTTTTCCACATCCTGGTAGATCGCATCCTTCACCTCAACGGATTACCCTTAATAGAAGATATTCGTAATTGTAGACTCGCTGCAGGCCTGACAATCGAATCAGCTCCGGATGAGCCATTACTCAGGTCTTACTTAATTGCTATAAAGATGTGGGAAAAAGGCTTTTATATTCGCTACGGCGGCGACACACTGCAAATCGGCGTCCCATTTATAGCACAGGCAGAGGAGATTGATGGAATTATCAACGCATTAGCAGAATCAATTACTGAGGTCGCAAACGGCCAGTAGGTAATCCCCGCCTTTTATTATTGACAAGCACTAGATCCCCGTGCTGTGTAATAAGGATTTAATAGCGCTACGTCCTATGCAATAGCTACTACATAGGCCATTCAAAGCCTAGAAATTTTCTCCAGCAAGAATAGCTGACTGGAACTTTTTTACTCCGATATATCAACATCCACTTGAAGCTATCCAGCTTGCGATCTACTTTCCGGACGGCCCAAAGATACACATCAACCGATAAAACCACTTGGCTGACACTGGGTTTTGAAGCCCCCTATGTTATAGGTCGCCATACCAAATGACGGGGCGAGTGATTTATAGAAAAACTCTAGTGACTATATATCTTGGGTTCAATTGATCAGTGCAACACCCCTGTAGGAATATGGCCTATCGGGGGATTATTGAATGAAGCGCATATTTACAGCAGAACAAAAAGAGTGGATTTTCGACGCTTGGAAAAAGGGCATTGGCTTTGGTGAAATTGCCAATGCCATAGATTCTAAGCCTGGAACCATTTTTACTGTTTTGAGAGATATTGGCGGAATTAAACCAATACCCAGAAAACCATCTCCTCAACACCTTACATTAGCCGAACGCGAGGAAATACGTGCAGGTCTTTCTGCAAAACAAAGTATTCGAGCAATCGCTCGCTCCTTGAAACAAAATCCATCCACAATCTCGCGTGAGATTCAGAGAAACCGGGGGCGACGATACTATAAAGCAGTAGATGCAAACAACCGTGCAAAACGGATGGCAAGGCACCCCAAGCCGTATTTGCTAGAGCAAAACCCGAGGCTAAGGAAGCTTGTTTTGGAAAAATTAGCGTTGAACTGGTCACCAGAGAAAATATCGGGTTGGTTACGGAAGAGATAACAGGCTTATGAATCAATGAAGATATCAGCAGAGACTATCTATACAACACTGTACTTCCGTGTGCGCTCAGCATTTCATCATAAGCTAGTAAAGCATTTGCGTCGATCTCACAGTCTTCGTCACAGCAAACAACATTCACGTAAAAGCGAGCGCGGTACTATCAACATCGTCAACGGTACATCGATAAGGGAGCATCCTCAGGAGATACAAGAACGATGTGTTTTAGGTCATTGGGAGGGTGACTTAGTGTCTGGTTCAAACAACACTCATATCGCCACGCTTGTGGATCGAAAATCGCGGTATACGATCATTCTTAAATTAAAAGGGAAAGATGCGACTTCTGTGAACCAGGCGCTTGTTGCTAGGTTTAAAAAATTGCCAAAAGAGCTTCGCCAGTCACTGACGTGGGACCGAGGAATGGAGCTGGCGAAGCACGCTGAATTTACAGAAAAGACAGGTGTTCCAGTCTTCTTCTACGACCCTCAGAGCCCCTGGCAAAGGGGAACGAATGAAAATACCAACAGCTTAATCCGTCAGTACTTTCCAAAAAAGACATGCTTGGCACAGCATACTCAGAGGACACTCAATTAAGTTGCTAACGCAGCTTAATAGCAGGCTAAGAAAAACTCTGAACTTTGCGACACCAAAGCAGGTTATTAAACAGGGTGTTGCCTTGACAAGTAGAACCTACACTGGCCTTTTTTAGGATCTCTTTCTCCATACGCAACTGGTTTACCTCATGTCGCAGGCGGTCTAATTCAGCTCACCCATCAGGACCCAGCCTCACATCACTTTCTTCCTGCTTCAGATTCTTTATCCAGCGTCGTAGATTATTGGTCGTGGTTCTAACAGCTTCAGCTGTCTTAGGAATCGAATACCCTTGCCCGGAGACTAGGGCTACCGTGTCTTTCTTGAACTCCGGCTTGAAATGCCAACGTGTACCTTTGTCATTCTTCACCTCGCTTGGTAGTTTTACCATCTTAACGAAGTGTTCAAAAAGATTAGAGCAATGCTAATTGACGATTAGCGTCTCTAACCGCCCCTTCCGCACGTTTTGCCAGTTTTGCATGTTGCTTTACTGTCACACACCCTCCCTTGAGAGCAAGCAACCTAAGACATGCATTATTGAGCAGAGTAACATCAAAATCAGGACGTATTTCTGTTAAATTATCCACAGTATTCTTTATAGAATCAATGCTATCATCTGTTATTTTCGAGTAATATTTTATAAGTTCTTCGTTAAACCTATTGTCTATTTCTCGATCAAGACCCAACTCAATATAGTGTAAATTTATTGCTTCTTGCTTTACGACTTCATACTTTTCTTCAAATTTTTCTTTTGCAGAGTCTAGCTTCGCCTCAGCGCTTCCAAATTGTTTCTTTAAATTTTCTTTATGCTGACTTAAGCTCTTGTGCAATTCCTGGTGTTTATGAAAGCGGCTTTCTGCCTTATCGAATGCGTTATAATTTTTCACATACCCATTATTGGCTCGCTCGGTTTGGAAGCGATTTTTTGCATTATCACGTTTAGCTTCTAAATTGTTAAGTATATTTGAGCTTAAATCATGCCTACATTCTAAATTTTCCAACTTGCTTTTAAGATCATTATACTGTCCTTGTATCTTTTTACATTCTGCATCTGCACCTTTAAGTTCAGATCTTGCGCGCAGAAAGGGATCTAACTCCTTGATAAGACCTATTTTTTTTGCAAAGCTGCTTACCTTTCCCGTACTTGGCGCCTTCTCCTGTGCCCCCCCTGCTACAGGAGCCGTTGCCGCTCTTGAGCCACAAATTAAAAATCCCATTATGTTATTCCTTATATTATTTATATACTACCAGGCCCAACAAAAGCGTCACTCTTACGGCAAGTCACCCAATTAGGTTGGAATAGTTTACCGCCATCTACCTGCTCATTCTTTTAAATTTGAACTTATTTTTTTAGGTTTTGGCTTACAGAAAAACTATTTAAGAGATCTGCGGAGCTTGCCCATATCCTGGTAGATCGCATCCTTCACCTCAACGGATTACCGTTAATAGAAGATATTCGTAATTGTAGACTCCTGCAGGCCTGACAATCGAATCAGCTCCGGATGAGCCATTACTCAGGCCTTACTTAATTGCTATGAAGATGTGGGAAAAAGGCTTTTATATTCGCTACGGCGGCGACACAGTGCAAATCGGCGTCCCATTTATAGCACAGGCAGAGGAGATTGACGGAATTATCAACGCATTAGCGGAATCCATTACTGAGGTCGCAAACGGCCAGTAGGCAATCCTCGTCTTTTATTATTAACAAGCACCAGATCCCCATGCTGTGTAATAAGGATTTAATAGCGCTACGTCCTATGCAATAGCTACTACATAGGCCATTCAAAGCCTGGAAATTATCTCCAGCAAGAATAGCTGACTGGAACTTTTTTGCCCCGATATATCAACATCCACTTGAAGCTATCCAGCTTGCGATCTACTTTCCGGACGGCCCAGAGATACACACCAACCGATAAAACCACTTGGCTGACACAGGGTTTTGAAGCCCCCTAATTTAGTTCGTCGCCTCCTAGACTCCCACAATAACCGACACACCTGGCGAAAGCGAAAGTACACCAGGTCTGATTTCGCCATGAAAGTGCAAATCGACCATCAGCTAAAAAAAGCTAGCCCCGAACAAGTTGCTGGCCGGATGAAGCTTGAGAAGTGTGATAAAAAAGGTCAGTTGTTCTATTATTTATCGCTGGATAACTCAGCTTGCGGCTTACACGAAAGGCAAAGTTTACTGAGCGTACGGGGAGCAAAGCTCGGCCACTGGGAGTGGCGGCACGGTTTACGGCAGGATAGCTATCTTGTGACTTTAGTTGAGCGAGTCCCTAAGTTGCTGCTCACTCGCAGGGGGCCCAACAAGGGGAAGATCATCGGGCGATCAAGCAGATGCTGAAGCCGTATCAGGCAATATGTAAAACGATAACCTTCGATACCGGAGGTGAGTTTGCTGCTCATCAATCGATTGTACAGCAACTGGGGAGCAAAATATATTTTGCAAAGCCTTATCACTTTTGGGAGCCTGTATGGAACGAAAATACGAATGGTCTACTAAGGTATTTCTTCCCGAAAGGTATAAAATTGGCATGATATCCAAAAACCGTATTAACGATTCAGTATTACGAATAAACACTCGCCCAAGAAAGATTCTAAATTATTTGAGCCCACTAGGGTTTCTAGCGGGCAGGCGTGTGTCACTTATGTTGGCAATCTAGGGAAGCGAACCCGCTAATTCCATGACTCTATTTAATCCAAAAATTTTTAAATTATCTGCTTCCCCTGTTTTTTTTATCTGAGCTTCTTGCTTTTTTAGCTCATCTTCTTGTTTTTTTGGCTTAACTTCTTGTTGTAGCTTAAGTTCTAGCTGCAACTCATTATTATATTTCTTATCATACTTTGCTCTTGCTTCATTCATTTCCTTCTCAGCATTTTTACGCTCTTGGAGATTCTGACTAGTAGCTGGCATACTATTGAACTCAGTTACTTTAGCATTAAGAGTCCTCAATGCTTGTTTAGTTTCATCTTTGAGGTTTTGGAGCTTAAGTGCATTCAGAAAATTCTGCTTGAGCTCCTTCTCTGCTTTTTTCACATCGGATCTAATTTTGTTAACTTCACTGTTACCTTTTTTGCGAAAAGACGGGAATAACTTCTTGAAGCAAGCTATTTTTTTTGCAAAGCTGCTTACCTTTCCCGTACTTGGCGCCTTCTCCTGTGCCCCCCCTGCTACAGGAGCCGTTGCCGCCCTTGAGCTACAAATTAAAAATCCCATTATGTTATTCCTTATATTATTTATATACTACCAAACTCAAAAAAAGAGCCACAATTACGGTAAGCCACTCAATTAGGTTGGAATAGTTTACCGCCATCTACCTGCTCATTCTTTTAAATTTGGACATAATTTTTTAGGTTTTGGCTTAAAGAAAAACTATTTGAGTGATCTGCGGAGCTTGCCCATATCCTGGTAGATCGCATCCTTCACCTCAACGGATTACCCTTAATAGAAGATATTCGTAATTGTAGACTCGCTGCAGGCCTGACAATCGAATCAGCTCCGGATGAGCCATTACCCAGGCCTTACTTAATTGCTATGAAGATGTGGGAAAAAGGCTTTTATATTCGCTACGGCGGCGACACACTGCAAATCGGCATCCCATTTATAGCACAGGCAGAGGAGATTGACGGAATTATCAACGCATTAGCGGAATCCATTACTGAGGTCGCAAACGGCCAGTAGGTAATCCTCGCCTTTTATTATTAACAAGCACCAGATCCCCGTGCTGTGTAATAAGAATTTATAGCGCTACGTCCTATGCAATAGCTACTACATAGGCCATTCAAAGCTTGTAATTTTTTCCAGCAAGAATAGCTAACTGGAACTTATTTGCCCCAATATATCAAAATCCACTTGAAGCTATCCAGCTTGCGATCTACTTTCCGGACGGCCCAAAGATACACACCAACCGATAAAACCACTTGGTTGACACAGGGTTTTGAAGCCCCCTATGTTATAAGTCGCCATACCAAATGACGGGGCGAGTGATTTATAGAAAAACTCTAGTGACTATATATCTTGGGTTCAATTGATCAGTGCAACACCCCTGTAGGAATATGGCCTATCGGGGGATTATTGAATGAAGCGCATATTTACAGCAGAACAAAAAGAGTGGATTTTCGACGCTTGGAAAAATGGCATTGGCTTTGGTGAAATTGCCAATGCCATAGATTCTAAGCCTGGAACCATTTTTACTGTTTTGAGAGATATTGGCGGAATTAAACCAATACCCAGAAAACCATCTCCTCAACACCTTACATTAGCCGAACGCGAGGAAATACGTGCAGGTCTTTCTGCAAAACAAAGTATTCGAGCAATCGCTCGCTCCTTGAAACAAAATCCATCCACAATCTCGCGTGAGATTCAGAGAAACCGGGGGCGACGATACTATAAAGCAGTAGATGCAAACAACCGTGCAAAACGGATGGCAAGGCACCCCAAGCCGTATTTGCTAGAGCAAAACCCGAGGCTAAAGAAGCTTGTTTTGGAAAAATTAGCGTTGAACTGGTCACCAGAGAAAATATCGGGTTGGTTACGGAAGAGATAACAGGCTTATGAATCAATGAAGATATCAGCAGAGACTATCTATACAACACTGTACTTCCGTGTGCGCTCAGCATTTCATCATAAGCTAGTAAAGCATTTGCGTCGATCTCACAGTCTTCGTCACAGCAAACAACATTCACGTAAAAGCGAGCGCGGTACTATCAACATCGTCAACGGTACATCGATAAGGGAGCATCCTCAGGAGATACAAGAACGATGTGTTTTAGGTCATTGGGAGGGTGACTTAGTGTCTGGTTCAAACAACACTCATATCGCCACGCTTGTGGATCGAAAATCGCGGTATACGATCATTCTTAAATTAAAAGGGAAAGATGCGACTTCTGTGAACCAGGCGCTTGTTGCTAGGTTTAAAAAATTGCCAAAAGAGCTTCGCCAGTCACTGACGTGGGACCGAGGAATGGAGCTGGCGAAGCACGCTGAATTTACAGAAAAGACAGGTGTTCCTGTCTTCTTCTACGATCCTCAGAGCCCCTGGCAAAGGGGAACGAATGAAAATACCAACAGCTTAATCCGTCAGTACTTTCCAAAAAAGACATGCTTGGCACAGCATACTCAGAGGAAACTCAATTAAGTTGCTAACGCAGCTTAATAGCAGGCTAAGAAAAACTCTGAACTTTGCGACACCAAAGCAGGTTATTAAACAGGGTGTTGCCTTGACAAGTTGAACCTACACTGGCCTTTTTTAGGATCTCGTTCTCCATACGCAACTGGTTTACCTCATGTCGCAGGCGGTCTAATTCAGCTCACCCATCAGGACCCAGCCTCACATCACTTTCTTCCTGCTTCAGATTCTTTATCCAACGAGGGGGTAGAAAAACTCAGCCCTCTTTTCGTACTGTGCTTCTACGTGAAAAATAGCCTACTAATCAGTGAAAGCTAGATCAGAATTCACGTAGAATCACCATTTATGGTTAATATTTGATCATATCTAAGAAAGCAAAGACATAAATTAGTTTTTCTACTGCCTGAACGTCGTAGATTATTGGTCGTGGTTCCAACAGCTTCAGCTGTCTTAGGAATCGAATACCCTTGCCCGGAGACTAGGGCTACCGTGTCTTTCTTGAACTCCGGCTTGAAATGCCAACGTGTACCTTTGTCATTCTTCACCTCGCTTGGTAGTTTTACCATCTTAACGAAGTGTTCAAAAAAATTAGAGCAATGCTAATATAGACGATTAGCTTCTCTAACCGCCCCTTCCGCACGTTTTGCCAGTTCTGCATGTTGCTCTACTGTCACACACCTTTCCTTGAGAGGAAGCAAAGCATGATATGCATTATTGAGCGGAGTAACATCAATATCAGGACGTATTTCTGTTAAATTTTCCACAGTATTCTTTATAGAATCAATGCTACCATCTGTTCTTTTTGAGTAATATTTTATAAGGTCTTCGTTAAACCTATTGTCTATTTCTCGATCAAGACCCAACTCAATATAGTGTAAATTTATTGCTTCTTGCTTTACGACTTCATACTTTTCTTCAAATTTTTCTTTTGCAGAGTCTAGCTTCGCCTCAGCGCTTCCAAATTGTTTCTTTAAATTTTCTTTATGCTGACTTAAGCTCTTGTGCAATTCCTGGTGTTTATGAAAGCGGCTTTCTGCCTTATCGAATGCGTTATAATTTTTCACATACCCATTATTGGCTCGCTCGGTTTGGAAGCGATTTTTTGCATTATCACGTTTAGCTTCTAAATTGTTAAGTATATTTGAGCTTAAATCATGCCTACATTCTAAATTTTCCAACTTGCTTTTAAGATCATTATACTGTCCTTGTATCTTTTTACATTCTGCATCTGCACCTTTAAGTTCAGATCTTGCGCGCAGAAAGGGATCTAACTCCTTGATAAGACCTATTTTTTTTGCAAAGCTGCTTACCTTTCCCGTACTTGGCGCCTTCTCCTGTGCCCCCCCTGCTACAGGAGCCGTTGCCGCTCTTGAGCCACAAATTAAAAATCCCATTATGTTATTCCTTATATTATTTATATACTACCAGGCCCAACAAAAGCGTCACTCTTACGGCAAGTCACCCAATTAGGTTGGAATAGTTTACCGCCATCTACCTGCTCATTCTTTTAAATTTGAACTTATTTTTTTAGGTTTTGGCTTACAGAAAAACTATTTAAGAGATCTGCGGAGCTTGCCCATATCCTGGTAGATCGCATCCTTCACCTCAACGGATTACCGTTAATAGAAGATATTCGTAATTGTAGACTCCTGCAGGCCTGACAATCGAATCAGCTCCGGATGAGCCATTACTCAGGCCTTACTTAATTGCTATGAAGATGTGGGAAAAAGGCTTTTATATTCGCTACGGCGGCGACACAGTGCAAATCGGCGTCCCATTTATAGCACAGGCAGAGGAGATTGACGGAATTATCAACGCATTAGCGGAATCAATTACTGAGG
The DNA here is from genome assembly GCF_056232625.1 of Microbulbifer maximicatervae (SeqCode). NCBI lineage: Bacteria > Pseudomonadati > Pseudomonadota > Gammaproteobacteria > Cellvibrionales > Microbulbiferaceae > Microbulbifer > Microbulbifer maximicatervae (SeqCode). Next base: position 4,212,666 of record NZ_CP174324.1, on the reverse strand, counting down.
TCGCAAACGGCCAGTAGCCAGAACCTATTCCTTCTCACTCTGTATAAAAGATTCCCCCTACTGATACGGAAAATTTATATCGCCGCCTAGCTATCTTTAATGATACAAAGTAAATCGCAAATAGTAATTCAATAACTCTATATTAAAAATAGCGCCATGAACAAATATATTCGCCTTACAAATGTATTACTAAAGTACAAAGTGGTTATAGCGATCCTATGTGGTATTTTATTAAGTTCCTGTGAGCAAAGAACTACTAAGCAAGAAATAAGCTCACCAGCAAAGAAAATTTCATCTCCTATTAGAACCACAGCCCCAGGACTTTCAGAATCTTATGCTGACATTCGTCGTCAGCAAATTGCTGAAGTGGACTATCGGCTGAGCATCAATCTGGATAGTCAAGCTAAGAACTTCTCCGGAATTGTGCACGCAGATATCAATTTTAGAAAAATACTTGAACAGCCGCTCACTATCGATTTTTCCGGTGGTGCGGTTGATTCAATCCAGGTCGATGGAAGATCTGTTCCATTTGAGTACAACAACTACTTTATTTCTATTGATTATCAAAATCTACCAGAAATATCCCACACGATTACGGTGAATTATCAACACCCGTACTCTAACAATGGCTCAGGATTACATCGCTTTAAAGACCCCAAAGACGAAAAGGTCTATTTATATACGGACTTTGAACCTTATGATGCCAATCGCCTATTCCCACATTTTGACCAACCCAATTTGAAAGCGCGTTACACCCTGGATGTAAAGGCTCCAAAAGACTGGGTAGTAGTTAGCGCGGAAAGAGAGGAGAGAGTAGAAGAGAAAAGAAAATCGAACCACTGGTTTTTCCCTCAAACCAAGAAATTTTCATCTTACATATTCTCTTTACATGCAGGTCCTTACCACATCTGGGAAGACAAGGCAGGAGATATTCCCCTTCGCTTAATGGCAAGACAGAGCCTGGCAAATTACGTAAAAACGGAAGACTGGTTTACCTTCACCAAACAATCCTTTGAATTCTTTCAGCCCTACTTTGAAATTGATTATCCATTTAAAAAATATGATCAAATACTAGTTCCTGATTTTAACGCCGGCGCTATGGAAAATGTTGGGGCTGTAACATTTAACGATTCTTACATATCCCGAGGAAAAAAGACCCAGGCCCAGCGGATGCGCCTCGCCAATGTTATTGCCCATGAGCTGGCCCATCAATGGTTTGGTAATTTGGTCACCATGAATTGGTGGGATGACCTCTGGCTCAATGAGAGCTTTGCCACTTACATGGCCAATCTGGCTCTAGCTGAAAATAGCGAATTCACTACAGCCTGGGAGAACTATTATTTAGGCGCCAAGCAATGGGCTTACCACACTGATCAACGCCCCACTACCCACGCTATCCAACTTCCAGTTAACAATACTGACGAAGCCTTTGCCAATTTTGATGGAATTACTTATGGCAAAGGCGGCTCAGTACTCAAGCAATTGCCCTACTATTTGGGCAAAGAAGAATTTCGCAAAGGCGTCAGTAATTACTTAAAGGCTTTGTCTTATGACAATTCAACCCTCAATGACTTCATCAACCACCTGGGCAAAGCTGCGGATAAAGATCTTAATTCCTGGCAGCAACAGTGGCTTTACCAGGCCGGCCTCAACACAATTGAAGCCAGCTTCCAGTGCGATGATGACCAAATCAATCATCTGGTAATTCAGCAAACAGCACCAGAGGAATATCCGATATTAAGGGAACAGCGCACACAGCTGGGGGTTTACCAAATGAAAGCTGGAAGTATGAAACGGGTTGCAACCCTTCCAGTGCTTTATGGTGGTGCCAGAACCGAAGTAAAAGAAGCCGTGGGGCTACCCTGCCCAGAGGGGCTATACCCCAATGAAGAAGATTGGGCCTATGTGAAGGTAAATCTGGATGAAGTTACCATCAAGAATATGGCTCAGCATATCAATGATATTGAAGAACCGTTTGCACGACTAATGTTCTGGCAAAGTCTATTTGATAGCACCTATGACGCAAAACTGCCTCTGGATGAGTATATTAGTTTTATAGTGAATAATGGCGCCGACGAAAAGGACATCAATATTATTCGTTTGAATGCCAGATATATTGAATTCACTTACGATTTTCTGACTCAAATCCCCCTAAGTACAAAGCGCCGTAACGAACTTACTCAGACTGTTGAGAGCTTCGTCTGGGGGCAACTACTAGAGGCGGCTGAAGGTAGTGATCAACAAAAAGTCTGGTTTGGTATTTTTACCAATATCGCCCACTCCACTCCAGCATTAAGTCATGCTAGAGACCTGTTAATGGGGGAGTTTGCCATTAAAGGACTGGAACTCGATCCTGATATGCGCTGGAAGCTTATCAAGTTGCAGAATCGTTATCTGTTCTCAGATTATGAGCAGGCAATCACAAGAGAATTGGCAAAAGATAACTCCGACAGATCTAAACTCAACGCACTATCTGCTGAGGTTATTCGCCCCCAACCCGAAAACAAATCAAAGTGGGTAGATAACCTTATATCTAATCGAGAAAAATTCAAGTTAAGCGAAATTCGAAAAATTACAGAGTCCCTTTTCGCACCAGAGCAAATAGAGCTATTTAACATTCACGGTCAACCCATTTTTGATTCACTGGCTCAGGTCAATGAGGATGAATCTCAGGAATTGCTTACTGCTTATGCTTACGCCCTACCGCTAATGTGTTCTAGAGAAAATGTAAATGAGATTACTAAGTCACTAAAAGAAAAACCACAACTTAAGCCCATATTGGTAAAGGCACTAAAAAATCATCGCTACTTCGGAGAACGCTGTATCAATATCGGGAAGCGATTACTTTAAATCCTCTTTAAACTAGCTATTAATGTTGAACTAAGGGCAATATCCAGCCCTTAGTTTCCCTTACCAGGCTTTTGGCCGGGTATTATACGTAATAAAACGGTGCATATTTTTTCTCAATGCCCCCTAATAAAGCATATCTATTGCACCAGCCAACTTATACTTATCCTTCTCTAAAAGTCTTGCTACAGTGACATTTCAAAGCCTAAAAGTTTAACGGGCGTTCCTATTTAAACCATTGTTTTAAAAAGAAAGACAATCAAATAAAGATGTATATATCAGTACAATTAGACGACCTGTCCGACGGTTCCATTAACAATCTTCTTGAAGCTCATCTACGGGAAATGTACCGACATTCCCCACCTGGGAGCGTTCACGCACTAAATCCTGATGAGTTAAATGACCCCATGATTACCTTTTGGGGAGCGAGAATTGATGGAGTTTTGGCCGGCTGTGGTGCCCTAAAAGAGATCAACCCTGATTTGGGCGAAATAAAATCCATGAAAACTCATTCTCTATTCCTGCGCAAAGGCGTTGCCCGCGCCTTGATAGAAAGAATATTGGAGGAGGCAAAGCAACGTAAATATAAAGAGATAAAGCTGGAGACAGGTCGCGCTGAAGCTTTTGCTCCCGCAATCGCTCTCTATCGCCGTTATGGATTTGACGATTGCGCCCCTTTCAGTCACTATAAAAATGACCCTTTTAGCCTATTTTTAGGTAAAAAATTATAGTCAATAGGTATCCCTTATCAGTCAGTATGAGAGTGTTTGTTACCATGGCGCTATCCAGAAGATCCTTTATTAAATATTCCAGCTTAGCTTCCCTTACTTTCGGTGGAGTCAATCTAACCGCTAAAGAAGCTAATTCCAGTCTATCTATATCAAGTCTTCCCAGCCTGGAAATACCTTTACAGGAGATTTACCCCGCAGTCTTTTCTGGTGAGATCTATGTAGCAGGGGGATTTATCCCATCGGATGCGGCAGTTTTCTTCGGTCTCTCTCCAACTAAACAAACACATATCTTTTCTCCAAGGGAACAAAACTGGAGGCATGGGCCCAATTTACCTGAGGTAAGACATCACCTCGGTATGGCCAGTAACTCCAACAGTCTATATGGCATCGGTGGTTTTTTTGGCGATTCAGATAGCGCTTGGCAAGCCCGAAATACCGTTTATAAACTTTCCGGCGAATATAAGCATTGGATAGAAACCAGCCCTCTCCCCCGGCCCTTGGCTGAATCTATTTACACCAACATTGGGGAGAACATCCATGTCATTGGCGGTAGGGCCCCCGACGAACAGTCTAAAAATAGAGATACCAATTCTCATTATGTGCTTACAAGAGGGGATCATTGGGAGCAAGTAGCGCCAGCCAGTATCAAGCGAACCTCCGCAGGTGGGGCAACTTTAAATAACAGAGTTTATGTTGTTGGTGGCCGCCAGGTTAGCGACAATGGTAGCAAGGCCAGGAATCTAACTTATGCCGAAGTTTATGACCCCAGCCTGGATAAATGGGAAAAGATCCGCCCCCTACCCCAGGCTGCTGCCGGACTCACAGTAACCCCATTAAATAATAAATTAATAGTTACCGGCGGTGAGGCATTTGGCCCCAATGGCAACTGGAAGACTGGTACAGCATTTAACAATATTTGGATTTACGATCCAGTCACAGATGATTGGAACAATCAGGGTCATTTGCCACAGGCGCGGCACGGTCACGGAGCAGTAGCCCTAGGAGAAAGCCTCTACTTGATTGGTGGAGCCTCTAAAGTTGGACCGCAAGAAACTCTCGCCTCCGCAATACAGCTGCACTGGAGCTAAGGGGCAGTCAATAATGTGCCCTTGAGCAAACCCACAATGCCTCTGGCTTGCAGAGGCCCACTGATGGGATGCATTAATTAATCGGGAGCAATGCTGCCATCAATATCTGTATAACTCTGATGGCGCTCAACTCCTAAATATCCAATATATCTATCCCGTATCTCACGCACATAGTTAACTGGCTCCCTGCCGCGCACGTAACCAAAACGACTATCGCGATAGTATTCAGGCTGGGACAACAGCAACATGGCCTCTTCAACATGGCCAAACCACTGGTTAGGGTCCCACTTCAGTCGTCGGGCTAACGCCCTGGCATCCCTGACATGGCCGTGACCCGCATTATATGCAGCCAGGGTAAAATAGATTTTCTGCTCTAGGGGTATATTTTCAGGAAAACGTTTATCCAACCACCCCAGATAAGATACACCTGCGTGGATACCGTTTTCAGGATCATACAAATTGTTAACTCCCATCTGTCGTGCAGTCCGAGGTAATACCTGCATCAAGCCCTGAGCACCGGCAAAGGAGCGCGCTTGGGGGTTAAATTGACTCTCCTGGTACATCTGCGCAACCACCATACGCCAATCCCGATCGGTAGCCTCAGTATATTTCTTTACTATGGGATCAAAGGGCGATAGTTCATCAGTGCTGCGCAGGCGCTGCCCTTGATGTCGGAGGATACGCTTTTGCTCCTTGAAATATTTATTGTAAGTAACGTTAAAGAACAGGTCCCGATTGTGCTTGTTCAGAAAGTTATTCAGTTGTTCCAGTAATACCGGCTGGCCAGTTCGAACGGCCCAGGCGATATCTCGCTCCCCTGGCAACTCCCCCACTACAGTAAAGTCATCCCGGTAAGTGCTTTCAATGGCGGCCAAGTGTGAGTCAACTACGGTATAGGGAAAAATACCCCTGGCTACTGCATCAATAAGAAACTCACTGGTAGCGCTTTTTAGACGATGGATCTGTAGCGGCACCATATCTTGCCCGTGCTGCTTTTCCATTATTTTGACCAGACTCTCGTGATAGCTCGTGGTGGGATTAACCACTACTGTTTGCCCAGAAAGCAGGTTCTCGGGAAGGAGTAGCTCTTTATCAAGCACATTTGATTTTGCGGCTACTACCTGTTCCGTAACTGTCATATAAGGCTTGGAAAATGCCAATCCCTGCTGGCGGCGGGCCTCGGTAACGGTAAGGGATGCAGCAATCATGTCCCCCATTCCATCATTCAATGCTTCGACCAAATCCTGATCTTTATCGGGCACAACCATGCTCAGGCGTAATTTATGGTCACGGGCAAACTTCCTTAGCAGATCGTAATCAAACCCCATCAACTCACCGCGCCAGATAAAGTAGGAAGCGGGGTGATTGCGAGTAAGCACCCTTAAAGTTCCGCTCTCCTTTATTGCCTGCCAATCTCTCAGTGGCTGCTCTCGGTTCTGACTGGCCAATACCAATTCAGCGGTAAAGAACTCATTCAACTCACGTCTCAAAGCGATAGCATCTTTACGTACAGCCCAGGCGATAGGCCTGCGGGAATCGAGTTCTGTGGTGGCTGTGAGTTGCGGGTAATCAGTTAGAAATACATCGGCCAAATTACTATCAATAATTGTCGCGGGGTATTCGCCGGCTGCTACAGCCGCGATAAGCTCGCTGGCTGCAACCGGCTTATCGAGGTAAGTGATCCTGTAATTTTCCCTATCGGCTCGCTGCTCCAGGGTTTCAGCAAATGCACTGCCTCGCCGCAGCACGACTTGCAAGGGCACAGCCTCTTCCACCTCGAACTCTTTATGAGTAATTAGCAACTCATCAACATATTGTAATGGGCGGGTAAAACCCAGTGATAATTTGCGTTCTTCGGTGCGGGAAAAATTGGTGGCGATTACATCCCCACGTCCATCAATAACCGCCGGAATTAAATCGGAAAAGTTATCTACGTAAACCCACTGAGGCTTTAACCCCCGGCTACGAGCAAAATTTTCCGCAAGTTTTCGCCACTCTGTTGCAGGTAGTCCTTCTCGTGGTAAGGCGCTCTCCTGGGGGCCCCTTGGGGCCAACAGGCGTAATACACCTCGCTCTAACAGGGCTGGCAAATCTCCCTGCTCTACATAATTTTCAAATTGTGGCTTTGCGGGCTGTTTATTCTGCGGCGTTGGTATCGGTTGTTGGGGAGATTCCGTTAAAACCTTTGAATTTTCTACAACAGGATCTCTATTACTCTCGCATGCGGCAAGCAGCAATATTAAGACAAATAGCGGAAATATAACGAGAAACCGTTTTCTGCTCACAGTGCACCCTTTCTTATTCTATGAGAAGCATCACCCTTAACGCGCACGCTCTGCTTTACAATATGGAATTGCCGCTGTTACAGAAATCGTACCAGTTTGCTGGGAAATTATCCCCTAAAAAAAAGCCCGGCAAAGTCAATTGCCGGGCAAATATACGTTGGCGAATGTCGGATGTCTCTTACACAGAGTGACAAGCCTTTTTTATTCAGTGAGCGCTCTTATGGTTGCTATGATGACTTGGGTTTGCCCTTCAGCTCTGCCAACCTCATTTTTATTTCTTTGTTCTGCTCCTCGTCTGGGAGCTCGAACATCAGCGGCTTCGCCACTCGGGCAAAATACTCCGCATCTTTCTTTTGGTAGAGCTCTTCTGCCAGCCACTGGGCAATATGCAGCTCACGGGGGGCACGCTTGTAAGCCTGCTCCAGCTTTTCCAGATATTCCTCTCGGGGGTAATCCAGCATCTCCATAGCCATCGCCAGGCCAAACCAGTGAGATGCATTTTTCGGTTCTTCCTTCACCAGGAAGTCGAACTCCTCCCGCGCCATTTTCAAGCTGCGAAGATCCCGCTTACTACCGGGCGCTACCGCCTGCTGATTAACCGTTAACCAGGCATGGGCACTCAAGTACCAGAGCTGGCCTCGGTCCTTAGTGGGGACACTGGCTAAAAGATGGCTAGCCTGGGGGAAATTACCCAATCGCAGATCGGCACTCGCTTTAATCGCAGCCAACTCAGTACTGTAAATACCCGTGCTGTAGGCATACTCAATCAACTCATCCAAGGCCAGCAGGTTGTAACCAGACTGGGCGATAAATCCAGCCAGGATGCTCACCGACTCTCTTTTGCTGAGGCGTTTAATCGTAGGGCTGGCCTCTTTAAAGTCCGCGGGGATAGCGCCACTAAAATGTTCAAAGCTATCCGCCTTATAAGTGGCTACATAGGCCTTTTCGATTTCTTTCACCGACATCCCCAGCGCTTCTTCCAGGGCAAGTACTGGGTCGGCACCATCGTTATAGGCTTTGACGAAATTATCGAAATTATCCTGCTTGCCGCTTTTCATCATCAGCCAGTGAGACAGAATCCAACCTCCGGCATAGACATCCGCCTTTTCGTCCGCATCGGTGTTGTACACCGTCGCGCGCAACAGGTCTTCCAGCGGCATAAGCCCGGTATACATCAGGGTCATGGCCCGTTCGCTGGGAATGGAGCCAATTTCGTAGGTGCCTTTTTCCGGGAATGACATGGTTGCCATAAATTCAGCAAACCCTTCGCTATACCAATAGGGGTAGTGGGTAGTGTTGCCGTTATAGCTCAGAAAATGGGTGTATTCGTGGAACAGGAATTCGCGCGCTTTGAGCTGCCTCTCAACGCTGCGACCATCCAGGTTTACCAGGGCATAGTTACCCTCCGCAGAGGTATCGAACAAACCGTTGGTCATATCCGCCAGCTCAACACCCACCAGGTTTGCATAGGTGTCCCGGTCTGCGGCCGCATAAATAGTTAATCGCTCACTTTTTGGATCTGCATCGAGTAACTCCAAGGCCACTGCGCGATAGCGCTCCAGGTCTGCTACCAGACTTTTGACTGCGTTGGGATCACCATCGGTAATCACGCGAAAATTATCACTGTCGACTTCGTACCAGGTCACCTCCCCCAAACCACGCGGCGCGGCGTAGGCTGAAGCGATAAATCCGAAACAAAGTACTAATAGAACAACTGAACGAGAAACCATAGTTCGGGCCACCGAGTCATTGTTGCTGAAGCCCTCCCTAGCTGATTAGCGAAGACGACACAGTACCGGTTTTCACTGATCAAAAAAAGATCAATTTGATCACAAAACGGCTTTTCGCCTGTTTTTGTGTGACCGGAAAGACACAAAATAGATAGCTGTTCACAAACAGTTTTCTGCAGCAGATTGCGACATGAAGCGAGACAAACGTCTCAAATTTAGCCCTGTTTACGTACAAAACTAGGATGAACTCCTATAGTACGGGGTCGACCAAGGAGGGAATCCTGGTCAAAAAAATAATAATGATTTCATCAGATGAGAGAAAACTAATGAATACCAAGCCACTACTGGCGCTGCTTGGCGGCGCCCTAATGTCTGCTCATGCCTGGTCGGCACCGGAATATATCGCCGACGTGGATATTACTTCTTTTGACGGTACGGTCCTGGATGCGAACTTATTTATCCCGGAGACGCCCGCACCAGCAGACGGTTACCCCACCGTTATCTTTACCAACAGCTGGGGGCTGGAGAAGCACCAGTACCACTTCCAGGCCAAAGAGCTGGCAGAAAACGGCTACCTGGTGCTCAGCTACTCCACCCGGGGATTTGGGCACTCGGGAGGACTTGTTGACGTCGCAGGGGATAACAGCCTTAACGATGTGGGAGTCCTGATCGACTGGCTGGAAACCAATTACCCGGTGGGCAAGCTGGGTATGGCCGGAATTTCCTACGGCGGTGGAATTTCACTACTGAGTGCCGCTAAGCACCCTCGCGTCGATGCAGTAGCTGCGCTATCCGGTTGGGCAGATGTAGTAGAAGCTTTGTACCCCAATGAAACCGTCAACCTGGTATGGGGCACGCTGCTTGTTACTACGGCCTTCCAGAAAGAGGCCGAACTCGAGCAGGTATGGAGCAACCTGCGCGACGGCGAAAATATGGAACAGGTAATTAATTTCGGTGCTGAGCGCTCCGCAATGAGTTACGTGGACGAAATCAATCAAAACGGCACAGCGGTGTTGCTCTCAAACAATTTCGCCGACTACCTGTTTAAGCCGAATAGCATGACCGATTTCTATTCCCTGCTCGAAGGGCCCAAGAAACTCATGCTAAACCCCGGCACCCACGCGATTACCGAAACTCTTACCGGTAACAACGGCCATATCTGGTCCACCAGTTTCCGCTGGTTCGACCACTACCTAAAGGGCGAAAACAACGGGATCGACACCGAACCCAAGGTGGATATGACTGTGCGCATCAGCAATGAGCTGGAGCAGTTCGAGGACTACCCGGTAACGGACGAGAGCACCACCTGGTACCTGCAGCCGCGCTTTACCATGTTTAACAATGCAAAAATGGAGAGCGACAAGTACGACGGTTGGAGCTGGAGTAATGAATTCCACGGCGGCTCAGATACCTTTGCAGGCACCGGTATCCCGCTGGTTTCCGATGCACTGGAAGGCTTCGGTATCCCCGTTTACGCGCCCATGATCGCTATCAACGGCTACTACGCCATCGAGTACAAATCACCGATTCAGTGGGAAACCCTGAAGATTCGCGGCGAACCCAAACTCGAAATGTGGGTGGAACCCAGCAAAAAAGAAGTGCAACTCAACGTGCACCTCTACGATGTGGGTCCGTTGGGATTGGGGCGTCTGATAACTCACGCCCCCATTACCCTGCATTCAGACAAGTCTGGGCAAAAACAAAAGTTCGAAGTGGACTTTTTCACCACCAGCTACGATGTCCCGGTTGGCCACCGTGTAGTATTGGCCATCGATACTCAGGGTTATATCTACCAGAAGCCGGAAAATACCAATTACACCATCACAGTGCCCTACAGCAGCAGCAAGGTCTCTAGCCTGACCGTACCGCACCTGTAGGTCTCCCCACAGAAACCCGGCGTTCACTGCCGGGTTTCCTTCCACCTTCCCCTCAGCCCAACTATTTGCATCGCGTAATTTTTCTCCAAAGCGGTACAATCAGCCTTTTGGCTGAGTGCTCCCCCTACCATGAAAAAGAACATCCCGCTCGCCCTGCTAACTGCGGCCCTGCTCTCAGTAGCAGGTTGTAACCCCGCAGAAAAAGCATCGGAACCAGCAAAAACCAATACTGCCCAGGAAGTCGAGGCTAAAGGCCTCGATTTTGATAAGGCTCCCGAAGGGCGCCTGCCCGAGGGCACTACCCCCTTGGATTACCAGCTGGAGCTGGTGTTGGACCCGCGCAAAGACACCTTCACGGGCAAGGTGGATATCGATATCCAGTTAGCGGAAGGTGCCCGACATATTTGGCTGCATGGCAAAAACCTGGATGTGCGCGAAGTCTACGCACAGCTCGATGACGGCCGCCAGATTCCGGCCGAATACCGGGAAGTACTGGACAGTGGTGTTGCCGCAGTAGAGTTTGCGGAGAAGATCGATGCGGGCACTTTCAAACTGCATATCGACTACAGTGCTGCATTTGATCGCAACCTAGCCGGGCTTTTTAAGGTCGAGGAACAGGGCGATGCCTATGCCCTGGCAAAATCCGAATCGATCCAGGCCCGCAAGTATTTACCCGGTTTCGACGAGCCAGGCCTGAAAGCGCCCTTTACCGTCAGCCTGACAATACCCGAAGGCTACGCAGCGATTAGCAATGGGCCCGAGCTGAAGCGCGAAGCGGCAGGTGACGGCATGGAGAAAGTCACTTTCGCCACCACACCACCGATGTCAACCTATTTACTGTCCCTGTCAGTGGGCCCCTTTGACCAAGTTGAGCGCCCAGCCATACCGCCGAGCAAGTACCGCAAAGACCCCATACCCCTGCGCGGCTTCGCCCGTAAAGGTCGCGGTGAGGATATGAACTACATCCTCGATATCACCCCCAAAATGGTGGAGACCTTCGAGACCCAGCTGCAACGCCCCTACCCATTCAAGAAGCTGGACATTATTGCCGCACCCCAATGGCCCAGTGGCGCTACTGAGTTGTCTGCGGCAATTACTTATCGCGAACAGCGTATCCTGGTGGGCGACAACCCCGCTCCCGGCACCCGCCTGGCTCTCGTAGAAGTTCATGCGCACGAAATTGCCCATATGTGGTTTGGCAATCAGGTCACCCCCCCCTGGTGGGACGACCTGTGGCTGAAGGAAGGTTTCGCTACCTGGGGGGAGGCGCTGGCCCTCACCATTATGGAACCTGAAGAGGGGCACGACCTCAACGCAGCGACTTATGCGATCGGCGCCATGCAGCTGGACTCTCTGGCTAGTACCCGCGCCATTCGTGAGCCCATCGCGGACAACAACAATATTCGCAACGCCTACGATTCGATCACTTACTCGAAGAGCCTGGGCGTTATCCACATGGTGGACACCTATTTCGGAGCGGAAAACTTCCGCCCGGCATTGGGGCGTTACCTGGAGACCTTCTCCGACAGCGTGGCCGACTCACCGCCCTTCTACAAAGTGATCGGCCAGGAAACCAACACTCCGGAACTGACCGAGACTTTCCGCAGTTTTGTCGAGCAAAAAGGAGTTCCACAACTGGATATCTCCATGGACTGCACTAGCGATGGTAAGGCCTCGCTAGTGGTTCAGCAGAGCCGTTACAAGCCACTCGGCTCCCCTATCGCCGACGCCAGCGATAAATGGAGCATCCCCTTCTGCTTCAGCACCGATAGCGGCGTGCAGCAGTGCCAGATCCTGACTGAGCCAAGGGAAACCCTGGAGATTACCGGCGGTGCCTGCCCAAACTGGGTAATGCCCAATGCTCAGGGCAGCGGCTACTACCGCTGGAACCTTCCCAAGGCGCAGTGGCAGGCACTGATTAAACAATTTGCCCAGTTCTCTGCCACTGAGCAGCTGTCCATTATCGACAGCGCCTTCTCAGCTTTCGAGGCCGGCAATCTCACTGCGGCACCACTGCTGGAAGTAGTGCGCAAATCCGCAGTGGCGGACAAGCGCCAGGTGATCACCATGCCACTGCGCTACCTGCAGAAGTACCGAGATAATTACCTGGGTGAATCCCAGCGCTCTGCATTCCTGAATTTTGCCCAGAACCTGTACCTGCCGATACTAAATCGCAGCGCCAATAGCAGTGATAGCGACCAGCAGATGCTGCACAGCGACCTGCTAACCTTTATGGCACAAGTTGCAGAAGATCCTGACTCGCGCAAGCAGTTACAGGAAATGGCAACCGCCTTTACCGGCTTTAAACAGGAACGGGATGCGAAGGCGTTAAGCTCTGACCTATACCAGGCAGCCCTGAGTGTGGCAATACAGGATGCGGGGGAGGATTTCCTCGCACACCTGATCAAAGTCCGCGCCGAGCTGGATGATCCCCGCTTTGAAAATGCCAGTGCCAATGCCATCGGTACCAGCAACAATCCCAAGCAAGTGGAAACCATTCAAGCATTAGCACTCAGCGACGAAATGGGGCCGAGAGAATCATTTGGCCTGATCCATTACGCCCTGGCCCAGCCCAGGGTTCAGGAACAGCACTGGGAGTGGCTGCAACAGAACTTTGACAAGGTAGTAGATAAGATTCCGGCCCAGATCCGCCGCCGCACCCCATCACTTGCCGCTGCCTTCTGCGATAAACAGCACCTGGGCGAACTGCAACAACTCTTTGCCCAGCAAGGTGATTTAGCCCCCGGATACCAGCGCAGCCTCGCGCAAGCCGAGGAGCGAATCCAGCTGTGTATGGCACTGGAGAAAAAAGGCAAAGCGTTAATGGGGGCATTGCCGAAGGCAGTCAATCTCGCTGCTAAACAATAAAAAACAGAAGCTGTTATTTAAATAGCAATTCGAAAAGGCCGGTATTACTAAGTAATACCGGCCTTTTTTATTACTGAGCGTATTTGAGTTGAACGGTTATGAAGAAGCGGATTTATTGTGTTTGCGCAGTCGGAAAGATAACCAGATCAATGGCAGTCCCAAAATAATCGCATAGGCACCGATTACCCAGAGCAACGCCAGAGCACCAGCCCCGGGGCTGACTAAAATCGCAATTCCGAAAATCACCGAGAGAACACCAATAGCGATCAACAGCCACTCATTATCAATTTCCTTGCGCAGGCGAACAGCACCGACAATTTCGAAGATACCCCGCACCAGGGCCCAGGCACCGATAAAAATCACCAACACTAATGCGGTAACCTGCGGGAAAATAAAAGTCACAATTCCCGCAGCTAAACTGATCAGCCCCGAGACAATCAACCACCACAGTGGAGTGGACTTATGCCGCCCCATCACCGCCGCAACCAGGGAAAAAATACCATCCAGGAAAGCGTAAACCCCAAAAAGCAACACCAGGGTCAACAGGGACAATCCCGGCCAGACAAAAGTCAGCACGCCAAAAATCACCGCGACAATACCGCGCAGCAGGAGTAGCCACCAGTTTGCAGACAACACCTGCAAAATAGGTCCGGTCGCCAGGGGAGGAGTGTCAGCGGACATAGAAAAGTCCCCAGGTTGAGTAACTTTCCATATTGAAGAGTCCCTTACCATCAGGGAATTGAATTTTTCCCCGGCGGTTTTTAAAGGCAGCCTACGAGCGCGGCCAGGCAGTCGACTCTGCAAAGACTGTGACCGCGCCGCAGACCACTATTTTCAGTGTAGCTCTAAACGACAATAGGGAAGTTACGCAAACTGCCCTGCGGGTCATGAAAGGAGAGGAAGGGAGAAAACTAATAAGGCAAGACTGCACTCGGGACCGTATGAGGCATGGATGCCGATTATGAGTTTACAGGGATGTATACACGGAGCGTCTCGAGAGAAGTATATTCTTTCCTTCTGACACAAGAGTAATTTGGAGAGAACGGCAGCCCGTTCGGGCTGCCGCAATAGCATAATCAGGCCAGAGCGCCGATCACACCACGCAGTTTATCCACGACAGCATCGATCTCGTGCTTCTCGATAATTAGCGGTGGGGACATACACAGGGCATCGCCAATACCTCGGGCCATCACTCCAGCTTCCCAGGCCATACCAGAGACTTTGGCTCCGTATTTCCCTTTCAGATCCTGCGGCGCGCGCAACTCAATAGCGCCGACCAAACCGTAATTGCGCACATCGATCACATTGTCCAGGTCAGCCAGGCTGTGCAAAGCATTTTCCCAGTGCTGGCCAATTTCACCGGCAGCGCGGGTCAACAGGCCTTCGCGCTCGTAAATATCCAGAGTCGCCATACCCGCAGCACAGGCAACCGGATGTGCTGAGTAGGTATAACCGTGGAAGAATTCCACTGCACCATCGGGAGCCGCATTCATCACGGTTTTATAAATTTCGTCGCTGACAAATACCGCACTCAAGGGCACTGTGGCATTGGTAATCCCCTTCGCGGAGGTGATCATATCCGGGGTTACGCCGAACTCCGTGGAGGCAAATGCAGAACCGGTACGGCCCCAGCCGGAGATGACTTCATCAAAAATCAGCAGCAGGTCGTGCTTATCACAAATTTCCCGCAGGCGTTGCAGGTAGCCTTTGGGAGGCAGTACCACACCGCCGGCACCGGCAAACGGCTCAACAATCACAGCGGCAATCTGGTCGGCACCGTGGAAAGCTACCAGTCTCTCCAGGTCTTCAGCCAACTCAATACCATGCTCCGGCAGGCCACGACTGAATGCATTGCGTTCGATATCCAGGGTGTGACGCATATGGTTGGCTTTCACCGGCTGGCCAAAACCCTGGTAGTTGGGAGGAATACCGCCCACAGAAATACCGCCGAAGTTTACTCCGTGATAACCCTTCTCACGGCCGATAAACATAGTGCGAGTGCCCTTGCCGCGTACACGCTGGTATTGCAGGGCAATTTTCAGGGCGCTCTCAACTGCCTCGGAACCGGAATTACCGAAGAACACATGGTCCAGGCCATCGGGAGTGTGCTTTACCAGACGCTCGGAATACTCAAAACCCAACTCGTGACCAAAATTAAAAATAGAGCTGTAGTCGAGTGTTTTTGCCTGTTGGTAAATTGCCTCTGCAATTTCAGAACGGCAGTGACCCGCATTGCTGCACCACAAACCCGCAGTCGCATCAATAACCTGGCGACCGCCTTTCTCCGTGAGATAAATCCCCTCGGCGTGCTCTACAATTCTCGGTGCAGACTTAAAGGTGCGGTTGGGGGTAAACGGCATCCAGAAAGCATCGGTTTGCATCTCAGACATAGTATTAATCTCCGCAAGTTCCCTGAAGTTTCAAACTCTTAAGTAGGGGAGCCACAGGCTCCCGAAAATCTGTTCGGGCGCTTGTCACCTAGGACAAGCGCAGGCCAGTTGTGTTCAGACCGGGACTCAGGCCCCGAAGCAGCAATATTTGGTCTCGTAAAATTCGGCCATACCCTCGACACCGCCCTCGCGGCCAATACCGGACTCTTTAACACCACCGAAAGGTGCCACAGTGGTGGAGAAAACCCCGGTGTTACAGGCAATCATGCCGTAGTCGAGCGCCTCTACCACACGATTGGCACGGCGAATGTTTTCACTCATCACGTAAGCCGCCAAGCCGTAGGGCGTTTCATTGGCACGGCGAACCACATCTTCCTCATCGGAAAACTTCTGTATCGCCGCCAGAGGGCCAAAAATTTCCTCCTGAGCGATACGCATGGTATCGGTAACTCCAGTGAGGATGGTCGGCGCAAAAAAGTTATCGCCATTGGCCAGCTGCTCACCGCCAATTTCAATTTTTGCTCCGGCCTCAACCGCGTCCTGTACCAGCCCCTGAACCCGGTCCACAGCCCTGCGGAAGATCATCGGGCCCATATTGACCCCTTCCTCGGTAGCGTGGCCGATCTTCAGGGCGGCAACCTGCTCGCGCAGCTTTTCCACAAACTCATCGTGCACGGATTCGTGCACGTAAATACGGTTGGTGGCCACGCACACCTGGCCCGCATTGCGGAATTTGGTCGCCATACAGGCGCTGACTGCGGTATCCATATCCGCATCGTCAAATACGATAAACGGCGCGTTGCCGCCGAGCTCCATAGACATTTTTTTCACGGTGCTGGCGCACTGGGACATCAACAGCTTGCCCACAGCAGTGGAGCCGGTGAAGGTGAATTTGGCCACACGGGGATCTTGGGTCAGAACCTTGCCAATTCCCGGAGAATCACTGCCGGTAACTACATTGATAGTCCCCTTGGGCAGGCCCGCTTCTTCCGCTAACTGGCACAGTGCCAACGCAGAAAGTGGCGTCTCCAGGGCCGGTTTGATCACCACAGTACAGCCCGCCGCCAGTGCCGGACCCGCCTTGCGGGTAATCATGGCGTTGGGGAAGTTCCAGGGAGTAATACAGGACACCACACCCACCGGCTGGCGGATGGTATTCAGGCGCATGGCCGGGTTGTGAGTCGGGATCGTCTGGCCATAGGCCCGACGGCACTCTTCCGCGAACCACTCAATAAAGGAAGCCCCGTAGATAATCTCACCTTTCGCTTCCGCTACCGGCTTGCCCTGCTCCAGGCTAAGGATCATTGCCAGGTCATCGCTGTTATCCACGATCAGCTGGTACCAGCGCTTGAGAACCGCAGCTCTCTCACCGGCTGTACGGCGGCTCCAAGCGGGGAAGGCTTCACTGGCCGCCGCCACCGCCGCCTCGGCATCCTCTGCGGTACCGTCGGCCACACGGCCCAGCAACTCACCATTTGCCGGGTCACATACATCTACAGTGGCGGCAGCGTCACGCCATTCGCCCGCTATATAGTTCTGAAATTTCAACAGGTCCGAATTTGCAAGTTTCACAGGGAAATTCCTAGTAAATAGATGTTATTAGTAGTATGCGGCGATTCTGGCCGCAGCTGACTGAGGAGAATAGTAGTATTTTTCCAACTAAAGTTTATATTTATCAAACTTTAATCAAATCCGCAGCCCGCAGCGCCGGAAACAACCTGGAAGTGCAGCTATGAGCAAAACCAAAAACGCCCTGGGAGGCCGTCTCAGCGATATGGATTTGCGCCTGCTGCGCGTCTTCCGCGAGGTTGTGCACGCCGGAGGCATCACCCCTGCCGAAGTCACCCTGAATATCAGCCGCTCCACGATCAGTGTGCATATCTCCGACCTGGAGACACGGCTGGGTATGCAATTGTGCTTGCGCTCCCGAGGCAGGGCCGACTTCAAACTGACCCCGGAGGGGGAGGCCTTGTATCGGGCTATTTTGGAGCTCGATGGACACCTGGATACCTTCAAAAGCCAGGTCAATGCAATCCAATCCCAACTCACCGGTACCCTGCGCCTGGTAATGCCCGACGATGTATTGGAAATACCGCAATTGAACTTGCCCGGAACCATCGCCCAACTGCGTGAGAAGGCCCCACAACTACACCTGGAAGTACAACTGGCCGCCCCTCAGGAACTCGAGTTGGAAATCCTCGCAGGCCGCGCCGATATCGGTATCAATCCCTTGCACTCACGTCGGCCAGGGCTGGAATACCAACCCCTGTTCTATCACCAGTCGATACTCTATTGCAGTAACAGCCACCCCTGTGCCCAGGTGTCAGCTATTGATGAGGAGCTACTCACCCAGCAGGAGTTAGCTGCACCCAGTCATACTGTTCTCTCTGGTGCAGCGCACCTGTATCGATTGTTTCCCAAGCGATCCACAGCCAACCATATGGCGGCCAGGTTGGCGATGATACTTTCTGGGTGCTTTGTGGGTTTCCTACCGGAATACCTGGCCCGCAGATATGTCGGGGAAGGAACCCTGCTCCCCCTGCTACCGGAGAAGTTTCACTACCAAATACAAAATGCTGTCACCTTCAAAAAAAGTGCAACAACTCATCCCGCTGTGCAGCTTTTTTTGGAAGCCTTGCAAATCAATAGACAGATATAGCCACTGCTGTTTATCCCTAGTGATACTGAAATAATCGAGTCAAGAATCCAGTGAATAGAGAGATAAGCATTTCAAAAATTACCAATTACTTATGATCGATCCTCTATTGTGGAAGTTGTCATAATAATTAAATAAATTTAAACATAAAAATACAACCAAAAAGTAAATCATCTGTAACTTAATACGCCACAGTGGTAATCTCCTCCTCCAATAGAATTACAGGGATAACCCGTGATAGATTTTAAAAACTCACCAGTATTTAAACTCAAGCCTATAGATATCTCTGAATCCAGAGATGACTTTAATAAGTTCCTGATCGAGGGGGAGTTTATTTTTGCAAGTTTTAAAACTATTCGCGATCAGGTAGTTTTCACCAACAAACGCATTATTGCCGCCAATGTTCAGGGTATCACCGGCTCAAAAGTAGACTACACCTCTTTGCCTTTCAGCAAGATCCAGGCATTCTCTGTTGAGACCGCTGGCACTTTTGATCTGGACTGTGAAATAGAAGTTTATTTAAGCGAGATCGGTAAGGTAAGGTTCGAAATAAGAGGTTCTTTCGATCTTATTCAGTTCAACAAATATATTAGCCAATACATATTGGACTGATATCAACCCTTAGTAAATATACAAAATAACTGGGGTTCAGCAGCCCCCACAACTTTATTAATCAACCCGATAGTAGAGAGGGATGTCCATGTCGCAAATCTGGTTAGAAAGCCTAATTACTGAAAATGCACAACAAGGCTTTGAACTTGCAATGAAACTATCCAGGATGGGAGTAAAATACACCCAGCCTTCAGATGAAGTACGGGGTAAGCTGAGGTCCGCCTATGAGGAAAATGCAGACAGCCTGATCGCCTCCTCTCAGGTTGTTGCCATTAACTTCCAAACCGTTGCAGCAGCCAATAATTACTGGCGCGGCTAAAGGGTTAAGAATGCGTTATCTTTGTAGAACGGGTAACGCATTCTAGATCTGCAAACATTCAAACAACTTCCCTTCATCTCCTCCTCAATAATTTATGGTCTTTTAGTACTACAAACACTCTGATTCTGTACTAAAAATTAGCCATCACTATAGGTAGCTGCAAGATCGTCATATTCACTGTTGACGCTCTCGACCTTATTGATATTTATAAACATTGCGATACTGTCTTTGGCACAAGATAGATTAATTCAACGATCAGTAATATTGCGCCTCAAATGGGAAGGTGAATGAGATGGAATACAATGACGATGAAAAGTACTTAATTCAACTTTGGGAAACCCATACCGAGGCCGAATTCGATCTAAAAGATGCCGACACCGCAATTGCTACCATGACAGAAAATCCCGTATTAATTCATGTACCGGTTAATACCGGCGCAACGGGAAAAGAACCCTTACGAAAATTTTATAGGGATATATTTATTCCTCAAATGCCAGCGGATATAAATTTACAGCTTCTTTCCCGCACCGTGGGCAAAGACAGCTTAGTGGATGAGTTTATTCTTCACTTTACCCATTCTATTCGTATGGATTGGTTCGCACCTGGTATCGAAGCAACAGGGAAGAAGCTATCAGTCCCCCATGTGGGAATTATTAGCTTCTCCAATAGAAAAATCAGCTCTGAGCATATTTACTGGGACCAAGCGACTGTCTTGGATCAATTGGGTATATTGCAGTCAGGTCTACCGATAACAGGAAGTAGTCAATGTCATCGTTTGCTAAATAGTAATGCTCCGGCAAATGAGCTGATACCGTAAACTTTATACCCAACGGGTAAAATCCAAGCCGCGAACCAACCTGACCATCTAGTCACAAGCGGGTCGACGAAAATAGCCATAACTGAATCCAAAGCGTGGGCATTTGCGTCTAACTACTGTAATTTAAATAAATGATATAGCAATTAGGATTTGCGGTAACATCAGTAGATTACCGTTTTCACTAATAAATTTTACCGAATTGGTAGGGGTAGTTATGCGAACACTTGGAAATTTCCTCTGGTTTATCCTTGGCGGTGTCTTTATGGGACTCTGCTGGTGGTTTTGCTCGCTGATTGCCTTTATCAGTATTATTGGTATTCCCTGGGGAAGAGCCTGCTTTGTAATCGGCAAATTTTCCTTTTTCCCTTTCGGCAAGGAGGCAATTTCCCGAGAAGAACTCACCCTGCGCGGTGATATTGGGACAAGCGGCTTTGGTTTAGTCGGAAATATTATCTGGTTCCTATTGGCTGGTATCTGGCTTGCTATTGGCCACCTTCTGCATGCTATTGCCTGTTTTATTACCATTATTGGTATACCTTTTGGTTTGCAGCACCTTAAGCTTGCGGCAATTTCACTCTCTCCGATAGGAAAGACTATTGTCAGCAAGGAAGTAGCCCAATCAGCTAAAATGCGTAATGCAGATGTTGAAGTGACCAGATTAAGAAGTGGTACTTAAGTAAACATACATTAACAATGATACCGTACCAACTTGGGGCTATTACTAAAATAGCCCTGAGTTCTTAAGTCCCACCGCAATAAATTAATAAAAAATTTTTCAGATCAGAAAAATCACTTTATTTATCTTATTATAAGCAGGCATTACCAATTTAAAGCATTAAATTTTAAGCTGTTTTATCGCTGTCAAATTCAAACTTATTCATTTCGTGTAGTACTTAGCCAAACTATAGAAGCTAAATAATAAAATAAGGATATTAAATGAAAAACCTAACAAGACAAATCACTGGCTCAATTATGCTTTCTTTGGGACTTGTTGGTCTAAGTGCCTATGCAGAGTCAGTAGAAAGTACAGAACCCGCACAAGTTATGCTTTTTGGTAGCTTTCACTTTAGCCACTTCAGCAAACCCAGTAAAGATGTGGTGAAAACACAAGTTATTGATGTTTATACCGAAGAAAGTCAAAGGTATTTGGAGGACCTATCCTCACGGATTGCCGCCGACTCGCCAACACATGTTCTTCTGGAATGCCACACCAATGACGAAAGTAAAATTAATCAGCGCTTTGCCAAATATGTCAAGGGTGAGCACAAGCTAAATAGAGGAGAAAGCGAACAGCTGGGATTCAGAGTAGCCAAGAAGGCCGGCCTGCCTAAAGTCATCTGCTATGATGCTAGCCAAGATCTCCCCTATGGCGAACTTTTATCCTATCTAGAAAGTAATTCGCCCGAGCGAAAAAAAATAACTGATGAATTTTTGAAGGCTTGGGGCATTCGATTTAATGAGATGCATGCCTCACTGTCATTGGAGGAAATTCTGGACAAGCACAATGACCCCGCTGAGGATAAAATGAACGTAGGTTCCTATATAATGCTCAATGACGTTGGCCAAGGTGATAACTTTATAGGGGCCGATCTATCCTCCAAATGGTGGTCACGAAACTTCCGTATGTATGCCAATATCCAAGCCGTCGCCCAACCAGGTACCAAAGTTTTCGTTCTAGGTGGACAGGGGCATAGCTCTATAATGAGACCGATGCTCGAATTAGATGATAAACGTGAAACCTGGGATGTCCGCAGTTATTTCTAAAGAAGGCTCAACACCAAAGTCAGCCCCTTAGGGGGAGGAGCCCTGCCACTGGTTTTATAGATAGAGTAGAACTTTATCTACACCCCAAAGGCAGGGCGCTATGGATATCTATAAGACCTTATTATTCGGTATTCTTTTCAGTCTAATACCACCGTGTACAGCTGAAGCCCCCCCTAAAGAAGTACAAGTATCGGCAGGAAAGCTTGAAACACTGCCCTCCCTGACACTGGAAGGACTTGCTGAGCGCCCAATTCATGTATGGCTGCCTGATCAATATCCTACACAGAAACCCTATGCCGTCCTTTATATGCACGATGGACAGATGCTGTTCGACAGTAAAACCACCTGGAATGGTCAGGAGTGGGGCATGGATGAAGTCGCCTCTCGGTTAATAGCAGAAAAGAAGGTACGTCCCTTCATAGTTGTCGCTATCGATAACATTGAGACACTTCGCCACGGTGACTACTTCCCCCAGAAAGCTCGGAGTTTTTTGCCTAAAGAAGCTTCACAGGTCCAACATCCATTTAACCAAGCCGAATTGCGTGGAGATCTTTACTTACAATTTTTGGTGACCAAGGTTAAACCCTATACTGATAGTCATTACGCTGTGAGTAGTGATCCCAGCGACACCTTTATTGCCGGCGCGAGTATGGGGGGATTGATATCACTCTATGCGGTTACAGAGTACCCCGAAGTGTTCTCTACGGCTGCAGCTATATCCACCCATTGGCCAGGGGTTAACCCTAACGACAAACTACCGATAGCTGAGGCTATTCGCGACTATCTAGAGGCAAATTTACCTAAGCCTGGAAGTCACCGGTTTTATTTTGACCATGGTACAGAAACCCTGGATGCTTATTACCCGCCTCTGCAACGGGCTGTGGATAAAATTATGCGCCAGAAGGGGTATTCCTCTTCAAATTGGCAAACCCAAGTATTTGAGGGTCATGCCCATGATGAGAAATCATGGAATTCTAGACTCGATAAAATATTAATATTTCTATTTGGAAACCCTCAAACAGACGCTTGAATTACTTTTTTATTTCAGATGCCGGCGTCTATATAAATAAAAGACATAGTTGCCGGCATTCCAACTTATCCCTTAAGACTACTTTGCTACTATGTGGCATCCAACAATAGTTCTGCAACTACACTTCTCTATCAATCTCCCAATAGTTTTTGGCAGACAAATAACTATTGCGATTGAAGCTTTTCCTAACGCATCACATCTCCTGCGACAAGAATGAAACGTAAAAGCCGAACTGTTCTTTTAATACCTGGAATTTTTGATCGAGGAACCTCCTTACTTAGAATGCAGCACGAATTAGCTGCCGAAAATTATGACGTACACTATATCCACCTACGCTATAACTCCGGCTGGCATGGTATGGAACACCTTTCGTCCCAGCTTCTCGCAAAATTGGAGCATATCGTAGATAAAGAAACTACCTGTACCCTGGTGGGATTCAGCATGGGAGGGATAATCGCTCGGTATTATTTACAAGCCCTTAATGGTTTGGAGCGGGTGCATAAATTTATATCAATTTCCTCTCCCCACCATGGTAGTTACTGGGCAAACTTTCTTCCTTACAAAGGTGGGAAACAATTGCGGATCGGCAGTGATTTTTTACGCGCGTTGAACTTGGGCATTCAAAAATTGGAGGTTACCGAGCCGGCTTCAATCTGGACACCCTATGACATAACCATTATGCCCCATAGTAGTGCTATCCTGGGCTTGGGAACATCCTACGAAGTTCCAGTGATACTACATCGAATGATGCCGCTAAGTAGCAAGGTAATTTCATTACTAAAACAGGAAATTAAATCAGGATTGGATTAAGAAGCTCACTGACAGAAACTAGCTTTAATTTTATGAGTTTAACGAGAAGTAAGGCATGGACAGCCCAGAAGAAAAAACTTCGATTACAGATAAGGCAATTCACAGCTACTATCGAAAATTTGAAAGCCTGATTGCCTTAATTTTGACTTTTATTATTGTTGTAATCGTAATAGTCGCGATCAGTCGATTGGGATATTCTGTATACAATATGTTACTGGTGGGCATGCAGGACCCTCTGGACCACAAAGTATTTCAAACAATATTTGGCGAGATTATTACTTTACTGATTGCACTGGAAT
This sequence comes from Microbulbifer maximicatervae (SeqCode), assembly GCF_056232625.1. Classification (NCBI taxonomy): domain Bacteria; kingdom Pseudomonadati; phylum Pseudomonadota; class Gammaproteobacteria; order Cellvibrionales; family Microbulbiferaceae; genus Microbulbifer; species Microbulbifer maximicatervae (SeqCode). The sequence goes on along the minus strand of NZ_CP174324.1, from coordinate 4,188,543 downwards.
TTAGCCATACACTTCAATATGTAGTTACACGTCAACAGAGTATTATTCAAACCAAAGTTGTCGTACTTATTGCTATTTTGGCTTTATCCAGAAAATTTATTATTTTAGATCTGGATAAGGTCAATGCTGGCGAACTTTTGGGATTATCTACTGCCACTCTCGCGCTGGGCCTTACTTACTTAATATTGAAGCTTAAAAATAGTAACTAAGGGTACTATTGCAAACCAGACAGTAATCCGGGGTGGAGGAACACCTCCACCCTCTCACTATATTAACTATCTTCACGTAGAGCGTGATGTAACCTTACCGGTGGAGTCTTACGGACTTTCTTGCTGCGCATACGCAAATTGAGGAACTCCACAGCCATTGAAAACGCCATGGCAAAGTAGATATATCCCTTAGGTACATGGACATCAAACCCTTCAACCACCAGAGTTAAGCCCACCATAATTAAGAAGGATAGTGCCAGCATTTTCACGGTAGGATGACGATCAACAAAATCCCCGATTGGTTTAGCCGCTACCAACATAACGATTACCGCCAGAATAATCGCTATTGCCATGATTGAGATCTCGTCGACCAATCCGACAGCGGTAATTACAGAATCCAAGGAAAAGACAATATCCAATAGTGCAATTTGTAGTAGCACCATCCAAAATCCCGCACTGCCGAGCGAGGATGCACTCTCCTCTTCACCCTCGAGACTATTGTGAATTTCATGGGTAGCTTTAGCGATTAGGAACAGTCCTCCGCCAACCAAAATAATATCGCGCCCTGAAATTTCCATGTCATAGATGCTAAATAGTGGCTCGACCAAGCCCATAATCCATACAATAGAGAAAAGCAGAGCCAACCGGGTCACCATTGCCAGGGTAAGACCAATAAAGCGCGCGGGCTCTCTCTGTTTTGGAGGCAACCGTCCAACCAAAATGGAGATAAAGATAATATTATCGATGCCCAGCACTATCTCCAGCGCCGCCAACGTGGCCAATGCTATCCAGGCCTCAGGGCTGGCTATCCACTCAAACATACGGTCTAATCCTTATATAATTTATTATTTAATAAGCCTTTAATGGACAAATACTTTATTTTTCTATTCTGGCTTTATCACTTCAAAATCTAGGTATCTTCCTCCAGCCAAGCTTTCGCCTCAGTTTCTGATTCAAATGTTCGATATTCACCACCAATAAACCAGCTACCTACTTTTCCGGCGACTTTTAGCCAGCGTTTATCTGAAAGTACGGCAACCCGGTTAAACTCCCGGCCGTATTCAATACCCAACTTAAAATCATCCCAAGCCGCCCGAGGCTCCCACCCCTCCAATTCTCGAGCATCCATAAATACGTTTATCTTTGGGTGCTCAACTTTTTCTATTGCTGCGGTCAACATTGGTACCATGGTTTCGTAATCATCATGGGTCAACTTACCACGGGCCTTCACAGTAAGGAAAATATAATCGGATTTCTGTTCCAAACCGATAGACACACCATGGGACGTAACAGTCATAAGACACCTGTAAATCTTTTACCAATTATCACTACATAATCCATACTTTAATCATCGAAAAAGCCATGAATTCATGAGTTAAGGTAAAAAGATCATATTAATTGAAAGGTGATAGGTTTAAGTATTTGAATAGCTACCCTCTTACAAGCTGATAGTATCAGAACCACTGCCATCAAACTGTACCAGACAGAACTCATTTCCAAAGGGATCAGTTAATGAAGACTTAACTCCCCATTTTGTTTGCTGGATTTCACCCTGTATCTGTCCACCAGCATCGACCACCTGCTCTATTGCCAGAAGCAAATCCTCTACAACAATATCCATATTTACCGGCGTCCAGTGCCGATCATAGCTACCTATATTTTTTTTACTGTTTATCGGCCAGATCCCCGAATCCCTTTGCTGTAGAAATATAGGCACAGTGCCACCGAGCATCTCAATCATATCCGTTCCCAGGCGGCGACCTTCGTAGAGGCCAAATGCATCTCGATAAAAATTGATCGCCCGGTTTAAGTCATCGACATCAATGTTGAGAAGTACTTGCATTGTGATATGCGACCCACAAAACTCCGCTTTAGTCAGCTCCTGCTGGCTTGGGTTCTCCACATTGCCAGCAGTAATCAAAAGCTGCACCGTTATCTTCCCCACATGCCTGGCAGAACCAGCTATTCGAACCCACCTCAGCCTCAGCCAGGACCTGTCGGGCCCGCTCCAAATCGCGGTCACGCTCTAACCATAATTCTGGCCAAACCTGGTTGGGGGCTAATTCACCAGTAGCCCCCTGGGCATATTCGTTTTTTAATTGTGTTTTTATTCCCGCAACTTCAAGTCGACTCTTTGCCAACTCAACCAACAAACGGTTTTCATGGGTATAAATAAGTTTCATAATTGGGCCGCACAAATATCAGGAATCCCCAGATTACACAGCTATTAATCTGCAAACAAACCCTGCTTCTGCCAAGCAGGCAATTCCTGAAAATTCTCAGCGCACACCGATCAAACCACAATTTTCATATTCACAGTATTTCTCTTCTCCAACCGTAATGATCTCCAGAATAGACTCTACAGAGTCAACTGCTGAACGGCTGTTCAATAGAATTCTGCCTGAGCGATTGGCAATATATTCAAGGACAACTTTTCCTTTTCTATTGCGATGCTCAGCAATTTTCTGCCCTTTTCTGACTTGATCACCACGATTGACAAATAGCCTGATCCACTCTCTTTGCCTCTGCTTGAGATTGTTATTGTGAGACATACTCGTATAAATTTTTTCTGCGCTAACAAGCCCTGCTATTTCGCCAAAAATTGGCGCTTTTTCAGCATGGGCATAGGTCGCACCAATGGCACTTAAAGCCACAAATAGAACGGTAGTTTTGTTCAAATCAGCACCCCTACACGCTATAAAACTCGTGAACTGGAATACTCATATCCTGAAAATGTCGCCCCAAGCTTTTCTCAGGGCAATAAGTTAGGTATAGCTGACTAGATAATTCACGCCAGATAATTCTCGAAGCACCTATCAGTCAGCTAAGGCGGAGGCGGAGGCGGAGGCGGAGGCGGCAAATCTTGCAGTCTGCCCAATTTATCGGCCTATTTGTGTTTAGTTTACGAATTAGTGGACAAGCGGTATATCAACCCTACTTATCCACTCACTTAGGCGAGTTGCTATGGTGCAAAAGAGCTAAACACTCTGCTTGTGAATTATTTTTAGAACTTGAATCCCTGCTCTTGATATTTCTTCGTAAGCTCGAAACGATCTATCATCTTCCCTGTCTTACCGGGTATCAACTCCACTGTTACAGTTTCTGGTTCTGCAGTGCTATCTGCTGGAGCTTCAGACCTACCTGCTGGAGCTTCAGGCCTACCTGCTGGAGCTTCAGGCCTACCTGCTGGAGCTTCAGACCTACCTGCTGGAGCTTCAGACCTACCTGCTGGAGCTTCAGACCTACCTGCTGGAGCTTTATCAACCACTGTTGCGACTGGGGGAGTAACCCCCTCAGGTATATCTACCGCAATGGCTTTAGGTATATCACCCTCCTTTACCAAAATAGCTTCAGGTATAGGAACTTCCTTCTTCTGCGGGGTCAAACCCAGCTTTTTCGCAAGCAACTGTTTTCCTTTATCGAGCAGCGGTCCTATTTTTCTGGGTCGGGTATTGCCTCTATCCCGTTGATTTTCAACCCGACCGGTTAGCTCTTGTCGATTAGTAGTGCTAGCACCATTAACATTTATGCCATTGCTCATTCTTATCTTCCTGCGGTTAACTCAGTATAAATGTCCACCCAGTCACATCCTAGTTTTATTTATCTATCAAGTCTTTCAATTTTGGCTTTTTATGGATTCCGGGGAGTTCAATATTTGAGACATCATCAATAGAATTAGTAGCCGAATGTCTGTAAAAACAGACTCATGATTAAATTTCACAATCGCCTTGAGAATGCAAAATGCTACGAACAGAGACGATAGTATCGCTGGTCCGACGGGGTGTGTTGCCCTCATTGTTTGAGCCAGGATGTTATCCGACAAGGAAAGGATGATACACAACCTGAGAAGCACCGCTATCGCTGTAAAGGTTGTCAGCGGCGTTTTGATGACCTGACGTTATCAGTCTTTTCAGGGTGCCACCAGCCTTTAAAGGCCTGGGTACATTGCCTATACCTCATGTTATTGAATTTATCCAAGTTACAGGTTAGTAAAGAGTTCGATCTGAACAAAGATGATGTTCAGAAAATGACACTGCAGCTCAGGAAAGCCGTTTGTAACAAAGCTCCCGATATCTCCCTTGAGGGGGAGGTAGAGTGTAACGAGGTCTATATTGTTGCGGGCCATAAAAGGCGGCCTGAAGCAGTTAAAAAAAGGCCGTAGAAGGCAACGGAACCGACTGGGAGACGCTTGAGGGTGAGGTACTCTGGAAAAGGAAAAGCCCCCCCATTTTTGGCATGGTCCAGAGAGGTGGGCAGGTTGCAATACGTATGCTTGAAAATGTAGAGCAAGCAACGATTCAACCACTCATTGAAAACACTATCGCTTCAGGTACTTTGGTCTACACGGATGAATATAATATTTATGACCATTTAGAGGAGTGGGGTGATGTCCACAAATCTGTTTGCTATAGTGCGGGCGAGTATGCCTGGGACGAGAATAGCGACGGCTTTCATGAAGTTCATGTTAATACCTTGGAGGGTTTCTGGTCATTGTTACGATCCTGGCTATGCCCGCGCCCTCTCCGGGGTCTATCGCAAGAGAAACTTCCGTTATATCTTAGCTTCTTTGAGTGCCTGCACAATCTAAGACGCTGGGGGAAGCTGGCCATTCCTGGACTATTTATTTTGTTGTTGGGGTAGCTCCCCAGAATCCATAAAGAGCCCATTTTTTACGCAGGTCCTTTTATTAAAAAGAACCTGTCGTTCCTAGCTTGTTTCTTGGGGTTCGGCAGTCTGGCGAGGAGCCTGTTTAATTTGCCAGTAGTTTCACTGCTTTTTCTGGTAGAGAATATTCATTACTTTCTCAGAAAGTTCACTGGAGGCCTCTATTTGGATTGTTGATAGGCTTGTCGGTTTTTTCGCGATATAAAATTTTCTTTAGCTCATCGGTAAGTTGGCTTGGGGCTCCATCCTTGAGGAACTCCTCTAGCTCTTCACTAATTTTTCTTGAGTCTTGGATGCTAAGTAAATTATTTATATCCCGGCTCAACTCTGTACCTGATTCCTCATGATGCCCTAGTGTAGAAACCGATAGGTTCCTCTTTCTATTGTCTAATCTATCCTTTGCCCCCCCCTCGCCGGCAACTTCCGCCAAAGGTATATTTTTTCGATTTTCTGTCGATAAATCACCGGTATTAATGGCCTCTGCAAGAGGGATAGTGCTGGAAGTTTCCGGGGTTGAATCCCTCCTGATATTAGCGTCGCGCCCAATATTTGGCTGTGATGGCCTGCCAATAGCAGAGATTTTGCTGGGGCTTGGGGATGTTTCTTTTGAGCGCTCCAGACCTAGCTTATTTGCAAAACGGCCCTTGAGAGCATTAAAATTTTTCCGCAAACGTTGTGAGCCTTTGGCATTTCTATTGTGTGAATTTTCAGCCTGATGATGTGATGCGCTATCAGGACGTGACGATGACGATGACGATGACGATGACGATGACGATGACGATGACGATGGAAGTTTAGGGGGCATTCTTTATACTCCAAGATTGCTTAGGTTAGCTGGTGTGTTGGCACTGAGACTTATAGAAAGGGTTTAGTGCCTGAATTTCTCTTCTCTTAAGGAATCTCTGAACAACTCTGCAATTCTCCAGGCCTGTCCTATTAGGCTTAGTTGCTACTGTGGTGGAGCCTTTCAGGCTGGCAGCAATTCATTTTGGCTTTTTTATTTTTCAACATTAATGGTGTGCTCCAGTCCACCTTTGTTAACTCATTCCGATCCAGGCTGGTTTAGATTTACAGTATGTATCCGGCACATAAAGTGACTTACTTACCGCCGCTACCAGCGCTGCATAAAATTACCAATGGTATGACGGTATCATCGCCAAAATAGTTATTTCCCCCAACAGAGCCGGCATATATCGCTGGACATAGAGTGGGCGCGCCCCTGATTATTTGGCATTCCCATATTAACCAGGTATGCCGCTTTCTCTTGAAACAATACTTCCCGCAGTTTTAGCCGGGTGACTTTGGAACTTACATCCCCACTCGTTACTTATCACCAGTCTGGAGCAGCTCCAGGCTGGTGATAAATTAGGTTTCGCTGTGATTCTATTCCTACAAGCTCAAGATTCCAGCGTTCTAAAACTGGCCGGAGTGTTGTTAGAGCTGCACATAAAAAAATGGGTTATTAGTGCTTCTCTTTAAATCCTTTCTTGAACTCTGGCGGCAGGTCAAAGTATTTCTGGGGGCCCTCACCAACTACGTTAGCCTCACGTGCACCTTCTGCTCCAGCCTCACTGTGCTTCACTTTAAATTTTGTCGTCATCTCCTTCGGTTGGGTGTAGAAATTCTTGGGGCGCTCACCAACTACCTTAGCCACAAGTGCACCTTTTGCTCCAGCCTCACTAGAATCGACAGTCTCAGCTTTCGGGATATTAGTTCCGGAAGCTTCTTCAGTTACAAGTTTTGCAACTGAATAACCAGCGTCATCCGCACTTGTAAACTCTGCCTCAGGGATATCATCAGATACATCCGCAGGATTGCCAGCGTCGCCAGGTTGCTCAACCAAGGGGTGGGAGCCAGGCGTTCGCGGCGCAAAGCCGGGCACTATACGTGCAGGTGTGGGCGTTTCCCCCCTCTGCTGAGTAAAGCCCAACTTCTTGGCAAGTACCTGCCTTCCCTTCGCGAGCATCGCTCCTATTCTTCCGAGCCGGGCTTTGCCTCTATCCCGTTGATTTTCAACCCCTCCAGCTCGCTCTTGCCGAATAGCCGCGCTAGAGCCATTAAGCTTTACGCCATCGCTCATTCTTATCCTCCTATGATCAACTTATAGGTGTACTAAAGGACTGGCTCCGCAGCCCCCAGAGAAATATGTCAGAGCTGTCCAGGCACTGCCTAGTACCTATTAAAAAATTTAATTAAAAGATCTACTCAGCCGCAGCCTAACCTAATTTAACTATCCAGTCTTTCAAGTTTGGCTTTTTCATTTTGAGGCTTAATGATAGATCGTCAATTCACCGCTAAAGAATGCACTCAAATCGGTCCAGGTAGACCCAAGTAACTTATACTGGCAATCCATGTCCAAACAAAGGCGACATATATCACGGACCATACCCCGGCCATGGCCCTGATTATTTGGTATTTATATATTAACCAGATACGCCGCTTTCTTTCAGAGCAATACTTCAAACTGTTTAACCGGGTAATCCTGGAGCTTAGGGCCCTATTGACCATTTATCGATAATTTAAAGTACGTCAGACTTGCAATAAAACGGGCCTCGCTGTGGCTGTAGCCTTATAGCTTGGAATTCCAATTTTCTAAAACTGACTGGAGTGTTATTGAAGCCTCAAACAAAAAATTGGTTATCACTCATTCTTAAATCCCATATTTCTCTTCGCCGGCACCTTGAAGGAATTATTGATTATTAATAGTCCCTGCTTGTGTAGTATTTACTGGAGGATTCTCAGGAACAGGCTCCAAAACAGGAACCTCATCAATGTTAACCGCAGGTGCCGCCACAGGTATAGCCACAGGTATAGCCACAGGTGCAGGTGCAGGTGCAGGTGCAGGTGCAGGTACTGCCACTGGAATCGCACCCTGCGGAGCAGCTGGCAGAATTAAAACAGCCTGCACCAGGGGGATATTATTAAGGGCAGGGGGATGTACATTAGGTGGCTGTATATTTGTAGGTGCAGGAGGCTCATCTCTCCGAGGGGTAAAGCCCAGCCTATTTACAAAAAGCTGTTTCTCATTAGAGCGCATCGATCCTATTCTTCCGAATTGGGTGTTGCCTCCATCCTGTTGATTTGCAACCCGACCGATTCGCTGTTGCTGAATAACAGTGCTGGAACTGCCAACGTATAAGCCACCACTCATTCTTATCTTCCTATGATTTGCCTTGAAGGCCCAGATATATTTTATGGTGTTGTACAGATATTCTTTACAGCCTATTGAACAGGTTCAATAGGCTGTGTTTATTTACTCACAGCCTAACCTTATTCAATAGGCCTGTCTTTCAATTTTTATTTCTTTTTTTTATTTTTTGGGCCTAATTGCAGAGTACCAATACGCCGCTAAAGAACTAACTCAAATCAATCCAGGTGGACTTGAGTTCACAGTACTTATCCAGCGCGTGTAGCGACTTATCGCGGCCGTTTCCAGACTGCTTAAAACCACCGAAGGGTACGGTGATATCACCGCCAAAATAGTTATTGACCCAAACAGAGCCGGCGTATATATCCCGGGCCATACGGTGAGCACGACCCAGGTTATTGGTCCAGATACCCGCCGCCAGGCCGTAGATTGAGTCATTGGCAATGGCGAGTGCTTCTTCCTCTGTCTCGAACTCGATAACAGACAGTACCGGGCCAAAGATTTCTTCACGGGCGATCGTCATGTCAGCGGTGACACCGCGAAATACCGTTGGCTCATAGTAGTAACCGCCTGCTACTTCATCTACCGGTTTGCCGCCGCAAACCAATTGCGCACCCTGCTCCAGGCCCTTGGCCACGTAAAATTCAACCGTATCAAACTGGCTGCGGTCGATCAGGGCACCCATACGGGTATTTGGGTTTTGCGGATGCCCGGGCTTAAAGCACTCTGCCGCTTTAGCCACCTTTTGAATAAATTCATCGGCAATAGATTTTTCAACCAGCAGACGCGATCCGGCGGTACAGGTCTCCCCCTGGTTGTAGAAAATGGCCAGGGCCGCTGCTTCTGCCGCCTTATCCAGATCTGCATCAGCAAATACAATATTCGGGCTTTTACCGCCGAGCTCAAGGAAAGTACGCTTGAGGTTGGACTGACCTGAGTACTCGGTCAGGGTTTTGCCTACTTCGGTGGAGCCTGTAAAGGTCAGGCAATCGATATCCATATGCAGGCCCAAGGCCTTGCCCAAGCTACTTCCCGGTCCCGGTAGTACATTTAACACGCCATCGGGCAGGCCCGCTTCCTTAGCCAGGCCCGCCAGCTTAATCGCTGTCAGCGGTGTGTTAGACGCGGGCTTCAGGATAACGCTGTTGCCGGTGGCCAGGGCCGGCCCCAGTTTCCAGGCGGTGGTGGATAAAGGGAAGTTCCAGGGCACAATGGCGGCCACCACCCCCAGGGGCATACGGGTAACCAAGCCCAGCTCACCGGGGCCGGTCGGGGCCACTTCATCGTAAATCTTGTCGATTGCTTCACCGCTCCAGCGAATCGTAGTGGCCGCTCCAGGGACATCCACAGCCATGGTATCGCCAATCGGCTTACCCGCATCGAGGCTCTCGAGCAGGGCAATTTCCACCAGATTCTCTTCAATCAGCTCTGCAAAGCGCACCATAATTTTTTTGCGCTGCATTGGCGGCATTTTCGACCAAACGCCAGACTCGAAGGTTTCCCGAGCCACCTTTACCACCAAGTCCGCGTCATTTGGACCGCAACTGGCAATTTGCGCCAGCTCTTCACCATTTGCGGGATTAAAAGTGGCGCGAGTTTCACCGGAGAGGGCATCGACATAGCTGCCATTGATAAAGGCACGCCCCTCGATCTTCAGTGAGGCCGCCAGAGCCTGCCATTCCTGCAGGTTTTGGGGGACATTATTTTTTTTCGCTGACATGACACACCTCATTTAATTTGGAGATAGTTTTCCCGGTTATATCGAAAATGTGATCACAAATCAAAGGGCTGAAGTCATTCTAAATTAAGCTACCTGCGTTTCCACACGCAGCCAATCATCTTCCAACTGCATCGCCAGATTATCGCCGTGGTGTAATTCGCCCACTCCCGCCGGTGTGCCCGTCAAAACCACATCACCGGGTTCGAGCGTAAAGTAACTGCTGACATAGGCCACCAGATCGAGAATTGGTGTCAGCATATTTTCGGTTTTACCCTGCTGGCGCAGTTCACCGTTCAGCCACAGGGAATAGCTGAGCTTGTCCCAGTCCGGCAACCAATCGAGTTTCACAAAGGGAGAAAGAGGGCATGACTTATCGAACCCCTTGGCCTTTTCCCAAGGATGTCCTGCTTTTTTCAGCTTCGCTTGGAGGTCGCGCAAAGTTAAATCCAGGGAGAGGCCCAAGCCAGCAATGGCCCCAGGAACTTCTGCCACGTTGGCATTACTCAAGCGCTTACCAATCAACAGGGCAAGCTCCCCTTCAAAGTGGCAACTGCCGCGCCCCGCTGGTAAATGGATGGTTTCTACCATAGGTACCGCGGCTGTTGCCGGCTTGATAAATAGCAGGGGTTCTTCTGGCACCGGATTATTTAACTCCGCCGCGTGGTCTGCGTAATTGCGCCCCACACAGACAACCTTCCCCAAACCAAACGGTACTTCACTGCCACAGGTAAATTGATGTTGGTACATAGATAAACAAGATAGTTAGGATAGAAATTTCGAATAAAGCCTTGGAGGCTGCATGTGCTATGATCGCGCCTTCGCCAAAATTGCGGCACCCCCGAAGAAGTGATCTAAGCACTTTGCACCTGTTATTCGCACTCAGTGAAGAGATAGTTTATGGCTCCGCACAGTTCCGATCAAAAGAAGTCCCTGCAAAAAGATAAAATCCGCATCCTGTTGCTGGAAGGCGTACACCAGTCCGCCGTCGACTTACTCAGCTCCCGAGGCTACACCAATGTGGAGTACCTCAAGACCTCCCTGCCTGAAGATCAATTGATCGAGAAAATTGCCGATGCGCACTTTATCGGTATTCGCTCGCGTACCCAGTTAACCCGCAAAGTGCTGGAACATGCGTCCAAACTGGTAGCCGTAGGCTGTTTTTGCATCGGCACCAATCAGGTGGATTTACAGGCGGCGACGGAACTGGGTATCGCAGTATTTAATGCACCCTACTCCAACACTCGCAGCGTTGCCGAGCTGATTATTGCAGAAACTATTTTCATGCTGCGCGGTATTCCAGAGAAAAACGCAGTGTGTCATCGCGGCGGTTGGCAGAAGTCAGCGGTGGGCTCATATGAGGCCCGGGGCAAAACCCTGGGCATTATCGGCTACGGTGCTATCGGCTCCCAGGTTTCTGTTATGGCCGAAGCTATCGGGATGCGAGTCAGATTCTACGATGTGATTACCAAGTTGCCGCTGGGCAATGCTACCCAAGTAAACTCACTTCCGGAATTGTTGGCAGAATCCGATGTGGTCTCCCTGCACGTACCAGAGTTGCCTTCCACCAAAATGATGATGGGCGCCGAGCAGATCGCGCAGATGAAGCCTGGCAGTATTCTCCTCAATGCCTCTCGCGGCACTGTGGTAGATATTGATGCCCTGGCAGAAGCACTGAAGAGCAATCACCTGGCCGGTGCGGCGATCGATGTCTTCCCGGTTGAGCCCCGTGGCAATAGCGACGAATTCGTCTCTCCCCTACGCGGAATCGATAAGGCGCTGCTGACCCCTCACGTAGGTGGCTCCACTGTGGAGGCCCAGGAGAATATCGGTACAGAAGTATCGGAGAAACTCGCTCACTACTCCGATAACGGCACCACCACCAGCTCTGTGAACTTCCCGGAAGTAGCACTGCCCGGTCACCTGGATACCCACCGCCTGCTGCATATTCACAAGAATGTGCCCGGTGTACTGAGCGCCATCAACCAGGTGTTCTCAGAAAATGCCATCAATATCTCCGCACAGTTCCTGCAAACCAATGAAACAGTGGGCTATGTAGTAATCGATGTGGACGCAGAGTATTCTGATCTGGCACTGGAAAAATTGAAGAGTATCCCCGGCACCCTGCGCTGCCGCGTGCTTTTCTAAGCCTTTCGGTCGTTGGCGGGTACCCACAAATACCCGCCAATGACACGCCAATCGGAGCCTTCCTCGCGGTAAAAAAGATTGATCCCCCCCGGCCACCGCTTCTACAATGGCCAGACCTATTCTTTTGCTTCAGGCCCAGGTGACCACATCCACGTGCCACCCCTGAATCAAAGCCAGAGTTATCCACAGCAGGTGCTCCCTTGCGTAGTAATGATTCCGCCTCAACCGGCCTTCTCGCCGGGATTTCCGCCTTCCTCATTTGGGGGCTGGCGCCACTGTACTTCAATAAATTACAGGATATTCCCGCTGCGGAAATCCTTGCCCACCGCAGTATCTGGTCGCTGGTACTCGCTATTGGTATTCTGCTGATTGTACGCAAAATGCCGGACTTTCTGGCAACCCTGCGCGATGGCAAGAAGATGCGGATGCTGGCCCTGACCACGGTATTGATCGGCGGCAACTGGCTGGTGTTTATCTGGGCGATCAATAACGGCCATTTGCTCGAAGGCAGCCTGGGTTACTACATTAATCCACTGATCAATATTTTGCTGGGGGTCCTGTTCCTGGGTGAGAAACTGCGGCGACTGCAATGGATCGCTGTAGCGCTGGCCGCTACCGGCATTGCCTATGAGCTTTGGCAGTTTGGTCGCATACCGATCATTGCCCTGTTCCTGGCCTGCTCCTTTGCGCTATACGGTTTGGCCCGCAAGCAGGCCCCTGTGGAAAGCCTTACCGGCCTCGCAGTAGAAACTCTCTTTATATTGCCAGTGGCCGTGATCTACCTGTTTTGGAGCGACAGCCCCACCAGCAACTTGCTGAACAACAGCCTGGAGTTAAACAGCTTACTGCTCTTTGCGGGCCCCATTACCCTGGTTCCCCTGCTGCTGTTCACGATTGCCGCGCGCAGGCTCAACTTATCCACACTGGGCTTCCTGCAATACATCGGCCCCACACTGATGCTGGTGGTCGCCACCCAGGTATTGGGCGAGTCTTTCAGCGAAGAAAAGCTCACCACCTTTATGTTTGTCTGGCTGGGTCTAGCACTCTACTCTGTCGATGCGTTGGCACAGCGGAGAAAGCTGCATCTACAAGGTAAGGCAGCGCTTTAACGGTAAAACCTGTGTAAGAATGGCCGCCTAAATTAACCGAAGGCGGCCATCATGAATTACTCGCCGACAGCCAACCCAGCTCAAGTGCGACTGCTACCCAGCAGGCAGCGGTCGCTGACTGTTTTGCTCGCTACTCTGCTTTGGACCCTGCTACTCAGCTTCGGCTGGAAAGGTACTTATACAGAGCTCCTACTGCAAACAAGCACAGCTGCCATATCAGCACTGGTTACTTTTTGCCTGTTCGAGCAATGGCCGCGCAACTTGCCTCAACGATTACCTCGCTGGGTAATACAGGTGGTGGGTGTGGCAATCTCTATTCCACTATCGCTGCTAATCCTGTCTCCTGCCTTGACAGAACCGGAGGCACTTCCACTTTGGCAGGACCACAGCCGACACTGGAGTTTTCTCCTGATAGCGGTGACCGGCATGTTATTCGGGCCCTGGCTCGCTATGTCTGCGCTGTTGCGCCAGCGGGATATTGCTGTACGAGAGCAGGCGCAACTTTTTGAACGGCAGCGGGGTGCCCTGGAGCACCAGGCGCTCAATGCGCGGCTGCGTTTATTGCAATCCCAGGTGGCCCCACACTTCTTATTTAATACACTCGCCAATGTACAAGAGCTGGTAGAGTCTTCATCCCCTCAGGCACCCGCACTACTAAACAACCTGATTGCCTACCTGCGCGCCGCAGTACCGAAACTTGAGTCGGAGCAAAGTACCGTCGAGCAAGAGCTAACTCTGGTGCAGGCTTACCTGGGCCTGATGCAAATGCGTATGCCGGACCGCCTGGAATTTTCTATCAACGCTGATGACGAGGTGCGAAGTCAGTCTTGCCTGCCCATGTCTCTGATGTCACTGGTTGAAAATGCCGTCCGCCATGGCATAGACCCCAGTGAGGAAGGGGGACGTATTGATATTGAAATAAAGCTGGAACAGGGCCTCTGTATTGCCACCGTCACCGATAGCGGTATCGGCATCCAGGACAATTCCAACAGTCTCGGGACAGGGTTGGCAACTTTGAGAGAGCGGCTACAACTGACCTATGGCGATAGTGCAGGCTTGCGTTTGGTCGACCAACAGCCCACAGGTCTTTGTGCCGAATTGCTATTCCCTGCCGAGGAGCAAATATGAGTGCCACGCCCACCACCGCCCTGGTAGCTGACGACGAACCACTGCTGCGCCAGTCTTTGGTCCGCAAACTCAAAAGTGTCTGGCCGGAGCTGAAGGTTGTTGCGGAGGCCCGCAATGGTCGTGAAGCCGTAGAACTATTTGAAGAAAAGCAGCCCGATATCTGTTTTCTGGATATCCATATGCCGGGCAAGTCCGGTATTGAGGCAGCCCAGAGTATCGGGCGTCGGGCCCATTTAGTTTTCGTTACCGCATACGACAACTACGCCGTGGAAGCTTTTAGCCAGGGTGCACTGGACTACCTGGTAAAACCGGTAGAGATTGAGCGGCTCGCCGATACCGCCGAGCGGCTTAGGGAAAGGCTCAGCAGTTGCAAACCCGTCAGTCATCAACAGGAGTTACTCGAGCAATTAGCGAGACAGCTTCAATCCAAAGAAGACAAACCATACCTGCGTTGGATTCACGCTTCCATAGGCCAGCAATTGCGGATGATACCGGTAGAAGATGTGCACTATTTGCGTTCAGATGAGAAGTATACCCTGGTAGCCTGGAGCGAATCCGGCAACAACAATCTGGAGGCCTGTATTCGCACACCATTAAAGGATCTAACCCACCAACTTGACCCCGAACTCTTTGCCCAGGTTCATCGCTCTGTTGTCGTCAATTTAAAGGCCATCCGCCACGTAATAAGGGACGGAGATACCGCTCAAATTACCCTGCTAAATAGGGAGGAAATACTCCCCGTAAGCCGGCGTTACCTGCATCTATTCCGCCAAATGTAATCAGTTTGTTAGTAGGGGGCATTTGAAAGCCAATTTTTTCTCCGATGTTGGTCCGTAGAGATTTTCGCGAATTTATTGGACAGCATTAATTCTTGAACAAGAATTACATAAATCTCCATAAGATTGCCGGAAAGTTCAATGAGCCGCCACCTCCTTTTCCTTGCCATTCTGACACTTACATTTATCTCGGAAAATATATTTGGCCAGGACAAAACCAACGACGTAAAGTTTGAAACACTAGTTTCCTCTACAAAGGACTGGGAAGGACATTCCCTACCAAAAATGAAACCGGGGCAACCGGAATTAACGATTGTTAGCGTTACTATTCCGGTGGGCGAACAGATGCCCGTACACAAACATCCAGTGCTAAACGGTGTCTATGTAGCAGAGGGCACTTTAACCATTGTACTCCCAGGACAGAAGGAAACGCTTACTCTGGGGGCGGGTAAGGCATTTATCGAAGTTACCGATAAATGGCATTATGGGCGCAATGATGGTGATACTCCGGTAACTATTATTCTCTTTTACTCGGGCCTGGAAGGACAACCAACCACCGTCTATAAAAATCCTGATGACAAACTAAGTTAATAGCAGCCTAAATCCTGATCCTTTA
This sequence comes from Microbulbifer maximicatervae (SeqCode), assembly GCF_056232625.1. Classification (NCBI taxonomy): domain Bacteria; kingdom Pseudomonadati; phylum Pseudomonadota; class Gammaproteobacteria; order Cellvibrionales; family Microbulbiferaceae; genus Microbulbifer; species Microbulbifer maximicatervae (SeqCode). The sequence continues at coordinate 4,173,027 of NZ_CP174324.1, read as the reverse complement.
CAAGGCCTGAGTCCACGTCATCTACAGACTTGACCAAAATATTTAATCATCTTTTTGTACGTTTAAAAATGTCTGCATATCCTTGGTATGTATTTTCCGTACTGACTGGAATCTATAAAACCATGCGACTGATCGTTGATATATTTGCCACTCTTGCCCTCGGGGTGTTTTTCGCGATTTCAAGCCTGGCCGAGCAGCCTGAATCTCTGAAGCGTTACCCACCTTATGTGGAAGATGATGGCAAAATGCACATCTACTTTTGTGGAACTGGCACGCCAGATCCGGCCTATCAATACTTGCGCCATCCCGCCTGCGTTGCTATTCGCAGCAGTGGGAAACTATTCCTCGTCGATGCCGGCGAAGGAGCTACAGCAAGAATTGGCCAGCTCGGCCTTAATCTCGCCCAGCTGGACCCCATTTTTATTACCCACTGGCACTCGGATCACTTTGGTGGTTTGGCCATGGTGATCAACGAGTCCTGGTTTGTTGGTGCCGACTCGCCTATTAATGTCTACGGACCCTACGGCATCCATCGCATTTTGGATGGAATTAACAAGAGTTTTGGGCCGGACATCCTTTTTCGATCGGCAAATAGGCAGGGAATTCTCGATCCAGTCCTAGCGGTCGCCACTCCCCACCTAGTGAATATTGCCGGGGATCAAAGCGAGGTCGTACAAGATGTGTGGCACCACAGGGATACTTATGTCTCTGTGTTTGCCGTACATCACGAACCGGTTTTTCCCGCATTTGGTTACGAGATACGTTTTGGCCCCTGTAAAGTCATCATTACTGGTGATACCCATGTTTTCGATGCGCTAGAGCCAATTGAACGGGATGCCGATCTACTGATTTCTGAGGCTCTCAGCTATGCCCAATACATCAGCAAGCTGAAGCAAACCGGGGATAACCGTCGCGCTCGTTTGCGATATGAGAAGGCAAATCAAATTATCCACTACCATTCCAATACTCTGGACATTGCCAAGATGGCAACCAAAGCGGGAGTAAAATCGGTTGCCTTAACACACCTAATTCCACCCCCCGTTACTGAAGCTGACAAGATCGGCTTTATTAAGGGAATGCGCAAATTCTATTCGGGCCCAATTCGGGTAATGGATGACCTGGATGAAATTGTGCTATCGGACAATGGACAGGGTACCTGTAAGGTTGAATACCCTACTAACAAAGTTCCCACAAGTGCAAAACAGACTTCGGAGAAAAGTGATAAACCCCGTAAGAAGCCAGCCTCCACACCGAGTCCCTCCGAATCCAAGAAAGCCAGTCAACAACCCGATTAACAGCAGGCTAAACAGTGTGAGCCGCATACGGTTGGCGGCTCACAAAGCTTCTGGATGGCCATACCATTCCAAATCACTTATCTCACTATTCCGCACTTCAAACCACGCTTTCCGCAGCCTATGCCTAGCTGGGTAGCGCACAACTCAATATTCCAATAGGTTTCTTCGCATACAGTGACTCTAAAGAGACCACCATGGCGTCAATAGCTAGTACCGTACACCCAATAGTCTCAGTACCGTTAGCGATACAGAATCTTTACCTCTATTCACAACGGAACAACACCATAAGTACGTCTTTGCTGACCATATTCTTCTTATGAAATTCCAGCTGATTACCGTGGTTGGAATTTCATCGCAGTCCCCTTTATATGGGTACCGCGACTAGGACCTAACCGACTATTGGCTCTCTATCTGTCAATTTGATTTTACAAGGATATAAAATGACTCAAAAAGAATATGCCAGACTTTCTGGGCTTATTTATTTACTTACTATATTGTTGGGAATATTTTCTTTAGTATATGTGCCTTCTAAAATTCCCACAGCGTGGGAAAATGCATCATTAACAGCGCAAAATATCCTGGAATATGAATTTCTATATAGATTAGGAATTTTAGGCGGGATACTTCTCTATATACTATTTTCAATACTGCCACTAGCTTTATATCGCACACTTGCACCTGTAAATAGAGGATGTGCGTTGTTAATGGTTATTTTTGCTCTCACCAGTATTCCATTTACTCTACTCAATATAGTTAACAAAGTTGATGCTCTCACACTTCTTAGCGGAGCAGAATATCTCCTAACTTTTGAAAAAGAACAAATTTATACCCAGGTATTATTGTTATTAAAATCGTATAGTAACGGAATCCAAATAATCCATGTTCTCTGGGGATTATGGTTACTTCCTTTCGGATACCTGGTCTACAAATCAAACTTACTACCAAAAATACTGGGCATACTGTTAATGGCAGGATGCCTTAGCTATTTAGTAAGGTTCTGCGCAAATTTACTTTTCCCTGAATATCAAATCCCCGCTTTTATTAGAGTACCCGCCTCTCTAGGGGAGATCGGAACCTGTCTATGGTTACTAATTATGGGCATTAGAACTCCACCAACTATTACCGAACCAAATCAAAAGTTATCTACCAGTAAGATCGAGGGAATGTCATGAACGATAAAGACAACTTAAAGAGCACATCGACCAAGCTCACTGACAGTCATATAGATGTTAAGATTAAAATAGCCGGGCTATGGGCTTCAGTAGTACTACTTTACATCTATGGGGATTTCTTTGGGCTATTTAGGACAGGAAAAATAGATAGAATAATTGAGGGGTTCGGGCCATTTGGAGCGGTCACACAAGAGTCACTACTTACTGTATCAATCATTGTGTCACTCCCCTGTATTATGGTTGCCCTTACTTTATTACTTAAACCATCTATCTCTCGCTGGATAAATATTATTACATCCTCAGCTTTCATTATTTTCTTATTTGTAACATTTTTAATGTCCACCTGGTATTTCTACTTCTATCTGGGATTTATCGAGATTATTCTCAAATTAGCTATTATTTGGCTGGCTTGGCGCTGGCCTCATGAGGAGTATTAATAGAGTTTTTGACCAAAGGAGAAGGAAAGAACATATTGTGCTTGGGCACCGCCGTATAAGGAATGGATGGCGTCTTTGACCTTATAGGGAAAATTTACAGAGTGTTCTTTTCTTCTAACTAAGTAGATTCGCTTAGGCTTTCCGAGTGAAAAGTGCAAGTCAAAACTCTGCGAGTTGAGCGATACAAGTTATCGCTCACAGCCTATTTGGTTAACCACTCATCCATCGCCGCTAATATTTGATGGCGATAAGGTTGGGTTTCGTTAATCATCTGGTGCCGGGCACCGCGTATCAATACCCGGTGGCAATTGGGAAAACGATTCCGAACAGCATGAAGACCATAACGCCAATCAACGGTTTTATCATCCGTTCCCTGAACCAAAAGGATCGGGCGCGGGTTGCGTGCCGTGCGGGGAAATATCTGCAACCAATCCACCATCGCCCTGAGCCAGCTCATAGAGATTGATTGAGATTGAAGGGGGTCCCTGAGTGCCTGACGTCGAGAAAACTCCACATCGTGGGTATTAATCGTAAAGGCCCGGCCGGGTTCGCGGATAAACAGGCGGCCCACATAATATTTCCAGCGATTTAGCCAGGCCCAGTTTGACGGCCTTACCAAGGGAGCCAGCAAAAAGACCTTATCCAGAGGCTGCCAGCGGCTGTATTGCAGATGGGCCAGTAGTGCAGCACCACCGGTGCTCTGGCCCATTGCATGCCAGGGCCCGGGCAACTTATTTCGCGCAACTTCCAACAGTCCATCAAACGCCTGGCGGTATTGCAGGAAAGTATGGATAGCTACACGCTCACCACTGGATAAACCATGTCCGGGGAAATCAAAAATCACTACATTGAGATCCCGCTCCAGGCCAAAGCGGATTGCCGGACCATAAATACCTGTATGATCAAAATAGCCGTGGCAAATAAACAAAGTGCCCTTGGGATTCTCGACCATCCAATACTGTGAAACCAGTTCAAATCCGGCAACTTTAAAAGTGCCGACTCCAGTCTTATGGGCTCGGGGAAAATGCAAATCGTAAAAATTACGATAATCCCGCAGCTCTTTGCACAGAGGGGTTTCGTCAGCGCCAAAATCCAGTTCAGGCAACTTCTGACGCAATGCAGAGTAGTCCGGTCGCTTTATTACCGGGCTATTATCGTAGGTGCTGAGGTCTTGCAAAGTATCCATTAGTGCAATGGTACTGCATTTTGGCGATAGGGGTAGTGATATCGTAGCGGGAAAGACAACCTGAAAAGAAAAAAGGTGGGCATAGAGCCCACCTCTTCGCAACAGTGGATGACCGTTACTTGATTTGCGGCTCCAGCTCACCGGCAGCGTAGCGTTCGCTCATAACATCGAGGCTAACAGGGCGAATCTTGCTGGCATTACCAGCAGTGCCAAACGCCTCATAACGAGCGACACAGATTTCCTTCATCGCTTGCATAGCGGCTTTGTAGAACTTACGCGGGTCAAACTCAGATGGGTTCTGAGCCAGGAAGCGACGTGTGGCACCAGTCGAGGCCAAGCGCAGGTCGGTATCGATATTGACCTTGCGCACACCGTACTTGATACCTTCACAGATCTGCTCAACAGGAACGCCGTAGGTTTCCGGAATCTCACCACCAAACTCATTGATTACAGCCAGCCACTCCTGGGGTACAGAAGAGGAACCGTGCATTACCAGGTGGGTGCCAGGAATACGAGCGTGAATCTCTTTGATACGGTCGATGGCCAGGATGTCCCCGGTGGGCGGACGAGTAAACTTGTAAGCACCGTGGCTGGTACCACAGGCAATTGCCAGGGCATCCACCTTGGTTTTCTGTACGAAGTCAGCGGCCTCTTCCGGATCGGTCAGCAGCTGGTCGTGGGACAGCTTGCCCTCAGCGCCAACACCATCTTCCTCTCCCGCCATACCAGTTTCCAGGGAACCCAGGCAGCCCAGCTCACCTTCAACAGAAACACCACAGGCGTGGGCCATATCCACCGCGCGCTTGGTAACATCTACGTTGTATTCGTAAGAAGCCGGGGTCTTGCCGTCTTCCTCAAGGGAGCCGTCCATCATCACTGAGCTAAAGCCCAGTTGGATAGAGCGCTGGCAAACGGCAGGGCTGGTGCCGTGATCCTGGTGCATAACTACCGGGATCTCAGGGAATTCCTCAATAGCGGCCAGGATAAGGTGGCGCAGGAAGGGAGCACCGGCGTACTTGCGGGCGCCCGCAGAGGCTTGAACGATTACTGGAGAATCGGTCTCTTTGGCCGCTTCCATAATCGCACGCATCTGCTCTAGATTGTTTACATTAAATGCAGGTACACCGTAGCCATGCTCTGCGGCATGGTCCAACATTTGGCGCAGGCTGATAAGAGCCATAATTAATTCCTTTCTCGTCTACTCGTAGTATTTGTATTTTTGCTTTTATGACCTGCCTGCAAATTGCGACAGGCCTTATTTTTCGTTATTTAGTCTTGTGCGCGGCTTTCCAGTATAGCGACCGCTGGAAGCTTCTTACCTTCAACATATTCAAGGAAGGCACCGCCACCCGTGGAGATATAGGAAACCTTGTCGGCAATGCCATACTTATCCACAGCTGCCAGAGTGTCGCCGCCACCAGCTATAGAAAACGCTGCGCTCTCGGCAATGGCTTTAGAGAGGTGCTCGGTACCGCCACCAAACTGGTCAAATTCAAACACACCTACAGGACCATTCCAGATAATGGTTTTCGCACTGCTGAGAATTTCTTCCAGTTGCTCGGAGGATTTCGGACCGATATCAAAAATCATATCGTCTTCAACCACAGCATCGGCACTTTTGGTTTCCGCTGCAGCGGATTCACTGAATTCTTTACCTGTGACTACATCAGTTGGCACAGGGATATCACACTTCTGCATCAGGGCCTTGGCGGTATCTACCAGATCGTGCTCACAAAGGGACTTGCCCACTGGCTTGCCGCTGGCTGCCAGGAAGGTATTGGCAATACCACCACCAACAATCAGCTGATCGACTTTGTCAGCCAGGCTTTCGAGTACCGTCAATTTTGTAGAAACTTTGGAACCACCAACAATAGCAACCAGCGGGCGCGCCGGTTCAGCCAGGGCTTTCTCCAATGCGTCCAGCTCAGCAGCCAACAGAGGGCCGGCGCAAGCAACCGGTGCAAATTTAGCCACACCATGGGTGGAAGCCTGGGCCCGGTGGGCAGTACCAAAGGCATCCATCACGAAGATATCGCACAACTGGGCATAGGCCTTTGCCAGAGACTCATCGTCCTTCTTTTCACCACTGTTGAAACGTACATTTTCCAGCAGGGCAACTTCCCCATCGGCCAGCTCAACGCCATCGCGCCACTCTTTGACCAGCGCCACATCACGGCCCAACAGCTCACCCAGGTGTGCGGCGACCGGGGCCAGGGAGAATTCTTCTGCGTACTCCCCCTCTGTAGGGCGCCCCAGATGGGACATCAACAGCACTTTAGCTCCGGCTTCGATGGCGGCTTTTATCGTCGGTAGTGCCGCGCGAATACGTGCATCGGAAGTTACACGACCGTCCTTAACCGGTACATTCAGGTCCTCACGGATAAGTAAGCGCTTACCAGCGAGATCGAGATCTGCCATCAGTTTGACCGCCATTAGCCAATCCTCTTCTACTTCGATTAACTGAAAAATGTGGGCGGCGATTATATCAACTGGAGCCTATTGATGCCGATATTAAAAACAGGGGAATACGTTGTTATATCAGCCAATCTACGCATGATTAGCGCACCTGATACTGTCTTAGGGGTCATCAAGCCAAAAGCGACCTTAGTTGATAGCTGTTCGCCCAGGAAGTTAGCGAGTATTCACTTCAAGTAGAATTGACACCTAACGCCAACTAATGACAATGCTTTCAGGATCAATCCTCCAACCTCCAAAGGACTACCTAAGCCAGTTAAATAAATAAAAGGCCATGTAATTGCGATTCAAGTAACAATCGACACCAGACAATGTAAATAAAGCCTTGTAGAACTCAGAGTATCAGCCGTGAATCAGCCATTCACACACAGAGAGTTACTAATTAATTACGCCAGATAACAAGCAGGCACAGCCAAATTGTACTTCCCGCTTCTAAATTCGATCGCTAGAATCGCCGCCCCCCTTCCAAATGCATATTAGTCACAGAGGCCACTTAAAAGTAAAACTGAGGGTGGCCAACATAAGAGGTAACCAAAACGATGCAACCAACGGATAGTGATATCGTTTTTCAAAGCTATGGACGCTGTTGCAATAAAGAACAGTTTTTTGTGGATTTTTATGATCGTTTTATGGGAAGTTCTACAGACATCCGTCAGCTCTTTGCCAATACAGATATGAAAGCCCAGCGCCATCTTTTGCGTAACGGCATTATGCAGCTGGTGCTTTATTCACGCGGCATGCCAGACACCAAGCTGCGCGCTTTGGGTAAAAGCCACGATCGCAATGGCTATAATATCCGCCCAGAATGGTATCGCCTATGGCTCGACGCCCTGCTCGCTACTATTAGGCAGCACGACGAGGAATTTTCCCCCGAAATTGAAGCCGCCTGGAACCGAGCAATCCTCCCAGGCATTGAAATTATACGTCAAGCATACTAATGCTCAGACTCCAAGTTTAATTTCCTAAGCCCTAAGCCCTAAGCCCTAAGCCCTAAGCCCTAAGCCCTAAGCCAGCCATTTTTGTCGGGCCTTTTGATAGTTTTAATATAAAGGCATACCTAGTGCCGGCATAGGGCTACACTCCCGACCTGGGATATAAATTATTAAATACTCACCTGTAACTACCCCATGAAAGAAAATGTATCTATAAAATTTGCACTAGATATCTAAAATAAAGTAGCGAAGAAACCAGGATAGTACGAAAGTATGGTGTTTTTTCAAATCAGCCAGCATGGCTACTGTATAGAGTGAACCTTCCCAAAGCTGGGGGCGACATTTCTTGAGGCTTGTTACCACAAGTCTTCATATGGATTTACGCGAAGAAAGATCTTATAGTAACAATCAATGACAAGTACTCTCCGAGTCATATAGAAAGCCATACAAAAACTTTTAATATAGACCCGCCTTCAAACCGCCCGCCAACACGCAATAAAATTATAAAATTTATTTACATTACAGTTAAAGAAGATCCGAGATGAAATTAGGATAATAAAAACATCAATCTTAGTATAGGATCAGCTATCAACTTTAAGATATGCAAATATTTATCGAATATTATTTTATCCAGATAAGATTGAAAGCAAATGGAAATAGCCACCCAAGACCCGGGCGGCCATTTTAACTACCCTCGATAAAATTCAGTAATTACAGAACGCCTTACAGTACTCAGTGCCATACCCACTCTCTCTACAATCTACCATGCACTGCAATTCTTCGGGAAGAGAAGCTAACGTAGCAACACTCCCACTCAACAAAACACCAAAAACAAGCGCTGAAAATAAACTTTTCATAAAACTCTCCAATTAACAAATACTTTTCAAGAGAATTTTTTATACTATGGAAAAAGCACCAAAGTAAACAAGTTAAAATATATTTTTAAACAAAAATAAAATTATGAGAACCAATCAACAAACGTTTGCACAACCATATAGAGCCACCACAGGAGATAGCAATCGACCACTGAACCAATTAACAAATTTGGCCAGAGAAAAAACACCTCTCCAGAACAAATGGCGCACATTTCTCCGAAAAATCCCGTCAAACTCAACCAGCTAACACTTTTCTTAGATTGGCACTTCCCAGCAAAAGAATAGAATTAAAAACGAAAATCAAGAACTTCAATGAATAATTTATTCGCCTTGATGCATCCCACCCCATACCGAAGCCACCATAATCATAGCCAACTAGGGTGGCACTCCAATTACAGGAAAGGCTGTATCAATAAAACTTACAAACTGAAAATATTTTCAATTCATACACAACATTACCAAATAAACCCTTTAATCAGAATTCCCATCAAGATAAAACAGAACTTCAATTTTGACATGGAGCATGTCCATCGAAATAGAAATGGTAAAAAATTTATCCATTACCCTCAAGCAAGGAGAGATAGAAGATTAGCTTTGCCTTCTTCTGGTCAATTTAATTCGGCTAAAATTTTCTCCAGGAAAACCTCTTTGCAATTCGACCTATCACAGAAGGAGCCTTATTAGGTACTTCAACTGCCATATTGTCCCTGTAAATGACTATTCTCGGCCAGCCACACCAAGCACCTTCTAAGAAAATAGCTGCCCCACCTCATCTCGCCTGCCAAAGCAATCATACCGGCCATCTACATAATAAAAACAACCTCATAATTAAAAATATAAAAAATAATTATTCATACGACAAGAAAAGCCTGATAAATTCCTCTCCTCGACGATCAAGTAAATATCAACAACCAAAAAATTTGAAATTAGAACGTCGACAAAAGCAACAATAAACATAGAAATCTTCAGGAGCATCCAATGAATAAATCCTTGTCTATATTTGCAGCCAGCATTTTAGCGCTCGCCGTAACCGGCAACGCCACTGCTGAGGACAAGCGTTATATCGTGACTTTCAAGCAGGGAAAAGGCGAATCCGTTAAGTCTTTTATGAAGAAGAGAGGCGGAAGACAGGCTCTTGAAATACGCCGCCAGAATGCGATGGCAGCACATATGTCTGCAACCACCCTAAAAGAAATGCGCTCGAACCCGGATGTTGCTTTTATTGAAGAAGACGTTAAGCGGTATCCGATGTCCCAGGAAACCCCCTACGGGATCACCATGGTGCAGGCAGATCAACTAGGTGATACTCAGGCCGGCAACCGCACAGTCTGTATTATTGATTCCGGCTACGATCTAGTTCACGAAGATTTGTCCGGAAACGCCGTCACTGGTACCAGTGACCCAAGCGGCGCAGGTAACTGGTATGAAGATCAAAGCGGTCACGGTACCCATGTGGCCGGCACTATCGCTGCGATGAATAATGGTACCGGTGTCATTGGCGTGATGCCCAGCAGTAATATTAATCTGCATATTGTAAAAGTGTTTGATGGCGACGGCTGGGCCTACTCCTCCTCCCTAATGGCAGCCGCAGAGGTTTGTGCCGACAATGGTGCTAACGTCATCAATATGAGTCTGGGCGGTGAAAGTGCCAACTTCCTCGAAAGACGAACCTTTAACAACCTAAATCGCCAGGGAATCCTGTCCATCGCGGCAGCCGGAAACGACGGTAACACTGCGCACTCCTACCCAGCCTCATACTCCTCTGTTGTATCCGTCGGTGCTATCGATAGCGATAAAGCTATCTGGTCCTCCTCTCAGCAGACTGACCAGGTAGAACTTTCCGCCCCCGGAGTACAGGTTCTATCTTCTGTTCCCACTGATACTGGCAGAATCTCTAGCTTAACCGTCGGCAGTGTTGACATCGAATCAGCCCCAATATCAGGCACCCCAGCTGGTGCAATCACCGGTTCAATGGAAGACTGTGGTACGGCTGAATCCGCTTGCACCAGTGCGGCAGGTAAGATTTGCCTGATTGCGCGAGGCAATATCAGCTTTGCGGAGAAAGTTTTAAATTGTGAGTCCGGTGGTGGTATCGGAGCGATTATTTACAACAATGAAGAGGGATTACTCTCCAGCGCAACCCTGAGCGATACTGTAACCACTATTCCCTCGGTTGGTATTTCTGACACTGATGGTGCAACTCTACTCACGCAGCTGAGTGCCAGCGTAGATTTGGAAAATGAGGCTACAAGCTACGAATATTTCAATGGCACTTCCATGGCTACCCCACACGTTGCCGGTGTTGCCGCATTGGTATGGAGCCACTTCCCCAACTGTAGCAATACAGAGATCCGCAACGCCCTTACGGCCACAGCGGAAGATCTCGGTGATGCGGGAAGAGATAATGCTTACGGCTACGGCCTCGTCCAGGCAAAAGCAGCCTATGACTACCTGGATACCTACGGCTGCTCAGGCTCCTGATCCCAGTTGGATTAACTAGAGCTTGAATAAAAAAGGGGAGCAAGGCTCCCCTTTTTCCAGGAACTAACAAATAGTTTTCAAGGATAACCATATGGCTACAAAGAAAATTAAGACCTCAACATTGCGTCCGTTCCATTACTGAAATCAGCCTCAGAAAGTATGTCCTCTGCCAGCAGCTGCTTTAAAACCTCTGAACACCGATCTCTCAAAGTATCGCGCACTAATCGTACCGTCGGTGTTATTGACTGCCTCCCCGGAGATACCAACCACAGCTCCGTCGCCTTGGGTTTATAGTCTCGCATAGTGGCCACTACCTGACCGGAAAGTAAATCCGCAGACATATCCAGACATGACTTAATGGCAAGTCCATAGCCAGAGGTACACCAACGTCGCACCAGGTCACCGTCATTTGACGACCTGTTCCCAGACATACGTATCTTGTATATCTCTTCGCCCCGAAAAAATTCCCAATTATTGTGCACAATCTCGTGAAGCTGATAAAAAAGGCCATTATGTGCGGAGAGATCCTCCGGTTTTTTCGGGGAACCCTTTTCCTGTAAGTAGGCCGGGGTTGCACACAATAAACGGGGCACGTCACAAATCTTAAAACCATACAGGTTGGCATCCGCTGGGGGGCCGTAGCGCAACGCGATATCCACAGGATCCCGGTAAAAGTCCACTTGGCTATCACTGATATTCACTCTTAGACTCAGCCCCGGGTGTTCCTGCAACAATTGATCTAACCAAGGAGTTACGAGGTTCCTTCCCAGGTCCGAGGATGCACCTATGCGAAGCTCGCCATCTATCTGACCGCTGTCTTCCTTGAGATTTTGTCGGGCGAGGTCCAAAGTCAGGAGGGCCTCCTCACATTTGGGAATAAACCTTTCCCCAGCACTGGATAGCCGCAATTGCCGCGTCGTGCGAATAAACAAGTCCGCTCCCAGCGCGCTCTCCACACGCTTGATCGCTGCGCTGGCAGTTGCAGTGCGTAAGTCGAGACTGGCGGCGGCCGCAGTGATACTGCGAAACTCGGCCACTTTAAGAATGACCCTCAAGTCTTCAAGCTGCATATTTTCAATATATTTTTGATAAAGATTCAAAGATTATAGTGTTTCTAGCGATGCAATCTAGATCTAGAATGACTTCATCAGCTCGACATCCCAGTCCTTACCCAGGAGACAGCTAAGCTGTTCACTAGGTCTCCTCTGAAAGGATCAAGGAAAAGAGTACAAACCTTAATCCAACACATATTGAAACAAAGAGGCGTTCACATGAGCAGGCTCACTATCGTTGCCAACATTAAAGCCAAGGCCGACAAAATTGACCTGGTGAAATCTGAATTGTTAAAACTCATTAATACAACACGAGCAGAAGCTGGTTGCATTAATTACAACCTTCATCAAGACAATGACAATCCTGCACACTTCCTGTTTTATGAAAATTGGGAAACTCGCGATCTGTGGCAAACCCACATGAACAATAAGCACCTGCAAGACTATATGAAAGCAACCGAGGGCGCCGTTGAAGAGTTTGTATTGAATGAAATGACCGAGATTGATAACTAATCAAACTCGGTGTGTTATCCAGGTTCCCGCCTGGATAACACCGAGCTAATAAATACACTTCTTCAAAAGGCTTTCCCTGTAAATTAAGCGTAAAATCCCTTCGACGCAGCAACTCTTCGTCTAGAGCTATTCCCCAATTGCAACCCAGCCAAATAAAATACTAATCAACAAGTCCGGATTGCCAATTAAGGTTGATAATCACCTGTAAATTAAGCTGTCGGTTTATCTGGGTCGGTCATCCTTTGCACTCAATCAGGCCCTATGCTTAAATTATTCCATTAACAGTCACTAATAAACGTAATTAGCCTGAAGGATTTATGGAACTGGAATTTTTAACGGCAACCCTGTTTAACCTGGGCATTAACCTAATTTATACGCTGCTAGCGTTATTTATTGGTATCACCGCACTGATTACCATTGATAAGAAACTGCTTCGCTCTGTAGATATCGAAGGCGAGCTAAAAAATGGCAATATCGCTGTATCTATATTTGCATCAACCATATTGATATTTGTTGCCATCATTATTTCATTTGGCCTCAAGGGATAGCACTATGCGCAAGTGGCTGGCTATCACACTGATACTTTCCCTCGCACTGATCACCCCTGAACTTGTACGGCGAGCTAATACACAGGAGCCGCCAACTAAAAGCACACCGGAAATCCCCCTTTCCGATAATTTACGGAGCTTTGGTAGCAGCGGCAGTCAGTTAGCCAGTATTGTGGACTCACAACAAGGTGTAGTGCGAGTGGTGGGTACCCGCTATCCTCTGGAAGAAAAAACCATCCAGAAAGTAGTCGACAAACGCTCACTGGAAGAGAGCGCTCATGTCTCAGTGTGGAACTGGCAGGGAATTGAGGCGGCGACAGCGTCCGCCCGGGGACTGGACCAGCAACACCACTTTGCCAACAGCTACCTGGTGGGGTTCAAGCCCTTTAAGACTCAACAGCTTTGGGTGCCTCTTTATACACTGGCTATGAATAAAGAGTACCAGTACGATCACCTGCAATACGCCGGTTTGTCAGACATTTGGCAAACATCCCGGCAGGCCTATTACCAAAAGCGTGGTGACTGTGAAGACCACGCTATTTTACTGGCAGATTGGCTGATCGAATTGGGAGTTGATGCGCGGGTGGCACTCGGAACCCATAAAGGTCAGGGTCACGCCTGGGTAGTGGCCATCTTGAACGATCAAGAGTACCTGCTGGAGGCAACCAGCAAACGCCGCCAGACCAGCTGGCAAGCCATGCCCCTGGCAGCGCTGGCGGAGGGTTACGATGCGGAATTTCAGTTTAACCGCCACTTTTTCTGGGCGAAGAAAAACCCAACCCCCACTCGACAATACCGAGGAAATCACTGGGTAAAGAAGTCCCAGTTTATTCGCGGTTAATGCCCAAAGGGGGTGAGCGTTTACAGCCCACCCCCTTTTATCCGTTTCAGATCAGATCGGAGATCCTGGCGGCAACGCTTTAACCGCACCAGGTTTTACTTCCAGCTTGCCCTGCTTAAAGGCATCGATGCGCTGTGCCTCATAGTAATAGTGCGCACTATAGCCCTCAGGATCATCGCCAAACAGCCGCATAGAACCAATTTCCTGAAGAAGTTTTGCCAGCTCCAAATGCGCTTTGGCCCGCACTGATTCGTCTGCCTTTGCATTACTGGCCAGTAACATCAACTGCTCGATATAGGCGTGATTAACCCGCTGGTGCACACTCGCCTGCAGACCGGTATAACCCTCACCCTGCAGAGCCAGTGCGCTCAAGCGCTGCAATAGGCTAGCAAACCCCGGTACCTCACTGCTGCGGGCACTCTGTTGATTCATTCGCGCCGCGCGCTGCGGGTCCATCAGGATTGATAGCGTATGCCCAGCAGCCGCTTCCGCCAGAGCCACCCCATCAAAAGCTACCCCCGTATATGAGGGAAAGCTCTCGATAGTACGTTCGTAGCCATAGGACTTGGGCGGAATCAGCTGCAAGACCTGCTCCGGCAAGGTGAGAAACTGCGGCGAAAGTGTATCCAGCAGTGCATCAATTGCCCGCTGTTGTCGCTCTGCGGGCACCAGGGTATAGCTATTTTGATCGGTACCGTTGTAGACATAGTCATAGTCCAAGCCACCAATCAATTTGCCCACAGCCTCCGCCTGGTAGCGATGACCGTAGTACACAGGCACCAGGGTCTCTTCCAGGTCAGAGCGGGGCGCGGATAACGGCGCTGCCGCCGCAGAGAAGTTATCCAGGGCATGACGCCTCAAGTCGACCATCCGCTGGAATTCCATCAATGGGTCGGTGCCGTTGTCCCAAAGGTGTGAGACTGCGTGAGCATTATTGATGGTGCGGGAGTCCGGGTCTGAAATAAAGCGCAGCTCTTGTTCCCCAGCCTCAGCGATAACACTGTCGAGATAACTTTTTTCATCATCGCTCTCGCCATAGCCGTAGCGAACCGCCAACTTATCCCAACTGCCGATGCCAGTGGCGTAGGCATCTGTCAGGTCCAACTTACCTCCCAGCAGAGAGACCAGCGGAGCCGGGTAATCCATTACTGAAGCGCGCTCTTCGCTACTGGCAGCAAAGTTATGCGCCAGCCCCAGGGTGTGGCCTACTTCGTGAGCGGATAGCTGACGGATACGGGCCAGGGCCATATTCTTTAGTTGCTCAGTACTGACGGTGTCGCCGCGGTAGGGCTGTACAAGCCCTTGAGCAATCAGAAAGTCCTGGCGAACACGCAGGGACCCCAAGGTAACATTGCCTTTTAGAATTTCGCCGGTGCGGGGATCGTAAACCGAATAACCGTAGGACCAACCGCGAGTGGAGCGGTGTACCCAATTAATCACGTTATAGCGAACATCCAAAGGATCGACGCCCTCCGGCAGAATCTCTACGCGAAACGCATTTTTAAATCCTGCTGCAGCGAATGCCTGGTCCCACCAGCTCGCCCCTTCGATCAGGGCGCTACGCACCGGCTCAGGCACTCCAGAATCTACGTAGTAAACAATCGGCTCCACAACCTCATCGCTACCCGCCTTCTTCTCCAGTCGATGACGGTAGATATAACGCTGGTCCAGAGGCTCTTCAATCGCTGTAGCGTAATCTCGATAAGCGAACGGGAAGTAGCCGCTGCGGCTGTGAAAACGGCGGGGCTCATAGTCGTTATCTGGCAATTCAATCAGGGAGATATGCTGGCGCAGGGACACCAATGTAGGGGTCGGAACCACTTCGCGCAGATAGTTTCCCGGAGCTGATCCAGCAAAAGTTAACTGGGCCTCAAACTCACTGTTCTTGGGAAAGTTTTTTGTGCGGGGCAGATAAACTGCTGACTTGCTCTTATCCACACTGTAACTGCCCTGCTCTGCGCCCTTGAGACGTGTAGCAATGCCGTGCTGATCGCTCAGCAGGAAAGGCGTAAAGTCCACCAGTATTGCCTTATCGCTCTGAGCAAGCACCTTGAAGCCCCAGAGTACGGACGAAGCGAAAGCTTCCTCAACCGCGCGGCGCTCAGCCGCATTTGCTGATTGGGCACGGTATTTCAGATTCACCTGATGCAGTAATACCTTATTACCCGAATGCTGGAACTTCACCAAGCGGCTCTCACCCACTTGGTTCCGATCCAGGCCCACCGGGTTTGAACCCAGTCCCTGGGCCAGCCCGGTGAGCAAGAGCAACTCGCGCTCAAACTCATCGATCTCCAGCAACACCCGGCCGTTAGCCTCGTCCCAGTAAAAGTCGTGGAAGCCGCTGTGCCTATGCATGCCTGCGGTGTACTCCGCGATGCTCCCGGCCTGTGCCATTGTGCTGACTATCAAGAAGCACAGTGCGGCAATGTGCCTGCTTATGGACATTGAATACCCTCAATTTATTAAGTGTTATGGGCTAAAAATACAGAATACCCGCTGGAACATCCACGCTTGGCCATCACTCCCTGGGCCTGCGTCAGGAAAAAATGAAAAATATTTCAAGCTGCCTGCATCTGTTCGGCGACTCAGGCGCGTCACATTGAAAAGACACACAATAGGAAACCGGCATATGTGGAAGCCAATCGCACTTTCAACCCTGATAGGCCTCGGTATCAGTACCCAGGCAATGGCCCACGATTCTTTTCATGTCGATACCAACGACTGCAACGTGTCCACAGATTACGCCATTGAAGTAGGCCCGGACTTTTTCACCGTCGATGGGGAAGACGGAAAACTGGTGACATTTCAGCTGCCCAACCAGCTATCAGTGGATGGTGAGTTGCTGCCCCTCAATTCTCAGCAGGAGCAACTGCTTCAGGAGTACCGTCAACAGCTTCACATCGCCGGTCGTGACACACTGGTACTCACCCTTGAGGCGGTCGATATCGCAATGGATGGCCTATCCATTGCCATCAGCACCCTCGCCGGGCCGGACCACCCGGATATCCTCGAACTCCAACAGTTTTCCGCCGACCTGATCCAGCGCACTGAGGACCGCCTCAATCGAGAGGGCGAGATCTACCAGCTGGGAAACGAGGAAATGGGTAACTATATAGAGAAAACCATCTCTGAAGAGTTTGAACCCCGTATCGAACGCCTCGCTATGGAGTCCGCGGGAACTATTGCCTGGCATGCCTTCAAAGCTGCCTTTACCGGCGGGGAAAGCATTGAAGAACAGGCCACTGAAGAGGCGGAGCGGTTACTGGAACAGCGCGGTAAAAGTATTGAGCAGTCTGCAAACCGCTTGTGTACACAACTGGAATCCATCGATCGACTGGAAACCGACCTACATCAGCAGGTACCAGAACTCAGTCACTACGACATAGTGAAAGCCGGCCTGGTTGTCATCAATTAGGCGCTCTTGATTTTCATCCCCCCAAACTCGGCCGCACTGCGGCCTCTTTTTTAAATTTTCCACTGTATTGTCACAGCCCCTGACGCTGCAAAAACTCCATTGCGTCGGTGACACTTTGTTCAGCATTTTCGACATGGGACATATGCCCCATCTTCTGATATACGATTAACTCTCCATTAGGCAACTTGTCAGAGAAATATTTTCCTACGGACAAGGGAATAATTTGATCTTCTGCCCCCCAGATAAATAAAACTGGAATTTTTATAGTCTCCAAGTCCGGCAACGGTTGGAAATTTATTGTGGCATTAGCAACCAAATTGATCGCTGTACCACGATTCTTCTCATAGCGGGAAAGCAAATAGATTCGTTCCAGCATTTCCCCTGGCAGAGCCTGCGGATTGTAGAAAAATTTGGAAGCCAGCATTTTTCTCAATAATCCACGACTACCAATGTGCGCAACCATTTTTCGCCCCCAATGGCTGGTGGCAAATCGGGCAATACCAGCAGGCATTTCCAGTCCCTTGCCACATTTATAACCACCGGGAGAGACAAGAATAGCGGCCCTGGGTATATTCGGATGTCCTGTTAAATAGCGTAAAACCCCATTTCCACCAAATGAATGGCCAGCGATCACAAAGTCCCTAAGTTTCAGGGTTGCGACAAATTCTGCAATAAAATCGGCAAAATGCTTAGGTGTATAAGTGCCTCCTGGTAACGGGTCGGTCAATCCATGCCCAGGTAAGTCCACCAAAATAACATGATATTTTTCTGCCAATTTTGTCGCCCAGGCATTCCAGGCGCTCAGTGAATCACCACCACCGTGAAGGCAAAGTATATTAACGCCATCAACTGGCCCCATCTCGCGATAATTAACGGATAAACCACCGGCTAGCGTAAGTTGATTAAAAGAGAATTTCAGTAGCTCATTGCGACTTAAACTGGGACTACAAAACGCCATCCACAGAAGCCAGAGTAGAATTAGAAAAAGAATTAAAACCAGCCAAAAAGTCATCGTTCTACCCGAGCCCCTCACCTTTATGCGCTGAAAAAGTGGCTGAGTTGGCGGAAATAGTAATACCGCAAGCAAAAGCTTGAAAATAATGGCCCAGATCCGCGCCCATTCAACAAGGATAGACGGCTCTCGTAACTGAAACTGGCTGCTACCGCCAAAGGTGGAAACAAGAGGGCCTCCAAATAATTCACCAACTACCCCAGCCTGACCTAAAAGACGTAAACATTAAGTGCTATTTACTTTAGAAGGCCCCCTAGTACTTCAAGTCACACAAAGGGTTATCTGGACATCTGAGCCTCCGTCGCCCGGCAAATAGCATCCAGGGTGAGGGCAATATCATTATCGGTAGTCGCCCAGGAAGAGACGCTAATACGCAGGGCCGTTTTTCCTCTCCAGGTAGTCGTTCCAAACCAGCAAACGCCCTCCTCCTGTATGGTCCTGACTATCTCTTGAATGTCTTCCGCAGTGCCAATAGTTGCCACCACCTGGTTTAACACTACATCGTTAAGGATCTCATAGCCCATTTCTGCCAAGCCTTCGCACAGATGCTGGGCATGGATACAGCAGCGATCAATCATCGCCGCTACTCCCTTCGGGCCCATCTCCTGAATCGCCGCCCACACTTCCACCCCTCTGGCCCGGCGTGAGAATTCTGGCACCATATCCTTGGGGGGCACCAGCGATCCCACTTGCAAGTATGGCGCCTGGGTTGTCATCACATTGTGTACAGCCCCCGGCTTTCGACAAATTGCCAAACCGCAGTCATAAGGCGTATTTAGCCATTTATGAGCATCTACAGCCCAGGAATCTGCTTGTTCTACTCCAGTAGTCAACACTGATTTCGCTGGAGATGCCGCTGCCCACAAACCAAAGGCACCGTCGACATGTACCCAGGCACCTTTGGATTTAGCTTCGGGAATTATGTCTGCAAACGGATCAAAACTGCCGGAGTTTACGTTGCCCGCCTGAAGGCAAATAATGGTGGTTTCATCAACCTCGGGAAAAGTATCTGCTCGCACCCTCCCCTGTTCATCACAGGGCGCTTTAATCACCTGATCCATACCAAATCCAAGAATAGAGAGCGCCTTGTGAACTGTGACATGGGACTGTTCAGAAACAACAATACGCAGTGGCGGCGCACCGGCTAGCCCGCTTTTTGCCAGGTCGATATTTAATTTTTGATAAAGCGTATTTCGCGCAGCAGCCAAGCACACCATATTGGCCATAGATGACCCTGTGGTGAAACCCACACTACTTTCCATCGGCAAGGTTAACAATTCCAATATCCAGTTTGCCGCAATACGTTCCAGATAAATTGCAGAAGGCGCCGACGCCTCCAGAACCGCCACTTGGTCCCAAACGGCGTTCATTACCGCCGCGCCCATAGAAGCTGGCGTAGCCCCACCTACCACCAATCCGAAAAATCGCCCACCGGTACTGGCAACTGTTGCCGGAGAACCATAACGATGCAGGCTCTCGACAACAGCCTCTGCCGGTTCCCCAGCCCGGGCCAAGTCGCTGTTAAAAAATTGCATTTGATCAATATCAAAAGCGGACGGACTTACGCGACGATCGCGAATATCAGCAACATATTCCTCAGCGTACCGCGCTGCCAAGGATAGTACTTCTATGGCATTAGAAAAATTTTTGCTGTCATTATTATCCATTTTTGACCCCTAAACTCCTTTTCCAGTACCTGATCTAGTATAAAAAATTAATTACTCTATTAGACTTAAACTAATAAAAAATTAATTAAAACGATACGAACAATAAGGACAAAAACACTTATCTTTATGGCAAGAATCGCTTTTAGATAGAGTTGAAATAGCAATAAACCTGGCACGATCGAAGACAAGGATTAACTTGAAAGGACTTTTTATCTAGTGATATCTTCTGCCCCAACATAACCAGTCGGGGCTCATACAGTGTTTGCTTACTTGGGGTTTATCTCGCTGGTATGGATGGTTGTAGGTGTTACATTGGCAGGAGCAAAATACTCTGGCTATAGCCATTCAAGACAATTCTGTAGCGAACTAGGAGCCGTTGGAAGCCCAACCCAGAAGCTCTCCCCCCTCATTAACAACTACCCACTTGGCATATTATTCTTTTTATTTGGCCTGCATATAATTCAAATTGAACAGGCCCCAGTTGTACTTACCATCATTGGAGTTTTAATTATCATCCACGGTATTGGAACCTGGGTTGCGGGTTATTTTCCTATGGATGCAGATCCCTATACAAAAACCCCTAGTCTTGAATGCCAGATACACTCCTGGGCGGGGATGCTTATGTTGTTGTCTTTACTCATTGCGCCATTGCTAAGTACTTTCAGTAGTTACTTCTCAATAGAATTCAGGCTATTTAGTACAGCCTGCTTGCTCGCTTCTATCTATTTTACTGTTACCTTAAAAAAAGCCTACGAAGAAAAAACCAACCCCGGTCTGCACCAACGTCTCAGCTATGGAGCACAGTTGATATGGTTAACGGGGCTTTCCTTTAATCTGATAACGAGCTGACAAATAATTTATAGCAACTTGGAGTGATCAATCTGATAACGCTTCGAGAACAGTAAAAGCCCCTTCTGGGAGAAAGTAATCGCCCTGGAGTCCGCTCTTCTTACCGCCCACTGCTTTGCCAAGGCATCTTCGAGTATCCATTGACCCAAGCTGCCTGCAAGGTGGCTTTTTCGTTCGCTCCAGTCTAGGCATGACTTGCAAACAGGGCGCTTACGCTGCTTAAAACTAGCTACGGCTGCCCCTCGCTCCTGAAAAAATATTTCACCCTCTTTAGTCAAGGAAACTTGCTGTGATTGCTCGGAGAGCAACTCACTAGCCAAGAGGGCCTCGTACAATAGAACACCAGTCATTCCTGCTAAATGGTCATAGCAGATGCGGGACTTCCTTAAATCTGGATCTGCGGGCCCAGTGGTAACTTTTTGAGGTACCAGGGTGCTACTCAGATTGAGCAGTGCCTCTAGCGCTTCGGCAACTTGATGACTCGCCAGCTGAAAGTACTTGTGCCTACCCTGCTTGCGAACTATCAGCAGCTTGCTATCTACCAGCTTGAAAAGATGGTTACTTGCAGTCTGAGCAGTCACATCAGCCTCACAGGCTAACTCTGTTGCTGTCAGTGCTTTTCCACTCATAAGCGCCATCAATATTTTTGAGCGCGCCCGATCCCCAATCAAACTGGATATTACCGAAATGTCAGGTTCCATGGTTATCCTCGCAACAGTTCGCTGAACACCGAAGTATAGAAAATTAAACCATCTAGAATGCCAGCAAATTATGAATAGAGGCAACTTAGATGACTGTAACCTGTTTTATTGAATACAAGATCGATCCGTTTAAGCTTGATGCTTTCCGGCAGTATGCTGAGAACTGGGGCAAGATCATTCCCAATTGTGGCGGACGACTATTAGGATAT
Source organism: Microbulbifer maximicatervae (SeqCode) (assembly GCF_056232625.1). NCBI lineage: Bacteria > Pseudomonadati > Pseudomonadota > Gammaproteobacteria > Cellvibrionales > Microbulbiferaceae > Microbulbifer > Microbulbifer maximicatervae (SeqCode). Next base: position 4,151,367 of record NZ_CP174324.1, on the reverse strand, counting down.
TTTCTACCTTCTGAGGGCACCAACTTTCAAGCCTTTGGTATTATTAATTTCGATAGCTTGGCTCACTATGAACAATATCGAAAACTGCTTAAGCAGTCTCCTCAGGGCAGTGAAAATTTTCAATTTGCGATGAGGGAGAAGTTTATTCTTGAAGAGAAGCGAAGCTTTTTAAATGCTGTGCCAGAAACCTATCTGAAGTTCCCACAGGAAAGTCACTGATGATCGCCGTCATATTTGAAGTTACACCAAAGTCTTCAGGAAAAGACAAATATCTGGCCGTTGCAGCCGACCTAAAAGAACACCTAACCAGCTTCGATGGATTTATCTCAGTCGAGAGATTTCAAAGCCTCAATCAGCCAGAAAAAATATTGTCACTCTCTATTTGGCGGGATGAAGAATCTGTAGTGAGTTGGAAAAATCACAAGGCACATTGTGATGCACAACACCTAGGCAAAAAACAACTATTTGATAACTATCGTATAAGGATCGGAAAAATTCTTCGGGATTATTCTATGCAATAAGTCAACAGTCAAATTTGACTCAAACTATAAAGCCTCTGCATCTTGTTCTTTTACTGAAAAACAGAACGCAGAGGCCCCCATTCCTAAAAACGGACCGACCAAAATAATCGAATTACATTGGCAGAGAAACTATAAGCGGGTTCGTCACCGGGACTGATAGATGTAGCTGAACCGTGTACTGTGACATCGAGAAAGTCATCGTAGTCAAATAGAATATGATCCCAGTAAAGATTAATTGTATTCCTGCGATTTAATAGAGACCAGCGCCGTGGCAACTCATAGGACACTCCCAGGCCAAGGGCCAAGGTTGTGAAATTGCTCAACTCCTTATCACGAGCACGAAAGTTGGTAGCGTTGAGATAGGGAAAAAGGTCGCTGTAAAAATCTGCACTACTCTGCTGATAGTAACGGATCTTTCCTTCAAAAACCCACTCGTCTTGCTCTTTCCAAGGATGGGTATAGCGAAACTCTACATTGTCTGCAACGATTCCCCAACTATCCGCATAGTGTCGATACTCCCCTTTAATCGCTGCGCGATAGGGCAATCTATATTTGGCCCTTAGGGCAACCGCATCACTGTTACGAGTTCTGGGGTAAACCTCGGCCTGATAGCTAAATCCTGTTCCAGATGCTTCATCGAGATACCTAACACTGCGATAAGGGTTGTTGAGATACCCTTCATCCGACACAGTTTCGACACTCACCTCTGCAATCAGCTTTTGCGTGAGAATCTGATTCCAACTAAATGCGTAGCGACGGTGTTGCGCTTCCTCGGCAAAATTATCGTCGCCATTGCGGAACACATCATCACTTCCGTAACTAACCCGCAGGTCGATAGTACTTAGGTCGCCAAAGAAACCCTGACTGATGCCGAAAGCAACGGTTTGTGCCTCGTAGTCATTCTCAGAACTGTTGGTGTATCCCACGCTGATCGTAGTTTTATCCACCAGGTAGTCAGCGCCCAAAGAGTACTCATCCCGTTGCTCCGAATACTCACTGGCCGTGGCCTCCACATCAATAGAGGCCCCGGAAATCATGTCCACATAGTAATTGGCAGACAGGGAAACATTGTTGCCAACATTCTGGCGAATCAATACTGAAGGCCCATCAATGGTCACTCCACCACCGCTATAGGCGTGATACATATTGTCTGCCCGCTCTTCGGGAAGCACTGCGGCCACGGCAGCGAGCGGTGCCAAAAATGCCAACCCGCCCCAGTGAGATAGAAGCTTAGTTACAGCCACATCCACCTCCACTGCCTCCTTCAGCTCCACGCGCAGCTTCTCGAGCTTCATACACGTGATTCATATAACGAGCAGCTACCGGATCCTGCTCAAACCCCATAATAGGATCCGCAAGAAATTGCCGTTCGTAGGGTGCAATCCACGGGTTAACAGTGCAACCTGTACTCATCAAGAAAGTGCAAACTAGCAATAGTGCACGCATGACACTACTCCCGAATCAATTCCTTAATCATTTTTTTATAGGCAGCTTCATCCCCATCACGATAACCTTTATGGATATAGCGAACGTTGCCATCACGATCAATAAATACGGTGCTGGGCATAGCGGCAACACCATACATTTTGCTCACTTCCCCTTTGCTATCAAAAAGAATCGGAAAATCCACTGGGATTTTCGCTAATAGCGAGTCCGCATCCTTACGCTGTGCATCCACATTGACTCCCCAAACCTGGAAGCCAGCAGCTTCATAGCGAGCATGTAGCTGATCCAACAGCGGCATTTCCTGACGACAAGGGCCACACCAGGAAGCCCAGAAATTCAGCATAATGACATCGCCGCGCTGCTCTGCAAGCCTCAAATTTCCGCCTTGGTTGGAACTCAAGGTAAAATCCTTAGAGGGCTCTGCGGCGGAAGCCTGTGACATCGATAAAAGCAGCGTCAGGAAAGCAGCCAGGTATTTCATGGAAGAGTCCTTGTTATTTTTTGATGATCAATTAAAAAAAGATGGTAAGTCCCAATTGGGCAGACAGATTATTGGTGACTTGGGCCTCGCCAAATAATTCATGCTCAAAAACATGGTCGCGAACATCCAGGCGCACTGCGAGCCAATCGTTGGCAAGCATTCTCACTCCTGCACCAAAGTTGTAAGTGAAGTGCTCCTCGTCAGCAAACGAGGTATTTCCCACACCTCCCGCAACATAAAAATTGGCATTAAAAGCCCAGTCATCAAATACAAAGTACTCACCCTGGAAAATATTCCAGCCCACAGAGGTATTGTAATAACTGAGTTCACGCTGCTCATCAGTCAGCAGTGGTGCGGCACCGCTCAACCTTTCAAAACTGGATTCTCCCAACTCAGTCTGGGCATAGGTGGCCTCAATAAAGAAATCTTCGCTGATATGGTAGGCCGCTGAAGTGCCGTACAGGGAGTTTGAGCCAAAATCCTCGACATTGATAACACCAGCAAACAAACCAATTTCTATATTTTCACTATCTATCTGGGCGTCACGTATCTCTCGCCGCTCCAGTTCAGGTGCGACAATATCCGCAAGTACTTCATCATCCTGCTGAGCACTGCATACCTGGGTCCCCACCAGTGCGGAAAGCGCCGCAGAGCCTACAGATATACGTCGAAACCAAGTTTCCACTCGACTATCTCCTGATTATTTTCCTGCGTAGTAAGCAAGTAGTGATTTGTGTATTCAGCCCTGATGGCAAAGCGGCGCGATAAGTAAGTACGCAACCCTACGCCCGCCAACATCGTTGTATCTTGCCGATCTTCGGTGGCAACGATAGTTGCGTTTGGAGAGGTAACATTTATCCCGGCTCCCAAAACAAAATAAGGGGATATCTTCCAACGTGGAAATGGCTGGTGGACCATTGCCACCTGATAGACTTGGCTGTCTGAATAGGAACCTACCGCCTGGGTTGCACGTATTTCAGTAGCTAGATTGGCAGTAAATTGGTAGCCCAGGCTAACTCCCAGGGAGTCCGCTCCAGCAAAATCACCGTAATTCAAACCTAGGTAAAAGTAACCGTCGTCAACATCGGAAAAATCCGGCAGAGGAACTCGAACAATTTCTCCATTTTCTCCGTAGATTTCACGTAAGTCGTCAACTTTTACCCAGCCACTTTTATTGCGTGAAGTAAGCACTTTTACCCAGTCGGTGCGGCGCTTGAGCAACCAAATTTTTTCACCATATTCCGCCACATAAAAAATAGGGTAACCGCGGCCCGGACCTCGATATATATTGATAAATGCATTACCTACTGTAACCAGCTCTGCATCCTCAGGGTCTTTATCCTTTTTCTCAGTCTCAGTCTCAGTCTCAGTCTCAGCCTCAACCTCAACCTCAACCTCAACCTCAACCTCAACCTCAACCAATTCTTCTTTCAGGATTGCATCTGAGACATCAGATTTCACCAAAGTTTCTTCAGAAAAGACCGGTCCTGAGAAAAGGATAAGTAATATAAATACCGGGAAACTACCAATAAAATAGCGTTGTAATTTCAACATGGATTAATCTGCCGGTGCTGCAAAAGGATCGTTATAGTACTGGGCACCGATATCAAACCACTCGGCAATCAAACGCAACTCGGCATCCTCTAAGTACCCTTGGTGTGCACCACCATTTTCAAAAAGGGAAAAAAACGAGCTCTCAAGAGCCGAGCTCGCCAAGGGAGAGGAAATATTGACGGTTACCATTACCGGAATCGGATCTCCATTACTATCGAGAACCAGCTCACCATTTTCATCAACTTCGTAAACAGGATTTCCATCATCATCAAATTCCTGTACAAGCCGCGGTGTTAGCACCCCACTGGATAACTCCAATTCAGGACGATCGGCCACCAGCTCAGAATAGGAAACAAACCAAGCATCATTAACAGAGGAAGCCGAGGTTGTAAGATCTAATTGCCCATCGGGTATTTGGGTTGCTCCGGCAGCATCAACAGGAGAGTGACAGCCTGTACAGGTATAATCAGCTATTACTGCTCCTGTACTATCCAATATTTCACGGGGGAAATCCCAGAGCGGCTGAATATGTTGTTCATAGTGAATGACGATTCGACAGTTACTTTCCCACTCTGTTAAACAGGTGGATTCCACCGGTGCATCCGTACTCAAATCACCGTATGAAAGCAATAACTCATCATCCTTAGTCCGTACCGCAGGATCAGTCCATAAATCGGTAAACTGGAGATCTCCTGCAAGTGCAGCCTCACCAATATACCGGGCCAATAATTGAGCCATGGTCTCGCCCATTTCCGCCAGTAGCGCGGGCTCAGTATTGGCAAATGGTGCTGCCGAGGTCGGCGCTCCATCCCAAGCTGAATCCAGCTGCATATCCGTGCGGCCATGGGGAACTTCGCTATCGCTAGTATGACAACCGTTACAACTGCGCACTTCGCCCGCTTGTAGCTGTAACCAGTTGTTATGACTATCGAAAATGCGTTTTCCATCCGCATCGACAACGGAAATTGCCAGGGGCGTATCTGCGGGAACTTTTACCCTTACGGAGCCGTCGGGTTGGATTGGGGTATAACCCAATATTTCACGCATGCCCTGATTACCATTGCGGCCAAATGCCGCTCCATCAAAGTCCAGAACATCATCGTCGGGAATGCCCACGGCCTTGGAAATTTTCAGGAATCGTGCAGGCCGCAAATCTGCTGTGGTTTGGGCGGGATCCGCCAAGGTTTCGATTCCGGCAATATCTTCACCATCAAAATCATAAACACTGCGAATATCCAGGATTCCGACAGATTCCTCCACCAGATCCGCATCGACATCGACTCCCGGGACGGGATCTGGAATATAGGTAGGTTCAGTGCGAGGCTCCAGAGTAACCCCTTCGGATATCATTTCTCCCTCTTCCACAACCACAATAGGAAGCTGAGTGCCAGCGATATAATCGTAAATCCACAGACCGTAGAGTGGGTCTGCCAATTGAACTTCTTCGTCTTCGGCAAGAGTATCCGGGCAGGTCTCCAGCAGCTCGGTTTCTTCATTGATAACCCGGCATTCACTCCAGGTTACCAACAAACGACTTGTCCCATCGTAGAATGGCCATGCGGAAGCAAAAGTACCGTGGGGAGAAATAGTATCGTCGGTAGTGACTTCTCCAACAGTGATAGAAGCCTGCCCGACCATTTCACCACTTTGCTCCGGCTCACTGTAGGCTTCGCTATAAACAATTCCGTCGATAGTAACGAGATCGCCGCCATAAGTGAGCCCAGAGGGAGCGCGCAACGTTACCAAAAGGCGGCCATCCGGCATTTCGTGCGGTCTATTGAAGGCGGCCTCAGTCTCTTCTGTACCCGTATTTTGACTGTGATAACCGTAATAAACCGCCAGGTCAGAACCATCTGGCTTTACTGTATATAAGCTTAATTTATCGATACCTGCTGCATTGTCCCAGCGATTAAACAGAATCCGTCCATCGCTCAGTACAACTGGATTTAAATCATGACTCTGATTAAACGATATCTGAGTGATATCGGTTCCGTCCGCTTCCATTACATGGAGTACAAATGCCGGCTCCTGTCGATTTTCAGTCAGAGCTGAAAATTGCGGTTTATCGTCATCCAGTAAAAGAGCTCTGGAGCGCCGCTGGCGGGTAGAAGAAAAAATAATACGTCCATCGGGTAAAAAAGCTGGAGCGATATCCTGGCCTTCTTCAGCAGTTAAATCTGACTCAATTACCCGATTGAGTTCTTCTGTTTCGGTGTTGTATACCCAAATATTCCAGGTAGGCTGCTCATCGTCATCAGCGTCTTCTATTTCCGGTGCCCGCATAGAAAATATAAGCTGGCTGCCATCTGCTGAAGTATTCAGGTCTTTTACATCGTAATCACCGTCAAATATATTTGCAGTAATGACAGTTTCTGCTGCACTGGCGGTTGCACGGTCTTTTAAAATCAATTGGGCTCCGGCAAAAAATTCCGCGGGCTCATAAATATTATCCTGAAGGAGGCTGCCATCATCGTCACTACTTAATTGACGAAGTACAAAAGCAACAGGATAGTCCTCCACCACGGGATCTTCGGCTTGGTCTTCACCACCACTGGAACTGCCACCGCCACTACAGGCCGCCACCAATAGCAAAAGCGGTAGCGCACGCAAACATTTCATTTTTGTTATCCACCCGGGTTTGGCACGAGCAGCACACGCCTTTTTTGTGCTCTTAGCCTAAGAACTTTTTTATACGGCTTTGACCGCTGAGGCTAATTCTCGCAAGTTGCGCACAAAAAGTTTGCCAACTGGGACGCAAATATTGAAAGTCATTCTGACATTGTTGAAATCTGCTTTTAGACTGCTTTGCCACATCCCAGTGATCTCACCGACAAAAATAGTCCAATGAAAAATAATTCGTCTCGAGCGCGTGTACTCCGGCTCACCACGGTAACCGCACTGCTCGGAGTAGGTTTGTGGAGTAATTCTGCCCTATCAGCATCGCAGGACCAGGCTCTCCAAATTCACAGCCGCATCACCGGAACCATTCCCAGCGAGAGTGTATTGCTGGATATGGCAGAGGATATAGAAAACGGTGATCCCACCGCTGCGGCGTATACGGCAATGGAGAATGACGCCTTCTATAATGTCACTCTAAAAAATCTGGCCACTCCCTGGACTAATGAGGAGCAGGACGTATTTGAACCATTAAATGATTACACTGCGACGGTAATCGGCATGGTTCGGGACGATATGGACTTCCGCCAACTGCTCTCGGCAAATATTCTCTACACCGGTGATATTTCTGGCCTGCCCTCCTACAACACGGGAAATAACGACCACTACGAGACACTGGAAGCCGGGGGTTATTCCCTGCAGGACAATCTGGTGCAGGAAGCTCAATCCTCTCTCAATGGTCTCCCCGCAGATGCCACCGCCGGCGTTCTTACCAGCCGCGCCGCCGCCAAGGCTTTTTTTAGTGCGGGAACCAATCGCGCCATGTTTCGCTTTACCATGCTCAATCACCTGTGTAACGACATGGAGCAGGTGCAGGATACTTCCCGCTCACCGGATCGTATTCGCCAGGATGTAAGCCGCAGCCCTGGGGGCGACAGTCGGGTATTCCAAAATAACTGTATCGGTTGCCACAGCGGCATGGACCCCATGGCACAGGCATTCGCTTATTACGACTATGTATACGATGCAGACAATGATCCCGATGGAGAAGAGGGAGCCCTGGATTACAACGCAGCCGGTGATATAGATCCAGAAACCGGCAGCCGTGTTAAGGCCAAAAACCTGATCAACAGCGGCAATTTTCCCCACGGTTTTATTATTCCCGACGACAGCTGGGTTAACTACTGGCGCGAGGGCATAAATATGCATCTGGGTTGGAGCGACACCTTATCCGGCAACGGCAACGGCATCAAATCCCTGGGAGAGGAGTTGTCTAACAGCCGAGCTTTCGCCAAATGCCAAGTAACTAAGGTGTTTCGCCAAGTTTGTCTGCGCGAGCCGGAAGATTCTACCGACCGCAACCGAATTGAAACTATTACCGATGATTTCAGCAATACCGGCTACAAACTTAAGCAGGTATACGCAGACACTGCGGTTTACTGCGCGGGAGATTAAAAAATGAAAACCTATAAAAGTCTCCCAGTGATAGAAAATACACTGATAGTTCGCACGCTTCGTATCGCTTCACTATTTTGTGCTGCCCTGGCAATCAGTGCCTGTAGTGGTGGCAGTGGAGAGGGCACCGAAAGCCAACCGGATACCAGCGACAACGATGGCACCGCTGCCTATTCCGGACCGGATCCTGAAACCGATGATGTCAATCAATATAAACAGTACATCTGGGATAACCTGGCAGCGACAAATCGATGCGGCAGCTGTCATATTGAAAATAACCAGAGCCCACATTTTGTCCGCGGCGATGATATTAATGCTGCCTACGATGCCGGACGCGAGTTAATTAACCTATCAGTTCCCGATGAATCCCGTTTGGTAACCAAGGTTGGTGGTGGGCACAATTGTTGGCTTTCCAGCGATGATGCCTGTGCGGAAATTATTACCAACTACATCGAGGAATGGGCTCGGGCTAGCGGCGGCCTAAGCAATACAATCACCCTTGTCGCACCTGTCGAGCGTGAGGTGGGTGCCAGTAAAAGTTTCCCCGAATCCAGCGGCAGCTTTAGCACTACAGTTTACCCTCTGTTGCGCAGCTACTGTGCCAACTGTCACAGTGAAGATGCGACAACGGCACAAACCCCCTACTTTGCCAGCTCTGATGTCGATCTCGCCTACGCATCTGCGGTCAGCAAAATTAACCTGGATTCTCCGGCCGACTCCCGTTTCTCTGTGCGCCTGGGCAGTGAATTTCACAACTGCTGGGATGACTGCTCAGATAACGAAGCGGAAATGACCGATGCGATCCAAGCCTTTGCCGACACTATCAGTGTCACCGAGGTAGACCCCGACTGGGTTATCAGTAAGGCACTGCGCCTCACAGATGGCATTGTTGCGAGTAGTGGCGGCCGTATAGAGAGCAATGCAATTGCTCTCTATGAATTTAAAACCGGCAGCGGCACCACTGCCTACGATACCTCCGGAGTTAACCCTGCAATTGATCTCGCCCTATCTGGCGATGTGGAGTGGATCGACTCCTGGGGGCTGCAATTGAAGGGGGGTAAAGCACAGGGGGCTACTGCAACCAGCAGCAAACTTTACGATACCCTCACAGCCACCGGTGAATACTCAATTGAAATCTGGGCGGCACCCGCCAACGTCTCACAGGATGGGCCCGCGCGTATCGTCACCTATTCCGGCGGCGATGATATTCGCAACTTCACTCTCGGCCAGGATCAATACAGTTACACCGTGCAAAACCGCAATGACAACACCGATGCGGACGGTATGCCTGCCCTGGCAACCGATGATGCCGACCAGGTTGTACAAGCCAGTCTCCAGCATGTGGTGGCCACTTACGATCCAATTAACGGACGCAAGCTTTACGTTAACGGTGCAAATACCGGGGAGCCGGACCCAAGTGAATCCGGTTTACTCTCTACCTGGGACGATACCTTTGCTCTCGCAGTAGGCAGCGAAGTCAGTAACGGCAACAGTTGGGAAGGCTCCATTCGCCTTTTGGCAATTCACTCCCGCGCCCTATCGGAAGAGGATATTGCTACCAACTACGAAGTCGGCGTCGGTGAAAAATATCTGCTGTTATTCAAAGTTGAAGAGCACACAGGCATTGCCGAAAGCTATGTCATGTTTACTGTGCAGCAATTTGATAATTATGCCTATCTGTTTAGTGAACCCACCTTTGTTAGCCTCGACGACAGTGTCGATCCATCTGGAATCGCCATTGAGGGAATGCGTATCGGTATTAATGGCCGCGAAGCGGAGGTGGGCCAGGCCTGGTCCAAGTTATCCACTGCAGTCGACAATAGCTATGTAGCAGGTGAGGGCCAGCAGCTTTCCAGGCTCGGGACCATTATCACTCTGGATAAAGGCCCCCTCGATGATGAATTTTTCCTGACCTTCGAAAAAATCGGCAGCGAAACCTATAACCGGGTTGAAGCTACTCCAGCTGAACCTGCGGATGCCGCTGATCTGGAAGCGCAATCGCGCATAGGTCTGCGCCGATTTGAACAAATCCATGCAAGCCTGTCCCAGGCGACCGGAGTCTCCATGTCCCACCCGGATATTTATGAAACCTGGGAAACTGTGAAACGCCAGCTTCCGGTTGAAAGTGACATTGAAGGATTCCTCGCTGCACAGCAAATGGGTATTACCCAGCTGGCAGTGAAGTATTGCAGCACCCTGGTGGACTCTAGTGAGCGCAGCAGCTACTTCAGTGGATTTGACTTCAGCGCTTCCGCAGACACCGCCTTCGACAGCGCCAGCAAACGCGCGCAGATTATTGATCCGCTCATGGAAGGTTTGCTTGGCCACGAGATGAACTGGCATGACGGCAGCGTCTCGCAGCTTGCCAGCGCCCCGGACCTGGCCTCTGTAGAGACAGAACTGGACACGCTTATCGACACCATGACCGCCTGTGGCAGCAGCTGCGATTCAGGTCGCACAGAAACTACTGTGAAAGCCGTATGTGCTGCCGCCATGGGCAGTGCCATGATCCTGATTCACTGATCGCATAAAAAAGACTAGCGGCTTTGTCGGCAAAACTTTCGCCGGTAAAGCCCCTCCACAATAAAGAGCCGGCACACCGAAAACTATATCCGGGAATATTATGAGCAAGAAAAAACACTTTGATCTGGACCAGCCCCTACGGCACCCGGACCACCACCGCCCGGTAACACGCCGCGACTTTCTCGCTCAAGGCTTCCGAGCGGGTATGGGAACAGTGCTGGGCGGCTCTGTCTTCAGCTTGTTTGCCAATCCCCGTAGTGCCCATGCAGCCCTTTCCTCGGACCTAGAAGCACTGCGAAAAACCAATGGCGGCCCCTGTGACGTCAGTGCATTCGGTGCCGGTAAAATTCCTTTTATTTGTTTCGATCTCGCCGGCGGCGCCAATATCGCAGGCTCCAATGTGCTGGTAGGTAAAGAGGGCGGACAAATGGATTTTCTCGGCACAGCCGGCTACAACAAGCAAGGCCTCCCCGGAGATATGGTTCCCTCCCTCGGTGATGAATTTATCAATACTGACCTGGGTCTCGCCTTCCATAGTGACAGCGGCATGTTGCGAGGCATCCTGGAAAAAATCGCTGCTGGCACAGCATCGGCGACCAACGGTGCAGTTATTCCCGCTCGCTCGGAAAATGACACCGGCAACAACCCACACAATCCCATGTACGGTATTAACCAGGCGGGAGCCAACGGTTCCCTGCTGGCCCTGATCGGCTCCAGCTCCAGTGATTCCGGTGGCAACTCCATGGCTCCTTCCACCATGATCAACCCCGAAGTTCGCCCCACCAAAGTGGATCGCTCTTCCGACGTTACTGGCCTTGTAGATGTAGGAGACCTGGTGGGGCTGCTCAGTCAGGAGGACACTGTCGCAGTGATGGAGTCCATGTACCGCATCTCCGAAGCGAAACTCAGCAACGTAAATACTAAAGTCAGCACCGATGCAGTCATTAAAGACCTGGTGCGTTGCGGCTATATGAAAAGTGCTGACCTGGCTGATCGCTTTGGCAACCCGGCCGATTTAAATCCCGAATCCGATCCAGATATCGTCGGGCCATCCGGTGTTTTTACCAGTTCAGAATTGAGTGGAGACAGAGAGTTCCAAAAGACCGCCTCAGTGATGAAGCTGGTCGTCAATGGATATGCCGGTGCAGGCACTATTACCATGGGTGGCTATGACTACCATACCGGCGACCGGGCCACAGGAGAGATTCGCGATTTGCGCGCTGGGCGCTGTATTGGCGCTTGCCTGGAGTATGCCGCCCGCCGCAACCAGCCCCTGATGATTTACGTTTTTAGTGATGGTTCCGTTTTCTCCAACGGAATGCTGGACGACTCGGTAGAGGGCCGTGGCAAAGGCGTCTGGACTGGCGATGACCAACAGACAGCCGCCTCATTTTTCCTGGTATACAACCCGGCGGGCCGGCCACAATTACTCGGTGGCACGGCGGACGAACAGGCGATCCACCAGCAACTCGGCTATATGCGCAGCTCCGGTGACGTAGAAACAACATCCACCCCCGCCGCTAACAACGTCAATTTATTGGTGGAAACTGTAGTGCTCAACTATATGGCCCTGCACGGAGAGCAAGGTAATTTCTCAACCTTATTTCCGAATCACGGTCTCGGCGATAGTAACTTACAAGACAGTATGACTGCCTTCGCCCCCATTATTTAAGTTGGATAAGTGATGTTCCGCTTTTTTAAATTGCTATTACTGTGTAGTGCCACACTTTGCGCGATTCCTTCTGTGGCCGAATGGCACTACGCTGAACGTGCAATTATGGGAACTCAGGTTCGCCTGCAACTTTGGCACGAGGACGGCATTGAAGCCGAGCACCTTATTGAAGAGGTCATGACAGAGTTTCATCGACTTGACGATCAGCTATCACCCTATAAGGAAAACAGTGAACTATCACTCATTAACCGCACGGCTGGCCGGGGAAACGTCAATATTTCCAAAGAGCTCACCAACCTGATTGATAAATCCCTTTGGTTTAGTCAGCTCACTGATGGCGCATTCGATATCAGCTACGCCACCCTGGGCAAGCACTATGATTTTCGCCAGCAGAAACAGGCAGACGCCCAGCTGACGGACTCGTTGTTAGAAGCGCTGAATTACCGCCACTTAAAACTGAATAAAAAAGCCAATACACTGCGTTTTGGCCACGAGAACACAAAAATAGATTTAGGGGGAATTGCCAAGGGCTATGCGGTTGATCGGGCAATTGAGATCCTCAAGCAGGCAGACATTTGCTGCGCCAGTGTCAGTGCCGGTGGCGATGCACGCATGCTGGGAGATAAACAGGGGCAACCCTGGTTAGTGGGTATTCGCCACCCCCGTGAAAAAAGTAAAAATGCTGCGGTTATCCCCCTGCGTGATATTGCTATCTCTACCTCAGGTGATTACGAGCGTTATTTTATTGATGAGCAGCAGGATAGAGTGCACCATATTTTTAATCCATCCACAGGAAAACCCTCGGAAACTTCTGCAAAAGACACTGATAAGTTGATTAGTGTCAGCATTATTGGCCCCCGCGGCTTTGATACCGACCCCCTTTCTACCAGTGTGTTTGTTCTGGGAAAAGAGAAAGGCTTGGCACTTATTAATCGATTGCCCCAATTTGAAGCAGTAGTTATCGATAGTAACCGGAAGTTGTTTTTCAGTCGCGGTTTGGAGAATCTTTGAGTAATCCGTTTTATCTTCATAGAAAATTTGCCAACAAGATCACATCAGATCGTTGATCCCCTGACATAATTTGCGCCGACCAAAGAATAATGCCAATTCCTATCAAAAGGTCTGCCATGAGACGCCCCTTTCAGTGCTTTATTTTATTTATCGGCCTTTTAGGCTCTGCGTTTGTGCAGGCTCAGGAAAGCGATTTCTCTGCGGAGAAATTGGAAGAATTAAAGCGCGATGTACTTAAATTAAACAGGGATTTATTGATTCTTGAAGAAGATTTGCTCTATCCCGCACAGAGCCAAATCGCCTTTTATGTGTCTATGGATGTAGGCCACTATTTTACTTTGGATGCAGTAAAGCTACACATCGATAACAAGTTAAGTGCAAGTCATCTGTATACGGAACATCAGCGGGAAGCGTTGATTCGCGGTGGTATTCAACCGCTTTACAAAGGCAACCTAAAATCCGGTGATTACACTATTTCTGCTTTTATAACTGGCCTTGGGCCCGAAGGGCGCGAATACAAGCGGGCAGCCAAGTTGGAATTGAATAAAAGTGATGAGCCCGCCGTTATTGAACTGGTTATCTTAGACAACTCCGGAAAACAACAGCCGGAGTTTGAGTTGGTGCAGTGGCCAACGCCCTGATTAGCCATGTACTACCCATCTTTTACCCGCATCCTATCCCTGGCGCTCACTCTTGCCGCAAGTAACCTTTGCGCTCAGGAAGCTGATACTGTGGCCGAAACAAGCGGTCCCAGCAATGAGCAGCGAACCCCACAAAAATACCAAAGGGCTCAAGACCTCGCTTATGGCGCTACGCTTTACGAGTATTTTCAAGGGAATTACTTTGATGCCCTGAGCACACTGCTGGTTGCTCAGCAGCGGGATTCAATTCAAATTCACCGGGATAACGCCGCATTGATAGAGGGCGGGATCAGCCTCGGGTTTGGTTTACATAGACGAGCAGCTGAACTTTTTGAGCAGCAGAGTAATGTCGCGGCTGCACCAAAATATCGCCGCACTGCCTGGTTAAAGCTGGCCGAATTAAATTACCTGAACGGTGATTTTGCCAGCGCAGCAGCACACTTGGAAAAGTCAGGGGTTGCCGAGGAGTCCTCTCTACCTCTCAACTTAGCGCTGCGCAATAAAGACCTCACCACGGCTCAAAAATTACTGGAAACCAGTGATTTATACCCTGCAGAAAAGTTATTGGGACATATCAACTTAGGCGCTGCCTTTGCCAGGTCCGGCCAATTGCCTGCAGCAATTCACGAATATCAAGTCGCTGTTGATTTTGCAGAAACAATTGATATTCCTTCATCTGAAATCCCCATACTCATTGATAAAGCCCATATTGGTATGGGGTACGCCCTGGCTCTTGCGGAGCAACACAGCGCAGCTAAAGAAGCCTTTTCCAGGGTTCGCCTCAACACGCCCTGGGCAACTCGCGCACTCCTGGGGATGGCTTGGTCCTCTATCAATGGTGAAGACTACCAAGCGGGCATAGACGCGCTGCAATTTTTACTGGATAAGCACCGCTACAGTCCCGCCGCACGGGAAGCGATGGTAGCCCTGCCTTATGGTTACGAAAAACTGGAAAATCGCTCTGTAGCCCTCAGAGCATATCAAAGCGCTGAAGCTTATTACCTGGAAACGCTTACTGAGTTACACCAGTTACAACAAGACCTGGCGACGGAACCGCTGGCCTATGATCCTGTTCAGCGCGAGGCATGGCGCTATGGCTGGTTACAACTGGCCCAGGCCTCTCCCCTATTGCGCGATAACCAACACTTTCTGCGGCCAATCCTACAAAGTGACCACTTCCAATTGCGGCTCACCGAGCTGCGCGATCTGCAGCAGCTCACCCAGGTCCTACAGACCTGGCAAGATAAACTACCCCAATTTGCCGACCTTATCGAAGAGCGTCACCTGCGCCGTACAACGATTATTGATAACTACAATAGCGCCCAGTTTGACCAGCAGTTGCAGATGGCAACACAGCAATATGATCATTTGAGGGCAGCTCTCGAGCATATTGAACAGGAGCGCGACGCACTCACTTTATTGGCGACCACCGCCACTCCAAATGAACAAAGTGAAACCCTCGAATTACTGGAAATTCTCACCGGCGCTCAAGAACGTCTTAAAAAAATCCAGGACAGCGGCAAAGCCAGCCAACAACAAGCGGAAACCCTGGCGAAAGCCCGGGGGATTTTGCTTTGGCAAGCCAGCGAACAGTATCACGAGAAGTTGTGGCAGCAGCGAAAATCCCTACAGCTGCTCGAAGATCAGTTACGCAGGGGGCGGGAACAACGCAAGAAAACAGATACCGAAGCACAGCGGGGGCCACAACTGCGCCAACTAGCCTATCGGGTGGTCACCGCCGGTGACGAAATTCCAGCTCAGCAAGCGGCGATTGGTCGAGCCAGCGAATTGATTGAAGCCGACCTGCGCCGAGAGGTTATCGCCCAGCTGGGTAGGGAGCAGCAGCAAATTCACAATTATATGGCCCACACACGCCTGGCTATCGCACGTCTGCAAGACGCTGAAATGCAGGCGATCCCCGCAACCTCTCAGGCTGACAGTGACACGGATAATACCGGGGCCTCAGACAATGAATAACGCCCCGCATCCGGCAGCTGTGTTTACCCTGCGCTCCCTGGCTATTGGTATTTGCTGTGCCCTGACAGCTTGTGGCAATCAACCGGTACAAACCCTGGCTGACCTGCCCCGTGCCAACCCGCCCAGCTCCCAGGAAGAGGCACCGCAAAGTCCGCCCGTGCAAACCGCTATCGCGTTGGAAAACCTGGTGCAAAGTTACCGCACGGCACTGGAGAGCCACGCCGATCCCAAGGTTCGGCAACAAATCCATCTGCGCCTGGCTGACTTGGAAATGGAACGACTGGAGCAAAAACAGTCCGACAATCCGGATACCATTGTCGACTACTCCAGCGCGGTCGATTATTACCAAAGTCTCTCTGCACAGCGCCCAAAAGATGATTACATTCTCTATCGCTTAGCCCGCGCGCGGGCACTGGATGGGGAAATGCCCGCGGCCTTACAGGCATTGGAAAAGATAGCCGGTAGCGCACCGGACTCACCGTTTATCGGCGAAGTCTTGTTCCGCCGTGGCGAGGCGGCATTCAATCGCAAAGACTACCCCAGTGCCGCCCGAGATTTCCGTGCATTGCTCAAGCAGGGGCAGAGTCCATTTACGGATAATGCTCGCTATATGCTGGCTTGGTCAGAATTTAAATCGAGCAATTACCGCGCATCCACAGATATTTTTCTCCAGTCGCTGGATATTTTGCACAGTGAGGAACAGGGGGAGGAACTCCCTGTTGGGCGGCAGCGCCTGCGTGAAGACAGCCTGCGCGGGCTCGCATTAAACTTCAGCTACCTGGGAGGTGCTGAAGCCATTGAGTCTTTTAACCTCAATGGAGAGCCACGTCCCTATCAGCACCAGCTATACAGTGCACTCGGTACCTGGTATCGGGAAAAAGAGTTGTTCCGCAATAGTGCCGATACCTTTTTACAATTCGTCAATCACTACCCACAAACCCAGCAAGCCCCACAGCTTCATCTTCTCGCCGTTGAAACCTTACAAGCGGGGAGACTACACAAAGAAGTTCTGCCGACGAAGCGGGACTTTGTGCGTCGCTATGGTGTGAACAGTGATTACTGGCAAGCAGCAGGTGAAACTCAACAACAGGAGTTGGCCAAAACCCTGCAACCATGGCTGTATGAATTGGCCCAGTTTGACCACGCCCGCGCTCAGGAATTGGCTCAGCAAGTCACAAAACTACCCGCGAATAAGGTGAAAGAACGTCGCCTTGTCAGCGCACAATCACTGGGTGCCTATCGCAGCGCCGCCGCGTTATATCAGGAATACGCGCAGACTTTTCCACAAGATCCACGCACACCATCCATGGTTTTCCTGATGGCGGAGTGTCTTGAGCAGGCTGCAGATCACCCCGCCGCCTGGCGCGCTTACAGCCAGGTCGCCTGGGAATACCAAGATCCCAAGTATGCTGCCGAAGCCGGCTACGGAGCCATCCTCAGTGCAGCCAGAGTGTATGAACAAATTCCGGATCAAGAGTCGGAACAGAAAATCCTGTGGCTCGATCGCAATATCGAAGCGAGCCTGAAATTTGCACAGAGCTGGCCCCAAGACCCGAGAGCTCTGCCAGTACAGCTGGCCGCTGCCGATAAGTTGTTACAACAATCGCGCTTTGCCGAAGCCATCGCCGCTGCCGAGCACGCCGATCAATGGCAACCGCCAGCCAATAGGCAACAGCAACTAAGTATTGCAATAATACTGGCCCACAGCCATTTTTCCCTGAAACAATATCCCCAGGCAGAGGCTGCCTATACCCGCGCGCTCGGCTACCAGCCAGACGATAAGCTGCGCAAAGACGCATTGCGCCAATTGCAGTTATCCATCTATCGCCAGGCAGAAATCATTTTGGCCCAGCGCGAGAGTGAAGATGCCGCTCCCAGTGAGGAAGCCCTCAATCACCTGCTGCGTATCCGCGATAGCGGGCGCACAGAGGTTGCGGCCACCGCCCAATACGATGCGATTAATTTTCTTATTCAATTAGGGCAGTGGCAGCGCGCCAGCACAGAACTCGCTGATTTCCGCCAGTTTTATCCCGCGCATACCTTGACGCCGACACTGGCTGCCAAAGCCATCGTTATCTTTGAAGCTCTGGAAATGCCAGCGGCCGCCGCCTCAGAATTACTGCAATTAGCCGCTACAGATCCGGATCGGGAAGTTCGCCGTCAATCCCTGTTTATGGCAGCAGAAAACCTGCAAAAAGCCGGTGAGTACAACAGGGCTATTGAAAGCTATCGCAACTACAGCAAATTGTGGCCAGAGCCCGCTGAGCAACGTCTGGAAGCGCAATTTCAGCTGGTCGAAATCTACGCTCAGACCAAAAAGCCCACCAAGCGGAATTACTGGCTACAACAACTTGCACAGAACTCGCTGCAGTCACCCCGCGGGCGTTACCTGGCCGCTTATTCTCAAAGTGAACTGGCGGAACAAAGTTATGCGAAATTTGCTGAACTGGCACTGCGCTTGCCGTTAAAGACCAGTCTCGCTAATAAAAAGCGGGCCATGCAAACCACCGTGGCAGATTACCGCAAAGTCCTGGAATTTGGCATCGCAGAATTCACCCCTCAAGCAAACTATCGCCTCGCAGAAGTGTACCGACAGCTCAGCCGTGACCTGATGGACTCACAGCGCCCTAAAAACCTAAACGAGCTGGAATTGGAACAATACGAAATTCTACTGGAGGAACAGGCCTATCCCTTTGAGGAGAAGTCCATAGAACTTCACGAGGCCAATATCCAGCGCACGGTTGAGGGTATTTACGACGACTGGGTTAAACGCAGCTTCCACTCACTGGGAGAGCTGTTACCCGCACGCTACAAAAAAGAAGAAAAAACCCTGGAGTGGAGTGATGCACTGCACTGAATCGAGCACCCAGAAATTAACTTCAATCGCACGGTTATTCACTGCTGCGCTATTGGTTTTTTTACTCTCCGCATGTAGCGGTCTGCAAAAGACGATATCGCCCACGGATAGCGACACCGCGCAACAACTGA
Organism: Microbulbifer maximicatervae (SeqCode); assembly: GCF_056232625.1. Classification (NCBI taxonomy): domain Bacteria; kingdom Pseudomonadati; phylum Pseudomonadota; class Gammaproteobacteria; order Cellvibrionales; family Microbulbiferaceae; genus Microbulbifer; species Microbulbifer maximicatervae (SeqCode). Next base: position 4,132,482 of record NZ_CP174324.1, on the reverse strand, counting down.
CAGAAAACCCCTACTTGCGAGATGTTAAAAGGGTACCGCAACAGGCCCGTGCGGCGATGGAACTGGCTCGCCAGAATTTTCAGGCAAATGATTTACCTGCAGCTGAATCGCAACTGCTCCAAATTACTGAAAAGTGGCCGGAGCTATCTGGAGCCTGGCTTAACCTGGCAATCGTGCAGCATTCCGGCGAGAAATACGAGGAGTCCGAGAGCAGCTTTCGCCAGGCTATTGCTGTAAACGATAACAATGTATTTGCCTGGAATCGTCTTGCCGCCCTGATGCGTGACCGGGGGCGGTTCGAAGATGCAGAGCAATACTACAACGCGGCCATAGAGCGTTGGCCACACTATGCCGATGCACACCGCAACCTGGGAATCCTCTACGACCTTTACCTGCAACAACCCGAGCGCGCCCTTCAGCACTATATGGCAGCGCAAGATTCCGGTACTGAACAGGATAAATTGCTCAGTGCATGGATACTCGAGCTGGAGCGGAGACTTTAACAATGAAATTATTTTCTAGCCTCATACTGAGCCTGTCTATCTTTGCACACGGTGCAACAGCAGAGGAAATAACAACGCTGGAGTCCACCGTAATTGGCAGCCAGGAACAACCTAAGGTTTTATATATCATCCCCTGGAAGCAAGCCAACAGTTTACAAAGGCTCGACAGCGTTCTGCCGCAAACTTTCTCCTCTGTATTTGAACATCAGGAATATTCGGAATTTCGGCGGGAAATAAAGCTGTTACAAGCTGAACAGGAAAAAACCGATTAGGCCGACCCACCAAAATTAAAAATATTCTTTTTGCGGCGCATGGAAGCGGCGCTGCTGAATTTATACAGCGAAGACATGGAACAGCCGCAGCAGGCTTCAACGTCCCGCGGCCCTCTTTATACACCAAGGGTGGGAACTCAATCGCTCTCCCTTTGCACTACAAATTTATAACTTTATCTGTGGAGAATTAAATCATGGAATTCACTCAAGCGATGCTGCGTTTTTTCCAAAATGGCGGACCCTTCATGTACCCAATTGCAGTGGTCCTGGTTATCGGACTGGCAATGGTAGTAGAGCGCTGGATATTTTTATCACGCGCGCGGAATGCCAATAAAAAGGCGTATCAACAAGTATTGCCCATGTTGCAAAAACGCAGCTATCAAAATGTCTTGCAGCTGGCCCGAGACAACGACGCAGCAATGGGGCGTATCGCCGCAGCGGGCATCAACACTTTGCAATTTGCCAAGCGCGAGGAAAATATTGCCCTGGCTATTGAGGAAGGGATTCTCGAAGCGGTTCCCCGCCTGGAAAAACGCACCAGTTACTTGGCCACTCTCGCTAATATTGCCACTCTGCTGGGCCTACTCGGTACTATTATGGGTCTGATTGCTGCATTTACCGCAGTAGCCAGTGCCGACCCATCTGAAAAAGCGACCATGCTCTCCACCAGTATTTCCGTAGCGATGAACACTACAGCATTCGGTTTGATTTCTGCCATTCCCCTGCTGTTGTTTAACTCAATGCTGCAAAATAAAACCAATGAGATTGTCGATAGTTTGCAAATGGCCGGGGTTAAATTCCTTAATCTGCTGACCATGGGACGCCCACAGAAAGCGGAACAACGCACCGCTAACAGCTAAGGGGTACCGCCATGCTGAACATAAATATTCGCCGGCGTGGATATGAGGAAGCGGAACTCGATATCACCTCGTTTATGAGTTTGATGACCATTTTGGTTCCTGTGCTACTGCTAAATATGGTGTTTTCCCATATCTCCGTGCTCAAGCTGAACCTGCCGGGTATCAGCGATGGAAGTTCCAGCAGTGTGGAGGAAAATCGTCAGCTCGAACTCGTTTTGCGCACGCAGTATGTCGATATCAATTATCCCGCTGGGCAGCGGGTTAAACGCATCCCACACGAAGAAAACTCACCGGATTTCGCCACGATTTCTATCGTTTTACAGCAGATAAAACGGCAGTTGCGAGAAAAATCTATCGACAAAGATGATCTGGTGATCCTGTCAGAAAAGGGAACGCCTTACAAAACTCTGGTCGCCGCCATGGATACTGCACGCAGCTACCGGGCTGTAGTGGCCGCATCTGTTGTTGATGCAGAACTGTTCCCCCAGATATCTCTCGGCGATGCACCGGAGCAGACAAAATAGCGGGGCCAAACTATGAAGATAAATGCAGCCGCAAAACTGCAAGAGCGCAGGCAAAGGCAAAAAAAGCAGCAGTCAAAACTGAACCTGGTATCACTGATGGATATCTTCACCATCCTGGTATTTTTCCTTCTGGTGAACTCAACCAGTGATGTTCAGGTTCTGCAGACTGATAAAACCATAAAACTGCCCAAGTCCACCTCACAACAGAAACCCGAGGTGACTACTGTAGTCCGGGTCAACAATAAACAGTTGTTTGTTGGGGACCGATTTATCGCCAACATCGATGATATCGATCCCAGCGCAGAGAATATTGAGGCCCTGGTAACAGAGCTTAAATACCGTGCTGAACGAGCGGGAGAGCTGAGCGAAGCCCAGAAAACTCTGGGCCGAGCAGTGACTATTTTAGGTGATGAACAAGTTCCCTATGAGTTGCTGAAGCAGATCATGCACACCTGCGCAGCCGCAGACTTCCGCGATATGTCTTTCGCCGTAGAACAAACAGCGCCGGAAGATCCCTCGGGGGTGGAATCCTGATATGAGTACAGCAACCATTAGTTACGCCCCCTGGCAACTACAGGAAACGGTGCTACCTTGGTCCGCCTCAAGGGAGGAGGATCAGCGCTTTATCAAATTGCTGCGCGGTGGCCTGATAGCCCTGGCCATCAGTGGCATTGCCGTTGCACTGGCGCCAGTACCCGAACTCACCCGAGAGCAAGCCGAAAGGGTGCCACCACAGCTGGCCAAAGTGATTTTGGAAAAAAAGGAATTGCCAAAACCCAAGCCAAAGCCGAAAACCAAAGAGCAAAAGAAGCCTGAGGAAAAGAAAAAGCCCGAAGAGAAACCCAAAAAGAAAGCGGAAACACCCGACAAGCCCAAGCCTGTGGAGAAGCCGCGCAAGGTTGAAAATCCCCCGGTTGCCAAAGTACAGCAGGCCCGGGAGAAAGCGGCCAATAGCGGCCTGAATGCACTCGCCGATGATCTGTTGGATATGCGCGAGAGTTTTAATACATCGGATATTAGCCGGGGCCAGCTCAGCTCGGGGAATGCTACTGCCACTAAAATAGAACGCAGTATGATCGCGGATAAGTCAAAAGCCTCCAGCGGCGGCGTTGCCGCCGGCAGAGTGAGTCGCGATACCGGTGGTGTCTCACTGGCCGGTCGTGAGAACACCCGAGTGCAAAGTACCCAGGCAACGGGTTCAGCCAATGAAGCGGTGGCCAAGGCCAGAGGGCAAAAATCCATACGTACCGACGATTCCATTCGCAGTGTTATGGAAGCCAATAAAGAGGCTATTATTGGAATCTATAACCGTGCGTTGCGCAGGGACCCAACTCTGCAGGGAAGGCTCACCGTACAGTTGGTGATCGCACCGAATGGTGCTATCGCGTCGATCAAATTGATAGAGAGCGAGCTTAATAACCCGGCACTTGAACGCAAGTTGCTGGCGAGAATCCGCATGATCAATTTTGGTTCTGCCAACGTTGAAAGTACTACCAAAAACTACTCAATCGACTTCCTGCCCTCTTAAGTTCCGAGTAGCTATCTTGTCTGTAGCGTGGCGACACAGGGACGTGCCGCCATTTGAAGGGAGTTAATAGGTGGACAAGAAGCTGATCCACCCAATTAACTAAAGTAAATCCAGCGCATAGCGACGCAATGTTTGCATAGGAATAATTTCCAGCGCCTTCACATGTGTACTCTGTAAAAATACCCGGGGTGCCATATCCAATTTCTCCGCTTCAAGCCAGCGCGCAGCACAGAGACACCAACGATCCCCTTCCTTTAAACCGGGAAAATTAAACTCCTCTACCGGTGTGCTCAAATCATTGCCGCGACTGCGGGAAAATTCCAGGAACTTATCAGTCACGGCAACGCAGACGGTGTGAGAACCGAGATCCTCTTTACAGGTGTTACAGCAGCCATCGCGAAAGAAGCCAGTCTTCGGGTCCAGGCTACAAGGCACCAATGGATCGCCAAATACGTTAACTGAATTTTCTATCTCCATTCCTGACTCTCTCCACTTTTATCACCAATTAGCTGAATGTCCACCAGCTGCCAGCGCAGACCATTGCGTTGCATCAACATGCGCAATTCAGGCCGACCATGCTCACCATATTCAACACTCAGATGATTGAGGTCGGTAAAATGCCAGCCCATGCGCTGCCAGGAATCTTCTTTCTCTTCCGCTGCAGAAGTCTCATTTCCGGAAATATCCGGTGTTTCACCACCCTGTCGATAAATTTCCCGCTGAAATGCCTCCAGATCCTCTCCCCCACGAAGAAGGTCGGCAATGCCCTCAGGAGTAATAAACTGTTGTAAAAGTGGATCCATAAAGAAATTTGCACCAGCACTGAGTAATTCATCAAATTCCTGAGGAATAGAGTTACTTAGAGAATTCCTAAGTTGCTGCTGTAAGCGGATCTTTAAATTGTCACGTAAAACAGGAAAATCGACATAGCGCTCTAACGTGTCGATACTCTCAGCTCTAACCTGCGGTTGATCGGATTTAGCCATTTTCGCCGCACGCTGCAATTGCTCGATGGAATAAAACGGCAAGGCGACGTACCCAGCGGTAATCAACACCAAAACCAGGCCGCTCATCCACAGTATTTTTTTCATCAATTCTATTCCTTAGTCACTCCCCGGGGATTTTATGCTGAGAAAGATGTATCACCTAATTTGCCAATGTATTGGCGTGGCATTGTTCGCCACTCCTGCCTATGAGATATTTCCCTCCCAAGACTCTGCACCCCATTAATAATCTAAATCTCAATAAGGACAGCTAACAGGATGAGTGACATCTATAAGGCCCCTGAAGCAAATTTGGCCAATAGCCCAGTGAGTGACGACTCAGGCTCTATTGAAAAGGGCATTGCCGGGGATTATTCGTTTTCTATTGGGGAGACTCTTAGCGAAGCTTGGCAACGCACGAGTGGTAATAAAGGCACCGTTTGGGTGGGAGCATTGCTCTATTTCGTTGCCATTATTGCAATTACTATCGTCGCCACCTTAATTACTGGCGGCACTGCGGCTTTCAGCCCCGACAGCAACCCAGGGCCATTTGCCGAGGCTCTCTCTCAGCTGATCGTGACCTTTGCCGGCGCACCCTTGGCGGTGGGTATGACAATGATTGGTATCAAGATCGCCCGCGACGAGCAGACTTCTGGTACCGAGGTGTTTGCTCATTTCGACAAGATAGTGCCTCTCGGCTTTGCGACCATCGTTATGTATCTACTAATTGGGGTTGGTCTGATACTGCTGATAATTCCGGGTATTTACCTAATGATTGCTTATCTGATGACAATGCCCCTAATTGCCGATCGCAATCTGAGCCCCTGGGAAGCTCTGGAAACCTCCCGTAAAGCCATCACTAAGAACTGGTTTGCCTTCCTTGGTTTCGCAATTGTTATGATACTGATCTTTTTAGCTGGCAGTATTCCTCTGCTTATCGGCCTGATTTGGGCAATCCCCCTCTGTAGTATCGCTTTTGGTGTTGCCTACCGAAAAGTTTTCGGCGTTCCCAATCACAATTAAATTTCTCTACCAGACAGGAGCGGTGGCTTGCTGGATACCACCTATAACGTCGAAACACCCGAGGGGATTGATTTGCGCGCGCGGGCCGCGGGGCCTGTGCCGCGTATCCTTGCGTATGCAGTGGATGTGTTTTATCGATCATTGATATTGGCCGCGATCGGCTTTGCCTTGCTATTTGCCGGCTTTGCCGGTGCGGGTATCTGGCTCGTCTGCGCCTTTTTTCTCGAGTGGTTTTACCCGGTGCTTTTTGAAGTTTTACGCGGTGGGCAAACACCGGGCAAAAAAGCCTTTGGCCTAATGGTGGTCAACGACAACCTTACTCCGGTGTCCTGGGGAGCATCCATCGTTCGCAACCTGTTACGCTTCGCGGATTTTATGCCATTTGCCTACGCCACTGGCGTAATAAGCATGACACTGGGGCGTCACTTCCAGCGCCTTGGCGACCTGGCAGCAGCCACCCTGGTGGTCTATCGCGAAGAGGAAAAGGCACCAGTTGCCCTGCCGGATACCACCCCGCTCCCACCACCGCAAAACCTTCGCCAGCAAGACCAACAGGCACTGGTCAGCCTTTTGGAGCGCCACCAGGATTTAAGCGAAGCGCGTCAGCAAGAGCTCGCCAATCTGCTCGAACCGATTACTCGGAAAAGGGACAGCGATGCCTTGAGCTACCTGCGCTCTGTGGGCAGTTGGCTACTCGGTGGCAGGGGATAGGCAGAGGTACCTATGAAGCAGAGAGACTTTGAGAATCGCTACCGCGACAGCTGGGAGCAATTAGAAGCCTGGCTGAAAGCGGATCGGAACAAGTCCGAAGTTGCGGCCCTTGACCTACCCGTCGCCTATCGCAACCTTTGCCAGCAGCTGGCAATGGCTAAGGAGCGACAATATACCAACCGCCTGATAGACCACCTCAACCAACTGGTTATGGCGGCACATCACCGTGTCTACCGCCAGGAAACCTTGCGCCGCAAGGGATGGTTGCACTATTTGTTGGCAGGTTTTCCCCAAGCCGTGCGCGCTAATAGCCGCGCAGTACTGCTGGCATCCGCTTTGTTTTTAATACCTGGCCTGATCCTGGGAATCGGCACTTACAACAACGATGCCCTGGTGTACGCAGTAATGTCACCGGAACAGGTTATGGGTTTTGAATCCATGTATGATCCGGGCAACCGGGTACTGGGCCGCGAGCGCGGCTCTGATACCGACCTGTTCATGTTCGGTTTTTATATCAAAAACAATATTGGCATCGCCTTTCGCACCTTTGCCGGCGGTGTACTGTTTGGCCTGGGCTCAATTTTCTTCCTGGTGTTTAACGGCATCTATATTGGCGCAGCGTTTGGGCATATCACCCGGGTGGGCTTTGTCTCCACCTTCTACCCATTTGTGATTGGCCACGGCGCCTTTGAGTTGACCGCCATAGTACTGGCGGGAGCAGCGGGCCTGATATTGGGACGCTCTCTAGTGGATCCGGGCCAGCACAGGCGCACGGTCGCACTGCGCTTGGCCGCTGTCGAAGCAATGAAGATTATGTACGGCACTTTCCTGATGCTGGTGATTGCCGCTTTCCTTGAAGCCTTCTGGTCCTCCAGTGCCAGCACACCGATTGCGATCAAGCTCGGGGTAGGCGCCCTGTTTTGGGTACTGGTCTTTGCGTACTTCATCCTGGCGGGACGCAGGGAGGGCGCAACTCATGCAAATTAAGAATCTGGCCGTGCGAGCCCGCTTGCGCTCTCCCTGGGAGTCTGTCGATCTCGGTATCGCCCTGGCACGAAAATACTGGTGGCAACTTTTTATAGTCTACCTGTTGCCTGCAGCACCGCTATTTGCTTTGTGTTATTGGCTGTTTCCAGAGTCACCAACGCTCTCCATCTTATTTATTTGGTGGCTGAAACCCGTATTTGATCGGCTGCCCCTGTTTATGATCAGCCGCGCATTATTTGGCTCACCGGTATCCATTGGTGAGGCATTGAAGCATTTCTTTAGCCAGAATCGTCGCGACTGGTTTATGTGGCTTACCCTCCGTCGGCTGAGCCCCACACGCTCTTTCGATATGCCAGTTACCGTGCTGGAGCAATCCACGGGCAAGGCCCGTACCTCGCGCCTTGGGGTACTGCACCGCAAACACTCTGGGACCGCTACCTGGCTGACGCTCACGCTTTTCCACATCGAAGCTTTCCTACTTATTGCTTTATCGATGCTGGTATTTCTGTTTATACCAGAACAGTACGTCGAAGGAATCGATTGGATTCCCTTATTCCAGGGGGATATTCTGTGGGTCAAATGGCTTTATTACTCGCTGTATTTACTCATCATGGCAGCCGTTGCCCCCTTCTATATAGTCAGTGGGTTTTGCCTCTATATCGGCCGTCGTATCGAGTTGGAAGGCTGGGATATAGAAATCCAGTTTCGGGACCTACTGGAACGCCAGCAGCGTGAACAGGAGTCCCACCGCAGAAGAAAACCAAGCACTGCTGCCCTAATCCTGATCTGCGGGCTCACCTTTGGCTCATTAATTCCAGCGCCCCCCGCCAGCGCCGCATCTTTGGAAACCCCGCAGCAGGCCCAAGAGCATATTGACAAAATTCTCGCCGGCGATGACTTTCATCAAATGAAAGAGATCAGTGGTTGGCGCAAAAAAGACAAATCTGAAACAGAAGCCGTCAAAGAAAAGTTCCCCGAGTGGTTAATTAACTTTATCGAATGGCTTTTTGAGAACTCTAAAGATACGCCTGAAGTTGACGATGAAGTTAAATGGGGCCCAACAATTGCCAAAATCCTGGAGCTGCTGCTTTGGATTGGCTTGGTATTCGGCCTGGGCTATCTGCTTTGGAGACATCACGATAAAATTCTTCAGAGCTTGAAATGGCAGGTTAAGCCAAAGAAAAAGCAGCCCGTCCCCGAAACCCTATTCGGCCTGGATGTACGCCAATCGAGTCTGCCCGATGACGTTTGCGCGGAGGTCATGCGCCTGTGGACAGAGGGAGACAAGCGAGCCAGTTTGGGACTATTGTACCGCGCCACCCTCTCTCACCTGATTGAAGACTTCGAGTTTTATTTTGGCGATCACCTTACCGAAAGTGAATGCGCACAGCTGGTACAAGTAAGGCAACAGGAGCCGAATGAAGTACAGCGCCCAGTAAGTCCCGCCCTGAGTCAATTTGTACAAGAGCTTACTGCAAACTGGCAGCAGCTTGCCTATGCCCACCGGCCGCCAAAAGAGGCTCAGGTAAGCTCACTTTGTAGCCAATGGCAGGAGGAATTTGGCAATGACCGCTAAGAGAATTCTGTTGGCAGCCCTGGTCATAAGTGGCGTTGCACTTGTATGGCTATTCCTCACTTTCTACGAGCGCTACTCCAAGGAGATCGATAGCGGCTGGAGCATGGAAGCCAAACGAAATCCCTACCTGGCAGCAGAAAGGTACCTCACCGATATCCAACTGGCGCCGCGTCAGGCAGATAATATATCTGTACTCCAAGGCCTCTCCTCCGATGCCACCCTGTTTATCAGCAGCTCCAGCCAGGTCTATAACCCCACCAAGGCCCAAGAGCTTCTCGAGTGGGTCGAGCGCGGTGGCCACGCCATCGTTGTAGCCTATACCGGCAACTTCGACAGCGACTCCGGGCGCAGTGAAAACCGCGATTGGCTACTTGAGTCCATGGACGTCTCTATCCAAGAAGGGCACAACAAGTTCGAACTGCAAGAAACCCTGGAGCAACTGCTCGGGGAGGATGCCGTACTTGAGCCTGAGCAGAGCCCCGCTGATGCCATGCGGGAGCACAATCGCAAACTGGACGAAGGCGATACAGAAGATGAGCCGGAAGAACAAGAGGAGCCTCGCAACCCCGATGTGTCAGAAGAGGATCTGGTAACCCTGCCTGTTGAGGGCGGCAGCGAAATACAGCTATACCTCGATGCCAGCCACCTGCTCTACCACCCTTCGTTTAATGACGAGACTATCACCGATGGACCTGTCTTCTGGGCAAAAGTACGACGCGGCGATGTCGGCGTACCGTTTATGCAGTTCGAGCGCGGCAATGGTGTGATTACCCTGATGACTGACAGCACCCTGTGGCAGTCCCAGCGTATTGGCCACTTCGATCACGCCTATTTTTTACAATTGCTGGCCGGCGAAGGAGAGTTTGTCTTTCTCACCCGCCCCCGCTTTGAAACCCTTTCTAAGGTTGCTCGTCAATACGCTGCAGAGTTTTTTCTCGCCGGCGCACTGGCCTTACTCGCTTGGCTTTTACTACACGGGCGCCGCTTCGGCCCCTTGCAGCCGGAGCCAGAAGTGTCCCGCCGTTCTCTGCTAGAGCATATATCCGCCTGCGGCCATTACTACTGGCAGGACGACCAAGGGGAAACCCTGCTGCGCGGCCATCGGGAAGAACTCCTACGTCGCCTTGGCGCCACCCATATCAACGCCACTAAAAAACGCAAACTGTGCGACAAGCTCTGTGCCTCCACCGGTATGGATGAACGGCTAATAGTTGAAACCTTGTGGGGCAAGCCCCCTACAACCGAAGAAACATTTACTGAACACATGCGTAATCTGCAGCGAATTGAGGCAGTCCTATGAACGAGACCACCCTTCAACCAGAACAACAAACCACGGGCCCGTCACCTGACTGGCAGGCTGCGTCCGCCAAACTTCAGATACTGCGCAACAATATCAACCGGTTGCTGATTGGCCAGGAGCAGGTGGTTGACCAGGTACTCGTAGCTCTGCTGGCTTCTGGCCACGTACTGCTCGAAGGTGTACCCGGACTCGGCAAAACCCTTCTGGTGCGCACCCTGGCCAACTGCTTTGACGGCAATTTCCGCCGCATCCAGTTTACCCCGGATTTGATGCCCGCCGACGTTACTGGCCACGCCATGTACAACATGGGAGAGAGCCGCTTTGAAGTGCGTCGCGGGCCGGTATTTACCAACCTGCTGCTGGCGGATGAAATCAACCGCGCCCCCGCCAAAACCCAGGCCGCCCTGCTGGAGGTGATGCAGGAGAAACAGGTCACTATCGACGGCCAGGCACTGAAAGTACCCAGCCCATTTATGGTACTCGCCACTCAAAACCCCATCGAGCAGGAAGGTACCTACCCGCTGCCAGAGGCGGAACTGGACCGATTCCTGCTGAAAGTCCTCATCGATTACCCCAGCCTCGAAGCGGAACTGAAATTGGCCGCCGCCGCCAGCAGTGGCCGAATTGAGCGCAGCCTACAGGAAAAGCTGGCCGGGGAAATTACTGTCGAGGGATTGCAGCAACTTCAGGCCCTGGTGCCCCAGGTGGGCTTGGACGAACAGGTATTGAATTACGCCGTGCGGCTGGTGCGCGCCACCCGCCAATCACCGCAGCTGCGCAGCCCCGCCGGCCCGCGCGCCAGTATCGGCCTGCTGCAGGCAGCTCGCGCCAATGCGCTGTTACAGGGACGGGAATTTGTACTGCCGGATGATATCAAGGCCATGGCCATCCCGGTAATGCGCCACCGTATCGGCCTATCTCCAGATATGGAAATTGACGGTGAAACTGCTGATACGGCGCTGGCAATGATTATCGACAGTGTTGAGGCGCCGCGACTGTGACACAGACTGTAGCTGCAACAGAGCAACAGGTAGCACCAGCACAAAGCGGTCGCACCGGCCCGAGTCCGCGCCTGGTCAAACTGCTCGGCTACTGGTGCCTGGCAGCTCTGGCAATTACAGCAGCGCGAATTTGGTTTCCGCAAGCCAGCTCATTTATCGGCAACCTTTGGTGGGGAGCGAGTGCCCTGTTAATCAGCGCCACCCTGCTGGACTATCTCACTGGTTACCGTGTAACCGGTCTGCAGGGGCTGCGGCGATTGCCAGGCAACCTGGCCCTGGGCGTACGCAATACTGCGCGGCTAAAACTTCACAATACCGGCCCACGCCCACTATTACTCCAGGTTTCCGACTCAATCCCACAGCAACTAGGATCGACAGGGCTGCCGCGCTCCGCACAACTTAACCCGGACCAGGAAATCACCATCGAGTACGACCTGGTACCCCGTCGCCGAGGCAGTGCCTCTTTTGGACGAATCGAGGTGCTGGCCAACTCTCCCTGGGGACTCTGGCAGACAAGGGTATGGCTGGGACAGGAGCAGACCGTCAAGGTCTACCCCAATTTTCTCGGTATCTCCTCGCTGCAATCTCTCTCCACCGAACAGAGCCTGCGCCTGATGGGGTTGCACCAGCAGCAGCGTCGCGGTGAGGGAATGGACTTCCGCCAGCTGCGTGAATACCGCCAGGGAGACAGCCAGCGACAGGTGGACTGGCGCGCGAGCTCACGGCTGCGCAAACTGATCAGCCGTGAATACCAGGACGAGCGCGACCAGGAAATTATTTACATGCTGGATTGCGGCCGCAGGATGCGCGCTAAAGACGGCGAGTTGAGCCACTTTGACCACGCACTCAACGGCTTGCTACTTTCAGCTTATGTCGCCATCAAACAGGGGGACGCGGTCGGCTTGCAGGCATTTGCTGCGGCACAGGAGAGCAGTGGTGGACAGCTGCCGCCAGTAAAAGGCGAAAGTGCAATCAATCTACTGTTGAATAATGTCTACGACCTCCACTCTGGCACCAGTAGCGCAGATTACACTAGCGCCGCACAACAGCTGATGGCCCACCACAAACGCCGTGCCCTGGTAATCCTGATTACCAACTTGCGCGATGAAGATAGTGATGAACTCCTAGCAGCAGTCAAATTGCTGTCGCGCAATCACCTGGTGATGATTGCCAGTCTGCGGGAGACTTCTGTGGACAAATTGCTGCAACAGCCGATTCAGAACTTTGATAGTGCAGTAAACAGCGCAGCAGCGAGGGACTTCCTGCGCCGCAGGGAGCAATTACTTCAGCATTTGCAGGCACACAATGTCATAGTGGTTGACTCGAGGCCGGAGCTTTTGCACCAGTCTCTGGTAGAGGCCTATTGGCGCCTAAAGCGCAGCGGCAGAATCTGAATCGTCAAATTCACCGAGTGGGGACTCTCCGAGCCCCCACTATTTAAACCTTATCTATAACCTTCCCACTACTCGCAATAATCCAGGGCTGTCTGGGAACTCTCCCCAATCCCGGGAATCTCTTATTGAGCGCGCTGCCTCCTGGAACCTTTAGCTTCCAGCAAAGTTAGATTTATTTTTAGAATGCGCTGAAGAAAAGAAATTAAATTCCAACAAAACCTGATAAAGCTCAATTTACCTCGTATTAGTTCGCAAAAGTTAACTTGGGGCAGTGGCACTTTGCTGTATCACCCGTTAACCTCTTGTTACTCATCTCCGGGTATTTAAAATGGGCCCGGGCAAAGTACAGACCTTCTTATTTATGAGCGGTAAGCGCACCATCCAATACTGTTCCCGTCTGTCCCAGTGGCAGGCGCTATTGCTATTGCTGGTATTTCTCAGTGCGCGAGGCCTGGTTCCTGCAGGTTTTATGCCGGCAGATTTTGCAGCGGGAACGCCCTATGGGCTCTGCCATGGCGATAGCCGCAGCGCTTTATTGCTCAATGCCCTCAAAGCGAACTCTCACAGCGATCATCACGGCGACCACTCTTCAAGACACAACCACGATACGCTTACCGCTCACTCATTTGCCGATAACCATTGTAATTTTTCCGCCGCTGCCAGTATTGCCAGCGCACCAACTACAGAACTGGAAATAGTCCTAACCGGTTTTACTCAACCGCCCTCTTATCCGGCTTTTTTCCGCGTTATCTCTAACGCTTACAGCCGCCCACTGATTCGCGCCCCCCCGGTTTAATTCCTTTTTTATTCCAACACCATCACTCCGCAGTTCGCTGTGGACCGCAAGTCTCATTGCTGTCTTAACATTTTCAGCGCTTTGGGTCTTGCCAAAATACGACCACTTTTTCAGGTGGGGATATGTCGCGTGCGCCAAATATTACTCAGGCGTGCGCGCTCACTGCTGCGTGTTCGAAACGCCAGCGAAAAGGATTGAAAACCATGCATCAGAGCATCAACGCAAAAATTTTTCTGAAAAAACCTCTCAGCCTGGCACTCGCTGCCTGCTGTACCTTTTCAGCACATCTCGCAGCGGAAGAATCCGAAGAGTCAGAACCATTAAAAGATAGTGAAATGGAACAAATGGTGGTTACTGGGGTAAAAACTGAACTCCCCCTCAACCTGGTAACCGATCCGAAAAAACCCCGTCAGCCATTACCTGCCAATGACGGCGCCGACTACCTGAAAACAATTCCGGGATTTTCCGTAGTGCGTAAAGGCGGCACCAGTGGCGATCCGATGCTTCGCGGAATGGGGGGCTCTCGCCTGGGAATGGTTGTGGATGGAGAAACAATGGCGGGTGGTTGTCCCAGCCGAATGGACCCACCTACAGCCTATATTTTTCCCGAGGCAATGGACGAAATTGAAGTTATTAAAGGGCCACAGAGCGTCCTCTATGGCCCGGGAAATTCCGCCGGCGTAGTTGTATTTAATCAGCAGCAGGAGCGCCCCACTGAAAGCGACTGGAATATGCATGCGAGCCTGCTCGGCGCCAGTGCCGAGCGTCGCGATGGTCTATTCGATATCTCCTATAGTTCGCCGCAGTTTTCTATCCGCAGCTCCTCGACCTCGGCATCTGCGGACGACTACGAAGACGGGGATGGCAATGAGGTAAATTCCAGTTATGAGCGCTGGAGCAGCCAGGTCAATTTGGCCTGGACACCCAGCGACGATACACGGGTCGAGTTTGATACTGCATTTAGCGATGGTGAAGCTGCCTATGCAGATCGGGGAGTCGACGGTTCCAAGTTTGCCCGTGAGAGCCACAAAGCGAAATATGTCCGCAGCAATATCAGCAGCTGGCTCGATTCAATTGAGCTCCAGGCCTACTACAACTATATCGACCACATCATGGATAACTACAGCCTGCGCGAGCTATCCAGCACCGCTACCCCCATGGTCATGAATCTCGATAGTGAGACCACAGGTTTCAAGATGGCTCTGGTGTTTACGCCTATGGACGATGTGGAATTGACCAGTGGAATTGATGCCCGGGAAAATCGCCACACCGGCCGCTCGACCATGAACCAGTCCACCATGGACTACCGGGATATGAAGCGAGAGGCCGATGCCGAATTTAGCCAGCTGGGGTTATTTTCTGAGGTCAGTTGGCAGGTCGCAGCCAATCAGCGCTGGATCGCCGGTGCACGAGTGGATGATTGGGAAGTAAAAGACCTTCGCGATGAAGTTGCTCTATCCATGATGTCCTCAGTGGATAACCCCACTGCGGGAGAAACTCGCTCAGAGCTATTGAGCAGCGGCTTCCTGCGCTATGAATATAGTCTCGAGAGCGGCCCCAATAGTTCTGCCACACTCTTTGCCGGGCTCGGCTACACCGAGCGCTTCCCCGATTATTGGGAAATTTTCTCCTACGAGACAGCAGACTCCTACAGCGCACTGGATATCGAATCAGAAAAGACCACCCAGCTGGATATCGGCTATATCTATCGCGGTGAAAAACTCTCCGCCAGTGTCTCCGGATTCGTCAATCAGATTGATGACTACCTGATGATTGAGACGGATTACGAAAAAGCGGCAGTAATGAGTAGCATGGATTCTATGGGTAGTATGAATATGGATGATATGGACTCCTCCGATACTCGCACTACCTCCATTGTCAGAAACATCCAGGCGCGCTCCTGGGGTTTGGAGTTTGACTCCTCATATCAGCTCAACGAGCAGTGGCGCACTGAATTCACCGTAACATCTGTTCGCGGTGCCAACGAAACCGATGGCACTACCTTGGCACAACTGCCGCCTCTGGAGGGCCGCCTGGGACTCTACTATGAACAGGCCCAGTGGTCAGCAGGTGTTTTATGGCGCGCTATCGCAAGCCAGGACCGGGTGGATATCGGCAAAGGCAATATTGTTGGTCAGGATATTGGTGCAACTGACTCTGCCAACGTCGTTTCCATCAATGCCGGCTGGAAACCCAGTAAAAGTGTACTGGTAACTACCGGTATCGATAACCTATTCGATGAGACTTACGCTGAACATATCAGTCGCTCTGGAGCCAATATTATTGGTTTCGATCAGTTGACTCGGGTTAACGAACCGGGACGCACCTTCTGGCTGAAAGCCATTTATCGAATTTAAAAGCTATTGGGGCCCCAGGGCCCCTTTTCCATTCTCTAAAAAATCAGTATTTAATTAAGAAATTTCTACGAATAAATTATTGAGAAAAATAGGTTAAAAGGCGGAGGGCATACTAAAAGCGGTAAGAAAAATTCAAACTCAGGGTGCGCAGATGCCCGAGGTTAACACGTTCTATTTTGCCAATATTATTGTAGTTATACTCTAATGAAGTATCGAAATCCTGAGTCCACATAATTCGGTAACCCACTCCGGCATTCCAAAAGGTATCACTGCCACTGGCATCAATAATATAGATATATCGATCATCCGGATAAAATGGTGGGTATTCTCGATACCAATAGCCTCTTCTTACAACATTATTCAAATCCACATCGGCATAATTATATCCCACCATCCAATAGAGACATTGAACGTGACAATTCAGGGTAAAATCAATTTTAAAATTTAAACCTACCTGATCTACTGTGACATGATTATCATCAAAATGTGACGCCCGCAGCTCAACTTGCCAGACTCCTACCGCCGGCGTAATTCCAAGGCTGACATAGCCAAAAGAATCCCGCTGCTTATTTAACTGCTGCTCGCCACTCCCAAAACCAACGGTACCGATAATCCGGTACTCTCCCGTGGCGACGCCATCAAAAGGATTATTCGCCTCGAATCCATAACTGGACGCAGCTATAAAAAAGGAAAGCAGGTAGACGGATAGCTTTATCATCGCCACTCACATCAAAAAGCCAGTCATCAAGTTCAAGCTCAGTGAATTATTTCAAGTTGTTTCTACATCAATAATGGCCCAGACGCCTCCTACAAAAGCCGGGTTTTTCTTCAGGTTGTCTACATCACCTGCTTGCGGCATTGGCTGTCCAGCCTGGCGGAGCTCTTCCAACCGATGAAAAATCGTTTCAGCCATTTTTTGCAGGGTCCCCTCAAGGGTATCGGCATAGCAGTGGCAATGCGGCAGATCCGGTGCAATGGCACCAAATCCGGCATATTCAATATTGTGCACCACAACCGGGTAGCGCATTGAAAAATACTCTTATGTATTAGCTTTCCAAAGCGTAGACTGATTTACATTTTACGGGGGAATTTGGCAAGGAAATTAGCTAATTAGCCGGAAAATAATATTTCGCGCTGGCACAGATTCAACACTATAAGTGACAGCACTGAGCAGGAAGAACTGCCGTATTCAAATTAAAACCTGCAGCACTACAGTTTTTCACACAAGAAAATATTTGGAATTTAGTTAACGGGGCATCCTACCTAATAGGGCCCGGCGGGAAAATAGCATGCTGTTATAGGTGCGCCGCAACGCAATATCATTTGCATCGACTGTATTGGAGAGGGCTTCAAAATGCCGCTGCAACCAGTTTATCTCCTCCTCCAGTTCCCGACGCAAACAGCGAATTTCACCTTTATCCTGGTTAAAGCGCAGATCGGGTCCAGACATCAGTGAGCCTCCTGAATTTGGAAATATCCAGATCCCCTTTAAAGCCTCCACCAGTGGTGGTGGAGGCACAAATATACTCTCTATATGTTTATTGGTGTCACACCCTAAGCAGCGGACTTATCCAGCAGTAGGGATTGCCAATCAAAAGAAGAATCGCCAATTACATAGAAAAAGGGATTTAGCAGAGAGTCTTTGGTGTTGTAGCGCAACAAATTAAACTCTTCGTCCACAACAATACCACCTGCTGCTTCAACTACAGCCTGAGCTGCCGCAGTATCCCACTCGCAAGTAGGAGCCAGACGCGGATACAAATCTGCTGCCCCCTCAGCAACCAGGCATAATTTCAGCGAGGAGCCCATATTTTTGCACTCGACAGCTCCTAGCTCAGACTCGATACGTTGTACCAACTGGTCGACAGTGCCGGTTCCATGGCTGCGGCTGGCCACAAGCTCAACAACTTCACTATTATCCAGGCGCGGCCTCAGTGGACGCACCCGAATTTCAGTTTCGCCATTGGCATCGCGCTTAAAGGCTCCTTCGCCCTTGCAGCCGGCATAAGTGATATTCAGTACCGGTACGTAAACCACCCCCAAAACGGGCTCGCCATTTTCGATTAACGCGACATTTACGGTAAATTCACCGTTGCGTCGGATAAATTCTTTGGTGCCATCGAGCGGATCGACAATCCAGTAACGCTGCCACTGACTGCGCTCTTCGAACGAGGGCATTTCCTGCTCTTCTGATAAAACCGGTACTCCCTCGATAAGCTGTGCCAACGCCGGTTCCAGTACTTTGTGAGCGGCCAGATCTGCGGCAGTTACTGGGGAATCATCTTTCTTTGTCTCGACTTCCAACTCAGCGCTGCTGTGATAAACCTCGAGAATCGCCTCTCCCGCGCGTTTGCAGATCTCTATCACCTGCTCCAAAAGTGCTTTATCCATTACAACTCCATACTCTTTGAATTCACCATTATAAAATCTTAGGCGGAGAAAAGGTCCTGAACGGACAGATAGCGCTCACCAGTGTCATAGCTGAACACCAGTACCCGGCTGCCCGCATCCATCTCCCCCTCGCGCTTTTTCAGGGCCGCAAGGCTGGCACCGGAGGAGATACCCACAAAAATTCCCTCTTTTAATGCGCAACGACGCGCCATTTCAAAACTGTCTTCCTCACTCACCAATACAGTACCGTCGAGTACTTCCGTATTGAGTACCTGGGGTACAAAGCCGGCGCCGATACCCTGCAAACGATGCAGGCCTTTTTCTCCACCGCTAATCACCGGTGATTTCTCCGGCTCTACCGCATAGACCTGCAATTTGGGAAAGTGTTCTTTTAAGACTTCGCCACAACCTGTGATATGCCCGCCAGTGCCCACACCGGTAATCATATAATCCAGCCCGTCAGGAAAGTCTGCCAAGATTTCCTTGGAGGTAACATCCCGGTGCACCTGAGCATTGGCGCGGTTATTAAATTGCTGGGGCATCCAGCTATTCGCATGTGAGGCCAATAACTCCTCCGCCTTAGCAATAGCGCCGCCCATACCGCGCTCTTTAGGTGTAAGGACCAATTCTGCGCCCATTGCTTTCATAACCTGGCGACGCTCTACCGACATAGACTCCGGCATGGTCAGGATCAGGCGATAACCCTTCACGGCAGCAACCATCGCCAGTCCAATTCCCGTATTACCAGAGGTCGGTTCGATTATTACCCCACCGGGCTGTAGGGCTCCACGACGCTCCGCATCCTCAATCATCGCCAAGGCAATTCGGTCCTTAATACTGCTGCCCGGATTAAAGCGCTCTACCTTCATCCAAACTTCTATATCGGGGCGAAAGAGGTGATTGATTCTTACGTGAGGGGTATTGCCGATTGTTTCCAGAATATTGGCCGCTTTCATCGGTGAGGCTCTCCATGACTAGTGCTCAAGGCAAACAACTGCCGGGCATGTATTTTCGATGCTCCATATTACCCCAGAAATGTCCCGCGGCCGGCACTGGAGAAAACTCAATTGGAATTAGAGAGTACAAGCTATCGATGATGCGGAGGAAAACCGTTAAATTGATGGGGAGGTATACAAAATAAAAATAAGGTAAGTACCTATGTCCGTAGAAAATTCCGCACCCCAGCACAACTTTCGCAATTACCTGGTACCAATGTTCCTGGCCAGTGCCACTTTATTCATCTTTCTGGATACCTGGAAACTGGATAACTTGTGGATGCCCGCGCTAAAAGCGCTGCCGATACTGTGTCTAATGATGATTGCCAGACTGGAGCTGCGGGGCAAAACCCTGCTTTTCACTTTTCTAGCCCTCAGTTCCTCCGCCATCGGGGATGTACTCCTCGAAATGCAATTCCCCCAACACTTTGTGTTTGGACTGGGTGCTTTTCTTATTGCCCAGCTAATCTACGCGCTGGGCTTCCTGCGTTTTGCGGAGCCCCCCAATCGGCGCAACCTTATTCGGACACTGCCTGTAGTGATTGCCGCACTGCTTTTGGCTCAAATTATCCTCCCTGCTGCTGGGGATTTAGCCCCGGCGGTATTAGCGTACCTGGTGGCTATCCTCGCCATGGCGGTCGCCGCTGCAATGCACAAGGGTGACGCCACCTTGCTATTTGCCGGGGCTGTCATCTTTATGGCTTCAGATACACTGATTGCTATTAACAAGTTCATCACCCCACTACCGCTAGCCGATGCCGCCATTATGCTCACCTACTACAGTGCGCAACTGTGTATCCTGTACGGAATCCGCCGCGCCCAGGCATAATGCAAACGATCCGGGAAGGCAGTGGCAAGCCAACTAAACTTGTCTTCCCGCCCCATTTCAAAGAGGTACATAGCTCCCATGCTCGATTGGCGAAGTATCGATACCGTATTGCTGGACATGGACGGCACCCTGCTGGATTTGCATTACGACAATCATTTTTGGCTCACGCACCTGCCCAAGCGCTACGCTGAAGTCCACGGCTTTGACCCACAGGAAGCCCAGCAGAAGCTCGAAGCTGAGATCAATGCCCGCCGCGGTACGCTGGAGTGGTATTGCCTGGACTTCTGGGCGGAAAAACTGGAGCTGGATATCCTCAGCATATTGCGCGAGATCGAGACCCGCATCGCCCTGCGCCCTCACACTGAGGCGTTTCTGAGCGGCCTGCAACAACTGCAAAAGCCCACCTACCTCGTGACCAATGCGCACCGTCAAGGGTTAGATCACAAGCTGGAGATCACCGGTATCGACCGCTGGTTTGACGGCATCATCTCCTCCCATGATTATGGACATGCCAAGGAGAGTGCCAATTTCTGGGACTCTCTGCGAGATAACCTGGAATTTGATCCGGAAAACACCCTGTTTGTCGACGATAACCAATCTGTTCTGAGCGCGGCCCAGGACTACGGTATCGCCCACCTATTGTGTATTCGCCAACCGGATAGCCGCGGGCCCAAACGGGAAATCACCAACTTCCCGGCGATCCATCATTTTGATGAGATCATGGCTTTTAACCGCAGCAGACTCGACAACGGGTCCGCTTGATTTCACAAGGAAACCATGGAAAAAGTACGTATCGATAAGTGGCTCTGGGCCGCGCGCTTCTTTAAGACTCGCAGCATTGCCAAGCAGGCGATCGAAGGTGGAAAAGTCCACGCCGATGGCCAACGGGTCAAAGCCAGCAAGGAAGTCACTACCGGTGTCAAATTGAGCATCCGCCAGGGCTGGGATCTGCTGGAAGTTGAAGTAACCGCTCTATCGGATCAGCGGCGCGGCGCCGAGATTGCGCGCACCTTATACCGCGAGACCGCAGATAGTATCGCCCGCCGGGAAAAAGAGAAAACCGAGCGACAGGCAGCTAATGCCGGGATGCAACAGGAGCGCCCCAATAAAAAGCAACGCCGCCAGATACACCGCTTCTTAAGGGAACAAGAGTAGACTCGGCAGACAAAGGTGGTGAAATTTCCGCCATTTCCCACTTTAGCTGCTAAACTGCCCCCACTTAACCGGATAGAAAACAGCCATGATGAAACGACTGATCGCCGTCTCCCTGTTGATTTTGCTCGGTACTCAAACCGCCCTAGCAGATAGCCGTGAACACGAGCAGCTCAAGCGCTCAATCATCAAGATTTACACCACCGCCGCCGCCCCGGATTATTTCAACCCCTGGGCCCTGCTCAACCCCAAGCAACTGTCCGGCTCCGGTGCCGTTATCCGCAACCAGCAAATCCTGACCAACGCACACGTAGTGGCCAACGGCAGCTTTATCCAGGTACAGCGCCACGGCGATGCAAAGAAATTCCGCGCCCGAGTGAAATTTGTCTCCCACGATGCCGACCTCGCCCTGCTGACCGTCGATGACGAAAGCTTTTTCAACGATACCCGCCCCCTGACCCTGGGCAAGTTGCCCGATCTACAGGAAGAGGTCACCGTCTACGGCTACCCCATAGGCGGCAAATCCCTTTCGATTACCCGCGGAGTACTCTCCCGCGTGGAGCACCAGTATTATGCCCATGCGGAAAGCTACCTGATGGCGGGCCAGATAGATGCGGCAATCAACCCGGGCAACAGCGGCGGTCCGGTTATCTCCAATGGCCGCATCGTCGGCGTGGCCATGCAAACCAATCAGAGCGCTGAAAACCTGGGTTACTTTGTCCCCCCCAGCGTGATCGCACATGTCTTGGAAGATGCCAAGGACAATGTGCATCAAGGTTTCCCCGAACTGGGACTGGTAACCCAGAGCCTGGAAAGCCCATCGATGAAAAAAGCGGCCGGTCTCGAGGAAGACCAGGATGGTGCCATGGTCGTTAAAGTGTTCGACAATTCCCCCGCAGCTGAAGTGTTTAAACCCGGCGATGTCCTGCTTGAAGTCGATGGCTTTAAAGTAGCGGCTGACCGGACTGTGGAATGGAGGGAAAACCAGCGCACCAACTACCACTACGCCGTGGACCGCCACCATGTCGGTGAACGTTTACCCGTGCGCCTCTCCCGCGATGGTAAAGAGCAGACCGCTGAGGTCACGCTGGCCGCAACACCTCCCTCACGCGCTATGGTGCTGGGAGAGCAATTTGACCGCCAGCCCCGCTACTATATCTACGGCGGTGTTGTCTTTGTGCCCCTGAATATGAACCTGATCAAACGCTGGGGCAAAAACTGGCACTCCAAGGCGCCTATTGACTACCTCTATGCCCGCAATCAATGGAGTGACGAGGAACGCCGCGAGCTGGTCGTCGCCCTGAAAGTACTGCCTGCCAATGTGAACCTCGGTTACCACGACTGGAAGAACTGGATTATCGACTCAGTAAATGGCCACAGCATCAAGGACTTCGACGAGTTCGCTCAATTGATGGAAGGCAACAAGCAGGACTTTGTGGATTTGCGCGACCGCTCCGGTTACCGGATGGTCTTGGATGCGGCAGAGGCCCAGGAGCAGCAGCCTCTGATACTGCAGACCTACCATATCCCCCAGCGCCATTCGCAGGGGTTGTTCAGCCAGCTGGCCAATAAAGAAGAATAGAAATATAGAAGGGCATGGAGTAGCCGTGAAATTACTGTGTCTACGTTCCGTAATAGGCGGCCTTATACTGGCCGCTAGTGCAACCGCAAGCAACGCAGAGATGTACCGCTGGGTCGATGAAAATGGCCGGGTACACTTTGGCGATCGCCCCCCGACTGACGCCAAAGCCGAGGATGTTTCGGGGGATCTGGCCCCGATCAATTCTATTGGCTCCAATGGCAGTCGGCGGCCTATTTTAACAACCGCAACGAGATCAAGAGTTTCTCAAAAGGTTGATGATGAATACCGCGAGCGCCAATTGCGCGAGAAACAGGAAAAGCAGCAAAAGATGAAGAAAGCCTGCGACAAGGCCCGCAGTGACCTTGAGGCCATTCAAGGGCGGGTTGTGTTTCTCGACAATAACGGCAAAGAAGTGCGTCGCACCGAGCGGGAGAGACAGCAAATAGCTGAAAAGCTCCAGCGGGAAATTAAATACTATTGCGGCTAGTTACTTTCCTACTTGAGCGCTGACCCATTGTGATAAAGGGGTAGCGCTCTACATTCTTCCTCTACTGCACCAGCAATGATCAGCGACAGCTACCATTTAGGCATATCCACCTCTAAAATCCTGCGGTTTTAATACCGAGAGCCCCCGACCTATGTCCGATCAGCTGGAACGCTTTATTTTCTCCAAACACGATATTCGCGGACAGGTGGTGACACTTACTGATTCCTACCGCGATGTACTGGAACACAACCCGCTGCCTACGCCAGTGGCCCGCCTGCTGGGGGAATTCCTCACCGCAGCCAGCCTGCTTTCAACCACACTGAAATTCGAAGGTGTCCTGAGCCTCCAGGCCCGTGGCGAAGGCGATGTGCCGATGATTATGGCGGAGTGCACTCACCACAGCGACCTGCGCGGCATCGCCCGAGTTGCTGAGGGTGCACAAATCGACGAAAACGCCACCCTGCGCGATATGATCGGCCCCCGTGGAGCCCTGGCCATTACCCTTGAGCCAAAGCGCGGTGAGCGCTATCAAGGTGTGGTTCCCATGGAGCAGGACAACCTGGCCGGCTGCCTGGAAGACTACTTTAAGCAATCGGAGCAGCTGGCTACCCGCGTATGGCTGAAAAGCAGTGACAATACCGTCGCCGGTCTTATGTTGCAGATTCTGCCGGGCAATAATGCCGCCACGGAAGAAGAAAATCAGGACGCCTGGGAAACAGCGATTCACTTGGCGGAGACCGTAACTGACGAGGAGTTATTTACCGTTCCCCACCCAGAGCTGATTCACCGCCTATTCCACCAATTGGAGCCGGCAACCTTGGGTACCGATACTATTCGTTTCAAGTGCAGCTGCTCGAGAGAGCGCAGCGCCCGCGCGCTGGTTTCCCTGGGTGCAGAGGATGTCTACCGCCTGCTGGAAGAACAGCAGGGTGAGATTATCGCGGACTGCCAATTCTGTAACACCCAGTACCGCTTTGACCGGGATCAAATTGAGTCGCTCCTCAACGCTCCCCCCCACACTCTTCACTAATCCGCGCAGGGCTGCGCAACCGCCGAATCCTCAGCGCAGCCCTACCACCTGACACCCCTAATTCCCCCACTAAATTCAAAAAAAGAATAATTAAGATTGTAGCCATAAATGGTGTGAATTTAGGTCGACATTATTTTCCATGACAGCGCTGTCATTGACTACAAAATAGCCATAGTTGGTATCCGCATATTTTGAATTTTGCAATAATGCGCCCCCAAAATTTTCTACGGCTGTCTAAACCTTGGGCAGCCCCATTTTATTTACTGTCCAACTTTCACGGGTATTCCACGAATGGCACAGATCGACGACTCCGCGATGGTCTTCAAGAACCTATCACCGGCACAATTGGTAGAGCAGGCTCTGACGCGCGGCGAGGGCAAGCTGTCAGATACAGGCGCTCTGGTGACTGAAACCGGCGCACGCACCGGTCGCTCCCCGGCTGACCGCTTTGTTGTAGAAGAGCCCTCCACTGCCGACAGCATCGCCTGGGGCAACGTCAACCGTCCTTTCCCGCAGGATAAGTTTGACGCCCTGTGGGATCGTGTAGAGGCTTTTGTTGCCGGTCACGATACTTTTGTTCAGCACCTGCATGTGGGCCAGGATGAAGACCACTACTTGCCAGTGGTAGTGACCACCCAAACTGCATGGCACAACCTATTCGGCCGCAACATGTTTATCCGCGCCGAAAAGTACAACCCCAAGTCCAAGGAAGAGTGGCAAATCCTGCACGCTCCTCACTTTGTCTGTGAGCCCGAGCGCGATGGTACCAACTCCGAAGGCTGCGTAATTATCAACTTCGGCCAGCGCAAAGTTCTGCTGGCCGGCATGCGCTACGCCGGCGAAATGAAGAAGGCCATGTTCTCTGTACAGAACTTCCTGCTGCCAGAAAAAGACGTAATGCCCATGCACTGCGCGGCTAACGTCGGCGAAGATGGCGATACCTGCCTGTTCTTCGGCCTGTCCGGTACCGGCAAGACCACCCTGTCCGCAGATCCCGAGCGCTACCTGATCGGTGACGATGAGCACGGCTGGACCAAGGGTGCCGTCTTCAATATGGAAGGTGGCTGCTACGCGAAAACCATCGACCTGAGCCAGAAAAATGAGCCGGTAATCTGGGATGCCATCCGTTTCGGTGCCATCGTTGAAAACGTGGTAACCAACGATCACGGCACTGCTGACTACTGCGACACCAGCCTGACTGAAAACGGCCGCTGCTCCTACCCGCTGGAACACGTCGAAATGCGTCAGCTGGAAAACCGCGCTGGCGAGCCGAAGAACGTTATCTTCCTGACTTGCGATGTATCCGGCGTACTGCCACCGGTATCCATCCTCTCCAAAGAGGCTGCGGCTTACCACTTCCTGTCTGGCTACACCGCCCGCGTAGGCTCCACCGAACTGGGCGCAGAGGCCGGTATCCACCCGACTTTCTCCACCTGCTTTGGCGCGCCGTTTATGCCCCGTGCACCGCGCGAATACGCAGACCTGCTGATGAAGCGCATCGAAGAGTTCGGCTCCAAGGTCTACCTGGTAAACACCGGTTGGACCGGCGGCTCCGGCGACAACGGCAAGCGCTTCCCGATTCCGGTAACCCGCGCTGTCGTTGCCGCTATCCAGAGCGGCGCCCTGGAAGGCGTTGCCACTGAGCACCTGGATGCCCTGAACCTGGATATCCCGATGGAAGTGCCCGGCGTGGACAAGTCTTACCTGAACCCTCGTGAAGCCTGGGCTGACAAAGCTGCTTACGACGATCAGGCAGGCAAGCTGGCCAAGCTGTTCGCCGAGAACATTGAGAAGTTCAATGTCAGTGAAGACGTTAAAAATGCCGGCCCTAAAGCCTAAATAGAGGTTGTCGGGCACAGTCCGCTGTCCGTGACCCAAAAGCCGCTGCTCCCCCGGGACCAGCGGCTTTTTTTGTGGCTGATCCCAAGCCCGCAGCCTGTCGATTTTTGCGGCTATAGTGAGTAAACAGGCGCCGACGATTTTAGCGTCGGAAGAAAAACTCTCTCAGCAGCAATCGCGAGCACTATGTCCGCAGGTAACTCGTTTACTCGCTTCGAAACTCTGTTCCCACACAAGCCGCCCGGGCAAAGAGTCAATCGGGTGGTCGTCAGTGCCCTCACTTTAATACTCAGTGCCATCCTGTTTACCCTCTGGCTCTACCTATTCCTCTCCTCGCAAGAGAAGCCCTATGTCGAGCAGCGTGGCTATCGCATCGCCAACGAGGAGACCTTTAACAAATTCCTGCGAGAGGGCAGTAACCGCTCCAGCGTACAAGCACTCAATCAATTGCTTCGGGACCGGGGTGTCGCCGAGGTTTTTCCTATTCGTGATCTTCTGCGACAGGGGGGGGACTGGCTGGAACTGGGGGAGCCCCCATTCGCCATACCGCCCAGGGACCAGTGGTCCAATATTGTGAAAACCCTCACCCTGGTGCGAGACCAGGTAGTACCGCTAATTGGCCCTGTCACTGTGGTTTCCGCTTACCGCACTGATGCCTACAACCGAAAACTTGCGACCGAAGACCAGCCCCGCCACCGTGACTTTTGCGGGCTGGACTTAATTCCGAACTCCAATATCGGTAAAAACGAACTCGCTGAAGAGCTAAGCACACTGCACGCACGCCTCGGTCCCGACAGCAATGTCGGGATGGGCCTGATTGACGATGTCCTGTTTCATGTCGATACCTGTGGCTATCGCACCTGGTAATTGAGGGAGCTGCCCGATGGTTATGCAAAGTAACAAAGAGTGCGTAGAAATCGGCCAGCGTCAACTGCGCCGGCGGATCATCATCATTGGGGCAATCGCACTGGCGATTCTCACCGGTCTATTTGTTTTTACTTACGAACGCGCGCGCGAGGCTGATGACCGGGTGAAATCCCCTATTGATATCCTACCGTTGCTAATGATCCCGGAGGTTTACGATATCCAGGGCTATCCGGCAGCTTCCGAGAGGGCATTCAGCCGCTTCCTGAGCAAAGGCAATAACCATGCACGCTTTACTCAACTCAAAAAATTCCTGCGCTCCAACCGGGTTGAACAGGTTGTGCAACCCTATGAGCTATTGCGCCAGGGCAGTGACTGGCAGGATTTGGACGAACCCGCATTCGCCATCCCTCCCAAGGAGCTCTGGTGGGGCATCGTAAATACTCTGCGGGTAATCGAGCGTGAAATAGTGCCCCGCGTCGGCCCGGTAACTGTGGTCTCCGGGTGGCGTACCGTAGATTACAACCGTAAGGCCGGAGGTTCCAAGGGAAGTAAACACCTACATTTCTGCGGGCTGGATATAGTTCCGAAAAAGAAGTTCTCCCGAGAGCAATTGGTGCCCGTACTGAGGGATATCCACAAGCGCAACGGCCGCGAGTGGCAAATGGGCCTCGGAATCTATCGGGGCATTCGATTTCACGTGGATACGTGCGGATATAGACGCTGGTAAAACCCCACTGCATCTGCTTAGATAGAGCAAAAATTAGGCGCCCTACCACTGGGCTGCCGAAAGAGAAGCAGAGGAAGTCGCAGTGCAAGAAAAACTGGAAAGGCGCTCATTTATATTGACCTTATTATTGGTCAGCGTAGCTTTTTTACTCCTGATAAAACCCTTCTTTACCCCTATTTTTTGGGCTTGTGCCACCGCACTGATTTTCTACCCCGTGTACCGTCTGCTGATGCAGCGCTTTCCCAATTCGCCTAATTTAATGGCTCTGCTAACCCTGTTTATGTGTATCGTTCTATTGGTGATACCCGTATTGGTAGTGGCCACCTCTTTTATTAATGAAGCGGTAACTCTGTATCACCGGATCCAGGAAGGACAAATTGATGTTTCTAAATCCTTTGAGCAGATTCGCAGTGCTTTCCCCAGGGTTAACAGCACGCTCGAAAGTATTGGCGTGGATGTCGAGGAGGCCAAGCAGCGCCTGATGGGTGGAGTGATGAATGCCGGTAGCTTCGTCGCAAAAAATGCGATTGAGGTCGGACAGAATACTGTTAACTTTTTCGTTATGTTGGGTTTAATGCTTTACCTCACCTTCTTCCTGATTCGCGATGGCGAAAGGCTGGTAAACCTGATTATCCATGCCCTACCACTGGGTGATGAGCGCGAGCACCTTTTGCTGGCAAAGTTTGCTGAAGTCACTCGCGCAACCATTAAAGGAAATCTGGTAGTCGCTATTACCCAGGGCGGCTTGGGCGGAATTATTTTCTGGGTGCTGGGCCTACCGGCACCGGTGCTTTGGGGTGTATTAATGACACTGTTGTCATTGTTGCCCGCCGTCGGTGCCGCATTGATCTGGTTCCCCGCTTCTATTTACCTCTATGCTATTGGTGAACCCATGAAGGCAACGATTTTACTCGCCTATGGTTTCACCGTGATCAGTCTGGTAGATAACCTGTTGCGCCCAATATTGGTGGGTCGAGACACAAAACTCCCCGACTATTTAGTGCTTTTCTCCACTGTCGGCGGTCTGTTTATGTTTGGAATCAGTGGCTTTGCGATAGGCCCCCTTCTCGCTGCACTATTCCTCGCCTTCTGGGAAATTTTTATGCGTGAGTTTGTGCATCCCGAAGATGTCTTAATGCCACAAAAACCTGAAGATCTTTAGCCTGTTCCCCGGGGCGGAAAAGCCTTAATTCCGCCCCACCCAATTAATGCTCGCACAACAGCTCAGTGGGCAGCCTCCTGTAGCTCTTTCAGCTGCAAATTGAGATCGCTCATCGGCGACTGATCAACCAACAGTGCTCCCTCATTTGCCCGATCCAAATCCGCCACCAGTAAAATCACTGTTGAGAAAGTCAGGGCCAAAGCTATAACTACCTGGGCAGATCCCCCGCGACTTATACCCAACTGGTATCCAATTGCCAGCATCGCCAAAATGGTCATAAAGTACAGGGAGAGCCAGAGTGGACCCGGTATACGGTATTGCAGCCCAACCACAACCCTGGCACGGTGCAGATCTACCATCCCGTTAACCTGCTCGGCAAACTGGCGTAAATAATCGGCGTTGTAATCCTGTGCGATGTGCGCCTCGATCAAACGCCAAAGAGCCTGGTGAATTTCCTCACTGCGAACTACATCTTCCGGAGTGACGGCGATTGATGGGTCAATATCCCTGAGATTTGCATATTCAGCTATTAGGTCTCGCGCCTTATTCTGCTTATCCAATTGCAAAAAGCTCGCATTTAAATATGCGGCCTGGATGGTATTGACCTCCTGCAACAGCAATGCCTTGCGTTCATTAAATCGGTCGGCTGTCATATTAAAGGTAAATGCCAAAACAAATGCGACCAGGCCCAAAGTGGCAGCTACCGCACTGCCCAGGGAAGAATCCTCCTTGATACTGGCATTCACTACCCGCCGCTGCCCCAGATAAATCCCCACAGCTAAAGCGCAAAGCACTACGGCAACTGAAATGGTATAGATCAGTGGAAGTGGCAGAGTATAGAAAAGGCTGTCAAAGCGCATTTAAGCCCCTGCAAAACGGCAAGTCCATAACGGTGCATTGACGCACCAATATTCTTACTTTGGCGCATAAAGCATAGCAGTTATAGCTGAGCTATTGGCCAGTTAGACCTTAGGGCAGTAGCATAGGCGTATCGGTAAACTACAAGGGAAATATTCGTGAAATATCTGCTGACCTTCTTTATTACTGCTTTTATCAACCTTCCCAGCCTCGCTCTGGAAGTAGGTGAAATGGCGCCAAATTTCACTCTCAAGGGGTCTGATGGCCAAACCCACACATTGGCGGACCTCCAGGGAAAAAGCGCTGTTGTGATCGCCTGGTTTCCCAAGGCATTCACCCGTGGCTGCACCATAGAGTGTAAATCGCTCGCCCAAAACGGTCACTTGATCAAAGATTATGAAGTCACCTATTTTATGGCCAGTACAGATGATCTTGACGATAACACCCGATTTGCTGAAGAGAGCGAAGCGGACTTCCCGTTACTCAGTGACCCCACCGGTGAAACGGCTAAAGCGTACGATGTACTTATTCCCGTAATGAATATCGCCCGTCGCGTTACCATTTATATCGGTAAAGATGGACGAATTAAAAAAATTGACAAAGATATTAAACCGGCAAGCAGCGCAGAGGATATAGCGCGAACGCTTGGTGAATTGGGTGTTAAAAAGGAGTCAGCCTGAAAATAAATAGTCCGGAGTGACTAAATATATGGTGGAATAGCCCAGTACTCTATTGGGCTATTGGGAATCAATGACAAAAGATATCCCAAAACAGCAATCCCGCCCTTCAAATTCATCCAACCACTTGCAGACATTCAACGTAACCTCTCCTCGGCTGGATTTATCGACATACTCTTGCAGGTGCTCGGGTTTCCCTGAGGAAAAAACCCGATCATCCGCAGCTTTTAATGCATCAGCATTATTTGACCAAGGAAGTTCTCGGTCTGTCTTACCAGTCACTTCACCACCGGCCAATTGACATATTTGGCGATTACCCCATAGATATACGCCTGTTTGATCTTTAACCCAAAATAAAAATGGAACCTCGGCAACTACTTTCAGTTCATCAGCAGTCATATCGTCTCAATCATTTAAATACCAGCAATTAACTCTAATTTTAGCAGGCAATAAGAATATCACTCAGGATTCTATACATAGCTGCATTTTCAAATTTATTCGCTGGAACAAAAAATACCTATCTAAATAAATATTAGTAGATGACTGCTAGTAAAAGACTCAATCAGGAAAAAAATAAATTAAGAGCGGCCTGATAATGAGATATGAGTATATTTCAAGTAGGTCTTCCCATCGTGTTTGGTAAGACCTCACTGTTATTTACTCTCCACCAATTTCCAATTCTTTTAACTTCCGTGTCAGGGTATTTCTACCCCATCCCAACAGGTCAGCTGCATCGCGTTTACGCCCAGCTGTATGCTTTAGCGCAATTTCTATTAACGCTTTTTCAAATGCGGGAACAGCCTCATTTAAGATTTCGCGCTGCCCAGAGGATAGGGCCTGGTCGGCCCATAGGCGCAGAGCTTTTTGCCAGTCTGAAGGTGTTTCTGTCGTCGCTCCCTGCTGATGCAACTCCTGTGGCAAATCTTCAATATGTACCTCGCGTCCGGAGGCCATTACGGTAATCCAGCGGCAGGTATTTTCCAGTTGTCGCACATTACCGGGCCAATCCAGCCCAGAGAGGTACTCCTCAGTTTCCTTGGTTAGGATCTTTGACTCCACCCCCAGATCTTTTGCCGCAGCATTAAAGAAATGCCTCACCAATCGCGGAATATCCTCACGGCGATCTGCCAGTCTTGGAATATGGATGCGAATAACATTCAGGCGGTGAAACAGGTCCTCGCGAAATTTATGCTGACATACCAACTCTTCCAGATCCTGGTGAGTCGCCGCAATAATACGCACATCCACTTTGACCGGGGTGTGGCCACCGACACGGTAAAATTCTCCATCAGCCAACACGCGCAATAACCGGGTTTGCGTATCTGCGGGCATATCACCAATTTCATCTAAAAAGAGGGTGCCACCATTGGCCTGTTCAAAACGTCCGGCACGCTGGGAGCTGGCACCGGTAAAGGCCCCTTTTTCATGGCCAAATAATTCAGACTCCATCAGATCCTTGGGTATAGCCGCCATGTTCAATGCAATAAATGGCTTATCCCTGCGCGGACTGTGATTGTGCAGAGCCTGCGCCACCAACTCCTTACCGGTGCCGGATTCACCGTTGATTAAAACGGTGATGTTGGAATGAGACAAACGGCCAATCGCACGGAAGACCTCCTGCATCGCCGGCGCTTCTCCAATAATTTCTTTGTTACCCTGACCATTTTCCGGCTCAACCCGTTCTTCAGCACTCTGTTCGCTAGCGTGCATCAATGCGCGCCGAGTTACCGCTACGGCTTCATCAATATCAAATGGCTTGGGCAGGTATTCAAAGGCTCCCCCTTGGTAAGCAGCTACCGCGCTATCCAGGTCCGAGTGCGCTGTCATAATAATTATCGGCAAGCTCGGTCGTTCAGCCTGGAAGCGCTGCAACAATTTAAAGCCATCGGAGCCCGGCATGCGGATATCACTGATTACTACATCCGGTGAATCGCTATAGAAATCATCCAGGGCGCGGTCGCCACTCTCGTAGCACTGGGTATCAATTCCCTCACGCGATAGCGCTCTTTCCAGCACCCAGCGGATTGATCTGTCGTCGTCAATAATCCAAACGCGATTACTCATTCTCTAGGTTCCTGTATTTGCTAATTCGGTAGTCAGGGGGAGATAAATTTGGAAAATGCTACGGCCGGGTTGGCTGTCACACTTAATCAACCCCTTGTGCTGATTGATAATGTTCTGGGAAATCGAAAGTCCAAGACCTGAACCCTCGGCGCGGCCGGAGATCATCGGGAAGAATATCCGCTCGCGAATTTCCTCCGGTATGCCCGGGCCGTTATCTTCAATTTCTATTCGGCAGACCAATGGGCAATTTCGGCGGCCAATGGTGAATTGGCGCTGGATACGCGTGCGCAGTACCATCTCCCCGCGACTGAGACCAATACTTTCATCGATAGCTTGCATGGCGTTGCGGGCAATATTAAGCAGCGCCTGAATCAATTGTTCGCTATCTGCGGGGACATCGGGAATAGACGGATCGTAATCCCTGCGAATTTGAAGCTCACCGATACACTCTGCATCCAGCAACTGGGCAACCCGCTCCAGAACCTCGTGCACATTAACCGGTTGCAGTACTACCGGCTGGCGTGGTCCCAATAAACGGTCAACCAGATTGCGCAGGCGATCCACTTCCTCAATGATAATCTGTGTATATTCGTCTAACTCCCGGTCCGGCAACTCGCGCTGCAATAGTTGTGCAGCCCCGCGGATACCACCGAGGGGATTCTTGACCTCATGGGCCATACCGCGAACCAGGTTTCGTGTCGTTTCCTGGGCACTGAGCAGCGCATCTTCCCTGGCAATTCGCAACAGGCGATCCATCGGCTGCACTTCCACAAGCAACACAGAAAACTCGGGGACCGGGCTGACTGAGTAATCCACAGTCCGGGTTTCAAGATTGTTCAGCCGCCAACTGGCCCGGCGGACTGTGTACTTTTCATTTTTTCGCAGCGCTTCCCGCATCGCCTCATAGGCAGCGGGAGATTCTCGCACCACCTCCTCCAACTTCGAGCCTTTAACCCGGGTACTGGAGGCGGCCAACAAGTCCTCAGCGGCATTGTTCAGATAGCAAAGCGATAAGTTTTCATCCAGCACCAATACTGCGGATGTCAGGCTATCGAGTAATTGGCGCAATTGGCGATCATTCAGCATTCACAAAATTTCCGATTCATTCCGAGGCTCAGACCAAACTCCCTTTGGTCACCCCCAGCAAACTAGCGCTGTATCTAGTCAGTGCAAAAAGCAAACCAAAATGGCGCATAAGCTGGCATTTGTAGGCGGGAGCAGCTTCAACCGGACACAATCAGTGCGCAGTTAGCAATAGCTGCATTGCGAGCTTTCGGTCTCAGAAATGGGGTGCCGCCAAACACAGAGAGAATGCACCATAAAGGTGCACAGGTCAAAAAACAGGCAGGCGGATTTGAGAGCGAAGTAAGGGGTAGCGGGAGCTATGTACTCCCTCAAACATTCACCCCCTAGCTATCGGGCGCTTGACATGAACTGTGATCGTTTGCGACTGGGCCAATACTTGCCCTTTGGGCCCTAGCAGAACCGCCTTGAGCGTATGGGTACCACGGACCAGGGCGGAGATATCCAGGGAGTTACCAGCCGAACTTCCCTGCCAGCGCTGCCCATCAATAACCGCATAAAAGCTAGCGCCCTCTGGATATTTGGGGGCCACATCCACCTGAAGCGCTATCAGTGTCTGCCCTGGCGGAATAGTCGCCTCATTAATTGGACTTACAATTCGAATCGATACCGGCCCCAACTCTTCATCATCACTTTTGGGCCACAGCTTTCTTGTGGGCAGCTGGCGGGGCAGCGCAATAGGCTGGATATTGATTGGGGCTAAATCCACTTTCTCTGAGTTGCCATTTGCCGGTGGTGTATCGCTAAAACTGACCTGGCCATCGGGCCCAACCACTTTGTAGATCGCGCCAGCCTCTTCATTCTCTTGAGAAGCCGCAACTGCCACCAGAGGCATTGCGAGTAACACGGCCTTTAATTGCCAAAACCTTGCCATAGTGTTTTCGACCGCAGGGCGGACGCTCCTTTCTTCCCAGATCGGGCCAATGTGATATTCCTGAGCCTCCGCATAGAGGCACTCAATTCACTTCCACTGACAGTGTACCCGCAATAAAAAAGCCCGCACCAGAGTGGCGCGGGCTTTTCGAGAATGGCTCGACGGCATCATCGTGATGCCGGTCGCCATTACACGGAGTAGTACATATCGAACTCGACCGGGTGAGTGGTCATGTTCAGACGCTCTACTTCTTCACGCTTCAGCTCGATGTAGGCATCGATAGCATCGTTAGTGAATACACCACCGGCTGTCAGGAACTCGCGATCCTGGTCCAGAGCATCCAGGGCGCCTTCCAGGCTGGAAGCGACAGTCGGGTACTCAGCCAGCTCTTCCGGCGGCAGGTCGTACAGATCCTTGTCCGCAGCATCGCCAGGGTGGATCTTGTTCTTGATACCGTCGAGACCCGCCATCAGCAGCGCGGCGAAAGACAGGTACGGGTTGGCGGTCGGGTCCGGGAAGCGAGTCTCGATGCGCTTACCTTTCGGGGAGGGCACGAAAGGAATACGGATAGACGCAGAGCGGTTGCGCGCAGAGTAAGCCAGGATTACCGGCGCTTCGAAGCCAGGTACCAGACGCTTGTAAGAGTTGGTGGAAGCGTTGCACAGCGCGTTCAGGGCGCGAGCGTGCTTAACGATACCGCCGATATAGTACAGAGCAGCTTCGGACAGACCAGCGTAGGCGTCACCGGCAAACTGGTTTACGCCATCTTTGCTAAAGGACTGGTGAACGTGCATACCGGAACCGTTATCGCCAACCAGCGGCTTGGGCATAAAGGTCGCGGTCTTGCCGTAGGCGTGGGCAACGTTGTGTACAGCGTACTTGAGGATCTGTACTTCGTCCGCTTTCTTGGTCAGGGTGTTGGCGGCAACGCCGATCTCACACTGGCCAGCAGTACCCACTTCGTGGTGATGTACTTCTACGCGCAGGCCCATCTGTTCCATCGCAGAACACATAGCGGCGCGAACGTCGTGCAGGGAATCCACCGGAGGAACCGGGAAGTAACCGCCTTTAACGCCGGGACGGTGACCAATATTGCCTTCGGCAAAGTTGTGACCAGAGGACCAGGCTGCTTCTTCGGAGTTGATCTTGTAGAAGGCGCCGCCCATTTCAGCACCCCAGGTGATGTCGTCGAATACGAAGAACTCGGGCTCGGGGCCGAACAGAGCGGTGTCACCCAAACCAGTGGACTTCAGGTATTCCTCAGCGCGCAAAGCGATGGAGCGAGGATCGCGCTCGTAACCCTGACCGGTAATTGGGTCGACGATGTTACAGCGAATGATAACGGTGCTCTCATCGGTGAAGGGGTCGAGGAAAGCTGTCTCGTCGTCCGGCATCAGGATCATGTCGGATTCGTTGATACCCTTCCAACCGGCGATGGAAGAACCATCGAACATTTTGCCTTCTTCAAAGAACTCACCGTCAACTTCCGACGCAGGGATGGAAACGTGTTGTTCTTTACCCTTGGTATCGGTAAAGCGCAGGTCTATCCATTTCGCTTCACTTTCATTAATCAAACCGAGCGTTTTCGCTGACATTGCAGTCCTCCAGGTCTTGAAAAGTAATTGGTCGCTATGCCTTGCTGTCGCTGCCGGCATTCACTCTCTACCTGGCGTGAAATAAAGCAAGGAGTGTGCCAAATTAGGGCAATCGCCTCATAGTCCCGGTTGGCGCCGGTGCGAGCCCCAGCAAAGTGCTGACGCAGCCAGGATAGATGTATTGTGGCCGAGCAGCCACATAAATACGCACCAAAATAGAACATATTTGCTCTCGCCTCGCCCGCAAACAGTGCACAACCAACTTGGCTCCGGCTAGTTTATAATGCCGCACCTTCTATCAACATGCGGTACCCCACGGATTCCCATGCACTTTGTCGTCAAGTTTTTTCCAGAGATCACCATCAAGAGCAACCCTGTGCGCAAGCGCATGTCGCGCCAGCTCAAGGACAACCTGCAGCGCCTGCTGCGCCAGCTGGACGACCGTATCCAGGTGCGAAAGGATTGGGAAAAGATCGATGTGATCGCGCCCGATGCTGTGTCCCACCTGGGTGGACGTATCGAAGAGGTGCTCTCTCACACCCCCGGCATCGCCAACTTCTCCCGCGTGCGCCAGTTCCCCCTGGGCGACCTGCACGACATGTACGAGAAAACCCTGTCGGTTTGGGGAGCAGCCCTGAAAGACAAGACTTTCTGTGTACGGGTTAAACGCACCGGTAAACACGACTTCCAGTCCCTGGATGTGGAACAGTATGTGGGCGGCGGCCTCAACAAGAATACCGAGGCATCCGGAGTCAAACTGAAAAACCCCGACATCACCGTCAAGCTGGAGATCCGCCACGACAAGCTCAACGTAATCGAAGAGCAGCATCCCGGCCTGGGCGGCTTCCCCCTGGGAACGCAAGACCCGGTTTTGTCGCTGGTATCCGGTGGCTTCGACTCTACCGTGGCCAGTTACATGACCATGAAACGCGGTATACGCACCCACTTCCTGTTCTTCAACCTGGGCGGACGCCAGCACGAACTGGGCGTGAAAGAAGTCGCCTACTACCTGTGGAACAAATACGGCGCTTCCCATCGGGTGCGCTTTATCACCGTGCCGTTTGACGAAGTAGTGGCAGAGATTCTCGAGCGGGTCGACGACTCCCATATGGGCGTCATTTTGAAGCGCATGATGCTGCGCGCCGCCGATGTGATCGCCAAGGAACTGGAGGTGGACGCTGTAGTCACCGGTGAAGCCATCGCCCAGGTTTCCAGCCAGACCCTGAAAAATCTGTCGGTGATCGACAGTGTTACCAATACCCTGGTATTGCGCCCACTGATCACCACCGACAAGACCGATATTATCCGCACCTCCCGGGCCATCGGCACTGAAGAGTTCGCCGCCAATATGCCGGAGTACTGCGGCGTTATCTCGGTAAAACCCACCACCCGCGCCAAGATTGAAAAAGTGGAGTCCGAGGAAAACCGCTTCGATTTCACCGTCCTCGATCGCGCTATCAGCAATCGGGTGATGCAAAATATTGATCAGGTGATCGAAGAAGTCGATGGCGAAGCACCGGATGTGGAGATCCGCGAAGAGCCGGGCAGCGCTGTGGTTATCGATATCCGCCACCCGGATGAGGAGGAGCTGGATCCACTGGAGCTTGGCTGTGAGGTGCAGACTATTCCTTTCTACCGCCTCAACAACAGCTTCGCCCACCTAGACCAGGAACGCGAGTACCTCCTGTATTGCTCTAAAGGCGTTATGAGCCGCCTGCACGCCTCACACCTGCTGGATGAAGGTTTTCGCAATGTGGGTGTGCTGCGCCCGCTGATTCCCCACAGACCAGAAACCATTAAGAAGTAACTTCTGCTCAAGGCGCGGGCAACCACCGCCCGCGCGGGTTTTAAAGCGATCAGCGCCCCGGGGCGGTGATTTTTTACTCAAAATCACTCCCAATTGTCATGCGGCCCCCCTATAATCGCCGCCTTTGGCCGGAATGCTGCTGTAGAAACCCCGCAGGCCCCCGCCCCGACTTACCAAGATTTAACGCCCAGAGGCCCCCAGTGATAGAGAATCTGCGCAATATTGCGATTATCGCCCACGTAGACCATGGCAAAACCACCCTTGTGGACAAGCTGTTGTCCCAGTCCGGCACTCTCGACCGCCGCGACGAAGGCGCCGAGCGCGTCATGGACTCCAACGATCAAGAGCGTGAGCGTGGCATCACCATTCTGGCGAAAAACACCGCTATCCGCTGGAATGACTACCGCATCAATATTGTCGACACCCCAGGGCACGCCGACTTCGGCGGCGAGGTAGAGCGCGTACTGTCCATGGTGGATTCAGTTCTGCTGCTCGTAGACGCAGTAGATGGTCCCATGCCGCAGACCCGCTTCGTAACCCAGAAGGCGTTTGAGCAGGGCCTCAACCCGATCGTGGTGATTAACAAGATCGACCGCCCCGGCGCTCGCCCCGACTGGGTGATGGACCAGGTATTCGACCTGTTCGACAGCCTTGGCGCCACCGACGAGCAGTTGGACTTCCCGGTTGTCTACGCCTCCGCCCTGAACGGCATCGCCGGTCTCGACGACACCGACCTGGCCGACGATATGACGCCGCTGTTCCAGATGATTGTGGACAAGGTTGAGCCCCCGAAAGTTGACCCCACCGGCGCCTTCCAGATGCAGGTTTCCGCTCTGGACTACTCCAGCTACGTAGGCGTAATCGGCGTTGGCCGTATCACTCGCGGTACCCTGAAGCCGAACCAGCAAGTGGTGGTTCTCGATCGCGAGGGCAACTCGCGCAAAGCCAAGGTCCTGCAGGTTATGGGTTACCTCGGCCTGGAGCGTGTGGAAGTGGAGCAAGCCAGTGCTGGCGATATCGTGTGTATCACCGGTGTAGGTGAGCTAAATATCTCCGATACCCTGTGCGATCTGGATACTCCAGAAGCCCTGCCCGCCCTGAGCGTGGACGAGCCCACCGTGAGCATGACCTTCCAGGTCAACGACTCCCCCTTTGCCGGCCAGGATGGTAAGTTCGTTACCTCGCGCAACATCAAAGAGCGTCTTGACCAGGAGCTGATTCACAACGTGGCCCTGCGTGTAGAGCAAGGCGACTCTCCTGATAAGTTCAAGGTTTCCGGCCGTGGCGAATTGCACTTGTCTGTCCTGATCGAATCCATGCGCCGAGAAGGTTTCGAGTTGGGCGTTTCCCGCCCCGAAGTGGTGCAGAGAGAGGTCGACGGAGAGATCCACGAGCCTTATGAAGAAGTGGTTATCGATGTTGAGGAACCCCATCAGGGGCCCATTATGGAAGAGCTGGGTCTGCGCAAGGCCGATCTCACCAATATGGAGCCCGACGGCAAAGGTCGCGTGCGCCTAACCTTTATCGTGCCCTCGCGCGGCATGATCGGCTTCCGCTCCCAATTCCTTACCATCACCAGTGGTTCTGGAATTATGACCAGTATCTTCGACCACTACGGTCCGGTGAAGCAGGGTGAGGTGGCCAAGCGCATCAACGGTGTACTGGTTTCCATGGTCAAGGGCAAAACCCTCGCCTATGGTCTGTTCGCACTGCAGGATCGTGGTCGCTTGTTCCTGGGCCACGGCGAAGAGGTCTACGAAGGCCAAATCGTCGGTATTCACTCCCGTGGCAACGACCTGGTAGTAAACCCCACCAAGGCCAAACAGCTCACCAACGTGCGCGCGTCAGGTACCGACGATGCACTAACTCTGTCACCACCCATTCGTCACACCCTTGAGCAGGCTCTGGAATTTATCGAAGACGATGAATTGGTAGAGGTGACTCCCAACTTTATCCGCCTGCGCAAGAAAATTTTGCAGGAAAATATGCGCAAGCGTGCGAAGAAATAATTAGTATTTTCTTCAACTTTAAAAAGGGCCCTCTGGGCCCTTTTTTGTTTTACCATTTCATGACACTTTCAGTCCCTGAAAAGGGATAATCAAAACTACTCCGTGGAAACATTACATAGTGAAGAGGTGATTGATTAACTCGACAGCGGCCGTGCTGCACTAAACTCCGGGGGAGACTGCTTGTAATAGGCCGCAAATAACGCTCGCCAGTAACCGGTATTTTTTCCCAATCTCTTAATTTAAAAAGGAAAGTTATCTTCTTTTCAAATTAAATAATCGACCATTTTTATCGTTGATCTGCTCAAATATTTATTCCTGAAAGGTGCAATTAAATTTATGTACGCACTTTTTATTGTCCCCATCACAAAATTACAGCGGAAATAAATATAGCCACTCAGCCACTACTCTCCGTGGCTTGCACATTTATTCCACATTTCCCCGCGGAACTTTTACCTCTCCATTTATTCAAATTTTTCCACATATAACGACAAATTTCTTTATACATAATTAAGACCTATGGGAGGTCAATCTAATGTTTTCTTTCCTGCAATCTCAGGATCGAACAAGGATGTTGGTGGGCAGCCGCAGTGAACGCGGATCTAAATTTGGGTTTAAATTAAAAGCAGCGGCGGCACTCGCAGCAGCAATCGCCATCAGCGGAAACGTCAGCGCACAAGAAACCTCTAAACGTGTATCTGCCTATTGGGCCGATTGGGAATACTGGGCCGACTCATCCTTCACCCATGACAACGTGGATTTCTCCAAGCTCACTCACGTTCAGTACGCCTTTGCCTGGAATGACGAAGATGGCAACATCTACTTTACAGATCCCTACGTTTTCTACGGTCTGGGCGCCCAATCATTTTCCGGCGGCGCCGGTGATGGTCCCGTAAAATGCTCGCCGCAATTCTGGCACCCCTACAGCCAATACGATTCCAGTATTCAGCCCGCGGTCTGCCAGGGCTGGAATGACCACGAATCAGGTTTTGTAAAATCGGTACATGACGACGGTGCCAAGGCGATCCTATCTATGGGCGGCTGGACCCTCTCCCACAAAGTCTCTGAGATGATGGAGAGCGACACCGCACGTGCAGCCTTTATCGAAAATGCAGTGACACTGCTTACTGACTGGGATTTCGATGGTCTCGATCTCGATTTCGAATACCCCGGCTATGCACCGAACGGCGGACGCTCGATCGACAAAGAAAACTTCACCACCCTGCTGCAAGAGCTGCGCGCGCGCTTCGATGAGGTTGAAGCGGAGACCGGCAAAAATCTGGAACTGACCGCTGCCGTGGCCTGTGGCCCCTCGATTGCAGAAGAGGGTTATGATTTTGCTGCTGTGGGCGAAGTCCTCGACTATGTCAACCTGATGACTTATGACTTTGGTGGCGACTGGGATACCGTAGCCCAGCATACCTCGCCGCTGTACCCCTATGAAGGCCAGGTCAACGAAGGCTTCGACGCAGACAGCTGCCGCAATATGTGGATGACTGAGGGCAATATTCCTGCTGAGAAGATCACCCTGGGTATGTCCCACTACGGCCGCAGCGTGGCTGGCGCCACCGCAATCGGTGAAGCCGCCTCCGGACAAGACGTCGCTCACTGGGGCTCTGACACCGAGACGCGCTACTACCAGATCGTTGAGAAAATGCAGAGCGACTCTTCATTCCAGACCGCTTACGATCCCGAGGCCGTCACCCACTATGGTTGGTTTGAGGATGGCGGTTTTATCTCTTTCGAAGATACGACTTCTATCGCCGCACGCGCCCAATATGTGCTCGACCAGGGCCTTGGTGGCGTGATGATCTGGCAGCTACGCGGTGGAATGCTATTGGAGAACAATGAATACCAGTATCCACTACTCGATGCCGCACTCGAAGTTTTCGGACAGGGTGGCTCCAGTGATAGCGATACCGGAGACACTGGCGATACCGGAGACACTGGCGACACTGGCGACACTGGCGACACTGGAGACACTGGAGACACCGGAGACACTGGAGACACCGGAGACACCGGAGACACCGGAGACACCGGAGACACCGGAGACACTGGAGACACTGGAGACACTGGAGACACCGGGGACACCGGAGATACTGGCGACACCGGAAGTGGCGGTGGCAATAATAATGGCGGAAGCAGCGCCTGCGTCGCGTTTGAGCAGCCCTATGCCGGCGACCCAGGTTATTCAGTCGGTGACGTTGTTGTCTTTGAAGGAGTCGCCTACGAGTCCACCCACGAGCCAAACTGGTGGTCTCCAGGTTCCGCGCCATCGCTGTGGACCGAAACCACCTGTCAAACTGAGGGCGAAGGCTCCGACAATGGTTCCGGCAACGGCTCTGACGATAACAACGACAATGGCTCCGATAGCGGTTCTGACGACAACGCCGATAACGGTTCCGATGACAACACCGACAGCAATCAAGGTTCAGGTGAGACCGCTTCCTGCCCCGAATTCCAGCAGCCATATGCTGGTGACGAAGGCTATCAAGTTGGCGACCTAGTAACCTTTGAAGGCCAGGTTTACGTGTCTACCTTTGGACCCAACTGGTGGTCCCCGGCTAACGCTCCCCAGTACTGGGAAGCGAGTTCCTGCCAGTAACCTGGATACACTTTGGCTGCCTTCTCAAGGAAGGCGGCTCAATGTATCTTCTAATAAAAGGGCCCTTATCGGGTCCTTTCTATTTATTATTTAGTCCGCGTTTAAAATAATTATTACGGCGTATCTTGTAAAATATGCATCACCTCACCAAAGTCATCCTTTGACAAATTATATCTCAGCCAGCGAATACCATTATCTGTCAAATTTTGCTCGTACTTAATGTGCTTTTGATCTCGCAGATAAATTCTGAGCCTGGGGTAAGAGGCAATAAATCTCTGCAACTTATAATCAATTAAATTAAATTTATTATTATCATCCATTCTTAAAATGTATTTTGGAACCCAACGGCTGCGTGCCGCGCCAGTACCAGTAGCTGTTTCAACCGTCTGAATTTGGCTCCAATTATACTCTTTAGGAAAAAGGGAAAATAATGAATTAAATTTCACTCCATTGGAGCTGACAACAAAATAACTATTTAGCCCCAAGACCATCAAAGGTATAAAACAAGCCGAAAAAAACGAGAGAATTCTAAAATTGTTACGAATTGACTGCTTTAACCCATAGCCTCAAAATATCTTAGACTGAGCTCCTTATCAAGTTCTGCTCTTGCCGTAGGGATTAAGTATGAAATCAGCTTCGAGAAGGTCGCAAATAATATTATAGAAATAAACATTACTGGCAGCATTAATAAAATATACCCCTCATTAGTAAGGTCTGCCAAGATGGCGCCCTCAGCTAAAGACTCTACTCGCCGATATACTAAAAGCTTAAAGTAAGAAACAACTATAATAGCCACCAATAAAAGAGAAAGCACGATGACAAACCAGTCCCACTTGCAGCGAATAATAACGCGCTTTCGATTCAGCAGCGGCATTGGGAACTGTAAAAAAGAGGATCTCTTTTTTACTTTAGGAGACTCCCACTCTAGACACAAAGCACATCTATGTCCTACATCTTCATAGATTTCTTGTTCCTGTATGCAGACTTTACAATAATTCATAGCTACTAAAAATTTATTAGATTTAAAAAATACGCATAGAAGCCGGACGTATTTATTAAATCATTAATAACT
Source organism: Microbulbifer maximicatervae (SeqCode) (assembly GCF_056232625.1). Classification (NCBI taxonomy): domain Bacteria; kingdom Pseudomonadati; phylum Pseudomonadota; class Gammaproteobacteria; order Cellvibrionales; family Microbulbiferaceae; genus Microbulbifer; species Microbulbifer maximicatervae (SeqCode). The sequence continues at coordinate 4,088,965 of NZ_CP174324.1, read as the reverse complement.
AACTTTATCGAATAGATGTCTCGTTAAGACCAACGAAAGCAACATTTAGCACGATAGAACCAAATAATTAAATGTAGGCATAGCACTTAATAATCAGCGAAAAGTTAGAAAAGGCTGTATAGCACCCGAATAACTCTCAATTAATGAGATCAAAAGATAACTTAGTAAGTTGTTGCTTGTTAGACTGACATTCCATGGCTCGATATGCCTGCACAGCAGAACTACTTTATATACGTCATATTAGGTTATTGAAGTAACCAGTAACTGTATGGAATCAATAGTGCTTTACTAAATAATTAGTACAAGTAGATTGTATCCCATCCAATTACCCGTGACACATCAATGATGGCCATAAAAGCGCTGCTCAACTTTCTGCCACTGCGCCAATGCAGTTTGTGAGTGCAAACAAACTGTGAGTCTCTCGAACCTTGAGGCATAAGCGCGTAAAACGGCCAATCCCTGATGTGCTGCAATCTCGTGAGGGAAGCGGTTAGTGCCAGCTCCCAGTGCCGGAAACAGTATCGTTTTGCAACCGCGCTCTATCGCCAACTCCAAAACGCTTTCATAGCAGTGCCTCAACAGCACTATGGCCTGGCTCCCCCATTGATCGCCACTGCTCCACTGGGGCGTAACAGTATGCAATAAGTACTCGACCGGTAAATCATAGGCTCGAGTCAAGCGAGCTTCACCGACTGGGCAGGCTCTTTGCTTGGTACACTGGGGAGTTAATTGAGTCCCGCAATGGGCATAAATCTGCGCTGAAAGCCCCCGCCCCCGAATAAGGTGCTTGTGTGCCGGACACACCAACGCATCTCCACGCATCGTCAAAATATCGCCAGAAGTCAGTTGAATTTGTGTCACGATTTCTCAGTTCTAAAGTTTGAGTTACTGATACTGTAGCTTGCTACTTTGGTCGGTGACAGATTCCCCCTATACTCAGCATTGCTTCACTCCGGCAGTGGCTACCAGCATAGTTGTATGATGCAGGGCGGTCCCGAGCAAGCGGAAGGTTGCAGTCGGTATAGCAACGGGAATGACTATGAGCTCAGGGTATAACAATCAAAACCCCGCGATATCCACCTCTATTGATGAAGTGCAGCGCATAGATCTGCGCAGACGGATATTGGCCTCCTCTTATATGCTGATATTCGCTATGGCTATCACCGGGGCCATGGCGATCATCGCTCTTACTGCAACCAATATCCTGCAGGCATCGACGCTTTTTATCGTCGCGGTGGTTATTTTATTTGCGTATATCACTGTCAATATCATCGGTCCTACCGAGAAAACACCCTTATTAGTGGGAATTCTTTTATTGGCGCTGTATTTCTACTTACTAATGACTGGTGGTGTAAACAATACCGGATTGATGTGGGCAGTTATGCTGGTCCCCGGATTTATCAACCTTTACGGCTATAAAACCGGTACCACTGCACTGCTCGGAATAGGTCTTGCTACGGCAACAATCCTGTTTTACCCAGATTTCCCCGGTCTCACGGCCAAATATGATACGGCCTATCGCGCGCGTTTTATTGCAGTATTTGGCGCGCTTACTGCTTTAACTGCATTACTTGACAGTAGCCGCCACCAAACTCAGCAGCTCCTTCAAAGATTAACAAGTGAATTGGAGACTTATGCTGCCACGGACACATTGACCGGATTAGCCAATCGCAGAGAAGCATTTCGCGCCATTCATGAATTAGAGCGCCGGAATGATGAGCTGAAAGATCAATATGTCATCCTTATCGGAGACTTAGATAACTTCAAGACGATCAACGATACCTACGGGCACTCCTTTGGCGACCGCGTATTACAAGATGTTGCCAAGATATTGAAAAGTAACACCCGATCTGAGGATATTGTGGCGCGCTGGGGCGGCGAAGAATTTTTATTGCTATTGCCGAATACTGACTTGAAAGGCGGCAGTGTCCTTGCAGAAAAACTTCGTCGTAGAGTATCCACCCTCAGTCGCCGCTATACACGCCCGGTAAAAATCTCAATCAGTCTCGGAGTCGTCGAAGGCAGTACCAATGGCAAGCCACTCAATCAGCTATTGGCCGAAGCAGATAAACGTATGTATCGAGCCAAGAATGGCGGGCGCAACAAAGTGGTAGCCGCATAAATATTAAGTCACCAAGTGGCGCAGTAGATAGCCAACGGAGAGTGCCAGAGCCGCTGCACTACTGCCAAAAAACAGAGTTTTTAAGCCCGCCACAATCAGGTGGTGGGAAAACACCAGGCCTTTGCACAAGCCAATAGCAAAAAAAGCACAGACCGAAAGAACGGCACTCGCATAAAATTGTTCGGCGGGATTAAGGCTGTGGAAAAGGTAGGGCAACAGGGGAATAGCACCTATACACAAAAAAGCAGCGAAGGTTATCAGTGCCGCCCCAGAGGCTTATGCTCTAAGCGGCTTATACCGTACTCTTCCGCCAGCATTGTCTCTATCCACAGCTTTTGATTCGCGGTGATAGTGGCAACAATATTGTCGAGAACTTCACCTCGAAATCCCTTTCGATAGAAAATTTGCCTGATCTCTTCCCGCTCTCCCTCGGGAATTAAAGCAATATGCTGACGCTCTGTACGCATAGCCGCGGCTCGTTGTTCACGCTCCACACTGGCAGCTTCATAATTGCTTACCGCCATGCTGAAACCATCAGCGATAAGATTGGCAAAGCCCATCACAAGCACAACCGCTTCGGAGAAGCCTGCACCAAAAGCGCCTGCAACAATGGCAAAGGTAGTTACGCAGCCATCTATCGCTCCCAAAACAAAATCAGAGAGCCACTGTGACTGTGGACGACTTCGCAAGCGCGCCTCAATACGCTCCGGTCGATGCTCCTCAATTAGCGCTTCCCGGCTTTCCTGTTGGTGTTTTGGGTTTTGCCGGTCCATAACCAGGAGAACTACTGTAAAAACCGCTGCATAACATAAGCATCTTGCAACCTTCCCAAAGGATCGGTAAATGCTCTATCTAGCGTTTTGATAATAGTGAAGCCCAGCTCGGTATAAAGGGTTATTGCGGGCTCATTGTCGCTGGGAACGTAGTTGAACTGCATTTCCAAATAGCCGGCGTCCTGGGCCCTGGCGATTGCATGCTGGACCAGTGCACGATCTACACCGCGATCGCGCACATCCGTGTGCACGAGAAAGTTGGCTGTCGCGACATGGCTATGAATACCAGGGAAATTAACCCCTAATTTATACACCCCCAGCAGGTGAGGTAACTCTTCGGCAACATAAGTCTGTAAGTCGTCATTAAGCCACTGAGCAGAAAACACTTCTCGACTGATCTTATGTGAGAAAGGCAGATCCCCTCTGTTTCGCACAACACTAAAGAGGCTCCACATGCCTTCGAGGTCACTCTCTATAGCCTGCCGAATATCCATAGGAATCCATATCTCAGACAGTTTGCCGCACTTGCCTAGCGCACAATGAAGCTCCCCCGATCTACACCGGTATTTCCAGTCTTGGGATCATAGGCATATAGCACAATTTCATAAACACCTGGCAAATCCGTCGCAAAGGGCGCACTAAAGGTATTCATAGTCTCCTGTATCTCTAGCGGCACTCGAGCAAATGATTTGCCATCTCTTTTAACCAATGCCACAACTTCTATCTTACTGCCGTCCCAAAGCCCACCATCGGTAAGTGAACATCCGCACATCATTACCACATTAGCGCGAATCTCAAAGGGACTCTGGTCCAAGCCTGTATAGAGATGGGTCTGTGGGCTGAGTAAATCTACCAACATTCCCGGAATTTCCACAATCAGCCCATCACCAGAAATAGGCTTTCCCGGAACCAGCCAAGTCTGTGTCTGCGCCACCACTCGGGCCTGCTTTTTGATATACGGCGCAAGAACTTCCACCGTCAGAAACACCGGCTCACTGATATTCAGTGTAGCGGTAAAGTGTGCAGCGCCATCGGCGATAGATTGGAACCGCTCTCGGGGCGTTTTCATAATTCTGGTGGTGTCACCGGTGCTCCCTTGGGTAAGCCCCTTGGCAAGAATTTCCCCAGAATCTGCATCGCGAATAATAACCATGGCACCACCGATGGAGGAGCCAATAAACTTGGCATCCATGGCCTTGGCGCGGATAGTAATATTGGTGGGCGTATCCTCAGAGAGAGCTTTAGCGCAAAACGGCATTGTGAGTATTTGCACAACTAATAGACATAGGTACAAAGCTATATTTTTCATTTATATTTCTGCTAAGTTTGAATAATTTTGAAAATAACTATAATTCTCTCAACCTTGCAAATGCAACTCTATAGTTTTTTAATTTCTTAGAGGAGCTTTCTCTTCCCTTCATCTGAAAAAATTAAAGCAAGTGATTTTTACATCCCACATTACAATAGCGTATAGGTATTAATTACCAGCCAAATACATGCCACATTAGTAAACAGGGCAGTACGCATGCTGAAACTGGCCGCCAAACTAACGAAAAAAATGGTTTTAACCCTGGCCGCAGCATCTGGTGCTTACGCCCTACTATCTTATATATACAACACCCAGTTTCCTCAATCAGTAACTTTCAGTAGGAATCCTGCTTCAAGACAATCAACTAAAAATTTAGATTATCTAAAAAACAAAGACACGATAAAAATTCTAATTGTTACTGGAGGTGGTGTCCGCGGCCTCATTCCCCTATACGTACTAAAGCATATTGAGAAACATTCTAAAAAACCTATTAATGAGGTATTTGATATTTTCACAGGTGTTTCTACTGGAGCAGTTATTGTAACCGGAATTAATATACCGGGTAATGCTATTCCTAATCATTTTGGTGAAAAAATATCCCATTTAGACTACTTAATAAATATATACAAGAGTGTGACTGGCTACCTGTTCAAGTCTCCGTGGTACCACATAGTACTAACAGGTGCTGGGCTTTTCTCCCCTTCTTACTTTGGAAAACGTTTGCATGAAATCATGGAAAAGTACTACACGAAGGAATTAAATTTTACTGATCTAGATAACTACGTGATCATCCCCGCTCTCAATATTGAAAGCGGAGAGGTGTGCCTATTTAAAAATAGAGGGGAAAATGTATACAACTTACCGACAAACAGTCTGTATCAGTTAATGACAGCAGCAGCGAGTGCAGAAACCGCATTCCCCCCTGTGGCATTTGAAGAAATGAATGCTAACTTTCAGTCATCCCATTTAGATATCGCAGCGCCACAAGAAAATACTTTCGGTAGTGTGTTTGCTGATGCAGCAATCGCTCTAAACAATCCAGCTAGTTTGATATTAAGGGATATTATTCAAGACTTTCCCGATAAGAAATATTATGTTCTGGTCTTATGCTCAGGTTATCCAAGACTATTGAGTTCGAGCATGAAGTACCACTCTTTAAGGAAATGGGGACGTATTCACTGGGCCCGTGATGCCATGGCTAATATTCAAAGATCAATGGACAAAAATCAACTTTATATGCTGGAAGTTGCTAAAATCATTTCAGAAGCAGGACGGATTGAATACGATTTTCTAAACGTTGATATCAATAAACCTTTTGTAGGAATATTTGACCACGATTTATTACATCACCTTAAGAACTACTCTAACAAACTCATTAAGGACAACGAGAAAAGCCTGGAAAAGATAATTAGACACCTACATGATTTAGAGTAGATATATATAGATTTTGTTACGTATTACGATCTCAAAATAGTACGATCAGATTTTTTAAACTGCTGCTCTTCGCAGAGAAAAAAGTAAAGAAATAAGCCGGGCTATGCCCGGCTTATTTAAAAAAATTAACGGAACTACTTAAGACTGTTTAACTGACTCTACCCAAGAGGCTACGCGGCTCTCCAATACGGGCACTGGCAAAGCACCGCCACCCAGCACGGTATCGTGGAATCCGCGAATATCGAATTTATCACCCAACTGATCTTCAGCCTGCTTGCGCAGCTCCTGAATCTTCAGCATACCGATCTTGTAAGCAGTCGCCTGGCCCGGCCACGCCAAGTATCGACGTACTTCGGAACGTACTGCAGTCTCGGGGATTGCGGAGTTTTGCAGGAAATACTCCACCGCTTGCTCTTCACTCCAGCCTTTGGCATGCAGGCCGGTATCAACAACAAGGCGAATGGCTCGCCACATTTCAGCCGTCAGGTGGCCAAACAGGTTATAGGGATCTTCGAAGGCCCCCATTTCTTTAGCAAGCTTCTCAGAGTACAGCGCCCAGCCCTCTACATAGACAGTAAAGTGAGCTTGAGTGCGGAACTGCGGGATACCTTCCAATTCCTGAGCAATCGAGATCTGCATATGGTGACCGGGGTTACCTTCGTGGTAGGCCACAGTTTCCATATCAGTCGTGGAATAGGCACTCATATCGGACAGGTGCGCATAGTAAATACCCGGGCGGGAACCGTCGGGTGTGCCGGGGTAGTAATGCTGGGCACCGCCATCCTGCTCACGGAAGGACTCAACCCGCTTTACGACCAACTCAGCTTTCGGCAGAAGGCCAAAGTATTCCGGCAACTTCTTGGTAATGTTGTCCAGGAACGCGGTTGAGTCATCCAGGTAGCCCTGGCGACCTTCATCGGTATTCGGATAGTAGAATTGACCATCTTCGCGAATAAACTTGAAGAAGTCCTGCAGGCTACCTTCGAAACCAACCTGCTTCTTGATAGTTTCCATCTCACCACGGATACGCGCCACTTCTTCCAGGCCAATATTGTGAATCTGGTCGGCAGTCAAGTCCGTAGTTGTGGTGTTGGCGAGGCGCTGATTGTAGTAAGCCATACCATTGGGCAAGCTACTAGCACCTTGAGGCTCTGCTGAGGCCTTCTGCATATCCGCTTTGAGCCAGGTAACCAGCCCTTGATATGCGGGGAAGAACTCAGTCTCTAATGCCTTGCGCGCTTCCGCAGTCAGCTTGTCTGCCTGCTTCTGATCAATAGTACCGGCTTCGAGCAGCTCAGCGATTTTCCCTTTGGCACCGGCCCACAGAGGTGCGTCTTCACCATCGGTAAACGGCGCGCCTTCAATCAATTTACTGGACTGGTCAATCGCACCCTCATAGGCAAAGCGCGGGGGGCGGATACCTTCTTTGGACGACAGCTTGGCGCGGTCAAGCAACTGGTTGATCGCGCGGGAGATACCACCGATACGGGTGATATACGCCTGCATATCTTCAACGTTGTCGACCTTGTGGAAGTTCAGCAGGAAGTTGGGCAACTGCGATTGTGCACCTCCCATCTGCTCAAAGATGTAGCCGTGACGGATAAACGGCGCAGCGGCCTTGGCCTGTTCAAACTGATAAATCCAGATATCGTAGGAGGTTTTCCCTTCCTGAGTCAGCTTGCTGTAGTCGAAATTCTTCTTGAGCTCTTCAACACTTTTCTCTTGCCAAACCAAGCGGCGAGCCTCTGCGGCCTCACTCATATCGTCGATTTGGTCGTAGTGATCTTTGCGACCCAGGTAGGACAGCTGAATCGGGCTGAACTGCAGCTGTTCCTCATAACGCTCATCCAGCCACTCAGTCAGGCGCTTGGTTTCGGCAACCGCATCTACAGTTACTGAGGCCTCGGCAGCTACATTTTGGGGCTTATCTACGTTGGCTCCAGTCTGGGTACTCTTGTCACCCTGACAGCCCGCAAGGATAGCGACAGCCAGCAGGCTGGGGATCAGTGGGTTGTTCAGCTTTATCGGCATCTTCCTATCTCGATCAAAAGTTGTACAAAAAAACGCCGCTAACTTTGACACGAATTCGGTGAGGTGTCGATTCATGCCCCCCAGAACGCCATATGTTTGCGTTGAGTTGAGGCAAATCGGAGATTTTGGACTAGGTGGACCCAATACCTGGAGCAGGATATTGCCACAAGTGACCCCGCGGTAATGGACTAACGCCGGCTTGTGACCCGGTCCACGATATGTAGCTCTCGCTGGGGAAAGGGTACCGTCAAGCCTTCTGCCTCAAGTGCAGGTTTAAGCTTTTGCATCAGGGACCAGTAAACATCCCAGTACTGATCATTGGCAGCCCAGGCCCGCAACTGTAAATTGACCGCGCTGTCAGCAAGCGCCTTAACAGCGAAACTTGGCTCTGGCTCAGCGAGAATACGGGGTTCCTGTTCTACTAGGCGACGTAATACTGTTAGACCGCGATCAATGTCATCGCCATAGGCGATACTCGCCACAATCTCGATACGGCGAGTCTTATTGCGACTGAAGTTGGTGAGCACTTGCCCCCAGATAGCACTGTTGGGTGCGGTAATACGCAGCCCATCCATGGTATCCAGCTCCGTAGTAAACAGCCCTACCTCGCGAACAGTGCCCAATATGGCACCGAACTGAATCACATCCCCAACGCGAAACGGCCGCAATCCCAGCAATAGGAACCCCGAAGCAATATTTTGCAGGGTATCTTTCAACGCTAAGGCTACTGCCACACCAGTAGCGCCGAGTAGAGCAATTAAGCTGGTAGTGTTAATACCAAAGACATCCAATACCAGCAGTGCGCCAACAATATAAACCGCCCAGCTCGAAATACTGCGCAGTACCGGGCGCAAGGTAATATCAAACCGGTCCGGTAGACGATCAACCGCTCTGCGAGCAAGATGGGCCACAAACAGCGTCACCAAAACTACCAGTAGTGCGGCCGCCAGCTTTAGGGATAATGCTGTTACTTGGGGCCAGTACTCGTTGAGCAAGCTATTAATATTCATCGACCCTCGAAAATAAATCCCTATTTTAAATTCAAGCCAAACCTAAATTCTGTGCCTCATCGACACAACGCTGATGAGCCGGACACGTTTCCAGGTGATCATTGACCATTCCAGTTGCCTGCATATGCGCATACATAATGGTTGATCCCACAAAACTAAAACCCGCTTTCTTTAACGCCTTACTCATCGCATCAGATTCTGCTGTTGTGGCCGGCACCTGCTTCATGGAGCGGGGGCGATTAACAATCACTCTTCCACCGGTGAACTGCCAAAGAAAATCCTTTAAGGATATACCGCGATCGCGCAACTCGAGGGTTGCCCGTGCATTCTTGATGGCCGATTCAACCTTGAGCCGGTTGCGAATAATTCCCGGGTTGAGAAGTAATTTCTCTACCTTTTTAGGGGTGTACCGAGCAATTTTTTCAGCATCAAAATTATTAAACAATTTACGGTAATTCTCCCGCTTATTGAGCACTGTAATCCAGGATAAGCCCGCCTGGGCCCCCTCCAGCAACAAAAACTCAAACAAGGTCTGGTCATCGGTAACCGGCCTACCCCACTCCTCATCGTGGTAATTTTGATAAAGTGGTGTAGACAGGCACCAGCCACAGCGCTTTTCCGTCATCATTACTTCCTTTTTATGACTAGCTTGCGCCGGAGAAAAAGTAATACTGAATAAGCTGTAAAACCAAAAGCAAGGCAACTAACCCAAAAATAATATTATTACGATTCACTTCGACTCCAACAAATTGTTCTGCACTAACCAATCGCGACATTCGCATAACATAATATCCAAAGCCACCCCCGATTGATAACCGAGTTCACGTTCAGCTTTAGCACTACTAGCAACGACTCTCCGCGTTACCAACGTGGCTTTTTCAGGGGTAATAACCGGCTCTTGCCCACTCACCCGAGACCAGAGGTCAGAAAACCAGGCGATAGATTGAATTAGAAATGCCGGTGTGGTGCGTTTTGGTACAGGTTTATGCAATAGCTCAGCGATCTTTCCAAAGAATTCTAAAAAACTGGCATCCGTTCCGGCCAGGATATAATTTTCGCCACACCGCCCCTTTTCAACCGCGTCGATATGCGCTCGCGCTACTGCACCGGCATGGCAAAAAGAACCCCAGCCCGGTGGAACACCTGGTAATTGATTTTTATCAATCAGAAAAAAGGTCTGCGCCCAGCTGGTGGTATCGTATTTTCCAACAATTGCACAAGGGTTTAGAAATACCGCATCCAGGCCCTGCTCAATTTCCTTGCGAACGGCAATTTCCTCTCTTTTTTTCGTGTACAGATAGTGATGATGAGGGTCATCTGCCAGCTTATCACTTTCTTCAGTAATTCTTTCCTTATGGTAGCCATAAGCAGAAATTGAGCTGGTCACCACCATACGCCCTACATTTTTCTCCCTGGCAACTTTGGCAATATTCGCCGCCCCCTCAACATTATCCTTCCATTGCTGGGCATTACCACCGCGCCACATACTGGTATTAGCCGCCATATGGAAAAGCGCATCGACATTATTTGGGATTGCAGCTTGAAGGGACTGAGGGTCATTCAGAGAGGCTTCAACCAGGTTGACGCCCAAAGAGCGCAACATATCAGTATTGGAGGTGCGCCGATGCATAGTGGTAACTTTCCATCCATCACCAACCAATTGCTCTACCAAATTAGCGCCGAGAAAACCGGTTCCCCCGGTTACAAATGCATGTTTCATAAATCCACCGGATGAGTTGTTATCGTTATTCATACCCAGTGACTAGCTCTATCGAAGCCACCTCCTTCCGGAAGGGCAGACCGGTTGGTGATACCACCACTCCGACAGAGTGGGCGGCACACTAACTTCATTAGTGACACCGCCCCAAAACTAAACCCTATTTGCAATCGTCCTACCGGGAGTTTTATTGATTGATCCCGCTATTACTCTTGCTGGGTTAGCTGGAAAGGCTACTCGATTTTCATGCCCACCTGGTAGGCAAGGAAGCTCCACTGATTGGCGAAGTCTTCCACCTGCATCCATACCGGCTTGCCTGCACCGTGCCCTGCCCTAGTCTCCACGGCAAGCCAGACCGGTTTGTCACAGCCCTGATCCCTTTGTAGGGCTGCCGCAAATTTGTAGCTGTGCCAGGGAACCACTCGATCATCGCGATCGGCTGTTGTGATCAGCGTGGCCGGATAGCAGGTGCCCTCACGGGTGTTGTGGACCGGAGAATAGGCATGCAGCGCTTTAAACTCATCGCGATTTTCACTAAGCCCATAATCGCTCGACCACTGCCGGGCATTAGCGGAAGCGGTATGATATCGCAGCATATCCAGGACACCCACTACCGGTAATGCCGCCGCAAACAAATCCGGTCGTTGTACCAGCGTTGCCCCCGCCAATAGTCCACCATTGGAGCGACCACTGATAGCAAGCTTTTCAGGAGAAGTCACTTTCTCCTCGATCAGCCACTCAGCTGCAGCGATAAAATCATCGAAGACATTTTGCTTTTGCGTCTTGGTACCCGCCTGGTGCCAAGCATTGCCGTACTCGCTACCACCGCGCAAGTTGGCCAGTGCCAGGGTGCCACCCATATCCAACCAACCGACAAAGCGGTTGTAGAAGCGCGGTAACTGAGCGGAGTTAAAACCACCATATCCATAAAGCAGCGTCGGGTTGGAGCCATCTCGCTTCATTCCCTTTTTATGCACCAGGAATAGGGGCACCCGAGTACCATCCTTACTCTTATAGAAATGCTGACTCACAGTCAGATCGGAAAAATCTGCTGCATATTTTGGCTGCTTGAACAGCTTAGTTTCACCAGTCTGCACATTCAGGTGGTAGATACTCGGCGGGGTAATAAAATTAGAGAAAGCGTAGAAGGTCTCGACTTCATTCGGCTCACCATAAAACCCCTTCACTGAACCCACTCCCGGCAGCTTCAGCTCGTACTGTTTCTTACCATTAGTATCGGTCACCAGCACTCGCGATTTCGCATCCTCCAGGTAGTGAAGCACTAAGCGATCGCCGATATAACTGGCACTCTGCAGGGCACTAGTCGTCTCCGGTACCAGATCGCGCCAGTGTTTGCGTTGTGGCTTATTCAGATCAATAGCGATTACACGGCCCAACGGCGCCCCCGCATTAGCCTTAAAGTATAAGGTACTCCCTTTATTACCGAGATACTGGTACAGGCCATCCCAGTCATCCAGAAGCTTAATTACCTTACCGCTTTCATCGCGTAAATCGCGATAGTAAAAGCCGTTCGAGTCATATCCATCGAAAATATCAAAGATTAGATAATTACCATCGTTACTCACTATCGCTCCGGGGTTGCGAGTGGGATGGTCAGTAATTTCATAAATCAGTTGATCACTCTCCTGGGCATCTCCCAGTCGGTGAAAATAGACGGCTACCTGTTTGCTATCATCCGCCGTGCCATCTCTGTTAAACGGGTACCGGCTATAGTAAAAACCAGACTCATCCGGCGCCCAACTGGCATCGCTAAACTTGATACCGGTCAGTTGTTCCTTCAGATCCTTGCCTGTCTTTAGGTCGCGAATACGATAGTCGGTCCAGTCAGTACCACCATCCGAGATACCGTAAGCCAGATAGCGGCCCTTAGGGCTGACTTTGAGGCGCTTGGCAGCAATAGTGCCATCTTCACTAAGGCTACGTGGATCCAAGACCGTATCGCGCTCAGCAGACAAGCTAGAAGCCTTATAAAAAACATTTTGATCCCAATCACCGGTGTTGTAGCTGTAGTAATAGCTATCGCCCTTCTTGTACGGAACACCGTAGCGCTCGTAGCGCCACAACTCTGCAAGCCGGTCATTGATTTTCTGCCACCCGGGCAGGTCCTTCAAACGCGGTAATGAATGGTCATTCTGTTTAGCGACCCAACTCTTCACCTCATCACTGGACATTTTTTCCATCCAGCGATAGGGGTCAGCCACCTTTTGACCAAAATATTCATCAATTTGAGCACCCGGCTTACTATCCGGATAGCTATCAGCTGCGTGAACACTCACCGCAGCAAGTGCACCGGCAACCAGTGCCAATAGCTGTCTCTTCATACCGTTATTCTCGGTTTCTCTACAGGGAACAGTCCGCTAATCTAGGCGATTTAGCCGATCGGTTCCAGAGCAGCAGAGAGAAGTGAGATGAAAGGATTGATCCAAAGGGTAAGCCATGCCCAGGTTAATGTAGCGGGAGAGGCCGTTGGGACCATAGATAAAGGTATCCTCCTGCTGTTAGGCATCGAAGCCCAGGACACTACCTATAGTGCAGATAAGCTGCTGCACAAAGTCCTGAATTACCGTATTTTTCCCGATGATAAAGGGCGTATGAATCTCAACCTCCAGAAGGCGGGAGGTGGGCTCCTGATTGTCAGTCAGTTCACACTAGTTGCCGAAACTGATAGAGGTTTACGCCCGAGCTTTAGTCGCGGCGCATCACCAGAATACGCGGAGGAGCTCTACAACTATTTCGTTAAAAGTTCCAAAGCCCAATTTACGCCAGTGGCCACTGGAATATTTGCAGCGGATATGCAGGTTTCACTAGTCAATGACGGCCCGGTAACTTTTATGCTGGAAACCTAGAGACCTTCCACAGGCTCTTTCTGTTGTTTCACCTAATCAGGAAAACTCTACCAGTTGGTTAGGTTGCTAATGACTAAAAATATCGCTAAAAAATGGAGAGTCAAAGGATGACTAAGAAGCCTATAGTAGTAAACAGTGATATCAAACTCGATCCACTTTCGGATAGTGACACAGAAGTCATCTTTGCCTTAATTGAAAATAACAGACCACTGCTAGAGAAATATCTCTATTGGGCAAAGCTTGTTATCGACCTCCCGACCACTGAAAAATATATTACCGATAGAATATTCAGTAATAGCTTCGGAGCATCCTGGTACAAGATCCACTATTCAGGCAAAGTAGTCGGGATCTTTGGTATCAAGGAAATTGATCTTAAAAAACAAAATGCAGAAATAGGATATTGGTTATGTAAAAGCTTTCATGGCAATGGAATCGTGACTCGAATCATAAATAAAATATCTAGCTACTTGAAAGATCTGCACGATATTCAAGAGTTGAAAATTCACTGCTTATCTGAAAACAGTGCCAGCATAGCCGTAGCAGAACGCGTAGGTGGAGTGCATAGTGAAACTATTCCAAATTATTATTCGATTGATGGAATATTTCAGGACTTAAAAATCTACACAGTTCCTACCTGATTCATTATTTTAACTGTGGAGTACAGGAATATTTATTGCTGAATACTTACTGGACTCCACTCAATACCATCTGACCCTTGTCCCGCATTAAATATACGCTTAACTTTCCAAGTTGCGGTATCTATTTCAACAACTTTTCCGTCTCTCTGAGAACCGGCAAACAAAAACTTTCCGTCCGGAGAGAAAAATAGCGATGCTGGCTGTCTGGCCCCTGCGCTGCCGACATCAATCTCATGTAACTGTTTACGGGTCTTGGCGTCATACACGAGTATACGATTACCATTTAAGTCTGCTACAGCTACCACTTCGCCATCAGGGTGAAACCTGATTCGGATAGGCAGAAAACCAACATCTATCGTTTCTTTTTGCTTTAATGTTTCAGTATCGAAAATAAAGATATTTTCTGACTGATTATTTCCTATCCATAGCTCGCTATTATCGGGGCTTACCCACACCGCCTCCGGCCCATCCCCTGCCGGTGTTGTAGATTTCAACTCCATAGTTTCTGTATCAATTACACTGAACGTATCCGACCCCCGGCTAGTAACGTAGGCGGTCTTCAGATCAGGTGATAGTGCAAGCATATGGCTACCTACCTGATCAGTACGGGCAACGCCCAGTACTTTTCCTTCAGTCACATCCACCTTTATCACGTCGCTGGTTTCTTCTGTCGTAACAATCACATTATTGCTGTCGCCCAGCCAAGCGATGCCGTGAGGGCCTTTGTGTGGACTGATATCAATTCTATTCAGGCGCTTACCGCTCGCGATATCGAATACATTCAGCTCTTCTCCCACGTACCCATCTTCAAGGTAAGAAACTACCACTACTTTAGATTTATCCGGCGACACTATTAATTCATGGGGCGAACCTCCAGTTTCCGGCTTCTTAACCTCTTGGCCGGAAGCCAGGTCAATAAAACTCACCGTGCCTTCATATTTATTTCCTACTACCAACGTCTGCGCTCCTAGCGATCCAGTAGCTAAAAGTACTAATGACATGGAAATTAAAAGTAGAACTCTCATTAGGAAGCCTCTCGGAGGAATTTGTCGCTAATAGAATGCTTCCTTAACAGCACACCCCAGCGAGCTTTTTAGAACTGAAAAGTCAGTCCTGGTTATCCACTGCAACACTGGATAATAGATCGTAAAAATAGAACTCTTTAGATGTTTTCTTCATTACAGGGATGTTACTAACAGAATTCTTGGATAGTGCTGTGCATAACTTTTGGATAGAGGTCTGGAAGCCTTTAATTTCGTGCAATGAAATAATTCGATTAAAAAACCAACGAAAAAAGTGTCAGGTTATCCACTAAAAGTAAGACCAGAACGTTACTAACAGAAAGTCTGGATAGAGTTGTGCATAACTTTAATAAACGGGCTACAGGCCCCGTGGTTACGGGGGATTACTGCAGAGACTAAAAAATCACCGATATTTTTACCGGCTAAATTTAATTTTTGGCGGAAGTGGTATGGGTACTTTTCTGGTTTTTACGAGGGTTATTTTTGTTGGATGACTTTTTGTGTGAGTGCAAAGGCGTTTGCTACGGAGGTAGGTAAAGGCCTATTTTTATAGGCTTTTTAAGGTGCTCAGGTAATTTTAGCTTTTTCTTTTTTATTTACTGACTGACTTTTAAATAGAAAGTTAGGCATTAAAGTTTTTCAGAATTACTTTTATTTTTTCTATTTAATTTTTACTAAGTATTTTCTGCTTTCTCTCTCTTATTTTTTTAGCTTTTGTTTTTTGCTTCTTTAAAATATTTTCAGCCATAAAAAAAAGGGCCACCCTATTGGGTGGCCCTTTTCGGATTAGAAGCCTGACGATGACCTACTCTCACATGGGGAAGCCCCACACTACCATCGGCGATGTTGCGTTTCACTTCTGAGTTCGGCAAGGGATCAGGTGGTTCCACAACTCTATTGTCGTCAGGCAAACTGGCTTGGGTTGGCGTTGGTCTTATAAGCAAAGTGCTTGGCCTGCCTTGTTATCGCTGTTTGCCTCGGTCATTATTGACCGGCGATAACCCCAAATAAGTCGGTAAAACAATCTGTAGTAATACACCGCAAGCGATCGTATGTCTCTAACCCACAATCCGCTAGCTTAGCTAGTCGTTAGTAACCATCTCTGTTGTATGGTCAAGCCGCACGGGCAATTAGTACTGGTTAGCTCAACGCCTCACAACGCTTCCACACCCAGCCTATCAACGTGGTAGTCTTCCACGGCCCTTCAGGAGGCTCAAGGCCTCAGGGAGATCTTATCTTGAAGGAGGCTTCCCGCTTAGATGCTTTCAGCGGTTATCCCGTCCGAACATAGCTACCCGGCAATGCCACTGGCGTGACAACCGGAACACCAGAGGTTCGTTCACTCCGGTCCTCTCGTACTAGGAGCAACTCTTCTCAAATCTCCAACGCCCACGGCAGATAGGGACCGAACTGTCTCACGACGTTCTAAACCCAGCTCGCGTACCACTTTAAATGGCGAACAGCCATACCCTTGGGACCGGCTTCAGCCCCAGGATGTGATGAGCCGACATCGAGGTGCCAAACACCGCCGTCGATGTGAACTCTTGGGCGGTATCAGCCTGTTATCCCCGGAGTACCTTTTATCCGTTGAGCGATGGCCCTTCCATACAGAACCACCGGATCACTATGACCTACTTTCGTACCTGCTCGACATGTCTGTCTCGCAGTCAAGCGCACTTATACCATTATGCTCATTGCATGATTTCCGACCATGCTGAGTGCACCTTCGTACTCCTCCGTTACTCTTTGGGAGGAGACCGCCCCAGTCAAACTACCCACCATACACTGTCCTCGATCCGGATAACGGACCAGAGTTAGAACCTCAAACATACCAGGGTGGTATTTCAAGGACGGCTCCACAACAACTAGCGTCATTGCTTCAAAGCCTCCCACCTATCCTACACAAATAGGCTCAAAGTTCAGTGCAAAGCTGTAGTAAAGGTTCACGGGGTCTTTCCGTCTAGCCGCGGGTACACTGCATCTTAACAGCGATTTCAATTTCACTGAGTCTCTGGTGGAGACAGCGTGGCCATCGTTACGCCATTCGTGCAGGTCGGAACTTACCCGACAAGGAATTTCGCTACCTTAGGACCGTTATAGTTACGGCCGCCGTTTACCGGGGCTTCGATCAAGAGCTTCGCCGAAGCTAACCCCATCAATTAACCTTCCGGCACCGGGCAGGCGTCACACCCTATACGTCCTCTTACGAGTTTGCAGAGTGCTATGTTTTTAATAAACAGTCGCAGCCACCTGGTCACTTCGACCGGCCTCAGCTTAGGGAGCAAGTCCCATCACCAAAACCGGCGTACCTTCTCCCGAAGTTACGGTACCATTTTGCCTAGTTCCTTCACCAGAGTTCTCTCAAGCGCCTTGGTATTCTCTACCTGACCACCTGTGTCGGTTTAGAGTACGATTCACTATTACCTGAAGCTTAGAAGTTTTTCCTGGAAGCAGGGCATCAACCACTTCACCCACTAAGTGGGCTTCGTCATCAGTTCTCAGCCTTAGGGACCCGGATTTGCCTAAGTCCCCAGCCTACAACCTTAAACATGGACAACCAATCGCCATGCTGGCCTAGCCTTCTCCGTCACTCCGTCGCAGTAATAGCGAGTACAGGAATATTAACCTGTTTCCCATCGACTACGGCTTTCGCCCTCGCCTTAGGGGTCGACTAACCCTGTCCCGATTAGCGTTGGACAGGAACCCTTGGTCTTCCGGCGGGGAGGTTTTTCACCTCCCTTATCGTTACTCATGTCAGCATTCGCACTTGTGATACCTCCAGCAGACCTCCCGATCCACCTTCAACGGCTTACACAACGCTCCTCTACCATGCTCCTAAGAGCATCCGCAGCTTCGGTTATCAGTTTGAGCCCCGGTATATCTTCCGCGCAGGCCGACTCGACTAGTGAGCTATTACGCTTTCTTTAAAGGATGGCTGCTTCTAAGCCAACCTCCTAGCTGTCTGGGCCTTCCCACATCGTTTCCCACTTAACTGATATTTGGGACCTTAGCTGGCGGTCTGGGTTGTTTCCCTTTCCACGACGGACGTTAGCACCCGCCGTGTGTCTCCCGCGATTGCACTCCTCGGTATTCGGAGTTTGCATGGGGTTGGTAAGTCGGGA
Organism: Microbulbifer maximicatervae (SeqCode); assembly: GCF_056232625.1. Taxonomy (NCBI): domain Bacteria; kingdom Pseudomonadati; phylum Pseudomonadota; class Gammaproteobacteria; order Cellvibrionales; family Microbulbiferaceae; genus Microbulbifer; species Microbulbifer maximicatervae (SeqCode). The sequence goes on along the minus strand of NZ_CP174324.1, from coordinate 4,070,920 downwards.
TGACCCCCTAGCCCAAACAGTGCTCTACCCCCGAGGGTGAAACGCGAGGCGCTACCTAAATAGCTTTCGAGGAGAACCAGCTATCTCCCGGCTTGATTAGCCTTTCACTCCGATCCACAGGTCATCCCCTAATTTTTCAACATTAGTGGGTTCGGTCCTCCAGTTGATGTTACTCAACCTTCAACCTGCCCATGGATAGATCGCCGGGTTTCGGGTCTATTGCCTGCAACTAAACGCCCTATTAAGACTCGATTTCTCTACGGCTCCCCTAAGCGGTTAACCTTGCTACAGACAATAAGTCGCTGACCCATTATACAAAAGGTACGCAGTCACCCCGAAGGGCTCCTACTGCTTGTACGTATACGGTTTCAGGTTCTATTTCACTCCCCTCTCCGGGGTTCTTTTCGCCTTTCCCTCACGGTACTGGTTCACTATCGGTCAGCTGGGAGTATTTAGCCTTGGAGGATGGTCCCCCCATATTCAGTCAAGATAACACGTGTCCCGACCTACTCGATTTCACTCTAAATGCCTTTTCGTGTACGGGGCTATCACCCTGTATCGCGGTACTTTCCAGAACCTTCCACTAAAACATAAAGAGCTTAAGGGCTAATCCCCGTTCGCTCGCCGCTACTAAGGGAATCTCGGTTGATTTCTTTTCCTCCGGGTACTTAGATGTTTCAGTTCCCCGGGTTCGCCTCCATAACCTATGTATTCAGTTATGGATACTCCTAAAAGGAGTGGGTTTCCCCATTCGGACATTCTAGGATCAAAGCTTGTGTGCCAGCTCCCCTAGACTTTTCGCAGGCTCCTACGTCCTTCATCGCCTCCAGCTGCCAAGGCATCCACCGTATACGCTTAGTCGCTTGACCATACAACACAAACGACTACTAACGACTTTTAACATCCAGGTAAAATCCTGG
>NZ_CP174324.1:3287500-4067500 GCF_056232625.1 Microbulbifer maximicatervae (SeqCode) | reverse complement strand
TGCTTGGCAAGCTCTTTTTTCAAAAGATTTTCTTAAGAAAATCAACGACTTAGAGCTGCCTCCCCGCTACTGCCTGAACAGCGAGGAGGCGAACTATACGGACTTCAGGGGGGCTCCGCAAGCACTTCTTGTAGGAAATTTTCAAAACAGTTTTTGATTAAAAATCGTACTAAAGATGCTCAACACTTGAGTGTAGGTAATCATCAGGGATTATTCAGCTACTTAATGAAGTAGCTCGAATCTCAAACACACACTCATTTACTGATAAGCTTACCAGCGGCAGGGCGTTCTCCCTGCACACCAGCGCACTCACTTACTTCTCCTTTCTTACCACGCATTTTTCCGGTAACAGCCCAAGCCAGTAACGCAAACCATGCCAACCAGGAAAGACCGGCAGGAACATTAGCTACTAAGATCTTTCCGAAGTGCTTCCGATTGAAGAAAAAGGCAATCAATGTAGGAAGAAACCAGACAACCAAAAAGAAAACAAGAAACAGGAAAGCTTTGAGTAGACTTAACTCGCTAAGAAACACTGAAAAACCACTTAGTAATTGCTCCACATCTGTAAACATTATTCAATCCTCCGTTTATATGTATTCCCCTTTGTAGTCCCGTCAGGATTTTTTTCTTTACAGTTAATTTATAAATTTTCCTGGAAGCTCGTTAATACTCTCTCTTCTTTTTCTGTGCGCCGATAAATATAAAAACTATATAAAGCGAGAGCCACAACCAACCCAGACAATACTATGAGTGCTTCTTGAGGATTACGGACCAAAGGTTCCGCCGCTCCACGAAGAAACCTGCTAAGTTCCCACATACTGATAATAAATATCTGCAGGATCAGGAATAACCAGCTGAAATAAACTTCTCGACGTTTTCGCCTAAGCCTCAGCAGACCTAATTCAACATAAGCTTTTGCCGATTTTTCTAGTGGGGCCCATAGACCTCGCCGATTAACTATCGAAAATACTATTGCCAAAACAAGCGTCGCAATAGCAAAAGCTACTCGGTACATGGTATCTGGGTAGTTCTTCGCAAGAATTACTCCAAGCAAATAGATAGCCCCAGCTATGGCAAGAAGATACTCAAAAGCGACCGCCAATCGCATTCGTCGCTCCTGGCGACGCACCCAATTCAGCACTGTAGTTGGGATTTCTGCACTAGTCTGTTGCCCCTTCCAGATACTTTCCAGCTCTAGCCATTGTTTTTCTGTGTCTGATTCATTCATTTTTCACTTCCCAAAAGGCAGATATTGAGACGCTCTTTTGCCCGGTTGAGCCGCACTGCAATATTGGACTCGGTAATACCCAGAACTTCAGAGATTTCCGCATAGCTCAGGCCTTCCAGGCGAAGAGTCAATGTCTGCCGGAGTCCTAAGGGTAATTTTTGCACTGCACGAACCAGCTGTTCGGACTTGCGTTCGGCTACCAGTCGCTCTGCCGGGCCCGGCTGGTGGTCCTCAAGCTCCAGTAATTCATCATCACTCCCATGATAAGGTTTCCTACGGGTCAGCTCGGTCACACAGCGGTTATGTGCGATACGATATACAAAGGTTTTTAAGCTAGCATCACCGCGAAATGTCGGCAGGGCCCGCCAGAGCCCCAGCCAGATTTCCTGTAACAGGTCATCATGCTCGGCTTTTGATCGCACATAGCTATGTACCAGCCGGGAAACCCCTTCGGTATATTCCGTAGTCGCTTGTTGAAATAATTGATCCCGTAATTCCACCGGCCACTCCATCGTCTATGAAAATTACTGTACCGGCTTCAAATAAAACCTTACAAAAAGTTTCGCTGCTCTCGATTGGCAGTATGTGTCGGTTCTGGAACAATGAAGGAGCGTGGTAAGTCCATACTTGCGCTACACTGGCGCAAAACTGCCACCGGTAAGTAGGGTGTGCCTATGGCCAAGTCCATAAACGAAGACCAAAAACTCGATAACCAACTTTGCTTTAGCCTTTATTCTGCCTCCCTGGCAATGAGCAAGATGTACAAGCCTCTATTGGAGACACTGGGAATAACCTACCCCCAGTACTTGATGATGCTGGTGCTCTGGGAAGACGATGGAATCACCGCTACGGAGCTGAGTCTGCGGCTTGGCCAGGATAAAGGTGCCCTAACGCCAGTTATCAAACGACTGGAGAATCAAAAGCTGATCAACCGCCACCGAGACCCGGGGGATGAGCGTCGAGTCATTATCGAGCTGACTGATGCCGGTAGGTCGATGCAAAAAGAAGCTGCTTCAATTCCCACTCAAGTGCTGAATGCCTGCGGCTTGAATCCTCAGTCTGCACGGGCGCTAAAGACGCAAATAGAGACGCTTCGCCAATATTTAGCGAACCCCTAATCTTCCCCTCTTTTATCGCCCCGCCATTAGCGGGGCCCCCGCTTTGACTCCATTTGTTATAGCTATCGTCCTTATAGCGACATTTAATTATCGCAATAATAGTTATCGCAATAACTTTATCTGGCGCCCAAGCTGACGCGCTGTTTAGAAGCTGACTTAGAAATCCGGACTACTACCCCCAGCTCAATAAATCCAGCGGGAAAAGGACTGGACTCCATTCCAGGCGGCTTCTAACAGACAAACACACATCAATGAGGACAAGTTAATGCAAACAGTTTACACCGCAGTAGCAACGGCAAATGGCGGCCGTGATGGCGAAGCTCAATCATCAGATGGAAAGTTAAGCGTCAAGCTCAGTATTCCCAAAGAGCTTGGCGGCCCCGGTGGCGATGGCACCAACCCAGAGCAACTGTTTGCTGCGGGTTACTCTGCCTGCTTTATTGGCGCTCTTAAGTTTGTCGCCGGTAAAGAGAAAGTAAAAGTCCCGGAAGAAACCACTGTGCGCGCTGAAGTTGGAATCGGTCCCCAGGGTAAGGGGTTTGGTCTGGATATTGACCTCTATATCGATCTTCCTGGCCTGGATCAAGCGACGGCAGAAAAAATTGCCAACACCGCTCACGATGAAGTTTGCCCTTATTCCAATGCAACCCGAGGCAATGTTGATGTGCGCCTGCACATATCTTCTTAAGCAACCGGTAGAGAATTGAAGGTATCCGTTATGAATGGCTTAAAAGTTTCCAAGCTGGCACTACCCCTTTTCTTTGCTCTTGGTATGACTTCTGCGTCTGCTTCTATTTCCCCTGGTGTTGAGCAAAATACCCAGGGGTTCCTTCAAGCACTGGCGCAAGGTGGCGGCAAACCCATTGAGCAACTATCACCAAAAGATGCCCGCGCCGTCCTGGTCGGAGCCCAAGAGGGTGCGCAACTGCCGCCCGCTGAAGTCAGCAAGAAAACCATTAGGGTTAATGGCGAAAAGCTGGAACTGACTATCGTTAAACCGAAAAACACCCGGAGCCAGATTCCCGCCTTTATGTATTTCCACGGCGGAGGCTGGGTCTTGGGTGACTACCCAACTCACGAACGCTTGATCCGCGATCTGGTTCAACGCTCCGGCGCCGCTGCGGTATATGTGGATTACACCCCATCTCCAGAGGCCAAGTACCCGACTGCAATTAACCAGGCTTATGCGGCTACCCAGTGGGTCGCGGAGAATGGCGAAAAGATCGGTGTCGACGGGTCCCGTCTTGCCGTGGCCGGTAACAGTGTCGGTGGCAATATGGCAGCCGTGGTTGCCTTGATGGCGAAAGAGAAAGGAACACCGGATCTGCAATTCCAACTGCTGCTCTGGCCGGTTACCGATGCCAACTTCAACAACGCTTCTTACAAGCAGTTCGCCCATGATCACTTCCTGACACAGGGTATGATGAAGTGGTTCTGGGATAACTACACTACCGACCCCAAACAGCGCAACGAGATCTATGCTTCACCTCTGCGCGCAAGTAAATCCCAGTTGGTCGGCTTGCCTCCCGCTCTGGTGCAGACTGCTGAGATGGATGTGCTGAGAGATGAAGGGGAAGCTTACGCCCGCAAACTTAACGAAGCTGGTGTGACCGTAACCGCTGTTCGCTATAACGGCATGATTCACGACTACGGCCTACTAAATGCCCTGAGTGACGTACCCGCAGTGCAGGATGCACTTGATCAAGCGGGATCCGAGCTTAGGGAACACCTCAAGTAAAACTTAAAAGCCCTGCAATGCGGGGCTTTTTTATTCAGGTACCTAAAGCAGTGTTTTAGCCACTGCCTCAATTTCTATCAATGTCTCTGGCGACGCCAGGGATGTGACTCCCACTCCCGTGATTGCCGGGCGAGTAATACCCAAATATTTAGATAGCACAGGGACTATTTCCCCCAGATGCTCACTAACTTCTCCACGCACATAGATACGTAACTGCAAAAGGTTCTCTACCGACGATCCGGCCTCATCCAATACTGTCAATAAGTTTTGCATGGCGCTTTCCGCCTGAGCACCAACCCCTTTGTTTTTAACTTCACAATTACTATCCCAATCCACCTGACCCGATACAAATACCAAGCCTGTTTTGGTATCGACTCGGGCGTGGGATAGGCAGGAAGAACTGCCATCATAAAGTGAAGAAGGATTAATATTCAGAATACTCATAACAGACCTGTACGCTTTCTAGCTTTTGAAAAAATCATAGTAGAAAGGCAGCTTTGCCAAAGCTATGGAGTAAAGCTTGTTACGGATACAATCAGGAAGCCATTGACTTAGAAAACCGTTGGTGCAGATCATTGAGAATCCAACTTACCAATGGATCATTTTCCACTCGGGGATGAAAGGCGGCTACAACTTCGTAGCCAGGTGGATACTTGTCCAAGGTAATTTCCACCAAGCCCTCACAAGGCATCAACCTAGAGGGAATAAAGGCCAGGGTATCTGTCCTTTTCAAGAACTCCTGGGCTATATAAAAAGAGGGCGCCGAAACAACAATCTCTCTTTTTAGACCTTGCCCCTCTAGCCAACGATCGGCTGAACCGCGCAAGCCTCCAACCCCTGGCGATGTAATCACAAAATCAGATTGCATCAACTGATCAATAGGGACCAACTCATCTAAACTGTACATAGGATTAGCCGATACACAGACATAACGCTCATTAAAGAGCACCTGTGTATTAATTCCATGAGGCACATACCCCACTGATGTGAAAGCTAAGTCAATTTCTCCCTGATGCATTTTCTGGGTGAGCGAGACGCTTTCAATATTAGTGACAATAAATTTCACTTTCGGCGCATATTGCCTGGCCCTTTCGATCAACTCGGCAACAACCACTTTTTGCGCGTAATCTGTAGCAGAGATCACCAGGGTCCGGGAAGTCTGGCTTGAATCAAGAGAACCCGGGGCGGGAATCTCACTGAGTAACGTCAGCACCTGTCGAATCTGTGGCTCTATAAATTTTGCATAACTGGTGGGAGCCATCCCATGCCCAGTGCGCACAAATAGATCATCCCCAACTATTTTTCTAATCTTCTTCAGCTGCAAACTGACAGCTTGCTGCGAAACCTGCAGATACTCTGCGGCAAGGGAGATACTTTCAACCCTGAATAGTATTTCCAGGGTTTTTAAGTGATTAATTTCAAGATCTTTGATCATATCAACTACAAAAGCGGAGCTTTCTGCCAGTCACTTACGGCTGTAGATAAAGATTAAAATAGTGGTTTCTAATACTGAAGTTAACGCGACCTCCAAAGCCATAGTGGCCGCGCTGTATTATTAAAAATACTCAGGGGATTTTTCTGGCCGCACGATTTGCAATTTGAAATCCCAGGCGGGCCGCGGTACGCGCACCATGATCCTCAATATCGAAATAAGGATTAAATTCAGCGATATCCGCCAAACAAACTTTATTGGATTCCAAAACGGTATCCAGCAAGACTTCCAGAAACTCCATGGAAACCCCCCTGCCAGAGGGGGCACTCACCGCTGGCATTACTGCCGCCGGCAATACATCCAGACATACCGTCAGATAGACAAAATCCACCTTCTCAATAAAGTCGCGGATTCGCGCCTGAACCGTATTCAGATTCCAACTACTGATTTCACGATCCCGAATAACCTGGGCACCCAGCTCATCAGCTCTCTGGTAGAGAGCAGGTGTGTTGGCGTTATCCGCCGCACCTACACAGAGATAATTAAATTCGCGACCATTTATCCTGCACTGCTCCGCAATCTGGAAAAATGGCGTGCCCGATGACCCCTTTGGCGCAGGAGTGCGTAAATCCAAATGCGCATCAAAATTGATAATACCCAGGCTGCTCTCGCGGTGATGCTCACGCATCCAGCGGGCAATCCCCTGATAACTGCCAAAAGCAATTTCATGGCCGCCTCCCAATACCAGTGGAAAGTGACCGGCACCGAGCAACTCATTGATACGGGCACCCAATAGCGATTGGGCAGACTCCAAGTCTTCCCGTTCGACTCTGACGTTACCCGCATCGTATAAGGGCGCATCAAAAGTTGCCGGCAGGTTAGCCATAGCCAGACGCAGGATTCTCGGACCTTTCGCTGCACCGATACGCCCTTTATTTCGGCGTACCCCTTCATCTGAAGCAAAACCTAGAATTGTGAGGCCAGGAGCATCATCTAACTGCAAAGGAGAAATCCGCTGGTGCCAACGCTCACCCGCTCGCCCATCCTCAGAATCAGTGCGACCGCTCCATAATTGCATATCAGCAAGTTGTAACATCGCGACCTCCCAAGAAAATTTTTGCAGGCTTTAGCGCACCGACTTCATAAGCGAGTTGATCCGGGGTATCCATCGGCCAAAGAACAATATCTGCTCGAAGCCCCTCCCGCAGTACACCGCGAGAACAACACAAACCCAATGCCCGAGCGGCTGCACGGGTAACACCTGCGAGAGCTTCTGCCGGAGTTAAGCCAAACAGCTGACAACCCATATTCATCATCAAACGCAGGGAAGCGATTGGACAACTCCCGGGATTAAGGTCTGTAGCCAATGCCATACAAACCCCTGCCTCGCGTAACTTTTCAATAGGCGGAACCTGGGTTTCGTGCAGAGTGTAGAAAGCTCCTGGTAGAAGCACTGCCACGGTGCCACTTTCCGCCATAGCCAGTACATCCGCATCGCTGATATATTCAATATGATCTACCGATAATGCCCCGGACTTTGCCGCCATTTCAGTGGCCCCTGTACGCGCCAACTGCTCGGCGTGCACTTTTACTGGCAGGTCCAGTTTTTTCGCTGCATCGATAACTCTCTGGCACTGATCGACAGTAAATCCAATCGTCTCGCAAAACATATCCACGGCATCGGCCAGTTGCTCGCGGGCTACAGCGGGCAATATCTGCTCGCAGATAAGGTCGATATATTCATCGGCACGACCGTCGTATTCCGGTGGCAGAGCGTGAGCTGCCAGACAGGTCGTTACTATTTCCACTGAGTTGTGTTGCGCCAGGCGTCTCGCGGTGCGCAGTTGCTTTAGTTCAGTATCCAGGTCCAGGCCATAACCGGATTTAATTTCCACGGTTGTAACGCCTTCGGCCATCAGGGCGTGCAGACGGGGCTCAGCCAACTTATACAGGTTCTCGGCACTCGCACCCCGTGTCGCCCGCACGGTAGAAATAATACCCCCGCCAGAGCGAGCCACTTCTTCATAACTCTCTCCCCCCAGGCGACGGGCAAACTCCCCCGCGCGATGGCCTCCATATACGAGATGCGTGTGGCAATCGATCAGGCCCGGAGTTGCCCATTGACCTTCGCCATCAACAATGCGGTCTGGGGTGCACTCGGGCAGATCCCGGCGGGGACCAATCCATACGATCCGACCTTTGGTTACCGCAATTGCAGCATCCTCGATAACACCGTAACCACCGGCAATGGATGGGTCCATTGTGGCGGCATTCAAATTGGTAATCAGCAAATCACAGCGTTCTGACATAAGCTTTTAGCGGCACGCTTTTCCTTTTAAACCATAGATGCTCGGCCCGATGACCGACAAACCAGTAACGGGCAGGATACAGCTCCCCTCTTCGACTTGACAGCCCGCAGCAGGGAAACCATAGTAGCCGTAACTATCCTTGTATATACAACAATATACAAGCCACGGAAGCACTGTACCTGAGTCTATGAATACTGCAAGTGAACCCCGATACGCGGCCATCAAGCGCCATATCCGCCAACAAATTGAGTCTGGCGAGTGGCCAATTCATTCCCAGGTGCCCTCGGAGAACCAACTGGCACAGCAATTCAGTGTGAGCCGGATGACCGCAAGGCGGGCACTCACCGAGTTAACCGATGAGCGCGTTCTGATGCGCTCCCAGGGGCTGGGTACTTTTGTCGCCGAGCCGGTGCCCGCCAGCTCACTGTTGGAAGTGCGCAATATCGCCGACGAGATCTCGGCCCGGGGGCACAGTTACAGTAACCGCATTCTGTTAGCTCAACCCTGTGTCGCCAGCGCCGATGTAGCCCTGGCATTGGAAGTGCCCGAACAGGCAAAAGTGTTTCACTCCATTATTGTGCACTGTGACAACGGTTTACCGGTGCAGTGGGAAGAACGATTTACCAATCCAGCCCTAGCTCCGGATTACCTGGACCAAGACTTCGCCCACACCACCCCCAACGCCTATCTTTCCAAAGTCGCACCTCTGACCGAGGCCGATACAACCGTCGAGGCCATAGCTGCGGAAGCCGCTATCGCCCACGCACTAGAAATTGCCCCCGGAGATGCGTGCCTCCAGGTTTGGCGACGCACTAAATGCAGTGCCGGCACCGTGAGCTTCGCGCGCCTGGTTCACCCTGGCAATCGATACCGCCTCGGTGCACAACTGAGATTCTAGTTATTGATTTATCCCGCGCGCCCTGGGAAAAGAAACAATCAAATCCGGGACGTGTGAATTTTTTTACGAGAAAAATTGACGAGGAAGCTATGTCTACCGACAAACGCCACGATCCCAGCCGCAAAATCCGCGCGCCTCGCGGCAGTGAGCTCAATGCCAAAAGCTGGCTCACCGAAGCTCCCCTGCGCATGTTGATGAACAACCTGGACGCCGAGGTAGCTGAACGCCCGGAGGACCTGGTGGTGTACGGTGGTATCGGCCGCGCCGCGCGGGATTGGGAGTGCTACGACAAGATTGTCGAGGTGCTGAAGCGCCTGGAAGACGACGAAACTCTGCTGGTGCAGTCCGGCAAGCCTGTCGGAGTCTTTAAAACCCACGCCGATGCACCCCGGGTATTAATTGCCAACTCCAACCTGGTACCCCACTGGGCCAACTGGGAACACTTTAACGAGCTGGATAAAAAAGGCCTGGCCATGTACGGCCAGATGACTGCCGGCTCTTGGATTTATATCGGCTCCCAAGGCATCGTCCAGGGCACCTATGAAACCTTTGCCGCCGTCGCACGCAAACACTTTAATGGCGAAGCGAAAGGCAAATGGATTCTTACCGGTGGCCTCGGCGGCATGGGTGGCGCTCAGCCACTGGCGGCGACCATGGCCGGTTTCAGCATGATCGCAGTAGAGTGCGACGAAACCCGTATCGATTTCCGTCTGCGCACTGGCTATGTAGACAAAAAAGCCACCAGCCTCGACGAAGCCCTGCAAATGATTGAAGCCGCGATGGAAAAAGGCGAAGCCATTTCCGTTGGCCTGCTGGGCAACGCAGCAGATATTTTCCCGGAAATTGTAAAGCGAAATATTCTGCCAGATTCGGTTACCGACCAGACTTCCGCTCACGATCCTTTAAATGGCTACCTGCCCCAGGGCTGGACTATGGAATACGCTGCGGAGATGCGCAAGAAAGATGAAGCCGCAGTAGTAAAGGCAGCCAAACAGTCTATGGCGGTTCAGGTTGAAGCCATGCTGGAGCTGCAAAAGCGCGGCGCCGCAACCCTCGACTACGGCAACAATATTCGTCAGATGGCTCTCGAGGAAGGTGTGGAAAATGCCTTTGATTTCCCCGGCTTTGTACCCGCTTATATTCGCCCGCTGTTCTGCGAAGGTGTCGGTCCTTTCCGCTGGGCGGCCCTGTCCGGCAACCCGGAAGATATCTACAAGACCGATGCCAAGGTTAAAGAACTGATTCCCGATAATCCGCAGCTGCACAACTGGCTCGATATGGCCCGCGAACGGATTCACTTCCAGGGACTGCCCGCACGCATCTGCTGGGTGGGCCTGAAAGATCGCGCGCGCCTGGCACTGGCATTTAACGAGATGGTGGCCAACGGTGAATTGGAAGCACCAGTAGTGATCGGCCGCGACCACCTCGACAGCGGCTCTGTAGCGAGCCCCAACCGCGAAACTGAAGCCATGATAGATGGCTCCGACGCTGTCTCCGACTGGCCGCTGATGAATGCCCTGCTGAACACTGCCTCCGGCGCTACCTGGGTATCCCTGCATCACGGTGGTGGCGTAGGCATGGGCTTCTCCCAGCACTCTGGGGTGGTCATTGTCTGTGACGGTACCGAAGCTGCGCGCAAACGTATCGAACGGGTTCTCTGGAATGATCCCGCCACCGGCGTAATGCGCCACGCCGATGCCGGTTACGAGATTGCAAAAAAATGTGCAAAAGAGCAGGGCCTGGACCTGCCCATGCTGAACGACTGATTTTTTACCGCAATAAAAATACCGCCGGCGGAAATCTTTTACAGCCCGAATAACTTTGATCGGGCTGCACCGCCGGCGCCTAACAGGGTGTTGAAAAAGCCAACAAGCAACTTTTTCAAGCCACCTTTGCGGCAGGCGCTTTCGCACCGCCCGCGCAGGCTGTTTTTCAACAGCCTGCTAAGCAGTAAATATTTTTTGGTGAATGAATTTATGTATCAATTGGAAATCGATCCCGGTCAATTGAGCCTTGCGCAACTGCGCCGCGTAGCCCGCGAGTCGGTGCAGCTGTCCCTGGCGAAAAGCGCCTATCCCGCTATTGAAGCCTCTGCCCACACCGTTGCCCAAGTTATTACCGAAGGGCGAACGGTATACGGAATTAATACCGGTTTTGGTTTATTGGCCAACACCCGTATTGAAAAGCACGACCTGGAAAACCTGCAACGCGCTATCGTACTGAGCCATGCCGCCGGTACCGGCAACTTTATGAGTGAAGCCACCGTGCGTCTGCTGATGGTGTTGAAAATCAACTCGCTCGCGCGCGGCTTCTCCGGCGTGCGCCCGCAGGTTATCGAAGCTTTAATGCAACTGGTCAATGCCGGTGTCTACCCCGCTATCCCTGAGAAAGGCTCTGTCGGCGCTTCTGGCGATTTGGCGCCGCTGGCTCATATGAGCGTGGTACTTCTCGGTGAAGGGGAAGTATTTATCAAGGGCGAGCGCAAGAGTGCTCACGAAGGCCTCAAAGCTGCGGGGCTAGAGCCCATTACCCTTGCTCCCAAAGAGGGCCTCGCCCTGCTAAATGGCACCCAGGCTTCTACCGCCTTTGCCCTGCTCGGCCTGTTCGCCAGTGAAGACCTGTTCGCTGGCGCCCTGGTAACCGGTGCCATTACCCTGGAAGCCGCCAAGGGCTCACGCCGCCCCTTCGATGATCGTATTCACAACGCCCGCGGCCAACAGGCTCAGCGCGACGTAGCGGCAATTTATCGGGACCTGCTCGGTGAAACCAGCCAGATCGGTGATTCCCACCAGTTCTGTGAAAAAGTGCAGGACCCCTACTCCCTGCGCTGTCAGCCCCAGGTCATGGGTGCCTGTTTGCAGCAGATGCGCTTCGCTGCCGAAGTATTGTTGGCCGAGGCAAATGGTGTTTCCGATAACCCGCTGGTATTTACCGATGAGGAAAATCCGGATAACTCCGACATTATTTCCGGTGGTAACTTCCACGCAGAGCCTGTTGCTATGGTCGCCGACAACCTGGCGCTGGCATTGGCAGAAATCGGCTCTCTATCCGAGCGTCGCATGGCGCTGCTGATCGACAGTAACCTATCGGGCCTGCCTCCCTTCCTGGTGGAAAATGGCGGGGTGAACTCCGGCTTTATGATCGCCCAGGTCACCTCAGCGGCGCTTGCCAGTGAGAACAAATCCATGGCGCACCCAGCCTGCGTGGACTCACTGCCCACCTCCGCCAATCAGGAAGACCATGTATCCATGGCCACCTTTGCCGGCCGTCGCCTGCGGGATATGGCCGACAATACCTGTGGCATCCTGGCGGTGGAGATACTCGCTGCCTGCCAGGGACTGGATTTCCGCGCGCCATTAAAATCCACGGAAAAACTGGAGGCCGCCAAGGCAAAACTGCGCGCCCGAGTACCTTTCTATGACAAGGACCGCTACTTTGCCCCGGATATTGAAGAGGCGAAACAATTACTGAGCAGCGGCGCCTACTTAGAATCAATAGACCCCAATCTCCTGCCAAGTAGTCACTAAGTTAAAGAGCCTTCAGGGCTTAATTCGCACGTTGTGAGAGAACCTTTTTTCTCACAACGTGCGAATTTTTAGTGGTTTCACCCGCCTGCCGACCTTACCTTTTTTGACTCCGAACAAGTGGGTCTATCAAATCGAAACTGAAGAGTTTCCATCAACCAATACAGACCTGCCTCGGTATTCAGCTTTGCTAGAACATTTACTCTGCCTCGTGATGATTCACACGCCAAAAATGCTAGGCTGAATGTAGAAGTGTTACCCGCCAATAGGTGTGGAGGTCTTGATGAAACCGCTGCCCACTAGATTGCTGCGAGGCTCAGGTTGTGCGCTCGCCATCGCAGCAGGACTGGCTCTATCGGCCTGTAATGGAACATCCGGCTATCCCTGCGGAGGCAACGATTGTTCCGCCAGTTATTACGGATACAGCCCTTATTACAACAAGACGTATTACAACCTGCGTGGCCGCTATGCCCACTGCCACCCGGATGGCACCTGTCACAATATGCAGCACTGTAACTTCTACTGGGACGGCAACTTTTATCGCCTGAGACCGCCTGCGGTTGTAAATACCCAGTATCAAATTGTCGATCCACCGCCGCGCGCAAGACCTTACTAAGTCTGAGATTCTGTGCTCGCCTAGTTGGCGCGCCTAGGGGCTTGGCCCCTGCCGGGCCTCTCCGGGGGGAAATTCCACTTACCGGAGAAAGCACTATGAATAGAGCTGTTAAAACGGTGATTCTCACCGCCACGGTGTGCACAGCCCTAGCCCTGGGTGCCTGTGCCACCGATGGTTACTACACCACCTACACCAGTTACGGTGGCCCAAGTGGAGGGCAAGTCGCTTACACCTCCTCCTACGCTTATCCCTATGCCACGCCCAACTATTACGCTTCGAGTAATGTCTATTTAACTTCCTACAGGACACCGGTTTACCAAACCGTTGGTTTCACACCGGTGAATACCTATTATTACCGCGGTGGCTACGCCAGTTACCGATCCGCATCATTCCGCGGCCACCCTCGCTACCGGGCTCGCTATTACTATCGCGGAATGCCCTACTACAACCGTTTCTATTACCCTCGGTCGCCCCATGCCCGCTACCGGGCCCATCACCGAGGCTATAGAAGTTATCACCGCGGCGGTTATCGCGGCTACCGGGGCCATAGAGGCCACTATCGTGTTCGCGGTGGACACCATCGCGGTAGACGCTAACTCCAAGCTTTATTAGGTAACTAACCCCGCTGTAGCAAACCATCAAAAGACGCAGCGGGGTAAGTTAATCGCCAACCTCAGTGCAACCGCCCACTTAAATAGCCTCACCATCCAAGCTCACTGTCGCCACTTTTAACAAATTGGCGCGTTATACATCTCAATGACAGCTATTACCTCTACCCTGAATAAACAAGTTATTCGGGAATGCGTCACTCACACCACTCAAAGAGGTAACTGCGGTGCAGAAAATACTACTTATTCTGCTTGCCGTGGCCCTGGCGACAGGAGTTGCCGGTTGTTCGACAACCGCGCCCCAGGGAAGCCCAAAGTCATTAACCCTTGACGGTCAGAAGTTTCGCTGTGTTGAGCAGGAATTGGAGACCAAGGTACTGGTTAGATGTGTTCGTGCGGGGTAAGTTATTTGCACTGTGAGAATTTGTAATTTAATCGTTTGTATCAGGGCACGCGGACAATACGCAGGGTATCGGTGTGACCACCAATATCCTGTTGATAGCCCCGGGATATCAAAACGAAGTCCCCTGAAATTAGCAGTTCCTGATCCAGCAAATAAGAAATTGCTTTTTGATCTCGCAGCGGGCCGTCCATATTAGAAACATCCATTAATACAGGGTCAACGCCGCTGTAGAGGGCTACACGATTACAGCACTTTTGGTGCCGACAAAAAGCGTAAATAGGAATTAATGCACATACTCTCGACATCAATAACGCAGTATTTCCAGTTTCGGTCTGGCAAATAATGGCTTTAATTTCACGGCAATGATTCGCTATGATCATGGCGGCCATGGCGATACACGCATCACCCGCAGGGTAATCGCCGCGAAGGCTTTCCGGCGTGGAATAAATTTTACGGTGTTTTTCTGCCCCAAGAATCACTTCAGCCATATGCTTAACGGTTTCAATAGGATATTCACCTGCCGCTGTCTCAGCAGATAACATTACCGCATCAGTACCATCCAGTACTGCATTGGCCACATCGCAGACTTCTGCTCGAGTAGGTACCGGACTCGAAATCATCGACTCCATCATTTGTGTCGCAGTAATAACTACCCGATTGAGATAGCGGGCATAGCTAATTAAATGTTTTTGTACCCCCATTAATTCTGCATCACCAATCTCCACGGCGAGATCACCGCGCGCTACCATAATGGCATCACTGGCTAAGATGAGCTTCTCCAGGCGAGCATCATTGGATACCGCTTCAGCCCTTTCAATTTTGGCAATAATATGTGCTGTGCCACCCGCCTCTCTGAGTAACTTTCTCGCTTTGTGAATATCGCGAGCATCGCGAGGGAAAGAAACGGCTAAATAATCTACCTGTAACTCGGCGGCAACTTTGATATCCCGATGGTCTTTTTCTGTCAGTGCCGGCGCAGTAAGGCCACCTCCCTGCTTATTTATTCCCTTTCTATCAGATAACCAGCCACCATTTTCAACTTCAGTTTTTAACGACAGACCAATAATTTTTTTGATGCGCAAACTCAATCGGCCGTCATCCAGTAACAGGCGGTCTCCCTCATTACAGTCTTCTGCGAGTGCTTCATAATCAACCCAGACACCTTCAGGACTGCCACTTTCTTTATCCCAATCCGGGTCCAAAATAAATTCTTCACCTTTGCGCAGATATATACGCCCATCAGTGAATTTTCCGACACGAATTTTGGGCCCCTGCAAATCTCCCAGCAGGGCAATATGTCTGCACTGACGCTCAGCTTCATCACGGACAAATTTTGCCCGGCGCCTGTGATCATCAATTTTTCCATGAGAGAAGTTCAGGCGAACCATATCCACACCGGCCTTGATTAATTGCCGAAGTGTTTCTTCTTTATCGGTAGCTGGACCCAGGGTGGCAACAATTTTGGTGCGCCTGATCATATCGACGACCGTCCTTTAATCGATGGCCAAATACTATTTTTTTACATCAGTGCAAGCATAGCTTGTCACTGCTGTCGTCTCGTCACGGCAGCCAACAACTAAGCTTTGTGAAAGCCGAAAAGTGGCTGGCTTGGGTGTGGGCTGGAGAAGGGTTTGTGTTTGGGAGTTATTCGTCGATGAGTAGGTTGGTACAAATATGGCTTCTGGGAGCCCTATTAGTTGTCGGCGGATGTCTAACAAACCGAATAGAAGAAGCCCAAGTTGTTCAATCTTCAGGCAGTATGGGAGCGGTCTGTGGTAAGAAGTGGCAGCTGGTACGCTTGCGCGTCAATGGTGGGGTGGTCGACATCCAGAGGCCTGCGGACTTTACCTTTGTGTGCAATCTCCAAGGCAATGTCATGGGGAGGAGTGGCATAAACACCTATCGGGGAGAGGTGCAGGTAACCGATAACGGGCAGTTACTTTGGGATACCTCCAGCTTTGTCTCTACCAAGATGGGCGGCCCCGAACCCTTGCTGCGGCAAGAACATGCCTACCTCGGTGCCCTCGCCGCCACTCGCCAGGCATTTACCAAATCGCGCGGGAATCGTTTGATACTTCGTGACCCCTCCGGTGATATCTATATAGAATACGTAAAGGCCGGACCTTGAACGCCGCCACAGAAGACCTGTAAATTTTTAGGTTAAATGTCGCAAAATCAATGAGAACGACATCATGCCACGTCGTGCTTTTTACTTACTACTGAGTATTATCGTATGCAACCTGGTGCTTGCAGGCTGCAGCACCCCCAATCCCCCTATTCCCCAACTCCAACGATCGGCTTGGTCTGCCTGTGAACACGAGTGGGTGCTATCGAGCTTGTACTACTCCGGGCGCACTTATGATTCAACCCTGAGCTGGAGCAGGTTTTGGCGGGATAGACCCTTTTTCAAATGCGATCAATTTGGTTACGTTAGGGGCAACAGTGGCACCAACCCGTACCTGGGGCGCTTTTCTCTCACTAGCAGCGGTGCTTTCACCTGGGAGCGGATTCCCGCTATTGCGCGCATGGGGGGAGCACACCCCAGCGATGAACTGGAGATCGATTACCTCAATGCCCTGAGAAAGTCTGATTTGATTGTTATCGTGGGTAACAAGATGATGATCAGCAATACCGATGGCAGTGCCTATATTGAGTTTGAACAAGTAGACCGCAGCTACCGCCAGGCCCAACCCTATAAAAAAGGCGACCCATTGGGTCGCCAGAATGACAATCAAGAAGAATCAAAAAGATGAGCTTTAGGAGTCTAAAAAAGCACTCTTGAGGGGAAAGCCTCAGCGGCGCATCTTAATTTGCATAAGTGACAGAAAAGTTACAAAAGAACCTTAACGGCGTTTTTGATGTATCTCCAGATTCTCCTGCCGCTTGCGTTCACTCTTTCTCAGCAGCAGATAAGTCGCTCCCAAGCCCCCGTGTTGGGGTTGCGCACTGTGAAAAGCCAGTACTTCATGCAGCTGCGGCAACCAGTGATTGATACAGCTTTTCAATAACGCCGGCTGCTTACGCCCCTCACCCTTACCGTGGGTAATCAGGGCACAGCGCACATCCGCTTCAACACAATCACGGATAAATTCCATCACGGCCCTGCGCGCCATCTCCACAGAGTGGCGATGTAAATCCAGGCGCGCATCTATGCTGTATTTGCCCAGGCGCAAATTGCGATAGACCCCGTTTTGCACACCATCGCGCTTGAATTCCAACGGATCCCATGGCTCTACCAGATCAATATATTCACCGGACAGGGGGTTCATTTCCCGCTCTGTCAGGCGCGTGGCAGCGGCGCGGCGCTCCCGCAACATAGACTCAGATTGCTTCGGCTCCTTGCGCAAATTGACGCGGCGCTCCTGCGCCAGCGGTTTAACGTCTCCCATTTCACCGAGAGCGTCTTTAAATAATTTGCTGTCGCTGCTCACAAATACCCCCTGCCAGCGTCAGTCGAGAAATAAATCCTTGGTTAAATTGTCTGCATTGGCTGGATTGTGGGCATAACCGGTGAAATCCTTCACACCGCGCTCTGCCAACAGCTCTTCATCGATTAGCTGGCGACCGCTCAAGGCGACATCTTTAGTCGTCAGTATCTCGTAGGCCGCATCGGCCATAATCGAGGGCTTGCGGCTCTGCTCAAACATATCACGACTACCCACCGCAAATTCAATCGCGGCGGTGGCCACCAGCGTGCGCGGCCACAAGGTGTTCACGCTGATCCCCGCCTCACGCAGCTCTTCCGCCAAACCCAGGCTGAGAATGGTCATACCAAACTTTGACAGGGCGTAAGGAGCGAAGGGCCCCAACCACTTGGGCTGGATATTCAGCGGTGGGCACAGGCTGAGGATATGGGCGTTGTCAGCTTTCTTCAGGTAGGGAGTCGCCAAGTGGGCGGTGAGATACACCGCGCGACTGTTGATACTCTGCATCAGGTCGTAGCGCTTGGGTGGTGTTGACTCAACATTGGTCAGGTTGATCGCGCCCGCATTATTAATCACAGCGTCGATGCCGCCAAATTTTTCGGCAGCCTCCGACATAGCCTGCTCTACTCGCTGCTCATCGCGCACATCCACCTGCAGGGCCAGGGCATTGCCGCCGGCTTTCTCCACTTCCTCCGCCACCGAGAAGATGGTTCCCGGAAGCTTGGGATGTGGCTCTGCCGACTTAGCGGCAATCACGATATTGGCACCATCCGCCGCGCATTTGAGGGCAATCGCCCGGCCAATGCCGCGACTGGCACCAGTGATAAAGATGGTCTTGTCCTTAAGCGCGCCTGAATTATTGGTCAGGGATACAAACTCTTCACTCATTTTTTTCAGCCTCCGGGGCAGTCACTGCCGGACTGTAAATTTCCTTGAAGATCGCCGGCATACGTTTTGGCTTGCCAGTGGAAAGCTCAATGCACACCATCCGCCATTCGGCCCGCAATACCAATGCCTTATCGGCGGCGCGAAACACCTGAAAGCGGCGAGTCATATTCAGACGCCCGTCCACCTCAGTGAGCCAGGTGCCAAACAGCAATTCCTCCCCCTCTCTGGCCGCCAGTATATAGTCATACTCGCCATGACGAATTGCCATTCCCCGGTCAAGCTGCTGATAATTCGTGACATCCAGACCCAGGGCTGCGCTGTGCGCCCAGGCGGTAGCCTCACACCAGCGCACATATTCCGCATTGTTGGCATGACTCAAACCATCCACATGTTTGGCGCCAACCGTCACTGTGGTGATAAATGGGTTTGGCAGATCCCACTGCATAAGCGGCTCCAGGTTTGTGCTGCGGTTGCGGAGGGATAGTCAGTAAAATGGACGCTATCCCCGGGGAGATTACAGATATAAAAAAAGGCCCCGCTAAGGGACCTTTTTATCGTGCCAGCTGGGCTAAAGCGAATTAAGCGTTCGCTTGAGCGCCCTCTGCTTCTTTCTGTGCCTTATCGAGGGCAGCAGCGAACAGAGCGTCGAAGTTCACCGGCGGCAACATCAGTGCCGGGAAAGAACCTTTAACTACAGCGTTATCGATCACTTCGCGAGCGTAGGGGAACAAAATTTGCGGGCAGGCAGTATTCAGGGCCTGGGCCAGCTGTTGACCTTCCAGACCTTTGATACCGAACAGGCCAGCTTGTTTTACTTCCACCAGGAAAGCGGTGTCTTCTTCCAGCTTTACGGTGATAGTCAGGGTCAGAGCCACTTCGTACAGATCGTCTTCGATCTTCGCGGTCTTGGTGTTCAGCTCCTGATTAACCTGGGGCTTCCACTGCTTTTTGAAGACCTCGGCACCCATCGGGGTTTCGAAGGAGAGGTCTTTCAGGTAGATGCGTTGCATCGCAAATTGTACTTGTGGAGCCTCTGCGTTTGCCGCTGCGCCATTTAATTCTTCAGCCATGTTACAGCCTGTTCATTATAAAAAGTTTATTGATGCCTTCCGTGAGAAAGACTCCGGTAATAACTCAACAGTTGGGGCCTCGATAAAACGTTTCAAGGCCCAGACCGGATAAATAGCAAAAATTGGGGACCGCATGTTGGCGGCCGCGTCAGTTTTCCGCTTATCCCGCTGCTTTCAGCAATTTGTCGAGTCGGCCACCACGCTCCAACGCCATCAGGTCGTCGCAACCACCTACATGCTTATCGCCAATCCAAATCTGCGGCACCGAGCGGCGCCCCGCCTTGTCAGCCATTTCTGCGCGCAAGCCGGGATTATTGTCCACAGGGATTTCGCGATAAGCGACACCCTTGCTATCCAGTAGCTGCTTGGCGCGAATACAGTAGGGGCAGAAACGGGTGGTATAAATGACAACATTCTGCATGACAAAACTCCGTCAAACTTATACTTCAGGTTAACCTTTGCCTTTAACGACAGGCAGGTTCTGGTTAGCCCACTCGCTCATTCCGCCCTGCAGGCGACGCACTTGGAAACCTTTCTGTTTCAGCATGCGCCCCACCGGACCTGCGTGCTGCCCCATCTTGTCAGCGACAATAATGGTCTTGTCTTTAAACGGTTCCAGCTCGGCAATGCGCTCAGCCACATCCCCGTGGGGAATATGCAGGGAGTCGACAATATGACCGGCAGTGAACTCGCTGCGATCGCGAATATCCAGCACCTTGGCCCCTTCGCTATTGATCAGCTTGGTCACTTCATGAAGTGATGCCGGCTCGCCAGACTTGAATCGCTCAGTCAAAACAAATGCGTAAAGCAATGCCACAAGCAGGCCGACCAACAGCCACTGCTCAGCTAAAAAGTCGAGAAAATCCACTTCGCCCCCAAAATCCTCAAGTGGTAATCAATAGGGCGCTACGGCGCCCAATGCCGGCGGGAGTATACACGATCATGGCGAAATTCTAATCAACCAAATCCCTCCGCCCCAGCCTCTTTGTAATCCGGCTTAAGCTAAATAACATGGTGAAATACCAGCCCCACAGGTTAAAATCCGCGTCCGCAATTTAACCCTTGGAAGAGGAATACTGTCGCTATGGCCGCTACGCAAGCCCCGCAAAAACGCCCCCTGGTCCTGCTGATTCTGGACGGCTTCGGCCACAGCGACAATCCCGAGCACAATGCGATTCACGCAGCCAAGTCTCCGGTTTGGGACAATATCTGGGCGACCCGCCCAAAAACCCTGATCCAGACATCCGGGATGGCGGTGGGCCTGCCCGATGGACAAATGGGCAACTCGGAAGTCGGCCATATGACACTGGGTGCTGGTCGAGTGGTCTACCAGAACTTTACCCGGATCAACAAAGCCATCCAGGACGGCGACTTCTTCCGCAATACCGCTTACACCACTGCGGTCGATAAGGCTATCGCCAACAACTGCGCCGTCCATATTATGGGACTCCTGTCCGAAGGCGGCGTACACAGCCACGAAGATCATATTGTTGCCATGATAACCCTGGCGGCACAGCGCGGCGCCCGCGCTATTTATGTACACGCATTTCTCGATGGCCGCGACACCCCACCGCGCAGTGCCGAACCCTCCCTGGCGCGCCTGATGCAGGTGTGTGACTCCGTCGGCAATGCCCATATGGCTACCCTGGCCGGGCGCTACTTCGCCATGGATCGCGACCAGCGCTGGGAGCGCACCGAGTCCGTTTACGACATGCTGACCCTGGGTACCGCAGAGCACAGTGCCAGTGACGCCCTGGCAGGACTGGCCTCGGCCTATGAGCGCGGTGAAAATGATGAGTTTGTCGCGCCAACGGTGATTGGCGAGCCCGCTCCCATCCAAGACGGCGATGCCCTTATCTTTATGAATTTCCGCCCGGATCGCGCGCGCCAGTTAACCCGCGCTTTTACCGAGCAGGACTTCAACGGCTTCGAGCGCAAAGCCAAACCGCAGCTGGCGGACTTTGTCATGACGACCGAATACGCTGCCGATATCCACGCCAGCTGTGCCTTCCCGCCAGAAAACCTGGTCAACTCCCTCGGCGAGTACTTGTCTGCAGAGGGCAAAACCCAGCTGCGCATCGCCGAGACAGAGAAGTACGCCCACGTTACCTTCTTCTTCAGCGGCGGCCGCGAAGAGCCCTACAACGGCGAAACCCGCGAACTGATCAAGTCACCGGATGTGGCCACCTACGACCTGCAACCGGAAATGAATGCGCCAATCGTCACTGACAAACTGGTAGCGGCGATTGAGAGCGGCGAGTACGACGCCATTATCTGCAACTACGCCAACGGCGATATGGTCGGCCATACCGGTGTTTTCGAGGCGGCAGTAAAAGCCGTCGAAGCCCTGGACCAGTGTGTAGAGCGCGTCGTAAACGCCGCTCTGGCTGCCGGCGGCGAGGTGCTGATTACTGCCGACCACGGCAATGTGGAAGAGATGTTCGACGCCAACTCCGGCCAAGTCAGCACCCAGCACTCCACTCTGCCGGTGCCTTTTGTTTATATCGGCGAGCGCAATGTGCAAATGTGTGACGGAGGTAGTCTGGCGGATGTAGCGCCAACCATGTTAGCGTTGATGGATCTGCCACAGCCGACGGAAATGACCGGCCAAAGTTTGGTAAAAATGGACTGATGAAAACTCTCGTACTCTTCCTGATCACACTGATTTCCCTACCCGCCTGGAGCCAGGCAGAGGGAGATGAGCAGGCGCGCCTGGCGCAAATCAAGCAACGCATTGAGTCCCTGCAACAGGAACTCAACCAGGTGCGGGGCCAGCGCGACCAATTGCTCAAGGATTTGGAAGAGAACGAGAAAGATATTTCCGGGCTGCACCAGCGCATAGACAAGATCAAACAGGATATGCGCAGCCGCTCGGACAAGCTGCGCGAACTCCAGCAGGAACAGCAGCAACTGCAAGAGTCGCGACGAAGTATGCAGCGGCGGGTCGAGCAGGAGATCGCCGCCGCATACCGACTAGGCCGACAGGAGCAGATCAAGCTCCTGCTCAACCAGCAAGATCCACAGAACGTCGCCCGCCATCTCCGCTACCACGATTACTTCCTCCAAGAACGCAGCCGCATCATAGACACTTACCTTGAAACCCTCACCTCACTGGAAACCGTATCCGCCTCCATTGAGCGCGAGCGCGAGACCCTGAAAGCGGAGCGAGAGCAACTGCAGAAACGCCAGAGCAAACTGCGCGTCGCACAGCAGAATCGCAAGGACACGCTGGATAAACTTGCGGCGCGGCTCTCCGATGGCAGCGGTGAACTCAAGCAGCTCCAAGGAGATCGCACACGCCTGCAAAAATTGATCGACGAAGTAGGTCGCGCCATCGCCTCACTGGTAAACCCCAGCGAGCAAAAGCCCTTTGCGCGCCAGCGGGGCAAGATGCAGTGGCCTGTTGATGGCCGCCGCGCCAATGCCTATGGACAGCGCCGCGCCAATGGCATCACTTGGAAAGGTGTCACCTTGCGCGCCAATGAAGGGGAGCCGGTGCGGGCAATCCACCGCGGCCGCGTGGTTTTCTCCGATTACCTGCGCGGCCACGGCATGCTGGTTATCCTGGATCATGGAGAGGAGTACATGAGTCTCTACGCCCACAACCAGTCCCTCACCCGCAATATTGGCGAGTGGGTGGAAAGTGGTGACACCATCGCTCGGGTTGGCAATAGCGGTGGACTCAGCCATAGCGGTGTTTACTTCGAAATTCGCCACCGGGGTAAAGCGCAGGACCCTACAGTTTGGTGCCGCTCCTGATCGGAGCTGGCACAGAGGGCATAATACGAGGCGTAAAATCCCGGGCATTTTCCACGCACCCGTTATAGAGCCCCCTCGCAAATCACAGCGATCGGGATTACACACCCGCCTAATGCTCTCCACTTCA
Organism: Microbulbifer maximicatervae (SeqCode); assembly: GCF_056232625.1. Lineage (NCBI taxonomy): Bacteria > Pseudomonadati > Pseudomonadota > Gammaproteobacteria > Cellvibrionales > Microbulbiferaceae > Microbulbifer > Microbulbifer maximicatervae (SeqCode). Next base: position 4,044,357 of record NZ_CP174324.1, on the reverse strand, counting down.
TCTCACGACTCCCGCCGCTGTGCTAATTAAATGAGAAAGCACCACGACGAAAAGCTGCGGAGTAGCGGCTTTTTTATCGCCAAAAGAGAATAAGAGCGGGAGCCAACCCAGGTGTAAGACCCCTGGGCTTATGACGACTAAGATCGTGACACTGTAGAATTTGGCGTCCGCTTAGAATCCCTGCCAATCTCTGCGGTCTACACTTTCGCAAAGCAGCGAAGAAATAAGGCAGAGGTCACAACAACATGTTTATCCCCAAGGCGCTGACAACCTTGATCGGCGCAGCCGCTCTGACAGCCCTGCCTTTAATGGGTTTGACCGACGGCGATAGCCATTCCCAGGTGGCTGCAGACACTGAAGCCCGCCTGCCGCTGGAAGACCTGCGCAGCTTTGCCAAAGTTTTCGAGCAAATTCGCCAGGGCTATATCGAGGAAGTGGACGACCGCACCCTGCTGGAATACGCCATCAAGGGCATGCTGCAAGGCCTAGACCCGCACTCCTCCTACCTTGATCGCCGATCCTTTGACGATTTACAAGCCAACACCACCGGTGAGTTTGCCGGCCTCGGGATCGAGGTGGGCATCGAAAACGACCATATCACCGTCGTCACCCCCATGGACGACACCCCCGCCTCCCGTGCTGGCCTCAAGGCCGGCGATGTCATACTGCGCTTGTCGGGCAAATCCATGAAGGGCGTGAGCCTGGATGAAGCGGTGGAGTGGATGCGTGGGCCCAAGGGCAGCAGTGTCACCCTGACCATCGCTCGCAAAGGTTTTAAAGAACCTTTCGATGTAACTCTCAAGCGGGACACCGTGCGCGTGCGCAGTGTGCGCAGCAAAGTCCTCGACGATGGCTACGGTTATCTGCGCATCAGCCAGTTCCAGCTGGACACCGGCGCCGATGTGGCCGACGAGCTGATCAAGTTGCAGAAGAAAGGCGCGCTGAAAGGGCTGGTTATCGACCTGCGCAACAACCCCGGTGGCGTGCTGCAATCCTCGGTGGAAGTAGCGGATGCATTTTTGGAAGAGGGCCTGGTGGTCTACACCGAAGGTCGCAATGAAGCCGCCAACCTGAGCTATTCCGCCGAGCCGGGCGATTTAACCGAAGGCGCTCCGCTGGTTGTATTAATCAACGCGGGCTCCGCCTCTGCAGCGGAAATTGTCGCCGGCGCCCTACAGGACCACCGCCGCGCAGTGGTGATGGGCACCGACAGCTTCGGCAAGGGCTCGGTCCAAACGGTGATCCCTATCAATAATGAACGCGCCATTAAGCTGACAACTGCGCTCTACTTCACTCCCAATGGCCGCTCAATCCAGGCCCAGGGCATCACACCAGATATCGTGGTAGAGCGGGTAAAAGTTACCCGCTTGGACGACTCTCCCAGACCCACTGAAGCGGATTTGGCCGGGCATCTGGACAACGGTAACGGTGGTGCCGACCGGACTTCTGAAGACCGCTCGAGAGAACAGGAAGAACGGGAAGACTGGATGGATCGTGACAATCAAATCTTCGAAGCCCTCAATGTACTCAAGGGCCTCAATCTCTACGCTCACAGGGACAGGGGTTTGCGCGAGCGCCTTGCCCGCGCAGACGAACAGCAGTAGCAGAGTGCGGCGGGCCCTGGGCCCGCCGTGCAAGACCTACACCTACCTACAAGCGCATTTCAATCCCTGCGCTGTGCATAAACGCTTTCGCTTCGGCAATGGTGTATTCGCCGAAGTGAAAAATACTCGCCGCCAATACCGCATCCGCACCGCCGTGTAATACGCCATCCGCCAGGTGCTGTAGATCTCCCACACCACCGGAAGCAATGACTGGCACTTGAACCGCCTCAGTAACCGCCCGGGTCAGGGCCAGGTCAAAACCGTTCTTGGTGCCGTCGCGATCCATACTGGTCAGCAGGATTTCGCCGGCACCGTATTCGGCCATCTGCCGGGCCCAAGCCACTGCATCAATGCCAGTGGGCTGGCGCCCGCCATGGGTGAAGATCTCCCAGCGGCCCTCTCCCACCTGTTTGGCATCAATGGCCGCCACAATACACTGGCTGCCAAAGCGCTCGGCGGCCTCGCGTACAAACTCGGGATTTTTCACCGCCGCTGAATTGATGGCAGTCTTGTCCGCACCGGCATTCAGCAGATTGCGGATATCTTGCAAGGTGCGCACACCGCCGCCAACAGTGAGGGGGATAAACACCTCGTGGGCCATTTTCTCCACGGTGTGCAGGATGGTATCGCGCTGCTCGTGGGTGGCGGTGATATCGAGGAAAGTGACTTCATCCGCGCCCGCTTCGTTATAGCGGCGGGCAATTTCCACCGGGTCGCCGGCATCGCGGATGTCGACAAAATTAACACCCTTCACCACGCGGCCGTTGTCTACATCCAGACAGGGAATAATACGTTTCGCCAGAGCCATTACTTGTTCCGTTGGTCGCAAAGCTGCTGCGCTTCGCGCAGGTTCAACTTGTCTTCGTAGATCGCCCGGCCGGTAATCGCACCGTAGATTTCACCGGCATCCAACAGCTGTTCGATATCCTCGATGCTGCTGACACCGCCGGAGGCAATAATGGGCACCTGCACTGCGCGGGCCATTTCCAGGGTCGCCTCAATATTGACGCCTTGCATCATGCCGTCGCGGGCAATATCTGTATAAACAATAGAGCTGACGCCACAATCGGCAAAGCGCTTGGCCAGTTCTGTCGCCTTCAGCTCGGAGACCTCAGCCCAGCCCTCAGTAGCCACCAAGCCATCTTTGGCATCGAGCCCGACAATAATATGGCCCTCAAACTCGCGACACGCCTCTTCCACCAGCTTGGGATTTTTTACCGCCGCAGTGCCGATAATCCCCCACTGCACACCGGCATCCAGATAGCGCTCGATAGTGTGCAAATCGCGAATGCCTCCGCCAATTTGCACCGGTAAATCGGGAAACTGTTTGGCGATAGCAGTTACCGCTTCACCGTTCACCGGGTTGCCGGCGAAGGCACCATTCAGGTCCACCAGGTGCAGTCGCTTGGCTCCCTCGTTCACCCAATGCTGAGCTGTAGCCAGGGGATCATCGGAAAATACAGTGGCGTCATCCATCTCGCCCTGGCGCAGGCGCACGCATTGGCCGTCTTTTAAATCTATCGCGGGAATTACAATCATGTCTTTTCTTACGTCGGCAGTAATTTCAGTGTGATCGGTGAGCTGGGTCTATTGGGCCCGGCCGTTCCAGTGGACAAAGTTCTTTAGCAGCTGCAAGCCAGCCTCGGCACTCTTCTCCGGGTGGAACTGGGTGGCGAAGATATTCTCCCTGGCAACTGCGGCAGCCAGGGGAATGCCGTATTCGGCTTGCCCGGCAATATCCGGATTTTCAGCAGCCGGCACATAGTAGCTGTGGACAAAGTAGAAACGGCTGCCATCGGCAATATCGGCCCACAGGGGGTGCGGCTGACGCTGCTGAACACTGTTCCAGCCCATATGGGGCACCTTGAGCCGTTCAGCACTCTGCGCCGGGGGAATGTTGTCGCCGAAGAACTTCACCGGCTCCGGGAAAATCCCCAGGCAATCAACGCCATTATTCTCCTCGCTGTGGTGCATCATAATCTGCATACCCACACAGATACCCAGCACCGGGGTACCCACACTGATAGCCTCGCGAAGCAGCGGCGAAAAACCCGCCTCGACAAACCCTGCCATACAATCCCGAATGGCACCCACACCGGGCACCACCAGGCGCTCTGCGCCCTCGGCCTGCTCCGGAGTTTGTGCCAGCACCACCTCGGCCTCCGGCGCCACCTTGTTCAGGGCGCTGGCCACCGAGTGCAGGTTGCCCATACCGTAATCGAGTACCGCAATCTTACCCATCACAAGACTCCTTTGGTGGAGGGCATGGTGCCGGCCATACGGGGGTCCGGGGTCAACGCCATACGCAGGGCGCGGCCAAAGGCTTTAAATACAGTTTCCACCTGATGGTGAGCGTTGTGGCCACGCAGGCAGTCAATATGTACGGTTACCAGCGCGTGATTGACGAAGCCCTGGAAGAACTCAAAAAACAGTTCAGTATCAAAATTGCCGATCCGCTTCTGGGTGAAAGGCACATCCATAACCAGGCCGGGCCGCCCGGAGAAGTCGATTACGACCCGGGAGAGCGCCTCATCCAATGGGACATAGCTGTGGCCGTAACGGGTCATCCCCTTTTTATCCCCCAGCGCTTCGGTAATGGCTTTGCCCAGGGTAATGCCGATATCTTCCACCGTATGATGGTCATCGATATGAATATCGCCATCGCAGCTAATGTCCATGTCGATCATGCCGTGGCGGGCAATTTGATCGAGCATATGCTCCAGGAAAGGAACCCCAGTCGCGAACTTGCCATGACCTTGGCCGTCCAGGTTAACGCTGACTTGAATCTTGGTTTCCAGGGTGTCACGGGTGACGCTAGCTGTACGCATCGAAAGCGATCCTTATTTGCACGATAAGACAGAGGGCGCAAATTATAGGATGAATGACATCCCCTGTGGCTCTCTAGTGTCAGATGAAACTTGATTCGTAATTGTTTAGCCCTATCATGCACCGCATGGTTACTCTAAAGCGCCGAAAATCCCATTACTGGGCCAGCCTGTTCCTGTTACTCGCCGTAGTAGCAGCTCAGCCGCTGTGGGCGGAGCACTTCCACCTGGGCAATACCCAGGTAGAGATGTGTGACCTGTGTTGCATGCATTCACCTGCAGCACTCGGCAGCGAGCCATTGCTCGTACAGGCTGAGCCCCAAAGTCACTACGAACGGCCCTCTGCGCCAACCGCGCGCGATTGCCAGCCAGAGCGCCAGAGTGCGCGCGCCCCTCCCTTCTTCCTGTCACTCAGCTAACACCCAAAAACCGATATTTTTTTAATGAATGCCCGCGCTGGAGCGCGTATGGCATTGTCCGCCTGTGACAGGAATAAAAAACAATGACTAAGTTCAATACTTTAGCCCTGGCTATTGCCAGCTTGGCCGTGCCCGCTATTTGCGCCGCAGAAGACAGCAACAAACTAGAAGAAGTTAACGTCACCGTATCTCCCCTGGATAAGCCCGCCGACGCAGTAGCTGCGCCGGTATCGGTGCTCTCCGGCGAGACCCTGCGCAAAGCCGCTTCCGCCACCCTGGGCGAAACCCTGAAGAACCAGCCGGGAGTGGCCAACGCCTCCTTCGGCAGTGGCGTGGGCCTGCCGGTTATTCGCGGCCAGAGCGCCAACCGGGTGAAGATCCTGAACGACAACCTGGATGTCTCTGACGCCTCCAACACCAGCGCCGATCACGCTGCCAGTATCGAACCTCTACTGGCGGAGCGCATCGAAATACTGCGCGGACCGGCGGCACTGCGCTACGGCAGCGGCGCTATCGGTGGGGTGGTAAATATTATCGACGGTCGCATCCCAACTGAGGTACCCGAGGAAGTTGAAGGCGCGGTTGAGATGCGCCACGACACTGCCAACAACCAGGATGCCTCGGTATTCCGCTTTACCGGCGGTGCCGGGCAGCTGGCCTGGTACTTCGACGGTGTCTACCGCGAAAATGACGATACGGAAATTCCCGGCCTCGCTATTGTCGAGCACGAGGAACACGAAGAGCACGACGAGGACGAAGGCGAGCACGAGGAAGAATTCAACACCGACGGCTACGTCGGCAACACCAACGCCCGCGCCCACAGCTACAGCGGTGGAGTTTCCTGGATTACTGAAAGTGGCTATATCGGTCTGTCAGTAAACAAGCTTGAGAACAACTACGGCATTCCCCTCGGCACTCACGAGCACCACCACGATGATGAGGAGCACGACGAGGACGATCACGAGGAACACGAAGAGCATGAGGAGGAGAGCGAAGCCGAAGCTGTGCGTATCGATATGGCGCAGACTCGCTACGACCTCAAAGGCGAGCACCGCTTTAACAGCAACTATTGGGACAAGTTACGCCTGCGTATCGGCTATAACGACTACGAGCACGTAGAGTTGGAAGAGGACGCAGCCGGTACCCGCTATGCCAACGAAGCCTGGGAAGGTCGCTTGGAAATCACCCATGACAGCGGTAGTGAGTGGCGTGGCGCCTACGGTCTGCAGTTGTCCGATAAAGACTTTACCTCTGACGAAGGGGCATTTATCCAGCCCTCCCGCACCCGCAGCGCCGGCCTCTTCACTATGAAGGAACGCGAATGGGGCAACTGGCACCTGGACCTGGGCGCGCGTATTGAGCGTGTCGATGTCGACCCGGAGACCGCAGAGGATCGCGACTTCAACCTGTTCAGCACCAGCGCTACCCTGCAGTACTTCCTGCAAGAGCACCAGCATATCAGCGTCGGTGCCACCCGCTCCGAACGCGCCCCGGTAGCCGAGGAGCTATTTGCCGATGGTGAGCACCTGGCCGAGTCCCGCTATCTCATCGGTAACAGCGAACTGGACAAAGAACGTTCCTTAAACCTGGAACTGGGCTATCACCACCATAACGAAGCGGCCAGCGGCTGGCATGCGGCACAGATTGAAGCCAGCGTCTTCTACAACCGCATCGGCGACTACATCTACGGACAAAACACCAATGACCTGTTTGAAGAAGAGCTGCCCATTTACGCCTATGCCAATCGCGATGCCACCTTCTACGGTGCTGAAGCCTCGGTGAAATTTCCCCTGCGCAGCAACTTCTACCTGACTCTGTTTGGCGATGTTGTGCGCGCGAGCTTCGACGAAGATATCGCCGGTGAGAGTTCCGATGTGCCGCGCATGCCTCCCCTGCGCCTGGGTCTCGCCCTGGGAGCAGAGTACGACCAGTGGGGTTGGGAATGGCGCACAGTCGAAGCTGCAGACCAGGATCGCGCCGGCGCCTACGAAGAGGAAACCGACGGCTATACCCGCATGGACCTGAGTGCCCACTACAACTTCAACATCGGCAGCAGCGACGCGGTGATCTTCGCCAGCGCCCGCAACCTGCTCGACGAAGAAATTCGCAACTCCACCTCACTACTGCGCGACTACGCTCCCGAAGCTGGTCGCAGCGTCGAAGCCGGTGTGCGGTTTATTTTCTAATAAACACCTGCTTCAATGGCCCCGCAGTGCTTTCCCAGCCTCGCGGGGCTGCATCTCCTACAATTCCGGCATAACCTATTTGTAGAAGTGCGCGGGAACATCGAGCCGCGCTGCGGCGTCATATGCGTGACACCACACGACAAATACACAGGGACAATGCTCTCCATGGCCTGGATAAAGCGCACTTTTATCGCACTTTTAATCGTTTTCCTGCTACTCGCTGGCGCCGTCGCCTGGCTGTTAGCAGGACTCGACATCAACCAATACAAACCCCAGTTAGAAAAACTCGCTGCTAAGCAGGGCATCTCCCTGCAACTGGAAGGTGATATCGGCTGGCAGTTGTGGCCCAAACTCGGCCTGCAACTTGAAGATGTACAGCTGGCTCCATTAAAGCTACCAAAACAAACTCTGGTGAAAGCAGAAAAAATTGCCATTGGCGTGGCCCTCAAGCCACTACTGCAACGCAAAGTAGAGGCTGAGGAGATAGTCCTGGTAGCTCCGCAAATTGAGCTCACCGTCGACAAAGAAGGGCGCGGCAACTGGGAGCTGATCAGCGAGGCCCTGGAAGCGCAGAGCAAGCAACCTCCCAAACTCTCTATCCCCAAGGAACAGGAAGAGCCTTCACAACAACAGGTCGACCTGAGCCTGCAAAAGCTGCGCATCGAGAAGGGCGTGGTGCTCTACAGCGATGCCCAGACCAACAAAGAGTACAAAGTCCAAGACCTGCAGGTAAGCGTTATTAACCTGGTGCCGGGTGGCGAGCCGGGCAAACTCACTGCCGCAGCAGACCTTACCGGCAGCGACCTCAAACACCCGCTGAAGCTAAAAATTGATAGCACGCTCGCCCTGGATGAGGGCCTCAATGGGCTGCGCCTGCAACCGCTACAAGTAGACCTCACCTCTGAGAACAGCGCCAAGGCCAGCCTGCATATGCGCGGCTACCTGCGCAGGGACAGCAACACCCAACCCTGGCGTATACAACTAAACGTCAACGCCAATGCCGACCCTCTGCGCCCCTGGTTTGAACTGACGGGCACAGAAATCGATACCCGCGATAAAGCGGCACTGCAAAAGCTGAGTATCGAAGCGAGCGTGGAAGGTACCGAGCAAAAGCTCGACCTGACACCGCTGCAATTGAAACTGGACGACGTCACCTTTAGCGGCAACGCCCAATTGCGCAACGCAGAAATGCCCGGGCTGGACCTGAACCTGCGCGGCGGCGCCTTTAACCTGGATAACTATCTGCCCCCTTCGAACGAAGATGAGGCTGGAGCCGCTTCGGCAAAACAAACCGAGGGAGTGGAAGCACAGAGTGCGCAAGCTCCCGCCGCTGAAGGCAAAAAGCAGGGAGAGCAGGCGGCACAGAGCGATCAAACTGAAATCGCAGAAAAACCAAAGAGAACAGTAGCTGCCAAACCGCCCGCGGCAGAACCCCTGCCACTAAGCGACCTGCGCGGCTTCAACGCCAATATCAGCCTGGCACTGGACCAACTGCAAGCCGCTGACCTGCAAATGGACAGCCCAGAAATCCAACTCACTGTGGATAACGGCCTCTATCGACTGCAAAAATTGAGCGCCGATATCTATGGTGGCCAGCTGAACACGAATGGCCAGCTCAACGCTCGCGCCCAGTCCGCCGAGGCGCAGATGCGCGGCGGTCTCACCAATGTGGATATCGGCAAGGTCCAGGCTGCCCTCTTCCCCAGTGAAGACGTCCAGCTGGCTGGGGAAGCCAGCGTTAACTGGAGTGCCAGCACCAAAGGTAAAACATCCACAGCCTTAGAGAAAAACCTGCGCGCCTCCGTTGAGGTTTCCAGCAAGGAAATGTCGATTTCTCCATTCAACCTGGAGAAAAACATGTGCCAGCTGTTCAGCTACACGGAAAATACCGAAATGCCCACCCGGGACTGGCCCAATAGCACCGGACTGCAGGACCTTCGCGCCACCATCGCGGTGAAAGGCGACCAGGTAGATGTGAGCGAAATTCTCGCCGGTATCGAAAATATCGCCCTGACCGGTGACGGAGAGGTGGACCTGAAGAAACAGGACTTCGACTTCAAGCTCGGCTTGGCCCTGGTGGGCGAGAGCACCTCCGCCGACGGCTGTACCGTGCGCAACAAGCGCTGGCGCAACCGCCCGCTGCCACTGCGCTGCAAGGGCGACTTCGACAATGTGAACATCAGCACTTGTAAACCCGACAGCCGCCGCCTCGACGACTTGCTGCGGGAAGAACTGAAGCACAAAGCCGAAAAGAAATATGGCGATAAAGTTGAAGAAAAGGTCGACGAGCTGAAAGAAAAATTGAAAAATCTCTTCGGCCGCTAAGGCCCCGCTAAAGTGCACCGGGGTCCACCCGGTGCACAACTCCAGCGTTCAACCACAGATTCCAGCCCGCAGTATCCCCATGACCCCAAAGCAGTTCCAAAATGCCGTCCTGAAATGGTTCGACAAACACGGGCGCAAAGACCTGCCCTGGCAGCAGGACATCAATCCCTATCGGGTTTGGGTGTCCGAAATCATGCTGCAACAGACCCAGGTCACCACGGTGATTCCCTACTTTGAGCGCTTTATGCAGAGCTTCCCCACCCTGGAAAGCCTCGCCCGCGCGCCTCAGGACAAAGTCCTGGCTCACTGGAGCGGCCTCGGCTACTACGCCCGCGCCCGCAACCTGCACAAGTGCGCCCAGACAGTGCAGGAGGAATACGGCGGGGAGTTTCCCCAGGACGTAGAGGAACTGACCGAATTGAGCGGCATAGGCCGCTCCACCGCTGGCGCTATTGCCAGTATCAGTATGGGACTCAAGGCGCCGATCCTCGATGGCAACGTCAAACGGGTGCTGGCCCGTTTTCACGCCGTGGAGGGCTGGCCCGGACAGACCGCAGTTGCCAATCAACTGTGGGAACTGGCCGAGACCTACACCCCAAACCAACGCGTTAACGACTACACCCAGGTGATGATGGACCTGGGTGCCACCCTGTGCACCCGCTCAAAACCACGCTGCGAGGAATGCCCGGTGAAAAAATCCTGTGTGGCTCACGCCCAGGGCAACCCACAGGATTACCCCGGCAAGAAACCGCGCAAGGAAAAGCCGGTGCGCAGTGCCACCCTGCTCTTGCTTGAACACAAAGGTGAAATCTATCTGGAACAGCGTCCGCCCAGCGGTATCTGGGGAGGACTCTGGAGCCCACCTGAAGCCGACAATACCAGCGACTGGCTCAAGGCAAAGCGCTGGCGTGCCAGTGACGTCCAAACCCTGCCGACCCTGCGACACACCTTCACTCACTTTCACCTGGATATTTCCCCGGTGTGGGTACAACTGAGCAAAGTCCCAGCACAGGTGGCGGAGAGCGGCGCTGGCTGGTATAAACTGCGGCGTTTAAACCGCCCTCGTGCGGCCCAGGAACTGGGGCTACCCGCCCCTATCGTCAAGCTGGCAAAACAACTACTGGCGCTGCAGGCTCCCCTGCTCACGCCGACCACTGCCGACTAAAACCAGGAGGAGTCCATGTCCAGAACCGTATTCTGCCGCAAGTACCAAGAGGAATTGGAAGGTCTGGATGCACCGCCCTTTCCCGGCCCCAAAGGCATGGATATCTTCGAGAACGTTTCCAAAAAAGCCTGGCTGGAGTGGATGTCCCACCAGACCATGCTGATTAACGAAAAGCACCTGAACATGATGGAACCCTCAAGCCGCGCCTACTTGAGCGAGCAGATGATGAAGTTCTTAAGCGGCGAGGAATACGACGCAGCCGACGGTTACGTTCCGCCGGAACAGCAGTAACACAAGGCCCCGAAGCTTCCCCGGCAAAGAAAAAAAACTTTTTTATAATCAAGGGGTTGACTCTGACCCGGGGAAGGGCTTTAATACGCGCCTCGCGACGCAGGGGAAGCCCAGCAAGATCGCAAAGCCCGGATAGCTCAGTCGGTAGAGCAGGGGATTGAAAATCCCCGTGTCGGTGGTTCGATTCCGCCTCCGGGCACCATATCCAAAAGCCTCATCCGCAAGGATGGGGCTTTTTTTATGCCCCTAAAGCAACCCCTCAGCCAACGCCATGTCTCGCACTAAAGCCCAACCCTTAAGGGTATCCTAGCGTTAAACTACATTGGCACTTCAACCGATACAAAGCCAAAACTTGCGCTAGGGACTAGCAGAAAAAGCAGCCCGATAATCGGAGCAGCTTTAAGACACTAAAAGAAAGCAGCTTCCTATAGATAGCCTTTAATAGTGCTGCCCCAGTTAGCACCCTTACCTTCAATTCACATTAGCGGCAACATCTAAGAAGTGAACTATAGGCAAACTCAACTCTTTACACTCAAGGGTTTTGAGCAACAAAAAACATACCTGGCTTGAGCGGCCCAGGAAGAGCCGAGGAGATAACATTAAAAATCTTCCGCTTATCATTTTTTAAGAGGACATTTTTGTTTGAATGGTCTGAAAATCTATAATCAAAATGGTTTTCATATCTAAACCTTAGCAGATTAAATCCTAGCTCTGCCAAATAAAAACTCAATTCTTTTTTGGTATACTCACGGAAATGCCCTGGGTTGTTATGATTTTCTCGGATTAACTCATATGGATTTCTACCAAATATAATCTTCAGCCTTTTATGTAGAGCAACGGCATTGGGCGTTTGTATTATAATAACGCCCCCTTTATTTAGAAGAGTCTTAAGAAAGCCTAAAACCTGACTTGGGGAAGTATATAAATGCTCAATAACTTCAGAAAATATTATTATATCGTATTTAGGGATATCCCTTCTCCACAAGGGCCTATCTCTACAATTATTTAAATTAAAATTAAAGTGACGGGAGATAGAGTTATCATTTTCGCGCTCAAGACCTAATGTGTCTACATTTTGAAATTTACTGATCAGGACTTCAGTAAAATCAGACCTACCAATATCTAAGATTCGAAATCCATCTTTATAATAATGATTGACAGTATCAAATAAAATTTGAAATCTGGGAAAATGATATCTCAAATATCCGCTAAGAGCCCGCTTTTTGAGGAGGCCATACAATTCTTCAGCCATAAATGTCCATTTTAATTTAACATACTATATTTAGCATAGTACCAGATTATTTTTAGTAAAAAAGCTAATTCTTCTGTATTATTACAGCTCTTATTGATGTTCAAGTGCCGCTATCGTTTCACTTTGTAGGGCGCTCCTACCACTTACCCCTAGCCATTCTTTCTTTAACCCATACCATCTAGCTCAACTCATACCCACCCCTTATCTTTGATTGGTATAATCACTACCAAATAGAGTGCAGTGAAGACAAGCTACGTCGATCACAAAAGATCCGCCCAAGCGTTTAAGCCAGAAACCGATGATACGTACACTCAGGTTTAATTCGCATATACAAATCTTATACACTGCCAGAAAAAAAGAGGAGGGAGCAATTCGAGAATAGATCTATATGGAGTAAATTTTACAAGCGAATTTACTTCTATATCAAACCAACAAAGTCTATGTGTACATCCTTTTCAGCATTAAATATACAAACTTTATTTATTCTCATCCTAATACTCAACAGGCGTGAACCCTCCACCGAGGATGCACAAAATTTGAATGGCTGATTAAATTCCAGCGCCTTGATACAATAGGCTGCACTACAATATGGAGTAATAATATGAAGGGTTTGATGTTTAGCCTTTTGGGGGTTTTTCTTATTTCGGGCTGTGGTGGATCTGGAGGAGGTTCTAGCGATTCAGGAGGATTCTCTCTTTCAACAAACAGTCTGAAGTTTGAAGCTGCCTGGGATGAGGGGGGGTTACCTACCAAAGAGGTTACCGTAACTTCAAAAAGCGGGAGTATTTATTTAAGTGTTTCCTCATCAGGAGATGCTCTTTCTTCAGCTGTACTTAGCACTAATAACTCAGATAAGGCAAAGATCAAGATCACCCCGAAAGACCCTAGCTCCTTCGAAGAGTCAAAAACCTATTATGAAACAATTACAGTAACAGCATGTAGTGACAATGTTTGCTCAACTGGGTCTAAGGGCCAGCAAACTATTAAAGTGCAAACTACGATTACCGGTGGCCCTTCTATAATTGTAGACAATTCTCCAATTACCTTCTCTATGAATGAGGTGGATACGGAAGCACCGAGCCCAAAATCATTTAAAGTTAAATGGGCTGGTGATTCTTTTTCAGAATGGTCAGCTTATATAAATTGGAACAATTACCATCTAAAGCCGTATCGATATGCCAGTTCTGCCATCAATAGCTCGGAAGGGCTAGTGACAATAACCCCTTATACTGGGAATCCCTCTGAAATGATAGATGGGACTACTATTATCACCGCAACAGCTGCATCTGGCGCTGTACGAAGATTTCAAGGCCCCAAGGTAGAAATAAAGGTTAATCCCGCAATATCACTAGATGGAGACTTAAATTTCACTTTTGACTCTAAGAGTAAGCTAGAGGATTTAACCCGGACTTTAACTCTTTCCACCTCAACTCAAAGGCCGGTTTCCTGGACTTTGACAGCTCCTTACGACCCCTGGATCAAGCTTTCACAAACAGAAGGCACATCTACTGGAAATCAAACAGTAACCCTAACTTTAGATAAGGAATCCATCGATCGTCTGTCAATGGGAGATACCAAGTATTATCTAGAACTTAAAGTTGACGATGAAATGTTTGATCACTTTGAATTTTCAAACACTCAATTTTATAAGAGCTATACAGGCTTAATTAATATGACCCTGCCACAAATCCGCGGGTTTGGTCCCAGGGCAACTCTGCCTGGCACAGATACGGATATACTGGTGCGCGGTCGCGGCTTCCCAGAAGCTCTAGTCGAATTAAATTTCGGCAATACAAAGTTACCTGTAAAAGAGTTCCGATCCGAGAATGAACTGCTAATTAGCAGCTCTGGCTTAGCGGAAGGCTCCTATGTACCACAGTTATGGTTTGATACTGGTATTTTTGAACGAAACCAAGCTAGCCTTCATATCACTGAAGCGCTAAACCCTATAAATGCTAAGTATAGTTTTGATAGTGAAATAAATATTTCAGCTTTTACATTTAGCCCTGCCAATAATGCCCTTTATATTGTTTCTTCTGGAAATACTGAAAATGATATTTGTACTAGCACTTTACAAAAAATCACTCTAGATAGCACTGGACTAAGTGCAAGCAGTGTAGACCTAGAACTATGCGATGTAAGACAAATTGCTACCAGCTTTAACGGGAGAGACCTGATTCTTGTTGAAGCTGGCTATACTTTCTTTCGTTATCCCATGAATGATTTAGAAAGTGGACAACTAACAACTATTAGACATGTAAACGAAGAAACTACTAGTAGACTCTATGAATTGCGCCTAAGCGCAGATGAAACGGCAACTTTAGTGCGAGAATCTACACTGGAAACCAAACTTATAGTTATTGACTTAAATCCTGGCCAATTTATTGGTCATAAATTCGAATTAGATGGGTATAGCCGTTTTATTTTTGAAGAAACTGATGGTTCAGGATTTGGCTTAATGAATTACAACAGCCGTTATGATAATTTTAATGATTTCTATAGAGTTGATAGCCAGCTACAAACCATACTATTAGAAAGAAGTACTTTTGATCTTGGGAACGTTGCTTCACGTTCCCATAGACAAGCTCAAGCATCCAAAGATATGACCGTTATTTACGCTAGAAGTGATGCAGGATCATATCCAATCCAGTATGAGTTTATCTATCCATACAACAATATAAGAAGACCGTGGAATGATTATAATGACAGCTTTGACAGAGCATTTGCACTTAAACCAGATGGTAGTGGATTTTATGCCGATCGCAATGGAGTAGATATTGCCGAATATACTATATCTGGCCTAGGGGACTCCATTGATTTTTCAGGAACTATAATTGACACTGTAAACGATGAATTCAATGACGAGCTGCTTTTAACACCTGATGGAAAGCAATTATTCCATATTAGCCTCGGCGGCATGATAACCCTATATGACCTTGATCAATATTAATGACCGGGCAACCAAGCGATAACTGTCCAATTATCATTTATTAATTGACGGCCTCTTACTTTCAAGTAGGGGGCCATCAAACCAATTACTTAATTTATAAAAATAAAGAAGTCAATATCACTTATTGTACCTACTTAAATAAATACAGAGATTGAAAACAAATTCATCATAAAATCAAACTATCAAGGAAAACTCCGCTACAGCGGGCGCAATCAATTACAAAGTCTTACATGGTCGTTACGTAATATCATTGATTTCATCAAAAACCTCGGAAAACTGTATTTTTTTCATACAGAAAAACACGGTAACTAGTACATCAATCCAAACTACCTTTCACTTGGTACTGGTACAATAAATTCCGCATCTATTATTCAATTATTCTTTGCTTTAAGCTCCGCACCTTGATAAACATCAACGTAGGATTAAAAAATGATAAATAAAAAAAGCATTGCAATAGTCTCTTTACTAACAATTTTTATCGGTGGCTGTGCTACTTCTTCTACTGGAAATAAATCTATACAAGAAGAAAATGAGGCCACCCTAGAAAAGAAAATTACCATAGGAGAAACCACCAAGGCAGAAGTGAGAACTATGTTTGGATCACCGATGAGTACTAATTTTGCAGATGGAAATAGAGAGGTTTGGGCGTACTATTTATCCGAAAGCAAAGTTGATGCGGTGAATTATGTACCCATCGTAAATAGATTTGGAAGCTCCACTACTGGAAAGAATAAACAACTTGTTATTATGTTTAAAGATGACGTTGTTGAAAAATATAATATGTCTGAGACAGACATGAGCAACAAATCTGGGGTTTTTAACAACTAAAATTATAATTTTTATTGGTTCTAACTCCTGAAAAACATGTATGGTTTAAAATAATCTATACATGTTTTTCAATACACCAAATAATTTTTATCGCGCTTGGTTTAAGTTAAGATCTGCAGCCTCTAGCTAAATAAGGCTAGAATGAAACCTAATTTCACAGCCTTGCTAAATAAAAAAGTGAATTTAGGGTTTCAAGAGTCTTTACATATTTAAAGCCAAATAAAAATTGAGCCCTTATCAACATCTATAAAAAATATTTTCTTCATGTTATTTTACAATGACAAAATTATAGCCTAAATAAATATATAATTTTAAACTCCTACTCCCAAACAATATGTATAATAAAAACATCTAAATAACTGTTGCACGAAAGCGTCTTTAATAACGTATAGCCTTCTCTCCACTTCAGAGTGAACAAATCTGTGCTTTAACATTTCTAGCTAGTACTTTCATCAAACTATTGGACGGTAGAAAGAATATATACCATACAAACAATCCAGCTAAGCATGAAAGTTATGTGGAATATTGTCCTTATAGTAGAATGTTATTAGGGCTAATTTTCTAGAGCGTAAAAGCTAACGTAAGAAAATTGGTAACAATAGAAAGACTCTTGCTTTATATCAGAGGTATATAGATGTCAGCGGGAAAGCCTGATAAAAATATTCATATTATCTAGGGGAGCATTCTCGTTTTAATTGTGTTGAGTTTTTGCTGTATAAAAGTGAAAAAATTGGCTCTTTACGTATCAAAGTGGGAAATAGCGAGCTAGAACTACAAGTGGATGGTAACAACAGTGCAGTTTCAATTAGAGCTGTACTGGACAAACTCTTTCAGGACGAAGAAGCTCGGCGTGAATCCAAGGCCTTACTTAAAGAGTTTGGCAATTTCTATTTACTCACAGATCCTGAGTTAATTGGAGAAATTGAAAAACAACCTATTAAATCTGATGTTTCTCAACGTTTGCGCGAGCTTCTCTATGGATTGAAAGGGCCTTTTGATCGACAGGCTCACAGCTACTACGATATCAAAAGCGTGCAGGTTGTCGATGCGATTAGAGATTTGGAATTTAACCATCCAGTGTCTAAAGGCCTACGAGAGATGCTAATTTACAGACGTGGCCCCTTTGAAGAAAGATCCAAAGAAGTATTGCTAAGCATTCCCGCAGGCAATAGTATTCCATCAGGAAGAGCGGCATCCTGTCGCGGCAATGATTTTTTCAGGCGGAAATTCGTATTTTTAATACTCAGCGAATAAGTTCAATTTCCGTCTTTGTCAGCGGTAGTTTTCCTTGTACTGCTGACACTTCCAATGACATACATCGCCTAATTCAACTTTCCTATGCCGATATGAAGAACCTATTGGGAGATTCTCCTGTGGGAGCCAAGGAGCCCGCCCTTGCTGAGATCATGATGAATATCAATTAATTGTTGGAAGTTCTGCCGTCAGGCAGTTCATCCTCTCGCATTCATCCTTATTACTGCTAACCTTGGGCCTGCAAAGGAATAAGAATAAAGGGAATCAAAGTATGGCCCAACCATTTCACCTTGAGCGTTTTGTGACGGCGCAAGAAAGCTCTTATGAAAGTGCCCTGAGTGAGTTGCATAGCGGCCATAAGCGCTCCCACTGGATGTGGTATATATTCCCCCAGATCTCCGGCCTGGGGCACAGCGCGACATCCGAACATTTTGCAATTAAAAACCTGGATGAAGCCCGGGCTTACCTGGAGCACCCTGTACTCGGCCCCAGACTCAAAGAGTGCTGCAAGGAGTTATTGCAACTGAATAATTACTCCGCTTACCAGATATTTGGCTCACCGGATGATGTAAAACTTAAGTCATCCATGACGCTATTTTCTATCGCCGATCCCAAAAATAAGCTATTTGATGAAGTGCTGGAAAAATACTATGAAGGACATAAGGATCCTCGTACTTTCGAGATACTGAAGGTTACTGTCCAAAATTAGTTGCCCACAAGGATGGGGCTTTTTTATGATCGAAAGGCTGGATGGCAATCATTATCTGAACCACTATATTGGCGTACAAGCTGTAGTATCCATACCCAGAGAATCTACTACCCTACCCGTATTAAATTGCCCTCACCATTATAAGCTGAACCGATCAGCACCTCTTTCCCCCAAAGAAACTGTAAATCTGCTACCCACCTTAGAACTCTCTCCATTCAATTTCTATTTGTTGTTGACAAGACTATTCCTACCCCAGCCTTGGACTCTCAACTTTTCGAAATCACGATTTGATGCTAATGCATACAACTTGGACCTGGTCGATGTCTATAATGGTAACGGCAAATAAAATCCAAAGTTCAGCCAAATTAGAGACTTTCTATGGCACGAAGAGTACCCAAAAAAATTGTCTTTATTGGCTCCAGTTCTATCTATGGAAAAGGTGATACAGAACTAGGCGGATTTGTTCAAAGATTCCGATTTCGGTTCGAAACTTTAGATCCCCATAATATAGTTTACGCTCTGGGAATATTCGGAGAGAACGCGAACTCTTTAGCCATAAGAATTTCCCGAGAACTGCCTCCAAGAAGGCCACACTTAATCGGGATATATCCTGGTTTCAATGATATTTGCCGTATCGGCGGACCAAAGGCTGAGAATTCTGTAGCGCTGGACTCTTTCCGTCAAACAGTGCGACAGCTGTTACAAACAGCTAAAACCATCGCGCCGTCCTTCCTAATGACAGGTATTCCGTTCGATGAGCAACGAACTATTCCCTTTAGGAATAGTGATAGCTATTTCTATCAGGCTGATGCGGACCTTTATAACCAAGCTATGAGAGAATCTGCCACTGCCGAAATGATCCCCATACTGAAGTTTGACAATTTATGGCGAGATCTTGAATTTATTACCCTTCTCTCAGAGGATGGCCTCCATGCAAATCCTAGGGGACATCAATTACTGTATGAACAGACTTGGGATTTTATCTCTAAAAATTACTTTTAGTATTTATACATATTTTTCAATCAGATAAATTCTGAAAAAAATATAATGACCAGCACGATATTAAATAGCTTATATTTGTTTTTTGTCATTTTATAAATGATCATCCATACTTTACATTTGCCACTTTTTCTCCATTTCAAGCTTCCTTTAGATACAATAGAAGTAATTAAGATTTGAAGATGAAATCTTCTATGGCCTTATTTGCATTGGCAGAAGAGGGCAGAACTTTGTTTGATACAATCCTGGAGAAATACTACGAAGGTCAAAAAGACCCTCGTACTCTGGAAATTCTAGTTATGCCGCAATAGAAACCGGGAACCCTCATTTAAGCCATCACTTTAACAGTCAGGCCGTTTGGGCAGCTTCCTCCTCCAGGTTGTCGCTGCCTAACAAGCGGTCCATCACCAGACAGGCTGTCAGATCCCCGGTCACATTGACTGCTGTACGGCACATATCGAGAATCCGATCCACCCCCAGAATCAGCGCAATACCTTCCGGTGGGACACCAATACCGGCCAGAATAGTAGCAAGAATAACAATACCCACTCCAGGAGTACTGGGTGACCCAATAGATGCTCCCACAGTGGTCACAGTGAGACCCACCAACTGTGCAGTGGTTAAGTCAATGCCATATACCTGAGTTAAAAATACCGCGGCAATCACCTGATACAGCGCTGTGCCATCCATATTCACGGTAGCGCCCAGGGGCACAATAAATTTGGCGATGGATGGTTTTACTCCCAGGGGACTTTCTGCAACTTTCATTGACAGCGGCATTACCGCAGCAGAGCTGGATGTGGAGAATGCCAGCAGCTGCACTCCGCTAATTCTCTGCAAAAATGTGATCGGGCCGACGGAGGTCACCAGGGAAACAATTATCAGGTAAAAACTGAGAAGAATAAGTAGTCCCAGAATCACGGTGCCCACATACACAGACATTCCCAGAATTGCAGTGAGACCCACGCGAATAGCAATATCTGCCAGGAGGCCAAATACGGCCAGGGGCGCAAACAGCATGGCCCAGCCAACTACCTTAAGTGCCACCTCCTGAATAATGCCAAAAGCGTATACAGCGGTTTCCCGCTGCTTTTGCGGCAACAGCATCACGGCAACGCCAATAAAAATCGCGTAGACCACCAGCTGCAACATATTGCGCATGGCAATACTTTCGTTGAGGTTGGCGGGAATCAATTCAGCAATACGCTCGGGAAGGGGTTTGGACTCCATAACCTGGGGGGCGCTTGCAACCTGCAACTCGGTGGCGGCGCTGAGCAGGGACTCATCGATATAGTCGCCGGGTTGGATCAACTGGACCAAGATAATGCCGATAATCACCGCAACAGTGGTAGTGCCGACAAAGTAGGGAGCGATGCGCAGCCCGACCCGTTTAAGCTGACTGACATTCCCGCTGCCACTGAGCCCCAGGATGATTGAAGACATAATCAGCGGTATCACCACCATTTGGATCATATTCAGAAAGATGGAGCCCGGCAGCTTAAACCAGCTGGCCAATGCCGCACTGAGATCCTGGCTCACCAGCGCGGCCCCTTCAGGAGATAGCAGCAGGCCGACAGTTAGCCCCAGGATCATGGCGACCACTATCTGCATCCACAGGCGAGTGCGCACCAGCACACCGAGGGATTCCACCATTCGGATCAGATAGAAATTTGTACCATTGCTCATTGTTGGTATTCCGAATTACCTGAAATAGTTAGAGGCATTATGTCCCAGGGCCATTAAGGAAACCTGACGGTCAGATCAAGTCCTGGGCTTATAAGACAGTTATTCGACGCCATTTATTGATATCCATACCAATAAGAGTGCTGAGGCTCTCTTCGTCTTTCACTATTTGAAGCAACAATCGGGCCTGAGTTAACGCCTGGGTGGTTCGGGAGGTCCCCGGTGGGAGAAATCGCACTGGCTTTGATTGCCGGTCAGGGCACAACCTCTCTCCCCTTTCAGGCAATGCAGGATATCGTTTTCTGCAGCTAGGTTGGCGTGGTAGTGATAGCCCAGGCCGGCAAACTCATGGCCACGGCATTCGTCCAGGTCATCGGGCTCGCGGCCATCGGCATTCTCCCGCGCATAGATCAGGTAGCCATCTATGGCGACACCGACAATTGCTGCATGGCTTGCGGCAGACGGGTAGGCTTGGCTGCAACCCAGGGCAGCATGGTAGTGATAACCCACGTGGGGGTTTACATGACCACCACAGGCATCCACTGGCGCTAAGGTGTGTGCACCTAAAATTGCACCAATGGGCGCGGCAATATCAAATTTAACCCCATTAAAAGCGACTCCATAACCGGAAAAACCATCGGGATTCTGCTTTGACTTGGCCTTGGTAGGCTGTACGGGGATCAGGTAGCGGGTATGAAAATCCGGGCCCATATAGCTGGCTAAACATTCCACGCAGTAATTATTGTATTGCGGTGCAACATCTGGCCGCGCGGCCATCTCGCAGGCCTGCTTTGAATCGGTAACTTTTACCTCCCCAGTTTTGGGGTCGTATAGGCTCCATTTTGGATCAGAGAAAAAGGTCGCAGCATTTTTAACGAAAGGTCCATCAATCGGCTCTATCTGCTGCTTGATAAACATCATGCCGCCAGACGTAATTGGATCGACAACATTGCGTGGGCACCAGGGCCCTATTTTATGTTTGGGTTCAGCCTTTACCACAATCATCCAGCATTGGGTCTTGCGCCCCTCAGAGAGGGTGCAATCCACTTTTTTAATTTCCTCAACCAGTGCGTCTTTGGCAAATAAGTGGGGGATGCCCATTTGCTCGGTAAAATCGGTATGAGCGTAAACAGAAGAACTCAAAAATATCAGTAGAAAAAATGCTGCACGCATGGCGACCACTACCTGAACCCTTGGAATGCTCAAGTTTAGCAGCGCTGCCTCCCTCGCTAAGGAGCCTCTGAACAACTCCGTAATGCCTCTGCGGGTCTTGAAGGCTGCAGATGTTAGGCGCAGCTTGCCGCGAATGGCTCTAGCCCTTTGCAAGGGCTGCAACGCAGCAGCTGTGGCCTTCAAGGCCCGCCCTTCGGGGCTTGCAGAGCGATTCACACTCCGCGTTGCGACTTCTTGAAAGGTCTAGACATTCCTGCGAAGCCGCGCCTTGATTGTGAACCGCTCTGCATGCCAGAGGTATCACGAAGTTATTCAGGGGCTCCTTAATTACTGGGAAATTGTTGTGCTAACAGGGCGCGAATCCACTTGTGCAAAGGGTCCTGACTGCTGCGAGTATGCCAGGCGGCAATCACATCAAACCCCGGGGGCTGTTCGACAATAGGCAGTGTTTTTAGTCGGGGATCAGGCAACAGTCGCGAGGGCAAAAAGGCAACGGTATTGGTAGAGGCAATGCACTCAGCTGCGGCGGCAAAAGAGGGGACAGACAGCACCACATTGCGCTCCAAACCAAACTGCTCAAACCAACTATCCGCCATGCCCCGCAGATCTCCCCTGGAAGGTGATACCACCAGCTGTGGCAAAGCCGCCAACTCTTCCATTTCCAAAGGCTGATTGGCGCTGTGCAGCATATCGGTGTGCTGACAACATACACAGACGTAGTGCTCCCGATACAACAACATGCTGGGGCTGTTATCCGGCACAAATCCCGGCGTGCTAAACACCAGATCCACTTCACCGGTTTGCAGTTGCTGGGCCATGCGATCAATCTCCAACTTAAGCACCACGACTTTTATATCCGGGGCCTGCTGACGCAGTTGCTTGAGGAGAACCGGCAGTACCACCCGCTGCTCAAAGTCTGTTGCACTGATGGTAAAGATGCCCCGATGCTGTGCCGGGTCAAATTCATCCGTACGCAGCAGCGCCGCGACATTGTTCAAGATCTCATCCAATTTGGGAGCCAGACGCTCGGCAAGAGGGGTGGGAATAACACCGTTGCTGGTGCGAATAAACAGCCGGTCATCAAAGATTTCCCGCAGGCGTTTCAATTGTTCACTGACTGTTTGCTGGCTCACACCCAGCTGGTCAGCCACCCGGGATAAGTTCAGTTCCCGCAAGATAGCGTTCATTAAGCGAAGTTGACGTAACTCCAGCCTCTCCAGCGGGTTCGCCCGATGATTTCTGCTCAAACCTGTATCACTCACAACTGTTACTTGGTTTTCATTGTATCCACGTAACCCTAGCATTGTGAGTAGATTGGCCCGTATGGCATCCACTTCGGTGGGGGGAGAGTTCACTATGCAAACCGCAGCCCGATCCTCCTTTCAGGATCAATTAGTTACCGCGATTATTCACTACGCTGATCCCAGTAGCGATCTGGTGTACGACAAGCGTTCAGAGGGCCCCGGGCCCGCCAATCTGGTCGAGAATGTTATTTCCCAGCAGGTTCACATCTACGATGGTCGCGCCCTGAAAACCGCCGGGGAGCGTTTTCGTCTCGATACCCAGGGATTTGAGCTGGTACGCCCTATGCTCGGCATTAACCTGCGCCAGCTGGATGATGCGCTACACGCGCTGGACCAACCATCAGGGAGTAGCCCCAGCCCTGAGGAGCGCGACCAGTTGATTCGCACCCAATGGTATCCAGCTATTGAATCCTGGATAGGCGCTCACCTGGGTGCAGCCAAGGTACTGACCTTTGACCACACGTTGCGAGCCCAACCATCGACTGATGCGACACCAGAGCTGAGCCGCAGTCGCCGATCCCCGGTGAAACTGGTGCACAACGACTACACACCCTGGTCCGCGGAGCGCCAGCTAAAGGAAACCCTGGAGGCCCGGGGGTACAAGCCATCAGATTATCCGCGCTACCAGTTTATTAATCTCTGGCTGCCCCTATTGCGCCCGGTGCAGGAGTCGCCGTTGGCAATGGTGGACCTGCGCACTGTCGCCGCCAGTGATTTCCACAATATGCGATTAATTTACCCAGAGCGAAAAGGGCAGATTTCGGTGTTGAGTTTCAATCCGGTTCACCGCTGGATTTGGTTTAGCGATATGCAGCCCGGCGAAGGCATTTTACTGCGGGTCTTCGATAGCCAGCACCGAGGCGATGTAACCGGTGTTCCCCACTGCGCTTTCGACCTGCCGGGAAGTGCAGGGGCACCCCGCAGAACCAGCCTGGAAATTCGCACTATTGTCCTGTTTGACCAATAACACCAACGCTTTTAAGAAAACACCCGGCCACTCAATAAAGTGGCCGGATTGAGTGAGACCTCATTATGGAAAATATACTTCGATCGATTGATCCACTAACCGGAGAGACCATCGGATCGCTACCTGTCAGCAAGCCCCAAGATATTCAGAACATGGTGGAGAAAGCCCACAAAGCGCAGCGAGTGTGGTCGAGTAAATCTCTTCAGGAGCGGGTACAACTACTTCAGCAGGCTTACACAAAACTGAATGCGGAAGAGGGAGAGCTGGCACAACTTATCAGCCGTGAAATGGGCAAAGATGCCCGGCGTGCACAGTATGAAGCCGGCGGCGTAGTCCAAGGCGGTGCCTGGTTAGCGGGGGATGCCGGCGAGGCCCTGCGGGCAAAACGCAGTGGCGGTAGCGAAATTCAATATCGGCCACTGGGCGTTGTCGCGGTTATCTCCCCCTGGAACTATCCACTAGCCATGGCCAATAACCTGATTGTTCCCGCCCTGGTCGCCGGCAACGCTGTGATTTTGAAACCTTCAGAAGAATCGCCATTGGTCGCTGACTTATTGGTGAAAACACTCAATCAAACCCTGCCTCAGGACATTTTACAAATTGCTCACGGCGATGGCGCAACCGGTGAAGCCCTGGTGAAATCCCCCATCAATATGGTCGCCTTTACCGGGTCGCGAACAACGGGCCAAAAAATTATGGCCAATGCCGCTCCGGCATTGAAACGCCTGGTTATGGAGTTGGGTGGCAATGACCCAATGATCGTGTTGCAGAGCGCCAATATTCCCCAGGCTGCACAATTTGCCGTTGGCTCCAGTTTTGAGAATTCTGGCCAAATGTGCACCTCCACAGAGCGTATTTATGTGGACGAAAAAATTGCCGATAAATTCGAAAATGCCGTGGTGGCATTGGCGAAGCAATATCGTGTCGGCGGGTGGCAGGAGCCACAGGTGGATATCGGCCCCTTGGTTAATCACCGCCAACACCGAAAGGTGGTGGAGCATATCCACGATGCCCTGAATAAAGGCGCAAAGCTTCTTCTAGGGGAGCGCGATCCACAGGTGCCTTTTATTCCGCCCACAGTTATCAGCGGTATTCGACCGGGCATGCTGGTGGAAGATGATGAGACTTTTGGGCCTATCGTAGCCATCGACCGCTTTAGCTCAGTAGACGATGTGGTCGAGCGGGCCAATAACTCTGTTTACGGTCTCGGTGCGGTTGTGTTTGGTGAAAGCAAACAGGCCGAGCAAGTCGCCAGCCAGCTGCAAGCGGGAATGATTGGCATCAATCAGGGCGCCGGCGGGTCACCTTGGGTGGGCGCCAAGCAAAGTGGCTTTGGCTTCCACGGTGGAGCTGAAGGGCACCGGCAGTTTGCACAAATTACCGTTTTAAACCGCTAAGTCCTTTAAAAATTTTTCTATAGAAGTACAGCAGATGTCCACGACTGAAAGTATTGATACTGTCACCCACTTGGATGACTTCTTTGTTATCGCCCGCGAACCCGGAGCAGAACACCCGGCTCTACCCACCTGGGCTACACGCAGTAAAAACCCGGCGGCGCTGGCCGAGCAAGCACCGCAACCGGTTTCACGACGAGATATCGCCGAGGTACCCGGAGCCTTCCAATTGCTCAATGTCTTTTCAAAAGACGAGTGCCAACGGCTGATTGATATCACTGAAGCGGTGGGTTATTTACCGGATGCAGCCGTCTCCCTGCCCCGGGAGGTCCGCCATAACGACAACCTGACCTGGGTGGTTGACGAGGTTACAGAGCGGCAGATCTGGCAGCGATGCCGAGACCTGGCGCAGGACTTAAATGGTTACTTTGGTGGAAGAGAAGCTATTGGCATCAATCGGCGTTTCCGCTTTTATCGCTATGGTGAGGGAGATTTCTTCCAGTTCCACACCGATGGCGCCTGGCCCGGTAGCCGCATTGACAACAACCAGTTGATCACCAATGGCTACCCCGATCGCTATAGTGAAATGACGTTTTTAATACTGCTGAGTGAAGATTTTGAAGGTGGTGCAACCCGATTCAGGGTGAATGCAGATGCCCCCCTAAAACAACCCAGTCGGGACTCTTTATTAGACATCGATGTCCGCACACCTGCCGGAGCCGTACTGTGCTTCCCTCATGGAATGCATCCCTTACACAGAATTCACAGCTCTACTCCAATCACCCGAGGAATCAAATATATTATTAGAACGGATATTCTCTTCCTGCAGGAATAACTTCTCCAAGACCTGTTAAAAGGGAAGAGATGCTTCGGCTCACATCGAAGTATTAAGTGCTCCAGGCGCTAGAATTTCATTCGATTTCTACCTTGGAGCACATTCAGTGGAATTGCTTAATTATCTGGATAAACACTTCCTGACCAAAGAACAGCTTATTCAGGCTACTCAAATCAGCGAACTACAATTGCAGCGCTACCAGGATGAGGGTGTTATGCCAAAGCCCTCCTATAAGCTCAATATTCAATGGGACTGTGAATCCTTTTTTGGACCCCATTCCGAAAAACAGGCAGTTGAGTACTTTGTAAAAGGCTACGCCAGCTGGATTGGTATCATAGAGGCTAAGCAAGACTTTAACTCTATTTATCAGTGCTTTGCTAATCGATATATGGCTAAAATAGCTCAATTGCGAAATTTAGAATACGAATCCAGCAACCCAAAATTTTCATCCGGAATTTCTCAACATATCGAAGAGGAATGGCAACACTTTATTGAGGGGACTTATGGATTATGTACTCGCAGTGGCCTGCCAGAAGATATAGCAGCAAAGGAGCTGGCTAGTACAGAAATCAATGCACTTCTTGCTCAAGATAATTTAAACCAAAGACAAATATATCGGCTTAGTCGCTTTGTAGATCTTCTAGATGAAACCAGCGCATATTTTGCACCTCACGAAAGAAGTATAAGTTCAAGAACGAAGCTAATTGATATACCACGCCGGGAGTACAATTTAGGTTGTGCAATATAAATTTTTCTATACACCAATATCCCAGGGCAAATAATTACTCAATTACGGGGATAGGGTCCCCGATATACTCCGTAGAAGTTGCCCTCAGCAAAGGATGAGCTGTAAGTATTTTCCCCGAATACTCAACGGACGGTTTCAGGAATGGGCCAAAATCTTCTGTCAACCCCGTACAATTTAACCAGGACTCTACAAAATCTGGGCGATTGGGCGCAATCATGGGAAGTGACTTTTCATGGTAGCGCTTAGTGGCTGGGTGGGAGTCCAAAGTAATGATTGAGCAACTGAGTAAATTTCCCCAGATTTTATACAAACCACAAAAGAAAAAAGGTTCACCATAACTGAATTCTACCGGGTACTTGCCACCTTGGCTTTCCACCCAGGCGGTAGCGGGTATTAAGCAACGGGACTTGCGATATTCCGGTCTGGAGTCCAGTTTCTTCCAATTACTGTTGATGGACCAGTATTTTTTATGGGGCCGCCAAGTATCACCATGCCTTTCAAGA
This sequence comes from Microbulbifer maximicatervae (SeqCode), assembly GCF_056232625.1. Lineage (NCBI taxonomy): Bacteria > Pseudomonadati > Pseudomonadota > Gammaproteobacteria > Cellvibrionales > Microbulbiferaceae > Microbulbifer > Microbulbifer maximicatervae (SeqCode). Next base: position 4,016,943 of record NZ_CP174324.1, on the reverse strand, counting down.
TAGAGATGCCAAATGGCATTTTCTATTTCAGCAGAACCCTTCCGAGTAGTTACAATAGACACCTGCTGGGTGGGCCTCCGGCGTCTACCGTAAATCATATGTCCGGCACCCCGAATGCCATAGGTATCGAGAAAACGCTCCATACCCGCATGATCACTGACATCAAAGACACTACACACCCAGAGCCTCCCACTTATCCCGCTGAACTGGTTTTTTCAGTATATTCGGACAGCCACCTTAAATTACTCTCAATCCCTCTCATCTGGCACAAGGTTAACTCCAATTCCTTGCGTAAATCCACTCCCACAGCAACAGAAAACCGACGTACGTACTTTTCATAGTTCAAAATACTAATCGCGTACATAGGGCGGTTGTCGTAACTGGATCGATAGCGGCAGATACGAATCGGCTCACTATCAAAAACTATAACTCTGGGGCGCATAATCAACCACTCAATATACTGTATAAAAATACAGTATATCTTGGTTTCCTGTGGATCTGTCAAGGAGACAATAAATTAACGCCACCACTTTCACTATTCGGAAAAAATACATTTTACCTTATGAGGACATAAATGAGTCTCTGGCGCATTAATCCATTAATAGCTTATTAAATTTTAAATCCTTATAACTAGTAAAAAATAAATTTCAATTATGTATTATTCAAAAGAAATAAAGTTCTCTAGGTTGTACAAAATATGCATGCTGAACACTATAGATAGCATGGAAATTATAACGCCCAATAGGTTCGCACTATGAAAATACATCACGTTTATGCAACTACTATATTCTTAGGATTTTTTATTCCACTTTTCGCAAAAGCAGTTGAGTGTGGCGATACTATTACTGCTCCAACCACGCTGACAGAGGAGCTTATCTGTGAGGTAACAGACGCAGATCAAGTCGTTTTAACTGTGGAAGGGCCATCGGGCTCACTTGACATGAATGGCTATCGCATAACCTGTGTTGGCGCTGACTCTAGTCAGTCAGGTACAGGCATTCTGCTCAGCGGAACTAGTGCACAATTATATAATGGGATGATTTTCGCCTGCACAAAAGGCATTGTGGCCAAAGGGAATGGATCACATAGCATTTACTCTATGATGATTGAAGATAGTTATGACGACATAATTTATATAGAAACCAATCACACCGTAGTGAAAGACAATACTCTTATCGGAAGTGTACCTAGTACCGGCGATGGCATAGATATTCAAGGGGACTTTAATACAGTAACCCAAAATTTTATTGCAGGCGGACTGCCTGATAGTGATGGCATCAAGCTGAATGGGGTTTTTAATAATATCAGCCATAACGACATAAGTGGCTACCTTGGTGAAGGTATCGAAGTAAATGGACAATTCACCAATGCATTTTCAAATACTATTTCTACTGTTTCTAATGGAATTGCCGTAGGGGGGGGTAATGAGGACGATAATGCCGACTTCTCCATCATTTCACAAAATCATATTACCTCTAATTTCAACTGGGGTATTCCTGTACGCCAAACCTCTAATACGGTGATCACACAAAATACAGTAGAGAAAAATTCAGGAGGTGGTATTGGTATACTTGACGATAATAGTGAACTCAATAAAATTATTGATAACATATCCCAGGACAACTCTGATCTCAATTCCTTCGATTTAGAGGATGAGAGTGACCCCGGTGATTGCACTGGTCCTAATACCTGGAGACTGAATACTTTTGATACGGCAAACCCTAGCTGCCTAAAATAAACTAAGCAAAAAATGGATAGTGAGGATATCTGCTACCTCGCTATCCACCGTTATTTATCTAAAGCTCATCATCAATCACTATTTAACTCCAGAAACTCGTTCTTCATCCCTTAGCGTTAATACTTCATAACCGTCACCGGTTACCAAAATCGTATGCTCCCATTGAGCAGATAGCTTTTTATCCTTAGTTACTACAGTCCAGCCATCTTTCTTAAGTTTAGTTTTACGATTTCCCTGATTGATCATGGGCTCAATGGTAAATGTCATTCCCTCCTGCAAAACTTCACCGGAACCAGGCCGCCCAAAGTGAAGAACCTGCGGGGCCTCGTGCATCTCCCGGCCAATACCGTGGCCACAATATTCCCGTACGACACTGAAGCCGTTGCGCTCGGTATGGCGCTGGATTGCATTGCCGATATCACCAAAAGTAACTCCCGGCTTTACCGTGGCAATACCGGCCCACATAGCTTCATAGCAGGTGGTTACCAATTTTCTGGCAATAGGGGTCACGGTACCGATGCTATACATTTTGCTGGAATCCGCGATATAGCCAGATTTCTCCAAGGTAATATCCACATTGATGATATCTCCCTCCCGCAGTAGCTGCTTATCACTCGGCATGCCGTGACAGACTACTTCATTGACTGAGGTGTTCAGGGCGTAAGGATAATCATATTGCCCCTTGCTGGCGGGGCGGGCATTGAGTTCATTGACAATAAATTCTTCTACCCGCTCATTAATTTGCATTGTCGAGACCCCCGGTTCAATAAAGGAGTCCAGCATGGCAAATACGCGGCTCAACAATTGACCCGATTGGCGCATTAAATCCTGCTCATCAGGAGTCTTTATTTTTATTTCACTCACGTGTCAGCTCTTCCAGGGTTAATGCCTGATTACGCAGCAACTTCTTACACAAGTCGCTGTAGCTTAATTCCGGGTTCAGCTCCGCCAGCATCCCAATCTTGATCCAGTACTCCGCCTGGGAATTAATTGAACGGGCCATCACCGTACTGGCCTTGCGAATCTCATCGTGTAGCTCATCGGATATCTTGACGATGCCCATAACTATTACCTTGATATGCTTTATATACAAATTGTATACGTTACATATAAAAGCGCACAATAGATATACAGAATATTAATATGCAACTTATTGCATAGCTCGATAGGGGGCGCTATGGTTGAGGAATAAAAACAATAGTGGCGAGGCCATCATGACAGAGACCCCCGAGAAGAAGCGCAGTGCCCCAAAACCAAGCCGGCTGCGTATTGGTCGGCGCTATCGCCCGAGTCGCCTAGAAGGCAATTACGACGCCATTATCATTGGCTCAGGCATTGGCGGTCTGACTTGTGCTGCGATGCTCAGTGCCATGGGCAAGAAAGCACTTGTCCTTGAGCAACACTACACTGCCGGGGGATACACCCACGCCTATGACCGCAATGGTTATGAGTGGGATGTCGGCGTCCACTATATCGGCGATGTGGGCGAACACCCCACCATGACCCGCAAGATCTTCGACTTTATTTCCAATAACCAGTTGCACTGGGCGCCAATGGACAGCACCTATGACCGCATCTGTATTGGCGATAAACAATACGACCTGAAAGCCGGCCGCCAGCAATTTATCGATGAGTTGGTCAGTCACTTCCCCGATGAGCGCGCGAATATCGAGGAGTATCTGCAGCGGCTGAATGTGGTTGCCAAAGCCATGCAGCGACTGGCAATGGAAAAAATGCTGCCCTCCTGGTGCGGACCTTTTATTCGCCTGTGGAGAAAGCTGCGCGAACCCGCCTGGCTCAATAAAACCACCCGCGAAGTTCTCAGTGGAATCACCAGCAATGAAAAGCTGATCTCTGTGCTGACAGGGCAGTGGGGTGATAATGGCATGACCCCATCCGAGGGCAGCTTTATTATTCACGCTCTGATCGCCAAACATTATCTCTATGGCGGTTACTATCCTGTCGGTGGCGCCAGCAAAATCTCCGAAACGATTATTCCCCAAATCCAGGCCAGTGGTGGAGATGTATTTACCTATGCCAAGGTGGAAACCATCCTGATGAATGGGGATCAGGTTCGCGGTGTAAGAATGTCTGACGGACATGAAATCGAAGCACCATTAGTTGTCTCCGGCGCAGGGGTATTTAATACCTTCGAGAAGCTGTTACCGCGCAGTACCAGTGAGCGCATGGGATATATCCGCGACCTGGACACCGTCAACCGCTCCATGTCTCACCTGTGTCTGTATATTGGCTTGGAGAAAACTGCGGAAGAATTAAACCTGCCCAAGACCAATTACTGGATCTATTCCAGCGATCAGTACGAAGAGGATATGCAGGCCTTTATCGACGATCAGGATAAGGAAATACCGCTAGTCTATATTTCGTTCCCGTCTGCGAAAGACCCCACCTTTACCCAGCGCTACCCGGGCCGCGCCACCATCGAAATTGTGGCACCGGCCAACTACGATTGGTTTGCCCAGTGGCACGACAAGCCTTGGGGCAAGCGGGGAGATGATTACGAGGACCTGAAGGAGGCATTTAGCCAGCGCCTACTGGAGCATTTGTATAAGCATATGCCGCAGTTGCGTGGGGAAATTGATTACTACGAGCTTTCAACCCCGTTATCCACGGATTATTTCTGCTTCTATCCACGGGGTGAAATCTACGGACTGGATCACGATCCCAACCGCTTTGAGCAATCCTGGCTAAGACCCAAAAGCCGAGTCAAAGGGCTCTACCTTACAGGGCAGGATGTGATGAGCTGCGGCGTAGCCGGTGCAATGATCTCCGGTATGCTCACGGCGCAGAGTATTATTGGACTGCGTCAAACCGGAAAGTTGATGAAGAAAATATTTTCCAACCAAGCCCCAAAAGCGCCGGTAAATTCCAGTGAGGAACTGGGTAATGCCTCTAGCTGAGACACTATCCTAAGCTAGCTCTTCACCTGCAAGCTGTTCGGGGTTAGCGCCTCGGCAGATTGCTGGGAACACGATCAAAATTTAGTACCCGGATCATCAGGCGGCGGTTCTCCCGCTTGCCTTTCTCTGTCTCATTATCCGCAATCGGATCAGTATCGCCGTAGCCCTGGGCTTCCATACGGTCAGCGGAGACGCCCCGCTCTATCAGGAAATGCTTTACCCAATCTGCTCTGCGCTGGGACAGGCTGAGATTCTTCTTCGCATCGCCGCCACTGTCTGTATGCCCCTCAATGGAGATTCGCATCTCTGAAAAATCGCGCATGATCACCAGCAAGGCTTCCAGATCGGCAATGGTTTCTATGCGGGGGGCAAAACCGCCGGGATCGAACTCCAGGCGCAGGCGGAACGTGTCTCCGATGGACCGATTATTTCCCCGTAAAAACCTCACCAGCTCATCGGCAAAGGGGGCCGCTTTTCGGGCAGTCTTCTCACTGTCACCTGACTGTATTCCATCGACAGGCTCGAGCGTATATTTCTTTGGGGATTCGGACTGGTCACAGCCCACCAGAGTAAAGGCCAATAAGAATAGGCAATTGGCAGACAAGAATTTACCCGCCATAGGTACAGCTTCCGGTTTCTCGACGTCAAATTCAGTGTAGAACAGCAAAAGCGCTGATCAACCGGAAGCCCCGGCCGCTGTGGCCATTAAATAAAGTTGAGAACTGCCATCATATCTGTGACTACCCGGGCACCCTGCTGTTCCAGCTGGGGGCCCCGCACTGGGTGAGCGCTGTAGCCAACCACGCGCATACCTGCAGAGACGGCCGCAGAGACACCGGCAATGGAGTCCTCCACCACTAGACAGCGCTCCGGTGCCACCCCCATGGCATCTGCCGCGTGCAGGAACAGCTCTGGCCAGGGCTTGCCCCGGGATACATCGTCGGCACTGAAAATACGCCCGTCGAAATAATCGTACAAGCCGGTCTTATTCAGTGTCAGCTGCATTTTCTGGTGAGAGCCCGAGGAGGCCACGCAGCTGCGCAGACCCAGCTGTTGCAGTTGGTCGAGCAGGCCTTCAATACCCACAACCGGCTGTAATTCCTGCTGGAAAGCCTCGCGGATACGCCGCTCCGTATTGCCAAAATAATTATCCGGTAGTGGTCCGCCAAAGCGCTTCTCGATTTCCACCAAGCAGTCCCTGGCCGGGCGACCGCTGAATTGCTCGTCCAGTTCCTCGGCGGTGGTCTGCAAGCCCAGGCGATTCATTTCTTCTGCCAATATGCGACAGACGATGCTCTCGCTGTCTACCAGCACACCATCACAGTCAAAAATAATTAAATCGGTAGAAGACATGGGAACCTACATCGTTAACGCGCAGAGAGCAGCATCAGGCCGAGGATGACACCGATGACGCCGCTAATACGCAGGAAATTTTCATTGCCACGGGAAATTTTAACCGCTAATTCTTTGCCCCGCTCAAAACCAATTTGCAGCATATAGGCACCACTCAATAGCACCAGTACACCGAGGGCATTGAACAAAATATACCAGTGGCGAGTGTCTGCAATTAGTAAAAGGATCAGGCCAATAATAATTCGCGCCCAGGCGGAGAGGGCATAGCCGGTTTCGTTAAGCCGTTCGCTGAGGCTTTGTGCCAGTTTCGGCTTGGCAATAATCGCCAGTGATAACACAACGATGACAATGCCCAACAACCAGATAAATGCTTTTATCATGCTCTTCTCTCCCTGAATACTCTCGAGTCCATTCCTTCAGCGACTACAAGTCACCCCATTGAAATTGCAATACCGACAATGCTGCTATCGGCGCTGTCTCAGTGCGCATCACCCTTGGTCCCAAGCGCAGAGGCATAAAATCCTGCGCCAGTGCCGCATCGATTTCCACCTGCGATAGCCCGCCTTCTGGACCTACCAGTAGCAGGGCGGATTCCGGTGTACCGCGCTCCGCCTGCCATTGGCGCAGATCCAGCTCGGTGCGGTGATGCAGTACCAACTTGGCTTGGGGCTCAGCTTCAGCAGATTCACTCTGTAAATACTGCGCCAGCTTTATCGGTTCGGCAATCTCCGGCACCCGGTTGCGCTCACACTGCTCACAGGCACTGATAGCAATCTGGCGCCAGTGACCCAGTTTTTTCTGTAAGCGGTCCCCGGACAGCTTCACTTCACAACGTTCGGTAAACAGCGGCTGTATCGCCGCCACTCCCAGCTCAGTGGCTTTCTGTATCACCCAATCGAAGCGATCGCCACGGGAAATACCGATCGCCAGGGTCAGTGCCAACGGTGACTGGCGATCCTCTGCACAGTACTCTCCCGTGCGTGCGCGCGCTCGTTTGCCGGTCTCGATCAACTCCGCCGTGTACTCACCACCATTGCCGTCAAAAAGCACTAAGGGATGGCCTGCATTCAAGCGAAGTACTTTTACCAGGTGACGGGAAGCCAGCTCATCCAGGTCTACTTCTTGATCGGAAGCCAGAGGCTGCTTGGAAAAAATACGCGGGATGCGCATGGGAGAATCCTATTCAAACACCATAAAAAAGCCGACAGGAATGTCGGCATTTTGCTGGCAGTTAGTTTAGGCATTTATACCCCAAAGGCGCAATGATGAAGGCAATTCACCATTGCACCTGGATACCTGCGCTACACAGTCTCCAATGAGACCGGGGTATCGTCTTCTACTGCAACTTTGTGCTTCGGGCGTAACTTCTCAATAACTTTGTACAGGTTGGGGACCAAGATCAAAGTCACTGCCGTTGCAAACAGAACACCGAATGCCAGGCTGATCACCATCGGGATCAGGAACTGGGCCTGGATTGAACGCTCGAACATAATCGGTACCAGACCGATAAAGGTAGTAATCGAGGTCAGGATAATCGGGCGGAAGCGATCCCGGCCCGCGTGTACTACCGCATCCATCACCGCCATACCCTGAGCGCGCAGCTGATTAATACGATCCATCAATACCAGGTTATCGTTCACAACCACGCCCGCCGCTGCGAGGAAGCCGAGCATCGACATAATGCTGATGTTGTGTCCCATCAACAGGTGGCCAACCAAAGCACCGAAGAACCCAAACGGCACAGCAGTAAGGATCAGCAACGGCTGAGAGTAGGAGCGGAAAGCAATCGCCAGCAGCGCATAAATGCCGAACAGGGACAATACGAAGAAGGCCAGGATAGCACCGTTAAACTCTTCCTCTTCCTGCATTTCCCCAGCGGTTCTCAGGGAGAAACCGGGGAACTGGCGCTCCAGCTCTGGTACCAGGGTCTCGCGCATATCCTTAAGGATATCCTGCGCACTGGAAGTATTCGGCGTTATTTCGGCAAATACCCGCACGGTGCGCTCGCGATCGTTGCGGCGAATCGTGGTATAGCCCGGCACGTAAACTGCCTCGGCCACCGCTGAGAAAGGTACTTCCCCATCGTTGGTGCGAATGCGGATTCGGTCCATCTGCTCTTCGCTGGCGCGCTCCTCCATGGGGTAGCGAACCATTACGCGAACATCCTCACGACCACGTGGGATACGTTGAACCTCCTCACCGTAGAAACCCTGACGAACCTGCCTGGCCACGTCTGCCAAGTTAATACCCATCGTAGTGGCATAGGGTTTCAGCTGGATCTCAATATCGCGACGGGCACTGGTCAGGTTATCCCGCACATCATAAACACCGACATAACTATCCAGTTTTTCCTTAACCAAATCAGCAGCAGCGCGCAGCTCACCCATATCCCCTGAGGCTGTGCTCAGGTTCAGGCTCATACCATTACTGCTATTGTTGATGCTCGCATCAATATTCATATCCTCGACGCTAGCCGGTAACTCACCAATCAATTCGCGCCAGCGCAACGCTAAAGACTCGGAGGTGACATCGCGCATCTCTCCATCGGTGAGCTGCAAGGTTACATAAATGTTGCCACGCCAATTGAAAACCAGGGAGTTCTGCAAGAAAGACTCACCCCTGTTCTGCTCCAGCATTCCCTCATCGGACTCCAACTTATCAGCGGCGGTGAGTACCTGCTCCATTACTCGTTCAGCTTCACTGAAGGGTTCACCTGAGGCCATAGAAATTCGCAATTGCAATAAATCAGAGGGGACCTGGGGTGAGAATGAAGAGCCCACATAACCACTCTGGAAAACAGCGATCGACAAACCCAGTGCCAACATAAAGCTCATCACTGTGGTGCGGCTATTGCTAAGGGACTTTTCCAGTAAAGGTAGGTAGTACTTATCTCCGGCCGTCTTCATCGCACCGGCAAAACTTCTACGTACGTTTTGTAATTTAATTCCCAAAGTCGATTTGGCAGGTTTCTCTGGCTTCATACCCACCAAGTGAGCCGGCAGAATCAACAGGGATTCCACCAGGGAAAAGACCAGACACAGCAGTACCACCACCGGCAGGGCCAGCATCATCTGTGCGGTAACGCCGGGTAGGAACAGCATGGGGATAAAGAACACCATGGTGGAGGTCACGGCGAAAATTACCGGGGAAGCTACCTGCTTCACCCCTTGCTCAGCTGCAGCTAAGCCAGATTCACCTCTATCGTGGGCAGCATGCACTGCCTCCCCCACAATGATGGCATCGTCCACCACAATCCCGAGTATTAACAGGAAGGCGAACAATGACAGCATATTTAGGCTGACGCCGGTCACCGGCAACAGCCAGAAAGCACCCAGGAAAGCGACAACAATGCCCACGGTTACCCACATGGCCAGTGCCGGGCGCAGGAACAGCATCAGCATGACAAACACCATGGCAAAACCGCTCAGGGCATTGGTAGTCAGCAGATTCATGCGGCCTTCAAATGCCTTGGAGAAGTCGAACCAGACATCCAGTTCCATGCCCGGTGGCAATTGCTCGCGAGTCTCCTCCAGGAACGCTTTTATTCGCTCAGCGGTTTTCACCACATCCAGGGGCTCGCCCTGAATAATGCGAAGGTTCATGGCTGGATTGCCATTAAAGCGAATAACGTTGTTGTATTCCTCAAAGCCATCACGCACTGTCGCTACATCGCGCAGCAACAATACAGAGCCATCGGCACGGCTAACTACGGGGATACGCTCGAAGTCTCCGGCGGTATAGGCCTGGCCACGAGTTTGCACCTGAATATCACCGCGGTCCGAGCGCACCATGCCGGCAGGCAAATCCAGGGAGGAGCGGCGCACCGCGTCGGCAACCTGATTAAAGCTCAGGTTGTAGCGACGTAAATCCAGCTCGGAAACTTCAATGGATAACTCGTCTGGTCGATCACCCCAAACATCAACTCTGCGCACACCGGAAATCAGGTTGAGCTTATCGCGCAAATCCAGGGTGGTTTCCTTGAGCTGACGCTCAGAGACTGGCCCACCGATGGCGATCATCATTAACTCGGCGTTGGCTTCAATCAAGCGAATAACGGGACGCTCAATACCGTCGGGAAAGGTGTTGATACTATCCACCTGAACCTTAATATCGTTGAGCAATCGCAGCTCGTCGTAGCCATCCATCGCCTGGATTTCAATAGAGGCACTACCCCGTCGGGAAGCAGAATTTACCTCCTTAATACCCTTTACTTCAGAGATAGCCTCCTCAACCCGAACGGTTACCTGCTGCTCCACCTCTGCCGGACCGGCGCCAGGGTAAGAGATGTTAACCTCTACAATTCCCAGCTGCAGCGTGGGAAACACCTCCCGGTCGATACTCATAAGGCCAAAGATTCCGCCGATGATTATCATAATCATCAGCAGGTTTGCGGCTTTGCTATTGCGCGCAAACCACGGGATGATTCCGCTCATCACTTGCCTCCCTGGGAAGCATTGCTAACACCACCGGCATCACCAGCAGCGGATACTGTAGAGGGATCTGCTGAATCCTCAGGAAGACTCCCCAGGCCCGCTGGCCGCTCATTGAGGGGGTTAGCGGTAAGTACCATACCCTCACGGGAGTAGCCCAAGCTTGAAACAATCACTCGGTCACCCATAGCAATATCCCCGCGGAGCCAGATTCTGTCACCGATGGTTTGTAACAGCTCAACAGTTTTGTAGATCAGCTGGCTCTCGTCATTCAGAACCAACAAGTGATCTCCTTCATGTAGTGCCTGACGGGGCAGCTCCACAACATCATCAAAGGTTCTACCGGCAATATCTGCCTCAACAAACAGGCCATTCATCAGCGGTACATCCCCTTCATAGGGCTTCTGTACCTGGGCAACAGCAAAAATAAAGCGGCTGTTGGGATCGATACTCGCTTCGGTTCGCACCAATTGCGCACGCCACTCGTGTTCACGTCCAGCAACAACAGCTTTCAGACGCACAGCGGGGCCATTCTCAATAGTTTTACCCAGGGGAAGATCGAGCAACGCCAGTTGCTGGTCGGTCAGAGGGAGGCGGACTTCAGCGATACCGGTGCTGTGAATTTTTGCCAGAGGGGTGCCGGGGGTAATGTACTGTCCCAGGTCGACAAAAGTCTCAACTACACGACCAGCAAAGGGGGCTTTGAGTGATGTGCGCTCCAAATCCAGCTTGGCCTGGTCGCGGTCAGCTCTCGCGGCTTCCACTGCGGCCTGGGCAGCTTCGAGATGGGGTTTGCGCAGGAACAGGGCATTGGCCGCTTCAGATCCCAGGTCACGCCACTCGCGCTTAGCTTGCTTGGCATGGCCCTGCTCTTGAGCCAGGGCGGACTTGGCATTTGCCAGTTGCGATTCTGCGCGAGTGACCTGGTAGCGATAGTCTGCTTGCTCAAGCTGTAATAAACGGGCGTCTTTATTGAAGAAGCCACCGGGAACAAATGCCTCATCCACGCTTTCTATCACACCGCCGACTCGCGCGATCACATCAATTTCATGGCGGGCATGAACGGTTCCCTGGCTGGGTACCAATAGTGTCTGGCGACGGGGTTCTATATAGAGAACATCGGCCATTGGCGGTACCACCACCTCTGGCGGTTTTTCCTCCGGCTTCGGTTTCAATACAACCACCGCAGCAATAACAGCCACCCCGACTAACAATACAATGAATAACAGCTTGTTTTTACTCGAGACTTTCACAGGTACCCTCTACCCCGTTCCCTGACCTGAATTGGTCAAATTTTAGTTAGTACGCATTCTACTGGAGTTCGACGCACATAAGAGGCAATTTGGATGCAGACTGCCGCACAAGTTTGTGTCCTGCCGCAAACCTTCCTCGCTGCGCTCGGGTAACGCATAATGCCAACCCAAAATTACTCCTGTAAGGGCCCTCTCGTTTACCCGCCAAATACCACGGAAACTGAAAGGCTACTTACTGGTCCAACATCGCCCTTAACGGTACGAAATTTCCCGGAAAACGGATGTAAACATCAAATGCTGGATATCAACGTTCGCATCGCCGAAGAACTCAATGTCAGACCACAACAAGTTACCGCCGCAGTATCCCTGCTCGATGAAGGAGCCACAGTCCCATTTATTGCGCGCTACCGGAAAGAAGTGACAGGGGCCCTGGACGACACCCAGCTGCGCACCTTGGAAGACCGACTGCGCTATCTGCGCGAACTGGAAGAGCGCCGCGCTGCCATCCTGAAGAGCATTGATGAGCAGGGCAAGCTGACTCCAGAGTTGTCACAACAAATTAACAGTGCCGACACCAAGAATCGCCTCGAAGACCTCTACCTCCCCTACAAACCCAAGCGCCGCACCAAAGGGCAAATCGCCATTGAGGCTGGTCTGGAACCGCTGGCCGATGCACTGATCAACAATCCCTCCCTCAACCCCGCAGCTGAAGCAGAGCAATACCTCAACACCGACAACGAAGACGCCACCCTTCACGTCAAAGACATCAAAGCCGCTCTGGATGGAGCCAAATTTATCCTGATGGAACGTTTTGCCGAAGACGCCGAGCTGCTGGGCAAGCTGCGTGAATTCCTCAAGCGCGACGGACAGGTGAAATCCAAACTGCTCGAAGGCAAAGAAGAGGAAGGGGCCAAGTTCCGCGACTATTTTGAATACGCCGAAGACTGGTCCAAGGTGCCCTCCCACCGCGCCCTGGCGATTTTCCGCGGCCGCAACGAAGGCGTACTCGCCATCAGTGTGGGCCTCGCTGAAGAAGTAGGGGCCTCCCCAACCGCCAGCCATCCCTGCGAAGCCATGATTGCCCGCCATGTGGATATCACCGACGAGGGACGACCTGCAGACAAATGGCTCGGCGAAGTGGTGCGCTGGACCTGGCGAATCAAGCTGCTGACCGCACTGGAAACTGACCTGATGGGTGAGCTTCGCGAGAAAGCAGAGGAGGAGGCCATCAAGGTATTCTCCCGCAACTTGAAAGACCTGCTGCTGGCAGCTCCGGCCGGGCAAAAGGCCACTATCGGCCTCGACCCGGGCCTGCGCACCGGGGTCAAAGTCGCCGTGGTCGATGCCACCGGCAAGATACTCGATCACACCGCTATCTTCCCCAACCCGCCACAGAATCGTCACCAGGAGTCTGCAGCGGTTATTGCCGCCCTGTGTAATAAATACAATGTGGGCCTGATCGCCATTGGCAACGGCACTGCCAGCCGCGAAACCGACAAATTCGTCGGGGAAACCATTAAACAATACAAGCTGACAGCTCAAAAAGTTGTGGTTAACGAAGCCGGTGCTTCCGTTTACTCCGCCTCTGAATTTGCTGCGCGGGAATTCCCGGATCTTGATGTGACTATCCGTGGAGCCATCTCCATCGCCCGCCGCCTGCAGGACCCGCTGGCAGAATTGGTGAAAATCGAACCCAAATCCATTGGTGTTGGCCAGTATCAGCACGACGTTTCCCAGACTCAACTGGCCCGCTCACTGGACGCCGTGGTTGAGGACTGTGTAAACGGTGTCGGCGCTGAGCTGAACTCCGCCTCTGCACCGCTGCTGGCTCGGGTTTCCGGCCTGACTGCATCTATTGCCAACAATATTGTCAGCTACCGCGACCAGAACGGCGCTTTCAAAAATCGCAAGCAACTGATGGAAGTTCCGCGCTTAGGGCCCAAGGCATTTGAACAGGCCGCCGGCTTCCTGCGTATTAATAACGGTGAAAATCCGCTGGATAAATCCGGGGTGCACCCCGAGTCCTATATCGTGGTTAAACGCATTGCCGAGAAAAATAGCCGTGAAATTAACAGCCTTATCGGCGACTCCGGCTTCCTGCGCCGACTGAACCCAGCAGACTATACCGACGAAAAATTCGGTGTACCTACCGTTACCGATATTATCGCCGAACTGGAAAAACCCGGTCGCGACCCGCGCCCGGAATTCCGCACGGCCAAATTTGAAGAGGGCGTAGAGGAAATAAAAGACCTGCGCCCGGCAATGGTACTCGAGGGGACCGTTACCAATGTCACCAACTTTGGTGCCTTTGTGGATATCGGTGTTCACCAGGATGGCCTGGTACATATCTCTGCACTCTCAGAGAAGTTCGTTAAAGACCCTCACGAAGTCGTAAAAGCCGGTGATATTGTCAAGGTTAAAGTGATGGAGGTGGACGTTGCCCGCAAGCGTATCGGCCTTTCCATGCGTTTATCTGATGAGCCCGGTGAGCAGGGCAGTGGCGGCATTAAAAAGGGTGACCAGCGCGAAAACCGCCAAGCCCAACGCTATAACAAGCAGCAGGGCAACCGCTCCCAGAAAGGGGGCCAAGGTAATGGCCGTGGCAGCATGGGTGATATTTTGATGGCGGCGATGAAGAATAAAAAATAAATATAGCAAGTTAAGGGCGACAATGTCGCCCTTAACTTGCTAAAGTGAAACTAGCAACTCACTACCCAAGATAAAAACTAAAAAATAACTACAAATAAATAACCAGTCTTTATACATCTCATAACTAGAACTTATACTAAAAATTGAACTTTCTTCACAGCTTATCAAGCTAGAATCTAATAGCACTAATGATAAAGTTAATTTATACCCAGTAATTACCGAGAGTACAATCAAGTAAAATCCAACCCCAAGAGCAGAAAACAGCCAACCTAAATAAATAACCGTTGAAGTAAATTAAGAAATAAAACACTCGTAATTCAAATATTGACATTAGCCCCCCAGAAACAAGTACTTCAGCTATTTAAGGGAAATTGCTTAGGTCAAACCATAGGAAAACCAGCGAAGTTTTTAAGAATTTTTACAGGATTAACGTCAAGAGCGCATATCCACATAGAGGCTTCCTCTATTTTCAACTCGCAATAAAATAAGGAGCAAAATAGGGTCTGATAAAGTAAAAAACAATGGGCTGATTAGACGCCAAAAGATAAATTTTACTCTGGAGAGGGCCCAAGATTAACGCTTACTGCTAACGTGCGGAGAAATATGGCATACAAATAAAAGCCCCGACGAAGAGTACAGCAAGGTATCTGACCTACACTCAGCCTCCAGTGCATTATCATCAAATATAAATATTATCAGGGCCTATTTTAACTCGAACTTCAAACAAAGTTACAAATGTCACAAAGTTAACGTTTGTCATATGATTTTTGATTAAAGCAACCAAACAAATATGTGTTCATATTACGTCACTCTAGCTAACCTGCTAAAACCCTTAAAAAAGACAACCTCCGCTCAAAATACACAACCTATTAAATAAAATTTTTCGCAAAAAAAAACTTAAAAAAATGGATATGCAGCACAATAAAACTACCAAGTGTTACATATTTATGACGGGCGATTCATTTTGCTCAAAGATCTCGAGACTCATACAAGATAGCGTTATTATCATTTATATCCTGCAGTCATATTAATGCATTAAAAACATGCAGGAATAAAAATTACAATTACGTACTGGATCTTTGGAGGATTTTATGGAGCAGAAGTTCAAAATGAACTTTCTGAGTGCGGCAATTATTTTTGCCATTGGTGGGGCACCCGCTTTCGCACAAGAAAATGATAGCAGCTCTGATGCAAGTGAGGCAGAGGCTCTAGAAGAGGTTGTAGTAACTGGGTCTCGAATTAAGAGAATGAATCTTGAGACAGCTAGCCCCGTTACTTCCGTTTCTATCGAAGATATAGAAATGAGTGGAGCTATCAGCCTGGGGGACTATCTCAATGAGCTTCCGGCACTACGCTCAACCTTCTCTAACAACAACGCAGGCCGCTTCATTGGCACTTCCGGTCTCAATCTGTTGGATTTGCGCGGAATGGGCACCGAAAGAACCCTAGTATTGCAAGACGGTCGCCGCCATATCGGTTCTCACATTGGAACCTCTGCAGTTGATATTAATACAATTCCTGAAGATCTATTACTGCGTGTTGATACAGTTACCGGCGGTCAATCGGCCATCTACGGTGCTGATGCTGTTACGGGAGTCGTTAACTTCATCACCCGCGACGACTTTGAAGGCCTTAAAGTTAACGCCCATCACATGCAGCCAGAGCTGGATGGCGGAGAAGCAAGTGAATTTAGCGTAACTTGGGGTAGCAACTTTGCCGATGGTCGCGGTAATGTCGCTTTCAGCTTTCAGCACTCAGAGACTGCCGAGGTCTTCGGCAGAGATAGACCTTGGATTGCGAGCCGCCCAGGCTACCAGGATGACCCCTATGCAGAGCCCAATGACGGTGTAGCAGATTCTGTTCTTGTATATAACACCACAAACAATTTATTAAGTGAGGTAGGCGTAATTTGGGGGCCCCACCCTCTGACCACTGTATGGGGAGTTCCCGGTAGCTCTATACCAGGCTATGGTAGCCTAGCCTCAGGGCCATATACATTCACCAATGATGGGCAATTTGTAACTTTTAATCCTGGAGAAGCACCTCTTGGTGAAACAACTTCTGTAGGGGGCGATGGCCTGAATTTTATTCGGTCTACTCAGTTGTACCCAGACCTGGAATCTCAGAATTTTTTCACAAAAGCGCACTTTGACCTCAGCAAAAATACCCGCCTTTTCGCTGAAGCAAAATATGTTATTAATAAAGCAGAAACTTTCGGTCAGCCATCATTTGATTACTTTGGAGATCTGGTTATCTCTGCTGACAATGCCTTCGTACCAGATGAGCTGAAAGGCCTTCTTGACGAAGCAGGCATGGATAGCTTCTGGTACAACCGCTTCCATTCAGACCTCGGTATGCGCGGCGATGTTGCTGAGCGGGAAGTGCAGCGCTATGTCCTAGGTATCGAAGGGGATTTCGCTGGAAGCTGGAGCTATGAATTATCGGCTGTCTACGGACAATATGATGCTGAAGTTGATTACTCAAATAATCGACATAACGAGCGCTTTTTTGAAGCGGTTGATGCCGTTGTAGACCCAGAGACGGGCGAAACTGTTTGTCGCAGTGAAACTGCACAGGCTAATGGCTGTATACCAATCAACCTATTTGGCTATGGGTTAAATAGCCAAGAAGCTATCGATTATTTCATGCTTCAAAATACTGGCTCAACTGAGAAAATGACCCAAACAGTTTTCTCAGCCAATATTACAGGGGAGCTCTTTGAGTTGCCCGCAGGCCCTCTAGGTACAGCTTTTGGCGCGGAATACAGAGATGAAAGCTCTGACGTTGATTACGATCAAGTGATCAAGGATGGCGAAACTTTCATGAACGCTCTTGCTCCATCCTCTGGGGACTATGACGTTGCTGAAGTCTTCTTTGAATTCTCTGCCCCCCTATTATCTGGTTTACCGATGGTAGAAAGCCTAGTTTTCGATGGCTCAGCTCGCTTCTCTGATTACAGTACGGTTGGAAATACCACCACCTGGGGAACATCTCTTGACTGGGCAATTACCGAAGATGTACGCCTCCGCGCAACAACTTCCGAGTCAGTTAGGGCGCCCAATATCGATGAGTTATTCTCGCCGCTAGGGCAGAATTTCTTTCGAAATATCGACGATCCCTGCAGCTATGACAAAATTGACGATGCTGCCAATCCAGCCCAAAGAGCCGCTCGCTGTGCAGACCTTGGAATTCCCGCTGACTATCACTCAGTACTTGATGCCTCATCAATACCCGGTTACCTAGGTGGCAACACAGAGTTAAACGAAGAAACGGCCGAAACAGTCACCTATGGCCTGGTATTAACTCCTCGCTTTATCCCTGGCTTGGCGGTTACAGTTGATTACTGGGATATGGAAATTACTGATGCAATTTCTAATGTCGCAGGTCAAGAAATTCTAGATCGCTGTGTCGATAGTGCGAGCATTAACAATGTATATTGCTCACTCGCCCCACGTGATCCTAATACCAGCGAAATTATAACCATAACATCTACACTGCTTAATATTTCTAGCCTGACAGCTCGTGGGGTGGACTATCAGTTAGATTACAGCTTTGACTTGGCAGCTCCCTTCAACTCCGATGCTGATTGGGGCTCAGTGAAACTTAATTTGATTGGCTCAAAAGTGTTAGAGCGAAATGATTACCCATTCCAGGAAGACCCAGGCTCACCTGACGAGATAGCTGGCGAATTGGGTGACCCCAAGCACAGCTACACCACAAACGTAACGTATAGTTATGGTGACCTTCAGGTGAATTGGCGCAGCCGCTATCTTGATGAAATGCTGCTGATTGAAACTGATGAGCGTATTGATCTTCAAGATCCATACAAAACACCGAGTGTTCGTTATCATGATATTCAAGCGCGCTATAACTTCCCAAGTATTGAAGTATATGGCGGTCTGAATAATATTACTGATAAAGAGCCACCTTCAGGCCTATCTGGCACTGGTGATGGCTCTGGTATCTACAATACTCTGGGCCGTAGCTTTTACGTAGGTTTCAAATACGATTATTCACTATAGTGAATAGTTAAAAACCTTTTAGGCCCTACATTCCTTGTAGGGCCGTTTTCTATACCAAATTTAGTAAGCAGATTAAAGACGTGTAAACAGCTTTAATTTAACTATCATTCACAGACGTAAGCCCCCAATAAAATTCTTTTATATCGATGGATAGGTTTTAGCTTTGCACTTTATCGGTTGAAGAAAACTCTTTCTAACTTACTGGAGAATTTCATAATACAACCCTGTGCCGGATGTATTAATTCAAGGTAACTTGAATGTAACAATAGCCTAGAAGACATTTTCTGTGCCTCTCGATTAGCATAGAAAGGATCACCTAGTATAGGGTGGCCAATTTCCTGCATATGCACCCGCAACTGATGTGAACGTCCAGTAATCGGTTTTAAGCGAATTAAACTACTCGACTTATTATTTAATACCTTTTCCCAATGAGTTACGGAAGGCTTTCCCACCTTAAAATCAACCCTTTGTTTCGGTCTGTTGGGCCAGTCACAAATTAATGGCAAATCGATTTCACCACTATCTGCTTTAGGAACGCCCCACACTCTCGCATAATAGGTTTTCTCCACCTCACGATTTTGGAAGAGCATGCTGAGTTTTCGATGTACTTCCGGGTTTCGCGCCATTATCAATAACCCCGAAGTATCCATATCCAAGCGGTGTACTGTAAGTGCTTCCGGGTAACGCTCTTGAACCCTGCTTGCCAAACTATCCCTATTGGCAGGATCCCGGCCAGGTACACTGAGGAGTCCGCTTGGCTTGTCCATTACCAGTAGGTAAGAATCTTCATAAACCACGGAAAGGTAAGGCTCCGTGGGAGGGTTATACTTACGCATTAATAATGCCCTGAAAATATATCTATAAGTTTTAGCCCCTCCCTACGGCAAAAAATCTTCCTATTTCAAGTCAAATCTATCTGGGCACTAAACCAAGGGCGTGCAAAATATGTGTAGAAGTTTCAACCTGATTCATCGTATAAAAATGTAAGCCCGGTGCGCCGCCCTCTAATAAGGTCTCACAGAGGTCGGTCACAACCTCTAACCCAAGCTTTCTAATATCCTTAGGGTCACGGTAACTTTCCATACGCTTGACCAACCACCTCGGGATTTCCGCACCACAATTTCGAGAGAAACGCACAAGATTAGTAAAATTAGCTATAGGCATAATACCGGGGTAAATAGGTGCATCGATACCCGCTTTCTCACACTGATCAATAAAGTAGAAATAGGAATCTGGGTTATAGAAATATTGAGTTAGTGCACTATTAGCGCCTGCCTCAAATTTACCTTTTAAATAGCGAATATCGTCATCATAGCTATTCGACTCCGGGTGTATCTCCGGATATGCAGCTACTTCAAGATGAAATTGATCACCGGTATGTCGACGAATAAAGGCGACTAATTCATTCGCATAAACCAGTTGCGCCACTGCACCCATGCCCGACGGCATATCACCACGCAGTGCAACTATTCGATTAATCCCCGCCTCTTTATATTCATTTAACAAACCCAGTATTGTCTCTTCATTATCACCACCAAACGATAAATGAGGGGCAATTGAAATACCATCTCGCCGCATATTGGTCACAATACTCGACGTTGTCTCTCTCGTGGTGCCACCAGCACCATAGGTAACAGAAAAAAATTCAGGATTAAATGCCTGGAGCGCTTCGCGAGTTTTGTATAGCTTCTCGCGACCCTCTGGCGTTTTTGGAGGGAAAAATTCGAAACTTATGCGAATGGAGTCTTTCATTATATTTCTCCAACCCCGCACAATTCAGGTGCCGGCGATACCGGCACCTTTTAGTTAGGGGTGATTAGTACTTATAACTTTCAGGTTTGAACGGACCTTCAACTGAAACACCGATATAGTTAGCTTGTTGCTCGGTCATACGGGTAATAACACCACTAAAACCCTCAACCATATAGCGTGCAACTTCTTCATCCAGGTGCTTGGGCAGCACTTTTACATACAGCGCTGAAGTTTTTTGATCTGCCGGTAAGTCAGCAAACTTTTCTTTGAACAAATGGATCTGGGCGAGAACCTGGTTGGCAAAAGAGCCATCCATGATGCGACTCGGATGGCCAGTAGCGTTGCCGAGGTTTACCAGGCGGCCTTCAGACAGCAGCAGCAAGTGATCATTGGTTTCGCTATTGCGAACCACCTTATGTACCTGCGGCTTAACTTCCTGCCACTCCCAGTTTTCACGCATAAAGGCGGTGTCGATTTCATTATCGAAGTGACCAATATTACAAACCACCGCGCCACTCTTCAGGGCGGAAAGCATGTGGGCATCGCAAACGTTTACGTTGCCAGTTGTAGTAACGATCAGGTCTGTATTGGCCAGCAGCTGTTTGTTAATACCCTCAGCGGTACCAGTATTAACGCCGTCGATGTAGGGGGAAACCAGCTCGAAGCCGTCCATACAAGCCTGCATCGCACAGATCGGGTCCACTTCAGAAACTCGTACGATCATGCCTTCCTGGCGCAGGGATGCTGCGGAACCTTTACCTACGTCGCCGTAACCAATAACCAGCGCTCGCTTACCAGAGAGCAAGTGGTCAGTGGCGCGCTTGATGGCGTCGTTGAGACTGTGGCGACAGCCATATTTGTTGTCGTTCTTGCTCTTGGTCACAGCGTCATTGACGTTGATCGCAGGAATCTTCAGGGTGCCTTCGCGCAGCATATCCTGCAGGCGGTGTACGCCAGTGGTGGTCTCTTCACTCACACCGTGGCAAGCATCGAGAAGTTGCGGGTATTCGCGGTGCAGCAATTCGGTGAGGTCGCCACCGTCATCCAAAATAATATTGGGTTGCCAGCCGGCAACATCGGCACCAATAGTGCGCTCAAGGCACCACTCGTATTCTTCTTCAGTTTCACCTTTCCAGGCAAATACGGGGATTCCGCGCGCAGCAATGGCAGCAGCGGCGTGGTCCTGGGTGGAGAAAATATTACAGGAGGACCAGCGAACTTCAGCCCCCAGTGCGACCAGAGTTTCAATCAGCACTGCAGTCTGGATTGTCATGTGGATACAGCCCATGATACGGGCACCCGCCAGCGGCTGCTCTGCGCGGTATTTCTCACGCAGGGTCATCAGTGCCGGCATTTCACCTTCTGCAATTTCAATTTCACGGCGCCCCCACTCGGCCAGGGAAATGTCTGCGATTTTGTAATCTTTAAATTCAGTGCTCATTTGATTCATCGTTTTTGAGTCCAAAAATTATCTGCTTGCCGAGTGGTACCCAGCATATTTTGTGTGCCCGCGCTTTTGGCGCAGGCATGAATATTTATTTCTGAAACTTAGAGGCCGGCTTGGGAGCGAAGCGCATCCGCCTTGTCGGTTTTTTCCCATGGGAAAGCAGTAAAGCTCTCACTGCGTTCCTGGCCATTGCTGTCGATCCAGTTGTAAGTGTGGGTAAACGGATCGCGACCAAAGTGACCATAAGCTGCGGTCAACTGATACATCGGGTGCAACAGGTCGAGGGATTTGGAGATGGCGTAAGGACGCAGGTCAAAGTTTTCACGCACCAGCTCTACCAGCTTATCCTCTGGTACCAAACCGGTTCCAAAAGTATTAATTGCTACGGAAGTCGGCTCGGCGACACCGATGGCGTAGGAAACCTGAATCTCACAGCGCTTGGCCAAGCCTGCAGCGACAATGTTCTTAGCCACATAGCGACCTGCGTAAGCGGCAGAGCGGTCAACCTTAGAGGGGTCCTTACCGGAAAACGCACCGCCGCCATGGCGAGCGGAGCCACCGTAAGTATCGACGATAATCTTGCGCCCGGTGAGACCGCAGTCCCCAACTGGCCCGCCAATAACAAAGTTGCCCGTCGGGTTGATATGGAACTTGGTGTCTTTATGCAGCCATTCCAGCGGCAAGGTGTTGTGAACAATCAGCTCCATCACTGCATCGCGCAGATCTTTTTGGCTGACATCCGGGTTGTGCTGGGTTGAAAGAACAACCGCATCGATCGCGCAGGGGCGGCCCTGTTCGTCGTAACGGAAGGTCAGCTGGCTTTTTGCATCAGGACGCAACCAAGGGAGCAGACCGGATTTACGCACTTCAGCCTGGCGCTCAACCAGACGGTGGGAATAGTAGATCGGCGCAGGCATAAAGGTGGGAGTTTCATTGGTCGCATAACCAAACATTAACCCCTGGTCCCCAGCACCCTGGTCTTCCGGCTTAGCGCGGTCTACACCCTGTGCGATATCCACAGATTGTTTACCGATTACATTGATAACACCACAGGTCTCGCCGTCATAACCCACGTCAGAAGAGGTGTAGCCAATATCGGTAATCACTTTACGCACCAGCTCTTCCAAGTCCACCCAGGCAGAGGTGGAAATCTCGCCGGCAATAACAGCAATACCGGTTTTCACCAGGGTTTCACAGGCAACCCGCGCCTGCTTGTCACGGGCCAGTAGAGCATCCAATACAGCATCGGAAATCTGGTCGGCAATTTTATCCGGGTGTCCCTCAGATACGGATTCTGAGGTAAACAGTCTGTATTCACTCATTTTGAGGTCTCCATTGTCCCGCCGCAGCGGTTGAATATCTTTTAACTTCAGGCTGTGCCTGACAAACCCTCGTCAGGGCTTAATAAACTCTCTTATCTGGATCTGAAAGCCATTGCGCAGGGCGCTATAAATACTACGCCCATCTTGCAGGCCGGCAGTCGCGGCCCAGTCACTCAACTGCTCTGGAGCAAAGCCCAGCCATAAATCTCCGCAGGCCTCTCTGGCCCAGTCCTGGCTGTGTTCTTGCAATTCTGCAATTAAAAGCTGCCCGCCCTTTTTTAGGGCGCCGTGCAAATCGTGAAAAATTTGTGCCGGGTCAGGAGTGTGGTGCAGCACCATGTTCACCACGATGGTGTCGGCACTGGCCGGCCGTGCCGCAGCAGCGCGAGTATCGCTACAGACAAACTCGATATTTTTAATACCCTGTTCATCGGCAAAAGATTGGGCCCGCTCCAACATTGCAGAAGACAGATCCAGTGCTGTCACTGTCGCGAAACGCTGAGCCAACTCCTGTAGAAATTCACCTTCTCCAGGCCCAACTTCCAAGGCATGACGACCAGGTTTGAGCAGCTGAGCCACTTGTGGTCCGTATACGTCATAGCTGGCGATCAATTCCTGCTGCTCGCGAAAGCGGTTGCCGTAATCGGCAAAGAAACGTCGCGATGCTTCCGCTCTCTCCTCAGAAATCCGGGATACCGCTTGCACACGCACATCGGCCAGAGGCAAATGATCCAGGTTGTTAAAAAGCTGTGCCAGCAGTGGAGTAGCTGCTGTGCGCCGGTAGAAAAGGTTATTACCTTCGCGGTGCTTGTTTACCAGACCTGCCTGGGCGAGCACTTTCAAGTGATGACTCAAGGCAGGTTGGCGCAAATCGAAGATTCGGCACAGCTCTAAAACACTGTAAGAATCCTGGCTGAGCAGGCGCAATATTTCGAGCCGCAGGGGATCTCCGGCGGCTTTCAGGGTCAAGGCCAGCTGAGGAATTGCCTCGGCTGGGCTCAGTTCGGGTGCTGGCTCATTTTCAGACATGGGGCGAAGTCTAGCAGGGGAGCACATCTATATCAAAATGTTTTGATATAGCTTTATTAAATATTTTTGATATAGATGTTAATGGCGCCGCCTAATGCATAGAATTGGAAGTTTGTTGCTGCACTCAACAACAAATCCCCCACCAAAGCTTTGCGCGGGGCCGCCCTTTACGGGAAAATACGCCACCATTTTGTTGTTGCGGGAATCTGCCGGCAGAGCAGCGCCGCACCCTAGCTAAGAAACCAGAGAGCTCTTCTTATGTCTTCTACTCCCTCTCGCGCTGAAAAGGCCAACGCCATTCGCGCCCTGTCCATGGACGCGGTCCAGAAAGCCAAAAGCGGCCACCCCGGTGCGCCCATGGGTATGGCGGATATCGCCGAGGTGCTGTGGAATGACTACTTAAAGCACAACCCGGCCAACCCCAGCTGGGCCGATCGCGACCGCTTTGTACTGTCCAACGGTCACGGCTCCATGCTGCTTTATTCCCTGCTGCACCTGTCCGGCTATGACCTGCCGATTGAAGAGCTGCAGAACTTCCGCCAACTGCATTCCAAAACTCCGGGCCACCCCGAATACGGTTATGCCCCTGGTGTAGAAACCACCACCGGCCCACTGGGCCAGGGCATCACCAACGCTGTTGGTATGGCAATGGCAGAAAAGATAATGGGTGCCCAGTTCAATCGTCCCGGCTACGAGCTGGTAGACCATCACACCTATGTATTCCTGGGCGATGGCTGCCTGATGGAAGGTATCTCCCACGAAGCCTGCTCCCTGGCCGGCACTCTGGGCCTTGGCAAGCTGGTCGCCTTCTATGACGACAACGGCATCTCCATCGATGGTGAAGTGGAAGGCTGGTTCACCGACGACACGCCCAAGCGCTTTGAATCCTACGGCTGGCACGTAATCCCCAATGTGGATGGCCACGATTCTGCCGCTATCAAAGCCGCTATTGAAGAAGCGCGCTCTGTTACCGATAAGCCCACCATTATTTGCTGCAAAACCGTGATCGGCTTCGGCTCCCCGAACAAACAGGGGCGCGAAGAGTGTCACGGTGCACCGCTGGGTGACGAAGAGATCGCCCTGGTTCGCGAAACCCTCGGTTGGGCCCACGGCCCATTTGAAATCCCCGAAGATATCTACGCTGGCTGGGATGCCAAAGCCAAAGGTGAAGCCCAGGAAGACGAGTGGAAAGATATCCTCGCCGATTACCGCGAAGAGTTCCCGGAGCTGGCAGCCGAATTTGAGCGCCGTATGAGCGGTGAACTGCCTGCGGACTTCCTCAGCAAAGCAGATGAGTACATCAAAGCTTGCCAGGAAAGTGCAGAGAAGATCGCCTCTCGCAAAGCCAGCCAAAACGCTCTCAACGCCTACGGCCCGCTGCTGCCCGAATTCCTCGGCGGCTCCGCCGACCTGGCTGGCTCCAACCTCACTATCTGGTCAGGCTCCAAAGGTGTCAGCGCCGAGGATGCCTCCGGCAACTACATCTATTACGGTGTGCGCGAATTCGGTATGAGCGCCATTATGAATGGTATCGCTCTGCACGGTGGTTTCGTGCCCTACGGCGCTACCTTCCTGATGTTTATGGAATACGCCCGCAACGCTGTGCGCATGGCCGCACTGATGAAGCAGCGTGTGGTCTTTGTCTACACCCACGACTCTATTGGCCTCGGCGAAGACGGCCCGACTCACCAGCCGGTAGAACAGCTCAGCGCCTTGCGCGCCACTCCAAACCTGCACACCTGGCGCCCCTGTGACGCCACTGAATCCGCAGTGAGCTGGAAGATGGCTATCGCGCGCAAAGAGGGCCCCAGCACCATGGTCTTTAGCCGCCAGGGCCTGGCTCCTCAAGATCGCGACAGCGCACAGCTGGCTCAGATTGAGCGCGGTGGATACGTACTGTCCGACTGCGAAGGTGCTCCTGAAGCCATTATTATTGCCACTGGCTCCGAGGTAGAGCTGGCGATGGCGGCCCAGGAGAAACTGGTTGGCAAGAAAGTTCGCGTTGTTTCCATGCCCTGTGCCGAGTTGTTTATGGAGCAGGAAGAGGCTTATCGTGAGTCAGTACTGCCTTCTTCGGTACGTGCACGAGTAGCGGTAGAAGCGAGCCACAAAGACTACTGGTATAAGTTTGTCGGTTTCGATGGCGCTATTATCGGTATGGAAACCTTTGGCGAATCTGCCCCTGCCGGCGACTTGATGCGCTACTTTGGTTTCACTGTGGACAATGTGGCTGAAGCGGTAGAAAAACTGCTGAAGTAATACTGTTCTCTCCACTGAATATCGTTTAGGTATCAACCCCGCGCGGCACTGACTCAGCGCCGCGCGGAGACGCTTAGCTGACATTTTTTCTCCTGCCTAAAGTTGTGCTATGACCACTAGAATTGCCATCAATGGCTACGGCCGTATCGGCCGCTCCGTTTTACGCGCACTCTATGAGTCTGGCGCCCGCGATAACTTACAAATAGTCGCCATCAATGAACTGGCTGACTGCGACACCATTGCACACCTGACAAAATACGATTCTGTCCACGGCCGCTTCTCAGGCGAAGTTTCCGTGCATAAAGATGTCCTTGTGGTTAACGGAGATTCTATTGCCGTAACTCATTGCGAGCAGTTAGAAGACCTGGATTGGCGACGGGATCAAGTAGATATCGTTCTGGAATGCACCGGCAGCTTTAAACAGCGACGTAACGCAGAGTTGCACCTTGCCGCCGGAGCCAAAAAAGTATTGTTTTCACAACCTGCCAGCCGGGATGTCGATGCCACCATTGTTTACGGGGTTAACGACCATATTTTAACCGGCAAAGAGCAAATAATTTCTGCAGCCTCCTGTACAACTAATTGCAGCGTGCCAGTTATCGCCGCTCTGGATAAGGCCTTCGGAATAGAAGCTGGAGTTATTACTACTATCCATTCAGCGATGAACGACCAGCCAGTAAGTGATGCCTATCATCATACTGATCTGAGAAAGACGCGTTCAGCAGTAAGCTCAGTTATTCCTGTTGATACGGCCTTGGCCCGGGGTATTGAGAGAATATTACCTAATTTAGCAGACAAGTTTGAGGCACAAGCCCTGCGAGTGCCCACAGTCAACGTTTCCGCGATTGATTTATCAGTCTCACTACAAAAAGAAGTTAGCCGGGAAGATGTTAATGCCCTATTAAAATCAGTTTCTAAATCTGAATTTAATGGTGTGTTAGGTTTTACCCAAGAACCTCTCGCTTCCTGTGATTTTAATCACGATCCCCGCTCCGGCATCATTGATGCAAGCCAAACTCGTGTAGCGGGGAATCGCTTAGCCAAGATTTTGATTTGGTTTGATAATGAATGGGGATTTGCCAATCGGATGCTGGATGTGGCGAAACTGCTTTCTCACTAAACTAATTGTATAGTATCTGGGGAGATCTAATTCCTCCAAACTTAAATGCAATTAAACCAGCCCCAGAGGCGGTAACGCTAACAGCTACCGCCTGATTTTTTACATACACTTTTATTTAAAGGGCTTTATATTCCCGGAACCTCGAATGGTCTTTCGGATATTTTTTCCATCTTTGAATTATAAATATAAGCGTTTTCTACTGACAACTGCCCATTTATACTTGATATATCAGAAAAGTGCTTTAACGTTTTTTTCATATAAAACCTATTTTCACCATCAACTCGATAGAGATCCCACTTATACTCTCTAGCGAGTTGGCACTCTGAAATAGTATCAGGGTCCCATAAGCCTGGGATACAGCTCTCTGATCCTTGAGAGTAATGCCTAATGGTTAGCTCACCATTTTCCTCTAGCCTCCAGAGGCCTGGTGTTAGATTAATCTCGCTTTCGTCAAATTGCCCATCAAGATTTAAATCCAGTCCTCGTACTGTACTCACTGATCCATCGGCATTTAATTCAACCCAGTAGTGCTCTAATACGGTGAAGAAAGGCCTGCTAAGATTAGGAATATAATACATTCCGGGCACCTCTTGTCCTTCCCAACCCTCTAGCTCCTGGCCAAATAGAGAGCTGAACTTTGTTAGTTTTATTTCATAGGACTCATCCACAACAAAGACTCGATTATAATCATCGGAGTTATAATCGAAAAAAGTATAGGTAAGGGTTTTCTTATTTGTAACTTCAACCGTAAGTTGATTATGATCATTTACAAACCAAACTCCTGACAATTCAGTTTCAAATGAAGTTCCATCGATGTAGAGTTCAGGAACAATAATGTCAACCCTTCCGCCATTCTCGTAGTCACCATGAAAAGACATATCCAATACCATTACCGCATTAACTGGCGATAATTCTTTATCGGAGTCGACAATATCACTAACTGTTGATGCAATAGGCAAACTATATGTTTTCCCCAACTCAATAACATTGGATACAGCTAATTCTGCGGAAGACCTCAATGCTAAACTCATTAAAGTTTTCTCTATGAAGTAACTACCTTGATATTCTCCACCAGGGTAGTGCTCATATTGAACAGAATTAAGAATAACTGAATCGACAGAAGCCGCATTTGAAACCCAATTTAATTTGGTAACTCTGATATGAGTTTCTACAAAGGCTAAATCATACTCATGATAATAATAACTTGTAACTAGATCTGCCCCTTCAAGAACAAGTCCATCATCGGATTGTGCCCAAGTAATCATGGCACTATCCATGGCACCAATCATTTTTCCTGTTCCATCAGCTCGAAGTGTTAATTTTAAATTATCCCCCAAAAGATAATAAGTATCTTCAATACTGGATAGAATTGATGGTGAAGCGCTAACAAGATTTTGATTCTTGGAAATAGAAATTTTCGTCGATTCAAATTCTTCCAAAAAGTTTTCTTTAATTTGCGAAATATATAAAGCCATCAGACTAAAGTTTGTGGCGAACTCATATACGTCATCAAACTCATCAGGTACGGCAAATCTATCTTCCTGTGGATTATTGATCAATAAATTAATATATGCAGCTACATCAAATACTGTATAGGGATTTAGCTGTTGATATGCTGTCTCATACTGAGATTCAGATATTAACGTACCATTATTCTCAACCTCCAACAGAGCAGAGAGTGCCGTAGTAACACTGGTAATATTTACACTTAATAATTCAGAACGAACTAAAATAGCGTCATCCCCAGATTTTTCTAGCAAGCTTTCAAATGAGCCCAGCGCACTGACGAGCTTCATGCCGCTACCAGCAGGGAAAATAGCCTCAGCCTGAACAAAGGAATCAGTCTCTAACTCAGAGACCTCCAATTCTACTGTGTAATTCCCATACATATCCAAGTCAGCATTAAAAACTTCATCTTCAATTTGGAATACCACTTCCACCCCGGTATAGTCACCAACCTCAACATAACCTTGAATAGTTAAGTTCATAGTAATTTCAGGATCATCATCTATAGTGTCTTTTTTATTACTAGATGACCCGCCACTACAAGCAGAGATGCATAGGAAAACAACCAAAGGAAACAATTTATGGAATAACTTAGGGTAAATCATACTAATTTATTGACTGAGGAAGATTAATTAAGGGGGAGTCTAAAAGAAAAATGTAAATCAGATTTACACAGATGCGCTAGCATATTAAAAACCCATAGAAAAACCAACCAGCCTAACCAAAATAGAAGAGCCAGACCTCAAAAGGCAAATATCTTAATAAATTAAAAAATTTTAGATTCGCCATACCTATAAAGCCCCACTTGGTAAGCAACCCCAAGGACAACTAATTTTCAAGCAGCGAAAAATTTATTAAAAACGACCTGAATTTATAAATTTTTATAAAGTATAGAAAATCAATTTCTATAAAAATCGTTGTTGTTTATACAAGCTTCGACATCAAAAACAATTGCTTTCTTAGGTTTGTTATTTTTCTGCCTAAATTCAGTAGCCAGCCTTAACAGCTCCTGCTCTCTATCTTCCTTATCGAGCTCACCCAATCTTTCAGCTGCATTATAAAAGTCCTCCCAACCATTACTATCAATATAAAGCTGACGAAAAGCTGGAACCAAAGATTCATATTCTGCAGCCAAAGCCAAAGTAGCATTATTGGTTTTCTCTATATAGGCCTGGTAGCGCGCGGGGTAAGACCACTCTGCTGCCATACGCCAATAGCAACGCCTCAATCGACTCAGAATTTCCTCCTTTTCTTGGCGCTTTTCCTCGTCGGGCAAGTTGGATTGGTAAACTGGTTGAAGCTCTTTACGCGTCGCTGTCATTAACTGTCGTACCGCCAGTGCCTGAGCCTTAGTCTCCTCAGCAGAACTCGAGAGACCTTGGCTACGAAGCCAATCAGGTAGGGCAATTTCAGACACTGCTGTAGCAAAGCTCTCATTAAAGCGGGTATCACCCGGCACATAAACTCTTCTGTGGGCCAACTCATGAAATAAGAGTCCGGCTAGTCTCTCCGGTGTCCAATTCACAAAGCTTGATAACACAGGGTCATTAAACCAACCCAGGGTGCTGTAGGCCGGAACGGCTCCCAGGTAGACATCGTAACCCTGGTTCCGCAGGCTGTTTGCTTTGGTAATAGCCGCTGATTTGCGGAAGTAGCCCCTATAGCTAGCGCAACCGGCTATGGGGTAACACCATCGTTTGGGGCTCAGGGAAAACTCTGGTGCGGCCAAGACATTCCATATCGGGTACTCATCATCGAGCTGCACATAGGAGCTATAGGCTTGCCCCACTGGTAGTTTTAACTCCTGTGCTGCATAGGCACGGATTTCCTGAACGAGCTGTAATTGCTTCTGGAGTTGATCACTGGCATTGCCGTCTTGAACCAGCTCTTCAATCGGCTGCCGGGCAGAGAGTATCCGCAATTGACCGCTTGCAGCCTGGAAGTAATAGCCCGCAGTCTCGCACCCGTAGAGCCCTAACAATACTAATACGAGCAGCCAAACTCTGGGGCGCGCTAAAAACCTAAGATCAGAAATACTGATATACACTCTTTTTCCTATTAGTATTTTTCTTAGAGAAACCCACCAGTCAAACGATTCCATGTGCAAAAGGTTATTCCATGTCACCAGTGGCAGCCGTCTTAACAGTATTTGCCCTGGTTTTAGGTGCTGTTGCCTGGTTGCGACTGCTATTTATTGGTTTTAGTCGCGACCCCTTGTCGGGGCTGATAGCACTATTTATGCCACCTTTGGCGCTTTTGCTGCTTCTGCCTGACAGGCGAGAAAATAGTGATCTTTATTCTTTATGTGGCGCGTCCTTACTCTGCCTGCTAGCAGCCCTGACCCTGCGTTGACCAACCCGTCGTTCTTACAATAAGTCGATCCAGCTTGATTTAGGTCAAGAGATTTCCATTACAGCTCCCTAGACTGCATAGGTGAAGCATTAGCCTATTTGGAGAGAAAAATGGATGCTTTAATTGACCTGTTTACCAGCTTTTCTGGCCTTCTCAGCTTGGCCGTTATTGCCTTTATATTCCTGATGGCAGCGTTTTTCGTTCGCTTGGTTCGCAACAATGTTGAAAAAGCTGTTGCCGAGCAGGAACGCATCGCAGCACAAGCAACCGGTTCCAATAAATAACTAGGCTTCCATCGTTGTTGTAAGCAACCAAGCACAAGCTAGTTTAGCGTTTAT
The DNA here is from genome assembly GCF_056232625.1 of Microbulbifer maximicatervae (SeqCode). Lineage (NCBI taxonomy): Bacteria > Pseudomonadati > Pseudomonadota > Gammaproteobacteria > Cellvibrionales > Microbulbiferaceae > Microbulbifer > Microbulbifer maximicatervae (SeqCode). Next base: position 3,985,455 of record NZ_CP174324.1, on the reverse strand, counting down.
CTCTCGACCTGGTATCTAATAGCGGGCTTTCTACAGCCGGTAGGGTGGTCAACCTCCCTGCAGCTGGGAAATAACCGTGTCATCAAGCTTCTTGTCATGGAAGAGATGGAGTTGATGCTACTGAGAAGAGAGTGCGGCGTTGTACCCGTATAGCTAGCGCTCTCAGGTGAGTAACCCTATCGAGAGCGCAACTGCAATACCTCAAGCGCTGCCTGTGAAGCTAACCGCTGAAAACCCAGTGGTGACTTTTTTATATCTCAGGTAGCAGGCTTATCTTTGGGTGAAGACTTCATCCAACGCCCAAATAAAATGCCAATCTCAAACAATAGCCACATGGGGAAGGCCAATAAGGATTGGGAAATTATATCCGGCGGTGTCAGTAGCATCCCAATTAAAAAGCATCCCACAATCACATAAGGGCGCTTACTTGCCAGGGTCTTGGCATCCACTACGCCACTCCAGATCAGTAGGACTGTCGCGATAGGAATTTCAAAAGCAAAACCAAAAGCAAAGAAAAGCTTCAGCACCAGATCCAGATAACTGCGCATATCTGGCATTACCTTAATATCTTCTGGAGCAGTTCCAACAAAGAAATCAAAAAGAAGGGGAAAGACCACAAAATACGCAAATGCAATGCCGATATAAAAAAGTGCGACGCTACTAATTAATAATGGAATAGCAATACGTTTTTCATTTTTATACAGTCCCGGGGCAATAAATGACCAAACCTGGTAAAGCACAAAAGGGATTGCAATAAAAAAAGAAACTATAAAGGTCGTTTTGAACGGAGTAAGGAACGTGGAAGTCACCTCTGTAGCGATCATTCCAACATCACCCGCCAAACGCTCCTGTAGTGGGTGGGCAATAAAATTATAAATTTCAGACGCAAACGGCATCAAGCAGACAAATAAGACCAATACGACCAAAAGGATTCGCAATAGGCGATCACGCAGTTCGATCAGGTGGTCGATAAAAGGCTGATGTTTATCTTGGGACTGATCGCTCATGACTGGCTATCTTTTTCCTGTTGCGATGTTTTCTTCTCGCCTTGTTTTTCTTCTTCATCTTCATCGATGTTTTCAGGATGGTCCGGGTTTAAATCCGGGTCCCCAAAATCATGCCAATGCTCCGGGTATTCGGGGTCCTGTAACTCCTCGGCAGTTTCATCCTGTTCTGGCAAATAATCCTCCTGCTCTGCACGAGGATGAGCAGGTTCTTCTATCGCCTTTTCAGGCTTTGGTGCCTCAGGATGATTTACTCCAGCTGCCTGTTTTTCTACTGGTGTCCCTGCAACTTGTGGTTTTTCAGGCTGATTAAGCGCGTCGTGAACTTCCTTATTGGCTTCGCTAAAGGTTTGCTCCATCTCACGACGACTCTCCTCAATCTCACGCATAATGCGCTCGTTGTGAAGTTCACGCCGTATATCATCGGCTCCAACCTCTCGCTCCAATTCTTCGCGAGCACTATGTAAGGTCCGCTTCAAACCGGACCACCAGCGGGAAGTGGTACGCACCGCATCGGGCAGTCGCTCAGGGCCAACCACCAACAGGGCCACGGCAGCAACTACCAATAGTTCTAAAAAGCCGATATCAAACACAGAGTGACGCTCGCCTTAGTCGTTGCCGATTATTTGTCCTGAGACTGTTTATCTTTATTTTTGACAGTAGTGTCTTGGCCTGGCTTCTCTTCCTCATCGTGCTTGAGACGCTCGACATCTTTGTCTTCATCAGCATCCTTGGATTTGTCTTCATCCTTAACCGCTTTGCGGAAACCCTTAATTGCGCCACCCAGATCGCCTCCGAGGTTTTTCAAACGCTTGGTTCCGAACAGTAGCAAGACTATGACCAGGACAATCAACAACTGCCAGATACTAATTCCACCGAATCCCATAATTGTCTCCATTACATTCAATAGGATGGCTTGAGTTTCTTACCGGGCACTCCCGCCATCAGGGGTGGTGCCACAAGTGATTCAAATTTTACTTAGTTCGCGCAGCTTTCTCTTCCAGGCCAGAAAGACCAAATCGGCGCCCAAGCTCTCGAACCACGTCCTGAGAATCAGCGCCCAAGTGAGATAGCATGACCAGCGAGTGAAACCATAGGTCCGCTGTCTCGGCAACCAGGTCTCGATTATCGCCACTACTCTGTGCGTCTTTTGCTGCAAGAATAGCTTCAGTGGCTTCTTCACCGACTTTTTCCAAAATCTTGTTCAGGCCTTTGCTATGTAGACTGGCCACATAGGATTCAGAAGCATCACTGCTATTTTTACGGCTTTCCAACACCGCATCGAGCTGTTGCAGCACATCTTTCATAATTGTTTCACTTATAAATGGACTTCGGGTCCTGAATCACCGGCTGATTCACCTGCCACTCTTCATCTTGAAGGAGGTGATAGAAACAACTACTGCGTCCGGTATGACAGGCGATTCCACCTTCCTGCTCGACCAACATTAATACGGTGTCCCCGTCACAATCCAGGCGCAATTCACGCACCTTCTGCAGGAAACCAGAGGTTTCTCCCTTGCGCCACAGGCCCTTGCGGGATCGGGACCAGTAGACCGCGTAACCCTCACTGGCAGTGAGCGCCAGCGATTCGCGGTTCATCCAGGCCATCATCAACACCCGCCCGGTTTTGAAATCCTGCGCAATCGCAGGAACCAGGCCATCACTGTTCCAGCTGACTTTATCGAGAAAACCGGCCTTTGCTTGAATTTGAGTCAATGTCTAACAATCCTTAGAAGTTCCAGTGTAGGCCGAAGCGCCCTAGGGCCACAGCAGCAGCACTAGTGCAGCAACGCCCAGTACCCAACCGGTCGGCGGCAACTGAGCCAGCCATTCCGGCTTACTGACAGCGACGGCGCCAACGCCCAACACAACTCCGGCGACCCGCCGAATATATTGGCGCAAGCCTCGGCGTTGCGAGCCCGCCAACTGCTCGCCAATTACCTCTAACTTGGGCGCCAGTTCCCGCGACTGCTCCAGAGCTGAGTACACCAGCTGTGGCATCTGCGGGAATTTCTCAAGCCACTCTGGACCATAGCGCTTTATCTCACCCACAATTGTTTTGGGGTGGATTCGATCGCGCATCCAGCGCTCTAAAAATGGATGAGCAGTCTTCCACAGATCCAGCTGCGGATAAAGCTGTCGACCCAAACCTTCGATATTCAACAGGGTCTTTTGTAACAGTACCAGCTGTGGCTGTACCGCCATATCGAATCGACGCGCAGTCTGGAACAGACTGATCAACACCCGAGCGAAGGAAATCTCTCCCAGGGGTTTTTCAAAAATGGGCTCACAGACCGAGCGAATAGCAGACTCAAAGGCATTGATCGGCGTATCGGAGCGAACCCAACCACTTTGCACGTGCAGCTCCGCCACCATACGGTAATCGCGGCGGAACATCGCCAGGAGATTGCGCGCCAAATAGTACTGGTCTTCCCGTGTCAGGCTGCCGACGATTGCGGTATCAATCGCAATATATTGCGGGCGCTGTGGGTGCTCCCTGGAAACGAAAATGTTGCCCGGGTGCATATCCGCATGGAAGAAGTTGTACTCGAAGACCTGCTTAAAGAAGATCTCAACACCGCGCTCAGCCAGCAGCTGCATATTGGTGTCCTGGGCGCGAAGCTGGGCCAGGTCGGTGACGGGGATACCGTCGATACGCTCCAACACCAGGACATTTTCGCGAGTGTAATCCCAGTGCACTTCGGGGATATACAACAGCGGGGAGTTGGTAAAGTTGCGGCGGAGCTGGGTGCCGTTGGCCGCTTCACGAGTTAGGTCCAGTTCACCTTCAATCGTGTGCCGATAGTCCTCAACCACCTCCACCGGGCGCATGCGGCGCCCTTCGGGCACAAAGCGTTCAATTCCACGGGCGATCACCCCCAGAAGTTTCAAGTCTTCCTGGATTACCTCATCAATGCCCGGGCGCAGTACTTTGACAACCACTGATTCGCCGCTCTTTAATTCAGCCGCATGCACCTGTGCAACTGAAGCCGCTGCCAGTGGCTGCTGATCAAATTTGGCGAAGACCTCATCCACCTTGGCACCAAGGGCCTCTTCGATCAGAGCCGTGCACTGGTCACTGGGGAAGGGCGGCACCTTGTCCTGTAAATAATCTAATTGCTCGACAATATCTGGCGGCAGCAGGTCGGGACGAGTGGAGAGAAGTTGGCCGAATTTAACGAAAATGGGGCCCAGCTCTTCCAAGGCTCGGCGCAGCCTTTCGCCCCGTGGCATCTTGGACTGCGGCAGCAACTTCACCGGAAGTAGCAATCCCCGCAACCACAGTGGGCGCTCCTCGGCTGGCAATAATTGATCGAGACGATAGCGCAGAAAAACCCGCGCGATTGTGAGACTTCGACGAACAGGCAAAACTACTCGGCCTCCCTGCGGGAAAACTTTTCTTCCAGCAAGCGTACGCGCGCCTCGAGCCGTTCAGCAGCTAGAGAGGCCTCGGCCAGGTCTTCGACAAATGCTTCGAACTGGGCCTGGGGCGGGGTCAGCTGCCACTCCTCACTGATAGCCTCCGCCGCCACTTCAGGCGCCCGATTCAGGTTGCCTCCCAACCAGCGGGCAGCATCGCGCAGGACATTGCCAATTGAGTGGGCGGGAATATCGCCAACCACTTGTGCCAGCGGCGCTTCCCAATCGATATCCAAGTCACTCAAGATCCATTGCAGTTCTGCCAGCAGGGCACTGGAGCCGCTCACTGACACCCCCAATCCGGCAGGAGTTGCATCCGGGTCTTTGATCAGGCGTACAAAAGACAGCGCTGAACCGCTTAACTGGGTGGTAACTTCCCCCTCCCAGTGCTGGCGCACCCGCACCTGGTCACCCTCGATACACAGGCAAAACTGTAGTTGCGGGGCGGTTAAATCCAGCGCCATGGTTTTCCCATCCAGTGCGGAAAGGCGCTCGCGTGTCGCCGGGTCATACTGGAGGGCAGCATTAATTGTGGTTTCCAGCGCGGCATCAAAGCCCGCGCGAAAAGTGGGGTCGCTCATGGCGGTTTACGGCCTCGTGCCTGCGCTCAGAGAAAAAATAGGCTTATGCAGTTTCTTAGGGCTTGATGCCCCGGTGCAAAGCGACAATTCCGCCGGTCATGTTGTGGAATTCACAATCGACAAAACCGGCATCCGCCATCATCCCCTTGAGGGTTTCCTGATCTGGATGCATGCGGATACTCTCCGCCAGGTAGCGATAGCTGTCCGCATCATTGGCAACCAGTTTGCCCATAAATGGCAACAGGCGGAAAGAGTACTGATCGTAGACTTTCTCCAACAGCTTCGACTGGGGCTTGGAAAACTCCAGCACTAACAATCGGCCACCGGGTTTCAACACGCGCAACATGGAGCGCAGTGCCAGGTCCTTATCGGTGACATTGCGCAGGCCGAAAGCGATCGTGATGCAATCAAAGGTATTGTCCGGGAAGGGCAGGTACTGGGCATCCGCCTGCACCGGTACCACGTTGCCGGCGATTCCCCGGTCGAGCAGGCGATCGCGACCCACTCGCAGCATCGATTCATTGATGTCCGCCAATACTACCTGGCCGCTGGCACCCACAATACGGGAGAAGCGCGCGGTGAGGTCACCGGTACCCCCGGCGATATCGAGAATACTTTGGCCCCGTCGGGCCCCGGACAATTCGATGGTGAAGCGCTTCCAGAGGCGGTGAACACCTCCAGACATCAAGTCGTTCATTACATCGTAACGGGCTGCTACAGAGTGGAACACTTCTGCCACACGACCGGCCTTTTCTTCCACCGGCACTTCCTGGTAGCCGAAGTGGGTGGTCTTGCGATCCTTCATGCTATGCCTGCTGAGCGAAAACTTTAAAAGGCCATTGTACATTGCCGGAGCCAGTGGGGCACCGCTTGAAATCAAGCAGAGCGGAAACCACTAAAATTTAGTGGGATCACCCGGGACTGTTCTATGAGCTATCAATTCCAATGTGACTCTCCTTTTCCCGAGCAAATCAAATCTATCGCCCAGGCAGAAGTAACGGCGGCAAACGGATACTTGCTCCGCAACGGAGGGGAAACTGCCGTCCACGAACTGCGCAAACGCTGCAAGAAAATTCGCGCGCTACTGCGCCTGGTCCGCCCACAAATCAGTAGCACTTTTCAGCGTGAAAATACCCACTACAGAAAATTGGCAAACACTCTCGCCCACACCCGCGACCTCACAGCACTGCGCATCGCTTTACTGGGATTGGCACCGCCACATCACTTTCACCGGTTACACCATCTCCTCGACGAACTGATCCAGGCAGAGCAAAACCACTCAGCGGTTCAAGCGGCATTGAAACTCCTCGATAAAGGTCAAATAAGAATTCCATCGTGGCCGCTTGAACAGCTCGGCTGGCATGATGCGGAAGCCGGTTACCTGCGCGGCTACCGAAAAGCCGCAAGCGCATGGCGTAAAGTGCGCAGGCACAAAAATGCAAACCGCCTGCATCTATTGCGTAAAAGAGCCAAGGATCACTGGTACCAGAGCCGCTTATTGAGGAAGCGTTATCCGCTCACTGTGGGCGAGCGCTGTAAGTCACTAAAGGAGTTGGGAGAAGTTCTGGGTAACTGGCGTGATCTCCATTTGCTGGCACGGCTGGTAATCACTCAGGGAGACAAGCTGCAAAGTGAGTTTGGCACGGTGCTAAAAATTATCCGGCACCGACAAAGCCTACTAATGAAAAAGACCGAAGCACTCTGTGGGGCGCTTTTCTCCAAGCCTCAATTCAAGATCTAACCGGGGAAAGTGTCGGTGTGGATGAACATGCCATCCACACCGACAGCTGATGGAATTACTGTTCCAATAATCCGCCAGCGCGTGCCATTACATGAAACAGGAAGTTTTGTTCGTTGGTGCCGCTCACCAGGTGCGCACCCGGTCCGCGCGCCCAAACACCCACATCCTCACCGGCGTGGGATTCACTGCTCATGGGAATCAGGGCATCCTGCTGGTAATCCAGGGCGGCAGTGTCTGTGCTCACCAGGCTCGGACGCGCTCCGCTATCACCGGCACTGTAGCCCGGGCCATTGGCATAGCTCAGAGTCGTGTAGGGCAGGCCATCTTCCGCCAGGGCATGAGAGGTTTCCGCTTCGCCATGGCCGTCATTGCCAATCACTTTTCCGAGAATGGGGTTACCGCGAGTGGGGTAGCCGGCGATAGTCATCACGTGGCTGTGGTCCGCAGTAACAACAATCAGGGTGTCTTCTGCACTGGTATTATCCATGGCGTACTGAATCGCTTCTGCAAATTCCACCGCATCGGTCAGGGCGCGATAGGCGTTGCCGGCGTGGTGACCGTGGTCGATACGACCGGATTCCACCATCAGGAAGTAGCCGCCCTCATTTTTCTGCAGCATCTCGAGACCTTTGGCGGTCATCTCTGACAGGGAGGGCTCACCGGCTTTGTCGTCCTCGCGAACAGCCTCGAATTCCATATGTGAGGAATTAAACAGGCCGAACAACTTGTCAGTTGCAGAAGCGTCTACGGCTTCAAAAGCAGTGGTGTCTTCAACGTAAGCAATATTATTTACACCGTCGTCGTAACGGGCCTTCCATTCATCCACCAGGTTGCGCCCATCTTCACGGCGCCCCGCTTCACCTTCGATATCGGTAATATCGGTGGGCAGGAAGTTGCGACGACCACCGCCCATTACCACATCGATACCATCACCGGCTTCAAACTCTATCAGTTGAGCGGCGATATCGGTGCAGCCATCCGGGGCTGCTTCCTCCCAGCCGCGCTCAGGCACCTTGGCATAAGTAGCCGCCGGGGTAGCGTGGGTGATACGCGCGGTGCTGATAATACCGGTGCTCTTGCCCAGGTCTTCAGCCAGCTCAATTGCCGTCGTCAGCGGGTACTCGAGGCTGGCGGCACAATCGCCACGCGCAACATTTTCAGCAACACTCAATACACCGGCCTTGGTTTTAACACCAGTTACCAGTGCAGTCATGGTGCCGGCAGAATCCGGGGTTTGCTGGTTGGTGTTGTAGGTTTTGACCAGACCGGCAAACGGCATCTTCTCAAAGCTCAGCTGGTATTCCTCACCATCGAGGCCCTGCTGCTGACCCGCCAGGATACGGGCGGCGGTCACTGTGGAGATACCCATACCATCGCCAACGAACAGGATAATGTTCTTGGCGGCACCAGGGGTGTTGTTGATTTCTACAGCGCTCGCTTCTTCGATCGCCTGCTGGGCTTCCTGGAACCAGCTGCTGTTGCTCTGCGCAGAGGAAACACCGACATGCTCCTCTTCGGGTAATTCCACTACGTCGTCAGAGTTTGAGTTGTCGTCGCTACAGGCGGTGGCCAGTAGGGCGACAGAGAAAGCCAGTACTGTTTTCTTAAAATGTCTCATGGTGAATTACCCCCAGTTATTCTTCTGTCAGCGACAGGTCGGTCGCAGCAGTCATCACGTGGAAGACTGCACTCTGCTCCAGGCTACCTTGTACCCGCTCGGCGCCGGCACCGATAGCGTGCAAACTGATATCCTCGCCCGCATGGCTCTCAGACTCCAGGTGCACCATTGCTTCCTGGTGGAAGCCCGGCGCTTCGGTATCCACGCCGGAGAGATCCTTGCGTCCGGTATCGGCGGCGATATCGTAGCGCTCATCCGCGTCGGTATTTTCACCTAAATCGGCATAACCCAGGCCATTGGCATAGCTCAGGGTGGTGTAAGGTTTACCGTCCGCAGCAAGACCTTCTTCCGCTTCTGCGGCACCGCTGCTGTCATTCTCAACCACTTTACCGAGTATCGGGTTACCGCGAGTCGGATAGCCGGCGATAGTCATCACATGGCTGTGGTCGGCGGTCACCAGGATCAAGGTGTCTTCAAGATCCACTTTATCCAAAGCAACCTGTACCGCATCCGCAAAGGCAATGGCATCGTGCAACGCGTTGTAGGCATTACCGGCATGGTGGCCGTGGTCGATACGCCCGGACTCTACCATCAGGAAGTAGCCATCGCTGTCTTTTTCCAACAGCTCGATGGCGGTATCGGTCATCTCGGCAATGCTCGGCTCATCGCTGTCCTTGGCGATGCGGTCCGCATCGTAACTCATGTGGCTGCTGGTGAAGAGCCCCAATAACTTATCGGTGGAGGCAATATCGACGCCTTCCAGCTCGGAGCCACTCTCCACGTACACAGCAGTCTGCTCGCCGTCATAGCGCTCCAGCCATTCACTGGTCAGGTCGCGGCCGTCTTCACGTCTACCGTCGTTGTCGGTGGTAACAAAGTTGCGGCGGCCACCACCGAGCATGACATCGATACCGTCGCCGGCAGACATCTCAACCATCTGCGAGGCGATATCGGAACAATCACCCTCGGCGGAATACTCCCAGTTGCGCTCCGGGCTGCGCGAGTAAGTGGCTGCAGGCGTGGCGTGGGTCAGACGCGCGGTGGAAACAATGCCGGTGGCCTTGCCACGGCTCTCCACCATTTCCAGGAAGGTGTTTAATTCCTTACCCTCAGTGCTGGCGCAATCAGCTCGCAGTGCATCGCCGTCGATATTAATTACACCGGCGCGGGTTTTTACACCGGTCATCATAGCGGTCATGGTACCGGCAGAATCCGGGGTCTGCTGATTGGTGTTGTAGGTTTTGATCAGTGCGGTATGCGGAAACTCTTCAAAAGAGAGTGCATTTTCTTCGCCGCTCTCACCGACTAGCTGGCCTTCAAGAATACGGGCGGCGGTTAGTGTGGAAATGCCCATTCCATCGCCGACGAACAGAATTACATTCTTCGCAGTTTTTGCCTCGCGGGAAAGCGAAGCGCGCTCTTCCAATCGGTCAGCACTTTCCGTGTACCAGGCACTATTGGTTTGGTAGTCGGGCAGGGTTGCCGCTGAAACAGCAGAAGCGAGAGGAATCAGACAAAAGGCGCTCAGTGCGCGGACAATTGTTTTTGCCATGGGGGCCTCCGAAACTCGTTAATTTGGCGAGCATTAGAGTTCCAAAATGTGACAAAAGAATTACGCGCCGGTTACGTTGTTAATATCTTTGCTCTGAAAATCAATGAATATCAAAGAATTACCTAGGGGCGACAATATTTGGCGCAGTCGTACCAAAAATTAATTATTTCGGTAATAAATTATTGAGAAGAGTGGGGAGATATTAAGAGAGAAAAGGGTGGAACCGCCCCCTGGGGAGCGGTTGTCATTACCGATCAATTGCCACTAGCCGATAAACTTCACCACACTCTCATCCGGGTCGCGGCCCTGGCCGGCATCGCGCAGGCGCTGAAGGTAAGCCTCCCAGTTGGACGAATAGTTTTCAGCTAGTTCGTGCAAATACTCCCAGGTAAAAATACCGGTGTCGTGGCCATCGTCGAAATCGATTTTTAGCGCATAGCGGCCAGCCGCCTCCACCGTATCGATACCCACATGCATTTTGCCACTGACCAGCACCGGTTCGCTGGCACCGTGGCCACGCACCTCAGCGCTGGGGGAGTAGACGCGCAGGTACTCTGCCGGCAAGGTAAATTCAGCACCGCCAAATACCAGATGCAGGCTTTTCTCTGCGCGATTTAATCGGATTTTTTGCGGTTTCATTATATTTACAAAATAAAACGCGACAGGTCTTCGTTCTGGCTCAACTCGCCCAGATGGCTGTCAACATAGGCGGCATCAATGTTCAGCGAAGTATTGCCATCGCCCGCATCAAAGGAAATTTCCTCCAGCAAGCGCTCCAATACCGTGTGCAGACGGCGTGCACCGATATTCTCGGTGCGCTCATTCACCTCGAAAGCCACTTCCGCGATGCGGCGAATACCGTCTTCACTAAATTGCAGTTCCAGCCCCTCAGTGGCCAGCAATGCTTTTTGCTGCTCGGTAAGGGAAGCGGACGGCTCGGTGAGGATGCGCTCGAAATCTGCGGAGCTCAGCGAATTCAATTCCACGCGAATTGGCAGGCGGCCCTGCAACTCGGGAATCAGGTCCGAGGGCTTGGAAAGGTGGAAGGCGCCGGAGGCAATAAACAGGATGTGATCGGTTTTGATCATGCCGTACTTGGTGTTAACCGTGCTGCCTTCAATCAGTGGCAGCAGATCGCGCTGTACCCCTTCGCGGGAAACATCGGCACCGCCGCTCTCCTGGCGCTTGGCAACCTTATCGATTTCATCGATAAATACGATGCCATTCTGCTCAGCAGCGCGGATCGCACGGGTCTTAACGTCTTCGTCATTGACCAGCTTGGCCGCTTCCTCGTCGGTAAGCTGCTTGAGGGCCTGTTTCACCGGCAGCTTGCTCTTGCGGGTCTTGCCCTGGGACATATTGGAGAACATGCCCTGAAGCTGGTTAGTCATTTCCTCCATACCGGGAGGGGCCATAATCTCAACGCCCATAGGCGCAGCGGCCAGATCCACCTCAACCTCTTTGTCATCGAGATCACCTTCGCGCAACTTCTTGCGGAATAGCTGGCGAGTGCTGGAATCCTTATCGGTGGGCTCGGTGGAGCGCGCCGGCGGCAGCAGGGCATCGAGGATGCGCTCTTCTGCTGCGTCCATAGCGCGCTGCTCAACACCAGCCATGGCCTGCTCGCGTTCCTGCTTCACTGCCATCTCGACAAGATCGCGGACAATCGACTCTACATCCCGACCGACATAGCCCACTTCGGTAAATTTAGTCGCCTCTACCTTGATAAAGGGCGCGTTCGCCAGTTTAGCCAGGCGGCGGGCAATTTCCGTCTTACCCACGCCGGTAGGGCCAATCATCAAAATATTTTTCGGCGTGATCTCGGCGCGCAGGTCTTCACTAACCTGCATACGGCGCCAGCGGTTGCGCAGCGCAATGGCTACCGCACGCTTGGCCTCCTGCTGGCCGACAATATGGCGGTCGAGTTCGTGGACAATTTCTCTGGGTGTCATCTGGGACATACAAATTCCTGCAAAAATTCTTGCGGGGGCCTAAACAGCCCGCCAACCGGTCACTCTAGGGTGTACCCGGTAATCAATAAGCCAGTTCTTCGATGGTGTGGTTCTGGTTGGTGTAAACACAGATATCGCCGGCGATCTTCAGTCCCTGCTCCACAATAGAGCGGGCATCCATATCGGTATTGTCCAGCAGCGCGCGGGCTGCCGACTGGGCGAAGGGGCCACCGGAACCGATAGCAATCAGGTCGTCTTCCGGCTGAATCACGTCGCCATTACCCGTCACAATCAAACTGGCAGTGGAATCGGCAACCGCCAGCAGGGCCTCCAAGCGGCGCAGGGCGCGGTCGGTACGCCAATCTTTGGCCAACTCCACAGCGGCGCGGGTCAGCTGGCCACCGTGGGCCTCAAGCTTGGCTTCAAAACGTTCGAACAGGGTGAAAGCGTCTGCAGTACCACCGGCAAAACCGGCAATAACCTTATCTTTGTACAGGCGACGCACCTTGCGCGCATTGCCTTTCATAACGGTGTTGCCCATGGACACCTGGCCGTCGCCGCCAATCACAACTTTGCCGTTGCGGCGACAGGATAAAATAGTAGTTCCGCGATACTGTTCCAATGGAGACCTCTCGGATTGCGCGTGTACTCTGGCAGCGGGCATCGAAGTGCCCGCGCCGGGGAATTGTCTTCAGACTAGGTAAGTGAGGACGGTACGCGCCGATTTCAATAAGAGAGGTCACAATTACTGAGTGGGGCAACACACCTTAATAAACGGAATTGATGGTCACTGGGTCGCCGGGCGTTTTAGCACCAGCGGCATCAGGCGATGCTCAGCCAATGTTTGGCGCGCTTTGGCCATCCGGGAGCGGTTGCTGTAAGGGCCCACCAATACCCGGTGCCAGGTACCCCGGCTATCGGTGGCCGATTCCACTTTGACATCCAGGTTGGCCAGGGTCAGCTCAACGCGCAAGCGCTCCGCTTCAGAGGCATCGCGAAACGATGCCGCCTGCAGGATATATACCTGTGCCGGGGTGCTGCGATCGGGTTCCGATGAGCTACTGTTCTGGGAACTGTTGGTGGAGTCACTGCGGCGCGCCGGTTGTGCCACTTTGGGCGGGGGTACCGTGACTTCGTTTTCTTTTAATTTTGTATAAAAATCAAAACGCGGTTGAGGCGATGTTTCCTCTCGCTGCTGCACCGCCTTTGGCTTAATGCTGCTTATTCCCCGGCTGTCCTTGTCCATGCCCTGAAGAAACAGTACGGCCACCGCAAAGCCACCGACAAAATTCCCCAGGACAAACCAAACCCATGCGGGTTTGCCTGCGGCTTTTTTACTGCGGCGATTACTGGTGCGACGGCTCATCGAAAATTTCTTCCCTGCAAAGTTTTAGCGGTTTGTGAATTGTACCGCCAATTTAGTGCCGGGCGCGTAACCCAGCGCATATTCACGATAATTCCTGCGCATCCATATCCACAGCCCAGCGCAGGCGGCGATTTTTATTGCCCTCCGCCCAGGCACACACTCGCGCCAGCAGCGGCTGTAAGTGGGCTCGGTTTTGTGCGGTGACCTGAATATAAAATCGGAAGCGCCCGGATTTGCGTTCCAGTAGTGCCGGCACCGGCCCCAGATATTGGATCTGCGGCGATGGGGGTGCCAGGGACTGCATAAAGAGTCGCGCATTTTGTAGAAACTCTTCGGCCCAACCAGGCTCTTCACACTCCGCTCTCACCAGTGCCATAGCACTCGCGGGAGGCAACTGTGCAACCGTGCGATCCCTCAGCAACTGGCGCGCAAAAGCGCCATAGCCTTTTTCCAGCAGCAATTGTAAAAGCGGGTGCTCGGGGAAGCGGCTCTGAACCAATACCCGCCCACTGAGACTGCCGCGTCCCGCACGACCCGCCACCTGTTCCAATAACTGGCCGGTACGCTCTGGCGCGCGGAAATCTGCACTGAACAAGCCACCATCGGCATCCTGGATCACTACCAAAGTGACCTTGGGCAAATGGTGCCCCTTGGCCAGCATTTGGGTTCCCAGCAACAGGCAGGGCTCCCCCTCTCGCGCCGGTGCTAACAATTTATCCAGCGCCTGTTTGCTCGCCGTGGTATCCCGGTCCACACGTATCACCGGGTAGTCGGCAAAGCGACGGGCCAACAGTTCCTCGCTGCGTTCCGTGCCGGCACCCAGGGCCGAGATCGAACGGCTGTGACATTGTGGACAGCTATCAACCAGCGGGCGGCGGTAATCGCAGTGATGGCAGCGCAACTGGCGTTGCCGCCGGTGCATAGTCAGCTTGCTCGAGCAGTGCGGGCAATCCGCCAGCCAGCCGCAATCATCACAAGTCAGCGCGGGGGCAAAGCCGCGCCGGTTGATAAACACCAGGGCCTGCTCACCTCGCGCAAGTGTATCGCCGATATGGCGCAGCACCTGGGGAGAAAATCCCTCTTCCAAAGGCTCCCGCAGTGTCGGTACTACGTGAATTTGCGGCGGCTTGGCATCACCGGCGCGATAGCGCATACGCAGGTGTTGATAGCGCCCATTCAGAGCGTTGTGCAAGGTCTCCAGAGAGGGCGTGGCCGAACCCAAAACCACCGGCACATTATTATTGCGCCCCAAAACCACGGCCAAGTCCCGGGCCGAATAGCGCACACCGTCCTGCTGTTTAAAAGAGGCATCGTGCTCTTCATCGACAATCAAAACGCCGAGCCTGGGCAGGGGGGTCATAATGGCTGAGCGGGTGCCGATCACAATGTCTGCCTGCCCACCCGCTGCCGCCAACCAGGATTGAGCGCGCTCGCCGTCGGCCAAGCCAGAGTGCAACGCCGCAATACTGTGCTTGGGAAATCGTGCGGCAATACGCCTCAACGTTTGCGGCGTAAGTCCAATCTCCGGCACCAATAACAATGCCTGGCGACCGCTATCCAGAACCCGCTGCATCAGGCGCAGATAAACTTCGGTCTTGCCACTGCCGGTGGTGCCCTCCAGTAATGAAGCAGAGAAGCCGCTGCAATCGATACTGTCGAGCACCTGTTGCTGTTCGCTATTCAGCTCCGGAGCCGGTGTACTCTCTGCTGCGGGTAGCGGCGCAGGTACGGTAGGGCCTGGAATCCACTCCACCAGGCCGCGATCCTGTAAGGCGCGAATCACGGGGGTATTGTGGCCGAGGGTCTTAAGATGGGTTCGGCTCTGCTTGCCATCACTCAACAGCAACTGGAACAGAGCCTGCTGCTTGGGGGCGCGTGCCAGTGCAGTTTTCGGTAAGCCCTTTCCCTCTGTCGTGAGCTGAAGCCACTGCTCCGCCCAATGATCAGACGGCTTACCTTTGCGCAGTGCCACGGGCAGGGCAGCGGCGTAGACCTCGCCGAGGGGCGCCTGGTAATAGTCGGCAATCCAGGACAGCAGCTTGCGGCTGCCATCACCAAACAGAACCTCCGAATCCACCAGTTCCAGCGCTGGCTTCAAACTGCTGTGCGGCGACTCCTGCACTATATCCAACAGTACTGCCACTAACTTGCGCCCGGCAAAGGGCACCCAGAGGCGCTGGCCGGGCCGCAATGACTCCGGCGAAAGTCCCTCCGGCGGCAAATAGTCAAACAAGCGCCTCAGGGGCACGGGCACTGCCAGCCTTAAAATGACTCTCTGTTGGACTGACTCCTGCACCTGGCCCCCACTCACTCAAGCAAAAGGCGCTAGTGTAATGGCAGATGTGGCAAGTTGCAGGGCTTCGTCGGGGATAATGACTGTTAAGGAGCCTCTGAATAACTCCGTGATACCTCTGGCATGCAGAGCGGTTCACAATCAAGGCGCGGCTTCGCTGGAATGTCTAGACCTTTCAAGAAGTCGCAACGCGGAGTGTGAATCGCTCTGCACGCCCCGAAGGGCGGGCCTTGAAGGCCACAGCTGCTGCGTTGCAGCTCTTGCCAAGGGCTACGGCCATTCGCGGCGAGCTGCGCCTAACATCTGCAGCCTTCAAGACCCGCAGAGGCATTACGGAGTTATTCAGAGGCTCCTTAAGGCCGAATTGGCGACTTAGGCGTCACAGAGGAATTAGTGAGGTCAATTGTTATCAAAGCTGTTGTGCAATGCTAACAAGTGGCCATCCTCAGTTATTTCGCTACCCAATTATGCTTGAACCGCGACATTAATCTGATAGTATGCGCCGACTTTTTAAACAGCCTGGAACCATACTGGTTCCTGCACCAATGACGATGCCGTGCTCGGCAAAAGATCGAGTGGCGGTTTCGAAAAGAGGCAATCATGAAAGCAGATATCCATCCTAACTACACCGACATCTCCGCTACCTGTTCCTGCGGCAATGTTGTAAAAACCCGCTCCACTCTGGGCAAAGACCTGCAAATCGACGTTTGCTCCCAGTGCCACCCTTTCTACACTGGCAAGCAGAAGCAGGCTACCACTGGTGGTCGTGTTGACCGTTTCAAGAAGCGTTTCGGCAGCCGTATCGGCAAATAATCCGGGCTCTTCGCTCGAATGGACCCGCCGCTTGCGGCAGGGTCCATTCCAAAAAGGCATCTCGCGCTGCGATGGTGCCTTTTTTGTATCTATTCTCAGCGTTTCATACCCCGCTGCTGTAATCCTCTGTATGTAAAATCAAAATCGACTTGAATCGCTTAACCTTTCCGCCAATGGCGATAACTTTATCCTTATAAATCAGAATACTGCGGCTATTTATCCTGAAAATCGTCGATAGGCACGATAAAAATAGAAGTCCGTACCACTTATTGCAGATTTTCACGCTTGTAGCGCCAAGCTTCCCTCGGTTATTCTCTGGCCCCCGCAGTAACCGGGATAACACTTAAGTGTTGCCCACAGTATTCGAGAGATAAGCCCCCAAATGACGGATTCATTGCGCCAGGCAGCGCTCGATTACCACGCGCTCCCCAGTCCCGGCAAACTTTCAGTAGAGCTGACGACCCCTGCCGAAACCCAGGAAGACCTGTCCCTGGCTTACAGTCCCGGCGTCGCCGAACCGGTGCGAGAAATTGCCAAGGACCCAGAAGCAGCCTATCGATACACCGGCAAAGGTAATCTGGTAGCAGTCATTTCCAATGGCAGTGCCATTCTCGGTCTCGGCAATCTGGGCCCGCTGGCCTCAAAACCCGTGATGGAAGGCAAGTCACTGCTGTTTAAACGCTTTGCCGATATCAACTCAGTAGATATCGAAGTTGATGCCAGCAGCCCGGAGCAGTTTATTCAGACCGTGGCCTCAATCGCCAACACCTTCGGCGGTATCAACCTCGAAGATATTAAGGCGCCAGAGTGTTTCCATATTGAAGAGACCCTGATCGAGCGCTGCCCGGTACCGGTTTTTCACGACGATCAGCACGGCACCGCCATTGTGACCGTTGCCGGTATGCTCAATGCTCTGGAGATTCAGGGTAAGAAAATTAGTGAAGTGCATATGGTCTGCCTGGGCGCAGGTGCCGCTGCGACCGCCTGCTGCAAACTGCTGCTGGCTGCCGGAGCGCGCAAAGAGCAGATCACCATGCTCGACAGCCGTGGGGTTATCCACTCGGGTCGAACGGATATCAACGCCTACAAAGGTGAGTGGGCACGGGATACCGATATGCGCACCCTCGACGATGCCATCGCCGGTGCGGATGTATTCCTCGGGGTATCCGGCCCGGACCTGCTCTCCGCCGAGCAGCTACAGCGCATGGCCCCAAAACCGGTGGTCTTCGCCTGCTCTAACCCCAACCCGGAGATTAAGCCCGAGTTGGCTCACAGTGTGCGCGACGACCTGATTATGGCCACAGGCCGTTCCGACTACCCAAACCAGGTTAACAACGTCCTCTGCTTCCCGTTTATTTTCCGGGGTGCCCTGGATGTTCGCGCTGCGCGCATTAATGAAGAAATGAAGCTGGCAGCGATCGAGGCGATCCGCAAAATTGCCCACCTGCCGGTACCGGATTCAGTGCGCGAAGGTTATGGCGGTATCGAACTCAGCTTCGGGCCCAACTATATCCTGCCCAAGCCAACCGACCCGCGTTTACTGCCTGAGGTGGCTTCGGCCGTAGCTCGGGCAGCCGTAGACAGTGGCTGTGCGCGCCTGCCCTACCCGGACAACTATCCCCTGGAAACCCTGTAAAGATCACAGATTTCCTCACTTAACCCGTTAGAGCAGGCATTTACCGCTTTCGCTCTAACGGAGTTCTTGAGCCATAAAGCCCCCGTCGCTAAACTGCCTTTCTGTCACAGCATCAAAGTTGCCCAACATAATGAGTCATGTGTACGTGCTGACCAATCAGCACCAGCAGTTCCTGAGTAAAAGCGGCGAATGGACCGATGGCCGCGAGCCGAACAAACTGTTTCGCAGCGAGCATAAAGACGTCGCTATCAACCAGATGTTCGAGGCCAATACTCGCAATGTGAGCCTACGCATTGAATTGCTACTGTGCGAACTCAGCATTAAGGGGCACCCCCAGATCCCCGAGGAAGCTCTAGCACCGGTATCCAGTGATGAGAGTCAGGGTGACCCTGAAATCACCCCCTCAACACCTGAGGAACTGCCAGAGCAGGCCAACCCGGAGATAGAACCCCAGCCTGCGCCTGAAGTCGCACCGGAAGAAGCGCCTGAGGTTGCCCCGGAACAAGCGCCCGCTGAAACGCCCGCACAGCCTGACGAAAACAAATCTGAATCCGCCGCCTGAGCGCCAGAACATTCAGCACCGGCACAGAGAGTCGCCCGAGATGGCAGCGATAAAGAAGCGTTCCGGTAGTACCAAGGAGATTCGAGTGCCCATTTCCCACCTGGCCGCGCTATCGCAAGCCAAACCAGCCCAACTGCTCAAAGGCATCCTCCGCGGTGTCGAGAAAGAGAGCCTGCGTGTCGCTCCCGATGGTGCCCTTGCGCAAACGCCGCATACCACAGCACTGGGCTCCGCACTTACCCATGAAAGTATTACTACCGACTTCTCCGAGGCCCTACTGGAATTTATAACGCCACCAGTAGCGACCCCAGAGGAAGCGTTACAGGTCTTGGACCGTATCCACCGCTACACCTACAACCAGATCGGTGACGAGCGCCTGTGGGTTAACAGCATGCCTTGTGCGATTGGCGAAGATAAAGATATTCCCGTTGCCCGCTACGGCAGCTCTCACAGCGGCACAATGAAAACTATTTACCGGCTGGGCCTGGGGTTGCGCTACGGCCGCGCCATGCAGACTATCGCCGGTATCCACTACAACTTTTCGCTTCCTGAAGAGTTCTGGCTATGGCTGCATGAAATCGAAGGCAGCAGTGAGGATTTAAAAAGTTTTAAAACCCGTCGCTACTTCGATCTAATTCGTAATTTCCGCCGCAATTACTGGTTGCTGATTTACCTGTTTGGCGCCGCACCTGCGGTATGCGCTTCTTTTGTCGATGGCCGCGAGCACAGTCTTGAGCCCTTCAATGGGGATGACCACACTCTGCACGTGCCCCACGCTACGTCCCTGCGTATGGGCGACCTGGGCTACAACAGCAACGTGCAGCAGTCACTGGTGGTTTGCTACAACGACCTGCGCAGCTATTTATCGACGCTCTGTTCAGCGATCAGCAGTTCCTACGGCCCCTACCAGGAAATGGGGGTTAAAAATGAAGGCGGCGACTACCAGCAATTGTCCACAGGCATACTGCAAATCGAGAATGAGTTTTACTCACCGATCCGTCCCAAAAACCCCGCCAAACGCGGCGAAACAGCGCTGTCTGCCCTGGATAATCGCGGTGTTGAATATGTTGAAGTGCGCTGTCTCGACCTGAACCCCTTCGCCCCCCTGGGAATTGATGCCCAGCAGATGCGCTTTCTCGATAGCTTCCTATTGCACTGCCTTCTCACCGACAGCCCCAAAACCAGTGATGCCGATTACCGCAGTACCCAGGAGAACCAACAGCGTATCGTCTACCGGGGTCACGAACCGGAACTAACACTGCTGGATAACGGTGGCGAGCGTAAACTGAGCGACTGGGCCACCCAGTTATTGGAAGAGGTCGACTCAGTGGCAGAACTGCTGGATAACGCCTGGGGCGGCTCGCAATACCGCGGCTCAGTGGGCGTGCAGAAGGCCAAGGTGAAAGGGGATATCCTCACACCGGCACAGCAGATACTGGCAGAGATGCGCGAACAAAACATTACCTTTTCCCAGTGGGCTATGGATAAAGCCGAACAGCACCGCCGCTACTTCCTGGAACGCCCTCTGGACAGCGACTATCTGCAAGACTTCTTACAGCAGGCAGAAACCTCACTGCTCAAGCAAAAAGAAATTGAAGCGCAGGATAGCGGTACTTTTGAAACATTCCTGAGCCGTTACTATGCCCAATACAACTGCTGCCAGGACTAGCGGCTGATACAGTGCCGCAGCCTGAGCGAGGCTTATGAACTATCTGGCACACCTGTTACTGTCCGGGCCCAATCCGCGCTGGCGACTGGGCGGGCTCCTGGGGGACTTTGTTAAAGGCCCCCTGGATGACAGTTGGCCAACGGATATTGAGCATGGTATTCGCCTGCACCGTCGCATCGATGCCATCACCGATGCTCACCCGGCCTACCGGGATGCCCTGTCACAACTGGACCCGCGCTGGCGTCGCTATGCCGGTATCGCACTGGATATATGGTTTGATCACCTGTTGGCAGAAAACTGGCAGCAGTGGCACCCTGAAGCGCTGGATGAGTTTTGCCGGCGCTGTTGGAGAGACTTTCATTTCGACAGCCGGTATATTCCGCCACGCGCAATGGCATTTATTGAGCGCGCCGAGCAAATTAAACTGCTGCAAAGTTACCGCGAGGAGCGGGTAATCGAGCTGACCCTGGAGCGGGTTGGACAGCGGTTGCGCCGCCCGGTAGCACTGCAGGAGCTACTGCCTGAACTTATCGCCGGGCGGAACAAACTGGAAAGCAATTTCAATAAACTATTAACCGACTTGAATCTCGAAGCGAACCGCTTTCGACAGCACTATTCAGGACCCGAATTACCATGACCTTACCCAACCCGCGCATCACTTTTCTGCTGGTCTTCCTAATGGTGGCCTTTTTACTCGGCTCCGCCTTTTATCTCGAGTACGTGCAGGGGCTGGAGCCTTGCAAATTGTGTATTACCCAGCGGGTAATGCTATTGGGTGTTGGTGTAGTTTCGTTGATCGCATTCCTGCACAACCCTGCCACCATTGGCCGTCGTGTCTACGGCCTGCTGGTATCCCTGTGGGCAATGGGCGGTCTCTACTTTGCCGGTCGCCAACTGTGGCTGCAAAGCCTGCCGGAAGACCAAGTACCGGCCTGTGGTCCAAGCGTCAGCTATATGATTGAAGTTTTCCCGATGGCCGATGTGCTCAAGGCACTGCTGAGCGGCGATGGCAATTGTGCTGAAGTACAGTGGACCATGATGGGCCTGAGTATCCCCGGTTGGGCCGCTATCGGTTTTGCCGGTCTGATCCTGTTCGGTGGCTGGCAAGCATTCCGCAGAGCTTAACAATCTCCGGCGGCTTTAACGGCCGCCATCTCCTACATGTCAAAATCCACGCTGCACAACATACTCCGTTGGCTGGGGGGAGCTGCCATTCTGGTTGCCTGTACCTGGCTGGGCAATTTCACCAGCTCAAGCCTGTCACTACCCATTCCGGGATCTGTCATAGGGATGCTGATGCTACTGGTGATTCTCGTGTTCAATGGTGGGGCTCCCGCAGGCCTTGCCAAAGTCAGCTCACAACTGCTTTACCTATTGCCGCTGTTGTTGCTACCGGCGGCTGTCGGGGTATTTTTTTTCCAGGGCCTGACTCTATCCGACTGGCTAGCCTTAATCGCCGCTATTGTGATTGGCACACTGATCAGTATCGCTATTTGCGCACAGCTACTAAAGAAATTGCTGATTCGCTCTGGGGGTAATAGAGAGTGAATGAATTTCTGGCGAGCCCAATCTTTGTATTGCCCTTGAATGTCATAGCTTTTCTTGTCGGCGTTACCCTTTACCGGCGCTACAAGACTGTTCTGCTGCACCCTATCATCAGCGCTAGCATTTTGACCGCAATAACATTGAGTGTTCTCCATATCCCCTATGAGAGTTATCAGGGCTCCAGTGCATTACTGTACAGTTTGTTAGGTCCAGCAGTTGTTGCCCTGGCTGTCCCTCTCAAACAAAATCTAGTGATTATCCGCAAAGCCGGCTGGCCGCTACTTGTCACTATTTTTGTGGGTGCGATTTTGGCCCCGGTTATAGCGGTATTAATCGCCTTGGTAATTGGCGCAGGCAAGTCAGTGCTACTGGCGTTGAGCGGCAAATCTATTACCACACCCATCGCATTGGCCCTGGCGGAAACAATCCACGCTTCTCTCAGCCTCACTGCGGCAATTGTGGTCTTGACCGGGGTGGTCGGTGCTATCGCTGGCCCAGCTCTAATGAGTAGGCTCAATATTCACGATGAGCGCATTGTCGGTATCGTACTCGGCATCAATGCCCACGCGGTGGGGACCGCGCGGGCATTAGAAATCAGCGCCCTGTGCGGCGCCTGTGCAGCGTTGGCGATGGGTACCTGCGGTGCGCTCACAGCGCTGATTTTGCCGCTCATTATCAGTGGATAAAACACCCTAGATTTCCTCCACCGAAGATCGCCGCAGGCATCGTTGTATTCTGGCGTAGATCACACTCTGCACCTTGCCGTCGGCGGGGGAATCTCCTATCTTCTTAGGGCCTTCGGGATCAGCAATAAAGCTGGCTATCACGGCAACAGTAACCAAAGGATTCTTGGAGATGCTGGAAAATTGTAAATCTGCGCGCGAGCGCTGGGGTGGCGTCAGTGAAATCATTGACCGCTGGCTACAGTCCCGACAAATCCTGCTGGTAAGTTACTACCATCTATCTGAGAAGAAAGAATTTAACGATGGGGATTCGGAGACCGAGAACGGTGTTCGTCATCTTTGCCAGTTGCTGGTGGACTACGTCTCTGCGGGACACTTTGAGGTATACGAACAGCTCATACTTGAAGGCCAGGCTTTTGATGATAAACAGGGGCTGCAACAAGCGCGGGAACTCTATCGGGATATTGATGTGACCACTGATGTCGCTGTCGATTTCAATGATAAGTACCAGGAAACCGACGATCTATCCAGCCTGAACCCGGACTTGTCACAGCTGGGGGAAGCACTGGAAACCCGCTTTAGTTCCGAGGATCGAATGATCGCACTTTTGCACACAGCCCATAAAAACCAGCTGGTCTAAAAAACTGAATTCATCATTGTAAAGGCGATGGGAAGCCGGCGCCTTTAATCGAATATTTTTGCTGTTGATTTTTCAGGGTAAAAAATAAAGGCGCCCACTGGGCGCCTTTATTGAATCCAAAGTAGTAAATTTAATTACTCGCTTTTGGGCTCTTCTTTTTTCTCTTCTTTTTTCTCGGCGCCATCTTCCTTGCCAACATTGGCTTTGTGCAGTTCCACTTCAAAAATCAGCGTTGCGTTAGGGCCGATCTTACCGCCTGCACCACCCGGGCCATATGCCAGCTCGGAGGGGATGTAAAGCTCCCACTTGGAACCCTCTTTCATCAGTTGCAACGCTTCGGTCCAACCCTTGATAACACCATTAACCGGGAACTGGACCGGCTCACCACGGGCGTAAGAGCTATCAAACTCTTCACCATTAATCAGGGTACCCTTGTAGTCCACTTCAACAGTGCTGTTCTCGCTGGGCTGGCCGCCGGAACCCTCAGTAATCACTTTGTACTGCAGGCCGGAATCAGTGGTAACAACACCATCTTTCTTGGCATTCTCTTCGAGGAAGGCTTTTCCTTCCTGCAGGTTTTTATCAGCAGTCTCTTTGAATTCTTTCTCTTGCTGAGCCAGCATTTCCTGCTGCTTCTTCTGCATTTGCTCTTGGAAGGCAGCGATAGTTTGCTGCTTTTCTTCTTCAGTCAAACGGGATTCATGGCCGCTGGAGACATCCTTAAGAGCCATCATCACCACTTGGGGATCTAATTTCACATCCTGAGCTTCAAGGCGCTTCGCCATATCTTCGGCAATGATGTAGCTGACCTTCTTCTCCTGGGTGTCCAGGGCAACTTCTTTTTCCTGCTTAGATCCCTGTTCGTTACAGCCGGTCAGCGCCAGGCCAAGGGCAATTGCTGCAGCCAAAGGGTATTTATTCATGGGTGTTGTCTCTTTGTCCGTATTGCGTTGAATGATTCGCGCTTGACCCTGGGTCAATGCCTGCGGCGGCTTATCAAGTAATCCTGATTCGGCCCTTAGCCTCCAGGCGCACCTTTTCCGCCAGTCCGCTCAAGTCTAACCTAAGGCGACTGCAAGTGCATACCGATGACGCGCACACTGTGCAGGACACCACATTCCACCTTAAGGTTCCAGGGACCAGCGAGAAAAAAATACATTTACAGCACTATTTTCGCTGCTTACGGCATACATTTTTTTTAAAAACAGCGCTATTATCGACCAGTCGCCGGTTATTGTTCCGGACTGTTTGAGGTGCTTTTCAGTTTCAGAACAATTTACAGTGTTCAGATCCCCGATTTAAATATGTCTATTACATATAGATCTGATCCGTACACTGTCCGGATGTTCCAATTGATAATAAACGTCAGGACATTTACTCATGGCTGCCAAACAAAGAGCTGTCAATTCAGTCGCAGAACTGGAAGCACAAATTTCCAAGCTAACCGTCAAGCTGGACAAAGCCCGCAACAAGAAAGTTACCGATGCCGGCAAAAGTGTTTTAAAAGCCGGAAAAGCACTGACTTCCGCAAAAGAAAAATTAGCTAAAGCGAAAACCAAACTAGTAGACGCTAGAACTGCAGCCAAGACACGAAAGACAGCTGCCACTCAAAAGCGTGTAGAAACCGCCAAGGCCAATGTAGAAAAGCATAACGAAGTACTCCAGCAAGCAAAGGCATCACACGCCGAAGCAAAGGGTACTGAGTCCCAGGCAAAAGCCGAGCTGAAAGCTGCCGAAGCTGTACGTAAGGCCGGTGTAAAAGCAGAAAAACTGCTGAACAAATCCAAGCCAAAAGCCCGTAAAGCTACCACCTCAAAAAAAGTAGCCGCTCCTAAAGCAACCGCAGCAAAGAGTCGCACTAAAGCAAGCACTACCAGCACCACCAAAACAGCGAAAAAGACAGTGGCAAAAAAAGCCACAGAAAAGAAAACTAGTGCCAAGAAAGCGCCGGCAAAAACTGCCGCTGCCACTAAAGCTGTAAAGAAAACTCCCGCAAAGAAAGCCTCCACTGCTGCAAAAAAAGCGCCAGCCAAGAAAGCTTCTACTGCCGAGAAAAAAACTCCAGCGAAGAAAGCTCCAGCTAAAACTACTGCGGCCAAAAAACCAGCGGCGAGCAAACCCTCTACGGAAGCTAAGCCTGCAACAGTCAAGCCAAGCGCAGAAACTCCGAAGGTGAAGGCTGCCAGCAAGCCAGAAACCGTAGAGAAGCCCAAAGACGATTCAAAAACCATGGCTCCAGCTGAGCAGCAGAAACCGATGGATACTCCGCGCCCAGCAGCAACGATTACTCCTAGCACTCCGGCAAACAGCCTGTTTTCTTCGGAGCAACCCAGCGGCGAGTAGTCTCGGGACTCCTCGCAGCCAAATATAGTGCTGCTTAATTGAGCACTGTACTTTTCACGACTGTATTACCGGCGACCCCAGAAAAGTACAGTGCCCAGAGGGGTGTAACAGTGGCTTAACCCGCTGCCCCCCTGTGAGCCAAGTAGCTTTCGATCAGGCCCGCCCAGCGGGCCTGATCTTTTTGCTGCAAACCATATTGCTGGGATGCTAGCTCCAGTGCAGAACGATCCCCCGGCCAGTCCTCAGCATAAATTTTCCACAGCGCAGCCAACTGTAACTGCTCCAGCTTCAATTCATAGCGTTTACACAGTGCGTAGGCCCGCTGGGTATGGGGGCGCAAACTCCCCAACCAACGACGCAGGTGTCGCACACTGCGAATCATTCGCCTGCGCGGCGCAACGCCTCGATCTGCGACTCTCCATCCCTCTTCACTGATTTCCTTGCCACAAACGGCTGTATAGCTCGCCCACAGTAGAAGACACACGTCAGCGCCATTTCTGTCTTGGCAGTCGAGTAGGAACTGTTCGACATCCTGATAGGTATAAAAGTCCAAGCTGAACTGCCAGAGGGGGTTTTCCTTGGGGGAAGATGGAGGTGAAGTATTTGTCACGTTAGAATCCCGACCCTTTGCTGATCGGCATAGTGCCCCAGTCTCTGTGGAGTCCGGGTCTGTTCAATAGCCTAGCATTCATCGGCCTATTCATATGAGGTTTTTCCAGTGATCAATTTACAAGGGGTTTCTCTGCACCGAGGTGAGCGCGACTTGCTTGACAGCGCAGATTGCAGAATCTTCCCCGGCCACAAAGTCGGAATTATCGGTGCCAACGGCTGTGGCAAGTCAACTCTGTTCAAACTGCTGCTTGGACAACTGGAAACCGATGCAGGGCGGGTAGACCTCCCCAGCACCTGGCGTATCTCCCATATGGCTCAAGAGGTAGAAGCTAGTGAGCAGTCAGCACTGGATTACGTTTTAGACGGCGATAGCGAGTTGCGGCTATTGCAAAAGCAACTGGCAGAGGCCGAAGCGAGCGGCGATCCCGACGGTCACAAACTGGCAGAACTGCACGAGCGCATGGCCAGTATTGATGGCTATAGTGGCCCAGCGCGCGCCGCGCAACTCCTCGACGGGCTCGGCTTTTCCCACGAAGAGCAACAGCGCCCCGTTCGCAGCTTCTCAGGTGGCTGGCGTATTCGCCTCAATTTGGGCCGTGCCCTGATGTGCCCCGCAGATCTTATGCTATTGGACGAGCCCACCAACCACTTGGATCTGGATGCCACCCTTTGGCTGGAACAGTGGCTGCAACGCTTCCCCGGTACCCTGCTGATTATTTCCCACGACCGCGACTTTCTCGATGCAGTGGTCGACGGCATTGTCAGTTTTGAACAGCAAAAACTGGTCTTGTACAGCGGCAATTACAGTGCCTTCGAGCGCGCTCGCGCTGAGCGCCTGGCCCAGCAGCAAATACAGTTTGAAAAACAGCAGGCCGAACGCGCACATATGGAAGACTTTGTGCGGCGCTTTCGCGCCAAAGCGAGCAAGGCCAAGCAGGCACAAAGCCGCCTGAAAGCCCTGGATCGGATGGCTCTGATTGCCCCGGCCCATGTGGATTCCCCTTTTCATTTTACTTTGCCATCCTCAGAGAAAACCTCTAATCCGTTAATCGACCTACGCGAGGCGGATATTGGCTATGCCGAAAAAATAGTGGTGAAGAACGTTCAGCTGGGTATTCAGCCGGGTCGCCGTATCGGCCTGCTCGGCCCCAATGGTGCTGGCAAGTCCTCTCTAATCAAAACCCTGGCTGGCACACTCGCCCCCCTCAGCGGCGAGCGCCAATGTGGCGAACACTTGGCCATCGGCTACTTCGCCCAGCATCAGCTGGAAGCACTGGATAGCAACGGTTCCCCGTTGCTGCACCTGCAAAGGCTGAGCCCCGATGCCTCGGAGCAATCGCTGCGGGATTTTCTCGGCGGCTACGGTTTTATCGGCGATCGGGTTTTCGAAACGGTAGGGGGCTTTTCCGGCGGTGAAAAAGCCCGTTTAGCCCTGGCACTACTGGCCTGGCAAAAACCTAACCTGTTGCTTCTCGATGAACCGACAAACCACCTTGATTTGGAAATGCGCCACGCCCTGACCCTGGCGCTGGCGGAGTTTCCCGGTGCCGTCATATTGGTTTCCCACGATCGTCATCTACTGGCCAATACTGCCAACGAATTTATTCTGGTGGCCAATGGCCGCGCCGAACCCTATAGCGGCGACCTTGATGACTACAAACAGTGGCTGCTCGGCTTTAACCGGGAAAAGAAACGCAAAGAGGAGAGCCCCTCCACTGTTTCTGGCACAGAGGAAAAAGCCCCTGAGGATAAGAAGGCCCAAAGGCGCGCCGCCGCCGCTCTACGCGAACAACTGAAGCCCCTGACCAACAAACTCAAAAATATTGAGCGACAGATGGCTACGGCAGAAAAGGCATTGGCCGCAGTACAGGAAAAACTTGCCGATGAAGCGATATATAGCGGCGGCCAGCAGGAAGAAATCGCTCGACTTAATAAAGAGCAGTCGGAGCAGCAGGAATTAATGGAAGAACTGGAAATGGAATGGCTGGAAATTTCTGAGAAGCTCGAAGAAATTCGCGGCGAGTAATTTTATAGAAAATCATTTTAAACAATATCTTCAGCGGGCTTCAGAACTTTTCTGCCGCCCGCTGAAGAAATCGATTTTAGTTGCCCTTAACGAATACAACCGTATTCATCCACTGCAATACCAATCGGTGTATTTGGGCATTGATCGATATAGCTGGGTACACCATCAAAATCTGTATCCAGCGGGCAGCCATCTAATTGCACATCGATTCCCACTGGGGTCTGCGGACATTGATCAGTGGCATCAATAACACCATCGGCATCTTCGTCATACCAAAAATCCGGATATTCAAGCCATTGATAGCCGACCGCCAAGCTGGCAAAACCATCGACACCACCTTCTTCGACCCCCTGGAAAAGCCGTATATCTGCGCGGGCCTGCCAACGGGGCCCCAGGTGATATTTAATTCCCATTCCCACATTCACCATATTTTGCCGGTCATGCCAGTCACAATGGTAAGGCGGGTAGGGATAATGGTGGCCGTCTGGCCGATCCTCAGGGACATAGAATTTCTTACGACAATCCCAAGGATAGGGATAGTATGGGTCGTAGGGATGATCCGGATCATAGACATACTTTGGGTCATCTGGATGCCAGTGTTTTTTACGGTAACGCCGGTCGTAATTAATACGCATTTCACCCAGGCCAAACGCGACATAGGGCTGCCAACAAAAATTACCGCAGAACTGCCCTCCAAATTGATATAGGAGATCTATACGGTAGTTATACACATCTACTTTCTCGGGCGTATCCGCAACACTCACGACGAAATAGTCGACAACCCCTTCCATCGCCCAATGATTTGTCATGTTAAAGCCAAAACCGGCACCGACACCTGAGGTATCTCGCATTTCAAAACCGCGAAATGGTGTGCCTTGTAGGCGGTCGCCATCAAACCAATGCTTACCCCCGTTAACATATAGGTTTAAAGTTCCAACAAAATCAGCACGGACTTCAGAAACTGTAAAGAGTAAGATAAACGGCAGGCTATAGAGAAATGAAAGCAGAGGATCACGCCTTCTCATTAGAAACACCAAGATTCCTTCCTTGATCAACCCCCCAAATTATTATTAACATCAATATCTATTAATAAAAATAATTCGGTTTTGTTTTCGCGATGCTTCCTGAATCCGGTTCTTATTGGAAATAAAATTCGATAATCACAGCACCACTAGAAGCATAGACGGCTAGTGGCGAAAAACAGTAATAAAGACAGGAGAGTTAACCCTTGCTGGCACCCAATATCGATAACTATGTTAGGAACTTGGTTCACCCACAAAACATACAAACCACCTGCTATGTCCCCAAAAGTATCCGTGAGTACGCACAGGACTTCCAAAATAATTCCAATAGCAACAGTAAGTGGTATCACAAGCGCAGTAGTGATGGGCTAACCCGGATCGACCAATTAGTAAGCCAGGCAGTACAAATTCAAACAAATGATTATGGAAGGATTACCCGTGTCGCCAAAGTACTAGTGGAAACCCTATATACCTGGCTTACTGGATTTGATCCCTCCACACCCACCAAGCTACTCGATAGCGATGGAATAACACGCCGTAAAGATGCCGTTTTAGCTTTACTCGGTGGAGCTTACTGCTGGTATCGACAGGCCAGTGAAGCTTTCAGCTCTGAGAGGAGAGCAATATCCAACATCGAAGCCCATTTGGACGTCCCTTTCTCACTATTTAATTACCGATTTAGCCGCAGTGGTTTTAATCTGCACACAGTGACAACGCTGTTATACCGTGGCGATACCCGCCCACCACAGAAGCTGTGGCAAGCCGGGGGATTCTTTCCCTGGATGAATCAAAATGGCCGCTTTGATCCGCACCTGGGTACCGGAGCATCTAACCAAGTCATCTCAACCACTACCAATGCAAATATTGTTGCGCGCTTTGCCTGGCACAACAAAACTTATTGCCCAAAAAGGTATTATTTTGTGCATGGAACAAATGAGGGTGACTTAGCCACTACCGGTTTTATCTATGAGCTCGATAAAAGAAACCACCAATGCGTAGAGGTTTCCACTGTCACCCAGGGACGTGAAGTTGCCTTTATGGCTATTCCCAACCAATTTATTCGCCGCTTTCGCATGCGTTATTTTGCGGGCACCCAAAATAATATTGAACTGTCGGACTGGATGTCCTATGACAGTAACACCATCCGCAACCTGAATGTTGTCGAAGACAAGCGCCGATGGGAAGCGGCCAAGAAAAACTGGAATGAGTTTTTCTAACAATAGAGGTGGGCTGTTGCATGCCACTGGTGCCATGTTAGCACCGGTGGCAAACATCGATCGTCAGTGCGAATTATTCGCCTTTGGACTCTTCAACAGTTGACGCATCTACGTCAGTGGTAGTTAGCGGCGGCGCTTCACCAGGTAACCTGCGGTATACCAGATCCCAAACACCGTGCCCCAGTCTCTGCCCTCGACGCTCAAACTTGGTCTCTGGGCGCCATTCTGGCCGGGCAACATAATCACCCTCACTGGCGGTATTTTCTAGCAGGTTTTCACCCTGCAATACTTCCAGCATATGCTCGGCATAATTCTCCCAATCTGTCGCCATATGCATAAGACCGCCGGTTTTTAACTTGCTGCAAATCAGGCGAACAAATTCCGGCTGCACTATCCGGCGCTTGTGGTGCTTCTTCTTGTGCCAGGGGTCAGGGAAGTACAGCTGGAAACGATCCAGGCTCCCATCGGCAATACAATCGTTTAGGACATCGACCGCATCGGCCATGTAAACACGCAGGTTTTTGATACCTGCCTTGCCGGCATTATTGATCAACCGGCCAACGCCCGGTGGGTGTACTTCAATACCAATAAAATCCTTATCTGGCTCGGCTTCAGCCATGGCCAGCAGGGAATCCCCCATACCGAAACCGATCTCTAACGCCAGTGGCGCCTCGCGGCCAAAGACCTGTTGGCGATCCAGAGGTCCATCAAATAGGGAGAGCCCATACTGCCCCCAATAATTGTCAAAGGCATTGCGCTGCCCCTCTGTCATTCGCCCCGCGCGAATCACATAGCTGCGGATAGATTTCTTCTTAAATTCTGTGCGGTAGGGAAAATCTTCCGCAGATTCGTCTTGCATTGTTCGCGACCTCTTATGCGAAGCGGTTTATATCTTGATATTCTGTTCGGGCTCGGTATCTGAGTGTAAGCCCAGTGAAGGTGGCTACTTAGAGAAATTAAATGCGGCAAAAAACAGGACTACCCAACCGGCAATCATCATCAGCCCACCGAGAGGAGTGATTGGACCTAGCCATCGGGGGCCTCCCAGTGCCAGGGCATAGAGACTGCCGGAGAAGAAGATAATACCAAAAGTAAAAAGAGCACCGCTCAGGGTCAGCGATAAACGGTTTCCCCAGTTTTGCATTAGCAGCACCACACCAAACAGCGCCAGGGCATGAATCATCTGGTACTGGACTCCGGTTTTATAGGCCTCTAGCAGGTTCTCTGCCACTTTACCGCGCAGGCCGTGAGCCCCAAACGCCCCCAGAGCCACACCACTAGCGCCAAAGAGTGCACACAGTAGCAGATAGAGTTTGGCCATTACCTTCCCTTTTTGTTTTACCCTGTGGTGACAGGTATGTCTGTAACAGGCGGGACAAAAAAAACCGCGCTACTGCGCGGTTTTCTACCCGTGTACCAGAATGCCGATTTAGGCTTCCATAGCAGCACGCACTTTCTTCATGGCATTTTTTTCCAGCTGGCGAATTCGCTCAGCGGAAACACCATACTTATCAGCCAACTCATGCAATGTGGATTTCTCCTCACTGAGCCAGCGGGCCTGAATAATATCGCGGCTGCGATCATCCAGTTGTGCCATGGCACTGGCGAGGCTGGTCAAGTTGGTTTCCTGCCAGTTATCCCGCTCAAGCTGGGCGGCCGGATCAAAACTGCGGTCTTCCAGGTAGTGAGCCGGTGCCTGCCAGGCGGTATCGTCATCGTCATCGACACCCGCATCAAAAGCCGCATCGTGTGCAGCCAGGCGGCCTTCCATTTCATGGACCTGGGTGACATCCACATTCAAGTCTTTGGCGACGGCTTTAGCTTCTGCATTGGTCAACCAGGCGAGTTTTTTCTTCTGACCGCGCAGGTTGAAGAATAATTTGCGCTGCGCCTTGGTGGTGGCAATTTTGACAATACGCCAGTTGCGCAGAATAAATTCGTGGATTTCAGCTTTAATCCAATGTACCGCAAAGGATACCAGGCGCACTCCCTTTTCGGGATTGAAGCGTTTGACGGCCTTCATCAAACCGACATTACCTTCCTGAATCAGGTCGGCTTCATTGAGCCCGTAGCCGGAATAAGATTTGGCGATATGCACTACAAAGCGCAGGTGTGACATGACCAGCTGGCGTGCAGCATCGAGATTTTCGCGGTAATAGAGGTCTTCTGCCAGGTGCTTTTCCTGTTCAGCGGTCAGTACGTCAAAACCACTGACGGTCTGGATATAAGCTCCCAGGTTGGCGCCCGGAGACAGCGTATGCACTGGCTGTAGGCTGGTTCCCATTCAGGTCTCTCCTGTCATTATTAGTCGGCCGATATTACCGGCCGCTGCCGGCGGATACTGTATCCGGCGACAAGCTGGACTCAGTGTAGCACTTGCACGGGCAGATAAGAAAGCCCGCCAACAACTACCGTATTCTGTTGTATTTCGCGAAATTAGAGGGGCTTTTTACGCCTCAGGTTCCCTTTGCCAGAACACTTTACCCTTCTTGATCAGACTCATTGGTCAGCGGGGTTCTATCTTGCGAGTGTGTCGCGCTACCGCAAGCCAAGCCCCTAATAGGCCCAGCGAGGAGGCCCCCAAAGTTAATTGAAAGAAGTAACTGGCGCCCGGCCCTCTCAGTTCGAAGCTGCTGCCATAACTTGATGACAGACTCTCAACTGGCCCAGACAACATAGCCACACCACCTGTAAGCAACAGCCACGCCAACAACCCGCCAAATAGCCCATAACAAATGCCACTGTAAAGGAACGGCCGTCGCACAAACGCATTAGTGCCGCCAACGAGCTTTACTACCAGGATCTCCTCCCGACGACTTTCGATATGCAGTCGTATGGTATTGATCACCACCAATACCACTCCCAGCGCCAATAACAGGGCTAGACCTGCGGAGAGACGCTGTCCCAGTTCGGTGATCTGGGCGAGGCGCTGGACCCAGGCAAGATCCAAGACCACTGAATCCGTCAGTGCCTGGGCTCTCAGATTCTCCACCAAAGCCTGTAGTTTATCGCCGTCCTTCGCATCCCTTGGCCGCAGCAACAGCACTGCCGGCAGGGGATTGGCATCCAGGCCAACCAATACATCCCCAAGCCCCGAGGCCTGTTCAAACTCTGCCAGGGCATCTTCCGGGGAGACATAAGTTACCTCCGCGATAGCGGGGTCACTGCGCAATTTGTCGGCCAGGGAATTAACCGCAGCCTGTCTCGCATCTTTGTGTAGAAAAACAGAAATTTGTGGCTGCCCATCCCAACCAGCCACCGCGCGCTGGAAATTCAACAGGCCCAATTGCAATGCCGCCGGCAGGGCCAGGGCAATAGCAATCACCAGCGCCGTCATTGCACTGGCCATCGGTGCGCTAAAAAATCGACTGACAGAGTCGGCGGCCATCTCACGGTGATGCCCCAACCAGCTATTCCATCGATCGCCCAACCCTGTTTGTGCAACAACAGCGCCGGTGCTGCGCACACGTTTGTCTGCGGCAGGGTTGGCCTGTCGTTGCGCTTTAGCTTGGGTGTACTTCACGGCTCGGAACTCCGTCGTATATCAGTTGGCCAGCCTGTAGGGTCAATACCCGTCGGCGCATCCGTGCAATCAGTTCCAAGTCGTGGCTCGCCACCAGCACCGTAACTCCCACTGCGTTAAAGTCGGCGAACAACTGCATAATTTCCTGAGAGAGTGTTGGGTCCAGGTTGCCGGTGGGCTCATCGGCAACCAGTATCGCGGGCTTGTTAACGACTGCGCGGGCAATCCCAACCCGCTGCTGCTCACCACCAGACAACATAATGGGATTTTGCTTTTCCTTGTGCAGCAAGCCGACCTTATCCAGGGCTGCGCGAACCCGACGCCCCACCTCGCGCTTATTGCAACCCGCAACAGACAAGGGCAGGGCAATATTGTCAAAAACGCTGCGGTCAAATAGCAGCTGGTGATTCTGGAAGACAATACCCAGATTGCGGCGGTAGTAGGGGATCTGGCCATTGCGCAGACGGTTGAGATTCTGTCCGGCGACAAGAATACTGCCCTTCGTAGGGCGTTCAATCGCAGTCAGGAGTCTCAGCAAAGTACTTTTACCCGCACCGGAGTGACCGGTGAGAAACACCATATCGCCACGGGGGATTTCCAGACTGACTCGCACCAGGGCATCCTGCCCCGATGCGTAACGCTTGTTCACATTATCGAAAGTGATCACGGCTTCTGTTGTTCTTGTTATTTCCTAGGCGAATTATCAGGCCTTATCGCGGCCAAACAGGGCGGATACGAACTCACGAGCGCGGAATGGCTGTAGATCTTCCGCCTGCTCACCCACACCGATAAAACGCACCGGGATGCCAAAGCGACGAGCCAGGGCAAAGATAACGCCGCCTTTGGCAGTACCATCCAACTTGGTCAGCACCAAGCCGGTAACGCCGGCCGCCTCACGGAACTGAGAGGCCTGGTTAATCGCATTTTGGCCAGTGCCAGCATCCAGTACCAACAGCACCTCGTGGGGCGCGCTGGGGTCCAGCTTGCCCATCACCCGGCGCACCTTGGACAACTCCTCCATCAAGTTGGATTTGGTGTGCAGGCGCCCGGCGGTATCGGCAATTACCACATCGACGCCGCGCGCCTGGGCAGACTGAACCGCATCGAAAATAACTGACGCACTATCGGCACCGGTATGCTGCGCTACAACCGGTACATCGTGGCGCTGCCCCCAAACCTGTAGCTGCTCAACTGCTGCGGCACGGAATGTATCACCGGCAGCCAACATCACCGACTTACCTTCACCGAGAAAGCGGTGGGCCAGCTTGCCGATTGTTGTGGTTTTACCCACACCGTTTACGCCCACTACCAGAATGACGTAAGGCTTCTTGCTAATATCGATTTCCAGGGGAGCATCAACACTATCGAGTAAGTCAGCCAGCTCCTGCTGCAGTGCCTTGTAAAGTGCATCGCCATCGGCCAATTCCCGACGGGATACCCGTTCGGTCAGGCGCTCGACGATCTCGCTGGTGGCCTCAACTCCCACATCTGCCATCAACAGCTGTGTCTCAAGTTCTTCCAGCAGATCTTCATCGATTTCCTTGGCCCCTAGGAACAGGTTTCCCATCCCCTCGACAAACTGGTTGCTGGTGCGGCTGAGGCCGCGACGAATACGCGCAAAGAAGCCCTCTTTCTTTTTGGCTTCCGGTTTCGGCTGCTCTTTAGCTCTGGGTTTTGGAGCTGGCTCGGGTTGAATCGGGGCTGGCTTCTCGGCCTCTTCTTTTATTACAGGCTCTGCTGCAACCACCTGGGGGGCTTCGACAACGGCCTCCGGCTCGCCCGCCGCATCAGCATGCTGCGCCCAGCCGGCACTTTCCTCTTGGGGGACAGAAGCTGGGGCAGTGGGTTTATCGATAGGGGCCTTTGCCTCCTCCAGTGCGGAGGTTTCTCCCTGGGCAGACGACTTTTCCTCTATGTCTGAGGGCATTTTGTCCAGCGCCGAGGGCTCTTTATCTAGCGCTGAAGGCTCTGGGCTCTGCGCCGATGATTCCTCTTCAGACGCAGCAGTGACCTCCGCCTGGGATTGCTGGGGCTCACTTTGTTCGGGCTTGCGCTTCTTCTTTTTGCGCAGGAAGTCAAAAATCATTCGTATGTCCGGATGTACCGCTTGCAGAAAGACGCTAATCTTAGCATCGCTAAGCCCCCAGTAGAGAGTTACCTTGGCCAGAAGTTCATCCCGAAAGCAAAGCCCGCAAAACCTTTCACAGTTACGCATCATTGGCGGACAGTGGCGCGGGCGAAAATTACAGTTTGCCCCAGTGGAGGGCTTGAGACCTACCGGCGACCGACTGCGGGAGGTTCTGTTTAACTGGCTGCAGTTCTACCTGCCCGACGCCCGCTGCCTGGACCTCTTTGCCGGTTCAGGTGCCCTGGGTCTGGAGGCGCTATCCCGAGGCGCCGGCTCGGTAGATTTTGTCGAGCTGAATACTCGCGCTGCGCGAACCCTGGCGGAACAGTTAAAACAGTTAAACGCCCGGGAAGCCAAAGTCCATAACTGTAGTGCAGAAGAGTTCCTCGGAAGTAATGGAAGTAAATACGACCTCGTATTTATCGATCCCCCTTTTGCCGACAATCTTTGGCAGGCAACTCTAGGCGCCCTGTCCGGCCATCTTTCGCAGGATGCATTAATCTATGTGGAAACACCGCGAGACACAGTGGTCGCATCAGTACCTGGCTGGGAACAGGAAAAAGAAAAACGTGCGGGACAGGTGTGTATGCGCTTGTTTCGCCGTGCTGGCCCGGCAGGTTAGGAAAGAATAAAAAGATTCGGTTTTGACCTTAGCCGTAAATTGTTTACCATTCGCATCCCATTCGGCCCGCATTTAAGCCCTGGCGTATGAAAAAAGTCGTCTATCCCGGAACCTTCGATCCCATCACCAATGGTCACTTGGACTTGGTGGAGCGCGCATGCCGCTTGTTTGACCACGTTATCGTGGCTGTGGCTGCCAGCAATCGCAAAAACCCCCTGTTCACCTTAGAGGAGCGGGTAGAACTTTCACAAAAAGTTCTCGGTCACCTGCCCAATGTCGAAGTCATTGGGTTCGATATCCTGCTCGCCGACCTGGTGCGCCAGGTAGATGCTTATGGCGTACTGCGCGGTCTGCGCGCGGTGTCCGACTTTGAATACGAGTTCCAGCTGGCCAATATGAACCGCCAGTTAGCGCCCAATATGGAAAGCTTGTTCCTGACACCGGCAGAACATTTGTCCTACATTTCATCCTCTTTAGTACGTGAAATTGCCTCCCTGGGCGGCGATGTCACCAAGTTTGTTCCGGCTGCTGTACAAAGCGCGCTGGAAGAGAAATTTCGTTAAGCCTGAATCTGGCTATTTCTGATACACTCGAGCGGATTTATCCACAATCCGCGGAGTGTTACGTGCGCAACTTTCTCGCCGCCTTTGCACTGGTTCTGAGTCCCGCTTTCGCTTTTGCCGATGAACCACAACCGGAGTTTGATACCGGTCGCACAGCCGTTAAGTCCTCAACGGCCAACTTCTATATGGCTGTCACTGCCAACCCCCATGCCAGCCGGGCTGCCGAGCAGATTCTCGCCCGGGGCGGCAGTGCTGTGGATGCCGCCATTGCCGCTCAGATGGTATTGGGATTGGTAGAACCACAATCCTCCGGGATTGGTGGCGGGGCATTTATGCTTAGCTATGACGCT
Organism: Microbulbifer maximicatervae (SeqCode); assembly: GCF_056232625.1. NCBI lineage: Bacteria > Pseudomonadati > Pseudomonadota > Gammaproteobacteria > Cellvibrionales > Microbulbiferaceae > Microbulbifer > Microbulbifer maximicatervae (SeqCode). The sequence continues at coordinate 3,947,974 of NZ_CP174324.1, read as the reverse complement.
GCGGCAAAGAAGCTCAAGTACTACGACGGGCGCGAGACAGCCCCCTCTCAGGTAGACGAAAATTACTTTATCCGCGACAACAAGCCGCGTTCATTTTTTGAGTCTGTAATCGGCGGCTACTCGGTCGGCGTTCCCGGTGTTGTGCGAATGCTGGAAATGGCTCACGAGCGCGATGGCAAGTTACCCTGGGAGCAGTTATTTCAGCCGGCCATACACCTGGCCAAATCCGGCTTTCAGATATCACCGCGCCTTCACCAGCTGTTACTGCGCATGCCGAAGGTGGCTGCTCGACCGGAAATTGCCAGCTACTTCTTCAACAGTGATGGCAAGCCCCTGCCGGTGGGTCACAACTTGAAAAATCCAGCTTACGCGGAAACTCTGGAGGCCATTGCCCAGGGCGGTGCGGATGCCTTCTATCACGGCGACATTGCCAAGGCTATCGTCAAAGCTGTGCGCTATGACAGTGCCAACCCTGGGCTCCTGAGCCTCGAAGATATGGTTAGCTACCGGGCCAAGGAGCGCCAGCCCCTGTGTTCGGAGTTTCTCGAATATCGTGTGTGCGGTGCGGATGCCCCGTCGTCCGGAGGTACCACAGTAGGCGGCATTCTGGGCATGCTGCAACAATTCCCACTGGAGCGCTTCGAGCCTGGCGGTGATCTGCTCACCCACTTATTTATCGAAGCTTCGGAACTGGCATTTGCCGATCGCAACACCTACTCCGGTGATTCCGACTTTGTCCAAGTACCCAGTAAATCGCTGGTGTCCAGGGATTATTTGGCTCGCCGCGCGCAGTTAATCGACCCGGACTCCGCCACAGCTGCGACTCCGGGTACCCCAGCCGAACTCGGGGTGAAGCGGGTGATGGCCCAATCGCCAGAGCTGCCCAACACCAGTCATTTAGTGATTGTCGACCGCTACGGTAATGGCGTCAGTATGACGACCAGTATTGAAACCGGCTTCGGGTCGCGCCTGATGGTAAAGGGCTTCCTGCTCAACAACCAGCTCACCGATTTTTCCTTCACTCCAAAAAACAGTAGTGGGGAGCGGGTGGCCAACCGCATTCAAGCGCGCAAGAGACCACGCTCTTCCATGTCCCCCACCATCGTTTTCAACAAAGATGGCAGCATGCGCCTTCTGGTGGGTTCCCCCGGCGGCTCACGAATTATTGACTACACCGCGCGCACCATTCTCTACCACCTGGGCTTGAATATGCCGATTGCCGAAGCGATTTCTGCGGGAAATATCGGTGCAATCGGTAAGAGGGTCGAATTGGAGCCCGGCTTTTTCAGCCCCGATACTATCGAGAAACTCGAAGCCCGTGGACACGAGGTTGTCGAAAGGGGCCTCAACAGTGGTATCCATGCCATCGCTTTGCAAAATAACAAGCTGTACGGGGGGGCCGACCCCCGCCGCGAGGGCAGCGCCCAAGGGCGTTAACTTTGATCAGCCGAGGGGCGCACTTCCCCTCGGTTTTTTCCTCTCCTTAGCGCCTGCGGTCATAGACTTTCTGACCTTTGTAATAAGTCTGTATCACCTGGACATTACCAATATCTCGCTGCGGAATTAAAAACAGGTTTTTGTCCAAAACAATAAAGTCCGCCCACTTTCCCACCTCCAAACTACCGGTATCCTGCTCCAGGTGATTCGTAACAGCACCGGTAAAGGTGAACATTTCAATCATTGTCTCCAATGATATCTGGTTACTGACTCCAGCATGGATGTTCTGGATTGGTGACACCTCTCTCCCGGCAACATATCCCGAGTCCATAACCACGGCTATATGACGAGGCTCTGTACTAGATTTTCGACTTTCAGTTAAGTAACTTTTATCATCTGGAGAAACTTTTGAGCGCGCTGCTACTGACAGCAATAAAATCGGTTTTTCCTTATCAGCTGACAATACACTCCCAGCATTATCCGAACTGATATTAAGCAGGGTGTTACGCAATCCCAACTCCCTGCCACCATCCAGGGATATCTGTATGAGTTTTTGTAGAGCTGCCAACTCTTTATTACTCTTAGCATCCAGGTAAAACTGGAAATTATGTGAATTAGCATGAGTAATTATCTTGGAAATAAGTTCACTCGATAGGCCTGAATCACGTTGATCACCTAAACCTACCTTGTCAGCTTTCAAGCTAACCGAATTGATCTTGAAATCATCGTCGGAATATTTTTCTGCAACCTTCTGCAATTCTCTAAGTTTTTTACCAGTGACATCCATCGCTATTTCAAAGGATGCTCGGATACGCAAACTCAATTTCTCTGACGATAGTGGGCGATCGAAGGCGCTGAGATATTTATTTAAATCATTGAGCGGCATTACAGCCTGAAAAAAAGTAGTTACGCCTCTCTGAGCCGCAATATTCTTAATCTCTGAAAAACTTCGTGTTGGTTTTTCACCCTCATTATTTACGGGTATCAGACGGGAAAAAACCTCCACTGCTTCACGACCATGAAAAATACCGATGGGAAGACCATCTTCATCTTTTTCGATTCTACCGCCCTCAGAAAAATTAGACTCCATATCAATCCCAGCTGCGGCAATACCTTCAGAGTTAGTCCATACACTGGCGCCATCTTCTGAGAAAAGAATAATGGGGATCAAATCATTTATTTGATCCAATATTGCTTTATGTGGTCTGTGTGGTGCAAAAATGACATGACGCCAGCCGCTGCCAACGACAAGCTGCTTCTCGGGGTTGGCCTGAATAAATTTACGAACGCTATTCTCATACCCCTCTACAGTTTTATATGTGGATAAATCCAAACTGTCACTGATACCAACATCAGGTATTTGCTGAATAAAACCGGGCAATACCATTTTTCCACTGAGATCAGTGACCTTTGTTCCCTCTCCTACAAGGGCTTCTGCCCCCCGATCTGTACCCACATAAACAATGCGCCCATCGCGGATAGCCATTGCCGAGGCAACACTGCGGGCCGGGTCGACGGTATAGATATACGCATTCCTTAAAACGTGCTGGGCGGTTTCAACACTGGTGGCCGGCGAGGGGGATTCAGCTCGTTCACAAGCAATTAACAATAGTGAAATGAGCAGGCAGGCCAGGCGCATAGGGATACCTCACAGTTTTCCGCAATTCCCCGGGACTCGGGTCTTATCAGGAAAAGTGTAGAAAGCTCGGACACATTTGTGTGCCTAACCTCGAGACCACAACCAGTGATACCCAAATGACCCACTGGTGCAGGGACCCAGACCGCACTCGAGGAGAACCGCGACTAAATTGGCCAACACGACAGTGAAGAACGAGATGGCAATGCACTTTTCAATCAAAGTAAACTCTCTCGTGGCAAAACTTCGCCGCTTAAAGCCAAACATTAATGCAACGCCACAGTAGATCAGTAAGACAAAGAAAATCAGCGCAGACCAAGTGTATAAATGTAAGCCAAATACTGGGCTGCCAAACCCTGGATCGCCAGGGGTGATATGCAGCAATACCTGCCTGACAGCAGCAGCCAGACCGGCCAGACACGAAAGAATAACAACGCCGTAATGCTCTGCACGAATACTAAAGCGCAGGTTCAACATCAATCCCATGCCAATCATGGCAAAGGCAACACGTTGTAAGAGACAGAGAGGGCAGGGGTGTTGGTGAGATACCAACTCCATGATCAAGGCAATCCATAGGATTATGCTTACCGCTAACAGCGCCAAGCTATCCAGCCTTCTGACCATAAACACCATCATGGGCACGGCCCCTAGAAAGACAGCGACAGTGCTCGCGTCATATGATATCCACACCACATAATGAAGATCAGCAAGGTCAACAACCACCAGCCCATTGCAGAGCGGCGACGACCATTCCAAACGGCCCAAATCGACAGGGTGACCGTAAGAAAAGGCAATATCATGACCACTAAGCAGCTCCTTATCGACAATACGATGATATTAGTATTGTCTAAAGCTGCCAGAAGGATGCGATTTAACGTTGGCAGCTAGAGCAGAAAAAGGTATTTCTCTGGCCCAAAACCATATCTTTGACTGCTCGGCCGCAAGAGGGACAGGACTCACCCGCACGGCCATAAACATTTAGCTGTTGGGCGAAATAGCCAGGTTTGCCATCGCCGCCAATAAAGTCCCGCAAGGTAGTCCCACCTTGGGCGATTGCCTGACTGAGAACCTGCTTTATGGACTCAGCCAAGCGCTGGTATCGGGCTTTGGAAATAGAACCGGCCTGTCGATCTGGGCGAATGCCCGCCAGGAAAAGAGATTCACTGGCGTAAATATTACCCACCCCCACAACGATACGGCCATCCATGACGAAGGTTTTGACAGACTGCTTACGCTTGCGCGAAGCCTCGAACAGATAGTCACCACTAAATTCTTCCGAGAGAGGCTCTGGGCCCAGATGGCTGAGTAAGTCGTGGGCCAGTGGGTCCGCCACTGTCCACAGTAGGGCACCAAAACGGCGCGGGTCGCGGTAACGCAGTGTGAGACCACTATCCAGGCGCCAGTCGATATGATCATGCTTTTCCGGTGCCTGTGCAGCCTCGACCATACGCAGGCTGCCAGACATTCCCAGGTGCCAGATAGCGCAGCCCTTGTCAGTATGTACCAGTAGGTATTTAGCCCGACGCTCCAGTTTCAGTATCCGGGCATTGCGGACACGGCGCTCAAAGTCTGCTTCCACGGGCCAGCGCAACTGGTGCTGGCGCACTTTTGCGGAGCGAATTTTATGCCCCTCCAGGTGAGGTTGCAGGCCTCTGAGAGTGGTTTCTACTTCTGGGAGCTCTGGCATCGTCTGGAGTTACCCTGTGTAAACTGGCTGCTCAATTTCCAATACGCACAAAAAAGCCCGGTTAAAACCGGGCTTTCTGTACAATAGCGGTAGGCAATTACTTAATTTTGCCTTCCTTGTACATTACATGCTTGCGTACAACGGGATCGTACTTCTTGATCTCCATTTTCTCAGGCATGTTGCGCTTGTTTTTGGTAGTGGTGTAGAAGTGGCCAGTACCGGCGCTGGAATTCAGACGAATCTTCTCACGCATTGCTCTATCTCCAATCTATTAGCTGGGCTACAGCCGTTACACTTTTTCGCCGCGGGCGCGCAGCTCAGTCAGGACAGCGTCGATACCTTTCTTATCGATAACGCGCATGCCTTTCGCGGAAACACGCAGCTTCACAAAACGCTTCTCGGATTCAACCCAGAAACGGTGGCTGTGCAGGTTCGGCACGAAGCGACGCTTGGTGCGGTTCTTAGCGTGGGATACATTGTTTCCGGTGACCGGACGCTTACCGGTTACCTGACATACCTTGGACATCTGTTGGCCTCTTCAAAACGCTTGTGCCCGCATGGCGCCAATCCTGAAGAGGAAAAGGTAGTGCGGGAACATAAAAATCGGGATTCTAATCCGGTTCCTGGATGGCGGCGGAACCTGTGCAGAATCTGGCCCGGCCGCAAAGAGCGGCGTTTTATACCAAAAGAGCCCGTAGGGAGCAAGTTTTGTACAACATTTCAACGCCGAGAACGACACCTTTACATCAATCCCTGCTCTGCAAAGGATAGCGCCTTGCCCTCACCGACGATCAAATGGTCCAGAACCTTGATATCCACCAGCTCTAGTGCCTGGGTCAACCGCTCGGTAATCCAGATATCTGCCTGGCTGGGCTCACTGACACCAGAAGGGTGGTTGTGCGCCAAAATAACCGCCGCAGCTCCCTTCAACAGCGCTTGCTGTACTACTTCGCGCGGGTAGACATTCGCTGCATTCAGAGTTCCCTCGAACAGCTCCTCAAAAGCGATCACCCGGTGTTGATTATCCAGGTAGAGGCAGCAGAACACTTCCCTGCGCCGGTGCCTGAGCTGGATTGCCAGGTAATCCCTGACCGCTCCGGGACTGCACAGTGCGCTGCCGTGCTGTATCGTCTCCGCCAAGTGCCGCTTGGCCATTTCCAGCGCCGCTTGCAACTGTGCAAACTTGGCGTCGCCGAGCCCTCGCGCGCGGCAAAAGTCATCTCGCTCGGCCTCTAATAGAGGGCGCAAGCCACCAAAATCATTGAGAAGTCTCCTGGCCAGATCCACTGCTGAGAGGCCGGGTAGCCCCACGCGCAGAAAAATTGCCAACAACTCTGCATCCGACAGGGCTTCAGCCCCTCTCTCCAACAGCTTTTCCCGAGGCCTCTCACCTGCCGGCCAGTCCTTTATTTTCATTTGTAGCCCAGTTAGTCAGTGTCTTATCTATCGCACATCTACTGAACACCTCTTCCACGCTGCACCTTTGAAGCACTACTGCAGTCTTATAAGAAACGACACAGAAATGCTAATCTTACCGGCTCGCACCAAATCGGAAACAGCATTTATGTCCTCTCTGGCCGACAAACGCATACTTTTAGGTATCAGCGGTGGAATTGCCGCCTATAAAAGTGCCGACCTGGTTCGCCGGCTCAAAGAGCGCGGTGCCGATGTCCGAGTGGTAATGAGCGCCGGAGCACAGGAGTTTGTACAGCCACTGACCTTTCAGGCGCTATCCGCTAACCCGGTGCATACAGACTTGTTGGATCCCTCGGCAGAAGCCGCTATGGGTCATATTGAACTGGCGAAATGGGCTGATCTTATCCTGATTGCTCCAGCCAGTGCCCAGGTAATGGCAAAGTTGGCTGCCGGTATGGCTGATGACCTCTTAACCACCCTTTGTTTGGCCAGCGAAGCCCCCCTGGCCCTGGCACCAGCCATGAACCAAGCCATGTGGCGCCACGCAGCTACCTCAGCCAATGCTCAGACCCTAAAGGAGCGCGGAGTCATATTCTGGGGCCCAGGCGCGGGTAGCCAGGCCTGTGGCGACGTGGGCCCCGGCCGTATGCTGGAACCAGAAAACCTGGCGGAACACACTGAATCCCTGTTTCACACAAGCCACTCACTGCAGGGCCGCAAAGTAGTAATCACTGCCGGCCCTACCAGGGAAGCCATTGACCCAGTGAGATTCCTCAGCAACCACAGCTCTGGAAAAATGGGCTTCGCCCTGGCTGCGGCGGCGCAGAGTGCCGGTGCCGAAGTGACGTTGATTGCCGGCCCCGTAAATTTGGATACGCCGCCAAAGGTCAATCGTATCGATGTTATCAGCGCCCAGGATATGTATGAGGCCGCCAAAAGTGCCGCCGATCACTGCGATATCTTTATCAGTGCAGCAGCCGTTGCTGATTTCCGGCCGGCCCAAGTCGCTGAGCAGAAAATCAAAAAGAAAGACGGGCAAGATGATGATGCAATTGCCCTCATCAAAAATCCCGATATTGTTGCAGCCATAGCCACGCGTACTGAGCTACGGCCTTTCACTATCGGGTTCGCCGCAGAGACAGAACAGGTTCTCGCCCACGCCCAGAGCAAGCTGCAGCGGAAAAACCTCGATATGATCATTGCCAACGATGTGAGCCAATCGGATTCGGGATTTAACAGCGATCACAACGCTGTCACTGTGATAGATGCGGATGGTCAGAGCCGACTGGCTCCCGCATTAAAGACCGACCTAGCCCGACAGCTCATTGAACTCATCGCCTCCAAGGCTCAGTGACAACATTTACGCTCAAATCAGGGATATCTGTGGGCTCCAACAACAAAAAGAAACCAGGCGGTACCATGCAGAAAGGGTTATTTTTACCGTTATTATTAGTAGTTGTCGCTTGGCTGGGCGGTGCCTATCTGTTAATCCAGTATCTTGTAATACCCCACAATCATTCGCAGATTGAGCTAGCCGCCAAGCAAAAAACTGCCGAACTAGCTGAAGTCGTGCAGTCTTACGTCGCAGACTATTCGAAGCGCCTGCAGGCCCTTGGATCAAGGAAGCTCCCTGCAGCAACACTGATTGAATCTACCAAACTACCTGAGCAGGTATCCCTCCAGGCCTTTTCTTCCGAACAGGTTCGAGTGGGCTCAGGGCAAAATCCCTCCCTGAACTTTGCCTTGGTCGATCTGTTAAAGCGCAGTCAGGAAACACCTGAGCAACCGATGGAAGTACTGCCTACAGGTGTGGAAAATAGCTGGCAACTTCATAGTGTTATCACCCTGGAAAATGAACAACTACTGGCTACCCAACCCTTTTCCGTGCTGGAAAACATTTTAAAAAGTCTGGGCGGTAGTCATGGACAAGTTCAGTTAATGCAGAAGTTTCCCGATGCCCACCGACAAACACTGTGGCGCGCAGGCATAGGAAAAGGCTACAACACTGTAGAGCAACTTGAGGACAGCTATTTAAGCCTCCACTTCAGTCCCTCCCAAACCTTTGTCGAACAGCACAGTCTGCCCACATCCTGGATTTACATCGGAGCCGGTATTGGAATATTGGTGAGCCTATTCGCCCTACTGAAATTCCTACCTCGCGATTCGAGAGCCCCATGGGAAAGAAGTAAGGATGCTAGTGGCAGCGAGCTTAATAAGGCGCACCCACAAGCCTCTGATGGAGGAACTACACAGGCTTCCAATACAGATTTTCTGCCGCAGAGCTTGGCCTCAGCACCCAGTATCTCGGACTCTGATTCGGAGAACTCAGAAAGCGAAGAAAAAGAAAATAGTTCAAAGGACTTGCCAGAAAGTGACGATGACAAGCCCGAGCTGCCTCTGACCTCTGAGTATCCCCAGCATGTTTTCCGCGCCTACGATATCCGTGGAATCGCCGGGCAGGAAATCAACGAACCTTTTGCCTATCAACTAGGTAGAGCGCTCGGCACCCTGGCACAGCACGCTGGAGAACATCTCTTACTAGTTGGCCGAGATGGACGCAATAGCAGTGAGACACTTAGCCAGTGCCTGATTGAGGGAATTCTAGATAGTGGCTGCAACTCTATTAATCTCGGCCTGATTCCATCACCACTTCTCTATTACGCTTGTGCGAAAGGAAAAAATACCAGTAGCGGGGTCATTGTTACCGCAAGCCACAACCCTGCGGAATACAACGGCTTTAAGATCGTACTGAAAGGTCGCGCCCTGGCGGAAGACAAACTGCAGGGGCTCTACCAGTTGATGAAAAAAGGCCCATTCAAAAGTGGGGAAGGCGCCAATCGGGAGCAAGAAATCACCGATAAATATATCGATGAAGTTTTCAATAATGTCGCCCTCGCCGGGCAACCGCACTTGGTTATCGATGCTGGCAATGGCGCCACCTCTAACCTGGCTCCCCGCCTCTTTGAGCAGCTCGGCTGTGCAGTAACACCGATCTATTGTGAGGTGGATGGCAACTTCCCCAATCACGCACCGGACCCCTCCAGGCCAGAAAACCTCGAAGCCTTGACTGAAAAGGTTCTGGCTACAGGAGCAGATCTGGGCGTGGCCCTGGATGGTGATGGTGATCGTGTTACCCTAATTTCAAGCAGCGGCCGTATCGCTTGGGCAGACCAACTGGTTATGTTGCTGGCAAGGGATATCCTTGCGCGCAATCCGGGAGAAAATATTGTCTTCGACGTTAAGAGCAGTCGCAGTTTATCCCAGCTAATCAGCCAGTATGGGGGCCGCCCCATTATGTGGAAGACCGGACACTCTCCGATGAAAGCCAAGATGTTGGAGACCAAAGCCATTTTGGGCGGCGAGCTTTCCGGACATATCTTTATTAAGGACCGCTGGTTTGGTTTCGACGATGGTATCTACGCTGCTGCGCGGGTACTAGAAATTATGGCACTGCGCGAACAAAGTCTTGATGAACTCCTCGACACCTTGCCGAAAATGCACAGCACCCCTGAGATCCTGCTACCAGTAGAGGAAACTGAGAAGTTTTCACTGATAGACCAGCTGCGCGATAAGGGGAATTTTGGCAATGCCGATATCAATACTATCGACGGCCTGCGTATAGAGTTTCCCGATGGCTGGGGGCTTGTACGTGCCTCCAATACCACTAGCGCACTAACCCTGCGCTTTGAGGCTGAAAATGAACAGGCCCTGGAGCGCATCCGTACTGAGGTGATGGGACAGCTCAGAAAGATTGCTCCCGCAATTACTGTACCCGACTGGCAGCTGCTCGATTAAGATAAAACGGCGGAATAGACTGCGCCGCCATCGGGCCACTGCCCCTATTGCTTAGAAAACAATCCACCACATTTGCTTTAAATCGTTGGCGACTCAATTCAGGACCCCAAACCTGATTCCCTTTCGCCCTGTGTAAGGAACTGCCCATGTCCCTAGATCTAAACTCTGCGCTGAAAAGTGCCCAGGTCCTCAATGAAGCACTGCCCTATATCCAGCGCTTTACAGGCAAAACTATTGTGGTCAAGTTCGGTGGCAACGCCATGGTGGATGAGCAACTACAAAACAGTTTCGCTCGAGACATTATCCTGATGAAGCTGGTAGGTATGAACCCAGTGGTGGTGCACGGCGGCGGACCTCAAATCGGGCAGCTGCTAAATAAGCTCAGTATTGAGTCCCGCTTCGTAGACGGAATGAGAGTCACCGATAGCGAAACCATGGATGTTGTGGAGATGGTGTTAGGGGGCACCGTCAACAAACAGATCGTCAATTTGATTAACAAAAATGGGGGCCGCGCGGTAGGTATCACCGGTAAAGACGGATTACTGGTTAAAGCGCGAAAGTTGACCCGAAAAAATGAGAGCGCGGGACTACATGCCTCTGAAATCATTGATATTGGCCAGGTTGGGGAAGTCGAGAAAGTTAATATTGATGTGATCAATATGCTGGTCCACAGTGACTTTATCCCGGTTATTGCGCCCATCGGAGTCGACGGCAATGGGGTTTCATACAATATTAATGCCGATCTCGTCGCTGGAAAAATCGCTGAGGAATTGAAAGCAGAAAAGCTGATGTTACTTACCAACGTCGCCGGTCTGCAGGATAAGGAGGGGGAGGTTCTCACCGGACTGACTACCAATGAAGTAGAGGGCTTAATTCAGGATGGCACCATCTATGGCGGCATGCTGCCAAAAATCACCTGCGCTCTGGACGCTGTTCAGGATGGGGTAAATTCCGCTCACATCATCGACGGCCGTGTGCCCCACGCCATATTGCTCGAAATATTTACAGATCGAGGCGTGGGTACCCTGATTACCAACATCGAAGCGCAAACTGTGGACCACTAGGCCCTTGGCAATTGAAGACAGCCCGGCGAATCGGTAGGATTCCGCCGCCGTCAAAATAAGACGACAAGAGCAAAACTAAATTCCGCCCCCCAAGCGGACCAAAGGCAGTCAATGAGCAGCGAAAAAATCAATCGGCGTCAACAAATCCTGGAAGCTCTAGCACATATGCTGGAAGTCAGTCCCGGCGCACGTATTACAACAGCAGCACTGGCCAAGGAAGTTGGTTTCTCTGAAGCCGCGCTATATCGTCACTTCCCCAGTAAATCCAAGATGTTTGAAGGGCTGATCGAATTTATTGAGGAGACCATTTTCAGCCGTATCGCAATGATCCTGCAGGAGGAGCCCTCGGCTCTCAATCGCTGCCAGAAAATTCTGCAGCTTCTTCTGGCGTTCTGTGAACGCAATCCAGGAATCACTCGCCTGCTTACAGGCGACGCGCTTACCGGTGAAACTGAGAGGCTGCATGGACGAATCCTGCAGTTGTTTGATCGACTGGAAACCCAAATTAGACAGATCTTGCGCGAAGCCGAATTGCGCGAACACCTGCGCCCGACTCTTCCTCTCGGTGGTGCTGCCAACCTGCTTTTGGCGAGCGCGGAGGGGCGCATCGTCCAATACGTGCGCAGCGGTTTTAAGCGTAAGCCTACAGAGTACTGGGCAGAACAGTGGCCCGTATTAACGGCTGGTTTCTTCCGTGAGACAGTGGCTGCAGCCAGATAACCATTTCCTCATGAGGGCTGTTTAGCGGCAGCCCTCCGAAATTATTCAGGCATTGAGAAATTAGCTAGCTCTCAGCATTAAGTTCGGTATAGCGGGCTACCGCCTTATCGAAATCAACCCCTATGGTATCCGCTTCAGCCGCACGCCGGCTGAGGCGCTCCTCAAGCACTTCCATTTCTTTTTGTAGATCAGCAATTCTCTGCAACAATTCGGGAGCCACCTCACGGCCGCCCCGCTGCGTGCGCGCAGCAGAGGCTTCTTCCTGGGCAATTTGCCGGCGTAGACTGCTGATATTTGACCGCATGATAGCCATATCCTGCTCTACGACAGCCAACTTGCGCGACCGAGCACTCTCAATATCCGCAATACTGTTATAGCGCTTGAGCAACTTACGATCCGCTTCCCGCTGGGCCTCTAGCTGAAGTTCGGCTTGGTACTCTTCGGGACTGAGCTGCGGTGCAACTACTTCAACTACACGACCGGTAAGAGTGAGAATCTCATATCCATTTGGAACAAATTCCGGTGGAATAGCATCGTTGATCACCAGGACTCCCTGGTGATCAGTGTATCGATACAAAACCCGGCTATTGTTGCCATAAGCCTCTACAGCCAGCATCAAAAGGGTGCTGACCAATAGAGGTACTAAAGGGGCGACTCGCATCGCTCTTCTCTCTAAATTAACCGGCCCACGGCTAGGAGGGACAAAATTTATTGACCCGCGACACCGTAGCGCTGCCGGTAGTCCACAATTTTCTGCAGAGTATCGCTGTCATTCGACTCCTGCTCGAGAAAGCTAATCACATCGTCTAACTGCACGATGCCGACCACAGGAATATTGTACTGTCTCTCAACTTGCTGAATAGCGGAGAATTCACAATCTTCGCTAGCCTTTTCCTGGCGGTTGAGACCAATCACAACTCCCGCCGCCTCTGCGCCATGAGATTCGATAATTTGCATCACTTCGCGCACGGCTGTGCCCGCAGTAATAACATCATCGATAATCAAAACCTTGCCATTAAGCGGCGCACCCACTAAGGTTCCGCCTTCACCGTGATCCTTGGCTTCTTTTCGGTTGTAACAGAAAGGCTTATCGATCCCCTTTTGGGCTAGAGCCACAGCAGTCACCGCACCCAGCGGGATACCTTTGTAGGCCGGCCCAAAAATGACATCGAACTCCACTCCCGAAGCGATTATCGCCTCGGCATAGGCCTGTCCCAGCGCTGCCAGTGCAGCACCGGTGTGGAAACGGCCGGCATTGAAAAAGTAGGGGCTTTGACGGCCCGACTTCAATGTGAAGTCGCCGAAACACAAAACCTGATGATCCAGGGCAAGTTGGATAAAATCGCGCTGATATTGCTGCATGGAAAATTGTTAACTATTGGCTAAGGTGAAGGGAGACCTCCCCGTAGCATTCCCGGGGGTAGGCATGCATATAATGTTTCTAATGATACACAGTCCGCTGGTAAGGGGCTAATAATGCGAATAGTAAGCTTGTCGGTAGACGGCGTTCATCAGGCCGCCCAACGCGGTCTCTACGATTGGTTGGCGGAGCAGGACGCAGATATTATCTGCCTTCAGGACCTGCGCTCTCTCGAGCCTGAATTGGACCACCCAATATTTCACCCCGACGGTTATTACAGTTACTTTTTCGACTCGGGAACTCCCCACGAAAACGGTGTGGCTATCTACACCCGAAGCCAGCCCAAAGCCATCATATTCGGCATGGGCTTCGCCAATGGTGAGGATATGTACGGCCGCTATCTACAGGCGGATTTCGAGCGACTGAGTGTTGGCTCCCTGCTCGCGCCAGTCGCCTCAGATGAGACGTCGTTAGAGAAAAAAGTCCAATTCTTTGAGGACATGCAGGCGCACTTGCTAAAAATAAGCCGCAAACGCCGCGACTTTATTTTCTGTGGTAACTGGGGCATGGCTCACCGTCGTGCAGACGTACAGAATTGGCAAGATCACCAGGATTCTCCCGGCTTTATGCGTCACGAACAGCGCTGGCTGGACCAGCTGTTTAATGATGTTGGCTATGTCGATGCTTTTCGCCGTGTAGTAAAAGATACCGACGAATTTAGCTGGTGGCCCAGCGGTACTGTCGGAGAAGGAGATGGCTGGCGTACTGATATGCAGATCGTTTCTCACGGTCTGAAAAATCGCATTGAGTACGGTGCAATCAATAAGAATGTGAAATTCTCCAGCCACTTGCCGGTAATCATGGACTACGAAATCGAAGTCTGAATCGCATGGAGTTCCGGCCCCTTCCCTATTGGGAGAGGGCCGGATACAAACCAAGGGGCGGCTGCTTTACTCGTCCAGCGCCCGCTTTTGCAAAGCGATCAATTCATCAATACCCGCCTTGCCCAACCCCAGCATCTGAGCGAACTGCTTTTCGGTAAATGGCTCACCCTCTGCAGTGCCTTGAACCTCGATCATGCCGCCATCTTCGGCCATCACCAAATTCATATCGGTATCCGCTGAACTGTCTTCCGGGTAATCCAGGTCCAGTAACGGCTCCCCCTCATAAATTCCCACTGATACCGCCGCTACCATATTCTTGAGCGGATCATCGGCTATGATTTTCTCTCGCTGCATATGACGCAGGGCATCAACCAATGCCACACAGGCACCAGTTATTGCTGCAGTTCGGGTACCACCATCGGCCTGGATAACATCGCAATCGACGGTGATTTGATTCTCACCCAGCTTCTCCAGGTCTACCGCCGCTCGCAGTGAGCGCCCGATCAAGCGCTGAATTTCCACGGTGCGCCCACTCTGCTTGCCCTTGGCCGCTTCCCTGAGCATACGAGAGCCTGTGGAGCGTGGCAGCATGCCGTACTCTGCAGTAATCCAACCGCTGCCCTGGCCGCGTAAAAACCTTGGGACTTCACTGGATAGAGAGGCATTACACAAAACCTTGGTATCACCAAACTCCACCAACACAGACCCCTCCGCATGACGGGTATAGTTGCGGGTAATTTTTACCGGGCGCAATTGCGCAGGGGCGCGGCCACTGGGACGCTGCATAGTCCACCTCAAATATTGAATGAAAGCCCCGCATTATATACCCCAGCATGGCGATCCAAACGCTGTGTTATTATGCCGGGCCGATTAATACGCCTGTAGGGGATCAGCTATGGCCAGTCAACGGGAACAGAACAAAGTGCGCAGCATGACAGCCTTTGGACGCGCCGAGGCCAATTACGCAAACGGCACCGCTATCTGGGAACTGCGCTCGGTCAACCATCGCTACCTGGAACCACATTTCCGTTTGCCCGAAGCGGCTCGCTCCCTGGAAACACAACTGCGCGATACGCTACGCAAAACACTGTCCCGCGGCAAAATTGAACTGACCCTGAGCCTGAAGACCAATAGCGCCGAAGACACTGGGCTGGAAATCAATCAACCCCTCGCCCAGGCACTGATTCAAGCGGCAAAACAGGTAGCGGGTGGCGAGGATGTTCAACCACTCAATCCCTTGCAAATTCTCCAATGGCCCGGTGTTATCAGTGAACCGGAGGCGGATACCGATCAACAGTCGGCAACGATATTGGAGGCTTTTCGCGAGGCACTGGGACAGCTGCGCGCAAACCGTGAACGAGAAGGCGCTGAGCTAGCCAAATTTATTGAGGCCCGACTCAAGGGAATCGAAGAGCAGGTGGCCAAGGTTCGAGAACTGCTTCCCCAAATTCTTGAGGCACAGCGAGACAAGCTGCGCAGCCGCCTGGAAGAGTTGCAAGTGGAGCTGGACAAGGACCGGCTCGAGCAGGAGATCGTCCTGTTGGCCCAGAAGGCTGATGTGGATGAAGAGCTCGATCGCCTCAGTGCGCACACTTCTGAAACACGTCGGGTTTTAGCCGGCGGTGGATCAATCGGCCGGCGGCTGGATTTCCTGATGCAGGAGTTTAATCGCGAAGCCAACACCCTCTCCTCAAAGTCTGTGGTTACCGACACAACCCAGGCTGCGGTAGAGCTCAAAGTATTGATCGAGCAGATGCGCGAGCAAGTACAAAACATCGAGTAACCCTCTGGGGCATTCTCACCGAGACTGCGGATGCCCCTCTACCACCAGACAGAGGGATTTGTGATAGCTCACCCTTTAAGGAATATTTATGCGACAAAACCTGAAGTGGGTCGGCGCTATTTTTTTAGTGCTTGCTGCAATTGAGATTATTAATATTCTGAGCGGCCGATCGCTTAATTACTTTGGTATTGTTCCCCGCTCAATCAACCACCTCCCCCATATCTTTTCTGCACCATTACTGCATGGAAATAGCTGGCACTTCTTCTCGAATATATTCACTCTGTGCATCTTCAGTTTCTTAGTGCTGCAGTACGGGGTAAAAACTTACCTGAAAGTGACCCTGTTCGTTGTGATCACCACCGGAGTGGCCGTTTGGCTTTTTGCTGGCAGGGGTAATCATTTGGGAGCTAGCTCAGTTATCTATGGCTATTTCGGCTTTTTGCTTCTTGCGGGATTTATCAGCAGGAAATTTAGCCGTTTATTAATATCTATTGTGGTAGCCGTCCTTTATGGAGGGCTTATTTTCGGTGTCTTACCACGGGGTGGTTTTATCTCCTGGGAGTCCCACCTATTTGGATTTATCTTTGGGTTGCTGGCTGCAAAGCTGTGGGCCAAAGTTCCCAGTTATAGCAAGGCCAGATAAACACAAGTCCTAACACCAACCTTTCAACCTCAAACCCCAGTAGTAGCCAGCAAAGGTTTTCATTACTGGGGTACCCTCAGGAAACAGGCCCCAAAGCCAAGCTACGTAAATGCTACGTACACGTCACTAAGAAGCGTTTAGCAATTCACCTTTTCTACGCACGATAATTCTTTTATCTGAAAATATTCGTTTATTATCCAATTTCCCTCCTGTGAACCCCTCCACGTCTCTCCCGTAGATAAATTCTCACTATCAGATTTTTTTCCCAAAACTTATAAATTTGTCGCCAAAAGCCACACAAATTTAAAGGCCTAAGCTGAGGATAATAATTTCACGAACGTTATAAAGAAGTACCATTTTGAAACTTTGGTACCAATTTTGGTCAAACTGACTTACCGACTGTGAGAAAGACAGTTTCTAGGCCTATCCGTTAAGCAAATTTATTTTGTTAGTGCGGAGTTTTTCAGGAGTCTCCGGCCTATCGGAATACTGATAGCCGGATTTAAAATATCTCGGAGATATAACAATAATGAAATCATCATTGAAAAGTCTTTTGCAAAAGACGACTCTGGCGAGTGCGTTTTCGTTACTGTGTGCTACCCCTTTCGCTACTCACGCAGCGGACGCGGAAAAAACACTGCTAACCGACCGCATCATCGTAAAGTACAAGGAGAGCGCTAAAGTTGGGAGGGCGGCCACCATGGCCACAGAGACGGTCGAAAAAGCTTCCCGTCGCGCCGGCCACAAGATGCGCCACCTCCGCCGTATGGCCACTGGCGCTCAGGTAATGCGCCTGGAAGGCCGTAAAAGTAGAGCTGAAGTAAACGCGATCATCGATAGCCTGAAACAGGATCCGGATGTGGAATACGCAGAGCCGGACCTGATTATGAAAGCGATGGCCGAGCCCAATGACCCGAGCTATCTCAGCCAGTGGCATTACTACGAGTCCACCGGCGGCTTGAACCTGCCCTCAGCTTGGGACGTTACCCAGGGCGATGGCGTAGTGGTTGCCGTACTCGATACCGGTTATCTCCCCCACGCCGATCTGGTAGACAATATCCTACCAGGCTACGATATGATTTCTGACACTTTCGTCTCCGTAGATGGAGATGGACGTGATGACGATCCCACTGACCCAGGGGATTGGTATACAGATAAAGCCTGCGGTGACGACCCGAGCATCCCCTCCGAGAGCGACAGCAGCTGGCACGGCACCCATGTAGCCGGCACCATTGCCGGGGTTACTAACAACAACATGGGTATCGCCGGTGTAGCCTATGATGCGAAGATAGTGCCCGTTCGTGTGCTTGGACGCTGTGGTGGCTATACCTCTGATATTGCCGACGGCATTATCTGGGGTGCCGGTGGTTCTGTCAGCGGATTACCGAGCAACCAAAACCCAGCCCAAGTATTGAACCTGAGCCTCGGCGGTGGCGGTAGCTGTGACACTACCACGCAAAGCGCTATCGACACTGCGCGCAGCCTCGGCGCTACCGTGGTTGTCGCCGCTGGTAACAGTGGTGCCAACGCAAGCCAATACTCGCCCGCCAGCTGTGATGGGGTTATTACCGTTGCGGCAACTGACCGTACCGGCGGCCGCTCTTATTACTCCAACTATGGCAATGTGGTTGATGTCGCTGCACCCGGTGGCGCACAGAGCTTCGCAAACGATTCCGACGGTATCCTTTCCACCTACAACAACGGCTCTACCGATGCGGGTAGCGATAGCTACTATTACAGCCAGGGCACCAGTATGGCAGCCCCCCATGTCGCCGGCGCAGCAGCGCTGATTTATTCGGTTAACCCCGACGTTACTCCGGATGAAGTTGAATCGATCCTCACCAGCACCGCTCGCAGCTTCCCCTCTTCTTGCAACAACTGCGGCTCCGGTATTGTGGACGCGGCAGCAGCTGTAGCTATGGCGAGCGGCGACGATAGTGGTAATGGCGGCGACGACGATGACGACAGTGGCAGCAATGGTTCAGGTTGGACAGAAACTAACCTTTCTGGCAGCCAGGGCAGCTGGAATGACTTCACCATTGATGTTGAGTCGGGGACTTCCACCCTTACTATAGAGATGTCCGGTGGCTCTGGCGAAGTTGATCTCTACGTGCGCCACGGTAACTATCCTACTCTGCGTCGATATGACTGTCGTCCATACCTCTGGGGTAACGAGGAGAGCTGCACCATTAGCAACCCGGATTCCGGCACCTGGTACATCAGTGTCTATGGGTATGAATCCTACAGCGGTGTGACTTTGGAAGCGGAAGCTAGCGAGTAAATAACGACCCGTTCAGAGTAAAAAAAGACCGGCATTTGCCGGTCTTTCTATTTATAAACTCCAAAGAAAATCCTTTCACGAAGAAAACCATGCCTAAACATCAAAAGTCACACCTAGCCGTGGTACCAATTCGACGTATCGCATGCTCTTGCCAATCTTTTGATTAGTGCCAATCAGGCACCACTTTTGTAAACCTGAAAGTTAATTACGTCAAAATCCCTTTAGCGAATACTGACTGATTTCAGAATCCATGCTTCACTGGCATATGCGGCCCAGTAGCCGTGTGGCAGAGTTCGATAGATACGCTATCTAATAATAAAAATATGGGGTTTCTGTGGACCTGCTTACTTTCTCCATTCCATTTTTTCTGACCGCCATGCTTATGGAGTTCGCCCTGGATCGCTGGAAAGGCTGGGGGCTCTACAGGCTGAATGACACTATTGGCAATCTCAGCACGGGGATTCTCAATCGTATTATCGGGCTTACCTATAAAAGCTTATTCCTCGTTATCTATATCCCGCTGTTTACGTTGCTACAACCCTACTATCAATGGGTTGGTTTCAACTGGTCTATCGACAATGTCTGGCACCTGGCCCTGGCGGTTCTCGCATACGACTTCTGCTACTACTGGAAGCACCGTATCTGTCACGAGGTAAACATCTTTTGGGCAGAACACCTGGTGCACCACCAGAGTGAGGACTACAACCTGAGCACAGCATTGCGCCAGTCTTCGGGGGGGCTACAGCTGGATTGGATATTTTATCTACCGCTTCTATTGATTGGCTTGCCGGCAGAAATTGTTATTGTCGCCGGCGCAATTGATCTTATTTACCAGTTTTGGGTTCACACACAAAAAATACCCAAGATCCGCTGGTTGGAGTGGTTTGTCATTACCCCCTCGAATCACCGGGTACACCACGCCCAGAACGCTGTCTACGTAGATAAAAACTACGGCGGAATACTAATACTTTGGGATCGCTTATTTGGCACCTACCAGCAGGAACTCGAAACTGAGCCCTGTCTTTACGGTGTGCGTAAGCCCCTGAATACCTTTGATCCTGTAGCAGCCAATTTACAACACTTAAAGCGCATGGCCATTGATGCCTGGCACACGAAAAGCTGGTGGGACAAGTGCACTCTTTGGTTCCGCCCCACCGGCTACAGGCCCGCAGATGTAGAAAAATCCATGCCAGTAGCCTCTACCGATCTGACAAACTTTAAACGTTTCAACCCTGAAATTAGCCCTGGTTTGCGCAACTACGCATTCGCACAGCACCTCTGTTACACCGCCACAACCTTATCTCTCCTCTGGTTCACCAGCGTATTGAGTTTCTGGCAACTTATGGGCTCGGTTATTGCCTTGATTATTTGCCTGGCAATTAATGGAAGGATACTGGATGGTCACCCTATTTCAGGGCGCCTCGAAACTTTGAGACTCGCAGCACTCATCTGCGCTATTCCGCTACTAAACAATACATATGTACCACTCTTCATATCCTACTTGCTCGCAAGCTCTTTGGTATGGTGGTGGTTGGCAACCCGGCGCAAAGAGGATAGAGTCACTTTCGTTAGCGATTAACAACAGGGAGGTCCCCTTAATCACAGGTGGTTGGTGGTGATTAAGAAACTCCCGCGAGGCTATCCCGGCCGGGCTCAGGCGCGCAGGTGGTAACGTGCCCTGAATCTCCCAACAGATACCCCCACTCCGGCCGGGGGCTAGCCTTGTCCCTTCACGACACTCTTTCATCTTCAGGCACAAGCTTCGGTTATAATGGGCTCTTTGCTCGCGAACAGGATCAGTTGTGCAAACAGGAACTCTCTACACCGTCTCCGCCCCCTCCGGTGCAGGAAAAACCAGCTTGGTCAAAGCGCTGGTAAACAGCGACAGTCAGGTTACCGTATCGGTTTCCCATACCACTCGCGCCATGCGCCCAGGTGAGACCCATGGCATTGACTATCACTTTGTCGAGCGGGAAGAGTTTTTGGCAATGCTGGAGCGCGATGCTTTTTTTGAGCACGCCCAAGTTTATGGCGATAATTACTACGGCACCGCCAAAGCTGAGATCGAAGAGACTCTTGCCAGTGGTCGCGATGTAATCCTAGAGATCGATTGGCAGGGGGCCGAACAGGTTCGTCGCCTGCGACCTGAT
This sequence comes from Microbulbifer maximicatervae (SeqCode), assembly GCF_056232625.1. Lineage (NCBI taxonomy): Bacteria > Pseudomonadati > Pseudomonadota > Gammaproteobacteria > Cellvibrionales > Microbulbiferaceae > Microbulbifer > Microbulbifer maximicatervae (SeqCode). The sequence continues at coordinate 3,927,118 of NZ_CP174324.1, read as the reverse complement.
GCAGTGGGTATTTTTATTTTGCCTCCGTCCCAGGAAGCCCTGCGCGAGCGCCTCACCGGACGCGGTCAGGACGATCAAGCGGTCATTGATCGCCGTATGGACCAGGCCATCGACGAAATGACCCATTATGTCGCCGCAGATTACCTGGTAATCAACGATAACTTCGACCAAGCGTTAACAGAGCTGCGTGCGATTATCGTTGCCCAGCGACAGCGCTTAGAGCTGCAGCAACTGCGCCACGGCGACCTACTTCAGGCACTGTTGCGCCACTGAACCAATTGATCGAATTGCATACATTTCCCGGTCCGGTAAAATAGCCGGTCCCCTGTACAGAATTTGCCTTCGGGCACAGCAAATGGAAACGAAAGTTTATGGCACGTATTACCGTTGAAGATTGCCTTGAGCATGTGGACAACCGCTTCGAGCTCGTTATCGTCGGCAGCAAACGCGCCCGTCAGATCGCTACAGGCGGCAGGGATCCATTGGTTCCCGAAGAAAACGATAAGCCCACGGTAATTGCCCTGCGCGAAATCGAAGAGGGCCTGGTGGATGCCGCCATCCTCGACGAGCCGGAACGCGAAGAGGCACCTGCTCCTATCGTTACCCCCAACTACCTAACAGATCAGCAAGTCTGATCAGGTCTCTTACTAGGTACTTTTTGAGTTTTACGAGAGGCGCGCGCGGCATTGCACACCATAGATAGTTTGGCCCACCGCCTCTCCTCATACCTTCCCCCCGACCAGATCCAAATCGTTCGCCGCGCCTATTTTTACGCGGAGCAGGCTCACGATGGTCAGCAGCGCCGTTCCGGCGAGCCCTATGTCACCCACCCGCTGGCAGTTGCCACTATTCTCGCGGGCATGCATATGGATCACGAGAGCCTGGCGGCAGCCATGTTGCACGATGTGATCGAGGATACGGGTATCCCCAAGGCAGCTCTGGCTGAGCAGTTTGGTGGAGAGGTTGCCGACCTGGTCGATGGGGTCTCGAAACTAACCCAGTTCGAGACCGACAGCCCGGCAGAAAAGCAGGCGGAAAACTTCCAGAAGATGGCGCTAGCCATGGCCCGCGATATCCGCGTGATTCTGGTCAAGCTGGCCGACCGCCTGCACAACATGCGCACTCTCGGCGCACTGAAACCGCAGAAGCGTGCCCGTATTGCCCGCGAGACGCTGGAGATCTACGCACCCATCGCCCACCGACTGGGTATGAACGACGTTCGTATCGAGTTCGAGGATCGCGCTTTTTTTGCCATCTACCCACTGCGTGCCAGCCGCTTGCGCGCCGCCCTGGTCGCCGCCCGCGGCAATCGCAAAGAGCTGCTGGAACAAATTCAGAATGCTATAGAACTGCGCTTGCAGCGGGAGGGCATCAGCTCTCTGGTGATTGGTCGGGAAAAGCACCTATTTAGCATCTACCAAAAGATGCGCGCCAAGAAGAAGTCCTTTAAGGAGATAATGGATGTCTACGCTTTCCGCATCATTGTGGACAGTGTGGATACCTGTTACCGGGTTCTCGGTGTTATGCACAGCCTGTACAAACCGGTAATCTCCGAGTTTAAAGATTACGTCGCTATCCCCAAATCCAATGGCTACCAGTCACTGCACACAGTGCTGCTGGGTATGCACGGGGTGCCCATTGAAGTTCAGGTCCGCACCAAGGAAATGGATGAAATGGCCAACAGTGGCATTGCTGCCCACTGGCTGTACAAAGCCTCAGGCGATGAGGTGATCAATACCGGTGGCACCAGCCAGGTGCGCGCACGGCGCTGGGTCCAGGGACTGCTAGAGATGCAGCAGCGCGCCGGCGACTCGCTAGAGTTTATTGAAAACGTAAAAATTGACCTGTTCCCGGATGAAGTTTACGTCTTTACCCCTAAAGGACAGATCGTCGACCTCCCCGCAGGAGCCACTGCTGTGGACTTCGCCTATTCCGTACACACGGATATCGGCAACTCCTGTGTTGCCGTGCGTATCAATCAGCGCCTGGCCCCTTTGTCCCAACCTCTGGAGAGCGGGCAAAAAGTCGAGATTCTCACGCGCAAAACTGCACAGCCAAACCCTAACTGGCTCAATTTTGTAGTAACCGCCAAAGCGCGCAGTGCTATCCGTCACTTCCTCAAGCACCAGCGTCACCACGATTCCATTACCCTGGGCCGGCGCCTGCTGGAAAAAGCACTCAGTAAGTTCGACACGAGCCTAGACGCGCTATCGCCAGAGCAATTAGAAGCGGGCCTCAAAGAAGCGAAATGCGCAACTTTGGACAAGCTGCTGGAAGAGATAGGTATGGGCAGTAAAGTGGCCTTCTCTGCCGCTAAATTACTCGCGCCAGTCACCAGTGAAGAGACTGAAGCCAGCAATATCTCTTCTCCCTTAACGATCGATGCCCAAGAGGGCATGATGATCAGCTTCGCTCGCTGTTGCCGTCCTATTCCCGGGGATGCCATTATCGGCCATATCAGCTCGGGCAAAGGCGTAGTAGTACACCGCGACACCTGCCGCAATACCGGTGATTTTCGCGAGCACCCAGAAAACATCATGCTGGTGAACTGGTCACCGGATGTGACAGGGGAGTTCCTCGGTGATGTGCGGGTAGAAGTCGAGTCAGAGAGAGGGATTATTGCCCGACTGGCTACTCGTATTACGGAAGAGGGCGCCAGCATCGAGCAGATCAATGTGGATGAGAAGGATGCTCACAACAGCGTGATCTCCCTGACCCTGGAAGTCAGTGGCCGTGTACATTTGGCGCGGGTTATGAAGCGCCTGCGCAACCTCCCTTCTGTCATACGCATCGCTCGGCCTTGAGGAACACAAGGGAATCCCATTGGGAACTGCCATTAGGCTTCAAAGCGCGATATATTTAACCGACTTCTGAAAGCCCCGCAAATAAGTAAGGGATTATTCGGAAGTTCCGTATAGGTCTTCCTTTTCAACAATATTGATAAGTAATGGAGTACCCCATGCCCAATCGAGCCGTTATTAAAACCGACCGGGCACCCGCCGCAGCTGGTACCTATTCCCAGGCAGTAAAAGTGGATAATACTGTTTACCTGTCGGGACAAATCGCTCTGGACCCAGAGACACAACAGATGATTAGCGGAGGTTTTAGCGATGAAGTCCACCAGGTCTTTCGCAACCTCAGCGCAGTCTGTGAGGCCTCAGACGGATCGCTCCAGCATATTGTGAAACTCAATCTCTACATTACCGACAGCAGCAACTTTGCCGCTGTAAATGAGATAATGGCAGAGTTTTTCGAAGAGCCTTATCCCGCCAGGGCAACCGTCGTCGTCAAGGAGTTGCCGCGGGGAGCCCTTTTTGAAGCCGAAGCGATTATGGTGACCTGAGGCAAGAAGTTCTCGCCGATGCTGTGGCAATAATTGAGGAGGGCAGCTCAGCCCTCCGACTCCAACAGAGCGCTATAGCCCACCTTGTAATCTGGATACTTCAATTCGTAACCACTGGACAGCATCAACTGATTGCTGAGCTTTTTCGAACGGCGCTCGCTCGTTTGCACAATCTCGCGCAGGTGGGCACTGGTATATCCCATCGCTTTTACCAACCACTGTTGCAGCTCGTACATCGGCACAGGCTGGCTATCGGCGCCTATATAAAGAGGCTCCGGGACCCACCCCTGTTTGTGCCTTTCAATAAGGTGCAATAAAAAACCAATACAATCATCGACATGGATGCGATTGCTATATTGCGGTGGCTGGGGAGGAGCGCAGCGACCAGCGCGAACCTGCGACAACAAGCGATCTCGACCAGGCCCATAAATTCCCGCAAAGCGCACAATGCAACTGTTGGGAATTGCGTTGCGAATGATCTCTTCAGCTGCCAGCAAACTATCTCCCTGAAAACCACTGGGCAGAGGTAAGGTTTGCTCATCGATAAAGTCATCACCGCTTTGGCCATAAACACGAGTAGATGAAACCCAAATAACCAAACGCGGTGGGGATGGAAGGTGCGGAACAACTTCAGCGACTGCCTTTGCCGTTTCCACATAGGCGCGATGATAGCCGGTTGGCGTGTGCTCAGTGGGGGTAAATGTCGCGAGAATGACATCCGCCCCCGTAGACAACAAGCGTTCAATATCCTCTTTCTTAGTGGCATCCCCCCGGCGCCAATTCACCACATCTGCCCGGCGCTTACTCGCCAGAGCTACCAGGGGATTGCGCCGCATTCCATAAACCGCGTATTGCTTTCGGTCTATATGCAGTGCCAGTCTCGCCCCGAGGTCACCACACCCAAGGATCCAAAGCTTTTCTTGTTGTGTCATATAGTTCCCGGTGAACAATCTTTGCTGCTCACCTTATTCCCTTGATTCAGTGCTATTCAGTCCTAAGGTGCTGGGGTCATTTGGGCAAATTCAAATTCGGAATGCTTATAGTTCGCCGCCGAGGCTCTCCCCATAGGCGGACTAGTTGCCACGCCTTTTGAACATGCGATAGATCGCAAGAAAAATTATCGCACCAATCGTAGCCGTTATTATGTCGCCAATTCCGAAACCAGTCACTGGGCCACCGAACCCAATCAGGGCACCCAGCCAGCCTCCAATAAAGGCACCGACAATGCCGATGACCATAGTGACTATCCAACCACCAGGATCTCTCCCAGGCATAATCCACTTTGCCAAAGCGCCGGCAATCAACCCGAGAATGACCCAGGACAGAACTCCCATGACGTATCTCCGTTCGGTGTGCCCCTTACAGATATAGCAAAATTTTGCGCCTCAATCCCACCTGAATTCCCAAAACTAGTAAATTTTCCCAATATTCGCTCTCAGCTTACAGATTGAGACAGGGTATTGGCCAGCGGCGATTATTTATGAATAATTACTATTACTAATGGCCATCTAATTGCCTCGACCATGACTCTCAATGAACTGCGCTATATCGTAACTCTCGCCCAGGAACAGCATTTTGGCCGTGCCGCCGAGCGCTGTTACGTCAGCCAACCGACACTCTCTATCGCGGTAAAGAAACTGGAGAAAGAGCTCGGTGTCGCTCTGTTTGAGCGCTCAAAAACTCGAGTGCAGGCAACCCCATTGGGCGAGAGAATTGTCGCCCAGGCCCAGCTGGTTCTGGAACAATCAGCAGCCATCAAAGACATCGCCAGCGCCGGCAAGGACCAGCTGGCTAGCCCCCTATCTGTTGGCGCCATCTTTACTATTGGGCCCTACCTGTTCCCACACTTTATTCCCCAACTACAGCATTTGGCACCAGAAATGCCACTCTATGTTGAGGAGGGATATACCGCCACGCTGAGACAGAGGCTACGCAAGGGCGAACTGGATGCCATCATTATTGCTCTCCCCTTTACCGAGCCCGACGTTGTCACCCAACCCCTGTACGACGAGCCATTTGTTGTATTGATGCCCGCAGGCCATCCACTTACAAAGCAGGAGGTTATCTCCCCGGATCAACTCACTGAAGACAATGTGCTTCTGCTGGGTGAGGGCCACTGCTTCCGTGATCAGGTACTGGAAGCTTGTCCGCACCTGCAACTAACCATGGAAAAAGAAGCCGGCGGCGGCAGCATACGCACAGCCGCAGATGGCAGCTCTCTGGAAACACTCCGCCATATGGTGGCCTCAGGGCTTGGAATTACCGTATTGCCACTCTCAGCCGCCACCGCATCACAGTACGCCAGTGGCCTGCTGGAGACCCGCCCCTTTACCGCACCGGGCCCACGCCGCACCGTAGCACTGGCCTGGCGGGCAAGCTTCCCCCGACACCGCGCAATCGACATACTGCGAGAGGCCATCAGCCAGTGTCACCTGACCGTGGGATAGATAACAACCTGGCCGAGCTGCCCGTTACCACCCTCAAAGGCGTGGGGGATAAATTTGCCCAGGTGTTGGCCAAACTCCATATCAACTCCCTACAGGATTTGGTTTTCCACTTGCCCCTACGCTATCAAGACCGCACCCGGGTGGTGCCTATTGCCGGCCTCACCGCCGGTATGGATGTGGTAATCGAAGGAGAGGTCAGTGCCGCCGATGTCGTATTCGGCCGCCGCCGCAGCCTGGTGGTCAGATTACAGGATGGCAGCGGCACCTTAACCCTGCGCTTTTTTCATTTTTCTGCCGCACAGAAAAGCCGCTTTGCCCGAGGAACCCGAATACGCTGCTTTGGGGAGGCCCGTCGCGGAGCCAACGGCCTGGAGCTCTACCACCCGGAAACGGAAATCGTCGGTATCGAAAACGCGGAGACCGCAGATACCCTTACGCCGGTTTACCCGCTAACAGAAGGTGTGAGCCAGGCCCGTATGCGAGGATTGGTGGAGCAGGCACTGGTTCTACTGAAAAACGGTGCTGTTACCGAGTTCTTGCCGGCAGAGCTGTTACCCAAATCTCTGCGCTACCCCCTCCGGGACGCCTTGCTGTATTTGCACGCCCCTCCGGCTGGCACCCAGCTAGATCAACTGGCAGCAGGTACTCACCCCGCCCAGCAGCGTCTGGCCCTGGAAGAGTTACTGGCACACCATCTGAGTCTGCTGGAGTTGAGGCGCAATAGCGCTAGGGTAGCGGCACCACCTCTGTCCGTTAACCGATCCCTGGAGCGAGACTTTTTGTCGCGTCTGCCATTTTCCCTCACCGGCGCACAGCAGAGAGTTTGCGAGGAAATCGCTGAGGATCTGGCTCAACAAACCCCGATGATGCGCTTATTGCAGGGAGATGTGGGCGCGGGAAAAACCCTGGTCGCCGCTATGGCTGCCCTAAAGGGCATTGGGACCGGTGCTCAAGTAGCAGTCATGGCACCGACAGAAATCCTGGCAGAGCAGCACCGGATCAATTTTTGTAATTGGCTGGAACCTTTGGGTATTGAAGTTGCTCAGCTAACGGGCAGCTTAAAGGCTGCCGAGCGGCGTAAACAGCTGGGCAAGATCGCCAGTGGCGATGCCCAGTTAGTGGTGGGCACCCACGCACTTTTTCAGGAAGAGGTGGCTTTCCACAACCTGGTGTTAGTGATTATCGACGAGCAACACCGCTTTGGCGTACAGCAACGTCTGGAGCTGCGTGAAAAAGGGGCGGCAAGTGGAGCTACCGGCAGGCTGCAACCCCACCAGCTGATTATGACCGCTACACCAATTCCCCGCACCCTGGCGATGTCCGCCTTCGCCGACCTGGATTGCTCAATCATCGATGAGCTGCCGCCGGGGCGCCAACCCATCAACACCGTTGCCATTGCCAATGATCGGCGCGACCAGGTTATGGAACGGGTGCAAAGCGCCATCGCCGAGGGTCGCCAGGCCTACTGGGTTTGCACCCTTATCGAGGAGTCGGAAAGCCTGCAGGCCCAGGCGGCAGAATCGACCGCCGAAGAGCTCGCCGAAATGCTCGAAGGCGTTCGCGTAGCCTTGGTACACGGCCGCCTGAAGCCAGAGCAAAAAGAGCAGGTTATGAGCGCCTTCAAGGCCGGGGAAGTGGATTTGCTGGTGGCCACCACGGTCATTGAAGTGGGCGTCGACGTGCCCAATGCCAGCCTGATGATTATCGAAAACCCCGAACGCCTGGGCCTGGCCCAATTGCACCAGTTGCGCGGCAGGGTCGGTCGCGGCTCCATCGCCAGCCACTGCGTGCTGCTGTACGGCACACCACTATCGCAGAATGGCCGCGCCCGCTTGCAAGCGCTGCGTCAACACAGTGATGGTTTTGCTATTGCAGAGGAAGACCTGCGTCTGCGAGGTCCCGGGGAAATCCTCGGCACCCGCCAGACAGGGGAGATCCAGCACCGCATCGCAGACTTGCAGAGGGATGCTGAGCTGCTGCCGCAAGTGCAAAAAATTGCTATTTCCCCTCAATTGACAGAGGGCATGCGACAACAGTTGATTAAACGCTGGTTACAGAACAAGCCCCGATTTGCCGAGGCTTGAGGAAAGCGCCCTAGTGGGCGCCTACTGTGTTGTTGTCGTTAATGCTGACACTCTTGTAATTGGCATCGTAGTAAGTCTCTTCGTCCAGGGCACCTTCACTCTTCGCCACCACACTACTTACTACCGCATCACCTGTAATATTGACCGCCGTGCGCACCATATCCAGCAGGCGATCTACGCCGATCACAATGGCAATCCCCTCGAGCGGCAGACCCACCTGCTGCAATACCATACCCAACATAATCAGGCCGACGCCGGGCACCCCAGCAGTACCGATAGACGCCAGGGTCGCAGTCAGGATCACTGTCAGAAAGCCAGTCAGGCCGATCTCAATACCAAAGAATTGGGCAATAAAGACCGTAGCCACACCCTGCATAATCGCAGTGCCATCCATATTGATAGTCGCGCCTAAGGGAACTGTGAATGCAGCAATTTTATTATCCACACCCAGGCGCTTCTCTACCGTCGACAAAGTCACCGGGATAGTGGCAGCAGAGGAAGCGGTACTGAAGGCGAAAACCATGGTCGACCACATTTTCTTCAGTAGCTCTAAGGGATTGAGCCCACTCAGCAGCTTCAGAATCACCGAGTAAGTCCCCAATGCATGCAGAAGCAGGGCACAGAGCACGACCAGGAAATACTTTCCGAGTTGTACCAAACCTCCGAACCCAAGGTCGGCAAAGGTTTTCGCCAATAGCGCAAAAACGCCATAGGGGGCAAATACCATCAATACACCAACCATGCGCAATACAACGGAATTGAGGTCATTAAAGAAAGCGGCGATACGCTGGCCCGGTTCGCCACAGCGGGAAATCGCATAGCCCATCAACAGGGCAAATACGATAATCTGCAGCATATTTCCCTCAGCCATAGCGGCTACAGGATTGGTCGGGAATATATTAACCAGCACCTCGGAAAGCGGTGGGGACTCCTTCGGCACAAATGTTGAAGCGGCTTCAGCTGCAGTCTCATTAACACCAACTCCGGGCTGGAAGATCAATGCCAGACACAATGCCAGAGTAATGGCGATGGCCGTTGTCACCATATAAAGAAGGACGGTTTTACCCGCCAGCGGCCCAATTCGGCTGCCTTCCGACAGGGCACAGGCTCCGCTGATCAGCGATACCAGCACCAGAGGCACCACCATCAACTTCAGCGAAGCGATAAAGATACGGCCGATAACATCGAACAGGCCTTCAGTCAGATAGAGATTAATAGCACTGTTCACACCAGCACCGAACAGCTGGCTCATATTCAAGTAATTAAATAAACACCCCACGGCAATGCCCGCAAGCATTCCCACTAAGATTTTGGTAGTAAGCCCCATAACAAGCTTCTCTTTATGAATCGTTGTTTTCATTGCAGTGAGCACTATATCCATTGCCGTGCTGGGGAGCAAAAATGCAACAGGGAGAGACCTGCTGCACCGGCCGGGATACAATGGGGCCTTTATCCAGACTGCGGAGTTATCGTTGCACCAATCACCATTTGTGCCCTCTGGCGATTGGCAGAGTTTGCCTCTTGAAACCCAACAGCAACCACCCAAAAATCTGGTGCCCTGGCTGACCTATTCCGGATCACTCACCGCCGCTCTCAAGCAGCAGAGTGATGGGGACTTTTATGTTCGTGTGCTGTACCAGGGTTGGCAGACACCCCGCCCTGAAGAGTGCTTTGTATTGGGATTGCACAATGGCAGCCGGGCCCTGATTCGGGAAGTACTGCTCTACGGCTGCGGACAGCCCTGGGTGTATGCACGCAGCGTTTTGCCCGAGCGCAGCCTGCAAGGGAAGTCTCGCAATCTACGTAGCTTGGATACCCGCCCGCTGGGGGAGCTGCTGTTTAGTGAACCGGGTATTCGCAGAGGGGAGATCGCCCTCAATTTGCTGCAAAAATCCCCAGGCTGCGCCGATCGTGAACTTGGGGATAAGGGTTCTGAAGTCTGGGGTCGCCGCTCGGTATTCTGGCTGCGGGACAAGCCTTTACTGGTGTCGGAAGCTTTTCTTCCCAACTTCACACCGACAGGTGACCCCATAGCGCAAGAAGCAGCCAAAACTATCGCAACTGAGGATTCACTGTGATCAGCCAACAGATCGCACAACGCTGGCCCACCGCGCTGCCCTACTGGCAATTGGCGAGGATGGACAGGCCCATAGGTTCACTACTGTTGCTCTGGCCCACCTGGTGCGCATTGTGGCTGGCCGCGGAGGGGTGGCCGGGCTTTCACTTGTTTATCGTATTTACACTTGGTGTGATCCTGATGCGAGCGGCTGGCTGCGCAGTCAATGACTTCGCCGATCGCAAAATTGACGCCCATGTAAAACGCACTGCAGAGCGTCCCCTGGCCACCGGCGCACTGACTCCAAAGTCTGCATTGGCGCTTTTCGCCGGGCTCAGCGCTGCCGCCTTCCTACTGGTACTCACCACCAACACACTCACGATTCTCCTCTCGTTTTTAGCTCTGGCTCTGGCATTCGGCTATCCCTTTGCAAAGCGCCACACACACCTACCCCAGATGGTCCTGGGCGCCGCCTTTAGTATGGGAATCCCCATGTCTTTCGCAGCGGTTACAGGAGAAGTACCAGCAGAGGCCTGGTTGCTCTATACCGCCAATCTGGTTTGGACCCTGTGCTATGACACTTTCTATGCGATGGTGGACCGCGATGACGATCTTCAGATCGGCGTTAAGTCCACCGCCATTTTGTTTGGGGAGATGGACAAGGTCATCACCGGAACCTTACAACTTTTAGTTTTAATAGCCCTGCTGCTTATTGGATCAAGGTTCTCACTCGGTATTTTTTACTACTTGGCGCTATTGCCGGTTTGCAGTTTATTCGTTTATCAGCAGTGGCTGATTCGGGACCGAGGGCGAGAGGGCTGTTTTCAGGCTTTTATCAACAATAATTGGGTAGGGTTTGCCATTTTCGCCGGCATATCGCTGCATTTTCTGCTGAATTGAAAGATGAGTGGGCTCCAGAAGTGGAGCGTCATATATTTGTCATATAAATCCCGTTTAATCCTCGGCCATAACTGGGGAAACCCTGACAACAGAGCGGGTATGGCAGGCAAATGCACAGTAAAACGATCCTGATTGTCGATGACGAATCCGCAGTGCGCGATATGCTGCGGGTCGCACTGGAAATGGCAGATTACCGCTGCCTTGAGGCGGAAAACGCCCAGGAAGCTCACGCCCTGATTATCGACGAGAAGCCCGACTTAGTGCTGCTCGACTGGATGCTGCCGGATGTTTCCGGGGTAGAGCTGGCAAGGCGCCTCAAGCGCGATGAACTCACCACCTCGTTGCCGATCATCATGCTCACGGCAAAAGGTGAAGAAGACAATAAAATCAAAGGGTTAGAGACCGGGGCCGACGATTACATCACCAAGCCTTTCTCCCCCCGGGAGCTGGTTGCACGCTTAAAGGCCGTACTGCGCCGCGCGGGCCCGGCAACCCCGGAAGAACCGCTCAGTGCCGGCGCACTGATATTGGACCCACTGAGTCACCGAGTCACTATCAAAGGGCAGCCGGTGGATATGGGGCCAACAGAGTTTCGCCTGCTCACCTTCTTCCTCTCCCACCAGGAGCGCGCCTATACACGCACCCAACTCCTCGATCATGTATGGGGTGGGAATGTCTATGTAGAGGAGCGCACCGTGGATGTCCATATCCGCCGTCTGCGCAAAGCCCTGGCCATTGATGGCCACGACCGCTATATCCAGACAGTTCGCGGCACCGGGTATCGGTTTTCTGTGCAAACCGCAGAAAAAGTGTGACAATCCTCTCTGGATCGGTACCGATCCCTGCAGAATCAAACCTCCGCACTTAACGGGTGCGGGCCTGGTTCCATGAGGTATTGAATGCGGGCGGAAGAGGCTGTGCCACTGCCGCCATCTATCAGGCAACACGGCAACTCTATGTTGGATCGCAGTATTGGCGAGTTCTCGCGTTTCGTAATTATCGCCCTGGGGTGCACCATTCTCGGTGTCACCTCCGGCAGCTGGCCTCTCGCCCTGATTGCGGGATTGGCCAGCTACCTGATCTCAGTGCTGTGGCAACAGCAACGTTTCAACCGCTGGCTGGCAAACGGCAGACGCGGCCCAGCCCCAACCGCCTTTGGCATTTGGGGCGAAATCTACGACGACTTTTACCGTATGCAGCGGCGCCACCGCCGCGAGAAGCAGAAATTGCACGTGATGTTGCGCCGAGTGCAAGACAGTACCAGCGCCCTGCGCGAAGGCATTGTAGCCCTGGAAGACGGCGATAACCTGGCCTGGTGGAACCCTGCAGCGGGTGAACTCCTTGGGTTGCAGGCCAGTGATTCCGGCCAGTCATTAGTCAACTTTGTCCGCGACCCTGGCTTTGTCAGCTATATGCACGGTGATAACAGCGGAGAACCCCTCACTCTGCCCGCACCTGGCAATGAGGCGCGCATGTTACAGCTGGAAGTCACCCGCTACGGTAAAGATGAGGCTTTGGTCATTGTTCGCGACATTACCCGTTTACACAATCTCGAGCAGATGCGCCGGGATTTTGTCGCCAATGTTTCCCATGAGCTGCGCACCCCCCTCACGGTAATTGCCGGCTACCTGGAAACACTGCAAAGCAGTGATATGGCACCGCCTCCCTGGAGGAAACCCCTGGCTCAAATGGAGGAGCAGACTGGCCGCATGAGTACGCTGGTCAATGACCTGCTGCTATTGGCTCGCTTGGAGACCTCAGAGCGCAAAAGCGGGGATATGGCTGTGGCTGTGCCAGAACTGATTGAGAGGGTGGCCCAGGAAGCGCGCAGCTTCAGTGGCGATCGGCATCATCATATCGAAGTTGATTGCAAAGGGGATTGCTACCTCAATGGAGACCCCGGCGAATTACACAGTGCGTTTGCCAACTTAGTTTTAAATGCAGTGAAATACACCCCCGAAGAGGGCGGAATTCAATTGCGCTGGTGGCAGGATGACAAAGGCGGGCACTTTTCCGTAGAGGACAATGGTATCGGTATCGATTCGATCCATATTCCCCGCCTGACTGAGCGCTTCTATCGAGTTGATCCAGGCCGCTCACGGGACAGTGGCGGCACAGGTCTCGGACTGGCGATCGTTAAGCATGTGTTGCTGCGACACAATGGAGAAATGAGTGTAGAAAGTACGCCCGGGCAGGGCAGTCTCTTCACGCTTCACTTTCCGCCAGCAAAGCTGGCTCAAAAGCCAGCATCCAGGTTGAGTTCTGAAGCCGCTAATTAAAGCGGCTTTCGATTACTCCAGTTCCTGCAGTTCTACTTCTTTACCGTCTTTGACATAGCTGGCCGTGGCCTCTTTACCCAAAGCGTTTGCTTCCCGGCGCAAAACCAAATGGTGCAACTGCAAATCCCCATCGCGCAGCAGTAGGTGCTCATTGCCCTCATCATCGGTAGGCAGGGCCTTAACACCAATGAGGGCATCTCGCAGAGCGCGCAGCTTGGGAACATCGCGATAGCGATTCAAGTCATTCGACAAACGGGCTTTCATGCGCTCACTCTCATGCAGTGCCGCCGCTGTCTCTCGGTATTTGGCAAAAAAGAATACCGCTCCAATGGCAAAAGCCACAATTACCACTATTTCCAACCACTCGGGCATGGTTACTCCTTAATATCACTTTTGCGCCAGACCATTAATTGGTTATTGGCTGGCAGGTAATTTAGTTCTGCGCGACTGAACCCCGCACTCTCCGCCAGCTGATCGAGCCATTCTAGATCGCGAATTCCCCGCTTGGGATCACGCTCCTTCAACTGGATGTCAAAATCTGCATTAGTAGGGCCAATAAACTCTCCTGCAATTTTCACCGGACCATAAACGATCAACAAACCTTCCGGCTCCAGAACATCGGCACTATGCAAAAAGAACTTTTGCACCAGTTCAGCCGACATAATATGCAAGGTGTTTGCAGTGAAAATAGCATCAGCCGAAATCTCGGGCCAAGAATCACCAACATCGAGCGCCAGCGGTTGCGGCAGGTTGCTACTGGGCACCTCCGCCAGCCAGGACTTTACTGCCTCCAGCTGTTGCGATCGCTCTGAAGTTTGCCACTCAAGGTGCGGTAATTGCGGAGCAAAATATACTGCGTGCTGACCAGTACCACTGCCAACCTCAAGCACTTTACGACTTGAAGCCAACAGGCGAGTCAGTTGTTGGAGAATCCGCTCGCGATTGCGCCCGCAGGAGGGCGCATTCGGCAATTCAGTACTGCTCACTGCGGTTCATCCCGGGTAAATACCCAATCCCACTCAGTAGACAAACCTGGGTTATAACCATAACCAGCCACATTAAAACCTTTCAGCTCTTCCGCCTTCTTTACCCTCTGATCAATCGCCCAGCGACTCATCATGCCTCTGGCTTTCTTAGCGAAGAAACTAATCATCTTATACTGACCATTTTTCAGGTCCTTAAAATGCGGGGTGATCACCTGAGCATCAAGCTGCTTGGTTTTGACTGATTTGAAATATTCATTGGATGCCAGGTTTACCAACTCGCGATCCTTCACGCCCTGCAACTGCGCATTCAATGCTTCGGTAATCTTATCTCCCCAAAATTCATAGAGATTCTTACCCTTGGCATTTTCAAATTTAGTGCCCATCTCGAGGCGATAGGGTTGCATCAAGTCCAAAGGGCGCAGCAAACCATAAAGGCCAGAGAGCATACGTAAGTGCTTTTGCGCATAGGCAAAGTCCCGCTTACCCATAGTCTCCGCCTCCAATCCAGTATAAACATCACCTTTAAAGGCGAGCAGGGCGGGGCGGGCGTTGTTATCGGTAAACGGGCGCTTCCAAGTGTGGAAGCGATCGTAATTCAAGACTCCCAACTTATCTGAAATCTTCATCAGGCTGGAAACCTGCTGCGAGCTCAGTTCGCGCAACTCTTTGATCAGGGCTGCTGACTCTTTCAAAAAGTCCGGCTGGGTGGTTTCCAGTGAGGGAATATCACTTTCATAGTCCAGGGTTTTCGCCGGTGAAATAACTATTAACATCGGGTGCCTTCTCAATTCGCTATCGCCTCAACCACACACTACCAAGCTATTGTGGCTGGCCCAAATATATCGCGGATGTTTACTCCGGCTTTAGGACGTCCTGCCACCAATTGAGTGGGGTCTGCCCGTCTTTAGGGTCATAAACATTGCCGTAATACCAAACGCTATTAGCCCCATCGCAGGCACTGTTGAGGATCTCCTCAATCTTATCGAACCCACAGCTGACATGAATGCTGTAGACCAATACGCGCGGTGCCTCCAGATCCAACTCGCCCCCGAGCTTCTCCAGCTGTGGGGTCAACTTATCAGACAGTTCCGTGCTATCGCCGCGACAAAAAATACGCACTGCCAAATTGCCCGAGCGCTTTACCAACTCAAATTGCTGGGTGTCTTTATCGACCTTAATGTAATCCCCACTGGCGATTCCCTTAATAAAGACAGGGGATCGCACCAGTTGGCAGCTATCATCCTCGCTCACACGAACCTGTAGCCGTTCCACCACGGGCTCACCTTCGGGGTTGTTGCCCGCAAATAACTCAATGACTTGAAGTGCCGTCATAAACCTCAGTTCCCGTACTGTGTACAATGAGTAACCATTCTAATGACTCAACATTATACAGGGAGGGAGGCAATGATCTCGCGTACCCAAGCGCTTACGGCATGTGTCGCGTTTTGGACAACCACGATTCTCGGAGGATGCGTTGTCAATCCAGTCACCGGTGAGAAACAGGTTTCGCTGATATCTCCGCAGCAGGAAGTTCAACTGGGGCAACAGCACTACGCTGCCAACCAACAGCAACAGGGCGGCCAATACACCATTGATCCGGCCCTGCAAAACTACGTCAATCAGATTGGCCAAAAGCTGGCGCGGGTCTCAGACCGCCCCCAGCTACCTTACGAGTTTGTGGTTCTGAACAACTCGGTTCCCAACGCTTGGGCCCTGCCCGGCGGCAAAATTGCCATCAATCGAGGCCTGCTGGTGTTACTCGATGACGAAGCTGAGCTCGCTGCCGTACTGAGCCATGAGATAGTTCACGCTGCTGCGCGACATTCTGCAACTGCGATGTCCCAACAACAATTACTGGGCGCAGGCCTGGCAATCGTGGGAGCTGCCACCCAGGACTCTGGCTACTCTGACTTGATTGCCACCGGGACTCAACTGGGGGGCTCCGCCTATATTGCCCGCTACAGTCGCGGCAATGAGTTAGAGTCAGATCAATACGGTATGAAATATATGGCCGCTGCAGGATATGATCCCCTGGGGGCCGTACGCCTGCAAAGAAAATTTGTTGAACTGTCGGAGGGGCGGCAAACTGGTGGGCTGGAAGCGCTCTTTGCCAGCCATCCCCCTTCCCAGTCTCGTGTCAGCGCTAATATCAAGCACAGTCAATCTCTACCCAAAGGGGGAATCACCAACCGGGCCGCCTACCAAAAAGCCATAGCGCAATTAAAGCGCGATGCCGATGCTTACAAGAATTACGACGATGCGGTTGCCGCAGCCAATAATAAAAAATTTGACTCTGCACTAAAGCTGGTAAGAAAAGCTCAAAAACAGCAACCCAAAGAAGCTGCCTTTTTTGCGCTAGAAGGCGATTTACTCAGCCAAAAGAAACAATATAAAAATGCCCGAAAGGCATACGATAGTGCCATTCAAAAGAATCCGGCGCTATTTTCGTATTGGCTAAAGCGGGGATCTACTAACCTTAAATTGAAAAACTATAATTCTGCGGAAGGCGATTTAAGCAGATCCTTGCGGTATTTAGAGACGGCTTATGCCCACTATTATCTCGGTCAAACTTACGAAAGGCAGGGAAAAAAGCAAAGTGCTTACAAACATTATCAGGAGGCGGCAAGTGCGGGAGGGGAAATTGGCACCATGGCTCAAAATAGAATTAAAGCGATATCTGATAAAGGTTAAACTTTAAGTTAAAAATTTCATTCGCCTATTTTTTCAGAAATCTATGGGAATAAAAAGGGCTATCAACGATAGCCCTTTTTCTATCAAGTTACAGCTGAACAGTCAAACCCAGCTCAAACTTGTCCACATCAATATCGGCATTAGCGCCTACACCATAGGTATTCAGACCAAAGCTACGGATATTCAGGCCATCAGCAAACATAGTGCTGTAACCAGCTTCAACAGCAACATTACGGCTAAAGAAGTGCGAGAATCCAACTTTTACATCTTCATTCTCGTCAATCTTCGCGCCAAAAGAAGTATTCTGGGAGAAGAAGTAGTCTGCACCCAGCTGCCAGTAGTCATCACCACCGTCATAATCGGCATAAGCAAATTCTGCGGTCACATATTGATCGCCACCCAAGTTAGCAAAGTACTTGGTTGAAAAAACACCCGCATCATCGCCAGCGATAAAATCAAAACCGATGTAGTCGGAACCACTCAATTGGTGATTATAGCGAAGCTCAACAAAAGTCTCGTCAGTGCCATCAAAATCTGTATGGGACAGCTCTACCAAGAAGTTTGGAGTAAACAGGTATCCGATAGAAGCTGTATTAACAGCTTCATCATCAGTTTCAGTTAGGCTCGCACCTAAAACCATACCAAAGCTAGTGAAGTATTCACCTGCGATGGCAATGCCATCTAAATCTTCGCTAGATATATCGTAGTGGGTGTAAGCAGCAGATATATTGCTAGCCTTATTGATATATTCAAACTCTTTTAGAGGACCCAATGCTTCTTTACCGGAGAAGTAATAGGTGGTTTCAGCAGAAAACTGATTGCCATCAGCCCCATCGAAATCCAGGTTTGAATAATCCAAAGTAGTGATCGAATTATACTCCTCGGCACCAGCAGTTGCGGCAAGAAGCATTAAGGGAAGAGCAGCGAGCTTGAATCTCATTGAATAAATCCTTCGTTAGCGTAGCGATCCAAATTGGGCTGCGAATTGTAGCAAAAGTTTTTTGGTGCGCAACAACAGCAAATTACACGATTAGCAATTAGGGCCAATTTTGCGGCAAAGCGAATATTTTTTTTCGATAAAAAGCTTATCAATCAGAAAAAACAAATGCTGTAATTGGCTGTAATGCACTAAATAAATATATCCCAGTAAAAAATAATAAAATAAAAAATTTTATTTTATAAGCGGATACACATTTATTCAGGTAGCGTTCAGGTTCAACTGATTAACATCAATCACTTTTAATATTTACGACCCATTGCGGGTCATAAAATTCCCCTATTAAACTAATTTTTACAAAAGGGGCCACGCTGGCAATGATTTCATCAATTTTTTTACTGTGCTCAGCTTGCATAGCATCCCGATCTTTTTTACATCGCCAGCTAGCAATGGCTATCAACACATTGGGGTCATCAATTTTTTGATGGAGCTCTGTGCCCATCGCTCCCGGGGAGCGCTGGATAATCTCAGAAGCGCGCATCCAGGCATCGGCATAATCCTCAGCTTTAAACCCATTTTGTAGATGAACCTCGAAGATAAATTTCATGCTCTGTATTACCTAACGACTAACAAATAGTTTTCCGTAAAAAAAAAAGGCCGCACTAGGCGGCCTTTTTAAATTAGCAAAACCCTTTAGGACTTGCGCAGATTTTCCTGGTGCCCGTGCCGGATATCAGCACCCTCCACCAAGTAAACAACCTGTTCACAAATATTCTTCGCATGGTCACCGATCCGCTCCAGTGAGCGCAGGGTCCACAACACATTAATGACCCGGGAAATACTGCGCGGGTCCTCCATCATGTAAGTTACCAGTTCACGTACGGCCGTACGGTAATCCATATCAACCTGCTGGTCCTCAGCAAGAGTTTGCAGAGCCGACTGCACATCGAAACGAGTATAGGCATCCAGGGCGTCATTGAGCATTTTGCGCACAGCATTGGCAATATGACGGATTTCGGTATACCCGCGCGGCGACGTACCTTCATCTGTCAGCGCTATGGCCATCTTGGCAATCTTGCTCGCCTCATCTCCAATTCGCTCCAGGTCGCGGGCAATTCGAATGACAGACAGCACCATGCGGAGGTCGGATGCCGCCGGTTGGCGCTTGGCAATAATTAGCGTGGCGTGCTCATCCAGGGCCATCTCACTTTTATCTATGACTTCTTCAATACGCAGCACTTCCTCGGCCAGCTCACTGTCCGCATTGGCCAGGGCATCAACCGCATCGGCAACCTGGCGGGCGACCATACCGCCCATTTCCAGCATCTCTGTCTTTAAGCTTTCCAGGTCTTCATTAAATTGGCGTGAGATATGTTGATCGAAATGCATTTCCATAGTTTTCCCTCCGAGCAGGAACCTTAGCCGAAGCGGCCGGTGATATAGGCTTCAGTGAGTTCGTGCTCGGGGTTGGTGAACACCGTTTCAGTATCATTAACTTCCACCAAATGCCCCAAATGGAAGTAAGCCGTACGCTGACTCACCCGCGCAGCCTGCTGCATCGAGTGAGTAACGATTGCGATAGTGTAGTTCTGGCGCAGCTCATCGATCAGCTCTTCGATTCGCGCCGTTGCAATCGGGTCCAGGGCAGAGCAGGGCTCATCCATTAGGATTACTTCCGGGCTCACCGCAATAGCGCGGGCGATACACAGGCGCTGCTGCTGACCACCGGACAGACCCGTACCCGGCTTATCCAAACGATCTTTAACCTCATTCCACAGACCGGCGCGGCGCAGGCTGTTTTCTACGATCTCATCCAGATCGGCACGGCGGCTGGCAATGCCGTGGATTTTTGGGCCGTAGGCCACATTCTCGTAAATGGACTTGGGAAAAGGGTTTGGTTTCTGGAATACCATGCCAACGCGGGCGCGCAGGGGTACCACGTCCACTTTGGGGCCGTAGATGGGGTCACCATCCAGACTTAACTCGCCCTCGACGCGACAACCTTCAATAGTGTCATTCATGCGGTTGAGGCAACGCAAAAACGTCGACTTACCACAGCCGGAGGGACCGATCATGGCAACCACTTCATTTTTTCCGATATCGAGACCGACCGAGTGGATCGCCTGGGTTTCACCATAGAAAACATTCACATTGCGCATACGCAACTTGGCGGTGTCACAGAAGGGTTGGCCAACTGTTTCTCTAACATCAACCCGATCATTCATCATTTGCCTACCCGCAACATCGGATTGCGCCGCATCAGTTTGGCTGGCGGCATCCAGGGTCATGGTACTCATATAATATCCCGCTTTCTGATAATCCGCGCTCTGTTACCAGCGGCGCTCAAGTTTCTTGCGCAGCAATACCGCGCTGGTATTCATCACAATCAGCACGCTCAGCAACACCATAATGGCTGCGGAGGTGCGCTCGACAAAGGCGCGCTCCGGGCTGTCTGCCCACAGAAAAATCTGCACAGGCAGCACGGTGGCCGGGTCGGTTACCCCAGCAGGTACGTCGACAATAAAAGCGACCATACCAATCATCAATAGGGGCGCCGTCTCACCGAGGGCCTGGGCCATACCGATAATCGCGCCAGTCAACATTCCCGGCATCGCCAGGGGCAGCACATGGTGGAAAACCACCTGCATACGCGAAGCCCCCATACCCATTGCCGCCTCGCGAATTGAGGGTGGCACCGCCTTCAAAGCCGCGCGGCTGGAAATAATAATCGTGGGCAAGGTCATCAGTGTCAGTACCAAGCCCCCTACCAGAGGTGCCGAACGCGGCAACTCAAAGAAATTAATAAATATCGCCAGGCCCAGAAGGCCGAAAACAATAGAAGGCACTGCCGCGAGGTTATTGATATTCACCTCAATCAAATCGGTCCAACGGTTTTTGGGTGCATACTCTTCCAGGTAAATCGCCGCCGCCACACCGATAGGAAATGACAGTGCCAGAGTTACCAACAGGGTAAACAGGGACCCCATCAAGGCTGCGCGGATGCCCGCCTGCTCTGGTTCACGGGAGTCGCCATTAGTAAAGAAGATGGTATTGAACCGCTTCTTCAGTTCACCGCTGTCCAACAGCTGCTCAATCCAACCGGCCTTCTGGTCCGAGGTACGACCACGGAAACCCTCTTTGGAATCCTTCAGGCTTTTGACGAAAGTATCCACATCGTCATCGACTGACAGCCAGACTTTCTCGGATTTACCCAACAGTTCCGGATTCGCAGCTAAGCGATCGCGCAGGGTAAAAGGTGCTCCGGAGGAAACCAGGCTGTAGAGTTCACGCTTGTCACTGCGACCAGTCACAGTGGGAAAGCGCTCGCGCAGGGACTGACGAATAACACCGGTGAAGTTTGCCCAGGTCAGACTTTCATCATCGACCTTATCGATGCCCAGAACCTGTTCGTCGTAGTGCACCTCCAGTTGGATAGCTGTCTGCACAAAGGCACCACTGCCTTTGCTGATAATGTCAGTGAACAAAATCAGTACAGCGAGTACACCAAAGGCAATACTGCCGATACCCAACCCACGAAACAGCTTTTCTTTGCGGTGACGGCTGGCGAGGCTTTTTTCTATGCGCTCGCGAACCTGCGCCTGAGTAAGATCAGTCATACTGCTCCCGGTATTTTTTCACTACGTGCAAGGCAATAAAGTTCAGCACCAAAGTGGAGATAAACAACATCAGGCCCAAAGCAAAAGCGGCAAGGGTCTTGGGACTGTCAAATTCCTGGTCGCCAACCAACAGAGTCACAATCTGCACCGTCACAGTCGTGACCGATTCGAGCGGGTTGGCGGTGAGATTCGCCGCGAGTCCGGCGGCCATCACCACAATCATGGTTTCACCAATTGCGCGGGAAACCGCCAACAATACACCGCCAACGATGCCGGGTAGTGCCGCAGGAATCACAACTTTGCGCACCGTCTCGGACTGGGTGGAACCCAAGCCCAGGGCACCATCGCGAAGGGACTGGGGCACCGCATTGATCACGTCATCGGACAGAGAGGAAACAAAGGGAATGATCATGATTCCCATCACCAGGCCAGCGGCCAGTGCGCTTTCACTGGAGGCCTGTAGGCCCATAGAGGTGGCCAACTCGCGAATAAATGGAGCAACGGTTAAGGCAGCAAAAAAGCCGTATACCACGGTGGGTACACCGGCGAGAATTTCGAGTACTGGCTTGGCCAGGGAACGCACGCGCTTACTGGCGTACTCCGCCAGATAAATAGCCGCCATCAATCCCACAGGTACTGCCACAAACATGGCGATCGCGGACACCATCAGGGTTCCGGTGAACAGGGGCACAGCACCAAAAGCACCGCTCGATCCCACCTGGTCTGCGCGCAGGGCCATCTGTGGGCTCCAGTGCAATCCAAACAGGAATTCACTCACCGGCACTGACTGGAAGAAACGCAGGGATTCAAACAATACCGATAACAAAATACCGACAGTGGTTAGAATCGCGGCGCTGGCACAGGCAATCAGCACCGTGCGCAGCACTTTTTCAACTTTTTCGCGAGCGCGCAGCTTGGGAGAAAAGCGCAGCAATGCAAAAGCGGCAAGGCCGCTGGCCAACACCAAACTCAGGAAGGCCTGTAAATTATTGGAGCTGGAACGCAACTGACTGAGGTAGTCCGCAGCACTCTGCAATTGTGGCGACTTTTCACCTATCAGGTGGCCCGCCGCGAGATTCTGGATCTGCGCGTAGAGAAGGTTCTGCCCGGAGATACTCTCCGGCTTATCGGCAATACTATTCATGACCATCGCACGGATGATCGAATCGTCAAACACCAACCAGCCACAGAGTAATATCAGTGCTGGCAAACCACACCAAAGGGCGGTGAGTAATCCGTAGTAACTGGGCAGGGCGGCCAGATTGCGAACGCCGCCAAGACTGCGAGCAGCGTTCACTGCACGGCGAAAGCCAGTGCCGTAGGCCACTAATATCAGGAGCAGCAAAAGTGCGAACAGTGTGGGGGTTTGCATTGAATTACCGTACTAAAAATATCGTCGCTGGCATTATCCAGACTTTATCCCCGCGTTCCATCACAGGGGGGCGACAATTTGTGAGTCTTCTTATAAAGAACGGCCAAGCCCTTTCGAGCTTGGCCGTCAATTCCCTTTGACAGTACAACTCCAGAATTTTTTTACTTGGCTGCGAGATTACTCAGTGCGTTCAGCTTGCGCACATCGGTAGCAATCTTTTGACGCTTCTCGGTGGGCAGAGGAATCATGCCTTTGTCAGCCAGGTAGCCATCTTCACCCCAAGCGCGCTCATTGGTGAATTCAGCCAGGAATTGCTTAACACCGGGAACCACATCAGCGTGCTGCTTCTTAACGTAGATAAACAGCGGACGGGAAACCGGGTAGCTCTGGTCAGCGATGGAGTCGAAAGTGGGGGCCTGATCTTCGATCAGGGAGCCCTGTACCTTGTCAGCATTCTGGTCGAGGAAACTAAAGCCGAAGATACCCAGGGCGTTCGGGTTGGCAACCAGCTTGTTCACGATCAGGTTGTCGTTCTCACCGGCCTCAACATAAGCGCCGTCTTCGCGAACGTTGTGACAGATCGCTTTATAAGCGCTCTTGTCTGTTTTCTTCATGGCTTTGATCCAGCCAAACTTCTTACAGCCACCTTCCATTGCCAGCTCGGCGAAAGCATCGCGGGTACCGGAAGTGGGGGGCGGGCCCAAAACTTCGATTTTGGTGTTGGGCAGGGCTGGATTTACGTCCTTCCAGGTCTTGTAGGGGTTGGCTACCAGAGTTTCAGAACCATCTGGGTTAGGTACTTCCTTAGCCAGGGCCAGGAAGATGTCCTTGCGGGTCAGCTTAAAGGGAGCTGCTTTCTTAGCATTCGCAAGAACGATGCCGTCGTAACCGATCTGTACTTCAACAACATCAACACCGTTGCTGTTACACATTTCCAGTTCGGATTGCTTGATGCGACGGGAGGCACCGGTGATATCTGCAGTGCTTTCTCCAACACCCTGGCAGAACAACTTCATGCCACCACCAGTACCAGTGGACTCAACGACTGGAGTTTTAAACTGGGTTGCGCGGCTAAAACGCTCCGCCACAGTCGTAGTAAACGGGTAAACAGTAGAGGAACCTACAACACTAATGTAGTCGCGCGCTGCCATAGCAACCTGTGAAGTTGCCAGGGTCAGGGCTGCCAGAGAAGTCGCCAGAATTTGCTTGTTCATTGTGTAACTCCGATGAGTGTTTTTATTTCACGCGGCGATGCTAGGAACAACGGGTGACGATTCTATGAATAAAAGATTACAAAAAGGTTACAGCTGTATTTTTACCCTGCTGGCATGAGAGCGGGCAAAGGGTTAACCTTCGAGCAACATAAATAACAATAAGATGTAAAGAGAGAAGCCCCCATGCGTTTTCTGCTGTGCAGCGCGCAGGCACTCGAGCGCCTGACCAGTCATACCGGGCAACTGCTGTCCTGGTTCACCTGGGCCATGGTCCTGTTACAAAGCTGTGTTGTGGTGATGCGCCACGGCTTCAATACCGGTTCTATCGCCCTACAGGAATCCGTGATTTACCTGCACGGTGCAGCCTTTATGCTGGGATTGGCCTATGCGTTGCAGACCGATGCCCATGTGCGGGTGGATGTCTTCTACCGCAGGATGAGCGCCAGGGCCAAAGCCTGGATCAATGCAATTGGTTATCTGATATTCCTCTTACCGCTTTGCGTCTTTCTATTTATAAGCAGCTGGCACTTTGTACTGAATAGCTGGTCAGTTTTTGAAGACAGTGCGAACGCCGGCGGCCTGCCCGGGGTATTTTTACTGAAGAGCCTGATTCCTCTGTCCGCCGTCACCCTGGCTCTGGCGGGGCTGGCCCAGTTTTTTCGCGCCCTGGTGCAATTGATGCTGCCCCTACAACAGTCCAGTCCAATGTCGTCGTCAAAAGCAGTACTGAAGCAGGTAGAAGGGGCCGAAGTGTGATTGAGCTAATCCCCTTTCTGATGTTTGCAGCCGTCTGCGCTCTGCTTATGTTCGGCTACCCAGTAGCTTTTACCCTCGCGGGTACCGCCCTGCTATCAGCGGGCCTGGGTATTGTGTATGGTGTATTTGATGCTGAGTTGCTGCGCGCTTTCCCCGATCGCCTCTACGGCATTATGCAAAACGGCACTCTGGTTGCCGTTCCGCTATTTGTGCTGATGGGGGTAATACTGGAGCGAGCCAAGATTGCCGAGGATTTGTTGGTTAATCTGAGCAAAGCCTTTATGGGGGCTCCTTCGGGACTCGCCATTTCTGTAGTGGTAGTGGGCGCGCTGCTCGCCGCCAGTACTGGCATTGTCGGTGCAACTGTAGTCACCATGGGGCTGATGTCACTGCCCACCATGCTAAAAAACGGTTATTCGCCCAACCTGGCCACCGGCACTATCTGCGCCACCGGTACCCTCGGGCAAATTATCCCTCCCTCTATTGCCTTGGTTCTACTGGGTGACACCCTCTCCAATGCCTATCAACAGGCACAACTGTCTGCGGGCATTTTCAATCCCAAGCCAGTCAGCGTAGGGGATCTGTTTGTAGGGGCAATTATTCCCGGCTTACTGCTGGTGGCCGCCTATATCATTTATCTGTTATTTATTGCCCGTCGCCCCAAACCCACGGAGAGCAGCGAGCCTCCAGAAGTGGATAAGGCCCAGCTACTTCGCAGTCTTTTGCCCCCGATTGCCTTAATGCTGATTGTGCTCGGATCGATCATTGTTGGCGCTGCCACCCCCACAGAAGCTGCTGCTGTCGGCGCGCTGGGGGCGGCGTTACTGGCGTCCAGTCGCGGAGCACTGAGCTTTAAACGCGCCGGGGAGATCGGCCGCAGTACGCTTCAGGTCTCGGCAATGGTTTTCGCCATATTAATTGGCGCCTCATTATTTTCTCTGGTATTTCGCGGTTACAACGGCGAAGAGTTGGTGACAGGATTTTTCCACAGCTTGCCCGGAGGGGTAATCGGCGCGACCTTGTTGGTGATGCTGGTAATCTTCCTGCTGGGCTTTATCCTCGACTTTATTGAGATCACCTTTGTAGTGGTACCAATTGTGGGCCCGGTACTGCTGGCAATGGGCGTCGATCCGGTGTGGCTCGGCATTATGATTGCCATCAATTTGCAAACCTCTTTCCTAACGCCTCCATTTGGGTTTGCTCTCTTTTACCTGCGCGGGGTGGCCCCCAGTTCTGTGGCCACATCGGCCATCTATCGCGGGGTAGCGCCTTTTATTGCCATTCAACTTTTACTGCTCTGCCTGCTGGCGATATGGCCGGCCCTAGCCACTTGGTTGCCGGGGGTGGTTCAGCAATAGTGATCTGCGACACGTGGAGAGCCGTCCATAGACTGAGAGGCAGCACCAACGGCCAAAAACGCGTCTACGGTCGACTAAAGGCCGAAATTTATTCTGGTTAATTACTGGCCAAATTGTGCTAGAATGCGCCACCATTCCAGTAGTGGAAACCAATAACTCTAACAATCTGTGAGTACCCGATGTCCGCACTGTCAGCTCTCGATGAAGATCCGCAACCCACAGGCACGCTAACCCTGCAAACCCTGGCTATGCCCCGCGATACCAATCCGCAGGGGGATGTTTTTGCCGGTTGGCTGATGTCGCAGATGGACCTCGCTGGCGCCATTCTCGCGCAAACCATGGCGCGCGGCCGTGTCACAACTGTTGCGGTGGGCAGCATGGTTTTCCTGCGCCCGGTTCCAGTTGGCTCAACAGTCAGCTGCTATGCGGAGGCTATCGAAGAAGGGCGCTCCTCGATTCGCACCATGGTTGAGGTTTGGCTGACGCGGGTGGATTCCGGTGAGCAGGTCAAGGTTACCGAGGGTGAGTTTGTATTTGTCGCTATCGACGATGCCGGCCGTACCAGGCCGCTGCCCTGATTGTAGGTTTCGAGTCCGCCGGCTGTAGAGCAACACAGCCGGCAATATCATCGGCCCAGTAGTTGGGCGCTAATCTTCCTTTAACTCTCTCGCCTGGTAGTAAGCCTCTTCACTAATCTCGTGGTAGGGCTTCACATCCCGTTCAAATTCTTTAAAGGCTTTGTAAACACGGGCAAACTCCGGGTCCTGCTGCGCCGTCTCCTGCATAATTTCGTTGTTGATCTTCTTCAGATGAGACAGAACATCCTCCGGCAAGCGCTCCACTTTTACCCCGTGCTCTTCTACCAGCTCCTTGAGGGCCCGGTTATTGCGTGCCGTGTATTCGTCCAGCATATCCTGGTTGGCTTCACGGGCGGCGACTCGCACTATCTCCTGCAAATCAGCAGGCAGTTTTTCGAATGCCTTTTTATTAACGATAAATTCCAGGATAGAGCCCGGCTCATGCCACCCGGGGTAGTAGTAATACTCAGCGACCTGGTGGAAACCAAAAGCAAGATCGTTGTAGGGTCCCACCCATTCGGTAGCATCGATCACTCCAGTCTGGAGGGCGGTGTAGAGTTCTCCACCGGGAATGGTCACCGCAGTGCCGCCTGCGCGGTTTAAAACCTCACCACCCAGGCCGGGAATACGCATCTTTAGGCCCTCTAAATCCTTCACCGACTCAATCGGTTTGTTAAACCAGCCCGCCATCTGTACACCGGTTGAGCCCCCCGCAAGTGGGATCAGGTTAAAGGGCTCGTAGATCTCCTCCCAGAGTTCGAGACCACCACCATGGTGCAACCAACCATTCATCTCCTGGGCATTCAAGCCAAAAGGCACCGCAGTAAAAAACTGGGCAGCGGGCACCTTGCCTTTCCAGTAATAGGCAGCACCGTGTCCCATCTGCGCGGCGCCTTCCGATACAGCACCAAATACGCCCAGGGCAGGTACCAACTCACCGGCACCGTACACTTTGATCCTGAGACGCCCGGCTGACATCGCCTCGACTTTCTTGGCAAAACGCTCCGGCGCACTGCCGAGGCCAGGGAAATTCTTGGGCCAGGTAGTAACTAATTTCCACTCGAACAGCTCTTTATTGCCCTCTGTGGAAAAGTGTTGGGCAGGGCCCATTGCTGCACGGGAAGCTACCAGGGCGGCGAAGGTAATGGCGAGCAGGGCTAAGAGCCCGAGAATGATGGCCGGGTACCAATTGAGTTTTTTCATTGCTACTAATTTATCGTTATTTTTGTATTGTACAAATTATCGGCAGACGCTTTGGTCGCCAACTTAGGTCTTCAGGGGAAGTCCTCTGTGATCTGCCCCTGGTATTTTGAATGGATTCCCGCTATCGCTGGAATCCATCCACCACTATCTAACTTTCAATTCTGCATGCCTCTCAGTACCGACATGCTCCAGCACTCAGTATTTAATGCTTAGTGCCAGCTCAAGCCATCACTCAAAGTGGCTGCAACTTGGCCATTGAAAGTATCAGCCTCTTGTCGCCAACATCGTCAAAATTAACCAGCACCCGCATTCGAGGACCCGTTCCCTCAAACTCAATGACAGTTCCTTCACCAAACTTGGCGTGGTCCACTCGCCCTCCCAGAACCAGCGGGGGCAAATCATCGAAGTCTGGCGCCGGGTCGGAAAACTGGCCTACCTTGCCGTAGTCCGCCTGGTAGAGGGGACGGGAAATTTCGGTCTTCAGGCGCACTTCTTGCACCAAATTAGGTGGAATTTCGCCGATAAAGCGGGAAGGGCTGTTATAGGTTTCGCTGCCAAACAGACGCCGGTTTTCCGCGTAGGTAATGTATAGCTTGCGCATGGCGCGGGTGATACCCACGTAGCAGAGGCGTCTCTCCTCCTCCATGCGGCCGGGCTCCTGCGCAGACATCTTGTGGGGGAACAGGTTTTCCTCTACACCCGCCATAAATACCAGGGGAAACTCCAGACCTTTAGCGGAGTGCAGGGTCATCAGCTGGACCGCATCCTCAAACTCATCCGCTTGGCCTTCACCGGCATCCAGGGCCGCGCTATCGAGGAACTGGTTAAGAAGGGGAATTTCCTCCTCATCTTCCTCTCCCTCGGGCAGGCCCGCACCGGTAAAGCCGCGACAGGCAGTGACCAGTTCCTGCAAGTTCTCCACCCGTGTTTGGCCTTTCTCGCCTTTCTCTTTGCCGTGAAACTCCAGCAAACCGCTGTTTTCGATCACATCCTCAGCAATAGCATCCAACTCTTTATCTTCTGCATTCGCTGCCAGCTGGTTAATCAGGTCCAGGAAGCTCTGCAGGGCATTGCCGGCGCGAGCAGCCAATACCCGCTGCTGCAACATCAGCTTGGCCGCCTGCCACAGGGAGCAGCCTTGCTCCCGAGCATAAGAGCGAACCATCTCTACAGTGCGCGCGCCGATGCCACGGGTGGGCGTATTCACCACCCGTTCAAACGCAGTGTCATCATCGCGGTTGGTAATCAGGCGTAAATAAGACAGGGCATTCTTGATTTCCAGGCGCTCGTAGAAGCGCTGGCCGCCATAGATACGGTAGGGAACCTGCTCGCGCAAAAGCCCCTCTTCAAGTACCCGGGATTGGGCATTGGAGCGGTAGAGGATGGCGATGCTATCGCGGCGATTACCGTCGCGCACCCAGTCATTGATACGCTCGACAATAAAGCGCGATTCATCCTGTTCGTTGTAGGCCGCGTAGACGGCGATGGGCTCACCCTCTTCACCCTTGGTCCACAACTCCTTGCCTAGGCGACCGCTGTTATTGGCGATCACCGCATTAGCCGCATTTAGAATGGTCGAGGTGGACCTG
Organism: Microbulbifer maximicatervae (SeqCode); assembly: GCF_056232625.1. Taxonomy (NCBI): domain Bacteria; kingdom Pseudomonadati; phylum Pseudomonadota; class Gammaproteobacteria; order Cellvibrionales; family Microbulbiferaceae; genus Microbulbifer; species Microbulbifer maximicatervae (SeqCode). Next base: position 3,897,708 of record NZ_CP174324.1, on the reverse strand, counting down.
TAGTTCTGCTCCAGTCGCACCGTCTGCACTTCTCGTAAGTCTGTGGAAAAGTGCTGGATATTCTCGATCTTGGCACCGCGCCAACCGTAGATAGACTGGTCATCGTCACCCACGGCGGTGATATGGCACTGCTCACCGGCGAGTAAGCGCAACCAGGCATATTGAATCGTGTTGGTATCCTGGAACTCATCCACCAGGATATGGGGGAAGCGCCGGCGGTAGTGGGCCAGAATAGCGTCGTTATTCAGCCAGAGCTCGTGGGCGCGCAACAGCAGCTCGCCGAAATCCACCAATCCACCGCGCTGACAGGCCTCTTCATAGGCGAAGTAGATTCGCACCATGGTCTGCAACCAGGGATCGGCGCCGGCATTGATATATTGCGGGCGCAGGCCTTCATCTTTCTGCGCGCCAATCCACCACTGGGTTTCACGCGGTGACCACTTTTTATCATCCAGACCCAGATCTGCCTGTACCCGCTTGATTAGGCGAAGCTGGTCGTCGGAATCCAGGATCTGGAAGTTCTGCGGCAACTTGGCTTCTTGCCAGTGAGCCTTGAGCAGGCGGTGAGCCAGGCCGTGGAAGGTGCCCACCCACATGCCAAAAGTGTTCACCCCCAGCAGCTCTTCGATACGGGCGCGCATCTCGCGGGCCGCCTTGTTGGTAAAGGTTACCGCCATAATGGAGTAGGGCGAGGCGCCCTCCACCTGCATCAGCCAGGCGATGCGGTGTACCAGCACCCGGGTCTTGCCCGAGCCGGCACCGGCCAGAACCAATTGATTGCCGGGCGCGGCAGCTACTGCTTCGCGCTGGGCGTCGTTGAGGGGGTCTAAAATCTGAGATACGTCCATGGGCGAAGATTGTACCAGAGCTGATGCACAAGACCTGTGTAAATAAACAGGATTTTGTCCCGCCTGACAATGTAATGTGATGTCGCTCGCCAGCAGAGGGCACAGCGGCTAAACTGCGCCATCTGGCATAGAGAAGGAAGTCCTGTGAAACCGGCGGAAGTAACGCAACGAATCAGTGAACAACTGTCATCCATGCGCAAATCAGAGCGCAAGGTGGCGGAGTATATTCTCGCCAACCCCGATGAAATCATTCATATGCGCATCGTCGACCTGGCCACTGAAGCCCAGGTTAGTGAACCGACCGTGGTGCGCTTTTGCCGCGCCGTGGGCTGCTCCGGATTCCAGGAGTTCAAGCTGAACCTGGCGCAGCAGCTGGCTTCCAGCCCCAGCTTCGGCCAGATTGCGGTTACGGAAACGGATACCATTGCCGAGTACAAGCGCAAGGTTTTCGACTCCACGGTGGATACCCTGCTGAAAGTCCGCGATAGAATTGACGACCGTGCCCTCGAGGCCGCTGTCACTGCGATGGCCGCTTCCAAGCGGGTGGAATTCTTCGGTTTTGGCGCCTCCGGTGCCGTCGCCGCCGATGCCCAGCACAAGTTCTTCCGCCTACAGTTGGCCACCGCTGCCCACTCGGACCACCACATCCAGAATATGTCGGCCATGTCCATGCAAGCGGGGGATGTAGTAGTAGCTATCTCCCAGAGCGGTCGCACCAAGGCGTTACTTCGCTCCATGAGCATGGCAAAAGAGCAGGGCGCTCTGGTGGTTGGTTTGGCACCCAGCGGCTCGCCGGTAGCACAGCAAGCCAGCATCCCACTGGAAGTGGATGTGGAAGAGGATATTGAGATCTATACGCCGCTGTCCTCGCGCATCGCCCACCTGGTGGTAATCGATGTCCTCGCTATCGGCGTAGCCCAGCGCAAAGGTCCTCAGCTACAGGAGCACCTGTTGAAACTGAAACAGGGACTGTACACATTGCGGGAAGACAAGCACTAAACTCCCAGATATCCAAAGCGGGCAAGGGACAATGTGCCCGCCCGTTTCTACCAAAGCCATTTCCCGCCAATTGGGCTTTGCCGGGAAGATCCTTCCAGGCTGTACCTGAGCAACATAATGACATCCATCGCTTCTAACCCGGACGAGAAAGCCCCGCGCTGGCTAGTGGTGTGGCTGGCCGCACTCGTTTCCCTGACACCTTTTTCCATCGACAGCTACCTGCCGGCCATTCCGGCGATGGCGGCGGCCCTGGATACAGAAGTCGAGCGGATGCAGTACTCAGTGTCCAGTTTTCTGCTGGGCTTTGCCCTCGGACAACTATTTGGCGGACCATTATCAGATCGCTGGGGACGGCGCCTTGTAGGAACCATCGGCCTCAGTATCTATATAGCCAGCTCCCTGTTAGTCCTGTTTACCGACCATGTAGACCAACTGATTATCCTGCGCTTCTGCCAGGCAGTTGGCGGCGGCTTTGCCACAGTAATCTGTGCTGCAATTGTGCGCGACCTACACAGTGGCCGTGAGGCGGCAAAAATTATTTCCCTGATTAGCACCATCATGCTGATTGCACCGCTGATCGCCCCGGTGATCGGCTCTGCACTACTAGCCGTTGGCGGCTGGCAAAGTATTTTCGTCTTTTTGTTACTGTACGCTCTTGCAATGCTCGTACTAGTACAGTTGCTGCTACCGGAGACCGTCTCCCGATTTACCCGCGCACGCCGCCAGATGATGCCGCTGAAGTCTCTCGTGGGCAGCTACGGTCAGGTTTTGCGCAATCCCCGCGCTATTGGGTTCCTGATTGCACAGGCCTGTGTCAGCGGTTCGATGTTTATCTACATCACCACCGCGCCCTTTGTGTTTATGGATTACTTCGGTGTTAGCGCGAATCAGTTTCCACTGTTTTTCGGTATCTGCGTGCTCGGGCTTATTTGCATGGTTCAGGTGAACATCCGCCTACTGAACTTTTTTGAGCCGCGCAATATCCTGCTGGCGGGTATTGTGTTGCAGCTATTGGGTTGCGGCCTGCTGCTGCTGGGAACTATGACAGGAGTCAAAGAACTTACCCTGTGGATGATTCCCCTGGTACTGGTGATGAGTTGTATCGGTATTACCGGCCCCAATGCCGCCGCCTGTTATTTGGAGTTCTTCCCCAAAATCAGCGGTAGTGCCAACGCGCTATACGGCGCCGCTCTATTTATAACCGGGGGGATACTGGGTGGACTGGCGAGCAGCCTGCACACCGGGACCCTGACACCTATTGCAGGATCTATGGCGGGCTGTGCTTTTGTGGCACTACTCTCTGCACTATTTATCGCGAAGGTTCGCCAACCGATCGAGTCCGATATCCCTGCGACCCGGCGCTTTACCCCGCGTTAATGGCAGCTCTTTACACCGGCTCTAAACTTTCCTCCTGAAGCGCCCGCTGCACTGCGGGCCTTTCTTCCATTCTCTTTTGGAATGCTTGAAGCCTGGGCCACCGGGGCATATCAAACTGCTGATGTTTCAGCCAGCGAGAGAGAACATACAGGTAGGCATCGGCAACCGTGAAACCGTCTCCCATTAAGTAGTCCTTATCAAGCTGCCCTTCGATATAGTCAAACCAACGGATAAGCCTAACCCGGGAATCCTCCTGCTCTTCTTCTGTACCATGCCAGAACAGTGGTTTGAATAGCTTGTGGACTTCAGCACTGAGGAAATTGAGCCATTCGAGAAGCCGGTAATGGGCCAGGGTGCCCACTGGTGGCGCCAGTTGCGCGTCGGGCTTTTGCTCCGCCAAAAACTGGACGATTGCCGGACCTTCTGTCAGTACTTCTCCGCCTTCCAGTTGCAGTGCCGGCACGTACCCTTTAGGACTAATCCTTGTAAAGTCGTCGCCGTTTTCCAGCTCGTGGGTTTTTAGATTGACCTTTTGCAGGCCCAGATTGATCCCTGCTTCACAAGCGACAATATGAGGTGATAGAGAGCAAACACCCGGTGCATAAAAAAGCTTCATGGTAATCCTGTAGAGTCATTACCTATATCCAGGCAGTATAGGCCCGGCTTATTTCTCGCCAATGAAGCACGATTGAAACTGGCTTGAATTCCTCTATACAACTGTTGCTGAAATCTACTTACCGCGTATCCAATGGTCCAGGCTAAAGCGACCGGCACCGGCACAGGTAAGAATCAGGAAACCACCGGCAATCGTGATATTTTTCATAAAGCTGGTCATTTCTGTTGCATCACCAGGGGACAGGTGTACCAGGAAGGCCGAAGCGAGACAGAACAGGAAAAGGACAAAAGCAGAAATCCGGGTGAATATCCCCAGTAACACCGCGAGTCCTCCCACCAACTCTATAACGATGACCAGGGGCAAAATGAAGCCGGGTATCCCCATGGAAACCATAAAGGCCTCTGTCATTTCGTAGCCGCCAATTTTATTCCAGCCGGCAAATATAAAGATCAGCGACATCAGTACCCGACCGATCAGCTTTGAGGTGTCGCACAACATCGAATGCTTCACTACTACTTCCTCAATTGCGCATTTATGGGTATGGACTATCAACCAGTGTAGACACTGTCGTGAAAATTCATGAGATAGTCGGTAGCTGCCTTTACTCAGGAGGGATAAAAACCACTAGATTGGCGTGATAATCATCCTTTTTATTTTCAATAGTCAGTAGGAATCTACTAATTGGCAGTTAGAAAGTAATGACGTAATGTTTAAAAAGCTAAGGCATTAATGAATTTTAGTGGGTAGGGGAAGTCGATCCGTTTGAGCGCAAAACTGAAAAATGCAGTTGTGTGGCGCCCTAGAGCCGCTACAATTGCGCGCCCATATAAAAGGGAGTTGGCCGCTTGTGCCTGCGCGGCCCGCCCCGGTGTAATCCTGTTGCCCTAGATCCACTCCAAGGGAAATCGAGCAGCCTCTGCACGACTACAATAACGGCACACTCACCATCATATAAATTGCCGCCGGGGCGCTCCCCAAAATGGCATTAAACCATCCGAGAATATTTCAGCGCTGGAGTCCACACACGGCATGGAAGTTTATTACACCTTTTGTTTTCTTGCCGCCGTATCAGTTTTTCTGGGCTTCTTGAACCAATACGTATTGCGCGCCCAAACCACGATCGCTATTACCGCCGGTGCCCTGGCCCTATCACTATTGGTCACCGCCCTGGGCAAGTTGGGGGTGGTGGAGTTGCGCACCTGGGCAGATCAGCTTCTGCCGCTGCTCAACCTTGAGGATATTCTGCTCAAGGGAATGCTCGGGTTTCTGCTTTTTGCCGGCAGTTTGCATATCGATCTGTTGGAGCTGCGCAACCAGAAACTGGAGATCGGTCTTCTCGCCATTGTCGGTACCCTCATTTCCACCTTTGTGGTCGGGGCCCTTCTTTACTGGTTCCTGATGCTGATCAATATGCCGGTGGCTTTTGTTTACTGCCTGTTATTTGGTGCATTGATCTCTCCCACCGACCCTATCGCCGTACTGGCAATTATGAAAAACCTGAAGGCCCCGGAGCAGGTTTCCATTCAGGTGGAAGGTGAGTCCCTGTTCAACGATGGCTTCGGTATCGTGATCTTCGCGGTGATTTACGCACTCGCTTTCGAAGGCGGCCAACCTACGGTACCGGCAGTGGCTGAGCTATTCGCCATCGAGGCACTGGGGGGCATATTGCTGGGACTGATCATTGGTGGCGTTTTCCACTGGGCTATTTGTTGTACCAATGATCACAGCCTGGAATTGATGCTGACCATGGTTATTCCCACTGCCGGTTTTTCCCTGGCCAATGTACTCGGGGTCTCCGGCGCCCTGGCAATGGTGGTGAGTGGTATTATTATTGGCAACTTTACCCGAGAGCGCGGCTTTTCCCGGGTGAGCCAACACGAGCTGGATAATTTCTGGAGCATCACCGAGGACTTCCTCAACGGTTTGCTCTTCCTGCTGGTGGGCCTGTTCCTGATTACAATCGACCTGCGCCCTTCCGACTACCTGCTGATGGCAGTGGGCATTGTCATTGTTCTTACCGCCCGGGTTTTCGCTGTCGGCATACCCTTCCTGTATTTAAAAAGTCGCCGCAAGTACCACCCCTATACCAACCGGATTTTGATCTGGGGAGGGCTGAAAGGTGGTCTGGCATTGGCGCTGGCGATGTCTATTCCCGCCGGCAGTGCCTTCGTCCAGGGACAGGACCTTCGCTACCTGTGGGTGGTCATGACCTATGGCGTGGTGCTCTTTTCTATCGTCGTACAGGGCTCTACCATAGCGCCATTGATTCGTCGCAGCCGGGAGTTTTCTGAGCCCGAACGCGACGAGCCCCAGCAACCGACAGCCAAATAGCGATAACGATTAAATGGAACACTCCGGCTTCCTTATTGAGGCAGTAATTTTCATGGCTGCCGCAGTGATTGCGGTACCCATTGCCACACGCCTGGGCCTGGGCTCAGTCCTCGGTTACTTACTCGCCGGTGTGGCCATTGGCCCAAGTGCCCTAGGCCTGGTCGGCGATGCCAGCGATGAAATGCACGTTGCCGAGTTTGGTGTTGCACTCATGCTGTTCCTGATCGGCCTGGAGCTGCAGCCGAAGAAATTGTGGAAAATGCGCGGTGCTATCCTCGGCACCGGCAGTGCCCAACTACTGTTTTCCGCTGCGGCCATCGCTGGATTGGTTCTCGCCTTTTCTGAGATGGATTGGCGCTCATCGGTAGCTATTGGGCTGATCCTGGCACTATCCTCAACTGCGATTGTATTGCAATCCCTCAGTGAAAAGGGCCTGCTGAAAAGCCAGGGCGGGCGCGCTGCATTTGCGGTACTTTTGTTCCAGGATATCGCTGTTATTCCCATCCTCGCGCTATTGCCACTGCTGGCAGGTACCGCTGCCAGCTCCCATGAAAGTGGCTTGAGTGGTTGGTATTACGCATCGGCGGTTATCGGCACCATGCTGGCTTTTATTTTCGCCGGACGTTACCTGCTCGGTCCCTTACTGCGTCTAATGGCAGGCAGCCAAGTTCGCGAACTGTTTACCGTGAGCGCGCTACTGATCGTATTTGCCGCAGCTGCGGTAATGACCTGGCTGGACCTATCGCCGGCACTGGGTACTTTCCTCGCCGGGGTACTGCTGGCCGAGAGCGAGTTCCGCCATGAGCTGGAAGCGGATATACAGCCTTTTAAGGGCCTGCTGTTGGGTCTCTTCTTTATCGCCGTGGGTGCCAGCCTGAATTTCTCCCTGATCGCGGACAACCCGCTGGTGCTAATCGGATTAGCATTGGCGTTGGTGCTGGTAAAATTTACCGTGCTGTTTGCCCTGGCGCGCACCTTGCGAATGTCAAAGGGCGAGGATTGGTTGTTCGCTCTGTCATTGGCGCAAGCCGGTGAATTCGGTTTTGTATTGGTAGCGTTCTCTACCCAGCTTCAGGTCCTGAGTGCGGACATCGGCAATCTGTTAGTAGCTCAAATTGCTCTGACCATGGCCCTGACACCAGTGCTGCTGCTGATCTACGAACAGTTTATCCAGCCGCGGTTTGTCACCGGCCCAGAGGTTCCCGCCAACATAGATACATCACCGCCTGTGGATTCCGGCTCACCGGTAATCATTATTGGCTACGGGCGCTTCGGGCAGATCGCCGGGCGACTTCTAAATGCCTGCGGTTTCAATACCACTTTACTCGAACGCAATGCAGAACAACTGGATCTGGTGCGCCGCTATGGTATCAAGGCTTACTACGGGGATGCCTCGCGAGAGGATCTGCTGCGCGCCGCCGGAGCCCAAAATGCAAAGCTGGTTATCCTGACCCTGAGCGACCAGGCCGCCTGTTTGGAAATTGTGGCCCAGCTGCAAAAACACTTCCCCAATGTGACCATCCTCGCCCGGGCCCGCAACCGTATGCACCAATATGCTTTGATGGAAGCCGGGGTCCGCTATATCTTCCGCGAGACCGTGGACTCGGCCCTGACCATCGGCGAAAAGGCGCTGGAACTATTGGGACTCAGTCCCATACAGGCGCGCCGCGCCGCCTTGAAATTCAAGCAGCACGACCAGCGTATGCTGGAGGCACTTTTCCCCTACTGGCGCGATGAGTCCCAGCATATTGCGCAAAGCCGAATCTATCGCGAGCAGCTTTTGCAGGCGTTACAACAAGACCGCCGCGACAAGGACCTGCATCTGGATCACTACTGGGAAGAAGCCAAGCCCGAGATGGAAAAACAGTAAGCCGGTTATTGGCCCTAGGGGTTGTCATTAAGCACGACAATGGCAGCCCTGCCAGGACTCAGACTCTCGCTGATATGTCCCTCTCCGTGCAAATCATTGGCTAATAAGATATCTCCGGGAGCAAAGGTATATTGTTCACCGGAGCTGGTTGTGAGCTTCACCCTGCCTTCAAGATAAAGAATAAACTGCGCCTGCGGGGCACAGTGCCAATCAAAACGCTGTCCCTCACTAAACTCCCGGAACTGCACCTGCTTGGCGGGATAGGGGATTGAGTAATTACCCAGGGGCTCGCGCTGGGGACTGTCTATTTTTCTTTTCTGAAAACGGGAAACCCCATTAACTGAACACAGCTCTACAAACTCCATATCAAGTTTTCACCAATTTAAGCGTGTCTATTACAAGAGAAAATTTATTCTTTGTTAATTAAGCTCGCCTCTACCAGATCGACCTCCAAAACCAATTTGCGGTGGAGTTCATCATCAATCTTCCTGGAGACACGCAATTCCAACAGTTGTTCGCGCTCAGCAGAAAGTGCGGCAAGGTGGTAATGACGCTCAACCCTGGAACGCATCCAGATAATATCCTCGCTTTCATCTTCTCCTAGGGTTATGCGCCGCCGATAAATCGCCAAAAGGTGATCCACCGCCTCAAAAGCAAGATCGCGATCTTTTTCGCCTCGATCAATATCATGACGCATATTCATCAGCTGATTCACTGCCGCTGTGGCAGCAGATATTCGCGCACCTTTTTCATCACCAATAGCGGCAAAATTGGGGGCTTCGGGTAAACGGCGCAGTAGAACAGGCAATAAAAAACTTGCCAGCAATAAGGAAAGCAAGATAACGCCCATTGCAATAATCAGGGCTAAATCACGGCCGGGCAACGGCTTTCCATCTGTCATAGCGAGGGGAAGGGAAAAGGCTCCCGCCAATGTAATCGCCCCTCTTACCCCGGCGATGGTCAACACGCTAACCAATAAAAAATGGGTACCAAAAGATTCTACTTTCTGCCCAAAACGTGAGAGATATAGGGAGACCCATACCCACACAAATCTCAGGAGAAGTAGTACAACAAATATTGCCAGGACATAAAAAATAATTGTTAAGTCACCAGTGTGGCGCGCACCGGAGAAATCCGCTCCAGTAATTCGAACCAATTGCTCTCCCAACAGAACAAAAATAATACCGTCAAGAACTGCTTGTACTGTTTTCCATACTGCACGGCGGTCCATCCGTGTAGTCGACATTTCCGCGCCGTGTAAGGTGGTATAGTGAGTCGCAATTCCAGCACTGGCAGCCGCCAAAATACCCGATACCTGTAAAGTATGGGCGGCGATATAAGCCGCAAAGGGCACTAATAAGCTCACTAGAACTTGTACAGTAGTGTCCTCACCGCCAATTCTGACCAGCAGGCGCAAAATATATCCACAGGCAAATGCCGCTCCAGCGCCAATAACCACACCGCCGATAGCGACCCAGAAAAAACCAGCCAGTGCGTGGGGAAATGAAAAGGTCCCGGTGAGGGCGGCAATCACTGCAAAACGGAAAATATCCAATCCCGAGGCATCATTAAACAGGGACTCTCCGGCAAGGATATGCTCCAGCCGTGGTGGCATAGACGTTCCACCGTGGACCACCGATACCGCCACGGGATCGGTCGGTGCCAAAATTGCCGCTACTGCAAAAGCCACCGCCAGTGGCATGACAGGCACCAACCAGGAAATAAAATACCCCATGCCCACAACGGTAAAAAGCACCAATCCAATAGCCAAGGTAACAATGGCACCGATATCTCGAAACAAGGCGCCTTTCGGTATTCGCCAACCGGCAATAAACAATAAGGGCGGAACAAACAGCAGGAAAAAAATTTCTGGCTCTAAGGGTATTTCTATTCCCAAAAAGCTACCCAGTATTGCTCCCGCAGCAATTTGCAATAGAGGCAGTGGAATAGGTAGAGGCAACAGGCGTGCAATAACCAGGGTAATGGCCACAACTAACAACAGCACCAGCGCAATAACCAGATAGTGCATTACTCGCTACAGTTTCCTGTGACGCCTTATTGAAATAGATCTCTATCGAGCAACTATTGCTGTTCACTCAATATCAGGAAGTTTATGCGAGAATAGAAAACAGGGAATAAATTCTGAGAAAAAGTGCCGGCGCTTTTCAGCACTCCAAAAAATTACTCTGAAAATTTGACAGAGTTTTTGGAGTTTCTTTACTCAAACATATCCGGCTGTTCTTTTGCAATTACATTGTAAAGAGGCTGAAAGCTAAATAATCCCGCCAGTTCAGTTCCCACAACCGCCCGGGTTCGTATTGCCACTTCTGGATCGATCAAAATAGGCTGCCCAGCTGCTTCCGCCAGTAACTGAGCCTGGCAGCTTTTTTCCATAGTGATATACCACCAGGCAGCTTCATCGACGGATTTACCCACCGTCAGTAAGCCGTGATTCTGCAATATCAGTGCTTTGTGGTTACCCAAGGCTTTAGCAAGGGCCGCACCTTCTCCCATTTCCAATACCACGCCGGAAAAAGTATCCAACAAACCGTGGTCCTGATAAAAGGCACAAGCATCCTGGGTAATGGGATCTAGAAGACGCCCGAGAGTAGACCAACTTTTCCCATAAAGGGAATGAGCGTGCGCAGCGGCTACCACATCTGGGCGGGTTTTATGGATGTGAGAATGAATAGTAAAGGCTGCGCCATTAAGGTAACCATCCCCCTCAACCACCTCTCCTTGATGATTGACCAGCAACAGTTGTGACATCGTCATCTGTTTAAAGGAAACCCCCATGGGGTTGACCCAAAAATGATCGTCATATTCCGGGTCACGGACAGTGATATGACCGGCTACGCCTTCATCAAAACCAAATTTTCCAAACAGCCGAAAAGCCGCCGTCAGCTTCCTCTTGCGCTCTTCACGAACTTGTTCTGGCGGCTGGGTTGGCTCGCCAAGCAACATATTGATGTCGCCATTCATAACAGCGGCATCAATACCGGGTTTTGATTTATTTTTTTCTGTTGTAGCCACCTAGCGGCCCTCTCATCTTTGGAAAATGCCGATGCATGGTTATAGCATGACTTTTATTTTCTATGCGAGGATTAATAACTTAATAAAATGGTGACTGCTTAATGCGGAAAAATATAAAAGTGACTTTGATGTCTTTTCTATCAGTTTATTTTCGCGCGGTAGAAATATAAGCAAAAATTTACTGCCAAATAATGAAAATTTAGTATCTTGCACTTAGTTTTTTTACTGAATAATTAGGACTGTTTACTCAAAGTAAATTCCCACCCAGATGTCATAGATATGACTCTGAGTAGGAGAGAGTTTACTCTATCAAAAACCTTCCAGGACTATCTTTCCTTTTGCAGCCTGGGATTCGATAAGCTGATGTGCTTTTAAAAGGTTATTTGCATTTATTTTCCCAAAATTCTGCCCCATAGTGGTTTTAATTAATCCCTGGTCAATTAATTCCGCAAGTTCATTCAACAGAACATGCTGGGCAACCATATCCTCGGTAGAAAACAGCGGGCGAGTAAACATAAACTCCCAGTGCAGGGACAGACTCTTCTGCTTCAGTGCCATAACATCCAAGGAGGTGGGGTCGTCAATCAAACCAAACTTGCCTTGAGGTCTGATACTTTTGATAATTTCCGCCAAGTGCTCTTCGGTATTAGTGAGGCTAACAACATAGTCGACGCCATCGATACCCTCGCGACTTAACTGTTCGCTAAGAGACTGCCGATGATTGATCACATGGTGGCTTCCAAGCTCTTCAAGCCAGCTTTTGGTTTCGGGGCGGGAGGCAGTGCCTATCACAGTCAAATTGGTCAGACGACGGGCCAACTGGACCATGATCGAACCCACGCCACCAGCGGCACCAATGATCAGCAGTGACTTGTTGTTTGCCCCTTTACCCACCGCAACTTGCAGGCGGTCAAATAGCATTTCCCAAGCGGTAATCGCAGTGAGAGGCAGCGCCGCCGCCTCGGCACAGCCAACCGTCTTGGGGGCAGTACCAACGATTCTCTCATCCACCAGCTGGTACTGGGCATTGCTGCCCGAACGGGAGATATCGCCCGCATACCAAACCCGATCGCCAACCTTAAAGAGTCCCGCTTCCGGGCCTACCGCCTTCACTATGCCCACAGCATCCCAGCCAAGTACCTTCCACTGACCGGTGTCCGGGCTAGCCCGCTGCCTCACTTTAGTATCTACCGGGTTAACCGAAACGGCCTGTACTTCTACCAGCAGATCCCGGCCGGAGACTTGCGGTATGGGGAGGGTTATATCCTGTAGCGCTTCTTTATCACTGCTTGGCAGAGACTGTTGATAACCGACGGCCTTCATCATCAGTTTTATCCTTTTCCAATGGGGTAACAGGTGTGGAGGTATCTTAAAAAGGAATATCCACAGGAAAAACTGCCTTCTCGTAGAAGCTGTTTCAATTATTTTTTTTAAATTCTAATAACTATGGATAACTCTATCCACAGTTATCCACAAAGCTGAACTAGGGCAAGGGGAAATGGCTATCTGTGGAAAACTTGAGAAGAAATTTACTCACCAGGGCATTAAATCTTTGTGCTGCTTCCAGAAACAGGAAATGGCTTCCTCCTTCCGCCACATCAAAGATCTCAAGCCTGGAACCCGCAACTTGCTGGTGAATCCACTGCTGGCACTCTATTGGGTGTGGACTGGCACGACCGAAAGCCACTAGCGTCGGCTTATCAATCCTGGGGATAAAATCCCGCCAATCCTTTGTTACGTTATCCACAAAAAGCTTTGCAGCCAAGCGACGGGGACACTGCAGATTAACCGCAACCAGCTCATCCCGTTGGGTTTTCCCCATTAAAGGCGTGACCATAGACATAAGAATTTGGCGGGTGGCCTCAACACCTTGTTTTCCAACCAAGTTATCCACAAACTGGAAGAGGCTCTCCGGGGTCAGTATGCCTCCAGCTGCCAATCGCTCCGCTTCACTCCAGGCGGGATCTGCCAGTAGACAGGGGGGTTCATCGATTAGCACTAGTGCACTGACCCTATCCCCACCAAACATTTCCAGGTAGCTCCATATCACCGAGCAGCCGGCGGAGTGGCCGAGCAAATGAAGGGGTTCCTGTTGCAGACTTGAGATCAGCTCTTGCAAGTCCTTGGCGAGGCGGGAAATTCGATAGCCATGATTGGGCTTGTCAGACTGACCATGACCACGCATATCCAGCGCGATCACACGAAACTGATCGCTGAGCCCAGCGAGCTGATGTTTATACAACACCGCCCCCTGGGACCAGCCGTGTAGCATCAACAATATGGGGCCGCTGCCGGCCTCTAGATAGCGCAGGGTGACGCTATCAGAGGTAGTAAATTCACACAGCTTTACTCGCTTGTGCATAAACCTTTTGCGGCAGGTAAACGGTTATTCAACCGTGACTGATTTAGCCAGGTTTCTGGGTTGATCCACATCAGTACCTTTCAGCAACGCCACATGGTAACTCAATAGCTGCAGCGGCACGGTGTAGAGAATCGGCGCCAGACTCTCTGGGGAATCTGGAACTTCCACCACGGTAACACCTTCTTCACTGGTAAATCCGGCCTTGGGGCTGGCGAAAACAAACAGTTGCCCACCCCGCGCACGCACTTCCTGCAAATTGGATTTGAGTTTTTCCAGCAGCTCATCATTGGGGGCAACGACAACCACGGGCATATCGCCGTCCACCAGTGCCAGGGGGCCGTGCTTCAATTCACCGGCAGGATAGGCCTCTGCGTGGATATAGGAAATTTCCTTCAGTTTTAGAGCACCTTCCAGAGCAATGGGGAATTCGACACCACGCCCCAAGAAAAGCGCGTGGTTCTTCTCTGCAAAGGCCTTGCTGGTGTTTTTAACCACCTTATCCAGACCGGTAAAACTCTCCATTAGCTCAGGTAACTGGTGCAAGGCGCTGACCAGCTCAGCTTCACGCTCCGCCGACAGGCCGTTGACCTTGGCGAGGGCGATACAGAACAGTTGTAATGCTACCAATTGGGTCGTAAAGGCCTTGGTCGAGGCCACACCAATCTCGGGGCCCGCCTCAGTCATTAGCGATAGCTCAGATTCTCGCACCAATGAGCTATTGGGCACATTGCAGATGGTCATGGAGGCCAGATAGCCCAGGTCCTTGCCCTGGCGCAGGGCGGCGAGGGTATCGGCCGTTTCCCCGGATTGGGAAATACTCACAAACAGGGTTCCCGGGCGCACCACTTTCTTGCGGTAGCGCAGTTCACTGGCCACCTCCACCGAGCAGGGAATACCGGCCCAGTCCTCCAGCCAATAGCGGGCTACCATTCCCGCATGGTAACTGGTGCCACAGGCTACTATCTGTACCTGCTGCACCTTGGGCAAAATCTCCTGGGCGCGGGCACCAAGGGCCTGGGCCAACACCGAGCGCTCACCGATACGGCCCGCCAGAGTGGCTGCGACCACCTGGGGCTGCTCGAAAATCTCTTTCTGCATAAAGTGGCGGTAGCGCCCTTTATCGGTAGCTTCATGACCGCCGGTCAACTTGTGCACCGGGCGACTGACTTCCTCTCCCAACTTGTCTCGAACTGCGATGCTACCGCGACGCACTTCCGCCACATCGCCCTCTTCGAGGAATATAAAGCGATCAGTCACCTGCCGCAGGGCCATAGGGTCAGAGGCAATAAAGTTCTCTTCAATACCCACTCCCAGGACCAGCGGACTACCAGAGCGGGCACAGGCCAAAACTTCCGGCTCTTCATGACTAACAACCGCGAGGGCGTAGGCACCTTCCAGTATATGCGTGGCTTCAGTCACAGAGTCGACCAGGCTGCGGCCCTCAGAACTTAATGAGTGAATAAGGTGAACCACAACTTCAGTATCGGTTTCAGACTCAAACTCATAACCTTTTCCCTGAAGCTCTGAACGCAATTCCTGATGGTTTTCGATAATGCCGTTGTGAACCAGAGCGATATGGCCTGACAGATGGGGATGGGCATTTTCATCGGAGGGAACACCGTGGGTAGCCCAACGCGTATGGGCAATGCCAATATGGCCCTCGGCGCTCTCCTCACTTAATTTGGCCTCCAAATCTGCGACCTTGCCCAGGCTTTTGCGCAATTGCAGCTGGCCATCTCCACTGCTTAAGCAGACTCCGGCTGAGTCGTAACCGCGGTACTCCAAGCGGCGCAGCCCTTCCAGAAGAATCCCCGTCACATTGCGCTGTGCCAGCGCACCTACGATTCCGCACATAATTATTTCCTCATTAACCCGGGAGTCTCGCCGCCCATTAAAATTTCAGGCTGAGCGCCTCTGCTCCTATCTTCAGCGGCACAAATGAGCTGGATACCCAGCTGCTCCAGTTTTTGGCCCACGGCATCTGCCAGGCCATCATCAGTTACTAGGATATCGACCTGCTCCCAGGACAATTCCAGATTGGGAATCCGCTTCCCTACTTTACTGGACTCCGCCAGTACAACCACTTCCCGCGCAACTTCCGCCATTACACGGGAGAGGCCAATTTGTTCATTAAACGTACAGGTACCGCGTTGCAAATCGATTCCATCGGCACCAATAAAAGCGCGATCGAAGTCGTATCCTCTCAGTACCTGTTCTGCAACCTGCCCCTGGAAGGCCTCAAAGTGTGGGTCCCAGGTGCCTCCGGTCATCAACAGCGTCGGTTCGTTTTCAAGTTCGCGCAGTGCATTGGCCACATGCAGCGAGTTAGTCATCACCACCAGACCCCGTTTGCTTTCAAGCTCTGGAATCATTGCCGCCGTGGTACGACCGTAATCGATCACAATCCGGTGGTGATCCGGTATCAGCTCAGCAGCGGCTCGGCCAATGGCCCGCTTGCTCCCTGAGGGCCCTTCTTCATGGACCAACTCCCTCGGCACTGGGATAGCACCACCGTGGCGGCGCAGCAACAAGCCGTGATTTTCCATTGCCGTCAGATCCTTTCGAATCGTAACTTCCGAAGTTTCGAACTGCCGCGCCAATTGCTCGACAGTGGTCTCTCCTACTTCATTTAGCAAGTGGAGAATACCGTGGCGGCGCTGTTGGGTGTTGCGTTTGGACATAGGTAGATAAGTTTCATTTCGAAACTTAAAGATAGCAAAACGAAACTAAAGTTCCCACAACTTTTATCAACAACCACTACTCAACAGATTAGATACCGGTATAGGACCCACTCAGACTGTCTGCTAGAGAGACAAAGTTTCCAACATTGTCTGAAGAAAGCGCGCCAACTCTCCACCGGTAACGGCCCGGTGATCGGCACTGATAGAGAGAGGGAGTAGGGGGCGAAGTGCGGGCCATCGATTGACCACCACAACTCCCTGGCACACCCGCCCGGCACCGACAATGGCAACAGTGGGCGGCATGACTACCGGAGTGGCATAACGACCGGCTATGGAGCCGAAGTTGGAGAGAAGTATGCTTGCCCCCTGGAGGTCTCGCTGGGCGATCCCAGTCTCGCGGGCCTGGTGTTTAAAGTCCGCCACCTGCTGGAGCAGATCTTCATCAGTACGCTGGGCGACATCCCTGAGTACCGGCACATAGAGCCCTCGCGGAGAGTCCACTGCCAAGCCAATATTGATACTGCCCTGCGGCGCCAGCTTATCATCCTGATACAGGGCATTGAGGGTAGGTTCCGCCTCACAAGCTTCCTGTACTGCACGAATCAATCGCAGCAGCGCCGGAGCACTACCCCACCAGTTGGAAATATCCGCATCGTCACACAGCGTTATCTGCTTTACCTCATCCCGCGCTCGGCTCATGGACAAACCCATTGCGCGACGTGCAGGCGTCATGACTTCAGACTCAGAATCGAATTGGGGTGCAACGGCTGTAGTTTGTTCGGCAGAAGCGCGGGCAGGTGATGGATGCTGCCCCTTCGCCACAGTTTTGGCCTTTGCTCCCGGCCCCGCCCCAGTGCGTACCTGAGCTTCCGTTACCAGTGCACCCGCAGGTGATATTGACTGTAAATCTACCCCCAAACGCCTGGCCAGGGCCCGTACTCTCGGGGTGGCCAGTCGCTTCAAGCCCACCTCCGGCCCCCGCTCAGCCCCCAACACACCTTGCCCTTGCTCTATTTTTCCCACCACCGTGCCGCTGTCGGCCCGAGGACTAATCTCTTGTTCCGATTCTTCAGCTTTAGTGGGCGGGCTTTCAACTGCGACTTCTCCCTCGGCCATAAATCCCACCAGGGGATCGCCAACATTCACAGTCTCATCCACTGCCGCAAATAGCTTCTCAATAGTGCCGCCCCAAGGAGCCGGCACTTCCACCAAGGCCTTAGCGGTTTCCACTGTCACCAGAGTTTCATGGGCGGCTATGGTGTCTCCCTCTTTGACATGCCACTCCCGCACTACCGCATCGGGCAGACCTTCGCCGAGATCCGGAAGGGTAAAAGTCTTCATTGTGGCCCTCCGTTGGCGTAGTCCAGCACTTCCTGTACGGCCGACAAAATACGCGGCACTCCGGGTAGATACTCATCCTCCAGTTGATAGTAGGGCATCACCGTATCGAAACCGGTCACCCTCTGTACCGGTGCCTTTAAAAGATCGAAGGCATACTCATTAATCTGTGCGACCAACTCGGCACCCAGGCCACAGAACCTGGCCGCCTCGTGCACAACGACACAGCACCCGGTTTTCTCCAGGGAGTCTATTACCGTGTGGATATCCAGGGGTTTCAGAGTGGCCGGGTCGATAACCTCAGCCTCTACCCCTTCCTCTGCGAGCTGCTCTGCGGCTTGCAGGGTCTCTTTGAGGGAAGCGCCCCAGGCAATAAGCGTAATATCGCAGCCCTCCCGCAACACAAAGGCGCGATCCAGCGGTAGAGCTTCACCAGAGTCGGGCACTTCCTGACGAACTGCTCGGTAAATACGTTTAGGCTCCAGGAAAATTACCGGGTCCGGGTCTCTAATCGCCGCCAATAGTAAACCGTAGGCCCGTGCAGGAGAGGAGGGCACCACAAGGCGCAGACCTGGAATATGGGCGAACAGGGCCTCGGTGCTCTCAGAGTGATGCTCCGGTGCATGGATTCCACCTCCATAGGGGGCCCGGTAGACAATCGGACAGGAGAGGCGGCCGCGAGTGCGATTGCGATAGCGCGAGGCGTGGCTAAGGATCTGATCGAGACCGGGATAGATAAAACCCATAAACTGGAATTCGGCCACCGGTCGCAGGCCCTGCACCGCCATACCGACAGCCATTCCGGCAATCATGGTCTCGGCTAAGGGGGTATCCATCACCCGGTCCCGGCCAAACCTGGCCTGCAACCCCTCGGTAGAGCGAAATACGCCACCGTTCAGACCAACATCTTCACCAAATAGAACCACCATCGGGTCTGCTTGCATCTCGTAAGCCAGAGCCTGGGTGACAGCTTCGACCAAAGTTATCTCAGCCATTAGCTATCTCCCTGCAACTGTTGATACTGCTCCAGAAAAGGCTCCGGCAACTTTGCATAGAGGTGATCGAATATTGCCGTGGCGGCATCTCTGGGGGTTTCCCGGTAGATATGGACCGCTCTCTCCAGCTTCTGGGTCAGCTCCCTTTGCAGCTCTTCTTCCTGCGCATCATCCCAGGCACCGCAGTTTTCCAGGTAGGATCGCAGGCGCCGCAGAGGCTCTCGGGACCAGGCTTCACTGACATCTTTTTTGGGCTGGTAGCGACTGGCATCATCGGCGGTGGTGTGGTCACACAGGCGATAGCTGATCGCTTCGATCAGAGCTGGGCCAGCACCACTGCGCGCCCGCTCCACGGCATCACCCACCGCCTCACGAACGGCAATCACATCGTTGCCGTCTACCTGCAAGCCAGGTATTCCGGCGGCAACAGCCTTCTGTGCCAAGGTCTTACAGGCAGTTTGCTCATCTCGCGGTAGGGAAATAGCCCATTGATTGTTGTTGATAACGATCACCAAAGGCAGGTGCCAATCCCCAGCCAGGTTTATCGCCTCGTAAAAGTCTCCCCGCGAAGTAGATCCATCGCCGCCGGTCGAAACAGCGACGCGCATGGGTTCACCGAAATGCTCATGTTTATATTTCAGGGCAAAGGCTACACCGGCACCGTGCAACATCTGGGTGGCTATAGGCACACTCAAGGGCAAATCTTCGCGGCTATGGCGAAAGTTCTGCCCCCGCTCATCGCCCCCCCAGATTGCGTAGATCTCCTCGATAGTAACGCCCCGCTCCAGAAGAGCGCCTGTCTCCCGGTAATTGGGGCAGTAGATATCCTCTTTGGCCATGGCGGCTGCGAGACCAACACCAATAGCTTCCTGGCCGAGGCTGGAGGGATAGGTGCCAAGTTGACCGGTACGCTGCATTTTTACCGCGCGATCATCCACCATACGAGCCAACGTCATCTGGCGGTAGTAAGCAATCAGGGTATCCGGGGTGGCAAATTCCGGTAGGGCTTGGGTCGTCTGTCCCTGTTCATCCAAATATTGCAGCGAAGCAATATCAAAACTGGCAAGCAGCTGTAATCTGGGCTTGTGCATCGGGCCATTCCTTTTGTTCCCGAAGCGCAAGTTTAATGGATAGGGTGGCTATCAACAGGCGTGGAGAGGGAAGGCCCGCCGGAATTATAGTTTCCGAGGGGCAACCCAATTACGGTAAGGGTTATTTAGCTTTTCTTACTCGGACGTTGCCAGCCGGTAATATTGCGCTGCTTGCTGCGCGCTACCGCCAACTCTTCGCTCCCCACAGCCTGGGTAATGGTGGAGCCAGCACCCACTGTGGCTCCGGCGCCCACAGTTACCGGGGCTACCAGAGCCGTGTTAGAGCCAATGAAAGCTTTATCGCCGATCTCGGTCAGGGACTTGTTCACACCGTCGTAATTACAGGTAATGGTGCCAGCACCAATATTGACCGCTTCGCCCACCAGGGCATCACCGACATAAGAGAGATGATTAACCTTACTGCCCTCACCAATTTTGGCTTTTTTGGTTTCGACAAAGTTACCCACCTTGGCACCGGTGGCCAGCTCTGTGCCCGGACGCAAACGTGCAAAGGGACCGATAGTGCAAGCCTCACCAATCTCAGCGCCTTCGATGATGGAATTGGCCTCTACCTTGGTGCCATCTGCCAGGCGACAGTTTTTTAGCAGACAATTAGGTCCAATTTGTACCCCCTTACCCAGTGAAACTGTCCCTTCGAAAATGCAGTTAATATCGATAGAGACATCGGTATCGCACTCCAGGCTGCCGCGAACATCTATACGCATGGGGTCCAATAAAGTCACCCCCGCATTCATTAGACTGGTCGCATGGTTATGCTGCAATGCGCGCTCCATCTGCGCCTGCTGCGCACGGCTATTTACTCCCGCTACTTCCAGCGGATCACTGGCAATTACGCCCGTTACAGGAATCCCCTCACTGACCGAACGACCGATAATATCGGTCAGGTAGTATTCACCTTGAGCATTGTCACAGGACAACTCCGGTAACCAGCGAGCCAACAGTGCTCCAGGAGTCGCCAAAATGCCGGTATTGACCTCACGGATAGCCAGGGTATCCGCATCGGCATCCTTTTCCTCAACGATCGACTGCACACAGCCGCTGTTATCCCTCACGATGCGCCCGTAACCGGCGGGATTTGCCATTTCAACTGACAGCAGGGCAGGTCCGTGATCCGCTGCCGATAGCAGTGATTGCAAACTGCCGGCCCTGACCAGAGGCACATCACCATAGAGCACCAAAACGGTGGCTCCTTCGCGGAAATAGGGCACCGCCTGGGCCACGGCATGCCCGGTACCCAATTGCTGTTCCTGCTCCACAAACCTGACACCACGATCAGCAAAGCGGTCACGTATCAGGTCTGCGCCATGCCCGATTACCACGGTAATCTGTACCTCTCCCAACAACATGGCGGTATCAATTACCCGCTCAAGCATGGGAATACCGCCAATAGGATGCAGCACTTTAGGCAGGTCAGAGTGCATGCGGGTGCCTTTTCCAGCGGCCAAAATCACAACATCGATAGTCATAACGGGTCGATATTCCAATCGTCTACAAAATTTGAGTGCATTGTGGCCACTAGACCCGGTTTACTCAAGCGAACAACAGTTCGCCCCGGGGCCCTGGTATTCAACGCATTAAGATTGCTGCGCCGCTTTGATCCCGGTAATTTACCCCCTGTGAAATCAACCGGTTACTCAACCCAACAAAACAAATATAGCCGCCAAACACAGAATCGGGCGGAGGGATATTTCAATGAACACCACCAAGCAGAACAAGCCGCGCCACCATTTGTTGGCTCTGGCTGTCCTGGCACTGACCCTGCCGATGGGTGCTGTGGCAGAAGCCGAAAGCGCTCTCGAAGCTACCAAAGAAAAGGAAGTAGAAAAGGCGGAAGCCCAATCCTGGGATATCAACAAGCCACCCTACGAATTCAAACCGATCCAGTTAGACACCCGCGAGACCACCTGGAGCAACCTGGATATCAGCCCAGATGGCAAAACCATCCTGTTCGATATGCTCGGCGATATCTACACAGTGCCGGTAGCAGGCGGCGAGGCGGTAGCCCTGACCAATGAAATCGCCTGGAATATGCAGCCGCGCTTCAGCCCGGATGGCAAGACCATCGTGTTTATCAGCGACCGTGACGGCGCCGACAACATCTGGTTGATGGATCGCAATGGCGACAACCTTCGCCAGCTCACGACAGAGAAGGAAAACTTGCTGCACTCACCTAACTGGAGCCCCGATGGCCAGTACCTGGTAGCGCGTAAAGGCTTTATGTCTGGCCGCAGTATCCCCGCCGGTGAAATCTGGATGTACCACTACGGTGGGGGTGAAGGTCGCCAACTGAAAGAGCGCATCGGTGGCGATATCGCCCAGAAAAATATTGCCGATCCAGCTTTCTCTCCAGATGGACGCTATGTCTATTACTCCATCGATACCACCCCCGGCACCGTGTGGAAGTACAACAAAAACTCCACCCAGGAAATTTTTGCCATCAACCGCTATGACCTCCAGGATGGTGAAGAGGAGACCTTTGTCTCCGGTCCCGGTGGCGCAGTGGCACCTGTACCATCCCCGGATGGCAGTAAACTGGCCTTCATTCGCCGCCAGGACAACCAGACCTCCCTCTTCCTGAAAGATTTGGATACAGGACTGGAAACACCGGTTTACTCCGGCCTCGAACGCGACCTGCAGGAAATCTTTGGCCCCCATGGCAACTACGTTCAATACGACTGGATGCCCGATGGTGAATCATTGGTCGTTTGGACTGGCGGTAAATTCCTGCGCATCTCCATCAACGGCGACAGCGTTGCACCGATTGCGGCCCATGTGAAAGTTGAGAAACAGGTAGCGGATGCGGTGCGCTTCCCGGTAGACGTAGCGCCGGAAACCTTTGATGTGAAGATGATTCGCTGGGCGCAGAAATCCCCCAACGGCAAGCAGGTCGCTTTCCAGGCATTGGGCAAGATTTATATTCAGGATGTCGCCAGTGGTGAGCGTCGTCGTCTGACCCGCCAGGACGACCACTTTGAGTTCTATCCCAGCTGGTCCCGCGATGGTCGCGAGATCACCTATGTCTCTTGGGATGACCAAAACCTGGGCCATGTGAGGGTAGTTTCCGCTCGCAACGGTCGCGGTAAAAATATCACCAAGCAGCCGGGCCTGTACGTTGAACCAAGCTTTTCTCCAAGTGGTGACGCAGTGGCCTACCGTCGCTTTACCGGTGGCTATCTGCTCAGCCCTGAGTACTCCCTGGAACCGGGCATTTACCTGGCAGACGCCGACGGCGACTGGCAACGCCGGGTCGTAAAGTCTGGCTATGAGCCTCATTTCGGCGCCAGCGAAGATCGTATCTACTTCTCCGAGTACCAAAACGCAGACGGCGGAAAGCGCGTGCTGAAGAGCACCAACCTGGAAGGCAAGGATGAGCGCGAGCACCTGCACGGCGCTGAGATTACTTCCTTCCGCCTGTCTCCAGACGGCAAGTGGGTTGCCTTCACCCAGGACTTCAAAGCCTTTGTCGCGCCCTTTATGCATACTGGCAAATCCGAGGTTATCGGCCCCGATAGCAAAGCAGTCAAAGTCACCCAGGTATCCAAGCGCGCCGGTGAAAACCTGCATTGGTCTGCCGATAGCGACACTTTGGGCTGGGCACACGGCCCCAAACTGTTCGAGCGTGAACTGAAGGACGCCTTCGAATTTGTCGCCGGCGCTCCGGAGGAACTGCCAGAGCCAGTTTCTGAAGGCATCGACCTGAGCTTTGAACAGTCCTTCGACAATCGCGCAGGCCTCGTTGCCCTCACCGGCGGCAAGGTTGTCACTATGCGTGATGCGGAAAACACCCGTGAAATTATCGACAATGGTGTGGTTCTGTTCCGGGGCAACCGCATTGTCGCCGTGGGACCCGCAGCGGAAGTGGAGATTCCCACCGAAGCGAAGCGTATCGATATCACCGGCAAAACCGTTTTACCGGGGCTTATTGACGCTCATGCCCACGGTGCTCAGGGTCGCGAAGAAATTATCCCGCAGCAGAACTGGAACCTGTTCTCCAGCCTGGCATTTGGAGTGACTACTATTCACGACCCCTCCAATGACAGCAGCGAGATCTTCTCTGCCGCTGAAATGCAAAAGGCCGGCCTGATTACTGGGCCGCGTATTTTCTCCACCGGCACCATCCTCTATGGCGCCAAAGGTCCAGGCTACAAAGCCAAGATCAACTCCCTGGAGGACGCTCAGTTCCACGTGAACCGCCTCAAGGAAATGGGCGCCATCTCGGTGAAGAGCTACAACCAGCCCCGCCGCGACCAGCGCCAGCAAGTGCTGCAGGCAGCCCGCGAAGCCGGCATTATGGTAGTGCCCGAGGGCGGCGGTAAGTACCAGCACAATATGAACATGATTGTGGACGGGCACACCGGTATCGAGCACTCACTGCCGATCGCCAATGTCTACGGCGATGTGGAGCAGCTGTGGAGCCAAACCCAAGTGGGTTATACACCGACCTTCGTCGTGGCCTACGGCGGTCTCTGGGGTGAAGAGTACTGGTATGACCGTACCGAAGTGTGGAAAAACGAGCGCCTGACCCGCTTTACTCCGGACTTTATTGTTAACCCCCGCTCTATCCGTCGCCCCACTGCACCGGATGCCCACTACAACCACTTTAATGTGGCCCGTCAGGCCAAGCAGCTCCGCGACGAAGGTGTCACCGTACATATCGGCGCCCACGGCCAGCGCGAAGGGCTTGGAGCCCACTGGGAAATGTGGATGATGGAGCAGGGCGGCTTTACTCCCTGGGAAGCCTTCCGCGCCGGTACCATCGATGGTGCCCGCTACTTGGGTATGGACGGTGATATCGGCAGCATTGAGGCTGGTAAGCTGGCTGACCTGATCGTGGTTGACGGCAACCCCTTGGATAACCTGCGCCTGTCAGAGAACATTACCTACACGGTAATTAATGGCCGTGTGTTTGAGGCGGAAACCATGAACGAAGTAGGGGCTGGCGAACGCTTGGCATTCTTCCACGAACGCCTGCCTATCAGCGCTATGCCCGCTCCTACGGCAGAAGCGGTACAGGAGAAGATGGAACGCCACCACTGGGTACACTAACCTCAGGCACAAACTGAGATGCAAACAAAAGGCCGGGGACAAACCTCCCCGGCCTTTTTTGTATAAAGCCCTACCTGGTCCGGCGACGCCCTCCCAGCTTATGCCAGAGAATGGCGCGATAGATTGCGACAGGCAGTCTAAAGATTCCCGTAACCAGCCACCAAAATGACTCATAGATGGCAATCGTCTGATCCACTAATGGATGATCCTGGTCGAGCCTTTCTGGATAGTGATCGTGTCGCAATATGCCCCGATGAAATAGAAATCTGCGTAAAGGCCGGCTCAGTCGCCAACTAAAAGACTTGGTTATACGGTTTAAGTTATCGGCGAGAAAGCTCTCCGAGGCTATCTTTTGCTGTGTGAGCAATTCGAAATAGTGGCTTTTGGACTTATTTTCATTCTGCCAATCAGTATCAAAATCCATCTTTGTTAGCCAATCGCTTTCCCCGAATCCATCTATCTTGCGCAAATCCGATGTGTACTGAGGGATAGTTATCTGATTTTTAATGATGGCCTTGGAAATGCGATATACATCAGCATTCATCCGGTCAGGGTTCTGCAATTCCCGACTAAGCCTTTGCTGAAAGCCGGACCGGAATTTGAAATGGAGAAGATGAGCGAAATTTTTACTGAGAGGAACCGGCGTACATGAGTGGGTTGAACGTAAATATTGAAAACCCGTCCGCCAATAAACCAGCGGAATTTTATAGGATTTAACAAAGTAATCAGAAATACCAGATATTTGCGCTCTGGCTTTGGAGCGAATTTCAAAAAAAGGAAAAGCTAATATGCTTTTTTTCTTAAAGTTTTTATAAGATACATAGTTAGGCGTTGATTCCATTAATTCAGAAAGATTTCTTATGTCATATGTATTCCCTTGAAGGTTGTCACTAAAGAAATCTATTAGTGGAGTATATAGAGCAAAAGCTAATTCACTCTGCATAAGTTGAGTCGTGTCCTTCAGTGAAGCTTTACCTGAAATTTCAGGTAACCAGAGAAATTCATCAGCATCTACCACAAGAGTCCATTTTCCCTGACAGTAGTCCCAGGCAACTCTGTTAACCCAATCTACACCTGCGTTAGCCTGGGGGTAGCCACAATCAACTTCGTATAGCTGGACATCATTCTGCTTCAGTAGATAGCTTACCGAGTTATCGCTACTTCCCGTATCCACCAGGTGGAAACATGTCACACCTAAAGACCGGTAGTGGTCGAGAAAAGCCGGGAGAATATCCAATTCATCACGGAAGATACAAATAAGGGGGAAGCGTGTTTCACTAGCACTTTCAATGTACTTAACTACTTTCAAACTTTCACCCTAGCGAATTTACGCAGCCTTCGAATCGTTCGCTTTAAAAACCCTGGCTTATATTTTCCCCCTTTATTTTTTTTGGCTTCTTTTTGCTGTTTTCTTAGTAGTAAGAGGCTTTTCTCTTCCGAGTCGAGCCCTTCAAGGTAAGGACTTATTTGCCTGAAATCTCCTTCTTCTTGAAGGTGATTTCTGGATTTCATAGAGTTGTCACCGGTGCGATAGTAATATAAAGGATCAGGATAATAGGATACATTTTCCTTTGCTAAAATTAGCTTGCTATAGAATTCAATATCATCCTTACCTGTTCTATATCTCTCTGTATAACCTCCGTGATCTCTAAACTTAGTAGCTTTTATCAGACACGTCGCATCGCCGACTATATTTACTTTCGTTGCCCAAGCTCTAGCTGGCCCCATAAAACGAATTTGAGTTCCGAGCTTACCTTCTGGAGTATTAGGTGCGCCCCTGCCGCTGAATCGGATAGAGCTACAAGTCAGGCAATCAATATCTGCAAAAGTTGCCGCGCTAACCAACTTATCTACCATTTCCGGCATCATGACATTGTCATCGTCAAAAAAAAGTAGATAATCTCCGCTTGCATTTTGTGCTGCAGTATTTCTAGCAGCCCCTACATATCGGTTTTCCTGGTATACAAACTGCCAGCCATTCTTCTGATAGTGACTTTCTAAAATTTCCAGCGCGTGTAGCGCTTCTTGTGAATGGCTACCATCATCAACCACAATAACTTCTATGCTCTTATAAGTCTGATCTTCAATGCTTTTTAACGCTTGATAGAGAAAGTCTGGACGCTCAAAATGAGTTACGCATATAGAAACCAAGGGATCATGTCTATTGGAAGATCGGGCGTTTTTAATAATTGAATGCTCTTGGCCATGCCATTTATTCCACACATCTAACGACTTCTTAAGCCTCTGGTGTTTTATACCCGGCGCAGGCAGTTTCTTTGCATGTAATTCTAACTTTCTCGCTAAAGCAATATGATTTGGCTTGAAGAGGATTTTTTTTCCATTTTCGTCATCAAGTAATTCTCGAGTACCACCAGTATCAGCAACAATAAATGGTACTTTAGTTGCAAGGCATTCGTAGACAGAAATCGGAGAATTCTCTAACAAAGCTGGGATCACAGCCAAACGTCCTTCTCCACTCAAATACTCTACAGCCTGTATAGCATTACAATTACTTATAAAGGAGACATCTGTACTCCAATGCTTCTGGTTTTCCTCTATGAATTTTCGAGCATCAAATCGATAAGAGTACCCTCCCAAAAAAGTAATCGATGGTAATCTAACTCCTCTTTTAGCAAGAGTGTTTAATGCATTCACAAAAAGAATAATCCCCTTACGAGGCTCAAGACGCCCGAAAAACACCCATTCTTTTGTCTCTAAGTTACTATTTTTTATGGCTTCATTATCAGGTAATAGATCGTCCAAAAATACATTTGGCCAATAGTAACTGCGCTCAGGCAGGCGGTATTTATTATTTTTCATCCAGCAGACTAAATGCTGACTCCCACAGATCAGAGTATCTGCCATCTCAGCACTTCTACGCTCCATAAATACCCACCCCAATTGCCGTTCCTCTTTAAGGAATTGTTGATTACCTTCGGCAGACCAGAGTGTTGGGGAAGAACCTTTAACAGCAAAATGTATATCTTGGAATGCAATACCAAGACTCTTGGCAAGTAATGCTATATAACCCATTCCACGCCATTCTGAAACATGGACAATATCAAAGCGATCATTTCTCTTGAGCCACTCATAGGCTGCATAGGGCATTGCCATAGTGCGAGCCATTGTCGTTTTAGCTAGTGCCTGCGGTGCAACACCATGAAATTCAACATTAAGTTTTGCAAAAAAATTTTTTGTGATTTTCATTTTCACAGGATTTTTTGCTAAACCATTAACGAAACAGATGGTGACTTTGTGGCCAGATCTCTGTAGAAAAACAGCCAAATGAAAGTAAGCCGTTCCAATGCCACCATTTTTTATTGGACCAAACATATCCTCCGTTAGGATGCATATACGTTTAGGTTTCTGAACAGCTTCAAGGCGTAAATCCTCGTGAAGCTCTTTCATTATTCAAGCCACCTTAGATCGCAACTAGCATTTGTTTAAGATAACGCAATCGGCCATTTCGTAAGACAAGTCCATTTTCCTTAACACGTATGGTAATCTCTGAGTTTTCCTGCTTTATTTCAGGGGTTAATGAGAACCGGAATCCATACCAAGCTAGTTTCGGGTTTCGAGTACCGAAACGTTCCACATAACGATTCGCCGTGGCTTCAGCTACAATGTTTCCGTTTACCTCTAAGACAATCACTAAATTTTTAGCTATATTGCTTCTATCCCATGCCCATCCCTCAAGAACCCGTGGATCGAGTGCAAAAAGCTCTCGTGGTGGAATTGACCCCTTAATAGGTGAGCCAGTATATCCCTTAAATATACGTTGCAAGGTAGTACCTGATTTTTGAATCACAGCCTGAAAACTAAACTTGGGTTTAAATTCAGTTTCATTGATTTTTCCCTGCTCATGGATAATTTTTGCAATATCATGTTCAGGCTCATCCTTACCTTCTACTGTATAATCCTTGTCTACAAACTCTCCTACCTCTGCGTTATCTTGCCCATATAAAGTGGTATCTTCAGTATCTATCCCTTGAATGTTTTCAGGTGTGTTATTTTCTGATTTAGAGAAGAAACTCCAGGTATATTTTTGGTTAAATATCTCCTCAACAGCTACCTCATTAAGTATTGGACTTCCAGAGATAGCTGCAAATACATTTTTAGATAGTTTTATAACCCGTATAAAACGGGTGTAAGTCATTTCTTGATCTTCTAACAGAAACTTAATATTAAATTTTTCACCCTCTTCCCATTTATCTGGAATTGGGAATCTATGTAAAGTAAGTTCATTATCTTGTAGCTCCAAAGAAATTGGCTGGTGCTCACCATTAACAATTAATTGCCTATTTCCCGGACCTTTGGCTACACAGAGCAAATGGGAATTTCTCTCGTCCAAACCTACAACCACCCTCGGATTACGGTTTTTCATTTTACGAGGCCGGTCGGCATGTAAAAGCCACACGGGTTCCTCATCCAAACGATTCTTATCCCGATAAAGTGCTGGTCTTAATTTAGCTCCAATAGGCTGAGCTGAAGGAAGAAGGGCTAGTTTACGATAGGCAATATTATCATTTTCAATCAACGACATTGAGCGAAGATAGACTGAGTTAGCGTTATTTCGAGATTCTTCCAGTTCTTCTAAATAGTAATCGCTCCGAAGATGGCACTCAGGAATAACCATCAATTCAAACCCAAATTCTTTGTTCGCCCTTAAAATATATTCTTGTACCAAACCGTAGCGAATATCATAAGGGAGTATTGACCCCACCTTGCTTGATACCAGTTTTGGAATACAAATAATATTTGTGCCTATAGCATTTCCAAAGCTGATCTCAGAGACGATATCTACACCTATCGGCATTACCACCTTGTTTTCAGGTAGAGATAAAAAGCTAGTGATTATGAATTCATGATTTATTTGAAGAGTTTTGCGTAACTCACCACAAAATTTTCCACCTAACCGAGAGGATGTACCATCACAGAGAATGCAAGCATCTAGAGTACTTTCAGAAAGACTTTTTGCCAGTGCAATCCCTGCTGGAAATCCAATGAAATCCACCAAACTACAATTGAGACCGGCTTCCAATAGAAAGTTAGAAGCTCTCTCAGCAATATTTTCAAGATAGGGATCAATTAATAAAAACTTGATGGAGTCGGGTCTATCAACTAAAAGTGCCTCAGAAAACTCCATAACACTCTCAGTATCCCGCAATAGAACAACCACTTCTAGGGTCGGTAGCTCCATCTCATTAGAAGCTGTTAAGGTGGGCAAGCCTGTAATCTTGGTGATCGCTTCAGCGCCACTATACTGCTTAAAAAGATCTGCTAAGTAGGCATGAAAACCATACCAAACTTGAAGGTTATAATTGTTATCAAAACTGGAATGCGCAATCCTATGCCCATTCTTCAGTACCTCTTCTAGCCTTTTCGCAAGCTCAAATGCGTAGGGTGCGATAAGACAACTTTCATGGTCTTCTTTTGCGATAAGTTCTGGAGTTCCCCCTACTCGCGTTGCAATAAAAGGAATATTATTCTCTAGTGTTTCATATACTGCCATGGTGGAGTTTTCAATCAGGGAGGGCATTACCGCTATCATATCCCTGGAACATAAAAAAGAGAGAGCTTCCGGCTGGTTATAATCTGTGATGCAATTGACTTCAAAACTCCAAGTAGATGCTTTTCGCTCAATATAGTCCGCAACCTTCTCATTGTTTTGATTAGGTAAGGCTTCACCATATTTACCTAGGAAATTAACTCTGGTAGGACAATTCCCCGTCCGCTCAAGTAAATCCAGAGCGGTACAAAAGAGCTCCAATCCTTTCCGCATTTCCAAACGACCAAAGAAGGTCAATTCGTTAGTGCGAACTACATCACCAGGCTGTCGATTAATGCGTTTATCATCAACGGGAACTTCAGAAAAATCGAGAATATTTGGCTGAACATAAGTTGATGTTGGCAGCTTATAGCCGACATAGCGCATAAAGCAAAGTAGGTGTGCGCTACCACCAATTACCATATCGGAAAATTCAACACATTTCTGCTCAGCAAAACTCGCTGGTAACAGCTCCCTTTTTACCAATGGCTGCATTTGATAATGACGATTCCAGAGGTGCGGGGACGATGTCTTTACAATAAATAAAGTATCTTTAAACGCCAAACCCAACTTCTTAACCATTAACGCATAAATTAATCCACCTCGCCATTCGGAAGTGTGGATAACATCAAAACGTCTCTGTTCAATTAACCAGCGGTATGCCGCACTATATCGTCGCTGCCAACTCTGTGAGGGGCCGATTATTGTTTCATCCGTGTGCACCAAGTAGTGCAGTGAAACACCAAAATTGGAATATTCCTCAACCCAATACTCAGGTGTTTCATTCTCAACTGTTTCACCTTTTAAGTAGAGCACATGTACTTCGTGCCCATGTGCTGCCAGTCCTTTCGCTAGGTGATAGTAGGTTGAAGCAATCCCTCCATTTCTCACCGGACCTAGGATTTCTTCTGTGGCTATACAAACTCTGAGCTTCTGGTCCGACTCAAAACCTGCATAAGTATTTAAATCAGGGAATGATTCTACTGAAAATTTGTCAATCTGCATTCTGTAGGGCCCTCTGCGAGAGGCTAGGCTTCAGAACATCCTCCTTATTGACAAAGTAATCCCATGTAATTTGAATACCGTCTCTTAATGATACCTCCGGCCTAAAGCCCAAGTACTGTTTTGCTTTAGTAATATCCGTATAGTTATGGCGCACTTCACCTGCCCTGAAAGGGTGGTTAGCTATTTCAAGATCTTCATGGCAGCCCGAGACATCCCTTAGTAAACTAATTACTTCGTTAATTGACGTCGGCTGGCCGCTACCCAGCTGAAATACCCCATTTTCTCTCTTTTCCAGAGCCCTAATTATTCCCTGGCAGAGATCGCCTACAAAAATAAAGTCTCTAGTCTGATAGCCATCTCCGTAGACATCACAGACCTGTCCTTTCAGAATATTTTTAATAAAGGCTGCTATCACACTTCCTTTGTGAAAGGAAAGCGGACCATAAACATTAGAGAATCGTAAAGAAGTTATTGATAATCCATAACTTTGAGAATATGCAGAACAGTAGGCCTCTGCTGCAGCCTTAGACGCACCATAAGCCGATGCGGGATTCACTGGCATTAATTCGTGTACTGGTGGATCAGCTTCTCCAATGATCGCCCCACCTGTAGAAGCATTAATGAGATGTCTAACCTCATACCTTCGCATTGCTTCCAGAAGATTGACAGTCCCCTGTACATTTACTTCAAAATTATAGACAGGGTTATTTATTGAATTAATAACACGTGTATCTGCAGCTAAATGTATAATAGCATCAGCTTGCTTTACAGCTTCATCTACATCCCGTTGATTTCTAACATCTCCTCTAATAAATTGGTGAGGTATTCCGGCTAATGCTGCGGTAGTGCCAGTGACCTCATTATCTAAAACTAAAATTTCGTCATATAAACTCAAAGTACTGAGATATTTGACTAAATTTGAACCTATAAATCCACATCCACCAGTAATAAGGATTCGCGTAGACATAGCTAAAGCTACCCACTAGGAAATGGTTTCAGTAACTTCACTAGTTTTTTCCCGATAGGAAATATCGGCAAGTTTATTACCTTTTGTCCAATAAGAAACGCAAGGTATTTTTGTATGATCAGCCCGATCTTGATATTGCATTGTTATATCTGTAATTTCTTGCAGAAGGCTATCTTTAATAAGAATCGGCTGCCATCCAAATGAACGAAGTAAATCATTTTTTACATTGAGATCATTTCTCTCTGCCTCCTTCCTAGGGTTTGGCAGATAACTTATTTCACAGTCTGTCAGTGATTGAACTAATTGTGCAAGATCGGAAAGTGTTTGCGTTTCCGCCATCTGATTGAGAATCAGTGGCCGTTCACCGAGCTCCGGTGGATGTAAAAGTGCCTGCTCAATACATTTGCAAGTATCAGAGATATGGATAAATGCGCGAGTTTGACCACCTGTGCCATGAACAGTCAGTGGGAAACCGACAGTCGCTTGCATTAGAAATCTATTTAGGACTGTGCCGTAGTCCCCGTCATAATCAAAACGATTTATCAGACGCTCATCTAAACTAGAGAGTTCAGTCTGCGTTCCCCAAACAATTCCCTGGTGAAGGTCAGTAATACGAAGCCTGTCATTTTTCGCATAATACTGAAACATCTGCGAATCCATCGTCTTAGTCATATGGTAAATGGAGCCGGGATTAGGCGGATAAACGATAGAGTCTGAAATTTGACGATTATCAACTGTCTCTATTTTTACATCCAAGTAACCTTCAGGTATTGGTATGGGCTCCTCATGGCCGTAACCATACACTCCCATGGTACCGAGGTGAACCAAGTGAATATCAAGCTGCGTCTCTACAATCGCATTGAGAATATTATGAGTACCACAAATATTATTAGCGATCGTATAATTTTTTGTAGTGCTGCTTTTCATCGAATAGGGCGCAGCGCGCTGCTCACCAAAATGAACTATACTGTCTGGCTTTTCCTCCTCTAGGAGATTTACAAGATCGTTAAATTTCTGGGAAACATCCAACTCGACAAAGCGAATAACCTTTCCCGTTAATTCAAACCAGGTATCAATACGCTCTTTCAGTTCTCGAATCGGTGTTAATGATTCTACATTGAGCTCACTATCAATTTTTCTTCTAGAAAAATTGTCAATAATAATAACTTCATGACCTAAATTACTCAGATGTAATGAGGTTGGCCATCCACAAAAGCCATCGCCACCGACTATTATCAGTTTCAAAGAGCCACCTCCACAAGTTTTGCCAACCAGGCCGTTGGCAGATCAATTTATTCAGGATTGAGGTGTTATCGTCTGCTGCTTAATTGGATAACGTGAATCTTACAAAATCCAATTTATAACACAGGCTTTCCAGCTTTACCGATTATACGAGTTAGCATCCGCGCCAACTTTTATAGATTGCACCTTGAATAGTTTTCTCAGAGAAAATAAATTTATTATTTGACAGCTCCAACTTTCACATTTATGAATATTTTCATAGCTTAAGAAAATCAGTGCTAGCTGCGAGCATGTACTCAATAATAAGCAATCTTATTATATTTGATTTAAATCGAGCGCAACTGCACCTATTTGCAGCATGCAAGTCAATATCCACGCCAAAAAACCTGGTTACCATTACTTGGAAAATTAAATGTCTACTTTAGAAATCAATCAGCTGGATAACTTTGAACAAGGGAAGCAAGCTGCATTAGCTGGAGAAATAGACCTGGCGAGAGAGTTATTGCGTCCAATTGCCGATCTCAACCCTTTTCATCCGGCTACTTATTTTCTGTGCTATGCCGAATCAAAAAATGGTTCGATTCTAAATTGTGATAAGTATGCGCTGACCTTCATCTCAAGGCATCCACACCATGTAGGCATGAGAATAATCTCCGCTATGCTAAATATAGCTAAAGGAGACATAGATCAAGCTGAAAAAGATATAAAAATAGCAATCAAGTGCAACCCAGAACATAAACGAGCTCTGAAAGTCTTTGACCAAGTTAAACTGATACGAATCGAAAATAACGCCAGGGAAGCGATTGAAATTTTAGACACCTCCCGTTCTCACCCTGCATTTTCAAAACTATCACGCTCAAAGGCAGCAAAACAACTGAAGAAAATCGAGCCTTTAGAAGATTGGGACAATCATGAATTGCAGGCTAAAATCGCATTTTTCCACAATTGCACTAATATACGCCACGCACTGAAGAATTTTGATTCGGATCTCATCACTAGTGCCGTTGAACTCGGCTACTGCTCATGGCCAAGAAAATTACATAAATATGTACAAGGGTGCAATGTTTTAGATGTCGGTTGTGGTTTTGGCGGCTATGCCATGGGCTACCTCTGTGCTGGGGCAAACAGTTATACCGGTGTAGACCCTGCAATGTCTTTAGACTCCAGGAGAGTTCGCAATAAAAGGATAAGAAAGTGGGTTAACGCTCCAATGTCCGGCCAGGACATCATGGATTTGATCCCGGATATTGATCTACGCCAGTGCTCTACCCGCGATCTCGTCGGTATAAAGACCTTTGATACGGTTTGCCTTCACAATGTCACTGAGCACCTATTGGAAATTGAGGGTGTATTCGAGGATATTGCTGGCTTGTTAACCAAAGGAGGGAAAATTATATTTCTGCATCACAACTTTTATGGCTGGAGTGGGCACCATATGCCTCCTCATAATCCATCAGTTTTAGACGAGGGAAATCCAGATCATCTTAAGTTTTGTGACTGGAACCATATTAATATTGTTCGCCATTTGCCACACGATCACTATTTACACACACATCTAAATCGAATTCGAATCGATGAATTACGCGCATTAACACGTAAGTATTTTAATATCGAAACCTGGGAGCTACAGCCTTCCCATAGTAATGTTTTAGAGCGCTTAACTCCGGAAATAGAGACCAGAGTAAGAGAAGAAGTTCCCGATATTACACTGGATGAAATGAAGACAAATGTTGTTTTTTGTGTAGCTTACGCTAAGTAATCAATTTTTTTCCGGAGCAAAATAATGTACAAAATTGATGATGCGGAAATTGCAAGGGGTTGTTATGTACACCCAGAAATTTCATTTTCTAAAACTGAAGTTCCCCAGAGCGTATTTGAGACACCAGGAATGGTTTCGATTGCCGAACGCAAATTACTCTATTCATTGGCGTCAAAAAATTTCCAGCAAAAAGGGTATATTGTTGATGCCGGAAGCTTTATGGGAGCATCTGTGGTTTCTCTCGCACATGGGTTGATGAGTAACTCAGATTTTTCAAACAACAGAAACTCAAATATATTGGATAGTAAACCTATTAGTAGTTATGAATTGGGTTTTCTACCTAAGCCTGCAAATGGTTCGGATCGTGTTTGGGAATGTGATTCACTAACCTATAAATTTGGAGAATCTTTTGTTCCTATTCTAGAAAATAGCATTTCTCCATTTCAGTCATTGATAGAACTAAATATCGGTGATTTTAATGAGTTTTCCTGGCCTGATAATCCAATTGAAATTTGTTTTATTGATGTATGTAAAACTCAGGACCTAAATAAACATGTTTCAGCAGAGTTTATGCCAAAGCTTATTGAGGGAGAATCATTTTTCATTAATCAGGATTTTTTCTTTGACCGTTTGCCATGGATTAAAGTAACCATGGGATATCTTGAAGATTATTTCGACTGGTATGGGCAAGTATTTTCAAGTTCGATCTATAAGTGTAAAAAACCAATTCCTAAGGAAATAGCTGAATACGACCCATTCACCGAGGCTAGCCTAGAGGAATGCTTGAAACTCCACGATAATCACCCTAAAGAACATCTAACAGATGCTCATAAATTGAGAATGTGTTTGTCTCGCTCATATCTTATTGCAATGAAAGGGGATAAAGATGAAGCACTAGATTATCTCAAAGTAGTTGAAAGTGATTATGAGCATATGATGGATGAAAATACTTCTATAGACAGAAATGATCGTTTTCGATTCAACAGAGCTGTTCGGCAAATAAAAAGCGGAATTTTTAGTTGAAAACTAGTATTTGGGATAAATTAGAAAGGTCAGAAATATAATTTCTGACCTTTTAGTTCAAACAAAATATATTTAAATTTAAGCAGGACTTATATTCATATCTTTTCCCAAAGCTACATCAAGTTCATGAGCTCGCTGAAATGCTTTACGGTGAGATAAACGAGTTACATACTCCTGATACTCTTCACGTTTATCTATAGTTCCAAACTGTAACCCCCACCCCAGCTGTGCACCGATATATACATCTGCTGCTGTAAAACGTTCTCCAACAATATACGGGTTTGATTTAATCGCACTAGATAGCGTATCTAGTGCCAATTTATAATTACCGTAACCCAACATTTGCTGTTTATCTTTAGCCACATCTTCATCAAAGATATATTTATTCACAATGGCGGACTCCAGAGGTCCAGCCGAATAAAACATCCACCGGTAATAATTGGCACGCTCTTCGTTATTTATCGGAGACAAACCTGAACCGGAAAACACATCTGCCAAGTAGACACATATTGCTGCTGCTTCAGTTATTATTTTGTTGTCATGCACTAGTGTTGGAACTTTTCCCATAGGATTCACAGCAAGATACTGTGGCGATTTCATGTCTTCGCCATATTCAAGTACTTTAGTTTGATAGGGTACTGATATCTCCTCTAGCATCCATCGAACAATACAGCCTCTCGATTGAGGGTTCGTATAAAAGATGATTTTATTTGCCATTTCAATATCTCGAATTTATATGGAGACATAAATTTTAGCTAGGCTAGTATCATTTATTCGAGAGATTTACATGTCAAGTTGTTTAGTAGAAGTACTATCTATTTGCTTGGACAATTCACTCGGCTAATTCCACAGTTATATTCTCTGGCCCCAAGATAAATGCTAATTTTTTATTTTGATATTCCAATATTCCACTTCTTGTGCTAATTCCTTGCTTCGATAAATACTCTAAAGCCTCATTCAAATTATCTACCTTCAAACACAAATGGTTATAACCGGGCCTTGCCAAGTCAATTAGTGATGGATTAGTTTTAACCACTGGATTTCGGTAGTGAAGTAGCTGTATCTCGAATTTCGGAGATGACTGCTTTAGTACCATCGTAAAGTGATCTGCTTCTACATTATCCACCTGGAGATACCGTGACGCTTTCTCGCCAGTTAGAAAATTTTTGAGTAGAAGCTCAAAACCCAGCAATTCAAAAAAACTGACACTTTCCTCTAATTTCGTAACAACTACTGTTACGTGATCTGGATGTTTAAACATGGATTGAGAGCCTTCAATCTAGATTTAAGTACAAGTTTAGATGGAATTTATTAAGGTTTTTCCAAATACAAAATATACAAATCAAATTTCTGTATTTTTAAGTAGGTTATTACTCAATATATAAGTTAATTTGTTGTTTTGTATTCCAGCTCTTCTAGAGACAACCGAAATAAATTTGTCACATTATCTTTCAAATGCTAAATATATAGGTTTGCTTATTGTTTTAACGGAGTGAACTGGTGGTCGAAACTTTATCCTTAAGCAGCAATATAAAGTTCAATTTAGCTAAATTATTTCTATTACTCTCAGCCTTTAGCAATTTTGTTTATGCAGAGACAACTATATATCAAGGTGACATACTTCATTTTACTGCCGACCCGGCGAAGACTAGTAAAGCTTATGAATATATTGAAAATGGTGGATTAATTGTCAAAGATGGAATAATTGCCGAGATAATTTCTGAAGAAGAAATTTCGAAAAAACAAAGAGGCGCAGAGATTGTAGATTATCGCGGCAAGTTAATACTTCCCGGCTTTATCGATTCTCATATTCACTATCCACAGACGGGGATGATTGCGGCTCATGGCGAGCAATTATTAGAGTGGCTTAAAGAATACACCTTTCCAACTGAAAGTAAATTTTCCGACAAAGAACACGCGAAGGAAGTTGCAGAGTTCTTTATTAGTCAGTTGCTAAAGAATGGCACAACATCAGCACTTATATTTGGTACCGTTCACCCAGAGTCTATAGATGCTCTCTTTGAAGTTGCCCAACGGGAAAACATGCGACTAATTGCAGGCAAGGTATTGATGGATCGCAATGCTCCAGAATACCTGCTAGATACGCCCGAAAGTGCTTATTCCGATAGCAAGAATCTAATCGAACGTTGGCATAATAAGGATCGATTGAGCTATGCCATTACTCCAAGATTTGCCCCGACAAGTACTCCTGAACAGCTTAAGCAGGCAGCTAAGTTACTAGATGAATATCCCGATGTGTATATGCATACCCATGTTTCCGAAAATAAGGATGAAATTAATTGGGTAAAATCATTGTTCCCAGAAGCAAACAGTTATCTTGATGTTTATAACATATATGGATTAAATCGGGACCACTCAGTGTTTGCTCATGGTATTTATCTGGATGACCAAGAGATGGAAAGTATGGCTTCAGTAGGTAGCGCTATAGCTTTTTGCCCAACGTCTAATCTGTTTCTAGGGAGCGGATTATTCCCGCTTAATAGAGCTGAAGAAATCAATGTTAGTGTGGGCCTGGGAACCGATGTAGGAGCTGGCACCAGTTTCTCGATGTTAGAGACTATGGATGAGGCCTATAAGGTGATTCAGCTACAAAAATCCATCGGCAATAACACCGGAGTGAAAACCCTCTCTCCATTAAAAGCACTTTACCTTGCTACGTTGGGATCTGCCAAGGCATTAGATATTGATGACAAAGTCGGGAGTTTTGAGAAGGGTAAGGAAGCTGATTTTATCGTAATTGATTTAAAAGCCACCGATTTAATGAAATTTAGAATGAAGTCGGCTAGAACCCTCGAAGAGAAATTATTTGCACTTCAGGTACTCGGTGATGACAGGGCTATACATAGCACATATATAATGGGAAATAGAAAATAGTTCATCTAGAACTTGATATCGCATTACCTATTTTTCGGTATTCTTCTTGTATTCGATTTAGGTTATCAACCCCAAGGTAGTACTCTTCACCATCGCCAAACATACTCTCCCAAACAAAAGGGTATATGGCAATTACCTTGGGGTTTCCTATCGCAAAGTCATAAGCTTGCCTAGCCTGGCTAATTAATTGTGGCTCTGTAATGCTACCGAAGGCTCTATTCGATGTTTTAAAAGCTCTCGGGATAAGATAATAATTTGCATCTAGATGTGATGTTCTTGTCATTAGTTTTTCGACTATCTTATTTTGAAAACTTACTCCCACGTAATAATTTACAGCAAACAGATTATATTTTTTTGGTACCATTTCCTCAAAACGTGATCTTCTGACCGTTTCATTCATAAATGTAATTGCTCTTTTTGCTTTTGGAAAACTATCTTTAACTAGTTGAGCGATCTCTTCAAGATAGAGCTTAAGCGTTATGTTACTTAATTTTGAGCGATAAAATGGTTCATCTAGCGGGTCAAAGGCCATTATAATATCGCTAAATGGCTCTAACTGCCTCTTTGCTCTTTCCCAGCGTTCAAGATAATCCTCTCTTTTCCTATAGGTAGGATAACCATCAAAAAATATAGGTGCTAGTTGTATCCAAAGCTTTAATCCATGACTTCTGGCTTCTTTCATTATATCTATGTCATAGTAATATACGTCTACAAAAGTGGTGAATGACGCAACTTGAGCAATTTCATCTATTGTCCAACCGGAATGAAAAAATCCAAAATCCGTTAGATGCTCTGGCACAATATTACCCGGATTTATAGCTGTCGATGACACAATGTTTCCATGCAAAAAAATGCGTTCTGTTTGCTTCAAGTTAGCGCCCAAAGTAGGGGGGCTACCCTCAGCATGTGTATTTTTAGAAAGAGCATATAAAACAACAAAAGTAAAAATTAATACGCCAAATGCCAAGTGCTTCATCGTTGAAAACATCTTTAATATGAATCCATAAAGTTTCATTTGTTAGTGTAGCAACAAGGTTCTCTATATAGCTTTCTATTTTACATGTTAACTTAACTATCAAGTGAGACAGTTATTATATTTATCGTCCTTTATATGCAGGTATTAGCTCATATAGCTTATACCTGCTAAATAAATTATTGTGACACCATTAGATACTGTTTTGTTTCAACATCAAAAACAGCAACGCCTCGATTTGGCATAGAGATATACAGAACATTTTTAGCTTGATCTACTGCTGGAGTAAGCAGCATATCCTCCCACTCTTGTTGTATGGCACTTAAAAGCAGGGTTCTATTTCCAGTTTCCCTATCTATAGCCAAAAGTTCCATGTTAACTGGTTCATCATCGCTGTCTGTGTGATTGTAATCTTCTATATATATTAGATTACCTTCACTGCTATACGCCAAATCCCCTAATTCATGGACACTTTCTCCACCGCCAATTTCATTACTTGATATGATTTTTGTTATTTCATTTTCCAGATTAAACTCGACAACTTTCCCATGAATATCTGAAATGTATATTTCTGTAGATTCTGCATTTATTGAGATATGGTTTGGATACCAGAACCCCATATCGGGGAAAGAATTGATTTCAGTTCGATCGCCAGACTGTAAGTCTATAGAAATCAGTGCGTCAGCAGAAATAGCCAGTATTCTATCTCGAGCGGTATCTATAGCTATACCACTAACACCATTAAATGCATCACCGGAGCCGATATCCCCCCCAGAAATGATCGATCTATTTCCGGTTATAGGGTCTACTTTAACTATACTTTGGGAATATGGCTCTATTACATAGATATCTCCGTTCCGTTTATCGACTGCCAAATCGTGGAAGTATCCCTCTATCAACCCATCTCCTTTATGCGGGCCAGATATAATCTGCCTATCACCACTCTGTGGATCTACCGAAATTATTTGGTCAATTTTTTTATATTCAAAATTAGAGTAGCGAGATTCTGCATAATTGTCATTAAGCAGAAGAAGTCTTTCATTGTACTCGTCATACACCAAGTCAGAGTTAGTCGAGAGTAGAGGACCTTCTCCTCTTATTTTTTTTGATACTAATATTCGACTTCCATCTTCCTTGCTAACCAAAAAGGAATGTCCTGTTGAGCACGAGTTAACTAAGATTGATTTTCCTGTGTCAATGATTCCGTTTCTCCCGTAGTCAAAATCTAAGTTGTCACTACCTGTATCGAGTACTGATGATAATAAGTTTCGATTACCACTAACTAGGTTGATCTCAAGTACTTTACCGTGCAAATCGGTGGAATAAGCTAAATTAGCTTCCAAATTGATAGTTAAACCGGTCAAGCTTTGTAGAGATTCGCCCGAGCCTACACTCACTCCTGATAATTCGGTTGCCTGCCAAGTAGCAGGATTTAACTCCAGTAATCCATCCTCACTTACAACAAAAAATCGTCCGTCGACAATTTCGAAACCTTGATTGAAATAGCCTACTGAACTTCCGTCTTCATAATTAAAAGAGGATATTTTTTCACGGTCCCCGGTGATAGGGTCTACTTTTATTAAATAGCTCGGAAAATAATTTTGCACATAGATATCACCAGAACTGATATCAATAGAAATTTGTGGTCTTCTCCCAAATGACAGTGAATCATCCCCTGACTCGGAAATGATATTTAAGCTATTAAATTCACGATCGATAGAAATTAACTGATCATTTTGGATGATTAAGAAATTACCCGTAGTGTGGTCAAATTCAGCTCCGACCACATCGGAGAACTCTGAGGAAATATAATCTTCCTGCATGCTTTCCAGATTTAATACCCTAGTAGGGTTAAAGGCGTACGCTAGATTTCTATCGCTATCAAATGCCAACGGACCGCAAAATCTGTAGCTATTAAATCCGTCATAGCTATTAACACTCACTGAGGCAGCAGCTGGGGAGGTATTCCCATTAATATCTGTTACCTCAATGTTAATGCTCGTCGTAGTGCCTTCCTCAAGCGTTATTTCTGCCTGCCAGGTTGCAAAATCATCATCCGATGTTGCGTCAATTCCATTTACAGATACCCTGGCAACACCAACATTATCATTTGCGCTACCACGCACAACCAGCTGCTCTTTATCACTCCATAGCCCGTCGCTAGCGGGAAAGATAATACTTGCGCTTGGGTATTCACTATCGGTTTCCTCTTTCGGTATCGAAGAGTCATTGCCGCCTGAAGAAGAACCCCCTCCGCATCCAACCATTAAGTACATCAGGAAGGTTATTAATAAGTAGTTTCTAATAGAGGTTTTCAACATTAATGCTCTTTATCGTAGAGGAGTCACTCGAAAAAATAGATAAAAAAAAAGCAGCCGAAGCTGCTTTTTTGTCGCCTGAAAACAGGCCTTACGAGTAGGTAAGAACTGTTTACTTACCGGCCGCCTTGCGAATTGCCTGCAGGGTACGCAGACGCGCTTCGGCTTCGGCCAGCTGGGCTGAGATGCGCGCGTAGTCGACTTCGGACGGCGCCTTGTGCAGGGCGTGTTCCGCTTCTTCGCGGGCCTTCTGCGCGGCGTCTTCATCGATCTCACGTTCGGCTACATCGGCGAGGATAGTCACCATATTAGGTTGTACCTCGGCGTAGCCACCGCTGACGAACAGTACTTCCTCTTCACCACCGGGCTTGATGATGCGCACCGGACCGGCTTTCAGAGCGGTGAGCAACTGAGCGTGACCGTAGGAGAGACCCAGCTCACCTTCGATACCACTCACAATCACCATCTCTACCAGCCCGGAGAAGAGAGACTGCTCGGCGCTGACAATGTCACAATGTACTGTCATGGCCATAGTATATGCCTCTCTCGATTAGCCCTTGGCTTTGTTGGCTTTTTCCACAGCTTCGTCGATGGTTCCCACCATGTAGAAGGCCTGTTCCGGCATGTGGTCATACTCACCATTCAGGATGCCCTGGAAGCCACGAATGGTTTCTTTCAGGGAAACGTATTTACCTGGTGCACCGGTGAAGATTTCCGCAACGTGGAACGGCTGGGACAGGAAACGCTCGATCTTACGGGCGCGGGCTACGGTCTGCTTGTCTTCTTCAGACAGCTCGTCC
Source organism: Microbulbifer maximicatervae (SeqCode) (assembly GCF_056232625.1). Lineage (NCBI taxonomy): Bacteria > Pseudomonadati > Pseudomonadota > Gammaproteobacteria > Cellvibrionales > Microbulbiferaceae > Microbulbifer > Microbulbifer maximicatervae (SeqCode). The sequence goes on along the minus strand of NZ_CP174324.1, from coordinate 3,854,570 downwards.
ATACCCAGGATCGCGATGATGTCCTTCAGCTCTTTGTAGCGCTGCAGTACAGACTGTACGCCGCGAGCCACTTCGTAGTGCTCTTGACCAATTACTTGTGGGTCCAGCTGACGAGAGGTGGAGTCCAGCGGGTCAACAGCCGGGTAGATACCTTTAGCGGCGATATCACGGCTCAGTACTACAGTGGAGTCCAAGTGCGCGAAGGTGGTCGCCGGAGACGGGTCAGTCAAGTCATCCGCCGGTACGTATACCGCCTGAATAGAGGTGATAGAGCCAGTCTTGGTGGAGGTAATACGCTCCTGCAGAACGCCCATCTCTTCCGCCAGGGTCGGCTGGTAACCTACCGCAGAAGGCATACGGCCCAGCAGTGCGGATACTTCGGTACCGGCCAGGGTGTAGCGGTAGATGTTGTCGACGAACAGCAGTACGTCTTTGCCTTCATCACGGAATTTCTCCGCCATGGTCAGACCGGTCAGGGCTACGCGCAGACGGTTGCCGGGCGGCTCATTCATCTGGCCGTAAACCATCGCCACTTTGGAGTTGGCTTTATTTTCCAGGTCAACAACGCCGGATTCAGCCATCTCGTAGTAGAAGTCGTTACCTTCACGGGTACGCTCACCAACACCTGCGAACACGGACAGACCGGAGTGCTCGGTAGCGATGTTGTTGATCAGTTCCATCATGTTTACGGTTTTACCTACACCGGCACCACCGAACAGACCAACCTTACCACCCTTGGCGAACGGGCAAACCAGGTCGATTACCTTGATGCCGGTTTCCAGCAGTTCGGTAGAGCTGGACTGCTCTTCGTAGGTCGGCGCAGCGCGGTGGATAGAGGAGCGCTCTTTCTCACCGATAGGGCCACACTCGTCAATCGGGTTGCCGAGCACGTCCATGATGCGACCGAGGGTTTCCAGGCCAACCGGTACAGAAACCGGAGCGCCGGTATTGCGCACGGACAGACCGCGGCTGACACCTTCGGATGAACCCATGGCAATAGCGCGTACCACGCCGTCACCCAACTGCTGCTGCACTTCCATGGTGAGGTTCTTGTCCTCAACCACCAGTGCGTCGTATACATTCGGAACAGAATCGCGTGGGAATTCCACGTCGATGACCGCTCCGATCACTTGCACAATTTGCCCGTTACTCATTTCCGGATCCTCAGCTTTAAATTCTTTCTAGGCTGACCATTACTGGCAGCGGATTAAACCGCCGCCGCACCGCCGACAATTTCGGACAGTTCCTGGGTAATGGCCGCCTGGCGCGCCTTGTTGTAGACAAGCTGCAACTGATCGATCAGCTCACCGGCGTTATCGGTGGCGCTCTTCATCGCGATCATACGCGCTGCCTGTTCACAGGCTTTGTTTTCAACTACTGCCTGGTATACCTGGGACTCGATGTAGCGAGCCAGCAATCCATCCAGCAATTCAACCGGATCCGGCTCGTAGAGGTAGTCCCACTCGTGCATGAGTTTTTCATCTTCGTCCTTCGGCAGCGGCAGCAATTGCTCAACCTGCGGCTTCTGGGACATGGTGTTGATAAACTCATTGGATACCAGGAACAGGCGATCGATATCGCCTTCTGCGTAACGGTCCAGCATTACCTTAACTGAGCCAATCAGCTGGTTGGCCTGGGGCGCATCGCCCAGATCGCGCACCGCTGCGACAACCTTGCTGCCGATGGCATTAAAGAAACTGGCCGCCTTGTTACCTACCGCGCAGACTTCGACGTCGACACCCTTTTCGGACCACGCCTGCATCTCGCGAATAGCGGCTTTGAACATATTGACGTTCAAGCCACCACAGAGTCCGCGGTCAGTGGATACCAGGATAAAACCGACCCGCTTGGCCTCGCGCTCTTGCAGGTAAATATGCTGGTACTCGGCCGAAGCGTTGGCGACGTGGCCGATCACTGCGCGTATGCGCTGGGCGTAGGGACGCCCCAGTGCCATGCGATCCTGAGCCCTGCGCATCTTACTGGCTGCAACCATTTCCATTGCGGCAGTAATTTTCTGCGTGCTCTTGATGCTGGCAATTTTTGTGCGTACTTCTTTTCCGCCTGCCATAGTGATTTACCTTGTTCGCTGGAAGTTAGATTCCGAAAGAGCGGACACGCCGCTCTCTCGCGCTCTCCAGGGAGTTCTTACCAGCTGCTAGTAGCGACGAACTTCTCGATAGCTGCTTTGAAAGCTGCGTCGATTTCGTCGTTGTAGTTACCAGTGCTGTTCACTTTCTCCATCAGCTCTGCGTGTTCGCTATTCATGTAAGCGAGCAGGGCGGCTTCGAAATCGAGAACCTTGGCAACTTCTACTTCTTTCAGGTAACCCTTGTCGGCGGCGTAAACGGAAACAGCCATGTCCGCGATAGACAGCGGAGAGTACTGTTTCTGCTTCATCAGCTCGGTTACGCGCTCACCGTGATCCAGCTGGGCTTTGGTAGCTTCGTCCAGGTCAGAGGCAAACTGGGAGAATGCCGCCAGTTCGCGGTACTGAGCCAGAGCGGTACGGATACCACCGGACAGCTTCTTGATCACCTTGGTCTGCGCAGCACCACCTACACGGGATACAGAGATACCCGGGTTGATCGCTGGGCGGATACCGGAGTTGAACAGATCGGTCTCGAGGAAGATCTGGCCGTCGGTAATGGAAATCACGTTGGTCGGTACAAACGCAGATACGTCACCGGCCTGGGTTTCAATGATCGGCAGGGCGGTCAGAGAGCCGGTCTTGCCTTTCACTTCACCGTTGGTGAACTTCTCTACGTAGTCGGCGTTTACACGCGCGGCACGCTCCAGCAGACGGGAGTGCAAGTAGAAAACGTCACCGGGGTAGGCTTCACGTCCAGGCGGACGCTTCAGCAACAGGGAGATCTGACGGTAGGCCCAAGCCTGCTTGGTCAGGTCATCGTATACGATCAGGGCGTCTTCACCGCGGTCGCGGAAGTACTCACCCATGGTACAACCGACGTAGGGAGCCAGGAACTGCATCGCGGCCGGATCGGCGGCGCCAGCGGCTACTACGATGGTGTGATCCATAGCGCCGTGCTCTTCGAGCTTGCGCACTACGTTGGCAATAGAGGACTGCTTCTGGCCCACGGCAACGTAGACACACTTAACGCCGGTACCTTTCTGGTTGATGATGGCGTCGATCGCCACAGCAGTCTTACCGATCTGACGGTCACCGATGATCAACTCACGCTGGCCACGGCCAATCGGGATCATGGTATCAACCGCTTTCAAACCGGTTTGTACAGGCTGGTCAACGGACTGACGGGCAATAACGCCAGGCGCTACTTTTTCTACCGCGTCGGTCAGCTTGTTGTTCAGCGGGCCCTTGCCGTCGATCGGGTTACCCAGCGCGTCTACAACGCGGCCGAGCAGTTCCGGGCCAACGGGGGTTTCCAGGATACGGCCGGTGCAACGGCACTTCTGGCCTTCAGCCAGCGCCTTGTAGTCGCCCAGGATTACAGCACCAACGGAGTCGCGCTCCAGGTTCAGCGCCATACCGTAAACGCCGCCTTCGAACTCGATCATCTCGCCGTACATCACATCGGCCAGGCCGTGGATGCGGATGATGCCGTCGGATACGGAAACAATGGTGCCCTCATTTTGGGCTTCAGTGCTCACATCGAGATTTTCGATGCGGCTCTTGATGATTTCACTGATCTCAGAGGGATTCAGTTGCTGCATGCTCTGTTCCTCAAGTCCCCGCCGGCTAACGCCAACGGGGAGAGTAATTTAGGAGTTCATCGCCTCGGCGAGCTTGGCCAGACGGCCGCGTACGGTACCGTCGATGACTGTATCACCGGCGCGGATGATCGCGCCGCCCAGCAGGCTCTCGTCCACCGAGCTGTGCAGATGTATTTCGCGTTCAAACTTCGCGCTGAGCTTTTGGCCCAGTGCTTGCGCCTGTGCATCGCTCAAGGCGTGCGCGGAAACAACTTCCACCTCGAGGGTGGCTTCCGCTTGCGCTTTCAGCTCTTCGAACAGTTCGGAAATTTCCGGCAGCAGCTGCAGGCGGTTGTTTTCCGCCAGCAACCGGATGAAGTTCCTTCCGTGCTCGCCGAGTTCGTCTGAACAGATCGACAGGAATTTATCTGCGCGCTCTTCACTGGTGAGCTGGGGGTTATCCAGCAGCTCACGCACTTTTTCGTTCTGGCTGACCGCTGCCGCAGTGCTCAGCGCAGTGCTCCAACCACCTAAGTGGGAGGCTTCCTGCGCATAAGAGAATGCAGCTTTAGCGTAGGGCCGGGCCAGTGTGCTGAGTTCCGCCATTGGGTTCCTCGCTTACAGCTCGGCTGCCAGTTTATCGATCAGGTCGTCGTGCGCCTTAGCGTCGATATTGACCGCGAGAATCTTCTCCGCACCCAGGACAGACAGGTCTGCCACACGGCTGCGCAGTTGCTCTTTAGCGCGATTCACTTCCTGGTCGATCTCAGCTTTGGCCGCAGTTTTCAGGCGATCGCCTTCAGACTGAGCCGCTTGCTTGGCTTCATCGAGAATCTGGTTGGCGCGCTTGTTGGCACCATCAATGATCTCGTTAGCCTGATCTTTGGCTTCCTTCAACTGCTCGGCAGCTTTACGCTTGGCCAGTTCCAGGTCTTTCTGTGCGTGTTCGGCGTCAGCGAGACCATCTGCGATCTTCTGCTCACGCTCTTTCATCACGCCCAAAAGCGGCGGCCAAACAAACTTCCAGCAAAACCAGACGAAAAACAGGAAAGTAATCGACTGGCCGATTAGAGTCAGGTTGATATTCACTCCGACACCTCTTGCTCTTTAAATAGGGTTAAGGGCAATTGGAACGGCGTAATTAAACCAGACCAGGAGCTACGGCGAAGATCAGGTACATAGCGATACCAACACCGATCATCGGAACCGCGTCAAGCAGACCAGCCATCAGGAACATCTTGCCCTGCAGAGCCGGAGCCTGTTCAGGCTGACGAGCGGAACCTTCCAGCAGCTTGCCACCCAGAGTACCGAAACCGATTGCGGTGCCCAGGGCGCCCAGACCGATCAGCAGTGCACTTGCGATGTAAACCAGACCTAATGCTTCCATTGTGTTCTCCAAATCAAAGTTAAAGAGTTGTTGTAAAGGTCGAAAAAAGGGTTAAAAACTTATTGATCGTGCTCGTGCTCATCGTCGCGATGGTGTGCCATCGCCATGTACACGGTGCTCAATACCATAAATACGAACGCCTGCAGCACGATTACCAGTACGTGGAAGATCGCCCAGCCCATGTGCAGGAGGCCCGCACCAATAAAGCCAAGAACGCCAACGCCAAAGACAATTGCGATCAGGATAAAGATCATTTCACCGGCGTAGAGGTTTCCGAACAGACGCAGGCCCAGGGAGATCGGCTTGGCGATCAGGGATACTGCTTCCAGCAGGAAGTTCACCGGGATCAGCAGGATGTCAAAGAACAACTTGCCGGTATGGAAAGGGTGCAGAGTCAGCTCTTTAAGGAAGCCGATGGCACCTTTTTCGCGAATACTGAAGAAAATCATCAGCGCAAACACCGCCAGGGCCATACCCAGGGTGGCGTTCGGGTCGGTGGTTGGGACCACTTTAAAGAAGAGGTGATCGTTGCCGGAGATCTTGGCGGCAGCCATCGGCAGCCAGTCTACCGGTACCAGGTCCATCAGGTTCATCAGGAACACCCACACAAAGATGGTCAGAGCCATCGGGGCAACCATAGTGTTGCGGTGGGGGAAGGTTTCCTTAACCAGCTTGTCGATAAAGTCGGTAACCAGCTCCACAAAACTCTGGAAGCCTGTGGGCTTGTCCACACTGGCCTTCTTGGCTGCGCGGGCAAACAGGAAGCAAAAAATCAGACCAAGGCCGATAGACCAGCCCAGAGTATCTACGTGCAGGGCCCAAAAGCCCATATCCGCAGCTTCCTGGGAGGAATGCGCCATAGTCCAAGTAGACTCATTCAGCACAGTACCGTCGGCGCGGGTATACCCGGCCGGCAGCTTGCCGTAAGTCATGTTTTGCAGGTGGTGTTGGATATACCCCGTCGCGGTTTGAGCTTCGCCTGCCATAGTTCCTCAACAATCGTAAAAGTAAGAATTCTTTTTTCTTATCCACCGGCTAGCGGACCATGCGCGCTACCAAAATCCACTGCACGATTACACAGAGGACGTAGCTGATAAAAAGCGCCGCGGCATTCAGTGGCTTGACGGTGGCAAACACCGCTGCAAAACCTGCCATGGTCAATATAAATTTGCCGGTTTCCGCGCGGTAGAAATTGCCTACCACGCGATGGGCCGCGCGCGCACCGCTATCGCGAAAGGCGCGCCTGCCAAAATATGCTCCGGGCAGTGCACACAGGGCACCGCCGATAAATACGGAGAGCGCAGTCACCGGTTTACCGCTCAAGTGCAGTGCCGCACTGGCCACCGATATCAGCAGAAGCTGTACCGCGGCTATTCGTAATACCGGGGGTTTTGTCATAGACGGGATAAGCCGACTTTTTTGCGCTGTCCGCCCAAAATTTGGGCGTGCGAATTATGCGGCAACAGCATCGCCGATTCAACCGGCAAATGTCGTCAACTTATTTGATTTTCAGGAGGTTTTGCACGGAATTACTCGCCGCAGTGAGTATTTGCCAACAGTTATTGCGCGCGCCACTAGGACGCGCATTTCCCTGTGGCCTCAGTCCTCGGCGTAACCCAGGTGGGCGAGGATTCCATCCAGCTCTTCCAGAGTGGTGTATTTGAGTACCAGGCGGCCGTTGCCTTTATCGTTGTGATCGATAGATACGGGCACTCCGACTTTTTCTGCCAGGCGCTCAGTCAGGCGACGGATATTGGGGTCGGGCTTCGGTTTTTCCGGTGCGGGGGCAGCCGGCTGTTGTAAACGGCGCACCAGCGCCTCTGTCTGGCGCACGGTAAGGCTGCGCTCGACCACCTGGCGCGCAGCAGAGCGCTGGGTGGCACCGGATAGACCGAGCAGGGCTTTGGCGTGCCCCAACTCCAGATCGCCACGCTCCAGGAAAGTCCGTACCTCTTCACTGAGACTCAACAGTCGCAAAAGGTTGGTTACTGCGGTACGGGATTTGCCCACCGCATCGGCCACTTCCTGCTGGGTGAGCTTGAACTCATCCTGTAAACGCTTGAGGGCTACAGCTTCCTCTACCGGATTCAGGTCTTCACGCTGGATATTTTCAATCAGCGCCATAGCGATGGCCGCTTCATCGGAAACGCTGCGCACCAGTGCCGGCACTTTCTCCAGTCCCGCCAATTGGGCCGCGCGCCAGCGCCGTTCACCGGCGATGATTTCATAGCTCTGCTCACCGATACCGCGCACGACGATCGGCTGCATAATGCCCTGGGCGCGTATCGAGTCCGCCAGCTCCTGCAAGGATTCCTGTGGAAAATCCCGGCGTGGCTGGTAGCGGCCGCGCTGCAAAAACTCTATCGGCAACTCCTTCAGCTCACCGTCGACCACGGCGGTTTCGGTTTCAGCTTCACCGGTAGCCTCGGCGATCGCGGTGCTGTTTTTATTGCTGATCAGGTGGGATAAACCCCGGCCCAGTCCTTTGCGTTTGGCGGCCATAGTAATTACCCCTTATACGGCTTCCGCCACAGGGCGGCTTTTCTTATTGGAAGATTGATTGGCGGGATGGCGGCGATTGATTTCGCAAGCCAGTGCCAGATAGGCAATAGCCCCTTTCGAATGGCGGTCGTAATCCAGCGCCGGCTTGCCGAAGCTGGGAGCCTCTGCCAAACGGACATTGCGCGGGATACAGGTTCGATACAGACGATCGCCGAAAAACTCCTGCAACTGCGCCGACACTTCGCTGGTGAGGCTGTTGCGCGGATCGTACATGGTGCGCAAGATACCCTCGATTTTCAGGTCCGGATTGGCGGCCTGCTGGATCTGGGTGATGGTGTCCACCAGTGCTGACAACCCCTCCAGGGCATAGTATTCACACTGCATGGGAATCAATACGCCGTGAGCTGCACAGAGGGCGTTTACCGTCAGCATATTCAACGATGGCGGACAGTCGATAATCACGTAGTCGTAACGATTACTCACCGCAGCCAGGGCGCGGCGCAGGCGGGATTCGCGCCCCTCCAGATTCAGCAACTCCACCTCTGCCGCAGACAGGTCACCGTTGCCCGGGATCAAATCAAAACCGCTCTCTGTGGATACAATGGCCTGCTCAACGGGTAATTCAGCGGCCAGCACATCGTAACCGGAAACTTCCAGGTCACTTTTATCCACACCACTGCCCATGGTGGCATTACCCTGGGGGTCCAGGTCGATCAGCAATACGCGCCGCTTGTTGGCAACCAAAGATGCGGCCAGGTTGACGCAGGTAGTGGTCTTGCCAACCCCGCCTTTCTGGTTGGCCACAGCAAATATCTTGCTCAAGATTCTTGTCCTTTGTTGTTTCCGGGTGCGTTTGCCCCGACGCCGGCTCGGCTTCGGGCGGCGGCTGTTGTGCCCCACGATAGGGGAGCAGGATTGGGCGGGCGACAAACCCGCCAAACTATCATCTTATTCTGTGCGACAGAGCTGAATCATATGTCGCTCACCGTCGCAGCCGGGCACCGACAACCGGTGCACCTGCTCGACCTTAATGCCTTTTGGCAGAGCGCTCAACTCATCCTCAGGCAGCTTGCCCTTCATGGCATAAAAACGACCCCTAGGTGCCAACATGTGCTCACTGCCATTGACCATATCTTCGATGGAGGCAAAGGCGCGGGACACCACACCGGCAAAAGGCTGTTCTGGCACAAAGGCTTCTACCCGCTCATTGACTACCGTGATATTGGGTAGGGGCAGGGTGCTGGCGACTTGGAACAGGAAGCGGGTCTTCTTGCCATTGCTGTCGAGCAGGGTAATGGCGCGCTCCGGATGCACAATTGCCAGAGGAATCCCTGGCAGGCCGCCACCGCTACCCACATCGATCAAAGAGCCTTCGCCACAGAGATTTACCACACTGAGGCTGTCGATAATATGGCGCTCCAGCATCTGCTCTGGGTCGCGTATGGCGGACAGGTTGTAGGCACTGTTCCAGCGGGCAAAAAGCGCCAGGTATTCCAGTAGCTGATCCTGCTGCCGGTCACTGAGTACCACCGACATCTGTGCCGCCGCCTCTAACAGGCGCGGACGAAACTGTTCCATTGAGTGAGAAATGGGTCTATCCCCCAGTAGTTCCGCGAAATTCAAACCCCGCAGGGCCTCGCGGGATACCCTGTGGAAAACCGATTTATACCGCTTTTTTGCGCTTCAGCAGCCCGCGCTTTTTCAACTGGATCAGCAACAGGGATATGGATGCGGGCGTCACGCCCGGTATCCTTGAGGCCCGCGCCAGGGTATCCGGGCGGGTCTCTCCCAGTTTTTGCTTGACTTCATTGGACAGACCAGAAATATCGCTGTAGTCGAAGTCCGCCGGGATCGGGGTATCTTCGTAGGCCTGCAAACGCTCAATTTCCTCGCGCTGGCGATCGATATAACCGGCGTACTTGGCCGAAATTTCCACCTGTTCGGCAACCTGCTCGTCGGTTACCGCTTCCCCCTTGAGGCCCGCCACATCCTGATAGCCCAGTTCCGGACGGCGCAGTAGGTCCATCAGGCTGTATTCCCGCGCCAATGGCTGCGGCAGTTTGGTTTCTACAGAGGCGGCCTGGGGCGTCTTTGGGTGCACCCAGGTATCTTGTAGTCGCTGGGTCTCCCGGGCGATCGCCTCGCGCTTTTCACTGAACGCTGCCCAGCGGGTATCGTCGACCAGGCCCAATTCGCGACCTTTTTCGGTCAGGCGCAGGTCAGCATTGTCCTCACGGAGCAGCAAGCGATATTCCGCGCGGCTGGTAAACATGCGGTAGGGCTCTTTAGTGCCGCTGGTGATCAAATCATCCACAAGCACGCCCAGGTAGGCTTCATCCCGGCGCGGGGACCAGGCTTCGCGCTCCTGGGCCTGCAGAGCGGCGTTGGCGCCAGCCAGGAGTCCCTGGGCGGCCGCTTCTTCGTAGCCGGTGGTGCCATTGATCTGGCCGGCAAAGTAGAGCCCCTGGATAAATTTGGTTTGCAGGGACGGCAAAAGGTCGCGCGGGTCAAAGAAATCGTACTCAATCGCATAGCCCGGGCGGGTGATATGTGCCTTTTCAAAGCCCTTGATGGAATGTACCAGCTCAATCTGTACGTCGAAGGGCAGACTGGTGGAAATACCATTGGGGTACAGCTCATTGGTGGTCAACCCCTCCGGCTCGATAAACACCTGGTGGCTATCTTTGTCCGCAAAGCGGTGCACCTTGTCCTCGATGGAGGGACAGTAGCGCGGGCCAATCCCCTCTATTACGCCGGAGTACATGGGCGAGCGATCGAGCCCCCCCTGGATAATTTCGTGGGTGCGGGCATTGGTGTGGGTAATCCAGCAGCAGACCTGGCGCGGGTGTTGATCGCGGCTGCCCAGGTAGGACATCACCGGTGTAGGGCTATCTCCCCACTGCTCCTCCAGCTCGCTGAAATCTACCGAGCGGGCATCAATACGGGGGGGGGTGCCGGTTTTCAGACGATCGACGCGGAAAGGCAGTTCGCGCAGACGGTCCGCCAGGGCAATCGAGGGCGGGTCTCCCGCGCGGCCGCCGGCATGGTTATCCAGGCCAATATGGATACGCCCACCGAGGAAAGTCCCGGCGGTCAGCACTACGGTCTTTGCGCGAAAGCGCACCCCCGCATTGGTAACAACGCCAACAACCCGTTCACCTTCGACAATCAGATCATCCGCCGCTTGTTGGAAGATCTCCAGGTTTTCCTGTGCTTCCAGGATTGAACGGATAGCGGCGCGATACAGGGCTCTATCGGCCTGGGCACGAGTTGCCCTTACTGCGGGGCCTTTGCGGGCATTGAGGAGCCGGAACTGAATTCCGCCCAGGTCTGTTGCCGTTGCCATAGCGCCACCGAGGGCATCGACCTCCTTCACGAGATGACTCTTGCCAATACCGCCGATCGCCGGGTTGCAGGACATTTGCCCAAGGGTTTCGATATTGTGGGTTAGCAGCAGAGTGGAAGCTCCCATACGTGCCGCTGCCAGTGAGGCTTCGGTACCTGCGTGGCCTCCGCCGATCACGATCACATCATAGGTCTTAGGGAATTCCATAGTGGCTGCTACTGGTTACAACTGGGGGCGCACATTTTATAGGCAGTAGGTGTGAGTCAGCAATTGGCTACAAGCATATTCCTGCACTCTAGTTGGTAGACCCTTGTAAAGCTGTAAAAACGGAGACTATTCAGTTCCATGCATATCGAGCTCTTTCTCTAAGGAAATCATTTTTTTGGACTCTCTTAAGTTTATTTAAATGAATAAATGTATTTCTTAGAGAGAGGTTTTTGATTTAGTTGTTTTTATTAGTGCCCGGCAAATCATGTATAAGCAAAAAAAAGTCTTATAAATCAACATGTTACATTAATGAAAACATGGGCAATAACCCCTTGGCTGAAGGGGGTGCAACCCCGGTAGACGATTGTGGAAAGCCGGGACAACTTTGCGCGCCTCATGCTGGCGGGAAAGTTATCATCATAGCATTCGTTGCTTACGCAGGTGTTTATCCCCTTTTTTACTCACACCTGGCAATTTCAGGTTTTAGCTTGTGTGTAGAGGGTGATAAGACTTGGGGGTTAATTGTGCGTAAGAGTGAATATTGTATAAGTCTGTGAGTTTCGTTGCTGTATCTATGTGATTTATAGGTGATTGAAGCAAGTGAAAAGATATCCACGGGAAATCCCCGTGGACATGTATAACTCGATCGGTGCCATATCTTATTTTGCAGAGTTGTTTGCCAGATTTTTTCGCGAATCTATTTAATAAGATCTGGAAAAATTGGGGATTTAATTTACCCGCCCTGAAAGTCGGGGTTAAGCCTGTGTAAAAGAAGTGAGAAATATGTTGGGAAGCAGGAAGGAGAGAAGCGGGGGAGGATAAAGTAGCCTCCCCCTTGGGATAACTTGGAAGTTGGGATGGAGCGTTTACTTACCGATACAAAAACTGCCGAAGATCTTGCCTAGCAATTCATCGGCACTGACGGTGCCAGTAATTTCTCCCAGAGCCTGCTGGGCTTGGCGTAAGTCTTCGGCGAGCAGTTCGCCTGCACCGCTAGTGTGAAGTTGCCGCTGGCCCTGGTGTATAAAAGCTTGTGCCCGGCCCAGTGCGTCCAGGTGTCGGCGCCTGGCACTGAATGTTCCCTCTCCAGCGCCGCTGAAACCAATACTCTGTTTTAAATGTTCTTTTAACGCATCGAGCCCGGCACCTGTTTTTGCACTGATGGCAATCACTGGCACGCCTTCAGTGTGTGCCTGAAGGCCAGCGCTGTAGTCGGTGAGGTCAATCTTATTCAGTACTAATGTCAGTTTGTTGAGATCTTTTAGCTGACTGGTAAATTCTGGCCAAACTTGTGTGGGGTCCAGGGAGTGGAGCTGCTCTGCATCCATGACAAGTAGTACCCTATCTGCGCCGTGGATTTCCTCCCAGGCGCGTTCGATACCAATTTGCTCGACTCTATCCGGGGCATCCCTTAATCCCGCAGTATCGGCAAACTGGAGGGGCATACCGTCGATATGAATATGTTCGCGCAGGATATCCCGAGTGGTACCGGCGATATCGGTGACAATAGCGGCGTCGTGTCCGGCCAGTGTGTTGAGAAGGCTGGATTTCCCTGCATTGGGGCGTCCTGCGATAGCAACTCGCATTCCCTCGCGCATTATTGCGCCCTGACGCGCCTGGGTTTCCACACCCACCATTTGTGCCAGTAGGGTTTCTATATCGGCTGCCACTTTGCCATCGGCGAGGAAGTCGATTTCCTCTTCGGGGAAATCAATGGCGGCCTCCACGTAGATACGCAGGTGGGTAAGGTTTTCCACCAGGTCTTCGATTTTCTCGGAAAACGCGCCTTGCAGTGAACGCATGGCATTGCGCGCTGCCTGGGCACTGCCGGCGTCGATTAAATCGGCGATCGCTTCGGCCTGAGTTAAATCCATTTTGTCGTTGAGGAAAGCCCGCTCGGAAAATTCTCCGGGGCGGGCTTGTCGAGCGCCTAACTCGATAGCGGCTTGAAGTAACTGATCGAGAATTACCGGACCGCCGTGTCCCTGGAGCTCCACCACATCCTCCCCGGTAAAGGAGTTGGGACCGGGGAAAAAGAGCGCCAATCCCTGGTCGATTAACTGCTCTTTGTGGGTAAAGTTCCGGTAGTGGGCAGAGCGGGGCTGGAGGGTTTTTTCCCCGCAGATTTGTTGGGCAATTTGCAGGGCTCTTGTGCCCGACAGTCGGATAACGCCGATACCGCCGCGCCCGGGCGCGGTGGCAACAGCGGCAATAGTGTCGCGATTGAGGCTTTCTTGTGTCATCGGCTGAGTTTACTCGACAGAACGGAAAAGGGCCGCATTTGCGGCCCTTGTTTATTGTGTTGCTGCGGATCGGTACTGGTTAGTACTTACCGGCATCCACCTGTTTATTGATATACCAGGTTTGCGCAATGGTAATCAGGTTGTTGGCGATCCAGTACAGAACCAGACCTGCTGGGAACCACAGGAAGAACACGGTCATCATCACCGGCATCAGCTGCATGATGCGGGCTTGGGTTGGGTCGGTGGGCGCTGGGTTCAGCTTTTGCATAAACCACATAGACAGGCCCATCAATACCGGCAGGATAAAGTAGGGGTCCTTCGCCGACAGATCGTGAATCCAGAAAATCCAGGGCGCGTGGCGCAGCTCAACGGTTTCGGTGAGCATCCAGTAGAGCGCGATAAATACCGGCATCTGCAACAGGATCGGCAGACAGCCTCCCATCGGATTGATCTTCTCGCGGCGGTAGAGCTTCATGGTCTCTTCCGCCAGTTTTTGCCGGTTATCCTTGTACTGCTCCTGCAGTTTTTTCATCTGCGGCGCAAACTTGCGCATACGCGCCATGGACTTGGTGCCAGCGGCGGACAGTGGCAGAAGCAGCGTCTTGATAAATACGGTGAGCAGGATGATCGCCCAGCCCCAGTTGCTGACAATATGTTCCTGGATAAAGTGCAGGACACCGAACAGCGGTTTGGCGATCCACCAGAGCCAGCCGTAATCGACGGTCAGGTCGAGGCCGGGAGAGATTTCTTCCAGGCGGTAGACATCTTTGGGGCCAGCGTAGAAAGAAGCGCTCAGCTCGCCTTGGGTGGCAGCGGGGATTTGCACTTGAGGTGCGGTAAAGCCCATGCGGAAGAGGCCGTTGGATAGCTCCTTCAATTCAAAGGTATTGCGCTCGTCCTGGGGGGGAATCCAGGCACTGATAAAGTAGTGCTGAACCATAGCTACCCAACCACCTTCGATGGTTTCGCGGGTGGGGCTTTCAGCAATCTCCTCGAAGTCCTGCTTGAAGTAGTTCTTTTCGTTGGTGCGGATGGCAGCGCCGAGGAAAGGCGACATACCGAAACCGGTGTCGGTTGCGGGTTCACTGGCATCGCGCTTAATCTGACCAAACATGGCCGCGGACCAGGGTTTGTCACTGGTGTTATCGACCAGGTAGGCCACTTGGATCAGGTAGTCTCCACGCTTGAAGGTGAAGCGCTTGGTGATATTGGCGCCCTCCTGTTGCAGAGTCAGGTCTACTATCAGGGTATCGTCGCCCTCAACCATCGCATATTCGGTTTTTGCCACCTTGAAAACCGGGCGGCCAGCGGCGCTGTCGGTCCCGTTTTTACCGATAAGGCCACTTTGGGCAATATAGGTATGGTTGCGGGTCTGGTTCAACAGAATCAGGGGTTGGTCCGGGGTATCCAACTTCTCTTGTTGTTTGCGCAGCGCTACTTTGACGATATCGCCGCCACGAGGATTGATGAGCAAATCAAAAACGTCGGTGGTGACACTGATCAGCTTGCTCTCAGTACTGCTGCCTTCATCGGATGCGGGTACCTGGGAGCGAAGTTGGGGAACATCACTGTCGCCGGTGCTCGCGGGTGTTTCGGCGGGTATTTGGCTGACAGTCTCGCCGCCAGTCTGCACGACGGTTTCGCGGTCGAGTTCAGGAGTGTGTTGCTCTTGAAATGCGTTCCACTGGAAGATAAGTGCCAGGAGAACCGCGAGAATTCCGCCGAGCAGCGTATAGCGTTGCCAATCCATCTTGTTACCTAGAGCGTGTTCTTGTGTCTGGTGGGGGGAATCGGGTCCAATCCACCAGGGTGCCAGGGGTGGCATTTTATAAGGCGGCGCAGAGTTAAATAACCCCCTTTTATCGCTCCATGAGTTTCAATGGCCTCTTCAGAGTACCGGGAGCAGGTGGGGTAGAAGCGACATTGGTTGCCTACCCAGGGGCTGGCCAGGTAGCGGTATACATGGATCAGCTTGATCAGTATCCACTTCATGGTCGGGGTTGCGGCTGTCGAGCCCGCTTGGCCAGTTTACGCCAGAGTTTATTAAGTAGTTTCGCCAACTCGGCCTTATCCAGATCTGCGACCCCAGGGCGCGCGAGCACCACGGCATCCAGCGGCGGCAAATCGTATTGCTGCAGACGGAAGGTTTCCCGGGTTATACGCTTGATTTGATTGCGGTCGGAGGCGTTGCGTACATGCTTTTTAGCAATAACGAGGCCGAGACGCGGGTGTTCCAAGGAATTGGGACGGGCGAGGATCAACAGATGAGGGTGTGCGGCGCGCACCTGGTTTTCATTGAATACCAAGCGATACTGCGCCGCATTAAGCAGGCGCAGCGTCTTGGCAAATCCGAAGCTGCTGCGCACCTGCTGCATAAAGGGGTATCTCTAAAAGGGAAGAGATCTTATGCAGACAGTACTTTGCGGCCTTTAGCGCGACGGCGGGCCAGAATCTTACGGCCGTTTTTGGTTGCCATGCGAGCGCGGAAACCGTGAGTGCGCTTGCGCTTCAAGTTGCTTGGTTGAAATGTGCGTTTCATAGTCTTGCTACCTGAGACTTTGTGTTCAAAATTTCTCGGGACCTTTCCCGGCCGCGGCCTGGACTCCGGTCCGGCACAAAGCCGGTGCAGACGGAGCTACGCGCTGCGAAGGCCGCGGATTGTATAGAAAGCCAGCAGTGAAAGCAACGCGCTAATCAGGGAAATTCTTTTTATTGGTGCGCGAGTTTACTGTAATTTTTTACGCCAACTAAACAAGTCGTTGAGTCATCAGGGGTATCTCTGAATGCCCACCGATTGACCCCAAGATACCCACAGACCTCTGTGGATAACTTTTGGTGGGTTTCCCTCCCAATTGTCTAATTGTTGTGCAAATCCTTGATTGTGTGGATCTTTTTGCGCAGTTTTTTCAACAGATGCAGTCTTTCTTGTGGATAACCTAAAGGTGGAAAGGTATACTGCGCCGATCTTATTTGACGGCCCCGGGTGATTTCTAATCCGGCCTTGCCGTCTCTCCTTGGTCTTACCATTTTGGGGTTTTTTGGGGGGTTTCTTGACTGAATCCGTATGGAAGCAGTGCGCGAGCTGTTTACAGGACGAGCTGCCGTCTCAGCAGTTCAATACCTGGATCAGACCGTTGCGCGTCAATCCCGTCAGTGCGGAGGGCGAGTTGCGCCTGATCGCACCGAACCGCTTTGTGCTGGACTGGGTTGGCAATAAATTCCTGAACCGTATTCGCGAGTTGGTGCAACAGTTTGCACCGGGACGCCCTCTGCAAGTGGCGCTCGAGATTACCGCTCGCCGGCCGGCTCGCTTCCAGCGCGGCCATGTAACAAATAATGCCCCTCCGACACCCGTGCCATCGGCGCCAACTCCGCCACCACCTCCGGTGCAGCCGGCAGTGGCACCGCCACCGGTATCTGTACCACCTGTTGCCACTGTGCCACCTCCGGTGACTTCACCGCTGGGATCTGGGTTTGGTGCCAGCAGGCCGGTGCCTCATCCCGCTATGGCTGAGGAGGTGACTGCCGAACAGATGACGACAGGCGAACTGGCCCTGACAGATCTGCGACCACCGGCTATGAATGGTATGGCTCGCTCGGTACCGGAGCAGCCGGCCAGGCAGGTTGAGGTGGAGGGGGCTATCAAGCACGGCAGCTCACTCAATCGCAACTTTACTTTCAAATCCTTTGTTGAAGGTAAGTCCAACCAGCTGGGCCTCGCTGCGGCACAACAGATTTCTGACAATCCGGGCGGCGCCTACAATCCCCTCTTTATATATGGGGGCGTGGGTCTGGGGAAAACTCACTTGATGCACGCGGTTGGCAACGCACTGCTGGAGCGCAACCCCAATGCTAAGGTGGTGTATTTGCACTCCGAGCGCTTTGTTGCAGATATGGTGAAAGCGCTACAGCTGAATGCGATCAGCGACTTTAAGCGCTATTACCGGTCTGTTGACGCCCTTTTGATTGATGATATCCAGTTTTTTGCCGGTAAGGAGCGCTCTCAGGAGGAGTTTTTCCATACCTTCAATGCCCTGCTGGAGGGTGGTCAACAGATTATCCTAACCTGTGATCGCTATCCGAAAGAGATTGACGGCCTGGAAGAGCGCTTGAAATCCCGCTTTGGCTGGGGATTAACGGTGGCTGTAGAGCCTCCGGAGCTCGAGACCCGGGTAGCTATTTTGATGAAGAAGGCCGAGCAGGTGGGTGTGGATTTACCTCACGACTCCGCTTTCTTTATTGCGCAGCGTATTCGCTCCAATGTGCGGGAGCTCGAGGGTGCACTGCGCCGCGTAATTGCCAATTCGCAATTTACCGGCCGCGCTATTGACGATGTCCTTGTGCGCGAAGCACTAAAAGACCTGTTGGCCCTACAGGATCGACTGGTCAGTGTGGATAATATCCAGCGGGTTGTCGCTGAATACTACAAAATTAAGGTGGCGGATTTGCTCTCCAAGCGGCGCAGTCGCTCGGTGGCCCGTCCCCGCCAAGTCGCTATGTCCCTGGCCAAGGAGCTGACCAATCACAGCTTGCCGGAGATCGGCGATGCCTTCGGTGGTCGCGACCACACAACAGTACTGCATGCCTGCCGTAAAATACGTGAGTTGCAGGAGTCCGACGCGGATATTCGCGAGGACGTTAAATTGCTAACACGGTCGCTGACCACTTAATCGAATAACTGACAAAACAAGGCGAAACTACCGATGAAATTCAATGTGAGCCGGGACGCCCTTCTGAAGCCGTTACAACTGGTGGCCGGTGTTGTTGAAAAACGCCAAACACTGCCAGTCCTGGCCAATGTGTTGATGCAGTTACAGGGCCAGGAACTCTCCCTGACCGGTACTGACCTGGAAGTGGAAATTGTCGGCCGTCTCGGTGTAGACGGTGTAGAAATGGAGGGCGAGGTGACCGTTCCCGCACGCAAGCTGCTGGATATCTGTCGCTCTTTGCCCGATGGTGCTGAACTAAAGTTTGAGCGCGATGGCGAACGCCTGATTCTGCGCAGTGGCCGCAGCCGTTTTCAGTTGTCGACTCTGCCCGCAGCGGACTTCCCGAACCAGGAAGAGGCCAGTGCACAGACTCGTTTCGATATCTCCCAGCGCGAGATCCGCCGCCTGATAGAAGCCACCAGTTTTGCTATGGCTCAGCAGGATGTGCGCTATTACCTGAATGGTTTACTGCTAGAGTGTCGCCCGCAGCAGCTGCGCGCGGTTGCTACTGATGGCCACCGCTTGGCACTCTGCGATCGCGATGCTCCCGGCCTGGATGTCGCCACGCCTATCCAGGCTATTGTGCCGCGCAAAGGCGTACTCGAGCTGGGTCGTTTGCTTGAAGACAGCGATGCACAGGCACAGGTCGTGCTGGGTAACAACCATATTCGTGTGGTTAGTGGTCAGTTTACTTTCACCTCTAAATTGGTAGACGGCAAATTCCCTGACTACGAGCGCGTGTTGCCGCGAGGCGCGGGCAATGTGGTCTATGCGGATCGCCAGGGGTTGCGCCAGGCCTTCTCCCGAGCGGCGATTCTCTCCAACGAGAAATACCGTGGGGTGCGCCTTCAGGTTTCTGAGGGGCTGCTGCAAATTGTTGCCAACAACCCGGAGCAAGAAGAGGCGGAAGAGCAGATGATGGTGGATTACGTAGGTGAGCCAATGGAAATTGGCTTTAACGTTTCCTATCTGCTGGACGTCACTGGTGCTATTCACAGTGACCAGATCCGTATCAGTTTGGCCGATGCCAATAGCAGCGCACTGCTGCAGCAACCTGAAGAAGGTGATGCACTGTACGTGATTATGCCTATGCGCCTGTAAGGCAGCCCACCCATTGCTCTTTTCTGAATGGATTGAGGCTACCTCCCCGCTCGGTGGGGTAGCCGATAAACAAACCGATGCCTGTGCATCGCGCTCTTCACTCCAGGGGAGGTGTCTGTGGCGCTGACCCGTCTTCTCTTATCTAATTTTCGAAATATCTGCTCTGCTGATCTCAAGCTGGGTCCTGGCGTTAATGTGTTTTGTGGTGCGAATGGCAGTGGCAAGACTTCACTGCTAGAGGCGGTACATATGCTGGCAACCGGTCGTTCCTTTCGCTCTCGCCAGCATAAGTCGGTTATTCAGCATGATACTGGTGGGCTTACGGTTTTTGCCCAGCTCGATACAGGTTTTAACTTGGGGGTAGAACGCCTCGCAGATGGCTCGGGCCGAATCAGGGTAAACCAGGCTCCAGCAGAATCCAGCTCACAGCTTGCTAGTTGCCTGCCACTTCAATTGATAAATAGCGAAAGTTTTTCCGCACTTGATGGTGGCCCCGGCGTTCGGCGCCGGTTGCTGGATTGGACAGTGTTCCACGTGGAACATTTATTTGCCCAGGAGTGGAAAAATTATCAAATCGCACTGCGGCAGCGAAATGCTCTCCTACGTCGTGGTAAAATCGATGAGGCCAGCATCGGCGTATGGGAAGAACAGTTGGCCCTTAGTGGCGATCGTGTAAACGATCTGCGATTAGCTCAGTTTTCTCAATTGCAGTCTGCCGTTTCACAACTGCTTGGTGAGTTACCACAGAGCCTATTGAGCCGTGTCGATATGAGTTACCGTCGAGGTTGGCGTAAAGAAGTTGACCTGCGTAGCGCTCTATCTGAATCACGGGAATCGGATGTTTCACAGGGGCACACGCGTATTGGTCCCCATAGGGCGGATATTCGTTTTAGCGTAGCCGGTGAGTCGGCCCACAATATCCTATCTCGCGGCCAACAGAAGATGTTGGTGTGTGCAATGCGCACGGCCATGGCGGAGGTAGTCTGTAGGCAGGGAGATATGCCAGTATTCCTGGTAGATGACTTGCCGGCAGAGCTGGATGACAGTAACCAACAGATTTTTGCGCATTGGGTTGGGCGTTGTGCCAGCCAGGTGCTTGTAACCGGAATTGAGGAGGGCACTACAAGCCGCCCCTGGCGGCAACTAGATGCCCCTTGGAATTGCCCGAAAGTGTTCCACGTGGAACATGGGAAGATCAGTGCCGAAGCTTCGGCCGCACAATAAGTTTAATGGAGCGAATAAATGTCAGAGCAGCAAAGCTATGACTCAAGCAGTATCAAGGTATTAAAAGGCCTGGATGCGGTGCGCAAGCGCCCCGGAATGTATATTGGTGATACCGACGATGGCACCGGTCTGCACCACATGGTATTCGAGGTGGTCGACAACTCCATCGATGAAGCGCTGGCCGGCCATTGTGATGAGATCCGCGTAACCATCCATCCAGATGAGTCCATTTCCGTATCGGACAATGGCCGTGGTATCCCGACAGAGATTCACCCGGAAGAGGGGGTTTCTGCAGCAGAAGTGATTATGACCGTCCTTCACGCGGGCGGTAAATTTGATGACAACACCTACAAGGTCTCCGGCGGTCTGCACGGGGTAGGGGTATCGGTGGTAAATGCTCTGTCCAAGGAGCTGAAGCTGACTATCCGTCGCGGTGGCAAGATCCACGA
Source organism: Microbulbifer maximicatervae (SeqCode) (assembly GCF_056232625.1). NCBI lineage: Bacteria > Pseudomonadati > Pseudomonadota > Gammaproteobacteria > Cellvibrionales > Microbulbiferaceae > Microbulbifer > Microbulbifer maximicatervae (SeqCode). The sequence continues at coordinate 3,833,733 of NZ_CP174324.1, read as the reverse complement.
GCAGACCTACCACCACGGTGTGCCCCAGGCACCCCTGGAAGTCGTGGGTGACAGCGATACCACCGGCACCACTGTGCACTTCAAACCCTCAGAGGACACCTTCAGCAATATCGAATTCCATTTCGACGTGCTGGCCAAGCGCCTGCGCGAGCTGTCCTTCCTGAACTCCGGTGTGCGTATTGTCTTGAAGGACGAGCGCAGTGGTAAGGAAGAGGTCTATGAATACGAAGGTGGTTTGAGTGCCTTTGTGGAGTTCCTCAACCAGAACAAAACCCCGATTAACAAGGTTCTGCACTTCCAGAGCCAGCGTGAAGACGGCATTGCAGTAGAGGTGGCATTACAGTGGAATGATAGCTTCCAGGAAAGCATCTTCTGCTATACCAACAATATTCCCCAACGCGACGGCGGTACCCACCTGGCGGGCTTTCGTGCAGCCCTGACCCGTGGCCTGAACAGCTATATCGAGCGGGAAGGCCTGGGCAAGAAAGACAAGGTGAACACCACTGGCGATGACGCCAGGGAAGGTCTCACCGCGATTATCTCTGTGAAGGTTCCGGACCCGAAATTCTCCTCCCAGACCAAAGACAAGCTGGTTTCATCCGAAGTGAAACCCGCAGTAGAGCAGGAGATGGGCCACCACTTCACAGACTACCTGATGGAGAACCCACAGGAAGCCAAATCTGTCGTCACCAAGATGATCGACGCGGCCAAAGCCCGTGAGGCGGCACGCAAGGCCCGTGAAATGACTCGCCGCAAGGGTGCGTTGGATATTGCCGGCCTGCCCGGAAAACTGGCGGATTGCCAGCAAAAAGATCCGGCACTATCTGAAATTTACCTGGTGGAGGGTGACTCCGCTGGTGGTTCTGCCAAGCAGGGCCGCGATCGCCGTACCCAGGCGATCCTGCCGCTGAAGGGTAAGATCCTCAATGTGGAAAAAGCGCGCTTCGATAAGATGCTCTCCAGTGCCGAAGTGGGTACCCTGATTACCGCACTGGGCTGTGGTATCGGCAAGAGTGAGTTCAACCCGGATAAACTGCGTTACCACAGCATCATCATCATGACCGATGCTGACGTGGATGGAGCCCATATCCGTACCCTGTTGCTCACCTTCTTCTTTCGTCAGATGCCGGAGCTGATCGAGCGGGGCCACATCTACATCGCCCAGCCGCCGCTGTATAAGATCTCCAAGGGCAAACAGGAACAGTACCTGAAGGATGAGGGCGCTCTGACCCAGTTCCTCACCAACGCCGCCCTTGAAGGCGCCACGCTGTTTGTGAACCCGGACGCCCCAGGGCTTTCTGGTGCCTCCCTGGAAAGCCTGGTAGGCGAGTACCGCAGCGTACTGGCGACAATCGACCGCCTGTCGCGTCTGTACCCCGAGGAAGTGCTGCGCAGCATGATCTACCTGCCCAGCTTGTCTCAGGAAGACCTCCAGTCCCAGGAGAAAGTCGCAGCTTGGAGTGAGAAGCTCCAGGAGAAACTTGGTGACGAAGAAAGTGGTGGAACCCGTCGTCACGAAGTGACGGTTCAGGAGAACACCGAGCGCGGCCTATTCCTGCCCCATATCCATATCGTGGCTCACGGTGTAGGTAGTGACTACCTGATTAACCACGAGTTCTTCGATTCCGCCGAGTACGCGTCTATCTGCGCTCTGGGTGAGAAAATGGTGGGTTTATTGGAAGAGGGTGCCTTTATCCAGCGCGGCGAGAAGCAGCACCCTGTTGGCAGCTTCCCTGAAGTGATGGACTGGCTGATGGGCGAGAGTCGCAGAGGCTACGGTATTCAGCGCTATAAAGGACTGGGAGAAATGAACCCAGAGCAGCTTTGGGAAACCACCATGGACCCAGAGAGCCGCCGTATGCTGCAGGTAACCGTTGAAGATGCTATCGCAGCAGATCAGATCTTTACCACCTTGATGGGCGATCAGGTGGAGCCCCGCCGTGACTTTATCGAGACCAACGCATTGGCGGTGGAAAACCTCGACGTCTAATTGTCATTTTTCCGAAAATCCCACAGTAACTCCGCGAAAGGGGAATTACTGTGGGTATTTTTTCCGCTTAAAATAATTAGCCGCAAATTCAATATTTTTGTTTTTCGTCCCGTCAAAAGAGCCTCGTCGATCAGATACCCTCCTTTCCGTTAAAGCCTGAAATTACTGACAAACAATTAAAGTAAACAATAAAATTCTTGGTAAATTTTGGCCAAGCAATATTTTTGCTGTATTTTTAGAAAGTAAAAAATTATAGATGTTCTTCCTACTTATCTATTTCTACGAACAAATAAAATTAGGCGGACCATAAGACTTATGGGGAACTTCATCTCTTCTATTCTCGACGATACTCGTCGTTTGATAGCTATCAGTGGTGTGATTGCACTAGCTTTATACGGTTGCACAAGCACACAGAAATTAGTGAATTCCGAGTGGTATGAAATCGAAACCGAACATTTTCGGATCGTTACCAATGACAACCCCAAGCAAGTTGAAAAGCTGGCAATAGACTTAGAACGATTTCGGATTTTCGCGAAACGATATATCAAGTATTCAGCAGATCAACAGAAGCTGACCATTTACGCTCTGGATGACCGGCTCAGCTTTAAAGGAGTTAGTGGTAGTGAGTCATCTAGAACTGTCATTGGACAGTTCCATAATACTGCTTATGGGAGTTTTGCATTACTAAACCTAAACGGAAATCGTGCCCTTCCTGACAATCCGGCCCGTCAGACGTTGTTTCATGAATATGCGCATTTTTTGACCTACAGTGGAAGCCAGCACCTCTACCCCTACTGGTTTAGTGAAGGTATTGCTGAGGTATTTTCCACTGTAGATTTTGATGAAAATGCAAAGTACAGCTTTGGGAAAATACCGGTTGATCGAGCGATTAGTCTTAATCGAGCGAGAGAGTTGTCTCTGGATAAACTCCTTTCAGCCACACCTGGCTCTCTGAATGTAAGAGATACCGAGGCACTTTATGCCAGTGGATGGATGTTAGCTCACTGGATGATTTTCGACACGGATAGAAATAAAGCCTTAAATGAATATTTGGAGGCTTACAACGCCGGCGGTGATCCAATTGCGAGCCTACCTGAAGCTCTGGGAATGACTTTTGAAGAACTCAATGAGCAGTATAAGAAACTGTCGAGAAGTCATTTCAATTATTACGAGGGGGAGCTTTCTGATAAAGGTATCGTTAAATCCCCCTCCGTTAACCTGATGGACAGTAGTACCGCAGTCGCAGAGCTGGCCTACTTCATGGCAATTTCAGAGCAGGGTTCCGAAGTACTAGAGAAATATATTGCCTATGCAGATGAAAAGCAGGCTTCTAGCCCATCGTTAAATTCGGCACTGGCCATTGCTCTGACAGGCGAAGGAAATTATTCCCAAGCTGAGGAAGTCTTGAACTCTATTCCGGCGCAGTACCACGAAGAAACCTGGTATCTTGAAGCCCAGGCAAAAAATGATCTATCGGCTGCCTTGGCGGAGGAGGGGTTCCCCAACCCTGGAAATATGAAACGTATCCGGGATAAATATGTTCAACTAGTTAATGCCAGTGGGGAAGTACCCGCGTACTGGCATGAACTGGCGATCACAATGCAAGTTTTAGGGTATCCCCGCCAGAAGTATACGGAAATACTAGAGCAGGCGTATTTACGTGCACCGAGAGAAACAGGAATCGCTTGGTGGTATGTGCTGGAGCTTTACCTAGACCGAGATAAAGATCTCTTCGTAAAAGTCTCCCAACCGTTATTCATGCAAATTACAGAGGAGGGCTCGCGGGCACAGTTGCAGTCGATGCTGGATGAGTTGGAGAAGGAAGAGGGGTTGGAGTTCGAGCCTGAGATCAGTGGTTTGGGTCAATTAATGTCAACTTACAGGAAGTACTCAGGAAACAAAGCCCTGGCAATGGCTGCGGACTATCGTGGCGCATTTGTGGCAGGTTTTAACGAAGATGGCGGAAGCACCCAAGCTGAGGCGAATCAAAGTGCTCTTCTAGCCTGTGAGGAACAGCGAAAGCAGTACCAGATAAGGGACCGTTGTGAACTCTACGCGGAAGGTGAGGTGTTGGTGAATTCAACTACAAGGATGTAACTATCTAGTAGAAGTTAGGGAAGGCGCAAAGTAGGCAGTAATAGAGCTTACTTTGCGACAATATAAAGCTTGGTGATGAGAGTGGATGAACCGATTACCCCATTACCAAGTATCCACTCTGACAATTAGCTCCCAGAACATTGGGGAGTGGCCAGCACAAATTATGGCCAAAAAGCGTGTAAATCAGTATTGAGCCATCACTAAAGTCACAATACATCCCATCACTTTTAGAAAAATATCAGTCGATATAGTTAAGCCTTGCCTATTAACTTATCATTCAGACGGCCAAACAATTCCACGATAAACTCTCTAAAAACCTTAAAACGCATAACATTGCGGTGCTCTGGGTTGGAGACTAGCCACAGTTCATGCAGGCTGGATGGGGCTGCCCCAGGGACCCGAATGACTCCTTCAGCACCATCTGCAAGAAAGCAGGGCAGCCTGGCCAGCCCCAGTCCACTCTTAACTGCCTCTAGCTGTATCAAGCCGTGATTAATCTGGTGCTGATAAGGCATCTGTGGATAGGGCGTGTCTTTGGCCCAATTCAATGTGGCGTCATCGCCACTCCAGCCGAGCCAGTGGCCATCGTCAGGTACGGATTTCTCGATATACCTCGGAGAACCGTAACAGCAACTGGGTAGGTCGGCGAGCTTGCGAGCAACAAGTCGATCCGAAACATCGACGTCGCCTTTGGGGAGAATACGAAGTGCTATGTCGGCTTGGTGACTTTCCAAATCGAGAACGTGGCTAGTAACCAGTAGCTGTACGTTGATCTCTGGATACGTACGTGAGAAGTCATTTAGGTAGGGGATAATTAAGTGCGATGCGACTACATCCGGCATAGTGATGCGAACTTCCCCGGACAGCTGGTTACTCCCCCCCTGTAAATGCTTCTGCGCGGCATTTAGATACTGCTCTGCCGATTGGGCGTAGTCGAGCATCGCCTTGCCATCCTCCGTCAGCTGATAGCCTTTGGAGCTGCGATAAAACAGCTTGGCCTGGAGCTTTTCCTCCAGGGCATCAATACGGCGAGAAACTGTGGAATGGCTGACTTTAAAGTCGTCAGCAACGCTGCGAGCGCTCTTACTCCTGGCTACCGCGATAAAGAACTGGATATCTCCCCAATCGATGGACTCTTTATGCAACACAATGTCCTATTTTGCTGTATTCCGTTGCATACAGTGTCCAGTTAATCTGTCTCCCGTCAATAGCACTCCGTAGAGAAACCCAGGAGATCAGAGATGAAAGAAGCCCAAGTAAACCGAGAAATCGCAATTAACCGCCCAATTGATGAGGTCTGGAAAGTCCTCGCCGTTGATTTTGATACAGCTTACGAGTGGATGACGTTAATCCCTCACTCCTTCGCTAAGGAGGGAAAACCTGTTGAAAATGCGAGTGTAGAAGGCCGGGTTTGTGTCCTGACAAATAAGGGACCGTCGGGTCTTGTCGCAGATGAAACTATTACAAGGTTTGATGAGAAAAACTATGAACTGGATGTCTCGGTTGAAACCAAAAATACGCCACCGGGATTCCCCGTTAAAAAGAGTTTATCTCAATTTAAATTAAGCCCCTCTGTTGGTGGAGGCACAACAGTGAATTTCACCGCAAATATGGAGTTAAATGCTTTAGGAGGCGTGTTGAGTCCTGTGGTGAAGAAGATGACTGGCTCTCAATTTGAGCAAATGCTGAAGGACCTGAAAATTTACATGGAAAAAGGAGGTCATCTTGCAAAAGGGGCAGTTGCCTAGCCTATCGCATGATAAGTAATTTAAAGACTCTTCTGGATTTACGCGGAAGTAAATAGAAGAGTCTCCTTTTTAAAAAAATACAGCGAGTCGAGACTCGCCTTTTGTAATAGATTTTATTATTCGGTAAATACGTAAAAAGTATTTACTTTAAAAACGGCTGGGATAGAAGGTCTTGTTAAAGAGATAGGCGAAGTACGCTAGTCCTCGCCGAGTAGCCCATTCTATTTTTCCAACAGCAATCCGCACTCCCGGTGCTCCTCACCTTTAGTTGGATCAAAGTAAATATCGTTATCGGGAAGATCATTCTCGTAAACATACTCTTCCACATCGATTTCCTTGAGGTGGAACATCGGTGCCACTCGAATAGTACCGTGGTTGCCCTGGGTGAAAATATCCAGGTTTTTGCGGTGCGAATTCTGATCGTGGCGGATACCGTTTAGCCATACATCCGGCTGCAATTCCTGCATAGCGCGGTTAAACGGCTCCAATTTAACGGTCCTGGAAAAGAAGTCATGCTCAGGGGTATCCAGCTGTGGGATTCCCCCGTACACAGCGTTGTAGTGGGCCGCGGACATCTTCGGTGAGTAGGTGCGCAGGTTCAAATCGAGAGATTTGACCACGTTTTCAATATGGCGATAGGTTTCTGGGGTGTTATATCCATGATCCACCCAAATTACCGGGATATCCGGTTTGGCGCGCGTAACCAAGTGGAGAAAGGCTATCGCCAATGGGCGGAAATTAGTAAAAACCACCGGGTTCTGAGCGTGCTCCATAGTGAATTGCATAATTTCGCTTGGCTTGGCGCCAGCGAAACGCAGGTTCATGGACTCCAGGTCCGCATCGTGATGAAAGGTGCGTTCTGGAATAGGCTGTAAAGTTTGGCTGGAAGCGTTGCGTCCCATAAAAATTCAGCGCTCAGGAAAATTATGATGGGAGGCATGCTACCCGGTTCAAGAGTCGCGTAGAAACAATAAAAAGAAGTGATTCAATAAGCTTCAGTTATAAGGGAAAGACTATTCAATGGGCATAGTGCGGCAAATTTTATCTTGCAGATGCCCTGGGGCACTGCATGGAGATTGAATGCTGGCCATACTCCACGTTATAGCTGCGCTCCACCTCCACAAAACCATGCTTTTGTAGAAAGTATCGAGTGCGAAGATTCTCACGAAGTACTTCAGCCTTTAGTGGGTAACGCCGGTCACGAATTGAAGAAATGAGGTTAGTGCCGATTCCACAACCGCTAAATAAAGGACTGACACAGAGGTGGGTGACGATACCGTCACTAAGCAGCGTGATAAAGGCTTCCGCGACAGCATTATTGCGATCGGTATATACCAGGCATTGAGTGGCGTTACGGCAGTCTTTACGAAATTGAGCTATACGGTCCACCCAAAACTGGCGGGGTATGGAGGGGTGGGAGTTCGCTGATGCATGTAGCCAAAGTTGCTCCAACCTGTCCAGCTCTTTGAGTTTTGCCTTTCTAATCATGGGCACACCCGAAGCGGATACGTGAGCCCAATGCTAGTCAGATCGAAGAGTAGATCCTAGAAAACATCTGCTTATAAGAAAACCTTAAAGTTGCAGGCACTCCAACGAAGTTCGTGATGCTAAACAACAAAAATAAGAGTGTAAATAAAGTGTAATGGGAATGTTAAAATACAATCATTCGTATTTATAAAAACAATGACTCAAGGTTACTAATAATCCTTGGAGGGTTCATGAAGCACATTCCATTTACACCCCTGGCCTTTACGATAGCCACTCTTATTGCTGCGCCGACTTTAGCCGAGCAAAAGCTGGAGAGCGTAACAGTAATCGGCGACTCCTCATCTATTTCCAAGTTGCCTGGCTCTGCACACTTGGTTGATGCTGATGAGTTAGCCGAATTCGAGTTTGTAGATATCAATCGCATGATGCGCTCAGTTCCTGGGGTCTACATTCTTGAAGAAGATGGCTACGGATTGCGTCCGAATATCGGGATTCGCGGTGCCCAAGGGGGACGCTCCGCCAAAATTTCCTTGATGGAAGATGGAGTGTTAGTGGCTCCGGCTCCTTACTCTGCACCAGAAGCTTACTATTTCCCCAGTGCGGGCCGCATGAATGCAATTGAGGTGTTGAAAGGCCCCGGATCTCTGCAATATGGCCCATTCACCGTGGGTGGTGCAGTCAATATGTTGAGCACACCTATTCCCACTGCCAGTGAAGGTATGGTGCAACTAGAGGCCGGAGAATTTGGTGAGACCCGTTTGCATGCTCATTATGGCGCCAGTACAGAAAATACTGGCTGGCTGTTTGAAACACAGCAGCAGTATGCAGATGGATTCAGAGAAATCGATAGTGCCGGCAGCGCAGATATTGCTAAAGAAGACTATCTGTTAAAGGGTCGTATCAGTTCCGATAGAGACGCAACTTATCGCCAGCAGTTGGATATCAAGCTTCAGTACTCCGAAGAGGAGTCTGGCATGAGTTATCTGGGCCTAACGGATGCCGACTTTAAGAAAGATCCAAACCGTCGATACGGTATCAGCGCCCTGGATGAAATGCAGAATCGCCACAGCACTATCCAGCTGAACCACAGTATTGAACTGAGCGAAAGCTTTAGTTTGCATACCCAGGCTTACTACAACAAGTTCAAGCGCGACTGGTTTAAGGTCAGCGAGGGTGACTTGATAGATGCTGTTAATACCGGCGGCAGTGTTGATGGAGTTTTAGACCCTCAAGCGGTTTTGGATGGTACTGAAGATTACACCTTTGGTGTTAAGCACAACAATCGTGAGTACGAGGCCAAGGGCCTGCAGATCAGTGCCGATTGGCGCTTTAATACTGCTTCCGTTAGTCATGAGCTGTCCTTTGGAGTGCGCCAGCATCGAGACGAAGTGGATAGATTCCAGCCTGTGGAAAACTATGAACAGGTTGATGGCAAATTGGTGTATCTGAGCACAGATATTCCCGATACCGCTGAAGAAAGCAGCAATAACCGTGTTGAAGAAGCAGATGCAACTTCGTTCTTTATCTACGACGATATCCAGCTGAACGATAAGCTGACTCTCACTGCTGTTCTTCGCTACGAGGATATAGAGACCGAGCAGCAGCGTTATAACGACGCCGAGCGCACCGAGAAGGGCAGCTATCGCTCCAATCAGGTGGATGAATGGCTGCCAGGCTTGGGACTTGTTTACCAAGCAAGCGAACAGTGGAGCCTGCTGGCAGGTGTGCACCGCGGCTTCGCCCCTCCCGGCGCAGGTGCAGCCGATGGCCAGGGGCCGGAGTTATCCACAAACTATGAATGGGGTGCTCGCTTCGATAACGGAAGCCTGAATGCTGAATTGATCGCCTTCTACAGTGACTATGAAAATGCTGTGCAAAACTGCTCGGTGGCGGTGAAATGTCCCAATGGTGCCGAGAGTGGTACCTACCAGTTGGGTGAAGCAGAAATCAAAGGGCTGGAAGCTACGCTTGGGAGTGGGTGGGTGCTCACAAACGGCTGGATACTACCGGTGCGGGCAACCTATACCTTTACTGATGCAGAAATCAGTGAAGATAGTGACGATAATGACCTGCTTGCGGGCGACAATCTCGAATACCTCCCAGAAAATGTCTTTGCGATATCTGCGGGTCTGGATAGCGGCGCTGCTTGGCGTTTGAACCTGACTGCAGCCTATCAGGACGAGATGTGTGTTAATACCCAATGCAACCGGGGAGATACCGACCAATTTGATTATACCGAGTCATTTTGGGTTGTAGATGCTGCTGCGCATTACGATTTCATGGCTGACCTGACCGGTTACCTGAAGGTGGATAATCTGTTGGATGAGCAGGTTATTATTAGCCGCAGCCCAGATGGCGCCCGTGCAAATCGGCCCCGCACTGCCACTTTAGGCATGAAGTATGTCTTTTGACCTGAAGTAGGCTCATCGATCTGAGAACAAGGCCCCGGTCATTACCGAGGCCTTGTGGGGCTCATGAGCACCTACTTATTGGTGTTTCCCCCGAGATGTACAAAATGAGCTTTTAGGTAGTTGGTTTCCGGAATTGCTGGATGCACAGGGTGATCGGCCCCTTGACCACCACTGGCCAGAATTGAGGCTGGGCGCCCCAAGCGGTGAGCGGCGCCACGGATACAGTCGAGAAGCTCATCGGATTGCAGATGCATAGAGCAGGAAGCGCTTACTAACAGCCCATCCTTCGCCAACAAACGCATTGCGAGTTCATTGATATGGCGATAGGCCGCCAAGCCGGCTTTATGATCTTTCCTCCGCTTAATAAAAGCGGGTGGGTCGAGCACAATCGCATCAAACCTCTCCCCCTCTGCGACCAACCCTTTGAGGACATCCAGTGCTTTACCCTGGATGGTTTTGAGCTTGTCGGCGAATCCATTGTGATCCGCATTGAGCAAACACCAGTCCAAGGCCTGCTGAGAGGCGTCTACGCACACTACCTCTGCCGCACCATTGGCCAGTGCCTGAATACCCCAACCGCCCGCGTAGGAAAACAGATCTAATACTTTTTTGCCGTTGACCCAGCGATTCAACAGCCTGCGGTTTTCCCGGTGATCGTAAAACCAACCGGTTTTCTGCCCCTGGTGTACCGGGGCCAGAAGTGGAACGCCGTTCTCCTCGAACGGGACCATCTCGGGTACATCTCCAAAGGCTACGGTGTGTACCAGCGGCATATCTTCAACTGCGCGCCCCTGATGATCATTGCGCAGCAGGATGCCTTTGGGGTTAACCAGCTCCACCAACTTATCCACAATCGTTTGTTGGTAGCGCTCCATTCCCCAATTGCTGACCTGGACTACTAAATAATCCCCAAACCTATCCACTACCAAGCCCGGAAGCCAGTCAGAGTCACCGTATACCATCCGGTAGCTGGGGTGGGAAAAGTACCGTTGGCGCTGTTCAAATGCAGTTTGTATGCGCTCACAAACAGTATCTGTGGAAAAGTCAGAATTGCGGCTGACTACTCGTCCACAAATAAGTTGGCTCGGATTCACAAAGGCTGTGCCGAGCAGCTTGCCCTGGCTATCGTGAACTTGGCACTGACTACCCGCATCAATTCCCTTTAATGGAGAGCGCTTAGTGTCCACCTCATTGCTGTAAATCCATAGGTGGCCACGCTTGAGTCGGCGCTCTGCGCCTCGATTCAGTATTAACTCCACCAAAAGGGGATCTCCGTTGATGTGTACAAATTAGGGGCCAATTGTGCGGACAGCTAAGTGAAGGTCAAGCCTCAAGCTGATGTATGGCTCGTTCGGAGCTTTAAGAACCAATAGTCACCCGAGGGTTACTCATATCCGTCAAAGTTTATACGTCAGTACCGGAGAAAATGACTATCAATTTGGGGTAACAGGGTGTCTAAGCTGGCTATAACTGGCAGAATCTGGCGCCTGTAAATCATTCTTATCCCCAGCCGTTGTGGAAAACTGCCGAGATGAATAAGCACCAACAAACACAAAATGGAGCTAGGAAAGTCGCCATGGTGGTCTGCCCGGGTGCAACTAGCCTGGATATCACAGGTCCCCTAGAGGTTTTTGCCTTGGCAAATGATCAGTTGCGCAAACAAGGGCGTTCCAACCAGGATTTCTATGATATTCAGTTGGTGGGACTTGAGTCTGGTCCGGTTACGACTTCGACAGGGGTTAAGGTTTTTATAGACCTCCCGTTTCATGAAGCTGAGGGGATTCATACCCTGTTAGTGAGCGGCATGCCACCGGACTCCTGTCAGCGCGCTTGTGCCAATAGTTCTGTTCTGGAGTGGCTGGCTGAGCAGCAGAAAAAAGTTGCTCGTATTGGTTCAATCTGTAGTGGGGCCTTGATGCTCGCCAACGCAGGCATTCTCAATGGGCGGCGTGCTACGACGCATTGGGCGGATGTTCCTGAGTTGCAGGGATTCTCCCAGGTAGAAGTGGATCCGGATGCCATCTTTGTCCGCGACGGTAATGTTTATACGTCGGCCGGAATTACTGCTGGAATTGATTTGGCTCTATCGATGATTGAGGAGGACCATGGGAGGGGCTTGGCACTCAACCTGGCTCGAATTCTTGTTCTCTACTTAAAGAGAGATGGAGGACAGCAGCAATTTAGTGTGCGATTGGAAAATCAGATAAACAGCGATCGTTTTGCAACTTTAATTGAATGGATGTACCAGAATATTAAGAAACCTCTAACGGTGGAGAGGCTGGCTCAGGAAGCGGCTATGAGCCCACGGAATTTTGCCCGAAGCTTTGTGCGAGAGCTTGGTGTAACGCCTGCTCGTTTTCTAGAGCAAATAAGAGTGGAACGAGCTTGCCAATTATTTTCCGAACAAAATCAGTCACAGGATAAAGTGGCAAAACTCTGTGGGTTTCAATCCCAAGAGCAATTGAGAAGAGCCTTTAAAAAGCACAAGGGTATTTTGCCGAGTGAATATCGAAAGCGTTTTCACTAAAAATATAGTTATTAATTACTTGCAGACAATTGTAAATATTTAATTTGGGAGATTTATATTTAGCCTAGTTAAAAAGTAAATGATTCTTTAAATCTCTCCCAAACGGAATTTTTAATAATTGTTTATTGAAGGTCAGTTTTCAACTTTAGAGAAAATTTACTGAGTTGGAGGTAAACCTATGAATACCCTAATGGCGCTAGAGTTTATTAGTTTGCCAATGAAATACTTCTTTATGGAAAAATCTAAAAATAAATTTCGATATTGTTCACCGCTTAGGAAACATGGGAATAGAATAAAATTTGAGACCTAGGGCCGACCTAAAATCGTGTCGGAATTGGTCGTAAATGTGTCTCCTGCGACACTTTTAATTGTGTCAAGCTTGCTTCTAAATCGGGCAACAGACCTAAAGCTTAATTCGGAGGGGGTATGAGACGTAAGCTCATATTGATGAGCGTGGCCACACTTCTGTGTGGTTTTACTTATATGTTGTGGCCAGTTTATCAATTCTATGCCTGGTCACTAAATGCAGTGCCGTTAAGTCCATTGGGGTGGCAGGCTCTACCTACAAAAGCGCCGTCCACGCAAGAACTTTCCGATATTGGATTGCAGCTTGCCGCAGGGCAATCGCTTAAAGCAATTGAAGATCATCGTGAGAAAATCGGTGCTCCGGCAATTTCTGCGGCAGTATCTGCTTGTGGTGCAGTAGTTTGGGCAGGGGCCGCCGGCTGGGCCGATTTAGAAGAGCGAGTACCTGTTTCTACAGAGACTCGCTTTCGTATTGGTAGCACTTCTAAGGCTTTAACAGGAACCGCATTGGCGCGTTTGGTACAGAGGGGGGCTATTGATCTGGATAAATCTATCTCAAATTATTTGGAACCCTTACCAAACCCCGATTGGGCGTCAATGACCCCGCGCCAATTGGCTTCCCATATGTCTGGCTTGCCACATTATAAAAAGAACTCCGATTGGCTGGGGTTGTATCAAACTCTGGCACTGGATGTTCACTATGAAGATATGTATCGGGCTCTGGGAATTTTTGATGCTAGTGAATTACTTTTCGAACCGGGTACCGATTTTTATTACAGTACTTTGGGCACAGTTCTTCTGGGAGCCGTTTTGGCTGGTGCTGAGGACAAACCTTATCTGGAAGTGATGCATGATGAGGTATTTACGCTTAGCGGAATGAACAGCACAGAGGTATCGCCACTGAATGGTGATATAGAACGTAATATTGCTCGTTTCTACAAAAGTAATGGCTTGTCTGGCAGTGCCCTTCGCCTGCGGGAATGGCGTCCAGTGGATTTAAGTCATCGCCTGCCGGGGGGAGGCTTTATTTCCACACCCAGTGACTTGGTGAGACTGGGGGCTCAGTTCCTGAAAGCAGACTACTTGTCCCCAGGAGTCCGTGAGATATTTTGGGCGCCACAAAAATTGGCCAATGGTGAAGTGAATGAACAAAACTATGCCTTGGGTTGGCGGGTGACTGAAGTAGAAATCCCTGAGGTAGGATTAACAAAAGTGGCCAATCACGGCGGAGTTAGTCGTGGCAGTCAGAGTTGGTTAATGATATTACCGGAATATCAGCTTTCTGTTGCTGTGAATATCAATCGAAAGACAAAAGATTTTTGGGACTTTGGTCGAGTATCCCTAGACATAGCGAGCGCTTTTATTCATCAGCAGAATACACTCAATTGCGAATAAAAAACCGGCCAAACTCCGGCCGGTTTTGACTTTCACTTCTTACCATCAATTATTAGCGTGTGAGGCCTATTGAGTATTAATCATGACCTGAGTTTCGGAAAATTCTTTTTCTCCGTCACCATGAGCCAAAATACCAAGATGGCGGGTATTGGGAGTAATGTTCATCCACTCCAAAGAAACTACCCCAGTTCCGCCAATCTGTGCTTGAGCCGGCGCATCCACTGCGGTATTTCCATTGTCCCCGTTCAGATTAAAATTGAATAAGCTGAAATTGGTGGGGCCGGCGGATGTCGCATAATCGACAACAACGGCTGCATATTGACCGGGAGAGGGGTTAGCCAGGGAAACTGACTCTGCGGAAGTGGCGCTGCCGCTGGTACCGACTTCGGGGTAGTTTGGCGCTGGGCCATAAACTTCCAGGTCTAGGTCGTCACTTCCGCTACCGTCGCCCACATCGGCATCATACATAGCGATATGCGCAAGCTCTGTTCCTTCAGGTATATCAAAGAAAATTACTTGAACATCGCCATCTTCAACAGTGGTTGTAGTGGCCTCACCCTCCGCCAGGCCAGTGACATTCACCTGGAAATCACCGTTGTAGCCGAAGCCCACATTGAGTTCGAGGTTGCCATCGGTGCCGCTGCCAGTTAATTGCTGTGGTGCAGCTAGAGGAACAGGCCGAATAGCAATTGGGCTGCGCACACTGATCTGGGAGCCTACGGATTGCCAGGTGAGGTCACCAAAGACCCAAGTATTCATTTCGGCGGACTCTGTGGCGGTGAAGGTCACCTCAAACTCAGCACTCTCTCCCTCCCTGAGGCGTAGCACTTTCGGGTTGATATCTACATCGATACCGAGTGGCGCGTTGATGGATGCCCAATACCAACGCTGGCCGGGGGCGACGCTAGTAACCCGGCGTTTGATGGTCTGGCTGCCGAGGAGGTCGGCGACCCCCATAGAAGCGAGGTTCAGGTCGCTGGAATCGCTAGAGTATCCCAGGGACGTCAAAGCATCACAGGTTGTGCTATCGACCATCTCGGGCTGGAGTTCAGCGCCACATAGGAAGGCGAGATAATCATTGAAGCCCGCATCGTAAACCAGACCCGGTTTAAAGGCGTCACGGGGCACTATGGCACCGGCACCAATATCAAATGGTGTTGCATCCGCTAGTCCGTAAGACTTGCGTAGGTCATTGCGTGCACTCGTCATCAATGCGGACTTGGCCATTGCCGGGCTCCAGTGGGGGTTGGCCTGTTTCAGCATGGCCATTACACCGGCGACATGGGGACTGGCCATAGAAGTTCCACTGAGGGCTCCGAATAGTTCTCCTCCGCTTAACACTGGAGAAATCCCCGCGATAATGCCAACCCCCGGGGCACTGATATCCGGCTTGATAATATCCGGAGCTCCGCCGTTCTGGCCGCGAGATGAAAAGTTTGCGACGCGGTCTTCCCTGGGGATCAATTGAGATGGATCGATAACCCCAGAAACTTCGCTACTGGCTGCGAGAGTTTCGCCCTCGTAGTACGAGATCATCATTCCGGGGATACGGGTATCAGGGGCTGACATGGAAATCGGGTTGATGCGATCGTCTGCAGTACCATCGTTGTAAACGACGATAGCCAAGGCTCCGGCATCGGCAGCATTGTTATATTTATCGGTAAAGGAGCAACCCCCACGTCTTACCAGAGCAATACTGCCCTCCAAAGACTCGCTGTTAGTGACTTCGCTACAAGCTTCTAACGGCTCGCTGAGAACAACCTCAGCAGAGACTGCTCCAACCTCTTCCAGACTTACTGTGCCGTTACCCTCGCGTCCTTCGTAAGTGCCGGAAACCGACTCTGGTGAGGATACTTGTAGGGCTAAGCCGAAGCTCTGGTCATCTTCAGAGGCGCCGACTGCGGTTATCCAAGGAACCCCTGAAGGGGTTCCCATGGTCTCTGGGCCTGGTCCGTTATTACCGGCAGATGTGGCGACGAAAACGCCGGCATCGGCGGCAAATAAAAATGCGATGTCATCGGCACCACTAAAGGTGGTACTGGCGCCACCTATCGAGAAGTTAATAACATCCACACCATCGGCCACGGCTTCATCAATAGCCGCCATGGAGTCGGCGGACGAGCAACCACTATCATCGGGGTCTGGAGCATCCCAGCACACTTTATACACCGCTATGCGGGCTCGTGGCGCCATTCCGGTAAGGGTTTTTCCATCCGGGGTAATAACGCCATAGTTACCGGCGGCAGTGGTCGCGGTGTGGGTACCGTGCCCGTCTGCATCCCTGGCTGACAGGAATTCGTAATCTGCCAATTCGTTGTTGGTCAGGAAGGCATCGGAAAATGACTTGGCCTTAATCAGCTTATTGTTACAGGTAAACGCAGCGTCGTTGGGGTTTTGGTCACTGTTTCCAAATTCACAACCGTCACCAGTAAAGCTGTCGGGTATTGAACCGTAGGGAACTTGGGGCCCCAGGTTGCCCTGTAACGGTGTAGCTATATCTGCGACACTCTGGTGTTCAGGGTGGATCCCCGTGTCGATAACACCTACAACAATATCCTCACCCGTAATCCCCCAAAGCCATGGACTGGGCATATCTGTGATGCCGAGGAAGTCCGCAGTGGAGTCAGTATGGGGCTTTAGTAATTCATCTTCCCAAACACCTTTAACGTCGGCGCGACCGCGCAGAGCAGCCGCTTCCTTTTCACTCATTACGGCGGCGAAGCCATTAAAAGCGGTGTCGTATTCATGAACAGTGTGTGCGCTGGGAACGGTGGATAGAACTTGTTCCCGCCGCGACCGGAGGAAATTGGAATAGTGTTGGTAGCTACTGCTTTGGGGGTCGATTTTGCCACGCTTGGTCGGTTTGGTGGCCGATAAGCCGGGGATGGTACCGCTATAGGAGGACAGAGGTTCGCTGTCCAGTTGAACAATGTAAACTTTTTTTGGTTTTTTTTGACTGGGGGCAAACTTACTTGTGGCTGATTCAGCAAATACACTGTTGGATAACAACATACCGGCTGTCAGGGCAGTAAGAATTTTTCTTTTCATTGAAGTATCCCTTTTATTGTTTTGTGCAGGCGGCAACAAAAGGCTTAAAAGAGCTCGTCGCCGGGGGCATTACTCCTTTTCCCCCGACAGGAATGTTCAGAGCGTCATTTAAGCCTTACCCATCCTTGGCTTGGCACGAATCATTGATACAACAATGGGCTCGCCTTCCCGCTAGTTGCTTTTAAAGGAATGCGCCATACAGCTCAACATGTTGGCGCCTAGCTGAACAACAGATCGCAAAAATGGTGCGCCAGGTTAGATATTGGTCGCTTGAATCATCTAGCGAAAAGAGAGAGGGAGTGATTTAGGGGGATAATAGAAACTGAGAAAAATGCGAAAGATCAACAAATACTGAAGTATTAGCGAGGCGGGGATCCGGCTGCTCGATCAGGTGCTGTAACGTCTGATCACCTGCACCGGTTTTTACCAGAACGGGTTTACACCCCTTCTCCAACGCCAGATAAAGATCTGCCAGCTTGTCTCCGACCAAATAACAGTCGTGCAGGCTGGTATCAAATTCAGCCTCGATGGCATCCAGCAGACCCGCCAGGGGTTTGCGGCAGCGGCAATTATCTTCAGGGCCGTGGGGACAGTAGAAAATAGCGGCGATTTCGCCACCGGCATCTTCCACCTGAGCACGCATTTTAGCGTGCATTTCTTCCAGGTCATCCAGGTCAAATTGGCCCAGCGCCAGGCCGCTCTGATTGGTGGCTATCACCAGTTGATGGCCGGCCTGACTGAGCGCTGCCAGCGCTTCAATACTGCCGGACAGGGGTTGCCATTCGTCGGCGGATTTGACGAATTTATCGGGGTTTTCGTTGATCACCCCGTCGCGGCCGAGAATGATAATTGCCATATTCGTATCTCCCTGATTTGCGAGGCGGGGGGTTAATGCCCCGCCTCTTCAAGTCATTACTTGGCAGGAACCAGTAGGGAAATATCGGCAACTTCGAGGAACAGTGCGCGCAGTTGGGCCAATAGGGCCAGGCGGTTGTTGCGCAGTTGCTCGTCGTCACTCATTACCATCACGTGGTCGAAGAAGCTGTCTACGGTTTCACGCAGGCCAGCCAGGCCGGCGAGGCCCTCAGCGAAGAGCGCATCGCTATACAGAGGCTCGACTTCTGTGCGGGCAACCTGTACTGCGGCGAACAGAGCCTTTTCCGCCTCCTCCTGCAACAGAGCCTCATCCACACTGCTGGGTACAGCACTGTCTAACTTGGCGAGGATATTGGAAACGCGTTTGTTGGCGGCGGCCAAAGCACCAGACTCTGGCAGCTGGCTAAACGCGTTGACCGCGTGCACGCGGTTGTCGATATCCAGCGGGCGCGACAGCTTGCGCGCGGCAACGGACATAAATACTTCGGTGGCGATACCCTGGTCTTCGTAGCGGGCGCGGAAGCGTTCCAGTACATACTGCAGAGTCTGTTCCACCACCTTGTCATATTCACCCAGGGCAGTGCGCGGATAGCTGTCGCGGGCCAATTCCAGCAATTCGCGCAGGTCCAGGTCGAGACGCTTCTCTATGAGGATGCGGATGATCCCCAGGCTGGCGCGGCGCAGGGCGAAGGGGTCGCGGGAGCCGCTGGGAGGTTGGCCTATGCCGAAGATGCCGACCAAAGTATCCAGGCGATCCGCCAGGGCAATTACAGTGCCGGTGTCGCTGGCGGGCAGCTCGTCGCCGGCAAACTTGGGCATATACTGCTCGTACATGGCCTTGGCTACATCCAACGGCTCACCGTCGTTTTCGGCGTAGTAGTAGCCGGCGATGCCCTGCATATCGGCAAACTCGAACACCATCTCGGTAACCAGGTCTGACTTGCACAGGCGGCCAGCGCGCTCGGCCCAGTCGCCGTTGCTTCCGGTTTTCTCAGCGATGGTGCGGGCCAAGGCAGCTACCCGTTCAGTCTTGTCGTAGACGCTACCCAGGTGCTGCTGGAATACGATTTGGCGCAGTTTCTCGCGTCGTGATTCCAGGCTGGTCTTCTTGTCTGTCTCAAAGAAGAAGGCGGCATCCGCCAGGCGCGGACGGATTACGCGCTCATTGCCGTGGATAACCTGGGCGGCATCCTGGCTCTCGATATTGGACACGGTGATAAAGAAAGGCAGCAACTGGCCATCTTCATCTACTACATGGAAATATTTCTGGTGCTCCTTCATGGAGGAGATCAGGGCTTCAGCGGGTACTTCCAGGAAGCGCTCTTCGAAGCGGCCGGTGAGGGCAACAGGCCACTCCACCAATGCAGTCACTTCGTCGAGCAGATCGTCATCGATGACCGCTTCACCATTGACGTTGTTGGCTTCGGCAATCACCTGGGCGCGAATGGCTTCGCGGCGCTCGGCAAAGTCAGCCATTACGTAGCCGGGTTCGCGCAAAACCTGTGCATAGTCGTGGGCGGAGTGGATCTCCAGCTCGCGATTGCAGTGGAAGCGATGACCACGGCTGGTGTTACCGGCTTTTAAGCCGAGTACTTCACCGTTTACTACCTTGTTGCCAAACAGCATGACGAGCCAGTGCACCGGGCGCACGAACTCCTCGCGGCGCGCACCCCAGCGCATACGCTTGGGAATTGGAAGTTGCGCCAATGCCTTCTCGACAATGCTCGCTAACAGGGATTCGGTTTCAGCGCCTTTTTGCTCGTTGATAAAGGCCAAGCGCTCGCCTTTGTCGGTCTCTTTGCGTCCCAGCTCTTCAACAGTTACGCCGTTGCTGCGGGCGAACCCCTCAGCGGCTTTACTGGGCTTACCCTCTTTATCGAAAGCGGCTTTGACAGCCGGGCCCAGCTTTTCAATTTGTTTGTCTTGCTGCTTATCTGCCAAACCGAATACCGCTACCGCCAGGCGACGTGGGGCTGCGTAGGCTTTAACTTCGCCAAAAGACAACTCGGCGCCTTTGAGGCCCTGGGTAATACCATCGGCGAAAGCGCTCATTAATTTGTGTAACGCCTTGGGCGGCAGCTCTTCGGTGCCCAGCTCTACCAGAAAATCCTGAGCCATTACTGCTTCTCCTCTTGCTCGATGTCTTCCGCCAAAATATCTGCCCGCAGTGCTTCATCTGCCATGGGGAAGCCTAAGGCGCGGCGCGCATCGTAGTAAGCCTGTGCCACGGCGCGGGCCAGGGTTCGTACGCGCAGGATATAGCGCTGGCGCTCAGTCACTGAGATGGCGTGGCGCGCATCCAGAAGGTTGAAGGCGTGGGAGGCCTTCATAACTTGCTCGTAAGCGGGGAGCGGCAGGCCCAGCTCAATCAGGCGTGTGCTCTCGCGCTCGCAGTGATCGAAGGTCGCGAACAGGAACTCCACATCGGCGTGTTCAAAGTTGTAGTGGGACATTTCCACTTCGTTCTGATGGAAAACGTCGCCGTAGGTGACGGGGCTGCCATCCGGGTTGCGGGTCCAAACTAAATCGTAGATAGACTCGACACCTTGCAGATACATGGCGATACGTTCAAGACCGTAGGTGATCTCGCCGGTAACTGGGTAGCACTCGAGGCCGCCAACCTGCTGGAAGTAGGTGAACTGGGTAACTTCCATACCATTCAGCCAAACTTCCCAGCCGAGGCCCCAGGCGCCCAGGGTTGGGGATTCCCAGTTATCCTCAACAAAGCGAATATCGTGGACAGCGGGATCTACGCCCATGGCGCGAAGGCTATCGAGGTACAATTCCTGGATATTGTCCGGGGATGGTTTCATTACTACCTGGTATTGGTAGTAGTGCTGAAGGCGGTTGGGGTTCTCGCCGTAGCGGCCATCGGTAGGGCGGCGGCAGGGCTGTACATAGGCCGCATTCCAGTTTTCCGGGCCTATGGCACGGAGGAAGGTCGCTGGATGAAAGGTGCCGGCGCCCACTTCCATATCCAGAGGCTGTAGAATGACGCACCCTTGGCGCGCCCAATAATCCTGCAGGGCAAAAATGAGTCCCTGAAAGGTACTGAGATCGTATTGCTTGGACACCGCTATCTCCGGATCAGTATCTGCTGTGGGCAAAGGGACGCAATTATAGCGGCAGCGGCTGCTGTGCTTAAAGCGCTATAGCCGCATGAAAAAGCTCATTGGCCATACTTTGGCAATATTGCCGTTAAGATGCGGCTCTTTGTATAGGAAGTAACTTAGTGGATATGAAAGGGCGCCTTGCTGTCGGGGCACTGCAATTAATCGGTAAACTCCCGCTATCTTGGTCGCGGCGTTTGGGGCGATTCGTTGGCAGGGTTGCCGTGTGGACCCGGTCGGAAGGACTACGCCTGAGTAGGATTAACCTGGCTCAGTGCTACCCAGCCATGGACCCGAAACAGCGTGAGAAGCTTGCGCGTGCAAGTGTGGTGAATACTGCAATCAACGGTTTTGAGATGGCCAATATTTGGCATCACTCCTGGGACACGAATAAGAAGACTATTGTGAACGTCCGCAACGAGAAGTTGTTGTTTCAAGGAAAAGAAGATGGTCGCGGTACCTTGGTATTGATGCCGCATACGGGCAACTGGGAAATTTTTGGCATGTACCTGGCTGCTATGGGGCCGTCTATGGCGTTGTACCAGCCTCCCAAAATTGAGGCTTTGGATCCTGTGATTCGAGGTGGCCGGGAGAAAACCAATGCGACCATGGTACCGACCAATATTCACGGTGTTCGCTCCCTGCTCAAATGTCTGAAAGCGGGCCATGTGACGATGGTGTTACCGGACCAAGAGCCGGATATGGGGGGGGATTTTGCCCCTTTCTTTGGCCGTCCCGCGTTGACGATGACCCTCGCCCACAACTTGATTCAGCGCACCAACTGCCATGTGGTATTTGGTTTCGGCAAACGTGTCGATGAAGGTTTTGAACTGGTATTTCTCCCCGCTGAAAATGCGATTAGAAGCGATGAGCAGAAAGTTTCCCTGGCGGCGATGAATCGGGGAGTGGAGGCCTGTATTGCCCAGGCACCAGAGCAGTATCAGTGGGAATACAAGCGCTTCAGGAAACAGCCGGAAGGCAAGAGTAAAATTTACCGCAAGAAAAAGTAGGGGCTCTTCATAGAAGCCCCCACATAAAATTATTTAAGTCGCGTGCCGGAAAGCGACCACAACCGGCATGCGTGCCGCGCGCCAGGCTGGGAAGAAGCCGCTGATAAAACCGATTACCAGCGCCAATACGGCGCCCTGCACAAACAGGTCTGGGGACATCTCAAAACTAAACACCACCTGGGTAAAACTGCCTCCCAGAGTTGAGGTATTGAGGCCGTCGAAAAACAGGTAAGCAGCTAGGGAACCCAAAAGCCCACCGGCAACAGCTAAAACCATTGCCTCAGCAATAGTGCCGCAGAACGCGGAGAAGTTGCTGAACCCCAATGCGCGCAAAGTAGCGATTTCACGAGCCCGGTCCGCTACCGAGGTATACATGGTGTTGAGCGCCCCGGCCAGTGCGCCTAGCGCCATCACAGAGCTGATAATCCAGCCAAAAGTAGCGATATATTGCAGTTGTTTACCCTGGCTGGCGAAGTACTCCTGTTCGGTTTGCGCTTCCAGGTTCAGGCGGGGCTCGCGTTTGATGGTTTCCTGAATGGGCTTGAGATCGCCGTTATTCTCCAATTGCAAACGGATTGACTGGTAGCTGTTACCCCGGTTGTAGTGACTTTGGATAATTTTGATATCTGCCCACAGCTCGCTCTCAAATATATTACCCCCTGTGGAAAAGACCCCAACAACTGTCCACAGGTTTTTGCCAAAGCGCACTTCTTTACCGATTTCGAAACCATTAAATTCACGCAATACCCCTTCACCAACAATCATTTCGTTAGTGCCGGGAGTAAACATACGCCCCTCCACCATACGCATGTTATTGCGCATGGCCATGCCGGTTTCATTGAGGCCGCGCAAGGGGATATTGGCTTCGGTGCCGGTGGATTTCTTCAGGCCATCGACAATAACGTAGAGCTCCGGTGATACCAGCGGGCCGTTCGTATCCCTGGCAACACCGGCCGATTCCGCAATCAGGTTGACCTGGTCCTGCAGGATTACAGAGTTGATTTCACTGGCAGACCCCTCTCGCATCAGGATAGCGATCTGGCTGGAGCCGGCCCCACTCATGGTCGCCTCAAATCCCTTGGCCATAGCGAGAAACGCCAGCAGGATTGCGACGACAACTGCCGAGGCAAATACCATGGCCAGTGACATCCACAGGCGCCGACGCAGGCTGCCCAGATTCATCAGGGTTACCGAAACAATTTGTGCAATAAGAGAACCCATAATTTCTTCTCCTTTAAGGCTTCCCCAGTGAAAACCATTGTGTAGTCTCAGTGGGGCACCAGTTTATTGTTGTCGGTTAAATGCAGTTACTATGTTAAGTCGCAGAGCCTGAAAGGCTGGCATCAGCCCGGTAATCAGACCCAACAACAACATAAATAGAATGGCTTGCAGGGCGATATCCCCATCCAAAATCAAGTTGGGCAAAAAGCGGGCAAGGAAGGTTTTTACCCCTTCGACCAGCAGCCAGGCTGCGGCCAGGCCGGAAAGGCCGCCGACAAAGGCAATTAACAGGGACTCCGACAGCACCATTCGGAAAATACGGGTGCTGGAAAAACCCAGGGTTTTTAATACAGCAATTTCCCCGGTACGCTCGCGAATAGCTAGCGCCATAGTGTTGCCAACCACTACCAAAATGGTGAAAAAGGCAGTAAACACCACAGAAAAAATAATTAAGCCAATATTTCCGATTTGTTCAATAAAGGCTTTATTAAAGGCTTTCTCGGTACTGGTATCGGTTTCACTCTGCGAGTTGGCAAAATTGTCATCGATAGTTTTTGCGACGTTTTCATTGATGGCAGGGTCATCGGTTGTTAGTGCCATCCAGCCAATCCAGTCACCACCGAAAGTCTGTGTCTCCATAAAATATTTATAATGAAACAATAATTGGCGTGTATCGTACTGTTCCGTATCCCCTTTAAAAATCCCGGAAATCACAAATTCCCAGGTGTAGCCACCATCTTTATGCGAAAAAATATTGGAGGATAAAGGAATCCTATCGCCCACTTTCCAGCCGTAAATCTGCGCGAGTTTTTCCCCAACCAAGGCCCCTTGCCTATTGTTAAACCAAGCCTGCTTTTGTTCCTCGGGAATAACAATTTCTTCATAGACTTTTAAATAGGATTCTGGATCTACAGCCATTGAAACGACCTGCCGGCTGGGTTCCTGAAAATAACCGCCAAACCAGTTGAGATGAGTTACATGTTTCACTCCCTCGACGGCTGCAACCTTTTGCACATAGGCAATGGGTAGTGACTGGGTAAAGTTAATTCTATTGAATACCACCAGACGATTATCAGCGGATAATTCCACGCTGGAATTTAATGCGGACTTGAGGCTGGTAACCGAACCGAAAATCAAGAAGGCGATAAAAATAGCAAAGCAAGTAAGGAATAGCCGCAAGGGCTTCCTTGTCATATTTTTAAAAACCAAATAAAAATCACTCATGCCACTATTTCCCTCTGCACAAATTGCCCTTTATCCAGATGCAGCGTGCGCTTGGCGTATCTTGCAGCCGCGGGATCATGGGTAACCATCACGATGGTTTTGCCGTGATCGCGGTTTAACAATTGCAGCATTTCCAGTATTTCATCTGCTGTGGCACGATCCAGGTCACCAGTGGGCTCATCACACAGAATCAGTTTTGGATCGGAAACGATGGCGCGAGCGATGGCAACACGCTGTTGTTGCCCGCCGGACATTTCACTGGGCATATGTTTTGCCCGATCACTTAACCCCACCAGGGCCAGTGCGGTTTCCACATTGTGGCGGCGTTGAGATTTGGAGAGATTTGTCAGCAGTAGCGGCAGCTCTACATTGCGCTGGGCATTGAGCATCGGCATTAAATTGTAAAATTGGAAAATGAAACCAATATTTCTCGCTCGCCAGCGGGTTAGGGCGCCTTCATTGAGGGAGTCAATGCGCTCGCTGTCAAACCATATCTCTCCACCGCTGGGTTGATCGACGCCGCCCAACATATTTAACAGCGTTGTTTTACCGGAGCCCGAAGGCCCCATAATGGCAACGAAATCACCGCGATCAATTTCCATATTCAGGGATTCAAAAATGGAAATGGTCTCTTTGCCCTTGGTAAAACTTTTGCTGACATCCTTCAGCTGAAACAACACTTCCTCTGACATCTCAAATTCCCTCTTATAAATACTGTTGTGTTTTTATTGGTGTTTGCTAAGGAGCTGCGGCCTCGCCTGCGAGGAAGCCCACCTTAACGCCCATATCCGGCAGGATTCGAGCATCTTTGTCATCGATAGCTATTCGCACTCGAACAGTTGCCTTGGCTCGATCGGCCGTTGGAATGATGGCGATAACGGTAGCTGGAATGTCCCAGTTCGGGTAGGCATCCAGGTTGGCGTTAACTTTCTGTCCCTTGGCGACCCGGCCGATAAAGGCCTCGTTCACATCCACTTCGATTTCGAGTGAATTCATATCCACGATGGTACAGATTCCAGTACGGGTAAAACCTCCGCCGGCAGAGCTGGGGGCAACTATCTCGCCAGGTTGTGCATTTTTTGTCGTGACTACGCCGGCAAAAGGCGCGCGGATAATATGATCTGCCAGGCGTTCTCGCTGCCTCTCAGCTTCAAGAATGGCGACTTGAATATTGGCGCGGGCACTTTTTAAGTCTGCCCGTAACCCCTCTACCGAGGATTCACTTTGGGTGAGCTGCGCTTTGCTGGAATAATTTTTGTCTCGAAGTCCGGCAAAACGCCGATATTGGCGTTCAGCCTCTTTTAACTTCGCGTGAATACTCGCTTCCTTGGCTTGAAGCACTTGAATTTGTGCCTGGGCAAAATCCAGCGCGACCCGCGCTTTGGCATCATCCAAGCGGGCCAGAACCTGCCCCTCCTCGACCTGCATTCCCTCTTCGACATCCACACTACTGATCAGGCCCATTACTTCAGCAGAGACCGTAGCCATGCGCCTCGGTGTGATATAGCCGGAAGCATTAAGAATGGTCTCGTGAAATTTTTCCTCCCTGGGAATCAAGCTGAGAGTCTTGGCTTGAGGTTCGCTACTTTGGGGGAGCACTGGTGTACTGTCTTCTGCAAATAGAGAAGCGCCGGCAAGGCCTATAACTATGCCAGTAACTAGGCCGACAGATGCCGCCAATATAACTTTGCGCGATGGGGAACTGGGTTCGGGCGCTGTTTCCCGATCAATTTTGAGTTGACCGAGCAGCGCACTAGTATCTCTGCTCATACAGCCTGTTTTTATTAGTTACTTCCTGTAAACAGCAACTGTGGCAGAAATTAAAAAATATTGCCACGCGTTAGCGTGGCCATGACATCTTGTGTCGTTAGTGGCGCCAAAAAGCCGGGGTAAGTAGTACTAGCAGGGTAAAAATTTCCAGGCGTCCCATCAACATCGCCAGGATAAGAAACCATTTGGCGACTTCATTAACCGCACCATAGTGGGCAGCGGCTTCGCCGAGGGCGGGTCCGATATTACTCAGGCAGGAGGCTACTGTAGTAACGGAGGTGACAAAGTCCTCACCGGTGGCGATGACGATAATGGCGAGGATAAAAAAGGATGAAACATAGACCGCGAAGAAGCCCCACACAGCGTCGGTAACTCGATCGGGGACAATTTTCCGGTTGATCTTGATAGGGATAACCGCATTGGGGTGTACCAGGCGATTCAGCTCGCGCATACCGGACTTCATAATCAGCATACCGCGCACCGCCTTAATGCCCCCCGAGGTTGAGCCGGCGCAGGCACCGAGAATACCTAACAGCAAGAGGACGTAGGGTAAGAATACTGGCCAGGCTGAGAAATTTTCCGAGGCGAATCCGGCAGTGGTGCTGATCGAGACCACCTGGAAGAAACCGTGTAGCAGGCTGTTGCCGGGGGAGAAGATATTCAATATCCACAGGTAACAGCTGATCAACAGGCCGGCACCGAGAATCAACATAACGTAGAAGCGGAATTCTGAGTCGCGCCAATAGTGGCTGAGGGTCCTGTTGCGAAATGCGAAGAAATGCAGACCGAAGTTAATGGCAGCAGTAAACATAAACACGATACAAATAATCATGATCGCGCGGTTGTGGGCGTAGAAACCCATACTGGCATCGTGGGTGGAGAAGCCTCCATTGGCCACGGTGGAAAACGCATGGCCAACGGCGTCGAATACCGTCATGCCGGCCCACCAGTAGCCGATGCCGCAGAGGATTGTAAGAATCACATAAATAACAATTAGTGCCCGTGCTGTCTCGGCAATACGCGGAGTCAATTTGGTATCTTTTACCGGGCCGGGAATTTCTGCCTTATACAGCTGCATACCACCGATACCCAGCATCGGCAGGATGGCCAGGGCGATAACAATTACGCCGATACCGCCAAACCACTGCAACTGCTGGCGGTAGTAGAGAATGGCAGGAGGCAGTGAGTCCAACCCGGTAATCACCGTGGCGCCGGTGGTTGTTAGCCCCGAGATGGATTCAAAAATAGAGTCGGTGATACTCAAGTCAGGCTGTGGGCTGATAATAAAGGGCAGGGCACCGAAGCTGCCCAGTACCAGCCAGAACAAAGATGTCACTACGAACCCGTCCCGGGTGCGCAGGTCTTCGCGCAAATCGTGCACTGGCAGCCACATGAACAGGCCGGTGATCAGAGTGATGACAAAGGCTGCGACAAATGCGCTGTGAGTACCATCTTCATACCACAGGGATACGCCAATCGGCGGCAGCAGAGTCAGGCTGAACACCGTCAAGAGAATTCCAAAAACTCGCGCAATTACCGCAATTCGCATTGGCGCCTATCAGCCTATCGTTATTTGTTGCAATGTTATCTGGACGGCGGAGACCGTTATCGCCGGAAAACGAAAATATTATTTGCTCAGAAAAAGCCAAAACCAACTTGGAACAGTTGTTCAACATGGCGAGTCTGGCGGCGGTCGATAAGGAAGACAATCACGTGGTCATCGCTCTGCACAATGACATCATCGTGTGCCATCAAAACTTCGCTGCCATTTTCCGTTTCCCGTACGATGGCGCCAATCGAGGCGCCCTCGGGCAAGTCGATATCTTCGATCTTGCGCCCCACTACCTTGGAAGTGCGCTCGTCACCGTGGGCGATAACCTCAATGGCTTCAGCTGCACCTCGACGCAGGGAGTGGACGTTGACCATATCTCCTCGGCGCACATGGGTGAGCAGGCTGCCAATCGTATTTTGCTGCGGTGAGATGGCAATATCGATTTCACCGCCCTGTACCAGGTCCACATAAGCGCGGTTATTGATCAGGGTCATCACTTTGCGTGCGCCCAGACGTTTGGCCAATAGTGACGACATGATATTAGCCTCGTCGTCATTGGTAAGGGCAAGAAAAACATCGGTATCTTCGATGCTCTCTTCCAGCAGCAGCTCCTGATCGGAGGCGCTGCCGTGCAGGATAATGGTGTGAGACAGCTCCTCGGATAGAAAGACACAGCGCTCGTGGCTCTGCTCAATAATTTTTACCGAATAGCGATTCTCAAGCCGAGTGGCCAGGCGCAAACCAATATTGCCACCGCCGGCGATCACTACTCGTTTATAACCGTGTTCCAGTCGACGCAGTTCGCTCATTACCGCGCGAATATCTGCTCGTGCGGCAATAAAGAACACCTCATCGCCGGCTTCAATCACCGTATCACCCTGGGGAATAATTGGCCGGTTGCGACGATAAATCGCAGCAACCCGGGTATCTACCTTGGGCATATGCTCGCGCAAATAGCGCAGTTGGTGCCCAACCAGAGGCCCGCCCTGAACGGCTAAAACCGTTACCAGCTGTACCCGACCACCGGCAAAATCCAACACCTGCAAGGCTCCGGGGTGTTCCATCAGGCGGGAGATATACTCTGAAACCAGTTGCTCCGGGCTGATCAGTACATCGATAGGGATGGCCTGGGTATCGAATAATTCCGGGTATTGCAGGTAGGAAGAGGCCCGTACCCGGGCGATTTTGGTGGGTACGCGAAAAAGAGAGTGCGCAATCTGGCAGGCCGCCATATTGGTCTCATCGTTATTGGTGACTGCAACCAGGATATCCGCATCCTCAATCCCGGCTTCCATCAGAATATCCGGGTGAGAGGCGTGGCCCAGTACCACGCCGATATCGATGCGGTCGCGCAGTTCGCGCAGGGTTTTCTCGTCGCTGTCCACCAGGACAATATCATTGCGCTCGGAGGCCAGGGCCTCCGCTAGAGAGCCGCCCACCTGGCCGGCGCCGAGAATGACAATTTTCATATCGGATGAGACTCGCGACTAGCGACGTCGTTATTCAGCTTTGCTCAGCAGAGCGTAGTAGAAACCGTCACCGCCGCCGGTTTGGGGTAGAAGCTGCATACCGGCAACTTGTTTCTCGCCCCAGGGCTTATCGTTTAGCAGTTCAGGGGTATTGTCGCTCGCATCCTCTGTCTCCGCAATGAACGCTGCGACGACTTCGCTGTTTTCCGTCGGCAGGCTGGAACAGGTGGCGTAAAGCAACTGCCCACCCGGTTTAACCAGGGGCCACAGAGCGCGCAGGATCTTGCCCTGCAAAGCCACTAACTCGGCAATGTCTTCTTCCCGGCGCAAAAGTTTGATATCCGGGTTGCGGCGAATTACCCCGGTTGCCGAACAGGGTGCGTCCAGTAGTATCTGGTCGTATTGCTGCCCGTCCCACCACTCATTCGGAGACGTGGCATCGGCACAGATAAGCTCGGCACTCTGCCCGTTGCGCTCGAGGTTTTCCTCGACCCGCACCAGGCGGTCCTCCTCAATATCCAACGCGCTCAACTGAATGCTGGATTCCTGCTCCAATAAGTGGCAACTCTTGCCTCCAGGTGCCGCACACGCGTCCAACACCCGGGCATTTTCCTTCGGCTGTAACAGCAGCGCCGCTAGTTGCGCGGACTCATCTTGCACACTGGCCAAGCCCTCGGCAAAGCCCGGTAGCACTGTGACTGAAACCGGCTCAACCAGCGTGATACCGACCGGGGAAATAGTACAGGGCTCGGCGGAGAGGCCGGCTTCATCGAGCTGTTGTAAATAGTCCGCGCGCGAGATCTTGGCAGTATTTACCCGCAAGGTCATGGGTGGGTTGGCATTGTTGGCGCGGAAGATGTCTGACGCCTTCTCAGGCCAGGCGGCTTTAATCCGCTGCTGTAACCAGGCCGGGTGCATAGAGCTGAACTGTGGATTGCCGGACAGTTTGCGCTGAAGCTGCTCACTGTTGCGCAGGGCGTTGCGCAGCACCCCATTGATCAGCCCGGTCGCTCTGTCCAGACCGAGGCTGCGTGCGGCATTGACGGTTGCAGATATGGCGGCGTGATCGGGTATGCGAGTGTACTCGAGCTGGTAAATGCCCAGCAGGATCAGTGCATTGATCTCAATATCCGAGACTTTTTTACGCAGCAACTTGGCGGCGATCAATTGCAGGCGCGGTGCCGTGCGGGCACTGCCGTAACAGAGCTCCCGCAACAGAGGGCGGTCGCGCTCCTCGACTTTGTCCTCGGCGGCAGGCAGAAGTCTTGCCAACGAGCCACGTTCTTCCAGCAGTGAGGCGATAACTCGGGCGGCCTCGGCGCGTACATCTCTGCTCATAATTATCCCAGTTTGGTACCCGGGGCGAACTGCTCCCGGTAGCCTTTCAAAATTTCTGCTGCGGGAAGCGCTTTTTTACCCGGTAGCTGTATTAATTGGAGGCGCAGGGCCTCGCGGCCGCAGGCCACTAAAATACCTTCGTCGTCACTGGAGATAATGGTACCGGGCTGATCACTGTGGCAGCCCTGTTCGATGGCTGCGCTATAGATACGCAGGCGCTGCTCGCCCTTCTTGTCCCGATAAGTGCTCCAGCACACTGGGAAGGGGTTAAAAGCGCGTATCAATCGATGCAGTTCAGCAGCGGGGCGCTGCCAGTCAATCTGCGCCTCTTCCTTGGTAATTTTGTTGGCGTAGTTAGCCTGCGTATCGTCTTGTACCTGAGGGTTGGCACTGCCACTTTCCAGTAGAGCCAAGGCCTGGAGGAGGGATGGGCCGCCGAGTTCCGCCAGCTTGTCGTGCAAACTGCCACCGCTATCGGACTCGGTAATGGCGCAGCGGCTCTCGACTAAAACAGGGCCAGTATCCAGGCCCGCCTCCATTTGCATAATGGCGACGCCACTTTCATTGTCACCCGCTTCCACCGCGCGTTGGATCGGTGCGGCACCGCGCCAGCGCGGCAACAGGGAGGCATGCACATTGATACAGCCCAGACGCGGGGTATCCAGCACTACCTGCGGCAGTATCAGGCCGTAGGCCACCACCACCATAATATCCGCTTCAAGGGCAGCGAGTTCAGCCTGGGCCGTCTCATCGCGCAGGCTCAGGGGTTGGTACACCGGGATATTGTGGGAGAGTGCCAGCTGTTTCACTGGGCTGGCGAGCAATTTCTTACCGCGCCCAGCCGGCCTATCCGGTTGGGTGTAAACGGCAATGACATTGTGCTCGCTGTCGAGCAGCGCTTGCAGGTGCACAGCGGCAAAGTCCGGCGTGCCGGCAAAAATAATATTCACTGACTTGCTCTCAGGTAATGGGGGGTGGGAGAGCTGCCGTCAGTCGGCAGCTCCGAGCTCCTGCGGCTGGCGCAGATCAGGCGCGGCGGCGCTGGGATTTTTCCAGCTTAGAGCGGATGCGGTTGCGCTTCAGTGGCGAGACGTAATCCACGAACAGCTTGCCGTCCAAATGATCGACTTCATGTTGGATACAGACCGCCAGCAATCCCTCGGCCTCAAGGGCAAAAGGTTCGCCATTGCGGTCCAGGGCTTTAACACGCACTTTGCGCGGGCGCTCCACCGTTTCGTAGAAACCGGGAACTGACAGGCAGCCCTCGTCGTACTGGTGGATCTCCGGGTCCAGCACTTCGATCTCGGGGTTGATAAACCCGAGCGGTTCATTGCCGTCTTCAGAGATATCCACCACCACAATGCGCTCCTGCACATTGACTTGGATGGCGGCGAGGCCGATGCCGGGCGCGGCGTACATGGTTTCAAACATGTCGTCGAGCAATTGGCGGTGGGCGTCGGTCACTTCAGCGACGGGTTTAGCGACCTCGCGCAGGCGCGGATCGGGAAATTCCAGTATCTCGAGTTTAGCCATAACACCTGTGACAAACTTCTAGTATTCGTTGAACGTGCGCTGATAACATTATGATCGCGCTCAAAATTTACCGAGTGGACCCCTGTTTTTGCTGGCGCTATGCGCCCGGGTCCGGTCTCGCTCCCTTCACGGGAGTGGCCCGGCGCTGAGAATTATAGCGATAAAGAGCATAGGAATGCTTCCATGAAAAAAATTATCCTGGCCGCGATCTCGATGTTAGCGGTTGCCCTTGGTGTCGAAGCACAGGATCAGGTTCGCCTGAACCCCAGTCACCCCGACGCTTATGTGGTGCAAAAGGGCGATACGCTCTGGGATATTTCCAGTCAGTTCCTGGTGCAACCCTGGTACTGGCCGGAGATTTGGCAAGTGAACCCACAGGTGGAAAACCCCCACCTGATTTATCCAGGAGATAGCCTGCGCCTTGTTTATATAGACGGCCAACCACAGCTACAGCTGCAACGCGGCCCCCGGGCGTATCAACTGTCGCCGGGGGTTGATGGCAACCGCCTGTCGCCCTCGATCCGCCGCCAGGCAGTTGAGGATGCAATTCCGGCGATTCCGCTGGATGCGATCAATGCTTTTTTATCGCGGACTCGTATTGTAGAGCCCGGTGCTTTTGAGGGGACTCCCTATGTAGTTTCTGGGTCAGAAAATCATATTTTGATGGGTGCTGGAGATATCCTCTACGCTCGCGGTGATTTTGCGGCGCCTTTACCTTCGTACGGGCTCTATCGCCCTGGTCCTATTTATACTGACCCAGTATCTGGTGAAGTCCTCGGGCGTCAGGCACTTGGCATAGGTACTTTAGACCTGTTGCAGCTGGACCCAGATAGCAATCCGGATAACAACTCGAATTTTTCTATAGCGACAATGGGCGTGCGTAACACTTCTCGTGAGGTTCGTCTTGAAGATCGGTTGATGCCCGTAGAAGAGCGCTCAATTGATGCGCTGTTCCACCCTAGCGCACCGGGTGTCACGGTTGATGGGGTGATTGTAGGTGTTGATGAAGGGGTAAACCAAATTGGTAAGTTTGATGTTGTTATCTTGAATTCGGGAGACAGAGACGGCTTGCAACCCGGCAACGTCCTAGCGATATACAAAGCGGGTTCAACAGTACGCGACCGTATTGCTGGTGACGTGGTGAAGCTCCCAGATACCCGCGCTGGTGAGTTGATGGTATTCCGCACCTTTGAAAAAATGAGCCTAGCCCTGGTACTGGATGCCCGTCGCCCGCTGGCAGTGATGGATATGGTGCGCAACCCCTAAGCGATCCCAGAAAATCTCGCGGCAGGTGTTGCTGTTTGCCCTGCCGCACAACCTTCAAAACAGAAAATGGTAAGTCGCATGGATGCATTGACCGCTACTATGGCGTTGCTGCGTCTTGAGGGAATTGGCCCAGCTCGCTACTGGCAATTACTGGAGTACTTTGCCACTGCCGAAGAGGCTCTCCACCAGTTTCCTCAACCTCTTCTGGAAAAGTTATCACCGCGGGCCCAAACCCAGTGGCGGGGGTTTTCCAGCCGATCTGCCGCCAGTGAACTCATCGATTGGGTTAAGTGCGAGCAGGCCCGCTGCGCAGACCTGGGCGTGCAGCTGATTTGTCACAGCGATCCCGATTATCCCGCCCTGTTATCGGAGACTTCACGCCCCCCGCCTGTGCTCTATATTCGTGGTGAAAGAAGCGCTCTAAATCTACCGCAGGTAGCGATGGTGGGTGCCCGTCGGGCCACAGTGGCGGGTCTGGATAATGCCCGGGCCTTCGCCGCGGAATTGGCCGGTTCCGGATTTGCTATCACTTCCGGGCTGGCTCTGGGCGTAGATGCCGCTGCTCACAGAGGGGCGCTGCAGGTAGCGGGCTCCACGGTCGCAGTTTTGGGTAGTGGAGTCGACTGTATTTATCCAAAACATAATCGCCCCCTGGCGGAGGACATTCTTGCTGCAGGCGGTGCTTTGGTCAGCGAATTGCCCATAGGCAGCAGTGCTGAAGCGAAGAACTTCCCGCGGAGGAACCGGATTATCAGTGGCCTTTCAATGGGGGTATTACTGGTAGAAGCAGCGATGCGCTCAGGCTCTCTGATTACGGCGCGTTTAGCACTGGAGCAGAATCGTGAGGTTTTTGCGATTCCAGGTTCTATTCACAACCCAATGGCCAGGGGTTGCCACCACCTGATTAAAGAAGGTGCGACACTGGTTGAAACCAGCGCAGATGTAGCTCGCCAGCTGGGCGGTTTACTTGCAGAGCCCACATCCAGTGATCTCCCCCCTGCTAAACCACTGCCCGAGCTTCAGCAACATATCATCAGAGCGCTTGTCGGAGGGCCTCGGAGTATCGAGCTATTGTCTCGTGATACCGGGGTTGCGGCGGGTGAATTGATGGCTGCATTGATGGAGTTGGAGTTAGAGGGCTTGGTGGAGCAACTCACAGGGTCTTACCAGCTAACAATGAAGAGCAGCCGTTATACGGAAGGGAAAAAACTGGCTAAAACCCCTGCGGAGCCAGTGAGTCTCTAAAGGTCTTGCTCGGAAATTACGGAAAGAATTAGTAAGAGTCCCCTTGTTTGATGGTGTAGCCGCCGATCAATTCGCGCAGTTCTGGGACAGCGCTAATACTCAGTGGATTCCAAAAGTGGAGTCTAATTATGGCGGATAAACCCAAACTCACCACTGATGCCGGCGCTCCGGTTCCCGATAATCAAAATAGCCTTTCAGCGGGGCCAGATGGCCCCCTTTTGATTCAAGATTATCAACTTATCGAAAAACTGGCGCATCAAAATCGTGAGCGCATACCTGAGCGGGCGGTACATGCCAAAGGTTGGGGCGCCTATGGGGTTTTGAGGGTAACTGGTGATATTTCTAACTACACCTGTGCCCGGGTTTTGCAGCCGGGGGCAGAGACCCCACTGTTGGCCCGTTTTTCAACTGTGGCCGGTGAGTTGGGTGCAGCTGATGCGGAGCGGGATGTGCGTGGTTTTGCACTGAAGTTTTATACGGAGGAGGGCAATTGGGATTTGGTCGGCAACAATACGCCAGTCTTTTTTGTACGAGACCCCTACAAATTTCCAGACTTTATCCACACACAAAAACGGCATCCACGAACTCACTTGCGCTCCCCCACAGCCATGTGGGATTTCTGGTCGTTGAGCCCTGAAAGCCTCCACCAGGTGACCATACTGTTCTCCGATCGCGGTTTGCCCATATCTCCGTTGCATATGAATGGTTATGGCTCCCATACCTTCTCCCTGTGGAATCACAATGGGGAGCGTTTCTGGGTGAAATTCCATTTCAAGACCCAGCAGGGACATAGGTACTTCACCAATTCGGAAGCTGAAACTGTGATTGGGCGCTCCCGGGAGAGTTACCAGGAGGCGATGTACAGCGCAATAGAAAACGGAGAATGCCCGAAGTGGACATTCCAGATTCAAGTCATGCCCGCAGCAGACCTCGGCAAAACAAACTACAACCCCTTTGACCTCACCAAGGTATGGCCTCATGGTGATTATCCACCTATCGAGGTGGGAACCATGGAGTTGAATCGCAACCCGCAAGACTATTTTGCAGAAATCGAGCAGGCAGCTTTCTCTCCATCCAATATCGTGCCAGGTATCAGTTTCTCACCGGATAAGATGCTGCAGGCGCGTATATTCTCTTATGCCGATGCACATCGTCACCGCTTGGGAACTCACTATGAGAGTCTTCCAGTGAATGTACCGCGCTGTCCTGTCCATAATTACTATCGGGATGGTGAAATGAATAGCACGGGTATCCGCAGTGGCAATCCGGATGCCTTTTATGAGCCGAATAGTTTTTCTGGAGCAGAGGAGGACCCAAAAGCGAAAGAACCCCCGTTACCAATATCCGGTGCGGCAGATAGATATGACCACCGCAAAGGCAATGATGATTACAGTCAGGTTCGAGCGCTCTTTGACTTGTTCAACGATGAACAAAAACAGCGCTTATATAACAATATTGCAGAAGCGATGGCGGGTGTACCGGATGAAATAATTCAGCGACAATTGGCTGAGTTCCACAAAGTACATCCCAGCTATGCGTCAGGGGTAAAAATGGCGCTTTGAAGAGCGGATTTCTGGCCCGGTTTTATATAAATTGCCACAGCCTTTGTCTGAAATAGAAAGCTGGGCTGAGCAAGGCGGTTACAACTTGTACACAGTTGGGCAATCCGCTAGATTGCCTCGGTTCACCTCGCTTGATATTCAGGCGAGTCGAAATGAGAAAGCCTTTTGTAGCGATCCTGACGGGTTTTGACTTTGATGTGCCTGTAGTGGAAGTTGCCTTTGGTGTCCGTTCCATATTCCCTTGCAGCAAGATTTGCAGCAGCGTAAAGATGAAGTAAAACCGGCATTAAGATGAAGTACTCACCACTTTCCGTAAAACAGGCTGCCCGCGCCCTGGCGGCGGGTGGTGTTATTGCCCATCCCACTGAATCTGTATGGGGCTTGGCTTGCGATCCCAATAACCTGTTGGCTGTTAGGCGCCTGCTACAACTCAAGCATCGTCCGCTTGAAAAGGGTTTGATCCTGGTCTCCGGTGATAGAACACATTTTGCCCCCCTCCTCAGCGATCTCAGTGATGGACAAAAAGAACAGTTGGATCACAGCTGGCCGGGCCCGGTTACCTGGCTTGTACCCCATCGGGACCAGATTCCTTCCTGGGTCTGTGGGGTGCATAAATCTGTAGCCCTGCGCTGCACCGATCATCCGTTTACCGCTGCGTTAACACGCGCCTTTGGCGGTGCTATCGTATCCACTTCAGCAAACCCGGCCGGGTCTCAACCCGCCCGTAATAAATACCAGGTACTGCGCTATTTCGGCCGCGATCTCGACTTTGTCGGTGGCGGCTCAACCGGTGGCCGCAGCGCCCCCAGTGAAATACGCGATCTGCAAAGTGGCCGCGTGCTGAGGGCGGGTGCTTAATTTCAAAACAGTGACGTAGTTTTCGCCTATGAGTGATATCGATACCAAGGAAGTAAAGGCCTATCTCCTCGGCCTACAAGACCGCATTTGTAATGCCCTGAGTGAAGAAGACGGCCAACCATTTCGCGAAGATAATTGGGAAAGGCCCGGTGGCGGTGGTGGTCGAACCCGGGTACTGGAAGAGGGCAACCTGATTGAAAAGGGGGGCGTGAACTTTTCCCATGTCTATGGGGATGGACTTCCTCCGTCAGCCACAGCTAATCGCCCCGAACTGGCCGGTTGCTCTTTTGAGGCGATGGGCGTCTCTCTCGTAATTCACCCGCGCAACCCCTACGTGCCCACTAGCCATGCAAACGTGCGTCTATTTGTGGCTAAAAAGCCTGGAGCTGAGCCCATCTGGTGGTTTGGTGGTGGCTATGACCTTACCCCGTATTACGGCTATCACGAGGATGTCGTACATTGGCACCAAACAGCCAAGCAGGCCTGTGAGCCTTTTGGCAGTGAGATCTATCCCCGCTTTAAGCAGTGGTGTGATAAATACTTTTACCTGAAGCATCGGGATGAAGCACGGGGAGTTGGCGGGCTCTTTTTTGATGATTTTAATGAAGGCGGCTACGACAACGCTTTTGCGCTTATGCGCGCAGTTGGCGATAGTTATCTGGAGGCCTATTTGCCAATCGTGCAGAAGCGCAAAGAGACTCCTTACGGTGAGCGCGAGCGTGAATTTCAGCTCTATCGTCGCGGGCGCTACGTAGAATTCAATTTGGTATTTGACCGTGGCACCCTGTTTGGCTTGCAAAGTGGCGGGCGAACTGAGTCCATACTGATGTCCCTGCCTTCGTTGGTGAGCTGGAAATACGACTGGCAACCGGAGCCGGGCTCTGAGGAAGAAAAACTCTACACCGATTTTCTGCCGCACAGGGACTGGGTATAGGCAGCCAATTTGTCACAATGGAGATTTGCTGTGCACCCATCGCGATTGGAAGGCATTAATTCCCTGTTTCTCGATTACAGACGGCATTTTGAAACGGGAGATGTGGAACAGATAGCTGATTTTTATCGCTTCCCTCTGCATTACTATCGAGAGGATGGCGTAAAGCTCGCTGTGGCGAGGGATGAGTTTATCCAGCAAGTGGTTAAATTGCTCAACGCTTACCGCCGACTGGGAGTCTGTCAGATTCTTGGCACTGTCACCGAGGTGATAGAGTTAAACGAATACAGCACCCTTGCGAGCTTGCGTTGGACCCTGCTTCATTCACTGGGGGAGGAAAAGGCGGTAGAGCTGTATAGTTCCCACACCCGCTATTTGGTTACTGAAGCTGCCGACGGCCTCAAAATAGATGGCCTGATAATTGTCGATGAAAGTGCCAAAATTCGAGAGGCGGTCAGAGCGCGTAAGAGGGCGGGGTCATGAGTGACCGCTACGCAGTAGTGGGCAATCCCATAAAACACTCTCTCTCACCGGAGATACACAGCGCTTTTGCGGCACAAACGGGAGAGGGTGTTGAGTACAGTAAGCAGCTTGCTCCCCTGGATGGCTTTAGCGGCTTCGTACGGGCTTTCTTTGCTGGGGGTGGTTGTGGCCTCAATGTGACGGTGCCCTTTAAACTACAGGCCTTCGAACTGGCAGATACTCTGACTGAACGGGGAGCTTCCGCTGGCGCAGTTAACACTCTGGCTCTAGCGAAAAACGGGAAGATTCTCGGCGATAACACCGACGGGGCTGGCTTGGTATTTGATATTAACAGCAACTTGGGTTGGGAAATCAGGGATAGAAAAGTTCTCTTGCTTGGTGCCGGTGGTGCTGCTCGGGGAGCACTGCTTCCAATTCTGGCAAAGCAACCCGCGCATTTGCATATTGCCAACCGCACCGCAGAAAAGGCGGTGCAGCTTGCGGCAGAATTTTCCCAGTTGGGAGAGTTGAGCGGTGGTGGCCTGGAGGAGTTGAGAGGCTGCTACGACCTGATTATCAATGCGAGTTCTGCAAGCCTAGGCGGTGTGCTACCTCCATTGCCTGAAGGTTGCGTTGCGAGTCATGGCAAAGCATACGACATGATGTATGGAGCTAAGCCAACGCCTTTTACACAATGGGCCCGTGGGCAGGGGGCAGAGACTGCTGACGGTCTAGGCATGTTGGTAGAGCAGGCCGCTGAATCATTTTTGCTGTGGCGGAATATTCGTCCAGAAACAGCGCCAGTCATGGCTAAGCTGCGCCGGGACCTCAACCAGACAACCGATAATTAAAAGAGAGAAAGCGTTGTGCGTGATATTGTGCGAAACCTGTCGATTTGTTTTGCTGTGGGGTGTTTCGGTGGGCTTTGCTATGCCGTGGGGCTATGGGCGATGGGGCGGTATGGTTTCACCCAGTTTCTAGGGGTAGATTTGGCGCCATCCCTGAGCAATGCCTACCTGTACCAGCGCGTAGTTTGGGGTGGAGTTTTCGGGTTGCTGTTTTTGTTGCCTTTGCGCAACGCTTGGTTAATACGGGGCTTCCTCTTATCCCTGGTGCCGGCAGGGTTGATGCTGTTGTATCTTCTGCCGCAGAGAGGTTATGACTACGGTGCTCTGGTACTGGGACAAATGACGCCCCTGGTTATAGTTCTAGCTTGTGCCATTGGCGGCATAGGTGCATCGGCACTGCTGCGGCTACAGGGTAAATAGTGAGGAGGCCTTGGTTGCCAAGGCCTACCACATCACTGTTTAAATTCGATCTCAACCAGGCTGCAGCTTTGGGTATATCCCATAGCCCGCTTGATTGTGGGGAAGACTGACGCGGTAGCGACGCTGACCCCCAGCTCGATTCTCTGTCGGTTATCCAGTTGTGCACCTATCCGTTCATTGAGAACAGGATCGATCGTTTTGTAGCTGGCCACGGCTGTTGCAAAATCAAAAATGTCCTGCAAGTTCTCAGGCAGGCCGCTGCCGCCTTGGATACAAGCTTTCACCAAGTGGGGTTCAACACCAGCCTCTAAGGCCATACGCACATTCAGTTGCAGGCACATGCCGCAATCAGCTACTTGCATTGCCGCTATCTTACTCACCCAAAAAACATCAATAGGTAAAAACTCCCTGTGCATGGATAGGGGCTGAAAATTTCTAAATTTTTCAAAGCCTTCAGGAGAGCCCTGAAGAAACTCGCGCAAGTAGTCCATGTCATAGCGGTATTTTTGGGAGAAGGCCTCCATTTCCTGGAGATATTGCTGTTTGGACATAGTTTGGCTCCTAATCAAGTCGGATTGAGTCACAGACCATCGGCCTACAACGCCAAGTCTTATGTAAAAACCTGATAGGTAAAAATTAGTTTCTATCGGATATTTCGATAGGTGGGCTGTAAAAGTTACCGTAGAGTCGCCGGGCCTCTCGGGCAAACCATTGCGCAGCTAAGCCTTGTGGCGTCTGCTTGGACCAGAGCAGATCCACACCGAGGCTCCAGGTATTGAGAGAACCGGTTAAGTTGAGCTCAACCAACCTGCCGCTTTTTAAAAAGGGGCGGGCCAGTTCGTAGGGCGCATTGACCCACCCAACCCCCTTACATGCCAGATCTAGGGCCTGTAGCAGAGAATCACTTCGCCAGGTCTGTGCAGAGAGCTGCCAACGGTACCTTTGGGATTCTGGTGCTGTGGTGATCTGTCGGTGCTGGGCCGCTTCATTCAATGAGGATTGTTTTTTCTGGGCCAGGGGATGTTCCGGACAGGCCAGGCTAAGTACCCGCTGTTGTCCCAGGTTACTGGTATCCAGCGAGCTGGGATAGGAATCCCTTGAGGTGACAAAGGCAAAATCGGCTTCACCCTGTGTCACCTGCTGGACCGCTTCCTCCCCAGTAACACTGCCGAGCTGAAGCTCAGTATGCGGGAAGCGCTCGCTGAAAGTTACCAGCATATCGTTGAGTCGATCCGGCATTACCAGCTCTTCAAATAATATATTGAGCTGGGGCTCTTCTCCCCGCTGGAAGGAATTTGCCGCCTGTTGGAAGCGCTGCAACTGCCCCAACGATTGACGTGCTAATGGCAGTAATGCCAAAGCGGCGGCGGTGGGTTGTGGATATTTCCCTTCGCGGTTAAATAGAGTCAGCCCCAGGTCGAGCTCAAGATTTTGAATCAAGCTGCTTACAGAAGACTGAGCCCGGCCCACTTCGCGAGCAACCGCCGAAAAAGATCCGACTTCACAGGAGCGCACAAAAATATGCAGCTGGTCCATATTTAGGTTAAGCATAGCGGGGAGCTGGCTGTGACTATGGTTGCTGCTTAAGGAGATACTGATCTTTCAGTTTCACGTAGTTTTCAGCGGAATACTTAAAGAAAGCCTTTTCCTTGTCAGACAGGGGGCGCGCCTTTTTGCAGGGGGCGCCTACGTAGAGATAACCACTCTCCAGGGTTTTACCGGGCGGAACCAGTGCTCCGGCTGCCAGTACGACATCGTCCTCAATAATGGCTCCGTCGAGAACAATAGATCCGATACCAATTAAGATCCGGTTGCCGATGGTACAACCGTGCAGGCAGGCTTTATGACCGATAGTGACATCTTCGCCAATGGTCAGCGGCCAACCGTCGGCGTTGAATGGTCCCGCATGGGTGATATGGAGAACAGCCCCATCCTGTACACTGGTTCGCGCGCCGATGCGGATTTTATGCATATCACCGCGCACAACGGCCATGGGCCATACGGAGCAATCATCCCCCAGGGTAACGTCACCAATGACTGCGGATTGCGGATCGATATATACGCTGTCGCCAAGTTCTGGAAACTTCTCGCCTTGGGAATCATCGTGGCTGCGCAGTGGGGACATAAATAAGCTCCTGTACAATGAATCCTCTATCATAGCTTTATCCTAATTCGAGCACAGAGTCTTATATGTCCAATCCACTGTTGAATATCCCGCTGCTGCCGCCTTTTGATAATCTCGAGCCCGAGCAGGTGGAACCCGCCATCGCCGAACTGATTAAAACGTGTGAGCAAACCCTTCAACAGGGATTGGAGACCCCCAGCTGGGATAATACACTGGTGCCTCTGGAGCAGGCGGAAGACCAGCTAAATCGAGCCTTCTCCCCAGTCAGTCACCTGAATAGCGTTCTAAGTGGCCCCTGGCGGGCGCCCTATGAGGCCGCTTTAGCCAAAGTGACGGCTTACTGGACAAAGCAGGGGCAAAATCGCGAACTTTACGACCTGTACCTCCAATTAATGCAGTCGCCCGAATTTGCAAACTGGCCACAGGCACGCAAGAAGTCTTTGGAGCTGGGAGTCAGAGACTTTGAACTTGGTGGTGTAGGCCTTGAAGGAGAGGCCCGTGAAAAGTTTGCCGCTAACAGTCAGCGTTTGGCGGAGTTATCCAGCCAATTTGCCAACAATGTCCTCGATGCAACTAATGCCTGGACCTGGCATACGAATGATGAAGTTCAGCTTCAGGGGCTTCCTCAAACTGCTCTTGCCGCTGCACGGAATGCAGCTGAGGCAAAAGGCCTCGATGGGTGGTTGATTACCTTAGAGGGGCCCAGCTTTCTCGCTGTTATGACCCACGCTGAAAATAGATCTCTGCGTCGGGATGTCCATTTGGCTTTTGTTAGTCGAGCATCCGAAGTTGGTCCCCAGGCAGGTGAATACGATAACTCCGAAGTGATGGAGGCAATTCTCGCATTGCGCGCTGAAC
Source organism: Microbulbifer maximicatervae (SeqCode) (assembly GCF_056232625.1). Taxonomy (NCBI): domain Bacteria; kingdom Pseudomonadati; phylum Pseudomonadota; class Gammaproteobacteria; order Cellvibrionales; family Microbulbiferaceae; genus Microbulbifer; species Microbulbifer maximicatervae (SeqCode). Next base: position 3,791,045 of record NZ_CP174324.1, on the reverse strand, counting down.
AGGCCAGTTTACTGGGAATGAACAGCTATGCGGAGCTGTCATTGGCCAGCAAAATGGCTCCAAATACAGAGCGGGTTTTGGAATTTCTACAGGATCTGGCTGAACGAGCCAGGCCAGCTGCCCAACGAGAAATGGCTGAGCTGAAAGCGTTTGCTGCAGACCAACTCAGTATTGAAGAGTTGCAACCATGGGATGTGGCCTGGGCCGCAGAAAAGCTCAAACAGAAGCGATACGCCATCAGCCAAGAGGAATTGAGGCCATATTTCCCTTACGCCAAAGTCGTTGAGGGCCTCTTTACTGTGGTGGACAAACTATTCGGAATCACAGTTGAAGAAGATACCAGCGTTGCTACTTGGCATGCCGACGTGCAGTTCTTTTGGCTGCTGAGAGATGGCGAAAAGATAGCTGGTTTCTATTTGGATGCGTTCGCGCGTGAGAAAAAACGTGGCGGGGCCTGGATGGATACAGTAAGTAGTCGTCGCCACACGCTCAACGGACTCCAGTTGCCTATAGCTTATCTAGTATGTAATTTCAGTCCGGCTGCAGGTGATATCCCCTCACTTTTAACCCACACGGAAGTAACCACTTTATTCCATGAATTCGGCCATGGCCTCCACCATATGCTGACACAGATTGATGTGGCAGCAGTTTCTGGTATTAATGGTGTTGCTTGGGATGCGGTGGAAATGCCCAGCCAATTTCTGGAAAATTGGTGTTGGCAACCCCAGGCTATTTCCATAATTTCTGCACATTTCGAAACTGGAGAGGCCCTTCCCGAAGCTTTACTGAATAAAATGCTGGCAGCGAAAAATTTCCAGTCTGCCATGTTTACAGTACGCCAGTTGGAGTTTGCACTTTTTGATTTTCGCCTCCATGCCTGCGAAGAGGCATTGACCGCCGATAAAGTTCAGGTTTTACTGGATCAGGTACGAGCAGAGGTTGCTGTTGTGCCTATCGCCGCAGAAAACCGCTTCCAAAATGCTTTTAGCCATATTTTTGCTGGTGGTTATGCCGCAGGATATTACAGCTATAAATGGGCAGAAGTGCTTTCGGCAGATGCTTTTTCTCTATTTGAGGAAGATGGTATCTTTAATAGAGAGACGGGAAATAAATTTCTGCACAGTATTTTGGAACAGGGTGGTAGCCGTGATGCGTTGGAGCTGTTTGTTCAATTCCGTGGACGAGAGCCGCAAATTGATGCCCTATTGCGTCACTCTGGTATCGAGCAGCAAGAGCTGAAATCAGTCCTGTGTAACGGATAAGTCAGTCATGAAATATTGAGTAGTAGTCATGATGAAGAAAGAAGATTCGGCTGAGTCTGGTAAGATCGTTAAAAAACGCTTTATTGCAGGGGCTGTGTGCCCCCGCTGTAGCGAAATGGATAAAATTATTAACTATCACAAGGATGGAAAAAATTATAGGGAATGTGTTGCCTGTGGGTTTAAGGATGAAATTCGATTGCAGTCAGCGCCAACAGAACTGTCTACTCGTGTTACCCAAGATACAGAGAAAGATATTCACGAGAAACCGGTGAAACTTATCCAACCCACAAGTAGCCGTAAAAAGTGAAAAAAATATTTTTTATACTGGTGGTTTTTATTGCGGTTGCGATCATAGGTCTCTATGGCCTTGATCGCCATCGAAAAAACACAGAACGGCAGAGAGAGCAAGTTGCCTATTTACTAACGAGCTGTGTGAATCAGGGGATACTTACGTTATTTCGTTTACAAGCTAATGACTGGAAGACCCATCCAGATTATTACATTGAAGAGGAAAATAGACTGGGAGCTGCGGTAAAAGCCCTACCCGATCAAATCCTTAAAGGGGAGTCTTTTGAAAAGTGGAGACATGCAATAAAGATTTGTGACAAGCTCACAAGGAATAGTAATTTGCAACATGTCACTATTTTTCGCCCTCTGGGCGATTTCTCCGAAAAGGAGCTCTCCAATATATATACTTTGAAAGATCGCGGTGCTCTGCGGAAGCGGGAAAAGACCATTCACGCACTGTATGAATCAGCAGAAGCTGCTGCTCGCTATATGAAAGACCTAAAGCGTGATATCAACACGCAATTAAATGCCTTTCGTTTTTCAGATGAAGAGCGCGAATTAACTCTTCAAAGAATCAGTTCTCAGGTTTTAGATAATTACCAACAAGGTAACTTTTCCAAAAAGCAGGCAGATACCTATCTGGAAAGAGTGTCCCTTTTTTATAGAACTATGGCCGAGAATCCAAAGTCCTACAGTGTCCGAAACGGCAGCCTATATTTTTATAGCCAAGAATTAAAGCAGAAGGTTGAAGACTTATATAATGCTGTTATCCAGGGAGAAGGAGCGTTTTATGGAAATTTTAAGCAAATTCTAGTGCAAAAACAGGTGCAGTCTTCAAGCTATTAAAAATATGAGCGGGCTTTATTATTTGTTGCTTTGCCCGCTCAGTATTTACCATCCTGAGATTATATTTTTAAATGTGTTTATAGCATCGTAAGAGATTTACTATTTTTATAGGCAGTAACCTTGACTTAGATAGTTAATTTCCCAATCGCAAAATATGTCATATTTTTTTACATTAAAAAATAACTCTAAATACCCTGCTGCGCTTTACTGTAATTTACGTAGCCAGGAGTTGGTTGCAGTGTAGTATTGAAAATATACTATGAGCCCTAAAGATCGTGCTCCAATCCATAAAAATAAGCTGAACCATATGCCTGTATTCCCCCAATCCCTTGTAAACCACCAGGCGGGAAAGAAAACCAGTAATGAGGCTATAAACATAGTATTACGCATATCGCGACTTTTCCCTGCACCGATAAAAACACCATCTAGCTGATAGCTCCAAACCGCTAATAAAGGTAGTGCACAGAGCCACCAATATACCTGTTCCGCTTGGAGAATTACTGGTTTGATATCTGTAAATAAGGATAGAATGAAGGGTTTCCCTGAAACTAGAACCAGCGTAATCAGGACAGCGCTTCCCAGGGCCCACAAACCTGCACTGCGAACGGTATTTCTGAATAGAGCCGTTGATCTCTTTGCCATAGATTCCCCAACCAAGGCCTCGGTAGCATGAGCAAAACCATCCAGGGCATAGGAAGTCATCATTAATAACTGTATAAGAATAGCATTTGCAGCAAGTACATTATCACCTTGGGCTGCCCCTTGTGCAGTAAAAAAAGTGAGTGTTAGCAAGAGCAAACAGGTTCTTATAAATAAGTCTGTATTTATCTTTAAAAGATTGATCCACGGGGATGAATCGATCCAGGGGAGAAGTTTCTTCTGCCCAATTTCTTTGCGTATATAGGACCAGATATCAACATGAACCCTGGAAAGAAGATATAGACCCAGTAGAAATGCAAAAATATCAGCGAGTACCGTTGCCGCTGCTGCACCTTTTGCCCCTAGGCCCAGGCCAAGGATAAATAGGAAATCGAGGGCTATGTTCAGAAGATTGGCAGCGAAAAGTATATATAGAGGCGCACGGCTATCTTGTCGACCAATAAAAAAACCCAGAATGGCAAAGTTTGCCAGAGCCAGGGGGGCAGATAACAGACGTATTTGTAGGTAGGCCAGTGCGTGGGGTTGTGCTTCCTGACTGGCATTCATCCACTCAACGATATAGTAGATTAAAGGAGAGGCAACAATAAACAGAGTGATTCCCAGCCCCATGGCTAATACTAGTGCACGTACTAACCATTGAATCCCAAGATCTGTACTCCGAGCCACCAGTCCGGTAGTACCCATGCGCAGAAACCCAAATGCCCATAAAAGCATCGACATTACGCTAGCCCCGATAGCTACACCGGATAGGTACTCTGCAGATGGGAGGTGACCAAGAATTGCGGTATCTACTATCCCGAGTAAGGGCACTGAAATATTACTCAGTATCATTGGCCAAGCCAGATTCCAGACGCGAGACATGGGTTGGGATTCAAGTTTTGTAGAAGAAGGCATAAGTCATAACAACTAACGGATAGATTGGCTTCTAGCCGAAATCGGAAAAAGAAAAGCTGTGCAGGCGGATTCTACCAATGGTAACAGTACAGAGCTGATAAGACCCTTTTCCTAAATCGGACTCCCAATACTGCTATTTGCAATTCATTTCGTAACGCTTACAAAATCGAAACGAAATATTTGGCGGAAAAATCATTTCGATTGAGTGTAGATAGTACAGGATTCTGTATTGATCTGCCTGATAATCCTCAAGCTTATTGAAACTAATCTGCCTTGGTTGTGTGAAGCAGTCAGAATTTAGTATTAGGGATTAAAAATCGTTGTCAATCTGTGTAAAAGCAATCAGGGACACTTGAACCAGAGGGTTTATACTTCTCTTGGCAGCATTATTAATGCTTGATTAGTTGTCATCTTTCACCAAATAAATTGCCATGTCTCTATTTGGAGCGATATTTTTTCTACTTGTGGAAAAGTATCCTATCAAAGAGGTTAAATTTATTTGTTAATCACCGAATTTTTTCATAAAGCAGCAACGTTATTCAAAAATGATCCCGATTGACTTTTTCGTGTCGATGTGTTCCTTTTGTACCTGCAGTAGTTGCGACAAATAAAGAAACTGGTTGTTGGTTGTACCTTTCCGGACGACGACATCTGGAGTAAAAAATCTTTTACTAAGAATAACAAGTTGCACTGACGGCAGTAACGCGAGGTGGTCTCCTCGCCCAGTGTATGTAGTCTTGTGTTACTACAGTATGTCCACAAATTTTGTGTGGAATTAATCCTGTTAGGCAGTTGATACAGGTAAAATTCGCTTATCCGTGAAGGCCAGCGGCCAAAATAAAAATTACGGGTTTCCCTGAGAGACCCGCAACCACGGAGATCTGTAGGCGATGTTGAAAGGCTTTGATCGGCTGTTCGCCTTGCTGGCTACTTCGCTATCTGCACAAGCGGTGTTAGCGAATGAGCAGGACGTTGAGCGCTGGGGGGTTAATATGCCCCAGGGGGTGACAGAAGTCGCCCAGACCACCTACGAGCTACACATGCTGATCTTTTGGATTTGTGTGGCTATAGGGGCATTGGTGTTCAGCATCATGTTCTACAGCATGTGGCGTCACCGCAAAAGTAAGGGATACCAAGCGGCCCAATTTCATGAGAGCACGGTTGTGGAATTGGTGTGGACTATTATTCCCACCGTCATCCTGATTCTGATGGCGATTCCGGCCACCAAAACGCTCTATGATATTTACGATACTGAGGAAGAAGATCTCAATATCGTAATCACCGGTTATCAATGGAAGTGGAAATATGAATATCGGGGCACTGATGTTTCATTCTTTTCCAGCTTGTCCACTCCCAAAGCTCAAATTGATAACCTCCAGCCTAAGGGTGCTAACTACCTCCTAGAAGTCGATGAGCCCCTGGTTGTTCCTATCAAGAAAAAAATCCGCTTCCTGATTACTGCCAATGATGTGATACATGCGTGGTGGGTCCCAGATCTAGCCGTTAAAAAAGATGCTATCCCCGGTTTTATCAATGATGCCTGGACGCGTATTGAGGAGCCGGGAATATATCGCGGACAGTGTGCTGAATTGTGCGGAAAAGACCATGGATTTATGCCTATTGTTGTGAAAGCAGTACCACAGGCTGAATACGATGCCTGGTTGAGTTCTCGTGCAGCAGAAGCCATAAAAATGCGTGAACTTACAGCGAAGACATTTACCTTCGAAGAGCTTTTTGCTCAGGGTGAAAAAGTCTATACACGCACATGTGCCGCCTGCCACCAGCCGAACGGGCAGGGAGTACCCGGAGTATTCCCGGCAATTGCTGGCTCAAAAATTGCTACCGGTCCCCTCAATGGCCACTTAGATATCGTTATCGATGGTTCTACGGTAAACCCCGCAATGCAGGCTTTTGGTGAGCAGCTATCAGAAGTGGATCTGGCTGCGGTAATTACTTACCAGCGAAACGCTTTCGGCAACGAGATGGGTGATACCGTCCAACCCGTAGATATCCTCAACTTTAAGAATAAGCAGTAAGCGCCCGGAGGAATTTAAGAATGGCACATGGTCCTCAGCCCGGTATAAAGCGTTGGCTCTATACGACCAACCACAAAGATATAGGCTCTATGTATTTGTGGTTTAGTTTTGCGATGTTCCTGCTCGGCGGATGTATGGCATTGGTTATACGCGCTGAATTATTCGAGCCCGGTTTGCAAATTGTACAGCCGGAATTTTTCAATCAAATGACCACTATGCATGGTCTGATCATGGTATTTGGTGCAGTTATGCCGGCTTTTGTGGGGTTGGCTAACTGGATGATACCAATGATGATTGGTGCGCCAGATATGGCACTGCCAAGAATGAATAACTGGAGTTTTTGGATTTTGCCCTTTGCTTTCGCAATGTTGGCATCGACCTTATTTATGGAAGGGGGAGCGCCTAATTTCGGCTGGACATTTTATGCGCCACTTTCAACGGAATATGCGCCACCCAGCGTAACCTTCTTCATTTTTGCCATTCATATTATGGGTGCCTCGTCCATCATGGGTGCGATCAACATTATCGCTACCATTTTGAATATGCGTGCTCCTGGTATGACCTTGATGAAAATGCCGTTGTTTGTATGGACCTGGCTGATCACTGCTTACCTTTTGATTGCTGTAATGCCAGTGTTAGCCGGAGTAGTGACCATGATGTTGATGGACATTCATTTTGGCACAAGTTTCTTCAGTGCGGCCGGTGGCGGTGATCCGGTTTTATTCCAGCATGTGTTCTGGTTCTTTGGACACCCGGAAGTCTACATTATGATTTTGCCGGCCTTTGGCATTATCTCTGCGATTATTCCTACTTTCGCTCGTAAGCCTCTTTTTGGATACAGCTCCATGGTATATGCCACCGCAGCAATTGCATTCCTGAGCTTTATCGTATGGGCGCACCATATGTTTACCGTGGGAATGCCGATTGCTGGTGAGCTGTTCTTTATGTACGCCACAATGCTGATCGCTGTACCTACAGGAGTGAAGATCTTTAACTGGGTATCCACCATGTTCCGGGGATCCATGACATTTGAAACCCCGATGCTTTTTGCAATTGCATTCATCATTCTTTTCGCCATCGGTGGATTCTCTGGTCTGATGCTAGCGATTGCGCCTGCAGACTTCCAATATCACGATACGTACTTTGTGGTTGCCCATTTCCACTATGTGCTGGTTCCTGGTGCAATCTTCTCAATTACTGCTGGTGTTTACTATTGGTTGCCCAAATGGACTGGCCATATGTATAGCGAAGTCATGGGCAAGGTACATTTCTGGCTGGCATTTATTGGTCTCAATGTAACTTTCTTCCCAATGCACTTTGTTGGTCTGGCCGGCATGCCACGTCGGATACCTGATTACGCACTGCAATTTGCGGATTTCAATCAAATATCCAGTATCGGTGCCTTTCTGTTTGGCGCTGCACAAATAGTATTTTTGTTTAATGTGGTACGAACTGTAATGGGCGGGAAAAAAGCATCCGATCAGGTTTGGGATGATCCTGAGGGACTGGAATGGACGGTTGCTTCCCCTGCCCCATATCACACGTTTAGTACGCCACCGGTTGTACGCTAACCTATGAAAGTTGGAGCAAATGCAAAGGTAACTATCAAGCTGCTGGCCATGGCGACCAGCATGCTGGTATTTGCAATTTTCATTATGCCGCCTATTTACGATGTCTTCTGTGAAATCACAGGACTCAATGGTAAAACCGGTGGTCGTTATGAAGCTGTGCCAGCTGCGGTTGATAAAAATAGGCTGGTCACAGTGCAATTTGTGGCAAACAATAATGAAAATATGCCATGGGAATTTCGCCCGAGTGTGATGTCTTTGAAAGTACACCCTGGAGAAATTAAAGATACTGTTTTTATTGCAGAAAATAAGACATCTAGGGATATGGTTGGTCAGGCAATTCCCAGTATGGTTCCTTTCAAAGCTGCTGAGTACTTTCATAAAACAGAGTGTTTTTGCTTCAACCAGCAAGAATTAAAAGCGGGAGAGACTGCAGAATTACCACTACGTTTTATTGTGGATCCAGATCTTCCCGCAAGTGTTAATACTGTAACGCTTTCCTATACGTTGTTTGATGTAACGGAAAGGTTTGCCAATAAAACCGATAAGAATGATATCGACCCCGAGCGAGAGGGATAAAAATTATGGCTAGTGAAAGCAGTTATTACGTGCCCGAACAATCCAGGCTGCCAATTTTTGCGACGATAGGTTTATTCCTAATAGCGTTCGGCGCAGCAAATTGGATTAATGGAGGAAGCTCTTATATTTTCTTCACCGGTGCGTTAGCGATGGCCGCAGTTTTGTGGTTTTGGTTTGCTGCCGTAATCAAAGAGAATATGGCAGGGCTCAACAGTGAACAGTTAAAGAGATCATATGTTTGGGGGATGGGCTGGTTTATATTTTCTGAGGTGATGTTTTTTGCTGCATTCTTTGGAGCACTTTACTACATACGCAATTTCACAGTTCCCTGGCTAGGTGGTGAAGGTGATCGTGGAATTTCCAATATGCTTTGGGAGGGGTTCGAAAGTAGCTGGCCCCTATATGTGACTCCTGACGCCGCAGCAAACGGAGAAACGGCAAAATTTATGGGGCCTAAAGATGTGATAGACCCATGGCACTTGCCACTATGGAACACCATCATACTTCTCACCTCCAGTGTAACTGTACACTTCGCACATGTTTTCCTGAAAAAGAATCAAAGAAAAAATTTCAATATATTACTGGCAATCACTGTGGCATTGGGTGGGGCGTTTATTTTTCTACAAGGTAAAGAATACTACGAAGCCTATCAACACTTGGGGTTAACACTTGAGTCAGGAATCTATGGTACAACATTCTTTATGCTGACCGGATTTCATGGTGCCCATGTCACACTCGGTACAATTATGTTGTTGATCATGTTGTTAAGGTCTGTGATAGCCAATCATTTTAGACCTGATGATCACTTTGGCTTTGAAGCAGCAAGTTGGTATTGGCATTTTGTCGATGTAGTTTGGGTCGGGCTGTTTATATTTGTATATGTTCTAGGTGCTTAATGTGGGCAAGGCTTTCTATCGTATTAATAGAAAGCCTTTGTTTTCTTAATATTTATCAGCCCAAGGTGCCGTTTTTGCCAAAATGCCACTTTCAAAGCCGTACCAAATGGCAAGAAGTAAGAGTGACGCTAGGAGTATTCTAATACCTAATGCGTAGAGTGTGCGCTTGGATTGAGGTGTTCCCATATCTCTAAGTAGAAAAAAAAGTGCACTTGACAGACTGGCAAGCACGGAAAGGAATAGGACAACAATAACAATCTTTAGCCACATTTTATTATTTTCCATTACTTATGTAGTTGCGCATGATAGTAGATATTCCATCAGCTTCTGCGAAAGATATCAGTTTACCACTGATTCGCAATTGGCCCATCACGATATTTTCTCTGGGTGCATTCATCCTTTTTATCTTTTTAGGATTGTGGCAGCTTGATAGAGCAAAGCAGAAAGTCGAACTTATACAAAAGGTAGAGAGTAGGCTCTCTCTGCAACCGCAGGAAATCTCAAATCTAAGTTCTTATCAAGAGTATGCGTCTGTAACTTTAGCGGGAGTTTTCCAGAAGGAAATATATTTTCTGGATAACAGAACAAGAAACGGTCGTGTTGGCTATGAAGTGCTACAAGTATTTTCAACAGAAAGTACTGATTGGCTTATCAATAGAGGTTGGATTCCCTCTACTGGCGACCGAGATAGCTTACCTGAAGTAACAGCTTCACTTGATGTGAAATCACTTCAGGGCTACTTATACCCTATCGATACTGAAACCTCCTCGAGTGTTAGTCTAGACCCGGTTTTTAATAATAGAATTCAACAAATAAATTCAAATTTCATTGAGACTATAGGATTAGTTAACAATGGATGGTCGATCCGTTTGTTTGCGGATTCAGATGCAGCTTTAATTACTGATTGGAATTTTTTCAATAGTGGCCCAGAAAAACATCAAGCGTATGCTTTCCAGTGGTTCACGATGGCAATAGCCGTCTGGCTTTTATGGGGTTATTCAGCCACAAATATTGTTTTTAGATTACGTCGTAGATTGAATAGAAGTTTGAAAAAGGAGTTTCAAAATGAAATCAAATAGTCAGCCAGTTTCATCTGAAAGAGATCTGAGTAAAAGGAAGCCAGCGAATAAGCTCATTCAAGGACTCTCAGTGCTAGCATCCGTCGTACTCCCAATTACGGCTGCCTATATCGTTTACTATACGGGCTTAGGCATGCCTAAAGAGACGATTAATCAAGGTGAATTATTGCAGCCCCCATTTGATATCACTGAAATAAAAATCACCTTTCAAGGACAACAGCAATCCCTGGCACAAGAGGGAGAATCAAAATGGCGCTATCTAATATTAAGTGACAGTGATTGTGGTAAAGATTGTGAAGATCTCTTGTATATAAGTAGGCAGGTTCATATTCGGCTGGGGGAAAAAGCTCATAGGGTTGAGAGGCTACTGGTGGTTGGTGATAGTTTGGATGAAAAACGACAAGAACAAATACAAACTGAGCATCCGAAACTAAAAATAGTGAATTTGGATGATGAAAACTTTAAGCAGTTGGTACAGAAAACTGATCATGACGGTGTGACTTCAACCAAGGCATTGCTGGTTGATCAGGAGGGTTATGCAATGATGGCCTATGATCGGCAGCATAGCGGAAACCAATTACTTAAAGATATAAAAAGATTATTGAAGTACTCCTACGAGCAATAAGATTAGTATTCGGAGATTTTCAGTAGTGTCTAAACAAGAAACCCCTAAGAATTGGCGACATATCATTACCTGGGCGGCCTGTATACTAGCTGTCGTAGTTGTTGTTCTAGGTGCATTTACTAGATTGGTGGATGCCGGTTTGGGCTGTCCAGACTGGCCTGGTTGTTATGGTCATCTCACCTGGCCGAACGATATAAAAGAAATTAAAACGGCCAATATGATTTTTCCGGACTCTCCGGTAGATGTTAGTAAAACTTGGCCGGAAATGGTTCATCGATACTTTGCAGGAACTTTACTTTTATTCGTTGTATTACTCACTTATCTTGCTTGGAGAGATCGGCAAGCTCCAACCTTTAAGCAAACACATATTCTTTTAATTATTATTATACTACAAGCTGCTTTTGGGATGTGGACGGTAACCTTGAAGCTTTGGCCGCAGGTAGTTACTGCTCATCTATTAGGTGGAATGGCAACATTATCTATGTTGTGGATTCTCTGTGAAAGGTTGGCTGATAAACCTAGACAATTACATGGGAGGTATTTACCGGGAATAAGGCGATTACGGCTACTTGCTCTGACTGCAGTTGCAATAGTAATTCTACAGATTGGACTCGGCGGTTGGACCAGCTCTAATTACGCAGCTTTAGCCTGTCCAGATTTTCCAACTTGTCATAACCAATGGTGGCCACAGGCAAACTTTGTAGAAGGATTTAATATTTTTCAACAAATTGGCCCAAATTATTTAGGTGGTGCATTAGAGAATGATGCACGTACAGCCATACATCTTGCCCATCGTATTGGAGCACTGATTACAACAGCAATTGTACTGATTCTTTCAGTTTTAGCTTGGAGATATGGATTGAGAGGTTGGTCATTATGGCTTACTGGGGTACTACTTCTTCAAGTCAGCTTGGGAATAGCAAATGTTGTTATGTCTCTACCATTAGGGATTGCTGTGGCACACAATGCTGGTGCAGCTCTTCTACTTCTTAGTTTGCTAACTTTTTGTTATCGAATATACACAATGAATGCCGTCATTATAAATAAACAAGAGGTAGTCGATGTGGAAGTAATAGAGCGGGGAGAAGGTTTAACTACCGTATCCAATCTTAATTAGATACTAAGCGTATATAAATATAAAAATAGGTGCGAATATGGCCATAAACTCCACGGGAATACATCAAATTCAATGGCGGGACTACTATGAGCTTACTAAGCCTCGAGTAGTCATGCTTATGCTGTTAACTTCTGTTATTGGAATGTTTTTAGCTGTTCCAGGAATGGTGCCGCTAGATATTTTAGTATTTGGTAATTTGGGAATTGCATTTTGTGCGGGTAGTGCTGCGGCAGTAAATCATTTAGTTGATCGTCATATTGATACAAAAATGGCTCGTACCAGTAATCGCCCGATTGCGAAAGGACGGGTTGAGCCAGTTAAAGCGGTTGCTTTTGCTCTTATCTTGGGTGTGACAGGAATGTTTATCCTGTTGGTTTTTGTAAATGCCCTTACCGCTTGGCTAACCTTAATATCTCTTCTCGGATATGCGGTGATTTACACCATGTTCCTGAAACGCGCCACACCACAAAACATTGTTATTGGCGGGCTTGCAGGAGCCGCTCCGCCCCTACTGGGATGGACTGCGGTTACTGGGGAAGTGCATGGGCATGCATTGTTGTTAGTATTGATTATTTTTGCTTGGACTCCTCCACACTTTTGGGCCCTTGCCGTACATAGAAAAGAAGAGTATGCAAAAGCTGATGTTCCTATGTTGCCGGTTACACATGGAATACCCTATACAAACCTAAATATAGTTTTGTATACCTTTATTTTATTGGCCGTTAGCCTATTGCCCTTTGCCACCGCGATGTTTGGGTGGTTATATTTGCTGGGAGCTGTCGTACTTGGATTTGGTTTTGTTTATTGGAGCCTTGTAATGCTCATTGGAAAAGATCCCAATGCTGGCATGGAGACTTTCAAATATTCAATAATTTATTTAATGGCACTATTTTTCATCATGCTATTAGATCATTATTTAATTGAGGTGTGAGGGAAAAGTGGAAAATAAATATTCTGCCATCGATAAACAGAAACGTGGAATTAGAATTACGGTTATTGTTCTTTTAGTATTGATTCTTGCTGTGCTTGCAGGATTTATACATAAGCTCGGACAGCCTCGTATTATTACTGATGAGGAACTTAGAATTAATGGCACTGTAAAACTGCAGAGACCAAGAATCATAGAAGATATACAATTATTGTCTGATGACAGTAGAGATTTCTATACCAAAGACTTTCAAGGTAAGTGGACTTTGGTATTTTTTGGGTTTACCCACTGTCCAGATATCTGTCCAACAACTCTATCTACACTTAATAATTTTTATAAAACTTTAGACGAAAGTACCAGAGCATCGACAGACGTAGTACTCGTATCGGTTGACCCAAGCAGGGACAAGCCGGAGCAGTTGGGGCAGTATGTCCGTTATTTTAATTCTGAATTCCGTGGTATTACCGGTGATTTTTTTAAGCTGAAGAAATTTGCCACTCAGCTAAATGTACCTTTTAATAAAGTTTCTCTTGCTGAGGGCGGTTATACTATCGATCATGGGTCTCAAGTTGTATTAATTAATCCTAGAGGGCATTATCACGCTTTTTTTAAGGCACCTTTAGATCCTGCAAAAATGAAGTTGACCTATCGTTCAATACGAGCGACCTTTAATGGATAGTGAAAGAATCGCATGAGTCATTGTTATCAAATAAGATATTAATTCTGGGCCAATCGATGCAAAATGAAGTTGCTGCTTTAAGGAGAAGAGGAGATCAGACACCATCTAGTATGGTTAGTCCTTGGGCTGCACCTATCTTGCTATCACTTTGTATAATTCCTTTTGGCTGGAGTGGGCTTATAGCCCCTTTAATCTGGATTTTCCTGCGAGCAATAGAGTCTACTAGCAGTTGGCCGAGAGCGCTGTCTTTTCTTTCTGTAGCAGTTTTAATGCTGGTATCGGGGTTAAATTTGCTTCCCGGTAGTGAACATATCCAGGTATTGCCACCCTATACAGATGCAAGTGGTAATCTTATCTATGCCAGTATAAACAGCGGTAAAGCAGTTATTGCTATTGCCTTATTGGCTTTTATGTTGCGTATGAAGCAGACCTTCCGTGTTACGGACTTACCCTATCTTTTATTGGCTATATTTACCCCCGTTGCATTGGGTCTACTCCTGTATACGCCTTCGATAAAATTTACTGGCACTATCGCCGTTGCAGCAATGATTAACTTAGTAATTGTTTGCATTTCTGAGGAGGGCTTCTTCCGGTGGATATTACAGCGGGGTACCGAAGAGCTACTAGGGCGCTGGCGCTGGTTGTCCGTACCAGTTGTAGCTACGGTATTTGTGCTTCTACATGGAGGGTGGTCAACAGATATCTCCGCAGTGCTATTATTGATAGTCGCTTCAATCTGTTATGCATTGATTTGGACATTGCGACAGAATTTTTGGATATGCGTAATGGCGCATTGGGGGGTAAATCTTTTGCATATGCTTTTGCTACCTTACCCGTTACCCGGCTAAGCTATACATCATCTAATTTCGGTCATTGTTTTAATGTTACCCCTAAGATCCAGCCAATCTGCAGCTATAAGAAAGACAACGATTTAATCTTTGTGGATTAACGAATTAAATTAATGTATTTAAGAAATGTGGCTCTAGATGAACATCATCTATCGTGAATTTTGCAGATATATTCATACAAATAGGGAGATTGTCATTTGAAAAATTATTTTTTAGTTGGGACATTATGTGCACTAACTTGCAACCCTGTATTTGCAGGTGAAGGTAAAGATCTGGCTCAAGAGCTGGTTCAAGAGTATTTGATTGTTGATGGACATGTAGATGTTCCCTATCGTCTCGAACAAGCTGAAGAAGATGTTGGACTTAGCACGGATAAGGGAGACTTTGATTACCCTCGAGCTAAAGCAGGTGGACTAAATGCCCCCTTTATGTCTATTTATGTCCCTGCAGAAAAGGAGGACGAGGGTATTGCCAAATCGTATGCAGATACTTTGATTGATAAAGTGGAGGCAATGGTCAAACAGCACCCGGATAAGTTTGCAATACCTAAGTCAATAAATGATCTACAAAAGCAAGTCGATGCCGGCTTAATTTCCTTACCTTTGGGTATAGAGAACGGAGCTCCTATTGAGGGAGATCTTGCCAATTTAAAGTATTTCTCTGATAGAGGGGTGAAGTACATTACCTTAGCCCACTCAAAGAGCAATCATATCTCTGATTCCTCGTATGATAAAAACAGGCCCTGGGAAGGCTTGAGTGCATTCGGAAAGCGCTTGGTACGAGAGATGAATCGGATGGGAGTAATGATCGATATTTCCCACGTATCAGATGCAGCTTTTTGGCAAGTTGTTGATTTATCCGCTGTTCCTGTTATCGCTTCACACTCTTCGGCAAGGCATTTTACGCCGGGATTTGAACGAAATATGAATGATGAAATGATAAAGGCGTTGGCTGACAACGGCGGTATCATCATGGTGAATTTTGGCTCTACTTTTATTAGTGGTGATTCACTGAATTCATATCGTGAAATAACTGATCAGGTTGAGAAATTTGCTAAAGAAAAGGGTCTATCCAAAGATAGTAAAGAAGTTGAGGAGTACTCCGATAAGCTTTCAACTGAGAAGTTCATTTATGCAGATTTGGAAGATGTTCTTGATCATTTCGACCATATTCGTGATTTAGTGGGAGTGGATCATATAGGCATTGGATCGGATTTTGACGGTGTCGGAGATAGCTTGCCCGTCGGCTTAAAAGACGTCTCTCAATATCCTAATTTGGTTGAAGGCCTGCTAAAGCGTGGGTATAGCAAGCAGGACATTAAAAAAATTCTAGGCGGAAATTTAGTTAGAGTTTGGCAAGCTAATGAAGATTACGCCAAGCGCAATAAAGGATGAGACTCACACTCCTCTAACCAGCTGAGGCTGCACTATTCTGTCAATAATGTTCAAACGGGCAAAGCCCGTTTGTTTTGTATTATTAATGCAGAAAATGCTTTTGGCCGGTTATTTTCGATCTAAGAAAGTACGATTGATGGTGGGTTGGACTGGGTTGTCGATTGCCGGTGTATTCTTTCTGTGGGGAATTTTGGGTTTTATTCCCTTTATTCCCTCAATGTTAGATATTTTTGGCGTATTGGGATTGCGAATTCCTGCGGCCCTCACCGTGCTTGGATTACTGATGGCTGCAATAGGATTTTGGGAGTTCGATGAAGATTAGAGGGCTTGCTAGGTGTTGAAGGCGTCAGATTTCTTTATCTTGTTGGCAGTTTTAGTTTCACTGGTATTATCCGCCGGTTTATGGTTTAGCGGCTATAAGGAGCAGGGCATATTTACCGCCCTTTGGGTTCCAACCGTGCTCACTTTGGGTATCTATTTCAAAGTGACGGCTCTATTGGCCCGCAGGAACTAACTGTGCCAGAGTCTTACTTGCTTTTTATTGGGATAGCAGTCTCACTGTTTGAATTGATCGGTATTATGCTGGGTATCCATGAGTTTCGTAAAGCGGGACTGGAATTGGCTAAACAGAGAATTTCCCTAGAGGCTGCTGCAAAGAAGGCTAGACAGAATATAGAGAACAAATAAATAGCGGCTGAAAAAGCAAAGCGGCGAAAATTGAAAAGGGGAAGCTTACCGCTTCCCCTTTTTTATGTGCTGATCTACTTATAGTGATTAGAAGCTATAAGTCATCTTGCCATAGATAAAGCGACCACGAGGGTCGTGTTGTGACTGAACATAACCATAAAGGTCTCCATCCTGGTCACCGACAGCGAAAGGTGGCTCTTCGTCGAAGACATTGTCGGCGCCGAGACTTAAAACCATATTTTCAAAGCCGGTATATCGAGCCTGTATACCTAAAGTGAGGAATGAATCCACTGTGCGATAAGCATTATCACCATAATCGAGGTTTCCATAGATATTTGGGGTATCCTCAAATTCACCGATATAGCTGAGCAAGGCACTTATACCGAAGGTATCAAAGCTCCAATCAGCTGTGGCATTCCAACGGTGCTGTGGATACTCGTATTTCCCTGCTAAATCATGGGTCATAAGTGCATCACCGTTTAAGTTGAGTTCCACACGCTCAAACTCAGTTAAATAGGAATAATCCAAACGTAGGTTTAACTCTCCACTGGCTAGTTCCAACCCACTGTATACAGCGCTAAGGTCGACACCAGACACGTCTTGTTCGCCAATATTGGTGTAGCTACTAAGCAGGGATTGCAGCTGTCCTAAAGATTGGCCTGCAAGTGGTTCATTGCGTCGGCAGACGGTGCTGTCTTGATCGTTACAATGAAGACTATAGATGCCGGTATATGGAATGTCATCGATCTTTCCTTCCTGGGTGATATTCCAGTAGTCGAGGGAAAGACGCAGGTTCTCAATAGGCTCGTAAACGGCACCTACGTTGAAGGACTCAGATTCCTCTGCCTCTAAATCCGGGTTTTGAGAGTAAATAATTGTGTAATCGAGCTTAGTGCAATCTTTAATATCTATGCCATTGGCTTCACAGCCATAATAGTCTGTCAAAAATTTTGATTCTTGTGAGTCGCCAAGCCCTATTTGCGCCAATGATGGCGCACGAAAACCGGTGCCCCAGGAGGCGCGTAAGGATAGTTGCTCAGTGGCAGTCCACAACAGCTTGGCCATGGGATTAGTGGTGCTGCCAAAATCGCTGTAATCGTCGTAGCGAGCGGCCAATGTGAGGTCGAACTTAGCGGGAAGAGGGATGGCTACTTCGACATAAGCCGAAGAGATATCACGGCTGGCGCTGGCTGATACAGACTCAGTACCAAAAATGAGGCCACGCTGGAATTGATCGTCGGGGATATCGGAGGCTTTTTCCTCACGGTATTCCAAGCCAGCAGCCATAGCAATGGTGCCATTGGAGGTATCAAATAAATCACCATTGATTGAGAAATTGTAGCTTGTTAGATCAGACTTACCCTGGCGGACCAGATTGGTGGTGATGGCATCAATCACAGAGTCCGGATTTTGTACGCCGCCAAAGGGATTGTAATTGCCAGCATTAATCTGTTCTTGCAATAGGTCGGTGCGTACCCAACCTTGGGATTTATTGCCGGTTTGTTCTGATTCGCTACGTGAGCGTTGAATGGATGTCTCCCAATCCCAATCGGCGATAGAACCTCGCAGGCCGAAAACACCACGTAGGTTGTCGGTTTCTATATCCCATTGGCGTGCCCCAGCATCTACAGTGCGGTAAAAGGCGATATCGACATCTTCGCCAAAGGGATTGTTGGGGTGATCGGCCAGTACATAAAGCCCTGCATCAGCATCTAGGGGTGTTGGGGCACCTTGGGCTACAGAAGTATTATGTTGCACAGCGATCTCACTGAAAAACTCTATGTCCTCATTTAACTGCTTATGACCAAGCATAATTAACCCGGTACGTTCCGCTTCGGGAGTAAGTAGTGTCCAAGGACCGTAATCGTAAACACATACATTGCCATTATCGGTTACTTTTATGCGATCTTCTGGACAGTTAGGATCTTCAATTGTTTTAGAGGCCCCTGGCAGGATGAAACTTCCCGGAAAACCACGACCTGAACGAAGGTCCAGGCCGCCATTACCGGACTGGTTGGCCGTACCCAAGCCGCTACGTTCGGTGCTTGCTAGGCGGCTATTTTTATGATGATCAAAAATAACGGTGAAATTGGAGTTTTCCCCATTGATGCCCCAAACAGCCGAGAAAGACTGCTCGTCATAGCCATCTGCACTGCCGTAGTCCATAGAAACTTCAGTGCCTTCGAAATCTTTGCGCAGTACCAGATTGACCACACCGGCTACCGCATCAGAGCCGTAAATGGCGGAGGCACCATCCTTCAAAACTTCCACACGTTCAACAGCGGCCAACGGAACACTGTTGATATCCACGAAGTTGGTGGTTACCCCCTCGGCAAAGGAACTGATAGCAACACGGCGGCCATTAACCAATACCAGCGTGGCATCGGCACCCATACCGCGCAAACTCACCGCAGCTGCGCCGTTGGCGGTGGAATCCTGGTTGTTGCCGCGGGTGGAGAAGGTGCCGTTACCGGCGGCGGGATTTTTCTCAAACAACTGCTGCAGATTGGTATAACCGGATCTCTCGATGCTTTCGCGGTCCATTACCTGGATCGGGGTAGCATTTTCAAATTCAGAGTTGCGGCTAATGCGGGAGCCGACAACGGTGATCTCTTCAATAGCACCTTCCTCGGCAGCGAAGAGAGCCTGTGGAGTTGTTGAAGCGGCCGCGGCCAAAATGGCAGAGGCCAACAGATTGCGACGGAGAGTGAATTTTTCCATATCGTTGTGCGTCCATTTTCTTGTCATTATCCGTGACTGGCCTAATACGGCTGGTCGTCGGGCAACACTAGCAACGACAGAAAACTGACACAATTGGCTAGAGGCTAACCATCAGCTTATTGCGATGAACGGTGACAGAAATCCCATTAATAGGTGTATTTAAGCGACATTTTGCGACAAATGTAGGTATCGAACAACAAATTAGGATGAAATTAACCTGCGGCCCACCTTTAGCTGGCTCGCAGTTGTGAAGTGAGGAAAAACAGTGCTGCGGCCAGAACAATGGACGGACCCGCGGGTGTATTCCACAAGATAGAGGCAAGAAGGCCGAGTGCTACCGCTAAGCATCCCAGCAATGAGGCCAGTACTGCCATACGCTCCGGAGTATGCGACAGTTTTCGCGCGGTAGCTGCGGGAATAATCAGCAGGGCGGTAATTAACAGAACCCCGACAACTTTCATTGCAATCGCGATCAGTATTGCCAGCATCAACATCAGAGCGATTCGTAATCGCTCGATAGGGACACCTTCCACTGAAGCTAATTCCTCATGCAGGGTGAAAGCCAGTAACTGTTCCCACAGGAAATAAAGCAGTCCCAGGATTGTGGCGGCGGCAATGGCCATTAGTACCAGATCCTGGCCACTGACCGCGAGTAAATCTCCCAGCAACAGAGATAAGAGATCCACCTTAATCTTAAAGAAACTGACGGTGACAATCCCCAGTGCCAGCATGGAGTGGGACAATATGCCCAGCAAGGTATCTACAGCGAGCTTTTGGCGCTGCTGTAAATACATCAGCAGCAGTGCCAGTACACAGCAAGTAATACCGACGGCCACCGTTGGCATAATCTGTAGTACAAAACCCAGCGTCACTCCAAGAAGGGCTGAGTGAGCCAGGGTGTCGCCGAAATAGGCCATGCGTCGCCACACGGCGAAGCAGCCCAAAGGGCCGCTGACAATAGCGACCATAAGGCCGGCGGCGAGGGCGTACCAGAGAAATTGGCTGTGCAGTAATTCGCCGAAATCAACCACTTATTTTTGCTCTTTGTTTTTAGTATTTGTGTGAGTGTGTTGATGATTGCAGCTGCTTGCGGGCGCAATATCTCCACTTAATTTATGTTGGTGGTTATGTTGGTGGGTATAGGGGGCGACCTTGTCCCCAAATAATTCCAGATAGGCAGGGTGGCGGCTTACTTGCTCCGGGTGTCCGTGACAACAGATATGCTGGTTCAAACAAAGGACCCGGTCGGTTGCAGCCATAACTAAATGAAGGTCGTGGGAAACCAGTAACACACCGCAGCCGAGCTCGTCGCGCAGAGTGGCAATTAACTGGTACAACTCACTTTGACCACCGATATCGACTCCCTGAGTGGGTTCATCGAGGACCAGCAGCTGAGGTTTGCGCGATGCGGCACGAGCGAGTAAGACCCGCTGCATTTCTCCACCGGATAGATTTGCCAGAGAGGCGCCTCTAAGCTGCCCTGCGCCCACCCTGTCCAATGCCGACTGCGCTTGCTCGGGCTTTATGGCCGGTTGGCCAAGTTGCAAGAAGCGTTCAACTGACATGGGCATTGAGCTATCGATATGAAGCCGCTGGGGCATATAGCCAATACGTAACCCAGTTTGTCGCCACACGCGGCCCTGGGTCGGCTGGCTGAGCCCCAGCAGAAGGCGCAGGAGAGTGGTTTTGCCGGCTCCATTTGGGCCTATTAAGGTGACAATCTCCCCCTGGGACAATTCGACTGTAATATCTTTAAGTAACTGCCTGCCGCCCACCTGAAGGGCGATATTGTCAGCTGTGATAAGCGGCTGGGGTGGATTCAGAATTCAATCTCCGCAGGGAAGTCTTTAAGATGTTTGCTTCCATACCTTCTTTACCGGATATGGACAACCAGGCTGGCAGCTTGGCGCTGGTTGTGATTATATCGCAATTTTTCGCCGCCTAATGTCTCTGATGTATCCCTTCAAACGTCTTTTTACAATCTCCACGGTGCTTCTATTCGGGCTCTTTCTCCCGGCTTGTAGCAAACCGGAATCCGACAGTGGTGGAGAGCTGGTCGTCAGCGTGCGCCCTTTAGCCCTGATCGCCCGGGAAATAACCGGTGAGGATATTCCTGTTCGGGTGCTAGTTGAGGGAGCAGATCCTCACCATTATGCCCCTACGGTTTCCGATCGGGCTGCACTTGAGCGCGCCCTACTATTGGTGTGGCTGGGGCCGCAAATGGAGGGGGTGTTGGCAAAACAGGCAGCGCTGTTACCAGCAGGCCGGCAAATGCAGCTGCTGGATATAGAGACCCTTGAATATGAGGGTGCCAGTGTTACCGACCCCCATCTCTGGTTGCGTCCCCGCAATGCGGCAATAGCTGCGGCGCAGATCGCTGAGCGCCTGGCGCAATTACAGCCGCAGCAGGCGGAATTGTTTATGGGGCGTGCACGGCAGTTTTCCAGTTCGATGGCCAACTTGCAGAAAGTACTCGATCGGGCCTTGTACGGGTATCGTGAAGTTCCCATCGTTGTTACGCACGATGCCTATGGTCACTTTTTTGGTTCTGCAGGAGTGAAAACCCACGCCCTGGGCGACGGCAGTGGCGGGGGCTATGGTGCCAAGGCAATGCTGGATTTGTCACAGATTGGCGACGGCTGTCTATTTGGAGACATGCCGGCTAATGAACGAGATCAACAGTTGGCAGAAAATTTGGGGCTGCGTTACGCCGCTTTGGATCTGCTGGGAGATCAGTTGAGTGAAAATGCTGATTACAAGGAATTGATAGAGTCCCTCTTGTCTCAAGCCCGCACTTGCTTGAGTCAGGTTCCCGACCGCAACAAGGATAAATCAGAGGCTCCTTGAGGGCACCAAGTATCCCGCCTACCCAGGGAGGGGGCGGGATCTGGTAGGGTGGCTTCTAGGAACGATTGGTTATTTGCTGTAATTTCTCTACCCGGGCAGCATCTCTTTCCGCTTGTTTTTGCAGTTTCTCCAGCTGCTGTTTTTGCCTCTCCAGCAAATCATTTTCTCTCTCGCGGATAGCCTGCCTGAGTATTAACTCATGGCCTTCTACCTCAGTCTGCTGTGAGTGTATTTCATCAGTCGCCTCGGCTTCAGCGGTATGCTCTCCACTGCAATCCGAGCCGGCACTTGCCGAAATGGCAAAGATACTTGCGGCAAACAACAGGGTGGCACGCATCACTCCTCTCATCTTTCGAATCCTTCCTTCAACATCGGGTGGCACAGTTTTTTGGAAATAAAAGATCCCTGACTGCCTGGGGGCAGCCTGCGACAATTTGATTTCCGGGGAGTAGCGAACGCATAAGGTCGCTACCGGCAAGACTAGCCAAGCCTGGGGATTTGGTGAGATCGATGCGCCGATAGTTTTAATCGGCGGGGTAAGTCGAGTGGGCTTTTGTGCAGAGGTTGCCTACGGTGTCTGGCGGGAAAGAATCAGTAAGCGGAAAAACAGAGCGAAGGGCGTTATCCTATCGGCCTGCCGCGCGTCCTGAACGCCAAACTAAGCAAGCAAGAATTCATCGTCTATGAGTAAACAAAACACCTCAGCCGCCCCGTTGATTTTGGTGGATGGTTCCTCCTACCTTTATCGCGCTTTTCATGCGCTGCCGCCATTGACCACCAGCCAGGGTAAGCCTACTGGTGCGGTGCGCGGTGTGATTAGTATGCTGCGCCGCCACCTCAAGGAGCATCCAGGCAGTCCTGTAGTGGTTGTTTTTGATGCCAAGGGCAAGACTTTTCGCGATGAGATGTTTGCCGAATACAAATCCCACCGCCCTCCTATGCCAGATGACTTGCGTGAGCAGATTCAGCCCATTCACGACATCATCGACGCTATGGGATTGCCGCGCTTGGTGGTCGACGGTGTTGAAGCTGATGATGTGATTGGCACCCTGGCGCTGGAGGCCCAGAGTCAGGGGCAGCAAGTCATAATCTCCACCGGCGACAAAGACATGGCGCAGCTGGTGCGTCCGGGCGTTACCTTGGTTAACACCATGTCCAATACCGAAATGGACAGCGAGGGCGTGACTAAGAAATTTGGTGTAGGTCCAGAACTGATTATCGATTTTCTCGCCCTGATGGGAGATAAATCAGACAATATTCCCGGAGTTCCTGGTGTGGGCGAGAAAACCGCTCTGGCACTGTTACAGAATCTGGGAGGCTTGGAGACCATTTATTCCGACCTGGATGCCATTGCACCGCTGGGGTTCCGTGGCTCAAAAACCCTCGGCAAAAAGATGGCGGAGCACCGCGAGGCGGCAGAACTCTCCTATAAGCTCGCCACTATCAAAACCGATGTGGAGATGCCTTATCACCCCCAGGAACTGCACAATTCAGAGCCCAATACAGAGGCACTGGTTGAGCTATTCACGCAGAATGAATTTCGCGGCTGGTTAGAAGAGCTAACCAGTGAAGAGGCTGAAGAAGCCATGGCGGAAGCCGTTGAGCGCGATTACGTCATCATCACAGAAATGTCGGAGTTCGATGCCTGGCTGGAACAACTGAAGAGTTCAGACATCTTTGCCTTCGACACGGAAACCACCAGCCTCAATTATATGCAGGCAAAATTAGTGGGGGTGTCCTTCGCGGTGGAGCCCTATCGTGCAGCCTATGTTCCCCTGGCCCACGACTATATGGGTGCACCAGAGCAACTGCCGTTTGACGAAGTACTGGCCAAACTCAAACCCCTGCTGGAAGATCCACAGCAGAAGAAGGTGGGGCAGAACCTGAAGTACGACAGTCATATCCTGGCCAACTACGATATTGAATTGCGCGGCATTGCACGGGATACCATGTTGGAGTCCTATGTTCTGGACAGCACTGGCAGTCGCCACGATATGGACAGTCTCGCACTCAAGTATCTGGGGGAGAACACGGTTCACTTCGAGGATATTGCCGGTAAAGGCGCCAAACAGCTGACTTTTAACCAGATCGAGCTGGACAAAGCGGGCCCCTATGCGGCTGAAGATGCAGATATCACCCTGCGTCTCCACAATGAGTTGAGTGCGCGTCTGGAGCGAGAGCCAACTCTGGTAAAAGTACTCGATGAAATTGAGATGCCCCTGCTACCAGTTCTGGCCCGTATGGAGCGTAACGGTGCTTATATCGATGCCAAGATGTTGGCGGAGCAGAGTGCTGAACTTGAGCAGCGAATGCGAGAGCTGGAACAGCAGTCTTACGAAGTAGCCGGCGAAGAGTTCAATCTGGGCTCCACCAAGCAGCTGGGGGCGATCCTGTTTGAAAAGCTGCAGATTCCAGTGATCAAGAAGACCCCCAAAGGTGCGCCCTCTACCGCTGAGGCTGTATTGCAGGAATTGGCCCACAACCACGAGCTGCCCGCACTGATAATGCAGTATCGCGGCCTGGCCAAACTGAAGAATACCTACACCGATAAACTGCCAAAGATGATCGACCCGGGTAGCGGTCGTGTACATACCTCTTATCACCAGGCAGTAGCGGCTACCGGGCGCCTGTCCTCCAGTGACCCTAACTTACAGAACATTCCTATTCGTACAGAGGAGGGGCGCCGTATTCGTCGGGCCTTCACCGTTGACCCAAGAATCAATGGTGGCAGTGAGATCATCGCTGCGGACTACTCCCAAATTGAGCTGCGTATTATGGCTCACCTGTCTGGGGACAAAGGGTTGGTGGATGCATTTGCTCAAGGCGCAGATATTCACCGCGCGACGGCGGCAGAAGTCTTTGAAGTAGCTCAGGAGAAGGTGACTGATGAGCAGCGCCGGCGGGCCAAAGCGATCAACTTTGGTTTGATTTACGGCATGTCGGCTTTTGGCCTGGCCAAGCAGTTGGATATCCCCCGGGCTGACGCCCAAACTTATATCGACCGTTACTTTGAGCGCTACCCGGGTGTATTGCGCTATATGGAGGATACCCGTGCACAGGCCGCAGAAAAGGGCTATGTGGAAACCCTGTTTGGACGCCGTCTCTATCTGCCGGAAATTAACTCACGCAATGGCATGCAGCGCCAAGCAGCAGAGCGGACCGCAATTAATGCGCCAATGCAGGGCACTGCCGCCGATATTATCAAGCGGGCCATGATCGCTGTAGACAGCTGGCTCAGGGAGAAGAAGCTGGCGACCCGGATGATTATGCAAGTACACGATGAATTGGTTCTTGAAGTACCCAAGGGTGAGGTCGAAATTGTGGCCGATGGCATTATTGAATTGATGCAAGGCGCGGCAGAACTCCACGTTCCCCTGATTGTGGATCTGGGACAGGGCCGAGATTGGGATCAGGCGCACTAATTTGACTGAAGAAACCATCTAAGAATTGAGGGTAGGGCGCGCTGCTCGGAATGATTTGGCGCACTCTTGTTGGTACGGATGAATAAAATGCCAATTTTTGTGTTTTGTTAGGCGTTTTTACAATCTTTTTGAAATTCCGTGGAACTGTTCCGGCGACAGCCCCTCTAAAAAGGCAAGATCGTTGGAATGCGTCATCATCCCCCAAGGAAGTCAGATGTTTGCCCCGGTACTCCCCCAAGTCCGGGGCATTTTTTTGCCTGTCTTTCAGCCCTGACCCTCCCTATCTACCCAAGCCGCAACAACTGCAACACCCGCAGTACTCCAGATCCTAAATTCCACTGTCCATACTTCTATTAAAACGTGGGCAAGGCGCTTAGCGAGTGTGAGGCGCCAGGCAGGGTACTGAGCTTATGAGCCGCATTAAGTTATTCAGTCTCGATGTGGGAGCAGACTTCGCAGGACGTGTCGCCGCGAGTCTCGGTGAACCGGTATCTCGCCATGAAGAGCGTCAATTCGATGATGGCGAACACAAAGTTCGGCCACTGGATGATGTGGAAGGGGCGGATGTTTTTCTGGTCCAATCCCTTTACACCGATACCAGCAGCTGTGTTGACCAGAAACTTATGCGCTGCCTGTTTTTCATTGGGGCGCTTCGCGATGCCGGTGCCGCGAGAGTGACTGCGGTCATCCCCTACCTTTGCTATGCACGAAAAGAGCGGCGAACCAAATTGCGCGACCCCCTGCCGAGTCGCTATCTGGCCAGTTTTCTGGAAGCCGCCGGAGTGGATGTAGTCGTGACTATGGATGTTCACTCCCTGGCGGCCTTTGAGAACGCATTCCGCTGTCGCACCGTTCACCTGGTTTCCAACCCCCTGTTGATTGAAGTGGCGCGAATGCGTCTGTCCGGAGACCCCGGTCCCCTGGTTGTTTTGTCTCCAGATGAAGGAGGGATAAAGCGTGCGGAAAAATTCCGTTTGGCCCTTGGGGATCAGTTGGGGGTGCCGGTGGCTAGCGCATTTGTGGAGAAGTATCGCAGCGGTGCTCTGTTGAGTGGGGGAACTTTGATTGGGGAAGTTAAGGATGCCACGGTCATTATCGTCGATGACTTACTTGCTACTGGCCACACAGTTACACGGGCAGTGGACGCGGTGATAAAAGCGGGAGCGAGGCGGATTTTGGTGTTTTGTGTCCACGGACAATTTAGTCGCGATGCCCATACAGCAATGGCGCGCTTGCCGGTGGAATCAATTGTGGTGACTAATTCTCTACCTCAGTCGCAGCTGCGAGGAAACTGTGAGTGGATAGATTGTGCGCCGTTGATTGCAGATTGTATTCGCCGCCTGCACAGCAATGGGCCAGTGGCTGAGTTAACAATTTGATAAAAATCGACCGCCTTTACTTAGAAGAACGTATGAGGCGCCAAAACACGTATTTTGTTTACACTTATTTACCAAAGGAGCGGGAACCATCGGGCTTGAGAGCCTATCCAAGTAATCAGTTCATTGTTGCTCCCTAACCCCAAAGCGTTTAGCTTTTTCTACCCCGGATGGTCCCCAACTCCGGGGTTTTTTTATGTCTTTCGTGAATTTATGTAATTTCATCCATCGGGGCACCTGTCCTTTCCTTTTTGAATTAAGCGCTTAAATCGTTTGGTGAGCCGCTCAGCTAGTTTAAGTTTTCGTATGCGGCGAGCAGGCCCTTAGATTGGATCTCCCCAAGACTCCCGCAGAGGTTTTTCACAGTTACCCCTGGGTCCCACGGTTACATTGCCTGTTATCCACTTCCGGCATAATCGATTTTGGGGGCATGGCGTAGGGCTAACCTAAAGGCTCAAACATGCGCTTGGGAAGCATGAAAGTTCAGCCTAATATCGAAGCAGGTAAAGAAATATTGGGATGAAAAGAACCCTCAGGCGTACCCGTCCCCCTGGGTGCGTCTGACAAGTGCCCCACCCCAAGGGCACTGTCCCCTAGCCGGCAGCCCCCATCTGCCGGCTTTTTTTATTTCAGTAAATGACGCCATCACAGCAGAAAGCAAAAGTTGGCTGTTAATGCGCTTGCAAATGATAATGGTTCGCATTATCTTTAAGTTAAATCAAATATGGGGGGTTATCGGTGAATTTACGTTACTTGTGTGCCAACCATCGCCAATGGTTGACCGCTGACACGGATCGTGCGGAAAAGGCGTGGCTCGATTGGATTGAGCGCGGCAAGCTTTTGCTTGAAGAGTGCAATTACGCCGAAGCAATACCTTATTTGGGATGCGCCTTCGATCTGGCCAGCTTTCTTCTGGAAAAGCAGTGGCCAACTTATGCCATTTCGGCAACGCGTTTTAGTGAAAGCGCTATCTGGTTAATGGCTGCCTACCGGGAGCTGGGTGATGAAAAACTTCGAAACTACATACTTGCCGGCGCCAGCTCAGTACTCGCCCGCGAGTTGGGCGATAGCCATAAGCAAAGGGTTGCGGCGGATTGCATCAGTTCACTCTACCCCGGAGAGACACAGCAGCAGGTACGCGAGTTCTCCACAGCCAGAATATCCGCCTGTATCAATGGCGGAAACAGAGTGCACTGAGGGGAATGAAAAGATGAATGCCAATGGCAATTCCCGTCTGCTGACGATTGCCATACACGAAGAAACCCTTGCCGCTCTTCTCGCGCAGAGGTACTTACATGCAGAGGAATTGCATTGTTTAACTCCGGGGGCACGCCGACGGCTGCACCGGGTACTGCTTCGCTCCCTGATCCCCGAACAGAAGCGCAAAGCAGCGGCAACTGGTGTGCCCGGAGTTCACTTTTAGGAATTTTCTCCGGTGTGAGAAAAATTGAAGTGCTTGTGTTGCTCGGGGGGCGCTGCCCCCGGGCTCCCAGCTCGTTCAATCGTCGGTGGGTGCGGCTTCCTCTGGGATTTCCAGCCACTCATTGAGCTTGCGCTCGAGTTTGTCCAGGCCTGTTTTTTTGGTCGATGAGAAGATCTGCAGAGTGACCCCGTGATTGAGTCCCTGCTCCTTGAGGGTCTTCTCTACGGCAAAGCGAGTGTTGTTGGCTGGACCGTTCTTCAACTTGTCGGCCTTGGTTAGTAGGATGTGCACTGGGAGCTCGGCCTCTACTGCCCAGGTGAGCATATGTAGATCGAACTCCTTGAGGGGTTGGCGAATGTCCATTAGTAACACGAGTCCACGCAGGCACTCTCGCTTCTCAAGGTAGGTGGCCAGATGGC
The DNA here is from genome assembly GCF_056232625.1 of Microbulbifer maximicatervae (SeqCode). Classification (NCBI taxonomy): domain Bacteria; kingdom Pseudomonadati; phylum Pseudomonadota; class Gammaproteobacteria; order Cellvibrionales; family Microbulbiferaceae; genus Microbulbifer; species Microbulbifer maximicatervae (SeqCode). The sequence continues at coordinate 3,762,451 of NZ_CP174324.1, read as the reverse complement.
GCTGCCACTCATCTTTCATACTGCGGGCGACCTTGGCAAAGCCATAGCCAGGCAGATCCACCAGGCGCTGCTGGTCGGAGAGGCGAAAGAAGTTGATCAACTGGGTGCGTCCCGGTGTTTTAGAGGTACGCGCCAACTTGTTGTTTTCCGTGAGCGCATTGATGGCACTGGACTTCCCCGCATTGGAGCGACCGGCAAAGGCCACCTCGGCACCAAAGTCCTCCGGACACTCAGTCAGGGTGGGGGCACTGGTGAGAAATTGTATGGAACGGTAGTTCAGTTTTGGTGGTTGGGCTTTAAATTCTGAATTTGACATCGTATAAGTCTGTTTATTCGGTACACTCGCTTGGCGCGCAAGTATATAATGCCGCCGTTTTCGCGTCGCAGGACTATCGGGGGCGGTGCGAAACGCCATCTCTCAGCGCGCAACGGGACGACGTATGAACAGCATTATCAAGAACACTGCTCTGGCACTCGGTTTAGTTTTCGGCTTGGGCGCCGTGCCCTTGGCGCTGGCTGCGGGCGACGCTGCTGCGGGCAAGGCAAAAGCCGCTCAATGTGCAGCCTGCCACGGTGCAGACGGTAACAGTATTGCTCCAGCTTTTCCAAAGATTGCCGGACTCGGCGAAAAATATCTGTATAAGCAGCTTAAAGATATTAAAGGTACACCTGACGGTAAAAAGGCCCGCGATGTGCCGCAAATGATCGGTCAGTTGGACAACTTCAACGATCAGGACCTGCAGGATATCGCCGCTTACTTTGCCTCGCAGCCAATGCAGCTGACCGGATCTGAGGCTATTTCCGTGATGCTAAACAACGGTGAGAACGTTGACGGCCTGATGCTTGGACGTAAAATCTACCGTGGTGGCAATATGGAGACTGGTGTTCCTGCCTGTATGGGATGCCACTCACCAGCTGGACTGGGCAATGCGCCGGCCGGTTACCCTCGTCTGGGCGGTCAGTATCCAGAGTACATTGAAGCCCAGCTGAAAGCATTCCGTGCGGGTACCCGCAACAATGACGGTGAAGTTCGCACTATGCGCACCGTGGCCAAGCAACTCTCCGATGCAGAGATCAAGGCGCTGGCCAACTATATCGCAGGCCTGACTGACTAATAGTCACAGGGTTTGAGTACACTGAGGCCGGTCTGTAACCGGCCTTTTTTGTGCCTGTCGCCTGAGCATAAAGCCGCTTTCCATAGACGTACTAGGCAGTTTTTGCAGTGTTTCCTTGCACGAGGGTCCGGGAACTTAAATAATCTGCGTTGTCTATTGTGTCCTCAGTGGCTCGACAGCCCGCCGCTAGATGGCGTTCGCACCACTAAATAAAAGTTGGAGAAGACTTATGAGAGCATTTCTCGCCCCGATCACGATGGTTTTTGCTGTAATGTTCAGCCTCGTTGCCTGCGCCCAGGAAAGTGGCGAGTTCAAAGCGGGCCAGCACTATGAAGTATTGCCGCAGGCTGTACCACAAAAGAGCAACGACAAGATCGAAGTGACTGAGATGTTCTGGTACGGCTGTGCCCACTGCTTCACTTTTGAGCCAACTCTGGAGCGCTGGAAAGAAAAGATGCCCAGCGATGTTGCGCTGCTGAAATTGCCAGCAATTTGGCAGCCGGTTATGGATGTACACGCTCGTCTTTACTACGTAGCAGATTCCATGGGTGTTCTGGAAAAGATGCACACGCCTATCTTTAACACCATCTACACTCAGCGCCAGATGCTGGCTGTCCGCGAAGGTCGCAACTGGGTGCCTGACTTAAAGGCTATCGAGGCTCTGTTTAACAAGCATGGTGAAGATGGTGCCAAAGCTGCGAAGCTGATGAATTCCTTCGCTATCAACAGCAAAGTTAAGCAAGGTATGGCCAATCAGCGCGCTTACAAAATGACTGGTACCCCGGAAGTTGTTGTTGCGGGTAAATACCGCATCAGTTCCTCCTTCCCCGGATATAAAGGTAAGAGCAATGGCCAGGAGCTGATGCTGCAAGTGGCGGATTACCTGATTGCCAAAGAGCGAGCGGATCGCGGCTAAGCTTTCCGATTGAAGAAACCCCGCCTCGAGCGGGGTTTTTTATTTCTACCCTAAGAAAGGTGCCCCGCAATCTGTCGAGAGGCTCCTAACATCGATCAACCTTGCCCGATCCGGAAGCCACTAATGGGATTCAAATGGATTTTACTGTTTACCCTCCTAGCTGGCTTAATCGCACCTGTTTCAGCCCAGGACACTTCAAGCAGCAATACTGTGGCCGCTCAGGCCAGCAATCTTCTCTCCTATATAGCGGTAGACTACGGCGACGCTGTAGAGAACGGGCAGCGACTGGACACTCCTCTGTATGAGCTACAGAAGCAACAGGTAGAAGAAGTACTGCGTCTGGTCACTCAACTCCCCGATCGGCCTGGTCGGCAGGGTTTGCAGAAAAGCCTCTCGGACTTGCGTAAGGCGATTGAGGATAAGGATTCCAGCGCAGAGGTGCGCCGTCGAGCCAATGCAATCGCCGATCGCCTTGCTGCTTTGTATCAGCTGCAGCGGTCACCCAGTTACTCTTTGCCCTCGCCGGGTTTTATGATGCCTGTTTATCAGCAGCGGTGTGCCATCTGTCACGGTGTCGACGGTGAGGGTAGTAATGAAGGCCCAGCCCTCAATGATCTTGAGAGAATGGCGGGGTTCAGTCTTTATGATCTTTATAACACCCTGGACCCAGAAACTGACTCTATTCACACAGTCGACATTGATGGAGATCTGACCGGCCTACAGCGCTGGGCATTAGCGGTGACTGTCGCTGCTTTTCCAGTGGCGAATCAGTTACCACCCTCTTCCGACTTGGCGACCCGTTACCCCGGCTTACTGGGACTCCCGGGAATGGCGACCACTAAACCGGCGGAACTTGATCCAACTCTGCAACAAGCATTGATGTGGTGGCGCGGAAATCCCCACCTTGTACGCACTTTGATCCCCCCTCTTATCAGCGCAATTGGCTTGCTGCAGCTGGCGGAGACGGACTATCGAGGAGGAGATATAACAGCGGCATACGGTAAGTTAATGCTGGCTTATCGTGATGGGTATAGGCCGTTACGCCAGGAGCTGCTGGTTCGTGACAAGGTACTGGTGGAGCAGCTTCAGGTCCAGTGGCAGCAATTGCGGGGTGACTTGATTGGTGGTGCCAGTTCCACAGAAGTTATTGCCGCGTTTCAAAATCTGCGGGCGGATCTCAATCTGGCCCACTCCAAGTTGGAGCCACCAGCGATGGGGGAGGGGCGATACCTATGGACTGCCGCTCTGTTTGCTTTGGCAATCGGTTTGGGGGCGCTGCTCTGGTGGGGACTGCGAAGACAAAAGCGAACTAGACTTTAAAAAGTTTTGTCCGCCATTTCCCGGCGCAGTAGTGAGGCCATACCATGTCAAAATTAGTTGCCACTGCCTTCATGTTGTTACTGGCCCTGGATTGCCACAGTTCTGAGCCTCTGGATGCATTTCCAGAGGAGGTTGATGGCAAGTTACGTCACGTTATCAAGCTGCCCAAGGTTGTCGATGAAAGTCGCTTTAGGGTTGAGTTGATACCGGGAAAAAGCCAAGTCGCGGAATGCAACTTGCAAAGCTTTAGCGCCCCATTGCGCAAGGACATACTCCCAGGCTGGGGTTACCCCTTCTATGTCCTGTCCGACCTGACCCCGACCACAGATACGCAAAAGGTCTGTGCCCAAGGCAGTGAATCCCGGCGATTTATCACCGTGCGCGGTGATGGCTTGATGCTGCCTTATAGCAGTAAGTTGCCAATGGTTATATATCTGCCTCAGGGCGTGCAGTTAAAGTATCGGGTGTGGAGAGCAGACAAGAATTTTTCCGAAGCAAAATCCAGATAGTTGGACTACCGGTAAAAATGACTTGGCATTCTTTTTGTGAATTTGTCGTAAATTTGAATATTTTTAACGTTTAACCTGCCACCGTTGTAAATTGCGTCTAGCCTTACTTTTCGAGGGATGTGAAAAATAGCGCCGAAGCGTTTTTTCACGCCGATAAGTGAGGCTTTAGCCCCGTAATCGGAAAGGAAAATTGGCGACTTCCCCAGTCGTCTTTTGAATAACCCGCCCCCTGTAATGCACTGGGGCCGATACCGTAGGGCAGCGCATGAAGTTTTTGCGTCTTTTACCAAAGCGGCATTTTATCAAGCCGGTTGTTCCATTTGTCACAGCAATTTTCCTAGCGATACCAATGTGGGCCTCGGCGGAGTCCGCCCAGCAAAAGTGGGCGGGAAATTGGCTGGTTGTAAGTGAAGGCGATGATCAATTAGTGTGGCAACTGCATGCCGATGGCTCCGGATATGCCTATGGATTTAATGCCAAAGGCCTATTGACCCATGGTTTTGCCATTAACTGGCAATTGGATGGTGACCGGGTGCGAGTTAAAACGGGAACCTCGGTGCGCTGTAAGGGCGGGGTTGTTTCTGTCGCATTTCGAGATTGGAGCCGTGCCACCCTCCTATTTGCAGTGATTGATGGCCGTCATTGGCTGCAGGCGGGCGGTGGACTTCTGAGCTTTCAGCGTCGGTTGGCTGATTGGCGAACCCCCAAGGCCGGTGCAAGTTGCCCGGATATTGTCAGTCGCTAGCAGTTTACTTCCGTGCGAACGCTGTTTAATCCGTGCGTGGAAAAGATGAGTAGTGGGTGGGAATGGATAAAATTCTATCTCTTCCTGCCACTGCTAATTTTTGCCGTAAGTGCAAATGCCAGTGAAGAGAAACGAAAAACACTCAATGAAGGCTGGCATGCAAAATCACGCTACGATGCCAGTCAATGGGTTGGGGCCTGGCTGATTTCCCGCGATGGTGAAGCGCGGCATGTCTGGAGTCTCAAGCCCGATGGCACTGGGAGATCCTACGCTTTTTTAAGGCAAAATGGAGAGATGCAATTCGTATTTGGATACGATATTAATTGGTATTTTGATCCATTTACTCAAATGGCCAATATAAAGACCGGACGCAGAATTATTTGCAAGCGAGGGAAGATTTACCCCTATTTTCTCACTTTAAAATCCTACGAAAGCGACTATGCGGTAAGGGGAAAGTTTGCCTGGCAAACAACATGGACAGAAGTGAGTATTGGGCGAAATCGCCTGCATAAATCCTACGTAGTTTTTGTAGCCCCCCTATCCGCATGGCATGATCCAGATAGAGATTCACCCTGCCCCAAATTTCCCCGTGTGCGACTGGAAAAGGATATTGATGCGGTGCTGAAGAGCTGGGAGGTTGAACAGGATTCGTCGGAAGTGGATACAACTCCGGCACCCAATGAACCGGAATTTGATGGTGAAGAGCTGAGAAATCCGTAACTTCTCACAGTCATTGGGTCAACTTCTCTCAATAAGAATTAATCCCATCAATATATTTTTAACTTTCCACCAGCTAAAATCCGACTTCTCTAAGCTTCAGGAAAACTCTTAAAAATATTTAGTTATTAAACTGCCAGCTCTGTTAGGAAAATAATTCTAAAAAAATGCGTGATCTTATTTTTTCCAAATTAAAATACTCTGCCGGGTAATAGAGAGCCCACAAAAAGTAGTTTTAGAGTTGGACTATTTTCACCTGAAAACAGGTATTAATCAGAAAGATTGATCCAAAAGCAGTGCGACCGTGTAGAAACCGGTCGTATTAATCAGGTTGGAGAAAACTTCCAGACGGCAAAGAAAGCATGAAAGCTGATCTATCCGTAGTGAGAGCATTGAGAACTTTGTATCCCAAGCTGCACGATGAAATCTATGTGTTTTGTCAGGTTTCAGATAGTCGGTTTACAGATATTTTGTCAGAGAGTTTGTGTTTCTTCCGAGAAGGTGAGGGAATGAGTGTGATACTGCCTCAACGTTCGGCTCGGCAATTAGATATTGCCGCAAGCGCCCCCTTTCGCCAAATCACTTTGCAGATCCTGGCTGGTCTTGATGCGGTGCGGGTTATTCCTGTGGTCGCCCAGGAATTAATGGAGGCTGGAATAGATACCAGCGTGGTATCCACACTACACCGTGACCACATTTTTGTCCCTGATGAGCGCGCGGAATTTGCAGTAAAAATTCTGCGCGGTATTCGAAATCGAGTTCAATATAGCTGATATGTAGCCTGCCAGTGCGTATCAACTACCCCCCCACAGAGCCTCATGGTGAGATTCGCCAACTGTTGCCTAATTTTTTTTATGTTCCCGGAACTATCAAACTAGCGCCGGGGGTCACTATCAATCGCAATATGGGAATCGCTCGCTGGCAGGATCACCTTACCTTGATTAATCCCATCAGATTGCGTCCACAGCAGGAGGAAAAGTTAAAAGATCTCGGGCGTGTGAGTCACGCGATACGGCTTGGCTATCACCATGGACGTGATGATCTCTACTACAGAGACCACTTTGATCTTACCTTTTGGACACAGCGCGGCTCAGATTTTTATCCGCCGAAAGCAGATAAGGTGTTGCGACAGGAGGGTGTTTGTCCAATACCGGGGGGGCAATTTATTGTCTTTTCCCAAAGTCAGTTTCCAGAGGCCGTATTGTGGCTCCCGTTTAGTGGCGGACTACTGGTCAGTTGTGATGCCTTGCAGTATTGGCAGTCATGGCATGGGTGCAATTGGCTTGGTAAAAACCTATTGAGGTTTTCAGGTATACGTCAGGGCATGCAGATAGCTCCCTCTTGGCGGGCGAGAATGACACCAAGTGATAAAGATCCAAGGTGTTGGATGCGGAATGATTTCGAGCAAATCTTAAGACGGCCTTTTTTGCATTTTCTTGCCGCTCATGGAGATTTTTGTGCGGATAATGCCTACGAAAAAGTAGCATGTGCGGTGGGGCGGGTGTTCCCCGGTTTTGAGAAAGCCGCATAGGCGAAATTAGCAACTGCTATAAGGATACTGTTTAGATAGCTCGGCTAAGTTTGCCCTAGATCGTGGTAAGATAGGTAATTGCTCGACGGTTCGCAGGCACCTCAATGTTAACGTTTGTGGCGCAATTCTATTCGACCTGTCCGTATCAACAATCACGCTTTTTTCCTGAGAAGTAACACTCCCCATGAGAATAAAGAGTCTATTGGGTGCCTTGGCTATGGCACTTCTGGTGGCTTGCACCACCTCAAGCTTTGAAAACACTGGTCCCACAGCAGATAGTGATTACATTCGCCAGGATATCAATTTCCTTGCGTCAGCGGAGCTTGAGGGGCGTGATACTGGCAGTGAGGGTTATCGCCAAGCAGCACAGTATGTGGCAGATCAGTATAAAAAAATGGGACTGATCCCAGCGGGAGAGCGAGGCTATTTTCAGGAAGTACCTTTTCGTAGCGCCAGCTGGAACGGGGATGAACCTAAATTTGTCCTGATAGGCTCAGACAGTGAAATCTCCATGCAATTTGGTGAGGACTTCCTCGCATCCCCCTCTACGTTGAGTGAACACTCGGGACTCAACGCTGAGTTGATATTTGTCGGTTACGGTATCGAGGCCCCTGACTACGATATTAATGATTATGCCGATCTAGATGTGCAGGGAAAGATTGTGGTTGCACTTGCCGGGCGCCCGCAGAGCTTGCCCAGTGAAGTGGGGGCTCACTACTCCTCTCCGCGCACCAAGCGTCAAGTCGCAGCAAAACATGGTGCTGTAGGTTATGTTCGCCTGTATACGCCTGAGCGGGAGAAGCGCCGCCCATTTGATTACTACGCTAAGCATCGCCTTGATGATACTTTTGACTGGGTGAGAAAGAACAATATACCGGGTAGTGCAATCCCGGGCATGCACCCGGGAGTTATGCTGAGTATCGCTGCGGGCAGCAAGCTGTTTAACGGCGCAGAGCGCAGCTTAGAAAGTATTTTTAGCGATATTGAGCAAGGAAAGATCCCGAAAGGCTTCACGCTTGAGTACCGTGCAGAATTAATCAGCAGCTCTAAGCATGAGCACCTAACCAGCCCCAATGTGGTGGCGGTGTTGCCAGGGAATGATCCACACCTTAAAGATGAATATGTTGTTTTCTCCGCACATCTGGATCATGTTGGAAAAAAAGAAGATGGCAAAATTCATTACGGCGCTCAGGATAATGCGGCCGGTATTGCCGTTATGTTGGAAACTGCACGCTTATTTGTTGAATCTGGTCAGAGTCCTCGCAGATCACTGCTGTTCGTTGCTGTTACCGCTGAAGAGAAAGGTTTGCTGGGATCGGATTACTTCGCTGAGTACCCCACAGTGCCACGGGCGTCTATCGTAGCCAACATCAACCTTGACATGCCCATGTTACTCTATCCATTCCGAGACATTATTGCTTTCGGTGCTGAACATTCATCTTTGGGGAAAATTGCGGAGCAGGCTGCAAATCGCTCCGGGCTAAAACTCAGTCCCGACCCCATGCCTGAGGAAGTTATCTTCGTGCGCAGTGACCACTATAATTTCGTTCGTCGCGGAGTTCCTTCTATTTACTTGATTACTGGAAGGGAGGCCAAAGATTCCAGCATCGATGGTACTGCTGCACAGATGGCTTTCTTACGTGAGCGATACCACAAGCCAGGAGATGCTGCTGACGAGCAGATTAGCTATGAAGCGGCCAAACAGTTTACCGAGGTGAACTACCTGATTGCCAGGGAAGTGGCTGACTCTGAAGCTAGGCCATATTGGTATGAAGGGGATTTTTTTGGAGAACTATTTGGTACTAATTAGATATTAGCGACTAACAGTTCAATTGTGAAAGAATTGTGCGTAATTTTTGTAAGATGAATATAGGTCTATGTTAAATTGCGCAACCTATCGGCTAGTTACCGATAATTAAAATATATAACACTAGGAGTAAATATGTTTAAGAAATACGCTTTGGGGGCTGTTGTTGCTGGATTGGTGACAGTAACTGGCTGTGCAAGTATCGTGAGTGAAAGTTCCTACCCGGTAACTATCAACAGCACTCCGAACGGTGCAAACTTCACTATCATTAATGAAGCGGGCTTGGATGTTCATAGTGGTGTAACCCCTGACACAATTACCCTGCCTGCATCTAATGGGTTCTTTTCTTCTGCAAGCTATACGGTGAAATACCAAATGGCTGGTTACAATGAACAGAGCTTTTTGATTGAAGCGGGTATGGATGGCTGGTACATCGGTAATATTCTTTTTGGTGGTTTAATTGGCTGGTTGATCGTTGACCCAGCAACTGGTGCAATGTGGAAACTGCCAGAGTCTGCGCATGTTACTCTGCAGTCAAATACCGCTGTTGCTCCGATCGGTGGGTTAAATATAGCTTCTATTGACGAAGTGCCGGAAGAGGCTAAATCACAGTTGGTACGAATTAAGTAATATCGTTGCCAGTTGTTAGGAAGCCACCCTTGAGGTGGCTTTTTTTTAATTAAGCTTGTTTACACAGCTCAATCCATCGTTCAATTCCTGCACTTCTATATTTTTGCCGCTGTAGGGCAAAATAAAACTCTCGCTGAAAATTTCTCTGTGGTACAGGGAGCTCAATTAAGGAGTTTCTCTTAAACGCCTCAGCTAATGAAACCCTGGATAAGCAGCTAATACCAAGTCCGGTCTCTACAGCTCGTTTTATGGCTTCCGTATGTTGTAACTCAAGTAAAATGTGAAGCTTGGGGAGTATGCCAGCCATGGCTCTTTCAAAAGTCTGTCGTGTTCCAGAGCCCGATTCCCGGGTGATCCAGGTCGCACCGATCAGGTCTTTATCGGCGAGGCGCTTGCGGCTTGCCAGAGGGTGGTTGGGCGCACAGAAAACAACCAGCTCATCATGGCGCCAGGGAATGATTTCCAAATCCGGGTGATTGATCTCTCCTTCAATTAATCCCAGGTCTAATTCAAAATTGAGCACCCTCTCGGCAATCGCTGCGGTATTGGCAACTTCCAGTTGTACTTGAGTACCGGGCTGCTCTTCCATATAACGAGCCATCACGCTGGCTGTCAGGTAATTGCCAATGGTCAGGGTGGCTCCGATCTTCAGGCTTCCCAGTTCCCGGTGAGTGGCCAGTGTCTGCTCAAGTTCCTGGGCTCGCTCCAGGAGTTCTTCCGCCCTTGGCCACAATTGCCGTCCCAGTTCATTGAGACGCAATCGCTTACCGGTGCGCTCGAACAGGCGCAACTCAAACTGCTGTTCAAACTCTTTCAGCGCTGTGGAGGCTGCGGACTGGGACATACTCAGGCTCTCCGCAGCACGACTGACATTCTCGTGATGGGCACAGGCAAGGAACACCTCTAACTGGCGGAGCGTGTAGCGCAAAGGGATATCTCCAGTTGATCGTTAAAATAGATAAGGAATATCGAAATATCCCACTTTGCCAATAGATCTTCTAGGGCTAAAATTCAACTATCAAGAGACTCGTGGAATAACCGGTTTTAAGTTTATGTCCAAATTGAATATAGAGAAGGTGTTGGAAGTCCATCACTGGAACGACACACTGTTTAGCTTCAAGACCACCCGGGATTCGGGTTTTCGCTTTGAGAACGGACATTTCACGATGATTGGTTTGCAGCAGGACAATGGCCGTCCACTGCTGCGCGCCTACTCTATTGCTAGTGCCAACTACGAAGACGAGTTGGAATTCTTCAGTATCAAGGTTCCCGATGGCCCCCTGACCTCCCGCCTGCAGAAGATTAAGCCGGGCGATGAGATCTACGTGAGCCAAAAACCCACCGGTACTCTGGTGGCGGACCACCTGCTGCCGGGCAAACGCCTGTGGTTGCTGTCCACGGGTACTGGCTTGGCACCTTTCATGAGCATCATCAAAGATCCCACGGTCTACGAGCGTTTTGACCAGGTAATCCTTACTCACGGTGTTCGCTATGTTTCTGAGCTGGCTTACCAGGAGCAGATCGAGAACGTATTGCCGGAACATGAGTACTTTGGCGAGATGGTACGCGAGCAACTGCTTTACTACCCAACCGTGACCCGTGAGCCCTATCGGAATACTGGCCGCCTGACTGATCTCATGCTGTCCGGAAAGCTTTTCACCGATCTGGGTGTGCCCAAGCCGAGTGTTGAGGAAGATCGCTTTATGCTGTGCGGCAGCCCGGCAATGCTGAAGGATCTCACCAATATCCTCGATGACTGGGGATTCAAGGAGACCCGCGCAGGTGTACCTCACGAGTATGTGATTGAGCGCGCTTTCGTCGAAAAATAAGTTGGTCAGTCCAGCGATAAAAAAACCACCCTCGCGGTGGTTTTTTTATGGGTGAAATACAGATTCCCGAAACTATCCTGATCTTGTGAAACCCCTGCCTTCTATTCTGACTTGAGGGGAGCTTGCTGGGAGTGGGTAGATGAAGCTGTTTTCACTGGGTGTATTACTGCTTTCCTTTTTCTGGCTGGGTGCCTGTACCCGGGTGCCGGAGGGGGTTGAGCCTGTCCAAAACTTCCAGCTACAGCGATATTTAGGTCACTGGTATGAGATTGCTCGATTGGATCACTCATTCGAGCGCGGCCTGACCCAGGTAACTGCCGACTACAGTCTCAACCATGATGGTTCTGTCGCGGTGATCAATACCGGCTATTCAAAAGCGCGTGATGCCTGGCAAATGGCGGAGGGGAGGGCCGAGTTTGTCGGCCCGAAAAATGTGGGCCATTTGAAAGTCTCTTTTCTTGGCCCCTTTTACTCATCCTATATCGTGATTGCTCTATCGGATGACTACCAATACGCGATGGTATCTGGCTACGATAAATCCTATCTGTGGATATTGTCCCGCACCCCAACCATGCCCAAGGATGTGTTGGAGCAGTTTTTACAGAAGGCCAAAGCTTTGGGGTATCCCGTCGACCAGATGATATTTCCCAAGCAAGAGGCTAAGCCGGGAAATAAACCTACGGCGAAGCCCTCAGGGTCGTGATCTATTCAAAAGCCTGCGTTCCCGCCACCAGCTTATACACACTAGTAACAGCAATATAAGGGCCGGCCATTGGCGCCCCAACAAAACCCTGTTTGCGTGATTATTTGCTTCTGGCCCCAAACGTGCGGCAGCCATTAGTTGGGTTTCCCTGGCATTCAGGGACTGCTGCCATAGAGGCCAGTCCTCTTTGGCAAAGATATAGAAGTCTAGTACCGACTCCCCTTCCAATTCAGTCCAAAGCTGGTGCCAACTTGAATTTTGGGGCCAGAAGCTGTAGCACTGACCCCGGGAACTTCTGCTTGCGGCGATTCCTTTGGTAGAGCGGGAGCTATCTTGAAACTCTGATAAGAATGGACTCTGATCAGAAAAAAGTGGGCTGCATAGGGTGATGCGTTCTTGTGTACGCGGTAACTCATTGGAGAGGATTACTGGCTGCTGACTACCCAAATGCTTGAGTTGGTAATCAATAATGGACTTCCACAGGCTGGCGAATTCAGTAGTAAAGCCACTGGTTAGCCAGCGATGGCTGTCACTAAATAGGATAAACCCGAGGTGTTGTGTCTCAGTCGAACGCCCCCAGAAAAGTGGGGGCTCTCCATTGCCCAGTAAAAAGTCGTAGGAGCCGGGCTGTGTGACTTTGAAGCCAAGATTACGCAGTGGGGGAATCTCCGGATTGTCCGCTTTTTGGTAGCCAAAGCCGGAATGTAAGTGGGTGGCTTCTTCCTTTTGTAGAGGCATGGATTGGGCAGCAGCGTATTGGAGAAACTCTTCAGAGCTATCGTCACTGACTAACCATAACAGTGACTTTGTAGTGGCCAGTTCGTTGAGCTGACGCTTTTGCAGAGCAGAAAATTGTGGCCACAAACTGCTGTCGAGTATCACTAAATCGAAGGGACTTTCATTCGTGAATAAATCCGCAGACTCGGTAAGTGGAAGGCCGTTGAGAGTTTCTTTTCTACTAATTTCAGGTGCCAACTGGGTCATCACTTGTGCTGTTACACCGGATTGGCGCAGCCAGCGAGAGAGGGCGGCCGTCTCAAAAGAGGGGCGTGCCAGCCACAGTAACAATTTGGGTTGGAGCGGTTCACGCACCAGGATGGGTAAAGGATCTGTATGGGTTTCGCCGGCTTCGCTTTCCGTCCGTACTCGGTATAGCTGGGGGCCTGCGAGTTTTGGAGTGGCAGTGAGTTGTGCCTGAATTGTTTCTCCCACTTTTAGCTCAAGACTGTCTTCAATATGGCCGTAGGGATTGAGCAGACTAATTTTTACGTTTTCAGTCAGTGGCTGGCTGTTGTGAACCTTTAACTTTAAAGAATCACCCAAGGTAATTTGCCGCTGCCAGTCCAATTCCCAGCGGCCATCAGATTCCAGGATCTTCGATAACTCCAGACGTACCGGTGCCAGGTCCCGAAGTTTGTCGCGGCCGAGTGGCTCCCCATTGAGAGAGATATTTTCCACACCATTGAGATTTATTGGTTGTGAGCTCGCCAGCTGTTTGCTGTCGATAGAGATATTGCGCTCGGCGGGAATGATTGCCGGCGGCTGCCAGAGCATCCAGGCACTCAACCAAATCGCCAGTTGCAGGCCATAGTCGAACGGCTTGGCGCCTCGGCGGCGCAATAGTACGAGTGATGCTAAGCAGGCCAACAGGCACAGGCCGGGTATCAAGAAATCAATCACAATGATTTCTCCCCTTGCTGGTGTAGCCAACGGCTGAAATGGCCGTCTGCCTCAGTTTGCAGAGGCAGTGAAGGCGCAGATTCCGGTGCTGGCAGTAGCTGATAGAGCAGCTGATTCAGGGAGTTTGTGCAATCAATGCAATTCGGTTGCTGGTGGCGCTGCTGGTATAAACGCAGCCGTTTGGACAGTTCCAGGCCGAGATCTATTGATTGCTCTGCAGCTAGCTCATTTATCTGCACCAGCAGATCGGTATCGAGTTCGGCGCCAGAGTCTACTTGGGCCATTAGGGCGAGCACCTGTGCTCTTTGTTTTTGTTCAAAGGCACTGTCGACAGTTTCTGGCGTTACGTCTTCCCGTTCACCGCTAAGCCGGCGGCTTTCGTCTATGGGGGGCGCCTCGAACCCGACTCTTTGTAAGTAAATACGCGAAGCCTGCTGTACTTCCTTGATAAAGCGCAGAGCCCGGTGCTGGTGGGGCAGGGAGGCTTGGGGCTCTATAACCGACAGGTCGCGCCAGGAACTCCACATGGCATTCAGCGCATTGCGCAGTAGCTCCTTGGTTTGGGGGTCGAACAGGGTGGCATGCTCTGAGCTGTCATGCCGGTGTCCGGCAGAAGCAGCTATGCGCTCTGCCTGTTGGAAATGGGAGTCTCGCTGTGCAAAGGGAGTGGCATTTTCTTCGCCATGTGACTGGTGCTCACCTTGTTCTGTATGATCGTGGCTATGGCCGTGTTCGGACTCCTCTTTATCATCGTGCTTCTCGCTTTCTGCGCCAGAATGCTCCGCTTCCGAATCCTCTTCGCCGAGAAAGCGGCCGTAGCGCATACGCAGCAAATTCTGTTCATAGGCTAAACCCTCGGAGCGTTTGCGAAACTCCTGCGGATGCAGCTGCTCTCGCTCGGCTAGCAAGGCCTCGGTATCAATAATCAGCTGGCGTTGGCTGCGGAAGTACTCCGGTAATATCTTAATCGCCATCCCCTCGCTGTCACTCAGCCCGAAAATCTCCTCTTGCGGCCAGCGCAAGATAAAGTGTTGGCTCTTGGCAACGTTGGCACTGGGCTCGCGGTTATCCCTGGCCTCCAGATACCAGTAGAGTTCATCTCCCGCTTCCATGGAAAACTGGTGGATGGGCAGGGTGAAATCGTAGCGAGCTGCTTTCTTATCTTCCGAGGGGCTTGTTGATAAAGCAGTGGATTGCAAACTGGTGAGTGGAATACGCTCTTCGCGAAAGCGTAAATTTTCCCCGGTGCCGCTGGCGAGGGTGACCAATAAATCCGCAGAACTCACCTGGTAATCATCATTAATGATTACTTTCACGGGAATACTTTGAGCGCTGCCTTGAATGGTATCGACGCGCAAGCTGGGTGCCTCAAAGGTAAACTCCGGGGCACTGTCTTTTTTCACCCGAATATTATGAATTTCCGGCAATAGCATTTGGCTCTCCGCGAGTTGCACTGAGAGCTGGTAAAAGTCTGCTTTAGCGATCGTCCGTTGTAATTGCCATTTTTTACTGGGTAGATTACCTAGCGGAGAAAAGGCGAAGCGCTCAGCTTCGGCCAGCATTTCCAGTCCTTGCACCGGCTGATTCAATTCAAGTTGCCACTCGACCGCAGACTGCTCCGGCACATCGACTTGTAGGGATTGGCTGTCGGCTGCGAGCCCAGTGTAGGCGGGTGGCTGGATATGGGTTGCCGCGCGGATTATGGCGAGCTTTTCGGCAACGGGAATAGCTGGTGTGGTCTCAGTTTTATCCCCGGTGAAGTGAGAATCGCTCAGCACAAATAACAATAGTCCCAGGCAGGCACCGAAGGCATTTGTCAGGGTACTGCGGAGTTTTTTTGGACCGAAAAACGACCGGTCGCCACTTTCCAGCAGTTGTTGCAGCTCTGTTTCGATACGCGCGCGCTGTAATTGCTGCAATGGACTTAGGTTGGTTTTCTGTTGGCTAAGCAACTGGCTGCTGTCTTGCAGCTGTGGATATTGTCCATCCAACTGTCGACATAGGCTTTCAGGGCTTGGGCGCCAGCTGCGATCCAATAGAATTGCTACAACAATAATTCCGAGCCAGGCGAGCAATAGCCACTGTGGCCAGCCGAATACAAAAATGCCCAAGCCAGCCAGAAGGCTGAGGCCAGTGGCAAGCCAGAGATAGGGCCGCAGGGCTGTCAGTTGCCAGCGCCTGCGCACAGCGTTAAGGGTGGACTCACGCTTATCCATGGTCGGCCTCCCCGTTACTATCGGTTGCCATGATGACTGCGGGTCGCGATAGGACAATTAGGCGTTCAAAAGCCAGAAGTAACAGTAGGGCGGCTATTAACCAGGGTTGCAGTTGTTCAATACGGCGGTTTTCTACCTCGCTGTCTTCTACAGGAAGGCCTGCCACTACTTTATTGGCAGACCAGTGGCCACGATTTTGGTGTTGCAGAGCCCAGTCTTGCCCAGACCAGTGCAGCCATAAGCGTTCAGGTAAATCTGCGCGGCGATAAAAGGCCTCGCTGTACCAGTCACTTTCGTAGCGCAGCCAACTTCCCCGTCCCATTGAGGCCGCTTGAGCTGACTGGCTGTTATCCACAGCAACGAAGTTGAGATTATCGGTAGGGGGGATACTGTTGTCGGTGATTAACAGGCCGCCATCTGAAACAAATTCCAGCACGGCTTGTGGCAGGGGAGCGGGGCCCGTGTAGATCAACCAATCTGCCTGCTCGGCATTGGGTGTCTCTTCTTGTTCCTGAATATGCACCGATAGTCCCGGCATATTGCCTTGCCAGTCTTCCAGCACAGGCGCCCACCAGCTGGGCGGTTTGCCCATTAAAGCGATACCCGGTAATACCGGGCTCGTAGCTGTGGATGTTTTGTCGAGGCCGTGCCACTGCCAATGGGGACTGACTCTTAGTGCCTGGTGGGATGCTGGAACCCCGTTGTTTATCAACAGGATATGAGCCCTGCGCAAATCCGCCCGGCGTGATAGTGCTGATAGAGTTTTCCACAGGTCCACATTTTGTGGTGGGGGTGAGGTTACGGAAGGCGTTTCTGGGGATAACCACAGTACTTTATTACCTTCCCCCACAAGCTGCGGCAGTGAATTGTGGATAAATGTATTCGCTTCCCCTGATTCAATTCTGGGGTCTACCAGTATCACGCCCTCTTGGGGATAAATTTCCCGTTTAATCAGCGGCTTTGCCAATAAACTTGCCAGCAGGGCGACGATTAGCAGGCGCAATAGCAGCAACCACTTGTTATCCACAATAGGGCGGCGCGCGCGACTCTGTGAATATCTTTGTACCCATTGCAGCGCAGCAAAGGAGACCTGTTGTGGATTACTTCGGCGCAGCAAATGAATGGCGACAGGGATAATCAGGGCTGTGAATAGCCATAGCCACTGTGGGGATTGAAATAAGTTATTTATCCACAACATCTCAGCACAACCTGCCGTGCAGTTGAATAAATTGCCGCAGTGACTTTTCCACAGGCTGCTCGATAAGGTCGGTCTGTAGTGAGCACTCCTGTGTGGCAAAGCGTGCTTTTAACTCGCTCTGCGCTTGAGCAAAAGCATCCAGGTAAGACTGGCGTTGCCGCTCGGCATCCACTTCTAAAGTAGCGGGAGTACTGGCGCTTACTTCTGGATTGAGCAGCTTTAGCTCTCCGCCAAAAGGAAAAGTCTGTTCTGCCTCAATTAACAATTGCAGCGGTAGGCAGGGGCGACCGGCGGCGTGTAGGCGTGCGGCAAAATCGCCGATCTCATTGCCCTGTTGAAAAAAATCACTCAGCAACACCACCTGACAGGGGCGTTCAAAGTATTGCCACAGCGGCGCCAGTTGAGCGCGATCTGGCCAGTGGCCGCTGGCGTCGAGTTGTTGTAGCTGAAGGGTGATTTGACGCTGGTGGCTCTCGCCCTGGCCTTCGGGTACATAAACGGTCCGGCTGCTGTTAAACGCCAATAGGGAAAAGCTGTCTCCCTGGGCGTTGAGCAGCCAGCATAGGCTGGCAATCCAGCACTTGGCGTAATGCAGTTTATTCAGACTGGGCTCGACAAAGCTCGCCTGGCCCAGGGAGGCGCTGCTATCGAGCACAAAGCACACATGCATACGGCTCTCCTGCTCGGTCTCGCGCACATAGTAGCGATCACTGCGGGCAAACAGTTTCCAGTCGATATGGCGGATGGAATCACCCGCTTGATAGCCTCGGTATTGGTGAAATTCCAGGCCGGTGCCACGGCGCTGGCTGTGTTGCACACCGAGCATCACGCCCTCGGCAATATGCCGCGATAGCCATACCAGATCGCGACAGCTGGCCAGGGTTTTGGGGGACAGGTATTCCACGCTGATCAGTCCCGGCCCGGTTCCGGCACCGCTGCCAGTAATTCTTCAATCAGCTGTGGCATCTGCACGCCATCGGCCTGTGCCTGGAAGCTGAGCAGCACCCGGTGGCGCAGTACTGGCAGTAACAGGCTGCGGATGTCCTCGCGGGTGACGGCGAGGCGCCGCTGCAACAGGGCGCGTGCCTTGGCGGCTAGAATCAGAGCCTGCC
The DNA here is from genome assembly GCF_056232625.1 of Microbulbifer maximicatervae (SeqCode). Taxonomy (NCBI): domain Bacteria; kingdom Pseudomonadati; phylum Pseudomonadota; class Gammaproteobacteria; order Cellvibrionales; family Microbulbiferaceae; genus Microbulbifer; species Microbulbifer maximicatervae (SeqCode). The sequence continues at coordinate 3,744,423 of NZ_CP174324.1, read as the reverse complement.
CCGCGCGGGGACCGGCGCCCCACTTGATCCACTGTTGCAGGGTATCGCTGCCGCTGGTTTCCATACGGGTAGCGCGCACCAGTATCGCCACGTAGCGGTACAAATCGTCGCTAACATGAATTTCCCGCACCAGTTGCTGCATTTCGCGCAATTGCTCCGCATCCAGGCTGGGGCTGGGTTTGACCCTGCTGGTCCCGGTGGTGGAGCGCAGGATTTCCACTTCATCCCGCTCATCGGGATAGTCGATATGAATATTTAACAGGAAGCGGTCCAGCTGAGCTTCCGGCAGCGGATAGGTGCCGGCCTGTTCGATGGGGTTTTGTGTGGCCAGTACGAAATAGGGATCGGGCAACTTCAGCGTTTTACCGCCCACGGTTACCGAGCCTTCCTGCATGGACTCCAATAGGGCTGCCTGGGTTTTCGGCGGTGTGCGGTTAATTTCATCGGCGAGCAGGATATTGGTGAAAACCGGGCCCTGCTGGAATTTAAAAAAGCGCTTGCCGGTGCTGTGATCCTCTTCGAGGATCTCACTGCCGAGAATATCTCCGGGCATTAAATCCGGGGTGAACTGCACCCGCTTAAAATCCAGCGCACTGGCATCGGCGAGGGTTTTTACCAGCAGGGTCTTACCCAGCCCGGGCACCCCTTCGAGTAGGGCGTGGCCGCCGGCCAACAGACAGATCAGCATCTGTTCCACTACGGGTTTTTGGCCGACAATCACCCGCGCAATTTCCTGTTGAAGATTGTCGAGGCTGTGCAGTTGTTCTTCGATACTATTTTCCAGGGTGGTCAGCATAATCAGCTCGTCAGTGCGTAAATAACAATGTTCACCGCAAATTTTGTATTATCGATGGCGAGCCAGCGTTTGTTGCGGTAGTCGTAGTCCCATTCGCAGCCGAAATCTTTGTTGCTGTAGAGCACGGCGATACGGCCGTTAACAATAATGGCTTTCAGGTAGTCATGTACCAGATCATCACCCCAGCCATTTAATTCAAAGCTGGTTACCGGCAATTCATCGAATTGAAAGAAACAGCGGTAGAGGTCGTGATCGTCTGGGAGCTTTTGCAGGCAGTCTTCGCCAAACAGCTCGGCCATTTGTGCTTCGAAGGATTTGGCAAAGAGACCGTCGATATCGTGGTTGCAGTCGTCGACAAATACAAAGCCACCGCGATTGACGTAGTCGCGAAAATTCTTTGCCTCTTCCGTGGTGAATTGCACCAGCTTGTGTCCGGCCAGGTAGCAGAAAGGCGCCAGCAGCATTTTCCTATCGGCCAGCGGCACTATGTGCTCTTTGGGATCAACCCTGAGATTGGTGTATTCCACCAGTGAATTGAGCAGGTTGGAAGGCATGCGCTGATCTACATCCCAGTCACCAGACTCGTACATCAAGCGGGTGAAATAAAAATCGTAGTGCTCCTGCGCACTACCCGGTGCGGTATTTTGTGCGCGTGTGCCCAGCGGCAGCGCTGCGGCGCAGCTACCCAGGATCAGGCGCTGGAGAAAAGCCTTGCGGGTGAGGGACACGGGATAACTCTGTTACTGCGTTGGTTTTTATTGTTGAGAGGAAAGGAAAGAAGGTGCTCCGTTCGATACACGCTGTAAATACATCCCTGTACGCTCGTAATCGGCATCCATGCCTCATACGGTCTCGAACGGAGCACCTTCTTTCCTTCTACCCATTTATTTTCAATGCTGGGAGCTGACTGGTTTGCTGGCCAGCTCCCGCCTGGATCAATGGCTAGCCCAGCTTGCGCTTGGTGTTAATCACATTGATACCGTCGAAGCGTGCAGTGGAACTACCGTGGGATACCGCACTGGTTTGCATCGGCTGTCCCTTACCGTCAAAGAAGGAACCACCCAGGCGGTAATCATCTTTGTCGCAGACCTGCGAACAGGCATTCCAGAATTCCCGGGTGTTGGACTGGTAAGCGACGTCCTCCACCATGCCGGTAATCTTGCCGTCTTCAATCTCGTAGAACAGCTGTCCACCAAACTGGAAGTTGTAGCGCTGCTGATCGATGGAGAAGGAACCGGCACCCACAATATAAATGCCTTTCTCCACATCCTTGATCATATCGTCAACACCCAGCTCCTCCTTGCCGGGTAACAGCGAAACGTTGGACATGCGCTGGAATTGCACGCTGGACCAGCTGTCGGCGTAGCAGCAGCCGTGGGATTTCTTTTGCCCCAGCATATGTACCTGGTCGCGGGTGGCTTGGTAGTTCACCAGCACACCGTCTTTTACCAGATCCCAGTTGCGGGTCTTCACGCCTTCATCGTCGTAGCCGACGGCGCCGAGCGAGCCGGGCTGTACCTTATCGGCAAACAGATTGACCTTGTCGCTGCCGTATTGGAATTTGCCGCTGCGCCATTTATCGATAGTGGCGAAAGAGGTTCCGGCAAAGTTGGCCTCGTAGCCGAGCACGCGGTCCAGTTCCAGTGGGTGGCCGACGGATTCATGGATGGTGAGCCAGAGGTGGCTGGGGTCCAACACCAGGTCGTACTTGCCCGGTTTGACCGATTTAGCCGTGAGCTTTTCCTTGGCTTGTTGCGCCGCCAGGCGTGCGTCTTCGGCCATATCGTAGGAATCGCGGTAGAGCACTGTCTGCGCTTGGATCTTGTCTTCGGCGCGGCCATCCAGGTATTCAAAGCCGCGTCCTACCGGCTGGCTGAGGCCCTGGCGGGTACGGAAGCCGCCAGTTTTCTTGTCCACTGCGGTGACCGAGAAGGGCGCCCACAAACGGTGAACATCCTGGTCGATATAGGAGCCGTCGGTAGAGGCAAAATACTTTTGCTCATTCACCAGGTACAACATGGAGTTGATATAGCTGGCGCCGGCATCCAGGGCGGACTTGTTCACATCCATCAACAGATCCACCTTGTCGGCCAGGGGGATCTGCATAGCGTTTTTCTGGATCGGTGTCTGCCAGCTGACTTCGCCGTGGCCTTTTACCGGAGCCAGCTGTACTGGCTCCTGCTGGTACTTGGAGTTGGCCTTGGCCGTGGCTACTGCCTGGCGGGCGGCGCGGGCGACGCCATCGGCGGTCAGGTCATTGGTGGCGGCAAAGCCCCAGGTGCCGTTGGCAATAACCCGAACCCCCATGCCGATAGATTCGGTGTTCACCACGTCCTGCACTTTCATCTCGCGGGTGATCACGTATTGATTCAGGTAGCGACCAATACGCACATCGGCATAAGTGGCCCCGAGTTTGGTGGCGGTATTCAGGGCGACATCGGCAAATTCTTTTTTTACCGAGAGATCAATACCGCTTTGCGTCAGTTTGCTTTCGGCCACCAGATTGCCGGACAGCGGCAACATGGAAACCCCCAGGCCGGCACCGCTGAGCTGGAGAAATTTTCTTCTATCCATTTCGTTATCCTCAAGTGGTGCTGGCGGTTAAACGGCGTCAGAAAGGCTGCTGAAAGTAAAGTCGCGTACTTTCAGTGCGGGAATCATGGCGGACATGCCCCACATACCCACTCGCTGGGGGACGCCCATATCTTCGATATTGTTGAGCATGATTACCGGGCTCTCGTTGAAGCGGAAGTTCTTCACCGGGTATTTGATCTTGCCGTTTTCGATATAGAAGGTGCCGTCGCGGGTGAGGCCGGTGAGCAGCATGGACTGTGGATCGACCATACGGATATACCAGGTGCGGGATACCAAAATACCGCGGCGGGTATTTTTGATCAGTTCTTCGGTGGTTTTATCGCCGCCGATCATAATCAGGTTGTTGGGTTCGGGGACCACTTTGCCTTTGCTTTGCTCCGCCCAGTAGCGGCTGCGCGCCAGGTTTTTCACTACGCCGTCTTTCACCCATTCGGTGCGTCCCAGCTGCATAAAGTCACCGTCGGTCCAGGGTTGAGCCGGCACATCGAGACTGGTGGGGTCGGAGTAGAAATTTACGCGCTTGTCGAACATCTTCTCGCCGGTCCGGTTGCCGCCGCCCTTTTTGCTCATAAAGCTGCGGCCTTCGTCGGCACTGCGCGCATCGAAGCCGCTCATCATGTAACCCACCAGGCCGGACACCGCATTGGGCTCAAGGATCACGGTGTACTTGCCCGGTTCCAGGGCACGGGCTTCCTGGGACAGGACCGCTTTGTCGATGGCGACAGAGGAGGTGCTGCCGGTATTCATTGCACCGAAATCGGTAACGTCACTTTCGGCCCAACCAGAACCCAGGCCATTCTCGGTGCGCATGGTTACAGTGAAATTGGCAGAGGTAGAAGCGTGGTAGCCGAACAAGCCTTTACTGGTGGCGACTGCAGCAAAAGAGCGCTGGTCTTCCAGGTAACCTGCGGCAACCACTTTCTTTTCTTTGGCTGCAATAATGGAATCTGCCGCAGCCTTGGCGCGCTGGTCTGGAGTGATATCTGCAGTGGACTTGGCGAAGCCGTCTACGCTGACATATTTCTGCGGTCCCAGCATCGGCATGGCTTCCGGGTTTTCCGGAGATAGCTTGGCCAACTCTTCGGCGCGACGCATCACTTTTTCCAGGGAGGCATCGCTGAATTCATTGATAGTGGCCACACCGGATTTCTTGCCGAAACGGGCCTCTACGGCCAGCTCGATATCATTGACGATACCACTGGTGGAAACGCTGTTGCGCGCGTAGCGAATATTGCCGGTTTCGCTGCCGGCCAGCTGCGCGCTGGCTTCATCGGCGCGGCTGTATTTTAAAACCTTGTCGAGAATACGCTTCGCTTCACTTCTACTCAGAATGGCCATTGCCTTTTCTCCAATTACTTATTCTTGTGCGCCGCTCAGGAAATCTTGCGCTTGGTATTGATTACATTAATTTGGTCAAAACGGGTGGTGGAACAGCCGTGGGAGACTGCACTCACCTGGCTCGGCTGGCCCTTGCCATCGAAGAAGGTTCCGCCCAAGCGGTAATCACTGCTGTCGCAAATCGCCGAGCAGGAATTCCAGAATTCCTGGGTGTTGGACTGGTAGGCGACGTCTTCAACCTGGCCGACGATCTCGCCGTTTTTGATCTCATAGAACAGCTGCCCGCCGAATTGGAAGTTGTAGCGCTGCTGATCGATGGAATAAGAACCGCGTCCGACAATGTAAATGCCTTTTTCCACATCGCGAATCATGGATTTTGCCGAGTATTCTTTTTCGCTTGGCGCCAAAGAGACATTGGGCATGCGCTGGAATTGCACGCTGGACCAGCTATCGCCATAGCTGCAGCCGTGGGATTCCTTTTGGTCGATCATATGCACCTGATCGCGGGTAGCCTGGTAGTTCACCAGGATGCCGTCTTTCACCAAGTCCCAACGCTTGGTTTTAACCCCTTCGTCGTCATAGGCGACGGCGCCGAGGGAGCCCGGTTGCACCTTGTCGGCAAACAGGGTGACCTTATCGCTGCCGTACTGAAATTTACCGCTGCGCCACTTATCCAGGGTGGCGAAGGAAGTTCCCGCATAGTTGGCCTCGTAACCCAGCACGCGGTCCAGCTCTAATGGGTGACCCACAGATTCATGGATGGTCAGGCACAGATGCGAGGGTTCCAGTACCAAATCGTACTTGCCCGGATCGATGGACTTGGCTGATAGCTTGGCTTGGGCTTGCTCGGCTGCAAGCACTGCATCCTCGGCCATATCATAGGAAGCTTTGTAGAGAGTGGTCTGACCGCGAATCTTGTCTTTGTCGTGACCGGCCAGGTATTCATAGCCTCTCCCCACTGGGTCACTGAGACCGTTGCGAGTCTTAAAAGCACCGCTCTGCTTATCAACAGCGGTCACCTGCATAGGTGCCCATAGGCGATGGACATCCTGGTCAATATAGGAGCCGTCGCTAGAAGCAAAGTACTTCTGCTCATTGACCAGATACAGGGAAGAACGGATATAGCTGGCCCCAGCTTTGAGTGCCCCATTGTTAACATCCATCAGGAAATCGACTTTTTCACTGATGGGGACCTGCAGGGCATTTTGTTCGATAGGTGTCTGCCAGGAAACCTCGCCCACCCCTTTTACTGGTGCCAAACGCACGGGCTCAGTTTGGTACTTGGCATTGGCCTTAGCTACGGCAACTGCTTGGCGCGCGGCAAGGGCAACGCCATCCGCTGTAAGGTCGTTGGTGGCGGCGAAGCCCCAGGTACCGTTGGCGATCACACGAATACCAGCGCCAAGGGATTCCGTGTTGACGATATTCTCCACGTTGGTTTCGCGGGTCATAACATACTGGTTCAGATAGCGGCCGATGCGCACATCGGTATAACTGGCCCCGACCTTGCGCGCCGTATTCAGGACTACATCCGCCAAGTGCCTTTTATGAGAGCTGTGCATGCCCTCATTGAGCAGCTGCTCCGCGCTGACCTGAATGCCCTGTAGAGGCAACAAAATACCACTGGAGCCGACACCGGCGATCTTGAGGAATTTTCTTCTTTCCATTGGCTACCTTTACCCCACGAGAGCACGAGCACTCTCTGCGGGTACTTATTGTTATTACGACTGACGCTGGAGGCCTTGTGTGCACGGAGGTCAGACTTTGGATACGCACAACTAACAGGACCAACCTAAAGTTGTAAAGTACTCGCTCGGTAAAGTGAAGTTTCGTAGGGGTAAGACGTTGTGAGGGTGGAAAGGGATTCAAAGGTCAGCATTTCTTCGAACTTTGTCGAAAGTAATATCCTTTAGCAGGATACCGTTGCGGTAAACGGGCCTCAGCAGGTTAGCCTCTGATTTTAGGTCGCTCTGCGCAATAGTTCGAAGTGCACCATCATCGCCGCGAATCAAGGCAAGGCGGCCACCCTTGGACCTTTTCTCGGGTCCGGTTCTCGGATTCTTAAAAATATCGTACCAACTGCCATTGATACAGATAGCGCTGGCTTTCATTGCAAATCCCATCATATCGCGGTCAACTTTTTGTAGTAATCCTCCGCCCATACCAAAGGTCAGATTTTCTGTGCTTTGATTGTTTTCTTTCATTGCTTGGAGAATTTTCGGGATTACAAAGCGGGTGATACCGTCTCCTTGTATAACGCGAATAAAGGGGGGTAGTAATCGATACCCTTTTTTATTCTTCTGCGAGCCAAATATCCGCATCAACCTTTCTATTGCTTCTATCACGACTTCTTCTGGGTTGCCGGAGTCAGGCCTTATTACTAATGTGCCGCCACTGTGAGTAACTTTATCCTTTAATTTTTTTCCCCAGATATTCTCTATAGCATTCCACAAATCGTAGCTATCGCTGACAACAGCCACAGTTTTTCCTTCCCCAGAAAATTGCTCAAGTATATTATGGTAAGCATCTTCCTCATGCTGTTGTCCCCAAGCGATAATTGTGCTGTGTTCAGCGGCGGGAATGGAAGCTCCAGGTACAGCGGCGTTGTAAAATCTTTTTGCGGCTAATATTCCGGATATCGTATCAGTCCCCTTAAAATTAACTAAGTGAGCCATACCTCCCAGCATGGCTGTTTCGAGACTGCTGGCTCCCCGAGCCCCGAAATCATGTAAACGAAATTCCAGCGTATCCAGATTTTCCGCTGTTTCAAATAAATACTGTGAGATAATTTTCTTTATTTCTCGGCTCTGGGTAGCTACGGTTGATGGATACCAGATGCTCCGTAAAAGTGCGGTCTCAATATAAGTAGTGAGCCAAAAGCATGAAGGGCAGGTATTGACAATCTGAGCTAAAACATTGGTTACTGGAATGACTTGTCCTTCTTCTATCGCTGTAATTTCAAGAGGCATTAAACCATTATGGTCATTTAAAATATGATTCCATCCATCACGGTTAAATGGTAGTCCATGGGGGTTTAAAATATTTTCAGCTTCATCAATGTGATGAGAACTGATGGAGGTGCTCAGGTACTGCTTGATAAACGCCTGCAAGCCAAAGAATACCGTCGACGCAAATTCACCACCACGACACTCTACATAACTACTAATGTGTGATGTTCCTGGGGGGTACTGCAGATAATGACTAGTTTTATAGCTATCGACATTGAGAATAGGATTTCCCAAGCACTGAAAGGATAAATTAGAACTGGGCGCGTTCATATTTCCAAAACCATAAGTTGGCGTCGATTTTATGCCACTATTTGCCTGTTGTTATAGCGTGTAATTGATTTTTGAATTGTATGCCAACCACAATGTTCAGTTTTACAGCGCTAATAGCTGCTACTTTAGCAAAGCATAAAAGCAAGCGACCCACGATTAAAAACTCGTCATCCACTCACTTTACCTCCTATTGATTGACCTACTCTATTGGTGTGTGTACATTTATATGCATGTGAGGCAAAGGAACGTCATGCTCAATGGAATCCAGTAAATTTTGGCGTGTTTACCGGTGGATGACTATGCCTACCTTGGTGTCGATCGATCACAGTAGCGCTGTCACACAAAGTAAAAAATGCGCAAATTGGTTGCTGTAGAGAGAGGTTCGGCAGAGCAAAAAATCTGCCCGGTCATAACTTTCCTGTGTAGAAGCGCTCCTTCCATTAATGACTTGTTGTTTGGGAAAAAGTCATCGCAGTTTACTTATTGGAATGATATTGGAATTGCTCGTAGAGAATACGGCATTGATATAATTTAGTATTGATTCCAATCCTATTGAGCTACTTATAAAAACTCTGCTGCAGACTCCTAATACTTTGCAGAAAAATTGTCTTGTCGTCACAGCAGGAAAACATAAACAGTATCCATGGTGAGAGATTGGATACTGTTTCGACATCACTTGAAATTTGTAGCTAATGATAAGGTGGATTCTTGTATTTGGGAGCAGGAGATAAGTTATGAGTGAAGGGTTTATAAAGCGCATATCACGTTTAATCTCTGTGTCCGCCAATGCCGTCGTGGACTCGGTTGAAGCCACTGCACCAGAGTCAGTGATGGAGCAGGCAATTCGGGAGGTGGATGATGCAATTGCAGATGTGCGAGATCAGCTAGGGAAAGTTGAGGCATCCAAGTATCTAAATAGTAGAGCGTTAAGCGATGAAAATGCTCGTCATAAGCGTTTAGCTGAACAAATTGATATTGCTATAAATGAAGGTCGTGATGATTTGGCTGAAGTCGCGATTGCCAAACAAATGGATATTGAGGCGCAACTTCCAATTTTAGAAAAAGCGATCAATGAAAATGAGATAGAAATAAAGGAACTAGGTTCCTATATTCTTGCCCTGCAAGGTAAGAAACGTGAAATGCGTGAACAATTACAAGAATTTATTGCAATCAATAAAAAGGTAGGTAGTAGAGTTACTGCGGATGAATATGGCAGAGATAGAAAGCCAAAAGCCCAGGTAGAACAAGCTACCGATGCATTTAATCGAGCAGTAGGTAATACAGCTATATCGACATTCGACTCTGGGATAGATGCCAGCAAATTAGCAGAACTTGAGGAGTTCGCGCGAAATAATCGTGTGAAAGAACGTTTAGCCAAGATTAAATCGGGGGGCTGATGATATTTTTATTGCAAGACCAAAACCTGATCTTTACCGGTGCGCTGATTTTAATGTTTATGATAGCGCTTCTTGAAGGCGTCATGACATTGATTGGTGTTGGTATTTCAGATTTACTGGATAATTTATTACCAGATTTTGATGTTGACGTGCCAGATACAGGGTTGTCTGGGGAGATGACTAAGCTGCTTGGGTGGTTGCGTTTCGGTGAAGTTCCTGCACTTATACTGTTAGTAACTTTTCTGGTTAGCTTTGGAGTGACCGGCCTAGTAGCCCAAATGCTCATAGAGTCTCTTGTTGGATATTTATTGCCAGGCGGTTTACTTGCTGTGGCAGTCTTTTTTCTTGCGTTACCTCAAGTACGTTTTGTTGGCAACATTATGCGGCGCTTTGCTGTGGGTGATGAATCCGAGGCAGTTAAGAGAAATTCCTTTATTGGCCGCGTAGCTATTATTACGATCGGTAAAGCAGAAATCGGTTCACCAGCAGAAGCACGTTTTAGTGATGAATACGGAACTACACATTATGTGATGGTGGAACCGGATGAAAGTGAAACATTTAATCAGGGGGATAAGGTGTTACTGGTTGAAGAGCTGGGAGCACATTTTCGAGTAACACGCCCCAGCAGCATACATCTTATAGAGAATAACTAAATGGAGAAGCTAGCAGTGATAGGAAATTTTTCGTTTTTATTATTTATTGGCGGTACCATATTAGTGGCCTTGATTGTTAGCGGGGCTATATTTGCACGCCTGTATACCAGAGCCTCGAAAGAGCGCTCATTTGTACGGACCGGTATGGGCGGGCAAAAGGTTATTATGAATGGTGGCGCACCTGTATTTCCGGTTTTGCATGAAATCATTCCGGTAAACATGAACACTTTGCGTCTGGCGGTTTCCCGTAAAGAGCATCAAGCGCTGATTACCAAGGACCGCATGCGTGTTGATGTACTTGCTGAATTTTATCTGCGAGTAAAGCCGGATGTAGATGCGATAGCTAATGCTGCACAGACTTTGGGGCTGCGTACTTTAGACCCCGAAGCGTTAAAGGAAATGATCGAGGGTAAATTTGTTGATGCATTGCGCTCGGTAGCTGCAGAAATGGAAATGGCGGAGCTACACGAGCAGCGCAGCCAGTTTGTACAAAAAGTTCAGCAGGTAGTTTCCGAAGATCTATTAAAAAATGGATTGGAACTCGAGGCTGTATCTTTGACCGGTTTGGATCAAACCCATAAAGAATTCTTCAATCAGGATAATGTGTTTGATGCCGAGGGCCTCGCCAGCATGACCCGCTCTATTGAGGTGCGCCGTAAAGAGGTCAATGATGTAGAACAGGAAACCATGGTACAGATCGAGAAGAAAAACCTCGAAGCTGAACGCCAGAAATTAGAAATTGAAAAAGAAAAACGTTACGCACGTCTGGAGCAACAGCGCGAGCTGGAAAATCGCGAAGCTGCCCAGAAGGCGGATATTGCCCGTGAACTAGCTGAGCAGGAGCGCGCAGCACGCAAGGCTGAAATTGAAGCTCAGCGCGAAGTGAGCCAATCTCAAATTGCTGCGGAACAGGCAACTAAGTTACTGGAAATCGAGAAAGAGCGTCGCTTGAAAGAGCAAGAGATTGAAGGTGAGCGTATTCTCGATGAGCAGCGTATTTCCAAAGAGAAATCAGTGGAAATTGCCAAGCAGGAACGTGCAATTGCTGTTGCAGAAAAGTCTAAAGAGCAATCTCTTGCGGACCAACAGGCTAACGTAGCTCGAGCTGAAGCAGTAAAAGCCGAAGAGCAAGTTCGCACAGCTCAGGATGTTGAAGTTGCCGAGCGTGATAAGCGCATTGAAATTATTGAAGCTCAAAAAGTAGCGGAACGTCAGGCCACGGGTATTAAAGTAATGGCCGATGCGGAGAAAGCGGCTGCTGAAGATAAGGCCGAAGCGTTGCGCTTGCAGGCTGCAGCTGAAGCTGAGGCTATTCGTATTAAAGTTGAAGCTGATCGTGAAAAATATGCAGTGGACGCTGAGGGTCAGCGCCTGATGAATGAAGCCTATAACAGCCTCAATGAAGCCCAAATTGCCCTTAAGAAGGTCCTCAGTCTGCACGAAAATCTGCCCAATATTATCCGTGAAAGCGTTAAGCCGATGGAAAGTATTGAGGGAATGAAAATTATCTCTGTTGAGGGCTTAAATGGTATTGATGGTAGAGCAAGCAGCGGAGTTTTAGATGGTGATGCTGAATCCAAAGGACAAAGCTTGCCTGAAGCTCTGGTTGGTAGTGCTCTAAAACATCGGGCTATGGCTCCACTGGTAGACTCACTCTTAAAAGAAGCTGGAGTTGGTGACCTGAATAAGACCACTGAGATTGATAGTTAGAGCAACGTACATTTTTTTAAATTATATAGTACAAAACTCACTATTATTTTGGAAATAAATGATTCTTATAGCCCGGATCTAAATAGGTAGATCCGGGTTATTTTTTATTAAGGTGCAAAATATGAAGCGCTGTACCAGCTGTAAAGATGGCGTTCTTAAACCAGGATTTATCGAAGAGTTATTTCGTGGATATACTTGTTCTTCCTGTGAGGGTAACTGGATTCTTATTGAAGATTACTTAAGCTGGAAAAGACAAAATCCTGAATACAAATTTTCAGAAGATATTAGTAATCTGAATGATGTAGTTTCCGAAGATACTAAGCGAGCTATCTTGTGCCCGGTGTCTGGCTCCATAATGCAAAAGATAAAAATTATAGCTAGTAGTGAACATCGTATTGATTACAGTACTGTTGTCGGTGGAGTCTGGTTAGATAAAGGCGAATGGGATTTACTAAAAGCTGAAGGGCTTGCTGGCTCACTTAACTTTTTAGTTACTCATGAATGGCAGAAAAAGATCAGGGAGAACAAGGCCCAAGAGACTTTTTCTGAAATGTATCGGAGTAAATTTGGAGATGACTTATATGATAAAGCTAAAGAAGTTCGCAAGTGGCTGAATTCAACCGAACAGAAAGCAGATGTTTTGGCCTATTTAAATGCGGAAGATCCTTACTCGGCTGAACGATAGTCTCCGATAGAGGTTGTTTTTTGGGGAACCAAAGAAAATTTGGTTCTCTGTTAAATACATTAATATATTTTTTATAAGTAGAAGTTGAGTAGTTGTAGTTAAATTCCTTTAACTTATCTATATATCTATCCTCTTTATTCTTGCCTTATTCGAATAATGTTAGTTATAAAGTGGCTTTGGATCTCAGTTTTTTTGGCTGTTCATTGATTCCAAGTATCCGGAACAAGTGTCTCCTTTGAAATTTCATGCTATTGGATATTAGTTTAATTATATTGATAGCCAGTTCATATTATTTATCTAATTTGTATTTTTGTTGTTATGGGAAGTGTTTATTGGCGGTGATAGCATCATTAACGAGGTTTGTTGTTTTTGGTTTATCAATTAATAATAAATAATCTTAAGGTTCTACAAATGAATGTCAAAAAAATATTAATAGTACTGTCTTTGCTGGTTGGCTCCGCCGTTGCATTGCCTGCATTTTCTGCTGATCTTAAATGCAACCTTAACGTCAAAGCTGGGGGGCAAGTAATTGGCAACGGAACAAATCGTTGTGGTGGTTTGGATTTTAGTTTTGGAACCTCGACTTCAGGAAGCTGGGAAATAGTAAATATTACAAAATCTATAGATTATGTGAATTGGATTAAAGGTTGTAGCTCTGGTTTGTACTGTTCTGTGACAGTGCGAGCTTATGCCTCAAACCCTGCTGAGGTCTATATTCACTATACCGATGGGTCTATCGAGTATCTAGATGGATCAATGTTTTACGAGACTGGTTATTAATACTGCAGCTTGGCGTCGTTTATCTAATCGGCGCCATATTATTAAATCTTAGTTGAAGGGGGAGGATCTCAACTAACCTTCTTACCGATTTTATATCATAAATATATGGCGAATCCCGTCACCATCGGCTTTTATTAAAGCCATGGAATACAAGGACTATTACAAAATACTTGGCCTGGATCGGAGTGCGGATCAGGCACAGATTAAGCGTGCCTATCGAAAATTAGCACGTAAATATCATCCGGATGTCAGTAAAGAGGAGGGCGCCGAAGAACACTTTAAGGAAGTAAATGAGGCCTATGAAGTATTGAAGGACCCAGAGAAGCGAGCTGCTTACGATCAGCTCGGCAGTGGTTTTCAGTCTGGCCAGGATTTTCGACCGCCCCCCAATTGGGACCAGGGTTTTGAGTTTCACGGTGGTGGATATACCGAAGCTGATCCTGAAGCTTTTAGTGACTTCTTTGAAAGCTTGTTTGGCCGTGGCGGGTTTCGTCAGGCTTATGGGCAGGGGCAGCGCCGCTCTTACAGTGCCCAGGGTGAAAATACCTATGCCCGCATCACAGTAGATCTCGAAGATAGTTATCGTGGCGGTACACGCCAAGTAACCTTAAAGCACTCGGTATTGGGTGCAGATGGGCGACCGCAACTGCGTGAGCGCACTCTTAATATAAAAATTCCCAAGGGGATCACTGAAGGGCAACAGATTCGCTTGGCTGGACAGGGTGAGCCTGGCATTGGAGAAGGTAAGCCAGGTGATCTCTACCTGGAAATTGCTTTCAACTCTCATCCCCTTTTCCATACAGAAGGTAAAACGGTTTACCTGGATTTGCCTTTGGCTCCCTGGGAGATAATGCTTGGAGCCAAGGTTCAGGTACCCACTCCCGATGGTCCCATTAAAGTGACCATTCCAGCAAACAGCACCAACGGTAAAAAACTGCGCCTCAAGGGCCGCGGTATCCCGGCAAAGCAGCCGGGGGATATGTATATAGTGATGCAAACTGTTACGCCGCCAGCCACTACTGATAATGAACGCGAGGCATACCGTCAGTTTGGCGACGCATTCAACTTCAATCCGCGTCAGTCCATGGGAGGATAATTGTGATGCCTAAAAAGGTTGAGCAGCTTAGCGGTGTTCTCCTGGATGAAGAGAGTGAGTTAACTTTGAGTGAACTGTGTCGGGCTTGTGGTGTGCCGGCGGAGCGCATCATTGCCTTGGTTGAGGAGGGAATTATTGAGCCGCGTAGCAGGGAAGTGCAGTGGCGCTTTAGCGGAATTTGTGTGCGCCGGGTGCGCCGGGTTTACAGCCTGGAGCGAGATCTGGGGGTAAATCTTGCCGGCGCTGCATTAGCGATAGAGCTGCTGGAAGAAATAGAGCGTCTTCAGGCGCATCTGGCACGGCTGGAGAAAGGTCGAAAACGCTAAGGTTATCTATTGTCTTGCTTGTAGATATGGGCCAATCAGTTCGATCTTCTCAATCCAAATAGCTCCGCTGTACCCTTCGGGTAGAAAACTGAGTTCTTCCGGTGTGTAAATACCGGGCAAGCCCCGCTTGCCATTTTTATGGTCCACTGCCATCACCAAGCTATTGGCTTTGGTCACTCGTTCAGAGTAGCGATTGGGCCAACCCCACAAAGCCCATCGCCAGGTATTGGGTGCAACAACAATACTGTTCCGGCAAGACTCAGGAAAGTAGCCACTCCAACCGAATAGTGCATATTGCAGAGCACATTGTTTGGCGCTTGTCTTGCTGAAGGCCAATGCATTTGGCCGTAACTGGCGCATCCTTTCAATTGGGCGATCGCCACCGTAGACCATAAGCCGGGAATTAATAGGCAATTGGTGTTGCCGAAGATAGTTATCCAATCGCTCTGCTTCTGTTGGATCATTACTCTTAATATTGATCAGAAACTGCTTGCCGGGAAAGTGCAGCAAGACCTCTTTTAAAGTGGGAAGTAAACCCACCCCCTGGCCACGAAAGGGAAATGTCTTGCCGCCATCAAAGGTATAGCCGTAACCAATATCCAGCTTTTTTAAGTCCTTGATGGACTGTTCCCGGGTGACACCTGTTCCATCCGTGCGGCAGTCTAGGGTCCAGTCATGAAATACTGCGAAGTCGCCATCAATGGTGGGATGGACATCGATTTCGACAATGTCCGCGCCATGAGAAAAGGCAGCTTCCATAGAAGGAATAGTGTTTTCCAGATAGCGGTGTTCCGGGGTATAGATACGGACTGCGGTGCATTCGTCACGGGTCAAATTATCCCGGTTGTAAGTTTGGTAGACGCCGCGATGGGCAATCAGGATCGGTTCCCCTTGCTGGGCTGTCGCCAGCCAAGAGGCATTGAGTAGGTAAATTGCACCGAGTCCAAATAGGGCTGTTAGCGCTACGGTTTTGCCAATGGTGCTTCTCTTCATCAAGCTGCTCTGCACTTTTCCTTGGTAGGTGTTGCAGATATTAGTCAGTTTTTGGGAAGAGAAATGGGCGCAGAGGTGGCGAATTATGGTGAATTCAGGCAGTAACTATGGGGTGGTGCGGCACCACCCCGAATATTATCAGAGTGCAGCTTTGGTAATGGTTCCTACCAGGTAGCCGGTATATACGAGGTAAGCCATTAGCAGCGCGGAGCCTTCCCAGCGATTGATTCGGCCCTGGCCTTTGAAGCCGTAGGCAAAAATAAACAGGGCAATTGTGAGGCCCAGAACCATCGGCCAGTCCCGGGACAGCACCTCGTGGGGTACGTTGTTCATGGGAGCAATGGTGCCGGCAATGCCAACCACCGCCAGCAGATTGAACATATTGGAGCCGACAACGTTACCGATGGCGATATCGTGCTCACCTTTTCGTGCGGCCACTAAAGTTGCGGCCAGTTCCGGCAGTGAGGTTCCCAGGGCAACAATAGTCAGGCCTATCACCAGGTCACTGACCCCCAAAGATTCGGCAATGGTTACTGCTCCCCATACGAGGATTCGGGAGCTGACAATCAATAGTACCAGCCCCGCTACCAACCAAAATATGGCAGTTCCGAGTGGCATAGGGTTGTCTTCCAGCTCAGTTTCTACTTCTCCCTCAAGCTGGTCACCTTTATTGCGCATGGCAGAAAAGATACTCCAGCCGATCAAGGCGAAGAAACCGAATAACAGAACAATACCCTCCCAGCGCTCCAAGCGGTCATTCCACAGGAAGGCACCACTGAGCAGGGTGATTGCCAGCAGCAGTGGCAGCTCTTTACGCACAATCTTTGAGTGTACCGATAGTGGGATCAGCAGGGCACTGAAACCGAGAATCAAACCGGTATTGGCAATATTGGAACCGTAGGCATTACCCAGGGCGAGGCCGGGGTTGCCATTCAAGGCGGCAATGGCTGAGACCACCATCTCCGGAGCGGAAGTACCGAAGCCGACAATCACCATGCCTATTAACAGTGTGGGCATGCCGCAATGTTTAGCAGTGGCGGCAGCTCCATCCACAAAACGATCGGCACTCCAGACCAGCACAATAAAGCCAGCAATGATGGCAGCAGCGGCGAGAAGCATAGGGGGTCCTCAATAAATACATTCAGGCGGGGTTTTTACCCGACAAACGGGGGCCGATTGTACCGGCTCTGACAAATACAAAAAGGTATTCAGTTATTTGGATGGGCTGTCAGGGGCAAATTAACGTAAATGTCCCGTCAGTCAGATGGTTTCGCTGCCAGTGTGGGCTACAGTCAATGCATGGCCCGGTAAATCTGCAGGGTGGTAATGGGATGGCGCGCCTAATCGCAAAATCCCTGAGCTGGTGGAGATGTCGGGTAAATCTACGCGGGTCGCACAAAGCAATGCGCGGCAGATTCCGCGATATCCATGTCACCGGCCGCTAAGCCGGGTATTTAGGAGGCCTTTATGAGACTCAAAGCTTCAATTGGGATACTGGCCGCGGCGATGGTTTTGACCCTGTCTGCCTGCGAACAGCGCAAGAAAGATGAAGGGATGGACGGCAATAAAGGAATGGGCACCGCTGAAACCGGTTGCTGCCAGCATGCCGAAAATGCCTGTGCTGGAGATGTGAGCAAATCCCAGTGCGACCAGATGACCGGCAAGTTTCACAAGGATCATATGTGTCGTACCGATACCGGTAAATGCACGCGTAAGTAAGGTCGGCTGTGCACGGGTGTGGCGCAACCACTGTGTCGCACCCGGCTCCCGATTACTCTCCCGATCCTGTCCAAGGACCCGTTGCCAGCTGGTTATTCTCCCAGGCGCTAGCTTTGGAGGCTGGTGACTAAAAACACTCTTCTAGTACTCATTTTTTAGCTGATCCAGAGTTCCTTGACATTAGTTACATCTGCAACTAACTTCGTTTGCGCTTTAAATCCACAATCCGCAGCCCCGCTTTGAAGTGCTGCGATGATAAGAAATGGAGGACCGCATGGCCGACTTATTTGAAAACCCGATGGGACTTAACGGCTTCGAATTCGTAGAGTTTACAGCGCCGGAAAAAGGCATCCTTGAAACCGTTTTTACCGCCATGGGCTTTGAGAAAATCGCCCGTCATCGCTCCAAGGCAGTGGAGTTGTGGCGCCAGGGTGATATCAACTTCATCACTAACTACGAGCCCAACAGCCACGCCTATTACTACGCCCAAGAGCACGGTCCCTCCGCTTGTGGCCTTGCCTTCCGCGTAAAAGATGCCAAGTTCGCCTACGAAGAGGCCCTGCGTAAAGGTGCACAGCCTGTTCATGTGAATACTGGCCCGATGGAACTGCACCTGCCGGCAATCAAAGGTATTGGCGGTGCGACCCTGTACATGATTGACCGCTACGAAGATGGTGAGTCCATCTACGATATCGACTTTATCTGGGAAGAGGGCGTAGAGCGCCGCCCCGAAGGTTGTGGTTTCCACACCCTGGATCACCTTACCCACAACGTGTATCGCGGCCGTATGGATTACTGGGCCAAGTATTACGAAGACCTGTTCAACTTCCGCGAGATTCGTTACTTCGATATCAAAGGCGAATACACCGGCCTGCTGTCCAAGGCGATGACTGCACCGGATGGCAAGATCCGTATTCCGCTGAACGAAGAAGCAGCTGGTGGCGGCGGCCAGATCGAAGAGTTCCTGATGAAGTACAACGGCGAAGGTATCCAGCATATCGCCTTTGCTTGTGATGACTTAATTGCCTGTTGGGATCGCCTGAAAGAGCGCGGCATGGAGTTTATGACCCCGCCGCCGGACACCTACTACGAAATGCTGGAAGAGCGCCTGCCTGGGCACGGTGAACCTACTGAAGAATTCCAGAGCCGTGGCATCCTGCTGGATGGCACCACTGAGGGCGGCCAACCACGCCTGCTGCTACAGATTTTCTCCGCTAATATGCTCGGCCCGGTATTCTTTGAGTTTATCCAGCGCAAGGAAGATGAAGGGTTTGGTGAGGGTAACTTTAAGGCCCTGTTCGAATCCATTGAGCGCGACCAGCTCAAGCGTGGCGTCATTAAAGAAAAGGAATAATAACGGAGGCTTCAATGGGCATTAAGCGCATTCACCACGTGGCGTATCGCTGTAGGGACGCCAAGGAGACAGTGGAATTCTACCGCGATCTTCTCGGCATGGACTTCCAGCTGGCCATTGCCGAAAACGAGGTACCCTCAACCGGTGAGCCGGACCCTTACATGCACGTCTTTATGGATGCGGGTATGGGGAATGTGCTTGCCTTCTTCGAAATCCCCAACTCCCCGGAGATGGGGCGCGATGAGAACACACCCAAATGGGTGCAGCATATCGCTTTCGAAGTAGAGTCCATGGAAGAAATGCTTGAGACCAAAGCGCGACTGGAAGCGGCCGGGGTCGACGTACTCGGCCCTACCAATCACACTATCTTCCAGTCGATCTACTTCTTCGACCCCAACGGCCATCGTATCGAGCTGGCCGCCAATACCGCCAAGCCCGGAATGCATAAAGAGCTGAAGCGGGTTGCTGAGGATATGTTGGAAGAGTGGTCACGTACTAAAAAAGCCCCAAGGCACGCCGCCTGGATGCATGGGGAAGAAGAATTTGTGGAAAAAACTGAAGGGGAGGCACAGTGAAGTTAGCCAGCCTTAAATCCGGCCGCGATGGCCAATTGGTTGTTGTTAGCGACGATCTTACCCGTATGGTGCCAGCTGGCGATATTGCCCCCACCATGCAGAGTGCGTTGGACAATTGGGCATCAGTCAGCAGCGAGTTGGAGAAGCTACACGAGCGCCTGCAAAGTGGCGAGATTCAAGGGGAAGCCTTTGACCAAACTCTGTGTGCTTCGCCTTTACCGCGCGCATATCACTGGGCCGACGGTAGTGCTTACGTGAATCATGTTGAGCTGGTGCGCAAAGCCCGCGGTGCCGAGGTGCCGGAGAGCTTCTACAGCGATCCGCTCATGTATCAAGGTGGTTCCGATACCTTCCTGGACCCACGCGAGCCGGTAAAGATGCCGCAAAGCAATGGCTTTGGCATCGACTTCGAGGCAGAAATTGCCGTGATCACCGACGATGTTCCTATGGGGGTGTCCGCTGAGGATGCACTAACCCATATCAAGTTGGTAATGTTGGTCAATGATGTATCCCTGCGCGGATTGATACCTGCGGAACTGGCCAAAGGATTTGGTTTCTACCAGTCCAAACCCTCTAGTGCTTTCTCCCCTGTTTGCGTAACCCCTGAACAGCTGGGTGAAAACTGGAGCGAGGGTAAATTGCATCTGCCACTGGTTTCCCATCTGAATGGTGAGAAGTTTGGCGAGCCCAATGCCGGTGTGGATATGACCTTCCACTTCGGGCAACTGGTCGCCCACGCGGCCAGAACTCGTCCACTTTGCGCAGGCACCATTATTGGCTCTGGAACGGTGTCCAATAAGTTGGATGGCGGCCCCGGTAAGCCTGTAGCAGAAGGTGGTGTTGGTTACAGTTGTATTGCCGAGATTCGCATGATTGAGACCATCCAGAATGGCTCTGCAAGCACGCCATTTATGGACTTTGGAAATACCATTTCAATCGAAATGCTCGATGATCAAGGGCAATCTATCTTTGGACGTATTGAGCAGACTGTAGAGCAGGTTTAACACCGCTTAGCCAAACCTCGACCGGATTTCATCCCCTGGAGTTAACGACCTAGGGACAGAATTTGGTCGAGGCATCTTACCTACCACTTTGCTGTTGAATCATTCCTGCCTAAATTTTTCACAACTAACTTATAGTGCTGTATTGAGTGGCTAAAAGTGTGCTGGCAACGAGACCGGCACAGACGTTGTTGCTTAGTTTTTTATGCAATTTATTGCATAGCTTTTTACTTGCACACCTACTCTAGCAGTTTGCTGTTACAAGCCACTTTTTTAAACTGATGAGTTTTGTAAAAGTGTACTTTCTATAAATTGCTATGCGTCCTATTTGAGATTAAGAATGATAAATATTTATAAGTAAAAATATCTTCTTATCTTTATTTTGTCTTCGCAGTTGGAAATGGATAAATATTGTTTGTTGCCAGATTATTTTCGGCTAATAGATTTCAGCAAAGTAGGATTCAGGCAAGATTAACGCTAGATAAAAAAATAGTGCCAGAGTCGATTTAAAAAGCGCTTTTATACTCTGTTGGCCCTGGAACTTTTCTGGTTCAATGCCCGCCCAATTCACAGGCGCTACAAATTTTCAGTTTTTAAAAAAGGATTTGTGCAGCGTTTTTATCTCATAAAATGAGGGATCGAATATGCCTATTTGGGTCGATAAAACCGTTCTCGCTGTAACTGGAACACGCGTAAACCCCGTACAACAATCTGTAGCCAATCATCGGGGTCAACTGACATACAACTTCAGCCAGTGTAAAGATCCGGTAAAAGCACAAATCACTATTCATGAAGATACTTCCGGTGGTGTTTGTGAAGCGCTTTCCGCTTTTTGGATCAAGCATCACTCTGATGGCGGGAGCTTGTGGGATTGGTTAATGCCTGCGGGTGTACTGGATGAGCAACACTTATTTCACGTAATGACCCTGCAACAGGCGGGCACACAGAATAACCAGGACAGAACTACAGAAGCCTGGCTGAGCACACAAAATATCTTCCCTACAAGTCAAAATGTATTTGGTGGAGCTTTCCCGAATGGCCGGGGAGGAAATACTATTCGGGGTATTCACAATCCCCGTAGAGCACAAGGCCAGAGTGGCGTTTTCTCTCCCAATGCATTGGCCAGGGAGATTATTTTGGATCAGACGGGTGGTGCTGGTTGCTATAAGAAGATAGGCCTTGATGGCACTTTTGCAGGTCATGCAATGGCTGCCTGGGTTGCGCAGGACATTACTTTCTTTGACCCCAACTTTGGTGAATTCTGGTTTGAATCCAGAAATTCCTTCTTTAATTGGTTTACCCAATCATTTTGGCATAACTCTATGTATTCAGTAGGGCTAAGCGGTGGATATGAAGTTCGCTCTTACGCTCGCCGCACATAAATTGGCAGTAGCTGTTTTTAGTGGTTAGCAATCCACTACCAATTTTTTCCTCTTAGCCCTCCCCCCATGGGCGCTCGGCAGCCGGGTTCACCCGGCTGCCTTTTTTAGTTGTTACCACTTCTACCTATTTCACTTCTTATCATTGACTCATTTTCAAGTCGTAATTATCTGGAGGTAATAAGCTCTATCTCTGGAAAGATAAAACCAATTGTCGCCAACTGCAAAAAAATATTTCTATTTAGATAGTTTCCATGTCAGAGGTCAATTTTTTTGCACCAAAAATAGTACCAGAGTCGAATTAAAGGACCTGTGTAATCTGACTGGCAAGCGTAGCTGGGTCTGTTTTAGCATGGAATTAATCTTAAATAGCCATGATATTCTTACCCATAAAAAATAGTGCCAGAGTCAAATAAATATTTGCGCCTCAATCTATTTCGAACTGCTATCTATGGCCTGAGAAAAGAGTGCCAGAGCCGATTTTAAAAAAAAATGGACACCTATCTGCTCTGTAATTTTTCTGTTTCAATCTAATGCATATACCGGAAAGCACTTCTCAGAAGCAATTAACTAATCGCTGAATAAGTGTTTCTACATTGTGAATACAGGGGAGATGGACATGCCGATTTGGTTTGATAAAACAGTACTTGCACTTACCGGGACAAGGGTTGGTCCTGTTCAGAGATCTGTGGCCCAGCACGGTGGCACACTTCAATATAACTTCAGTCAGTGTTTGGACCCGGTGAAGGCACAGATCACCATACACCAGGATACTGCTGGCGGAGTCTGTGAATCTCTGAGTGCCCACTGGATTAAATTTCACGCAGAGGATGGAAGCCTTTGGAATTGGCTATTCCCCAAAAATACATTGAGTGAGCAACATCTTTTTCATGTGATGACCTTGCACCAGATTGGTGGAAATGCACCAAACCAGGATCAGGTCTCAGAGACGTGGCTGCAATCTCACAATATTCTGCCTCTTCAGAATAATGGCGGTGTGGGTATCGCTGGGCCAAATGGTCAGCGCCAAATTCACGTGGTCACAGGCCCTCGTTTAGATCGAGGGCAAACTACTATGCGCAACTCTGCAGCGCTTGCCGATGAAATTATTAGGGAGCCGACGAGAAGCGCTGGCTCTTACAAGAAAATCGGTATTTCAGGTAAGGTGGGTGCCCACGCTATGGCAGCCTGGGTTGCGGAAGATGTACTGTTTTTCGACCCAAATTTTGGAGAATTCTGGTTCCCAACCAAGAACGCATTCCGCAACTGGTTTGTAAACTCTTTCTGGAATACATCTATGTATGCCATTGGTCTGAGTGGGAGCTATGATGTGCGTTGTTATGCGCATGCAACTTAACGGCTAATAGATAGCTTGATTGTATGGCGGAGAGATTTTTATTCCTCCGCCGTTTCTATGGCAGTATTTTTATCCTATAGCCCCCGCCGAGCTTCCTTCGTGTATAGTGCTGGTACAAACTTGTCATTTCTACAATCTTTATAAAGTACTAAATGAACAACTTCTATTGTTCTTCTATGACACTAACAGTGCTACGGAGCCCAGGGTGAAATCCAAGAGATCTTTTATCTGTTACTTAAGGTCCCTCGTAGGATCAATTATTGCCACGAGCCTGATGACTTCCCCGGCCTGGGCCGTGAATGCCACCGAAGAGCTACAAAGTGTGATTGCCGATCATTGGCAGTACACGTTGAGAGAGGATCCGATAACCGCCGGCCGGGTTGGCGTTTCCGATTATAACCACGAGCTCCCCGGGGTAACTGCCAAAGATCGTCAGCGCCGTATTAAAGCAGAGCAGGCCTTTATTAAGCGCCTCGAAGCTATCGACAACAGTAAATTGAGCGCTTCTGATCGAGTAAATAGTGAACTACTTTCTTGGGTCTTAAGCAGTGCGATTGAGTCAAAAGAACTGTACCTCGAGCGAATCCCTCTAAATACATTTTCGAGTTTTTACACCACTGCATTGGAAGCAAACAATGGAGTGGCGATGAGGGATATTGCTGATTACGAAGACTATATCGCTCGTATAGGTCAGTTTGGTCGATACTTCGACGAGAATATTGCGAATATGCGCGAGGGGATTCGTACAGGCTTTGTACTACCCAAAATTGTTGTCGAGGGCATAGCGCCGACCGTGCGGGCTCAGGTATACAAAGACCCGACTAAAAGTAGTCTTTACAAGCCATTTACTGAGATCCCCCAGTTCATAGGTACCGTTGATCAGAAGCGTCTGCAGGAGCAGGGACGTGTTGCCATTGAGCGGGTGGCTATGCCTGCTTTTGAGCGGTTAGCGAGCTTCTTGGAGGGAGAATATCTAAAGGCGGCCACAAAGACTTTGGGTGCTGAACAGATGCCTGGTGGTAGCGATTACTATCGCCACAACATCCGCTACTACGTGACCCTGGATCTGAGCCCTGCGGAGATTCATCGCACGGGCCTTGCCGAAGTGAAGAGAATCCGTGCGGAAATGAAAGCTCTGATCAAGGAGTCAGGCTTTAAAGGCAGCTTTACAGAATTCACCCAATTCCTGCGCACAGACCCACAGTTTTATGCTAAAACGCCGGAACAGTTGCTCAAGGAAACGGCCTATATATCCAAGCGTATTGACTATGTATTGCCAGAGTTCTTTAACTTATTGCCGCGTACTCCCTATGGCGTGGTACCAGTTCCCAGTGAAATAGCACCTAACTACACTACGGCCTCGTATAATCCAGCCGCCATTGGTGGTACTCGCGGTGGTGCCTACTGGTTGAATACTCACGGGCTGGACCAGCGTCCCTTGTATGAGCTACCTGCTCTTACCTTGCATGAGGCTGTGCCGGGCCATCATTTACAGAATGCTCTCTCGCAAGAGCTTGAGAATGTACCGGACTTTCGTCGCAACCTTTACCTGAGCGCTTATGGAGAAGGTTGGGCCCTTTATTCAGAGCGACTAGGTAAAGAGATGGGACTGTACACCACTCCCTACGAGCACTTTGGCCGGCTCAGCTATGAAATGTGGCGTGCCGCGCGGCTTGTAATTGATACTGGCATTCATTCTCAGGGGTGGTCACGACAGCAGGCATTAAACTTTCTTTCCAATAATACATCCCTCTCTCCGGCTAATGTACGTGCAGAAGTAGATCGCTATATATCCTGGCCGGGGCAGGCGCTATCTTACAAGATGGGGGAAATTAAAATTCGACAACTGCGAGCCCTTGCGGAAAAAGAGCTTGGCGATAAGTTTGATTTGCGATCATTTCACGATGCACTGCTAAGTAATGGTGCTTTGCCTCTTTCGATGCTGGAAGAGCAGATGCAGCGCTTTATTGAAGAACAGAAGTCTGCCTAAGCCTACCCTGAATCCCATCACAATCTGTGGGTGGGATTCAATCTTTTCAAGATATCCTCTGTCGTAAGCAAAACTTTCTTTTAGATAGCTGAAAAACACAAGCCCCTTTAGTGGCATAAAATGCAATATTTTTGTCTCATATTTGGAGTGGAGGTTGTGTAGACAATAAAGGCCTAATAATCACACAATAAGCATTCTTTTTAGATTAAATACCTAGTTATTCTTTTCTTTTACATTTTTACGAGGGGTAAAATGAATATCTTTAAGTGCGTGATTTTTTTAGGCTTGTTACTGATAAGCCTTGCGGCTTTTTCCTCAGCGAAAGTAACTGATAATATAACAATTGATTTTGAGAGTGCTGATAGATTAGTTGATATTTTATCTGGAGACAAAGTATCTGATGACCAATTAGATCAGCTAATGAGTTTGCAGGGTATACAAGCAACGATCCATCAAACCTCAAGATTTGACAATAAAGCGAATGCAGAGTCATTTCGGTCTAGTTTGATCGATGTTGTTGAAGGTAATCCAGTTAAAAATGATCCCTTTAGGTTTCAACAGTTAAATGAACGGTTGTCCGAAGTTAAAGATATACTCAAGATAATAAAGCGCAATCCTCAGCAATACTTAAATAGTGTAAAGAGGGGAATTGGTGATTATTCTCCTAAAGATATTTTCTTTGATACCAATATTTTTATGGTAGTCGGGGGAACTTCTGACGGTTGGGCCCATGATGATAACTTTTATATTGCGCTGCAGTATTTTAAAGGCGATTATGAAGGTTTACTGACACTTTCTACACATGAATTGTATCATGTTGCGCAGTCAAATTTTTATGGGAAGGAAAAAAATCCAGGCTCTAATTGTGAGAAAATCTTAAATCAAACCCGCCTGGAGGGGATAGCCTCTATTGTGGGTTCTCCATTAAGTGTTGCAGACGGAAAAGAGTACACAGAATGGTTTAAGAAAAAATTTAAAAGAAATTTACAGCGAATAGATAGTAACTTTGTTTTATTTGAAACAATGCTTTTTCGTGCATGCCGTGACTCAAGTTTAGACTTCAACAAAATCTATCATTTGGGTTTTTCTGCAGTATGGGATAGTCCTCTGTATTTTGTAGGTTTCTATATCGGTAACAGAATCGAAGAGTTAAAGGGTAGGGATTATCTGATTTCACTTTTGGAGGAATCACCTTCAGCTATGTTTAAAGCCTATATTAAGCTTTATAAAGATGAGAAAAATAAAGATTTAATAATATTTGATAAGCCGATTGAAGATATTATTCTTGCCATATAGCACCTAATCAAAACTCTAAGAGTTGGTTCTGGCAAATCTAGGCGCCTTGAGTAGGCGTCTAATTCTCTTGTTACATACTCTAGCCTTCCCGAAAGCATCTAGCTTAAGAAAATCATCGATTAATAAGTTTGAAAAAAGGTGTATAGCTGTCTACTTTAAGTGATACAGCGTTTATCAGACTTGATTGTATTCAAATTAATTTGCTTATCGTGTTTATATTTAACTCTGCTGTTTTGGGATAATAGAGAGAATTGTAAAGAGAATTTGTATGCCTAACAGTAAAGTTGGGGTGGTAATACCAACATACAATGAAAAAAATAATATTGTTAATACGTTGAACTCTATTGTTCATAATAATACGACTGATGTAAAAATCTACTTATCTGACGATAATTCCTCAGATACCACGGTTGGGTTGGCCGCTGATTTTCTTCAGAAAAATAGAATCCCATATAAAATTATTTTAAACGATGGTAACAATGGGGCAGGCTATTGTAGGAATAGTGCTCTCGATCAAATAGCTGAACCGCTGACTTTATTTTTTGATGCCGATGATCTAATCCTCCCAAATATGTTGGATCGATCTGTTTCAATTGCTACAAAAATTAACAGTGATGTTTTGTTGATGGCCTATCAGTGTAGATTTCCAGGAAGCACTATTAATCTTGGTATGGCAGGTGATGACAATTCCATTTTCTACAGAGCGCTTAGAGCCTTTGGTAACAGGACTTTCTCCGCTTTTGATCATGATGGCATTCTATGTTTAACACCCTTCCCTTGGAATAGATTGATTAAAACCAGTTATGCGAAAAGGGTTTTCCTTAGATTTTCACAAACGCCTGTACATAATGATGTATTAGCACATTGGAATTTGCTCACAAATGCTAAAGATATTGCATTATTTGAATCCCCTTTCTGTATTCATAATGTCGACTCCACAGGAAATAGGTTGTCAAATATATCAGATGCACGGCGTATATCTGTATTACAGGTTTTTGATGAGATTGAAGACTTCTTTAATAAGAATATTAATCTTAGAGATAGGTTTTACCACTTGTATGTCAAAAGCAAGTTAGCATTGTTTAACTGGTGCTGGCGTAATCTTGACGAAGAGTATAGGGGGAGCTTTCAATCTCAGTTTACAAGATCTTTTCTATCATTGAGTAATGCGGATTTGAGAATACTCTTTGATAAAGATCCAGATACTGCTAATTCAGTATTAGATTACCGAACTTCAGTGGTATGCGCATGATTTCGATTGTCGTTATTTCAAAGTCTAGCGGTGTCTATCTCAATACCTGTCTGCAGAGTATTATTCGACAGCAATACAAGGACATAGAGATTCTTGTTCTTCATTTTTGCGAAAATTATGAGCGCAGTCGAATTAATAAATTTACAGGTTCAATGCCCAGAATTCGAAGTATTCATATTCCGAGTACTTCACAGGTTGATGACCAGTTAATTTTTGAATTTGGGATAAAAAATACTTTTGGCGAGTATGTTGGATTTATCGATGAGGGAGATTGTTGGTACCCTACATTGATCCCTAAATTACAGGATATAGTCAATAGCGAGAATCCGGATATAGTATTTTTTAGCCATAATAAACCCCTACAAAAATTCTCAGAATCCATTGGTGATAAATCCAGGTTTGTTTTAAAAATAAATTCTATAAATGTCAGGAGGTTTTATCGCAGGGACTTTGTTTGTGGAAATAAAATATCCGAATTTATTTTGGGTTCCTGCGTTAATGGTCACTCTCTACATTGGATAACAACCGTCAAGGCTAAATCAATATTAGTTTTGCCAGAAATTGGGTCGTATAGTTTAGTCAGCATAGATGAAAAGAAAAGTGATCTAATGATTCAGCGATTGGTGAATCAATACCATTTTGTATTTGACTACTTAACAAAAAATGCTAGAGATGCGGATTATAAGAATGATCTTCTGGGATGTTGGTTGCTGTATTTGATAGAATTACGACCGCTTTATGGTGATAAAAAAGTAATTTCTCTATTAATTAAGTCAAAATTAATAGAGAAATATACAGAAAGAGAATTTAATGAAGCTTTAGGCGCTCTGAAGTTAGACAGAGATAAGCAGAGTTTGGTGAGAGAGTGGTATTCTGACTGCAATAAGATGGATAAATATTTAAATCTATTTTATAGGTTGCTGCCATCAAAGCTATCTAGCTATATACGACATAATGGTTTTAGATACTCCATGAGCAGAGGGTTTCAAAATACTTATTATCGACTGCCTGACTGGGTAAAGTCACTGATAAAATTTACCAGGAAAAGAGCCAAGAGAAGAGTTTCCAATGATGAATTACTAGAGAGATTAGAATATCTAATAAAACAGGGACGGTTTGAGCAGTATATGTCGATAATCAATGAAGATTTTGAAAGCAAGCTATCGAATCAAGTCACCGAGATCAAGAAGGAGTTGATGGAGCTTAAAAAAGAAGTTCATTAAAGATCTTTTTAGATGCTCCATAAAACAATCCAAAGTCTTAATATTTAATCTGATTTTTCTGAGTTCCAGCCACCTCCTTACCTTTCAGAAGATATAATCTATCCATCCCATAGAGTGGATATATTTTATTAACATTCCACCACACATAAGAACTACCATTCCCCGTAAATAACCAGGATTAATTTTAAATAGAAAATGAGATCCCAGCCAGGCACCTATAACTTGTCCAATCATCATTAAGATTCCCGCAGCCCATAAAACTTGACCGGCGAATAAGAATACGATTAAAGATGCGATATTAGTGGAAAAGTTGAGAGGTTTTGCATTGGCCGTGGAGGTTAGTAAATCCTGTCCCCTACAGGCAACGCCTGATAAGGCAAAAAATGATCCAGTTCCGGGGCCAAACATACCATCATAGTAACCAATAAATGGGATTACGCCATATTGGTATTTCTTCCTTGAGACCTTGGGTTTAGTACTACTATGAGTAAAGGATGGAGAAACTATAAAATAAATAGCGATAAATAAAAGAACAGCAGGGATAATAAATGACAAAACATCAGTATTGATGAACTGTACTGCTATTGTGCCCATGGCTGCGCCAATAAAGGCAAATAACATTAGATTTTTAATTCCATCCCAACTGATCTTGTTGTTTTTAAGCATCATGTAGGTAGCAGTTGCAGTACCAATACTGCCTTGTAATTTATTGGTGCCCAAGGCAGCTAGTGGCGGGACGCCACTAAGAATAAGGGCCGGTACAGTTATCAGGCCGCCCCCACCTGCTAGTGTATCAAGTAGGCCCGCAATAACGGCGACGAAAAACAATATAAACAATAACTCTACAGAGAGGCTAGCGAACTCCAAGAAGGTATCTCCTTTCGCTTGGTATTATGGTAGATAGTGATTAGTACCAAAAATAATTTTTTAGTCGGTTTGCACCGGAATTCCAAAATTAATAAATCGATTTTTTTCCATGCCACCACATTAGGAAATTCTCTCCCACTGAATATTGGGGCAGGGAGTGGCGGCTTCTTTTAATCCCCTGTTCCTGTTCCATCTCGGTTACTTTTAACTTGGCGGCTTCAAACCATGCCTCAGGATTATTCACTCCCTGATTGAGGGCTTCACCGTAAAGCGCGGAACTAAACCAGGTGCGCTCGGAATCATCGCTACATCCAAAGGAGCTGCGATCCGCAGCGGCCGAAGTAAAGATGACCCGATTGGGGCTATGTAGGGCTTCTACCCATTGACCGGAAAAGCAGGCTGAAACAACGATCCACTGGTACTGGGCGTTAATATTGTTCAGCAATCGTTGCCCATCTTTCAGTGAGAAATCATTTAGGGGAATCTCCCCCTCGGCAATTTTGAAATCTCCATTTCGAGCACCATGGCTGACCAGGTGTATAAGAAGTAAATCTTCTTTGGGGTCCATTAACTGATCAATAGCATTGAGGCTTTCCTGGATACTGGTGCGGGTAGCTAGGGGGAAACCGTATCCGCCGCCGTTACTGAGGCGCAGCATACGTTGGTCAATGCTAAAGGCTTCGTCGAGGCGCTCTGCCACCCAGTCCAGCTCCCTTGCGAATACTGGAGAGGTGCCATCACCACCTATCAGTAGGGTATAAATATCGCGCACGCCGGGCCTCTGCGAGGGGAGGGCTTTTATAGCGTCATGTAAGCGCTCACTTTCGCTATAGAGACGGATTTCTGCCTGGGCACCGGGAATATTCGTCTGTGCGCGCCAGGCGTCTTCGCTGGGGTAATAGGTACCACCGGAAAAATAGGCAGACTCCTCGACAGTGTTTCCTTCTGCATCCGTACTTATTCGTACACCTTCGCCTTCTGCTTCTCCATAGCGAAAAGTGGCACGGATAATCGTACCGTCAGGCTGGGTGAGTTCACCTTCGCCGGAATAGGAGCCGTACTCGAAGCTGCCGGTATAGCGATAGCCATCGCTATCTGAGTAGCTGCCCTGTATTAAATATCCGTGTTCAAAGGTGCCCAAATAAAGGCTGCCATCTTCCGCAGTGAGTTTGCCTTCGCCGTGGGGATCAAAGTCTAAAAACTCACCATGATAGCTCCCATCTTCATCCCAATTTAAAGTACCGCTTTGCAGCTCCCCTTCATGGAATTCTCCCGCCCATTCGGTTTCATCACAGTTATAGCGGCCTTTGCCATGGAATTCTCCGTTTAGGAACTCCCCTTCATAGCTACAGCCATCACTTCCAGTTAACTCACCTTCACCTGTCATGCGACCTTTTTGAAAGTCGCCACGATAATGGCTTCCGTTGGGCCATTCGAGCTGACCCCGTCCATGAAACAGACCGTTAAGCATCTCGCCTTTGTAAACAGAGCCATCTGGCAAGGCGGTACCACCTGCGAATTGGGTTGGCTCACAGGCGCTGAGAAAGAAAATAAGCGGCGTTAAATAGGTGTATTTCATTCCATGATCCAGCATCCGGCTATTGGAATCAGACTAACAAAAAATGATGCCAAGTGGCCTCTATGTTTTATTCAGCTGGTCGAATTTAAGACCGTATTTATCTAAAAGTTGGCGTACCCGGTGTGAGTCGTTGTTGGATTTTTTTGAGGTGCGGCTCACTTGAAATAATTTGCGTCCGGCCTCGGCCATCGAGTTGGATTCTTCACAAACTTGAATTAGCCCAGCAAGTTTGATTTGCTCGTAGTAATCCATCTGTTCGATCTGATCAGGGCCCAACAGTGCTTCAATGTGGGCAAGAGGTAGTGATGAATCTGTTAGTGGATTTTGCCATTTAATTCGCAGCCTGTGGAGTTCCTCTTCCACCACTTGAGTCGTGATACGCCCACCGTCGGCGAGGGTACCCATACGCAAGATACTGGCGTTAAGATCGCGAAAGTTCGCAGACCAGCTGGCCTCGCGGGAGCGCCCAAAACTCAGGTACTTTTCCCGTGCTGCTCTATTAAAGCTGACAAGATGCCCGGATTTCCTGGAGAAAGCCTCTAACTCAAAATCTATATTGGGTTCCAGGTCTTCAATGCGCTCTCGTAGAGAGGGCAGTCGGTAGGTCCATAGATCGATACGGGCGAGCAGGTCCGCACGAAATTTACTTTCTTGGCAGAGCTGTACCAGATCCCGGTTGGTACCGGCGATCAGCTGGAAGTGACTGCTTACTTCCTTATCAGAACCGAAAGGCATAAAGCGTTTATGCTCAATCGCACGCAATAACATGGCCTGCTCGTCCAGTCCCAACTCACCGATTTCATCGAGAAACAGCAGGCCCTTATCTGCTTCCATTAGCAAGCCTGGACGGTGGGTGGTGGCACCGGTATAGGCGCCTTTACGATGGCCGAACAGGGCGGACATGGCATTTTCGCCGCGCAGGGTGGCGCAGTTAACGGCTACCAGGCCACCCTCCAGCTTGCCCCGCTGCTTGCGTAGTTCAAAGACACGCTGGGCCAGCTGGGATTTACCTGCCCCTGTGGGACCGGTAATTAGTATGGGGGCGTCGGAGCGAATCGATACCTGCTCCAGCTGCTCGATCATCTGGTTAAAAGCGAGATTGTTGGTCTCGATTCCCCCCTTCAGATAGGTGGTGCCCTCCTGGTGTTCCCTCTGGAAGCGCGAGGCAATCTGGTCGTATTTGGACAGGTCCAAATCGATGATTTGGTATTCGCCCGGCAAGCTACTGTTCTTTCGCGCCGGGGAAGTTTGCAGCAGACGCCCGGGGAAATACCCCGCCTCTGTTAACAGGTACAAGCAGATCTGAGCTACATGGGTACCGGTGGTGATATGCACCAGGTACTGCTCGTCATCCGGCTTGAAGCTATAGGCGCGGGCGAAATCCAGCAGATTGCTATACACGCTCTCGAAATCCCAAGGGGCATTGAAGTTTACCCGGTGGTGGACCACTTCGGTCTCTGGAGAGACCCGCGCAATATCTTCTGTGACCTGGTCAGCCAGGCTTCTCGAGTGGTTGTCGAAAAGGAGCTCCAGCCTATCGATCAATAGATCATCGTGCTGGCACATGGAAATGTTTGGGCGCCACTTATCCCAGCGCTTGTCGCCTTTGCCGCGCCGGTCCTTACTGGTACCGAGAATACTGATAGCGATTGTCTTCATGCTATCTAAAATATGATTTAACTATCAAAAAAGATAGAAATTTATGAATCTCCTGTCTCAAGAAATCTACTAAAAAATCCTGAGATAAAAAATAAATCGTTAAAAAACAATAGGTTACAAGTATTTTTCAGTTGTCTGCAAAAGTTGGCACCCAATTCGCTATATCAATAACTAAATGAAACACATGAATACCAAGCGCGGTTTCAAAAGGAGTGGAAGATGAAACCAATGCCATATGAAGTAATGCAGGCAGGTGGGGTGCCGATTAAGTCCTGGACCCTGGGTGTGCCTTTTGAAGATGAAGCCAAAGCGCAGCTCAAAAATATCTCGCAGATGCCATTCGTCCATAAATGGGTGGCGGCGATGCCTGATGTACATCTGGGCAAAGGCGCCACCATTGGCAGTGTGGTCCCAACTCTGGGGGCAGTAATTCCCGCTGCCGTAGGGGTGGACATTGGCTGCGGCATGATGGCGGTTCGCACCAGCCTGACGGCGGCGCAACTGCCGGACAACCTGGCTGGAGTGCGCAGCGCCATCGAACGAGCCGTGCCCCACGGACGTACTGGCCGACACCGGGGGCGAGGGCGGGACAAGGGGGCCTGGGAGAATCCACCGGACGATGCACTTGCCGGTTGGGTGCCTCTGGCCGCCCAGTTTGAACTGCTCAAAGAGAGGCACCCGGTATTAAAAAATACCAATAATATCAATCACTTGGGGACACTTGGTACCGGCAATCACTTTATCGAGATGTGCCTGGATGAACAGGGAAGCGTGTGGTTGATGCTGCATAGCGGTTCCCGGGGAGTGGGAAATCGAATAGGCACTTACTTTATTGAGAAAGCCAAGCGGGATATGGAGCGCTGGCATATCCACTTACCGGACAGTGACCTGGCCTATTTCCCGGAAGGTACAGAGCACTTTGATGACTATGTGCAGGCGGTGGAGTGGGCGCAGGAGTTTGCCCGTATCAATCGCGAAGTGATGATGGCACGCACTATTACCGCGGTGAAGCAGGCCCTGGGGATGGATTTTGAAGCGCGTATGGAAGCGGTGAATTGTCACCACAATTATGTCTCCCGCGAGCATCATTACGGCAAGGATGTATTGGTGACCCGGAAAGGCGCTGTAAGAGCGCGTACCGGCGAAATGGGCATTATTCCCGGTAGTATGGGCGCCAAGTCATTTATTGTGCGGGGGCTGGGTAATGAAGAAAGCTTCTGTAGCTGTAGCCATGGGGCCGGGCGAGTGATGTCCCGCACCAAGGCCAAAAAGCTGGTCTCCCTGGAAGAGCATCGAGCGGCCACCGCCGATGTGGAATGCCGAAAAGACGAGGGCGTGATCGATGAAACCCCATCGGCCTACAAACCTATTGAAAAGGTTATGGCAGCACAGAAAGACCTGGTGGAAATCGTCTACACCCTCAAGCAAGTGGTTTGCGTCAAAGGCTGACGCGTTTTAGGCCAGGGATCGGCCGAACTAAAGCAATTGCCAAAGCATGCAGGTTGCCGGGCGAATTTGCCGGGTTGCCGCAACCGAGTTTGAGGCCTTTAGCCCGTCAGCGGAGCCGGTTCTGAATCCCGGCCCGGCACCACCGCCTATGGCGGCAGGTGTACCCACGGGATAGAAGTTCAAACGCCTACTTTGTAGCTCATTTGGTAGAGCAGTCGATAACTTATCGATTGGTAGCAGGTTCGATTCCTGCCAAAGTCCCATCGTTATCCAAACGACCTGGAAAGAGGCGAGAGCCTGGGGTTCGACTCCCCATTAAAAATCTACCTGGGGTCCGATAGCCTCTCGATACGGTAAATAGGATTTAGCGATTTACTGCGGAGGCATTCTGGCAACTGTGTCGTTAATCGTGGGTCTGCCCTGTGCGATCCAGCGGCAAGATTTATGATTGTGTCTTCAGGCCAAGGATTTTGGCTGCAGGCTCAGGGGGAGCCAAGTGGGGAAAATCGTAATTCCTCTGCCGCTGGGCCCCGCTCGGCACAAACGGTTTACCACCTGTCGCTGGACGGGCCCCACCCTTGCGGCCCAATGGGGTAGCGCAGTATGGAAATGGAATAAAAGATAAGAACCATGATATCTCTGTTCAAAATATGGAAGAACGTGGATGTTGCGGATAGCGAGCGAGTGTTGCTATTTCGCCGCAACCGTTTTGAAGGGGTGCTGCCACCTGGCAGCCATCGTATATCCCTATTGTCCGGTGATGTACGGGCAGAAACTTACGATATTACCGATGTGGTATTCGGTGAAATCAAAGCCAAATTTTTGTTAAACACCTATGGTGAGATCCTTGGTGAATACCTGCAATCCTATGAATTGTCAGACCATCAGGTGGGATTGTTTTACCGGGATAATCACTTGGTCGATATTTTGCCACCGGGAACTTTTCGCGCTGTGTGGAAGGGCGGTGAATCCGTGCGGGTGGAAATCGTGGATATCTCTGAGGAATACGCCATCGATAAAAAAGTCCTGGGCTTACTGGGGCGAGGTGTACGTGCTGGACAAATGCGCACCGCCCTTCAGGCGGTAAACTACAACGAGATTCCCGATGAGCACGTGGGCCTGTTAATGGTCAACGGTAAGTTAGAAAAGGTGTTACAGCCCGGCTGTTATGGCTACTGGAAATACAACCGCTCTATCGAGGTCAAGGTACTGGACTTGCGGTTGAAAACCATCGAAGTTAGCGGCCAGGAAATTCTGACCAAGGATCGGGTCAGCCTGCGTATCAACTTGACTGGCGCTTACAAAATTGCCGATGCAAAAAAAGTAGCGCTAAAGCTCAGCGATAGTACAGGTTTTATTTATCGCGAATTGCAGCTGCACTTGCGCGAGGCCGTGGGTACTCAAACCCTGGATAGCCTTCTGGCTGATAAGGACAGGTTGAATATTGTGATTGCGACCGGCATCCGCGACAAGCTGGCGAAATATGGTATCGAGCTTACCAGTGTGAGAGTCAAGGATATTATTTTGCCCGGTGATATGAAGATGATCCTTAATCAGGTTGTAGAAGCGCAGAAGGAATCTGAGG
The DNA here is from genome assembly GCF_056232625.1 of Microbulbifer maximicatervae (SeqCode). NCBI lineage: Bacteria > Pseudomonadati > Pseudomonadota > Gammaproteobacteria > Cellvibrionales > Microbulbiferaceae > Microbulbifer > Microbulbifer maximicatervae (SeqCode). Next base: position 3,708,491 of record NZ_CP174324.1, on the reverse strand, counting down.
CAAATCTGATTAAGCGTAGAGAAGAAACCCAAGCAATGAGATCTCTGCACAATACCGCCAAGCTGATGGATAACAACCCGGTACTGTTGCGCTTGAAAGAACTGGAGGCTTTGGAGAGGGTCAGTACCCGCATCGATAAAATTTCCGTATATGGCGGTCTCGATGGAGTGATGAATGAGTTGGTGAAGTTACGTCCTACGGCTTAAAGGCGCCACTCACCAAAAAAAGATGTAAATTTTAAGGAATTAAACAGTGATTGAGATAGACGGCGCCCAGGGGGAGGGCGGCGGACAGATTTTGCGGACTTCCCTCACCTTGTCTGTTTGTTTAGGGGTACCGGTTCGAATTAAGAATATTCGAGCGGGTCGTAAAAAAACCGGTTTGTTGCGTCAGCACCTAGCCTGCTTGCGAGCAGCCAAAGCGATTAGCCATGCCGAAGTTAGCGGCGAACAATTGGGTGCTTCGGAAATAACTTTTGCACCGGGAAAAGTGCGTCCCGGTAAATACCACTTCTCTATTGGCTCGGCCGGTAGTACCAGTTTGGTGTTTCAAACCGTATTGCTACCGTTGTTATTATCTGATGGTGTCAGTGAGCTGTGTCTTGAAGGCGGCACTCACAATAAAAAGGCTCCCAGCTTTGATTTTATTGCTCATGCATATTTGCCCCTATTGGCTCGTATGGGCGCCGGTGTGGAAGTGGCCCTGGATGATTACGGTTTTTATCCTGCCGGGGGGGGCTCCTGGAGGGCTAGAATCCATCCCCTCTCGCAATTGTCAAAACTGGAGCTGACAGAGCGTGGTGAAATTGTGGATTGCGAAGCAGTGGCTACCTTTGCCCATATTCCCGCTCATGTAGCCCAGCGGGAGTTAGCGCAGGTGCGCAAGAAGTGCGACTGGCAATCGGATCGCTTGTACCAAAAGCGGGTGAAATCTCAGGGGCCGGGTAATTTACTGTCGCTGCGGTTGCAATTTGAAAATGTTACAGAAGTTTTTGAGTCTGTGGGGGAACTTGGGGTGAGTGCCGAGCGAGTTGCTCAGCGCGGAATCTCACAGATGCAGGGATATTTAAATTCTGGTGTGCCGGTCGGTGAATATCTGGCTGATCAGTTGTTGCTGCCAATGGTCCTAGGGGCGGGTGGTCGTTTTCGAACATTAAATCCTAGCCAACACCTTCTGACCAATATCCAGGTAATCCGGAATATTACCGGTACGGAAATACAAATAATGGAATTTGGTGACAATGGCTGGGAGGTTTTAGTTGATTGTAATTAAGGCGGGGCAAAGAAAATATTAAGTTATCAAATAAAAATATATTTAGGTTATTATAGGCCCCCTTCATAGAAGTTTTTGCTTACTCATATTGCAAGGAACATAAAGGAGATTTCCGCAAGTGTTAGTGGTGCTTCTGTACTGACTTTGGCATCAATACTCAGACTTGTGAATATCTTTTTAAATTTATCTTTCTGTGACATTTTTTCTTGATGAACTTTTTACAAACTTATAAAAGGACTTTATAGGAATGAGTACTAATTTCCTAAAGCTAGCAGTTCCACTGCTAGCCCTGATAACAACCGCATGTGGCGGAAGTGGTGGTGACGGAGGGTCATCAACACCTGAAGAGAATCAGGCACCAGTAGCCAGTTTTACTTTATCTCCTGAGTCTGGGCTCTCGCCGGCAGTTGTGACATTTGATGCGTCTGCGTCCAGTGATAGTGATGGCAGTATCAAGAGCTACGGCTGGGATTTTGGTGATGGTAGTAGCGCGAGCGGGAAGTATGTCGAGCATACTTTTCATGCGGACGACACCGTCGATCAGGAGTACACGATTAAGCTGACCGTAACTGATAATGATGGAGCCACAGATACAGCTGAGATAACGTTTACAGCACTAAAAAATTCACAACCGGTTGCAAAGTTTTCGTACAGTCAACCAAATGCAAAATCTCGTTCAATTAAGTTTGACGCATCAGAAAGTACAGATGAGGAAAGTAGCGAATTACTCTACACCTGGGATTTTGGTGATGGTAATACCGGTGAGGGTATACAGCCCGAGCATGAATACCAAGAAAATGGAGAATATGAAGTTCATCTTGTGGTGGACGATCAAACGGGGCTGACTAGTGAACAGTCTATTAGCGTAATCGTTAGCAATGGAGAGTTTCTTATCTCGGGCCAGCTGTCGCTTTTGCAGGGTGTATTTGTTGATAGCGACACCAATGATTCAAACACCGAGCACACGCCTAATAATTACATGAAAGATGCACAGGCGATTTCAAGTATTAGCGAAGTGTCTGGTTTTGTAAGCCGATTAGACAGAAGCTCAGAGGAAAATCGATACGATTTTTATCTCGCTACCCTAAAACAAAATCAGGAAGTATTCCTCCACATGCAGGAATGGAATGGCGGCAGTGCAGATATTGACCTGTCTCTCATCGATGAATCTGGAAGTTTGGTAGATGGTTCATATGGTATTGAAGATGAGGAGTCTGTGCTGGTACCTGAAGACGGTACTTACTATGTAGTTGCATATGCTTACGGGGGTGCCTCAGCATACCGAATGCGATTGTCTTCAGTTCCGACGGTTGCTGGCGCAAGAAAAGGAATCCGGGCTAGTGACAATATTGTGGCCAATCAGCTAGTAGCTCGTCTTAAGCCCAGTGTTAAGGCTACGGGTATTCAAGCACTGGACTTAATGGGTGCGATTAAGGGAGGTTCCGGAGCGCATCGACCAATGCTATTAGATGCTAATCAGGCTGCAATCGGGTTTGGTAAGGCTAAGGCAACTGGCACTGTTACAGATTTAAGCCGCATTGGAATAAAAGTTCCTAGTGAAGTGCAGATCAAGTTGGAGACCATTGATGCACTCAAGGGCCTTCATGCCAGCGGTCAGTTTGAGTATGTGGAATTAAACCGTATTCGCCAAAATCAGTCAGTTGATGACCCACTTTACCCCAGGATGTGGCACTACTCGCAAATTGCTGTATCAGATGCATGGACAACTTCCACGGGTGAAGGGGCAATTGTCGCGGTATTGGATACGGGTATTTTATCCGGGCACCCGGATATGCAGGGCCAACTGGTTGCTGGTTACGATATGATCAGTGACAGTGATATGGCGGTGGATGGGGATGGTATTGATCCTAATCCAGAAGATCCGGGAGATGATCCAGGTGGCACTTTTGACTCCTGGCATGGGACCCATGTTGCAGGGACTATTGCAGCGGCGACAAATAACGGAGTTGGTATCGCTGGGGTTGCCTATAACGCAAAAATTATGCCTGTGCGTGTACTCGGTTCCGGTGGCGGGAGCGATTATGATATCGCTCAAGGGATATATTTTGCGGCTGGCCTTACCAATGATTCCGGTACAGTCCCTGATCGCAAAGCAGATGTTATCAATATGAGTCTCGGTGGGTGGGGCTATTCCCAGACTATGCAGGATGCGGTAAGTGCAGCTCGTGAGGCGGGCGTCATAGTGGTTGCGGCTGCCGGTAATTCTACAGATGATGCTACTAATTACTCACCAGCAGGCCTAGACGGGGTTGTGACGGTAGCTGCGACTCGAGAGGGAGGCGAATCTGCCTGGTACTCCAATTATGGGTCCGTTGTTGATTTGACTGCCCCGGGGGGGGAGACAGGAAGGTTCAATGCCGACGGTGGTGTGATTAGCACGGTCGGGCAAGAAACCGAAGGTGGGGAAATAGAATTTACCTATACGGGGATGCAGGGCACTTCCATGGCCGCACCTCACGTGGCTGGTGTTATTGCTCTTATGAAAGAGGAGTGGGAGTCAATGACCCCCGACGACTTTGATGGGCTAGTCACAGACTTCAAGGTTTCATACGGCGAGACACCGGATGCCTTTTACGGATATGGTGAAATTGATGCGGAGCTCGCTGTGGCCTCGGCCAGAGCCCAAGCCACTGGCTCGGCTATGGCTGGTCGCCTTTATGTCGAGAATGGCCACCAGCGAGAGTTGTGGACCCAGACCGAGCTGGATATTGATCTGCTCGCCGATACATCGGGAGTTTCGGTGGCTGAAGTTAGCGTGTCAGACTCTTGGTTAAGTGCTACTTACCTGGATGAGGAATCAAGCGGACTTGGTAGTTATCGAGTTGCTGTAGACACCGATGCCATGCAAGCCGGACGCTATACCGGCACCGTGAGTTTTACAGCATCTACAGATACCCGATTTGATCTGTGGGTGTCGGTGCAGGTTATCAGTGAGGATGTTGCTTCAGATTCATATGCTGGTGCCATATATGTGGAGTTTGTAGATATTGCAACTGGCGAAGCTGTTGGTCGGGTGATGGCAACTTATGATCCTGAGCTGGGAAGTTATAGTTACACTTCACCATCATTGGATGCGACCTCGGAATCAGGCTTTGGTGTGATGGCTGGTACTGATGTCGATAATGATGGTGTTATCTGCGAGATAGATGAACTCTGCCAGCGTTTAGAAGGTGAGGATGGCTGGGATCCGGTGAGTGCAGGACCATCTCATATGGACGTGAAAAACGTAGATATGGAGTTGGGTGTGCTATCGGAGGCCCTTGAAGAGTTATAAACTCAAGTACACTTGATTAAGTTTGGCAATCCCTATCCCTGATGGGGATTGCTACAAGTTTAAGCACCTATCTACTTTTATTTTTAAAAATAATGCATAGCATGGATTTTGAAATACCGTTTAAGTAGTCAAATCCGTGTAAAATTCCATAGTTTTTACAGTTGTCAAAATCAATAACTGACTATTGGATTTCGTAGTTATTGATCTCTTCTTTTGTTACGGTCAGGTTAGCTCAGGTATTAATACGTAAACGACGTCACGAACTCAGCCCAGTAGTATCAATAACTATTTGGCCTGCCATCACCACTTTCCAGGAAGTCTCTCAAGCTGCCGAGTAGATAGTGGTCCCAACCACTCTTACACATATCCCAGCATTTAATGTCAGGGGATAGGCCAATATGAGTGAATATGATTTCGGTTCCATTGTTGGCACTGCTAAATTCAAAACGTAGTGTGGTTCCTTCCCACTCTTTAGGATCATCAACAAATTCTGAGATCATAAAAGACTGTATACATTCGAGCTCTATCAGCTGCATAGGTATTAATCTTTTGGCGCGAAATATCCAATATGACTTCCCTTTAAAACCAGTTTTGGCGACATCGTCAACGGCCAAGAAAGGAGCACTTGTGGGAGTCCACCACTTGGGCATTTGTTTAGTTACTGCCAGATAAGCTCTTTCTTGTGTAACTGGGCTAAAGAAAGATACGGTGTAGTCAGACATAACTCTCTCCCACTTAGGTTTTTCTTTGGATAGATTTAGATTATTAGTTTTAGCGTTGAAAACTATTCTTGCAAGTGTTTAAGCTGAAATTATTTGATTTATTGAGATGGCCTCATGGTATCCCTCTTTTGTTCCACTCATAGTGACCGTTGTCCATAATAATTTTTGAATGCCTATATTAGTTAAATTTGTTCAAAATGCTCCATTAAGCTGATTTTGCCTATTTTATTGAACTATGGGAAATCTTATTTCAAGTGGTTGATGTTTCTCAATTAAATTAAATTTTAAAAAGCTTCATATTTTTAGAAGAAGGCAATTTCACTGATTTATATCAATAGCTAAGTTGCTACTTGAGCTGCATAATGCCCTCGCACCTGGGATGGCTGCTGAATATTGGAATTATTTTATGGAATAAATCTTATTTCAGCGGTTGCCTTCTACTTAATCTTTTGCAAAGGAACGGCGAATGAAACAACAGAAATTGTCCACCGTAATCGCGGCCATCATCCTTGGGAGTTCCAGCTACCAGACTATCGCAGCAGAGAATGAAAGCGCCACACTCACTGATGCACTGACTTCAGGAGAGGTGGGGGTGAATCTTCGTTACCGGGTAGAAAACGTTGACCAGGACAATATGGATGATGTTGCTATCGCCTCGACCCTGAGAACCCGGCTGAACTGGACCAGTGGCAACTACCGTGGTTTTGATGCGTTTTTTGAAGTGGATGACATTAGTGAAATTGGCAACGACAATTACAATTCCACAGTGAATGGCAATACCGAGCACCCCGTGGTTGCCGATCCCCAGGGCACAGAGGTTAATCAAGCTTACTTAAAGTACAGTGGTTTTAATTCCATGGTGATTGCTGGTCGACAGCGAATTAACCTGGATGATCAGCGCTTTATCGGTGGCGTGGGCTGGCGCCAGAATGAACAGACGTATGACGGCCTGCGTTACCAATTTGGCGGGGAAGGGGAGTTACAGCTGGATTACAGCTATATCTACAACGTAAACCGTATTTTTGGTGAAGACAGTGACTTATCGGACCTGGATGGGGATATTCAACTATTTCATGCCAGCTATCCACTGGTAGAAGCGCATAAGTTAACGGCCTTCTTCTACAACCTGGACCTGGATAACGCTGAGAGTTTCTCATCCCGTACTTTCGGTGCCGCTTACCGGGGAGATTTTGGCCTGTTCGAAACTCAGCTGAGTTATGCCCGCCAGGAGGATATCGGCAATAATCCCAATAATTTTGCGGCGGATTATTATCTAGCTGAAGTTGCCGCGCCATTGGGGCCAGTAAAAGGCAAGTTGGGTTATGAAGTTCTGGGTTCTGACGACGGTGTGGGTTTTAGCACACCACTGGCGACACTACACAAATTCCAAGGCTACACAGATAAGTTCATTGAAACTCCAGCAGATGGTGTTGAAGATTTATATATCGGTGCCAGCCTGGCGCTTGCCGGGGGAGATTTGGGAATTACTTACCACAGTTTTGAGGCCAATGAAGGTTCAGCAGATTACGGGACTGAGTGGAATATCAGTTACGGTCACGAGTTTAATGAATATTTCTCAGCGTTGGTAAAGTATGCCGCTTACGATGCAGATGAATACAGTGAGGATACCGATAAGCTCTGGTTGATGCTTACAGCAAAATTCTGATTTTTGTTAATTAACAATTTTTAGGTAGATATAAAAAAGCTGGGCTTGTACATAACGAAGCCCAGCTTTTCTTGTCTCAGCAGTAAACTCTGGCTTATAGATGCGCCAGTAAATTTGCAATCTACTTATCCATTGTTAGCAGGCCGGAAACCTCACCTTTGGGGTCCAGCTGGGTATGCAAGTTAACAAAGACCTTCCCATCCATTAGCGCCTTGCGATAGGGCTCCTCCACCATCCACTTGCCCATGATATATCCACTGGTGCCTTCAGCACATTTTTTTGCCAGGCCGTGCTTGCCCTTGTCAGTTTTAGTCTCTGGCCAGTCGGGAATCATACCCGGGTGATTGGGCATTCCGCAGATAGTTTGAATAATTGGGCCACTGGGTTTACCCGGCTTGCAAATAGGGGGCTCTTTGCCATCGCCTGCACATTGCATATGGAAGTGCGACATTGCCACCCCGCCCTTTGATAGATCGCTGTAGCCCACCATAAAGTGCAGCATATGTGACTGTTTGTCGTAGGCGCCAATAAAGAATCCATCGGCATCTTTAGGGGTTTGTGGATTCACCTTCTTGCCGAGCATATTCTCATTAGCAGTGGTTAAGTCAGATTTAAAGATGGTGAACATCTTGTCATTGCCCGCTTTGGACCAGGCTTTCTCACCACCAGCCCCATGCTTGGCAGCTGATGGATCTTTCTCTTTTTTGTTATGGCTATCGGAAACAGTGAATGCAGAATAGGCCAGCAGAAATACTGCCAGCATTAAGAAAGTGGCTCTGGGCAATGAACTCAGCTTCATAAACCTCTCCTCTCTATTAAATCGATATAGTCATTGCTTGATGGAATGGTTGGATGCCAGGCCATCGAGGAAGCTGATATTCACCAATGTAATCGGTGTGAATCACGGGATAGGCTAGCGATAAGTACTTGTAGCATATGGGCTAGCAATTGGCCCTTGGGGGTCAATTTAAGAGTCAGTATTTTTGACGATAGCTACTTGGGTGTCGGAGGGGCTTCAGGGTGGAAGAGCGCTTGGATAGGTAATAAGGTCGTTGAAGATAGTTACTACTTGGGTGTATTTTCTCCTTCTCCCTTTTTAGTAATAAAGATACTGGCGGATTTCGAATGATAGGGGCGGCAATTATGTGCTCGCCCCAAGTGACCTTTCATAAAGGTAGAGAGTTATCACCCCACGTCTTTCCACACCAATTCCCGCTCGCGGGCGTAGAGGGGAATAAAGTTGAAACGCACTTCGGTGCCCCCTTCGTCGCGGCGGCGGATATTCAGATTGCCATTTAGGTTGCTGGCGCGCTCTTGCATGATCGACATACCGAAGTGATTGCGTTTCTCCGGCGCGTTGCTGATACCGATGCCGTTGTCGAGGATGCGTACATTGAGGGAGTGGTTGTCGGCCTGGGTCAGGCTGATCTGCACCATATCGCCCTGGGAGTGGTACACAGCGTTTTGCGAGGCCTCGCGCACCAGTTGTAACAGGTGAATTTCCTCGTGGGGAGTTAGGGGCACCTCGTCCAGATGGTAATCCAGCAGCACATTAATTTGCGGGTGCTGCTCCCGGTAAGCGAGGATAGATTGCTCCAGGATACTGCGCAGGCCGCCGGGACCTATTTGCAGGCGGAAGGTGGTGAGCAGTTCGCGCAGCTGGCGGTAAGAGGAATCCAGTCCCTCTTTCAGTTCGGTAATAATCTCCTCTACCTTGGACTTGTCCACCTGCTCACTGCGATTGGCGCGGTTGAGTCGGGTAACCTGAATTTTCAGATAGGACAGGGATTGGGCCAGGGAATCGTGTAGCTCCCGGGCGATGATCGCGCGCTCGTCTAGTAGGGCAACACGGCGCTCCTGAGCCTCTCGCTCATTAATGGCGATGGCCGCAGTGACACTGTCGGCAAAGGTAGCCAGGCGTTGCTGCTGTTCTTCATCAAGGCTTTCACCTCGGGGCAGGGTGCAGGTGAGTACGCCGTAATTGCGTTTGTCCACTTCCAGCGGGAATCGGTACACGCGCTGTTGGTCTTCATCAGAGGGGCCGCAGGTGTTTACGCAGATGTGGCATTCACTACCCGTGCACTGAGTGTTGCCGAGCCCCTGTACCAGATGCTCATAGGGTGCTTCGCCCTCCGGGGTCATCAGGCACAGATCCAGGTTGTCCAGGCTGGCGACATTGGCGAACTCTCCCAGCCACTGGCCCAATTCCGCTCCCGAGAGGGGACCCTCGCTGATCCGTCGAGCCAAGCGGTACTGGAAGTCCAATGCCTCATGGCTCTTCTGTAACTGTGAGGTTTTCAACTCCACGCGATGGGCAAGATCCCGGTGAGTCGCATGAATTTCATCGCTCATATAATTGATGGTGCGTGCTAAAACCCCCAGCTCGTCCTCGCTGTTAATCTCCAGGCGGTTTTGGTTGAAGTCTCCCTGGGCGATACTCAGGGAGCGATTGGTCAGCTGCTTGAGAGGCTGCTCCACAGAGCGGTGCAATATACACAGGGAGAGATATACCAGGGTCACAATGGCAAACAGTGAGCCCACCTGCACCAAACGCAGCAGGCTTATTTTTTCCTCGGCGATGGTCTGATAATCGAACACCAGTGTATCCACATCACCGATAAAGGGCTCTAGGCGGTTGGCCAACTGCAAGGAGTCCATGGAGGTGCGCCCGGCGGCAATGGACTCCAGCAGTGGGCGGATTTCGCCCTCCCAGCTTTCGATTACCTTGCGGTAATTGCGCGCTGCGGGCAGGTTATCGCTGGCAGTGAAGTCGGAAATGCTGAGCACCCGGGTCAGGCGTGCGGTCACCTCGTCTGCCAACTCAGCTGTGGCTTCGACATCCCCAGAGGGTGCAGTGGCCGCAAGTCGGTAGTTCATAGCCCGCAATGAGCCGGCCAAGTTAACGGCAGCGGCATCATTTTCAGCGGCATCGGAGATAATATAGGACGCCACCATAGAGCTCAGTGCTACCAGCACAGTGAGCAGCATCAGGGTGCCGATGCGGTAGACGATGGACTGTCGAATTCGGTTCAGCATATCGGATTCACTTCGCCCTGGGGCGGTTGTGGATGGCTGATCTCTATTGTGCCGTCCATTGGCGCACAAAGTTGTGGGTACCACTAAAGATCGCCAGTTTTGCACATAATTTAACCTGACGCCTGTTTTTTGCACAGAGGCCCTGTTATTGCTGGGATAGGGCTCCACCATAGCGGCCCCCTGGCGTCGTTTCCCTACCTATTCGGGGGTAGTTCGTCGCTTTTCTACCCCTTTTTGGTCAGGTGATCCCGCCGTCCCTCCCTTTTATATTCCCGGTAAACCGATGCTTTAACCGCATGCCGATGCCCTGGGAGTACCGCATGAGCCATTTCCTGGACCGACTGAAATATCTGAAGAAACAAAAAGAGCCCTTTTCCGGAGGACACGGGGAAAAGACGAATGACGACCGCAGCTGGGAAGATGGCTACCGTCGTCGCTGGCAGTTCGACAAGATTGTGCGCTCCACTCACGGGGTGAACTGTACCGGCTCTTGCAGCTGGAAGATCTACGTCAAAGACGGCCTGGTCACATGGGAAACCCAGCAGACCGACTACCCGCGCACCCGCCCGGACCTGCCCAACCACGAGCCTCGTGGCTGCCCCCGTGGTGCCAGCTACTCCTGGTATATGTACTCGGCCAACCGCCTCAAGTACCCGAAGATCCGCAAACGTCTGGTAAAACTCTGGCGCGAAGCCAAGTTGAGACACAGCGATCCGGTGGAGGCCTGGGCCAGTATTGTCGAAGACCCGGCCAAGGCGCAGTCCTACAAAGAGCGCCGCGGTATGGGCGGCTTTGTGCGGATCAAGTGGGATGAAGTTAACGAGCTGATTGCCGCTTCCAACGTCTACACCACAAAGAAATACGGTCCCGACCGGGTGACCGGCTTCTCGCCGATTCCCGCCATGTCCATGGTGTCCTACGCCGCTGGTGCCCGTTATCTGTCTCTGATCGGCGGCAACTGCCTGAGTTTCTACGACTGGTACTGTGACCTGCCGCCCGCCTCACCGCAGGTTTGGGGTGAGCAAACCGACGTGCCGGAGTCCGCCGACTGGTACAACTCCAACTACTTGATCGTATGGGGCTCCAATGTGCCTCAAACCCGTACCCCGGATGCGCATTTCCTCAGTGAAGTACGTTACAAGGGTGCCAAGACCTGTGTGGTCACTCCTGACTACTCAGAGTGCTCCAAGTTTGGCGACACCTGGCTGGCACCGCGCCAGGGTACCGATGCGGCTCTGGCGATGGCCTTTGGCCATGTGATCCTGAAAGAATTCCACGTCGACAAACCTAGCGCCTACTTCACCGAGTATGTGCGCACCACCACCGATATGCCGATGCTGGTGACCCTGGAAGAGCGCGACGGCAAGCTGGTACAGGGCCGATTCCTGCGCGCCTCTGACCTGGCGGACAACCTCGGCCAGGATAACAACCCGGAATGGAAAACTATCGGTGTTAATCACGATGGCCAGCTGGTTTCCCCTCAGGGCTCCATGGGTTATCGCTGGGGAGAGCCCTCAGCGAAAGAAGGCCGTGGCAAATGGAATATTGAGCAGCGCGATGGTCGCAGTGGCGAAGAGTTGGAGCTGAAGCTCAGCCTTAAAGACTGCGCTGATGAAATCGCCCAGGTCGCCTTTCCTTATTTCGGAGGCCAGACCCACGAGCACAATTACTTCCAGCACACCGAACACGATGAAGTAATCGACTACAAGGTGCCGGTGAAGCTTGTTCAAAACAAAGATGGCGAGATTCTAAAAGTAGCCAGCGTCTATGACCTGACCCTGGCGAACTACGGTGTTGAGCACGGTCTCGACGACCCCAACTGTGCTCAGAGCTACGACGAAGACAAGCCCTACACCCCCGCCTGGCAGGAAAAGGTGACCGGTTGTCGTCGTGAGAATGTCATCCAGGTAGCCCGTGAGTTTGCCAACACCGCCGACAAGACCCGTGGACGCTCCATGGTAATTCTGGGAGCGGGTCTCAATCACTGGTACCACATGGATATGAACTACCGCGGGATCATCAATATGCTGATGATGTGCGGTTGTATCGGCCAGAGCGGCGGTGGTTGGGCCCACTATGTGGGACAGGAAAAACTGCGTCCGCAGACCGGTTGGACCCCACTCGCGTTCGGTCTCGACTGGCAGCGTCCACCGCGCCATATGAACGGCACCTCCTTCTTCTATAACCACGCCAGCCAATGGCGCTATGAGAAGCTGGAGATGGATGAAGTGGTTTCGCCGCTGGCCGACAAGAGCAAGTGGCAGGCTTCCATCATCGACTACAACAGCCGCGCCGAGCGCATGGGCTGGTTGCCCTCCGCGCCGCAGCTGGGGATCAACCCTCTGCAACTGACTAAAGATGCCGCCGCCGCCGGTATGTCTGCCAAAGACTACACGGTGCAGCAGCTCAAGCGCGGTGCGCTCAAATTCGCCAACCAGGACCCGGATAACCCGCAGAACTTCCCGCGCAATATGTTTATCTGGCGCTCCAACCTGCTCGGCTCCTCTGGTAAGGGCCACGAGTACATGCTGCGCCACCTGCTCGGTACCAAGCACGGTTTGATGGGCAAAGACCTGGGTGAAGAGGGAGGCAAAAAACCAGAAGACGTGGCCTGGCATGACGCCCCCAGCGAGGGCAAAGTGGATCTGCTGGTGACACTGGACTTCCGTATGTCCACCACTTGTCTCTACTCCGATATCGTATTGCCGACGGCCACCTGGTATGAGAAGGACGACCTCAACACCTCAGACATGCACCCCTTTATTCACCCGCTCACCAAGGCGGTGGACCCGGCCTGGGAAGCGCGAAGTGACTGGGAAATTTTCAAAGGCATAGCGAAGGAATTCTCCAACCTGACCGATGGCCACCTGGGGGTGGAAAAGGATCTGGTGACTCTGCCGATCCACCACGATACCCCCGGAGAAATCGCCCAGCCGTTCGGTGTACAGGCTTGGTGGAAAGGCGAGTGCGACCTGATCCCCGGCGTTACCGCGCCGAGCATGATTGAGGTGGAACGCGACTACCCCAACACCTACAACCGCTTTACCTCTATCGGCCCGCTGCTGGAGAAACTCGGCAACGGCGGTAAGGGCATCAGCTGGAATACTGATGACGAGGTGGACTTCCTCAAAAAGCTCAATCGCACTTGGAAAGATGAGACTGCTCGCGATGGCCGCGCCCGTATCGACAGTGCGGTAGATGCTGCGGAGATGATCCTGTCACTGGCCCCTGAAACCAACGGCCAGGTAGCCGTGAAGGCCTGGGAAGCCCTCGGTGAGATTACCGGTCGCGATCACACCCATTTGGCCAAGCCCAAGGAAGACGAAAAAATTCGCTTTGCCGATATCGTGGCGCAGCCTCGCAAGATTATCTCCTCGCCCACTTGGTCTGGCCTGGAAGATGAGCATGTGAGCTACAACGCCGGCTACACCAATGTGCACGAGTTGATCCCCTGGCGCACCATCACCGGCCGCCAGCAGTTCTACCAGGATCACGAGTGGATGCGTGACTTCGGCGAGAACATGTGTGTGTACAAGCCGCCGATCAACCTGAAAACCGTGCAACCGGTGTTGAACCAGAAGCCCAACGGTAACAAGGAGATCCTGCTGAACTGGATCACCCCGCACCAAAAGTGGGGCATCCACAGCACCTACTCCGACAACCTGCTGATGCTCACCCTGTCCCGTGGTGGACCCATCGTTTGGATGAGTGAGTACGACGCCAAGTTGGCAGGTATTGAAGACAACGACTGGATCGAAATCTTCAACGTCAACGGCGCCATTGCTGCCCGCGCAGTGGTATCTCAACGAGTGCCCGATGGTATGGCGATGATGTATCACGCCCAGGAGCGCATCGTGAATACACCGGGAGCGGAAACTACAGGCACCCGGGGCGGTATCCACAACTCCGTAACCCGCGCAGTGATGAAACCCACCCACATGATCGGTGGATACGCCCAGCAGTCCTACGGCTTTAACTACTACGGCACTGTGGGCTGTAACCGCGACGAGTTTGTGGTGGTGAGAAAAATGAACAAGGTCGATTGGCTGGATGGCGAAGATGTCAAAGAGCCGACGCGAGAGGAGGTGTAGCAATGAAAGTTAGAGCCCAGATAGGCATGGTGCTGAACCTCGATAAATGTATCGGCTGTCACACCTGCTCGGTGACCTGTAAAAATGTGTGGACCTCCCGCGAGGGGGTTGAATACGCCTGGTTCAATAACGTCGAAACCAAACCCGGTGTTGGCTACCCCAAAGAGTGGGAGAACCAGGACAAATGGAACGGCGGCTGGACCCGCAAGAAGAACGGTAAATTACAGCCGAAGATCGGTGGCAAGCACCGCGTACTAGCCAACCTGTTTGGCAACCCGGATATGCCGGAGATCGACGACTACTACGAGCCGTTCGATTTCGACTACCAGAACCTGCACAAAGCACCGGAGCAGAAGCACCAGCCGGTAGCCCGCCCGCGCTCGCTGATTACTGGCGAGCGTATGGAAAAAATCGAATGGGGCCCCAACTGGGAAGAGATTCTCGGCACCGAATTCGAGAAGCGTAAAAAGGACAAAAACTTCGAGCAGGTGCAGGCCGACATTTACGGTGAATTTGAAAACACCTTCATGATGTACCTGCCGCGCCTGTGCGAACACTGCCTCAACCCAGCCTGTGTTTCTGCGTGCCCCAGCGGTGCCATCTACAAGCGAGAAGAGGACGGCATTGTTCTGATCGATCAGGACAAATGTCGCGGCTGGCGCATGTGCGTATCCGCCTGCCCCTACAAGAAGATTTACTACAACTGGAAAACCGGTAAATCTGAGAAGTGTATCTTCTGTTACCCACGTATCGAGGCGGGTCAGCCAACCATCTGCTCCGAGACCTGTGTGGGCCGTATCCGCTACCTGGGCGTACTGCTCTATGACGCAGACCGCATCGAGGAAGCCGCTTCTGTAGAAGACGAAAAAGCGCTCTACCAGGCCCAGTGCGATATCTTCCTCGACCCCAGCGATCCGAAGGTCCAGGAAGCTGCCCGCGCCGAAGGTATCCCCGAAGCCTGGCTCGAAGCTGCGCAAAAATCTCCGGTGTACAAGATGGCTATCGACTGGCAGATCGCCCTGCCGCTGCACCCGGAATACCGCACCTTGCCCATGGTTTGGTACGTGCCACCCCTGTCTCCGATCCAGAACGCAGTACAGGCCGGCCAAGTGGAAACCGTTACCGTGGGTCGCGGCGCCGAGATCCCCGATCTCTCCACCCTGCGTATCCCGCTGCAATACCTGGCCAACCTGCTCACCGCCGGCGACGAGAAGCCAGTGGCCCGTGCCCTGGAACGCATGATTGTGATGCGCGCCTATATGCGCGGCATCCATGTGGACGGTATTCAGGAGCGCGAATTGCTGGAAGAGGCTGGCCTGACCGTAGCCCAGGTAGAAGAGATGTATCGCTACATGGCACTGGCCAATTACGAGGATCGCTTCGTGGTGCCCTCAAGCCATAAGGCCTACGCCGAAAACGCCTACGACATGAAGTCCTCTTGTGGTTTCAGCTTCGGCAACGGCTGTAGCACCGGCAACGACAGCACCAATATTTTCGGTGGCAAGCAGCACGCAGTGCGCGAAGTAATACCCGCCAAAGTAGTCGACTAAGGTCGAGCGGAGAATACCGATGAAAGTACTAAACCTGATCGCCCGCCTGCTGGATTACCCGTCCGATGAGCTGGTGGCGCACCTGGATGAGCTGACCAGCTGGTTGGCTGAATCAGAGGATCTGGATGCTCCGTTGCGCGACAAGCTGCTGGCATTTATCTCTCATTACGAGCGTATGGATGCGCTCGATTGGCAGAGCGAATACGACGGTTTGTTCGAGCGCGGCCGCGCTGTATCCCTGCATATCTTCGAGCATATCCACGGCGAATCCCGTGATCGTGGCCAAGCCATGGTAGACCTGACCGCGCGCTATCGCAGCGCCGGCCTTGAGCTGAATGAGCGCGAACTGCCGGATTACCTGCCCACCTACTTAGAGTTCTGTGCCACCCAGGGGGACGCAGCCTACGGCTGGGTTCACGATATTACCCATGTGATTGCCCTGTTGAGCGCGCGCTTGTCCAAGCGTGAGAGTCCCTACCACCTGTTGATGGATGCGCTCTTGCAGATGGCAGGGGTATATGTCGATCTGACAGCACTCAAGGAAGAAGTCGCCAACGAAGAACGTGACGATACCCCCGAGGCGCTGGACAAGATCTGGGAGGAAGAGGCCGTTAGCTTTAGCGGCGCCAACAATTGCGACCAGTCAATAACGCGGCCCAGCAATGCGCAGCTGCGCGACGGCCAGCCCCTCAACTGGGCCAACGCCGCGCAGAATTCTGCCCAGCCCGCACCACAGGAGTAACAAGATGAACTATCTGAATACGCTGCTCTTCGCCATCTACCCCTTTGTCGCCCTCACGGTATTTTTGGTGGGTAGCTTGATCCGCTACGACCGGGATCAGTACACCTGGCGCACCGGCTCCAGTCAGCTGCTGGAGCGCAAGCAATTGCGCATCGGCAGTTACCTGTTCCATATCGGGGTGATCGCTATTCTCGCGGGCCATTTTGTCGGCCTACTCACACCCAAGGCAGTGTGGCACTTCCTCGGCATTGAAGCTTCCACCAAACAGATGATGGCAATGGGGATCGGTGGTTTCTTCGGGGTGATCTGCTTTATCGGTCTCACCATTCTGGTGAAGCGCCGCCTCACCAACAAGCGCGTACGCGCCACCACTTCCAAAATGGACTTGGCCATACTGCTGATGCTCTACGCGCAATTGATCCTCGGCCTGATCAGTATTGTGGTATCTGCCGGCCATATGGACGGTGCTGAAATGCTCAAACTGATGGCTTGGGCTCAGTCCATTGTCACGCTAGATGGTGCCGGTGCAGCTGCTGCAATCAGCGGAGTGAACATCATTTACAAGCTGCATATTTTCCTCGGCATGACCCTGTTCCTGCTGTTCCCCTTCAGCCGCCTGGTACACGTATGGAGTGTTCCGGTGCAGTACTTCCGCCGCAATTACCAGGTAGTCCGCGCCAAAGCCGCGCGCTAATCCCTGCAACTATTAAATGGCCCGCCATGAGCGGGCCCAGTGTGGAGTTGAGTCATGAATACATTACTGGCCACTGATGCTGCCGGCGGCGAATTTGAGATGGCCGAGGTAGTGGCCGTTAACGGAACTGAAATCCCCGCCGACCTGATCTACCAAGAGATGCAGTACCAGCCTGCCGATTCTCCGCGTCAGGCGATCTACTGCGCCGCGCGCGCTCTGGTTATCGGCTGGCTGCTACGAGATCGAGCTGCAGGGCAGGGCCTCTGCGCTGCTGACGAAGACTTGCACAGTGAGGCTTTCGATCGCGCAGTCTCAGATCTATTAAAAGGCGAGCTACAGGTGAACCCGGCAACCGATGCCGAGTGCCGCGCTTACTTCGAAGCCCACCCGTATAAGTTCCGCTCCGATCCCCTCGCAGAAGTGCGCCATATCCTGATCCCGGCCGCACCGGATGACTCCGAGGCCTGCGCCAAGGCACGCACCGCAGCCGAGAATATGCTGGAACAGATTCGCGCCGACTCCAATCCGCTGCAATCTTTCGCTCGTTTGGCCCAATCCCACTCAGCCTGCTCCTCCTCCGAAGCCGGTGGTAGCCTCGGTCAGGTAGGGCGCGGTGATACCGTCGCCTCCTTCGAGCGCGCAGTGTTCGAGCAGGGCACCGGATTGGTAGCGGAACCCGTGGAGACTCCCTACGGTGTGCACCTGATTTATGTAGAGCAATGCGAACCGGGCCGCCCATTGGAATACGAGTATGTCTCGGAGCGCATCGAGGAATACCTGACCGAAAAACGCCGCCGCCAGATGACCAGCGACTACCTGCAAAAAATGGTGCAGGCCGCGCAAATCTCTGGGCTGGATTTATCGGGGGAGGCCCACTGAGGTGGCAGAAATTCGCCAGCTGTTTGCACGCAATCGCGCCTGGGCGGAGGATAGGACGGCACAGGACCCGGAGTTTTTCCAACGCCTGAGCCGCCTGCAAGTACCCAAGTATTTATGGATCGGCTGCTCCGATTCCCGCGTGCCCGCCAACGAGATTGTGGGCATGGCACCGGGGGAGCTGTTCGTTCACCGCAATATTGCCAACGTGGTGGTACACACAGACTTTAATTGCCTCTCGGTGCTGCAATACGCAGTGGAAGTACTCAAGGTTGAACACGTGGTGGTGTGTGGCCACTATGGTTGCGGCGGAGTACAGGCCGCCATGGGCCACAGCGAATGTGGCCTGGTGGATAACTGGCTGCGCCATATAAAGGATGTCTACGCCCGCCACCGGCAAGAGCTGGAATCCCTCGATAAAGAATCCCGCTCAGCGCGCCTTTGTGAATTAAATGTAATGGCGCAGGTACAAAATCTGGCCATGACCAAAATAGTCCAGCACGCCTGGGACCGAGGCCAACGCCTCAGCCTGCACGGCTGGATCTATGATATTCGCGATGGCCTGATTAGAGATCTGGGAATGCGGATGGATGATCGCGGCCAGGTGCCGGAGATTTATCATGTTTATGGTGAAGTGCAGGAGGAGGGGTGAGTTTATAACTGCTTTATTCCCTTCGAGACCATAAGTATAAATAGCGCAGTTGCGTTTAAATATTTTTAGAAATGCAGCGTTTGATTCCACTTCGCTTCTGCTAAAGCCGACGGCTATCAGCATCAGGTGGGGCGGAGCGATACCGCCTTGTCTTTCCAAGCTGCAAAGAGGGTAATCATAAATACCGTTATCCTCAATCACATGTTCGACTCATGCTTATCTTTATTTCTTCTAATTCCCAATACTGCACTGAGTGCAAGGCACAGCGACTAAATCCCTAATATGATAAATAGAGAGCGGTTTATTACTGACAGGGCCCTCAAATAGCAGAACTTCCCAAGCTGCGAAATAAAGCCAACGCACACAAGATACTGGCGTAATAAGAGTTAGAGATAGATTTTGGTGAGGAGATAATCTGTTGGCAAAAACAGAAGGCTAAACTCTAGAACGAGCGGAGCAACTTTTAGAAGTACAAAACCAAATTGATCATTTGAACATCAATTTGGATATGTGTGTCATACGCTAAAATCTATCTTTCTTCTACTCTGCGCTTGCCCTCCCCGTAGCACTCTGCTTTTCCTAAAAACGCTACTTTCTATGCCACTTTATCGCCTGAAGTCTATCTAAATTCGAACATCGATAGGAGACAAAAAGATTTATCTTAAAACCTTCGATTACTGAAAGCTCAATATTTAAAAAATATTCAAATTTAGTAACAAGAAATTAAAGATAAGCAGGCAAAGATAAAGAGTTTTGCGCCCCCCCCCCCCAGATTGTGACTTACTTATTATAAATAAATATATTTGCGAATAAATGGAAATCATTAAGTAATTTATTAATTCATAAAATTAATAAACACTTCCGATATTTATCCTCACGAAAAAAATATAACTAAAACTGGCATCAAATACCATGTTTATCAAAATTTGTATCCCTCCGAACTGACGGAGAAAAGCGTCTTATAGGAGTGGAGATAAGAGGACTTGGAAGTTGAATATTACTGCAGTTTAAGTGGGCCCAATTTTTTGCTTCTCCAGCGATGATTAATGTAGATGCATTACCCGTAAGGGATGAATACCCAGCGTATTCAAGCTTCTACCTATTCTAATTACTAAAAACAGGAAATAATGAACATGAAAAAGATCCTTACCGCGCTCGCCCTGGCAATTGTTAGCACCGGCGCAGCCGCTGACACCTGGTCTCCCCAAGGTACCATTGGCCTGGCCAATGTCGGTGATATAAAAGTATCTAAGGGTATAAACCTTACTTGTGGTCTATCTGGTAGTTCTACTACAAATTCATCTGGTAACGCCTCTGTGGGCAGCTTGTCACTGAATACTGGTTTCCTTTGTGGGTCAGTTAGCTTTACCAATCTGCCCTATACATTGGTAGGTAATGCAGGGAATACCGTTACCCTAAAAGATGTAACTGTTGCAGCTATTACCGGCAATTGTTTTGGTGATATTACCGGTAGTTTTAACCAATCTACCGGAGAAATTACTTTTAATGCCGCGGTACTCCCAAGCGTAGGTTTTGGTAGCGACTGCAAAATAACCGGTACTATCTCCACAAATCCCCAGGCATCTTTCGTGCCATAAGTAACCTTTAAAAGTCCAATATCTAAAGTAGAGTAGCCAGAAAGTACTGGCTACTCTACTTTGCCACATTTGTATATTCATAAAAAAACCAAGATATCTGTTTCTAAAGATCAATCATTATCTGCAAAAAAATTCTTATCCTCTTTTTTTAATATGCCTGCCATTAGTTGACCCGTTCGCTTCATTAACTCGGCACGTTAATAATTTACCAAATGTACAGATATATAGTTCTTGCCAAACTATTTGTCTATAGAATGTATAAACTTGCATTTCGGCTCAAAGTTACTTTAAGTCTTAATAAGAAGACAATGTAGGGAGACTAGGGTATTCCCAAAATAAAGTACAATTGGGAGGTGTGTGGCTAGCCCTAGCAAACAATCATCAACCGCCCGCTATACGATTGATCGATGATTTATATGAGTGAAAAGAAGAATAGAAATGGAGGTATTTTTAAACATAGCCAGTCTGAAACACCAGTAAGACACTATAGAACTATTAGTGTCTTACTGGAAATATAAAAATCAGAAACGCTTATTTAGACTAAAGCCTATAATACGCGGATCTAAGGTAAATACATTGGTAGTAAGGCCGGAATCATCACTATTGGTAAAGGCGCCTGTGATTGGCGCATCATCAAAGATATTCTTCACATACAACTGCATTTGCAATTGTGAAGTAGGATGGGTCAGGGTCGCTGACGCATTGAAGTTATCCCAGGCTTTTAAGCGGTCATACTCGGTATTATAAATCCGTGCATAACTTTCAGACTGTCGATAGTAATCGGCGCGTAAAGCTAATTCCCAATCTGCTAGGGGAATAACATGCTCCACTGCTAAATTAAACGTTAAATTAGGGGAGTTCGGTAGTTCATTGCCACTTAGATCAGCAGAAAAACCACGCCCGCCATTTGGGGCATCTGTTAGGGGGTTATATTGGGGCAAATTGTAACCGAAAAGAGCTAAAATTTGATCATATCTTAGGGGAGCTTCAATCGCATCAGAGTATGAGCCCCACTGCCTTGAGCCTGCACATAATGCCCATAAGGGTGTCATGAAAAACATAGGCTCCAAAGCAATAGCAGCTTCAACATACTCGACTGGGGCAATACAGTTGGAGGGTACCTGTAAGGAGGGCCGCAGAACGGTCCAATCTTCATTCCCCTGGGTACGATCCATGACATCTATGGATTCCTCCCCCTCCGCAACGCGGGTCCTCAGGTAACCCACATTCATATTAACCCTGGTATTATCCGTCATCTGCCAGGCGAGTTCCAATTCCAATCCCATACTTTCTGCATCAAAGTTTTCGTTTAATGCGATACGGTCAACAATCTGGGAAACCTGGTAGTCGGTATAGTCGTAATAGAAGGCAGTTGCGTTTAAGTTTAGGCGGCCATCCAGCAAAACATTCTTGGTGCCGAATTCAAGGGAATTTACGAATTCCGGCTCAAAAGTGTTGTCTAGTGGCTGATATTGAACCCGCGCAGGGTCAATCTCCGCCCGTGGTGGGTTGGAGCCGCCTCCTTTATAACCGTGAGCAAAAGAAACATAGAACATTGTATCATCGGTAAAGGGGGTATCTGTTCGCCAGTCCAGCACCGCTCGTCCGGTATACTCCTTCCAGCTTTGAGAAAACTTCTCCCCTTCAGGATATCCCATATGCGTATAGCCACCTGAGCTGTTACCTGGAACAGTAATACCATCTTCATGATACGTACCAAGTAATAACTGGCTGGATATAGGGGTGGTAGTTTTTTCGTCATCAGTATACCGGAGGCCTGTGGTAAGTTTTACATCGTCCGTGATTTGCCAATATGCCTCCCCAAATACAGCCCAGGAACGGGTATCTACTAAGTTACGACTGAGGAAGTAGTTGTGTCCCATTTCATCAATATTTTCCAGGGAATTAGGGTCGATATATATACAGTCTGACCCAACTAAATCTGTGGTGGGGTCAACGCAATTGATCGGAATATTATTGCCATCCTCATCTGTTCCCCGGCTGTAAACATATTCAGCAATCATGGTGAACATATTATTAAAGACAAAGTAGTCATCCTGGGTTTCAAAATTCAGGTAGTTCGCACCGAAGGAAAAATTCCAGGGCCCATCAAATGCAGTCTGCAACCGGAATTCCTGGCTCCACTGTTCATTATCGGAACGGCTGATATCAACTCCCAAAATACCGTCAGAAGGACCAAGTTGTGGGTCAGTATAAATGCCTCCGGGGGTGGGGCCCAATGACCACTGATCACCAATTTCTGCTAGGTCATTAAAGACCGCGCCAGTGGTAAACCGATTATAATCCTGTGAAGAATAGTAATCATCCTTAGCATAGGTAGACTGGGAGTAAAAGGTGAGGGTATCAGATAAAGCCCATTCAAAATTTAGCTGTACCAAGTCATTTTCTGCACGAAATACTGGGTCAAAACTAGTAGATATTTCACGTAAATCTCGCGACTGCTCTACACCGCTGTAGGGATCTTTCCAGTCTGATAAACTACCTCCAAAGAGGTATGGGTCAATCAGCCCCGCTGCTGAAAGTATATAGGCGAGTCCCGTTCCATTGGGTGCATCAAAAGCATCTGCGCTGTATAGTGAACCAGGCAAACAGCCCTGACTTGTCATACCTTTTGATAGACTTGTTGTCTCTGTGTTCCCGACCATGTCATCACCGGGGTCAGTAGTACAAAGCTGCTTACCAGTGCGGGATCGCTTGTCATCTTCATCAAAGTGTTGCCAAATCAAATTAGCATTAAACTTATCACTGGGAGTCCATTCAAAAATGGCACGCGTAGAATAGAGATCCCGGTCGTTAACATCATTCTTGGTATAAGTATTGTAATCAAAGCCATCCCGCTTGGTCATGGCTCCAGAAAAGCGGAAAGCCATAGTTTCACCGAGCGGTATATTCAACATACCCTTGGTACGCTTACTATTATAATTGCCCACTTCAACCTCAATCTCTGAGGCGAATTCATCCTCCGGCATGATTGGTAACATATTAACCACACCAGCGGTGGCGTTACGGCCATATAATGTGCCCTGAGGGCCACGCAGAACTTCTACCCTCTGTACATCAAAAAATTCCTGCTCAAACAGACGATTCCTGATTAAAGAAGCATTATTAAAACTTACTGCAACGGCAGGATCACTACTGGCAGAAATTGCCTGAGTTCCCACTCCTCGAATAGAGAAATTGTATGAGCTAAAGTTTGTTTTGGAGAAGTTAACATTGGGAACGGCTCGCAACAGTTCATTGCCCCCTTCGATCTTTAAAGCATCCATGTTATCCCCAGATAGCGCAGAGACTGCAATAGGAACATCCTGAATGCTTTCCTCAATTTTCTGTGCTGTAACCGTAACTTCTTCAATAGCCGAACCAGAATAGTTACTGGGCTTGTCCCCTTGCCCCTCCTGGGCAAATGCTGCCACAGATGCAGTATTTATTACCAAACAGGCAATCGCCACACTGTACCAGGGGGTTGAATAATCGCTTGAGTTTGCGGCGGGGATTGCTTGAGCAATCAAATTTTTTTGTTTACGAAGGCGCATCATCATACTGAGTTTCTCTCTCTTATGCTCACTATTATTTTTTTTCAAGGCCAAAACTGCCTTCCTTGGGGCCCAACCAGATTGAAGACGTAAAAAAATGATATTAGGGGGGGTAAAAAAGAGGTTAAAAGTTTAAAAATTTTACTTTTTCTAAGTAACGCACAAGAATTGGGCACAATTGAAGTCTGAGCGTTGAAAACCGTGCCTGAATGGTTAGTCAGTATCTATATAATTAGTTATAGAAATTGACTAGAGGTGAAACTCATAACAAGGCAAAAAAAGAAGAATGCACCGGAAAAAGGACCGCATAATAAATGAATAACGATTAAGATATTACCGGAATATCTATAGGTATATTTATACAAAGTTCCATTTAATTCAGTCTCAGAATTAAGTTCTGGTACTGTTAATACATAGATTCTATAAAAAATAATAAGAGTTGTGTTGTGAATCTAAACGGCTAACAGGTAAGCGAAAGGCTATGAATATAAGAAATGGTCTCAAGACAGCATAGGTAAGAATTATTATTGTTATTCGGTCTGAGAATTAAAATATAGATGGAGAGGGCCGATCCAAGAACCCCACACCGATACCCCTCTAAACATGATCGATCTGCAATTTCTACCCCCCGCCAGGGTAGAAACCGTACAAGGACATTCTAATTTTGTCACTTGTTTATTACATTGATCGCGATCATTGATATGTAACGCCTACACTAGCATTGCGAGACATTATAAGTCCCTGAAAAGTCAAACTAACCTGCTTGAGGTTATAAAGCCTACTCCCCACAGGTTGTTGACACATATCGATCTCCAGCCAAAGTCTGAACTTTAATGTAAGGCTTGGAGCCTATAGAAAGGAATTCTATTTTGCCACCATGATTAAGCCAGAGTTGATGTGATATGCTTTTTTCTAAATGTTCACCAATATTAAAAAAAGAACCATTTTTTGACAAAGTACAGTCCTTTTTATAGATCTTTAAGACGGGGTAGTTTTCTCTATACCAAAATTCAACATAGACAAATATCTCACCGTTATCTGACAGTGTTCCCTCTGAATATCCATGGTGCTCATAGGTTCTAGACCAAACGGGAACAAAATCTGGTCTAGGGAATGGATATTTAAAACCTTCGTAGACAGAAAGCGTCCAGTTATCTCTCCAGGGCTCTTGGGTAGTATGGTCTCTACTTATTAATGCAGTCCATTTCCGATTTTTTGAAGTAACAACATAGTCCTGCCAATCAGGTGGCTGATCGGCTGATAAATTTATAGAAATTATTAGCGCTATAAAAAGTATAACTATCTTCATGAATGGCTTGATAACCTTGCAATTAATGTGCGGAATTATGGTGCGAAGTACCAAAAGTATTAGTAAATACATCATTTACAAATTGGTGCCAGCATTCATCCTTAGCATAAGTGGCAATAATTCATGTAAGCGTTCTTGCTATTATGACTGGGATTTAACTTCTTAGGAGAGTAATACTCTCCTATCTAAAATAACTACCCTGAGTGCCGTCGCAAAGACCACAGAGAAGCAATTATCACTAATCCGCAAAAACCCAAATATATTATTTTACCGTTTAAATCTTCAACATCAACACACTGCCATTTTTCACATTGACGTACTATAAAAACATTTCTCGGATCACGCCAAAAAATGATAGATGCCACTGTTGCAAAAAATACTACTGGGTAGGATCTTACTTTGGGGGTAACTTCTGCCAAGAAGGCCGCAAGCCAAAAAGCGAAGAGTGAGGCTAAATATAACTTTAAGTGGCTCTCACCAGAAAAAATCAAGCTGGCGATTGTACTGAAAAAAGCACATAGCCCGATAAAGAAGCGGAGCCCACTCAATCTAGATAGCCCACCATCATCTTTGGCGAATTTGTAGCCGTATCTTTTCATAATTTATATAACTTACTTGTAAGTGACTTAATCATAAAATGGTCAGCCACTAAATACGAAGCTAAGCTTAGTTTTATATTTACACCAGCTACCCGACCAGTCTAACTTCCAACTTCTTACAGCTGTTAAAACAGATCGATCAAAAAATTTATCTGGCACTGATTCTACAATGTTTATCTCTTCTAACTCTCCATCCGGATTAAGCCGAGCGGTTAGAACTACCCATCCATCTACAGATTGTCGGTTCTCTCGGATTGGATAACTAGGGTCATATTCTTCAATTCGTTGAAGTTGTTGGGGGCAATTGGTAATCTCTTCAGAATAGCTAAATGTAGCGAAAAAAAGCAATATAAATAATGTGGCTATTCTCATAACGTATTGATTCCTTCTTGCCTTATCGGAATGAAACCGTCCTGCTTCAGTATGGCGAAAAGAGTATACACAATCGGATACAGGAACTCGCTATGCTACCGAACTTCGAAAATATATAGTTTTTTAGGCTCGCCTTCAATTGGGACCCAAACTTCTTTCACGCTCTTAAAATCCAATACTAAATCTGCTTCTTCTAGAATCTTTTGAGCATATAGGGAATCGTCCCAGTAAACTCCACCACATGCATAGTAATTGGGTGCTTCTTTTTCCGGTATATTTACTCAGAATTCGCCACTATTTGGCCTGCTAATTTCTAATTCATACTCTTTGAATATATTTGCAGAAATAAAATTCTTACCATCAATATTCATGATTTTAGGTAACAAAATTTCCTTTGGCTCTTGAGAAGTACAGCCACCAATGGTAAGGAAAATAAGAATCAGGAGTAGATATTTCATTTTTCTTTAGTTTAGGTCTGGTGTTAATAACTGATTAAGATTTAGCTATTCAATAGTGCCATTGTTTTGGAATTTCTATTAACTGCGTTCACTGAAGTCCCACCATGTTACTTTAGTGCCGGCGACAACAACAAACTTTATATGTTGGGTATCGGATTTATAAAGAAAGCTTGCTTGGCAACTGTTATTAGGATTATCTGTTGGAGTCAGATGCTTTACTGACCAACCTTTAGACTCAATATGTTTTACAACAAGCGATTTTTGGAACTCGTAATCTGTGCTGCAGGCTATGGGGGGTGAAAAGAGAAATGCCCCCCCAGCTAACAACACTGCAAAGCAACTAACAAACGTTGATATTTTAAGCAGCATTTTCATTGATACATATGACCTTTTACTTAGTCGCCCTTAGTAAGGAGCAACTCTCTTATAGCTTAGCGAAAAGGGCAAAGCAAGCAGGAATGTAAACTGTCAGATATCAGATCAGCATGCTACCTACGAACTAGCGTATTAAGCTGGATAGCAAACTAGAAATGATATTGTGCTCCAAGAGCGGCTGAGTAGGATGAATCAGCGGGGTCATTTAGAAGTCCTTTTATCATAAATCGTGTAGGAGTATTTTTGCTGAGATTGTATTATCAATTTATAAACTGTAAGTAAATTAACAATATTTTTACCTTGATGATCTTATACATCTCCCTGTGATCTTCAAAATCATCTCTCCTACTTACTGTGTTATAAGTTTTGTATTTCTTCTATTTCTGACCAAATTTTGTCACAGAGGTTTGGCCGATAGGCTGATCGACGAAAGACTTCATATTCTCCTCGATACATATTAAGAAAAGCTTTATCACCTGATCGAAGACAAGCTCTCATGTTAGCTAGGCGGTCAGCGGCCTTTACTAGTAAAGCAAGCTCTTCTGATCCCGATACCTTGGCCATTTTTTGATATGTTGCAGATTTTCTTATTTTCCTGGTTTCTCCCGGCTCATCACTGAGTATGCACACACACCTGGATACCAGCTCGCCAAATATATCTTCAATCTCTTTAGCTGTTACATTGGTATCCTCAATTACATCGTGAAGATATGCTACCACTTCGGCCTCTTCACCATACTCGCTAGCGATTTTAGCTACTTCATCAAGGTGAACCGAGTATGGGAAGCTACCATACTGCTGGTCCCCATGTGCCTGAATAGCAAAACTACGTGCTTTATTTCTCATATTCACCTTATCGCTCAATGAAATATATCTCCTAAAACTGGTTACGTTAAAATCAAATTTACAGAAGATTCTGATGATTCTGTCTTATCTCTTGGATAATGTACCCAACCATTAGAAACTTGTGATGGTCTAGAAATAGAGCTGATCTTAAACCGGATGAATATAGTCTTGCTATGATAAATAGAGTAGCTATCCAAATTCCATAGAAAGTAGTAATGCAAACAACAAATCTATGGGGTTCTGGGTTGCTACTCTAAATTACACAGCTATTTATTTTCATCGCTTAGGTCGATAACTTCTATTCTTACCCCTTTATCAACCATCTCGGATAAATGGAATTTACCGTTAGGTTGTTTTACTATGGATTTTTCAATATCACCAGATACAAATTCCCATAGCTCAGGGTTCAGTGCATTTGGCTTTGGTTTATAAACTTCCGCAGTGAAACCACGTTTTGGCTCATTTTCACGTAAAATAACGATATCACCCTTGTAATCTGGAGCTGTTATTATCGTTAATGTAGTTGTTTCAATCTTATCGCCGAATCCTTTTTTGTTCCACTCTCGTAAAACAACATCAACTTGAGCTTTGTCTAGTTTAACATCATCCGTTTCCGTGCTGGCACAGGTGAAGGATGACAATGTCATTAAAAATAGTAGTAGGATTTTTATAGGTTTTAGCATAAATATAATTACTTACAGTTGGTGGAAGTAATAGTTAAAAGGTTGTGTGTGTCTGGCGGTACAACGATAATTCCTGAGAGCCAGGGAAACATTTTTAATTGTGTCTTAGTATATAATCCATCGCCAGCTTCTTTTTCCCAGTGTGATTCGTACACAAACTCTTTTGAATAAAGCCATACATGCCTACCGCCACTTGACATTCCCAGACCAAATGGAATATTTGTAAACGTGTTGTAATCTGCGTCTTTTTTCTTTGTTAGATTCAAGTAAGTAGTTACTTTATTTTTACTCGGATTATAGTTAATAAGAGTATTGCTTATAGGCACACGACTGACACTATAAGTACAGCTTTTCTTTACCTGGTTGTAGTAGCTTGCAATATGTTCACCCAGACCATCGCTTGGGTGGTTAATATCAGGATTATAATATACTCCTTTCCAGTTATGAGTATTAATTAAGTATTTTGCTAACTCGGTACCTTTTTCTCCAAGTCCACCCACTCGCTTGCTGGAATTAAGCTTTCCAAGTTTCTCAAAACTATATTTAAGAACCCAAATTGCCATTGTTATACAATCGCTAGAAATATGATTTTTATATTTTGTGGGGTTACCAATTTTAAGCTGGCTACCAACATGATTGCTGTGATCATTCATAATAGAATTAATCTTGTCTACAGCATGCTGTGAAAATGTCTTTGTCATACCTAACTTCCCAGTTGTTATTATTGTGGAATTTCCTTATCGAGAACGATTTGATTAGATGACAATAGCTAATTAGGGTCAAGGAAGTGAAAATAGAGATCCTGTACTGCTGAGTTTGTTATAGTGTATTTTAGGCTGATAATATCGCTCTAAAAACGGAGCTACTTCACATATTCTATTTTTGATATTTATCAATCACCGACATAAATCATTAAGAATCAGAAAGTTAGTACGGTGAATAGTAGGTATACACTTGGAAGCCTTTTAACCTTGATGCTACTAACGCAAGAAATAACAAAGCATTACACAGAGTATAAGAAATACAAAAGTGGGGTGTGATAGATAATCTTCGCCCAAAGTTTTCTGTTAAATCATAGCGCGTGATCCATATTTGGAACTACACTTCTGCAAAGTGGACTATCGTACCGGGTATGCTTGGTATTAAGTGTTGGAGTAAACAGTCCCGCTATCTAAATATTGTAATATTATCTTGATGGCTTGCTGGATACTTAGATAATTAAATAATCTATGGGTGTTGCGTTGAAGAGGTTTGTTCTGTGATTGCCGGGGCTTTAATACCTTCAGACTCCAATCTTATGCTCAATAATTTCTTTGCTAATGGATGCAAAGTTACTGCATCAATCTCTTTGAGTCTACGCTTACCTAAACGCTTATCCAGTGTGGCTAGGGACTGAATCAATGGATTCTCGGAGTTTATAGCTTCATCAATTTTGAGGGTATGAACGAATTCCCAGCAGGCTTGATAGGCATCTTGCCGAGATAACTCTCCATATTCCATCTCACCATAGGATATTTTCTGCTTTTCACTTACATGCTTAGGCACTTCGGAATCAGTAACCCAGCGATTATCCTTTCGATAGTAATCACCACTCGCTCTATTCCAAAAAGCCCTTGTACAGAAATTTGCTATGACTTCCTTATCAAGTGTCAACCAGGCATGTCCACATGAACAGTTTCCATAACTGGTACTGTTAATAGAGATGCGGCTATCCAGGGATGGAGAAAACTTTTCTTCAACTAGAGATTTCAGCTTGCTCCATTTCATTGGGGGATACTCCTAATTACCATTAACATCTCACGGACAAATGGATTCAAATGCTGTGGCCAATCAAAGATTAGGATTCTGATAACTGCATCCTTCTAGACGAGAGCACCAGAACTCTACGCTTTTGTTGTAAGTTACTTTTATAGGGTTGTCCATTTCTAAATGTTTGATCCATGGAGCATATAGATACTTATTAAGATTAATACCCAGTTGAGAATAAGCTAAGGCTTGAGTAAAGAAGCCTAACGTATACAAACTTAAAATCATTAAAAATAAGATCATTATCTTCTTCATTTGGTTATAAAATATATCAGCAGGATTGAAAATCATTAATACTCATAGATGCTATCTACTCGGAGAGCTAAGGACGTCAACATCTGGATAGATCGCGGCTGCGCGCGCTCTATCCTTCCTTCCTAGCTATGTCTATTGCTTATCGACTTCGTTTTCCCACTCTTCTTCATAGCCTAAGGCTTCAAGGTGTGCCGAAATGGAGTTCATTAATTTTTCGTTCCAAAATTCAGCTCCTTCATTCCATTGAAGCTTTACTCCGTTATTTTCGTCCTCAATTGATGCATCTACCATAGCCCAAAAGAAACGACAGATATGCTCAGCTTGAGATTTGTTTAAAATAATGCCATTTTGAAGGAATTGTAGGCTAAGTTCGTCATCTAACTTCTTTGCATAGAACTCTGCGTATTCTTTTTCTTCAGGAAACTTATAAGTAATCATAGCTAAGAAACAGATTCTAACCTTTGCGATAGATAGCTATAAATCAACCCTTAGACCTTACCGGATTTAAAGATGGTCCCGAAGATTCAGCCTCTTCTATTTCTCGATTAACCAGAGCTAACAAGCGTCCTAAATACACAATATCATCTTGAATTTCTGAGAATTTTTCTTCTTCACATTCTTCTTCTGTTGTTTGGTTTAGAATGCCTTCATAGGCCTGAATAGAAGCTCTAATATAGGTAAGATCTTTGTAATTAAATGGCATTTTACACCTTTTGTTTCATGTACTTACAAGGTGTTGAAGTACAAATCTATACATGTCCAAGCTTATTACCTTGTGTCATACAGAGCTACTATATATAAGATTCATAGTTTCTTCTGGTTTTTTAATCTATTTGACTTTATGGCCGTTTCAACCTCTTTAGCTTCTTTCAATATTTTAGATTTGTTTTTCTCAACAAACTTTCTAATATCTTCCTTACTAATCTGTTTGTCTTTAATCGTCATTTTTTCGATCTCTCATACGGTCGATTTCAGTTGGGTTTGTTTGTTTTCCCGATGGTTCTTCTATTGTTGTATCTTTTGATTTCTTTTTCACTTCTTCAGCATGTTTCTTCATCTTTGAGCGGATTTTATTAATTCGATCCTTCTCTTCTTGTGAGAATTTATAGTCACTCATAATTTTTTCATTCCGACTCTTTTTCCGTGATAGATTTCAGGCGCTGAGAATCCTTGGCTTTCGTAATAATCTATTGCACCTTTTACAGGGTCTAAAACCCAAACCTCATCAGCACTAATCAAGTTGGCATAAACAGTAGCTCCAAAAGATAATATTGGAAAGACACCTTCGCCCAAAGGATTTGGTCTTACCGGTGTGGATTCTATAAGGTTCATTCTTACCTTTGTGCCATGCTTGGATGCAAAGCCATAACAAAGCCCACAAAGTTGATTCTCATACCAAACTGACATTTCATATCTTTTTGGCTTCTTTTGATATGCATTAAATTCTGGCTCCCAGTCCCAACTGGCTCTCGAAGATCTTAGATTTGCTCCTCTCATCTCTTTCCAAGAGTCAGCCAGTCTTGCTGTCTTCAAACTAATGCCCTTTATTGATGACTGAGGCCATGATTCCTGTGTAATAGACCAAACCTCTTCTCTGAGCGCTTGGTAGTATCCAATAACAGAAGGGTAATTGTGAAAAGTTAAATCTTCCATAGTATTTCCTATACTTAAATCAAAATATTTCCACTATATTCAAAGAGCTATTTTCTCTTAGTTGGTAAGATGCCGCAAAGTTTGATCCAGTTTCTAGATTTACTCGGACAGTTCATGGTGCCCAAGGTGGCTGTTGTCGAAATTTGAACCATGGTTGTATACAGCACCAAGCTCTGCTGAAAACATAAGTAGAGTCAAAGCTGGGGCTTATGATTTTCAGCAGGAGCGTCCTGTTAAAGTGGATAACTACCCTTTCCACTGGTTCCTTCGAAACAGCTTCCAATTATGATTAGAGATATTGCTAGGAAAATAGTCATCCCAAGCGTTTGGTAAACATTTTGGTTGACGACGGTTTCTAATCTTTATTGGGATCTCTAGTTCATTTTCCAACGAAGCATAGTATTGCTTCATCTCGTTCTTGGTTTTAGGGTGTCGAAAATACCCCATATGGATCTCCATTAGCTATGAATTGCTAATGGAAACCAAACCCTCTTTTTAACAGTAGATTTCTATAGTTCATGCTTTCCTGCCAAAGAGCTTTAATAGTGTGCTCAACTGAAGCTGGATCATATCACTTGTCGACCAATGTCAAAATGGCAAACAACTATACTTAGAACCGATATATCAATCGGTAAGTTATCCAGTACAGGCGAAAAAACACCTATGCAGAGATAGGAACAAGTGTACCGATTAAATGGAATTTTAAAGACTTTATGAAAACGGCATCGCGACTAAAAAGAGACAATCTTTCGTGTCTCACTGCAATACTTTCAACCCTTAGGCTATTTGGATCTTTTCTATCGACACAAGAATGACACACGGAGTGGTGGTTTTATGATTAATTGCTTTTATTTCTCATGTGAAAGCGAGTAAAGAGTAACCACCTAAACTATCATTCTTATGGATAACGCAAATTATCTAAGCTAAGGAGCATAAAAATATAGGCACAAAAATGATCTTATTAGATTTTATTCAGTTTGTTTTAGTGTCAAAGCTGCGTAAAATCGATTGATATTTATTGGTATTTTGGCCGGAATTGGGTGGCCTTTTGTGGGCCGATGACCAAGGACCAAAGGGATTCGAGAGAATCAAGACCTCTAAGAGTTTTCTAAAGAACCATCTTCTCACAGGAGAACGGTAGCGTGACGTAAGAGAGAGTAAAAGGCGCTGACCCAAGGTGCAGCAACACCAGGGGCCAGCTGACCAAATTGATAAGCAACCTATCAAAAGTCGAGTAGACCAAAGGAACTTCCCCTTCGACCTCTCACAGAACCGTACGTGAACCTCTCAATTCATACGGCTCTTCGTATTCAGCACATTTTCAATCTTCCCATTCTCCAGTGTGCAAACAAGCCGCGCATTTGTTGACGAACCTTACCAATAAAGGCCCAACTCTTGAAACAGCTTCGCTTCAGATGCTTAAACTTCTTCCTAGCCCAACGCATCAGCGTTTGATCAAGATACTTCTGTAGCCGATAAACACCATATCTCCGCCCAAAGTGACCATAATAGTTCAGCCAACCCTGTATTGCGGGATTAAGTACCTTTGCCATTTCAGATAGTGATCGATCCACCCAGTTAATCACACGCCACTGCCTAACCTTATCCTTGATCCTCTTGAAAGCTTTAGGGCTCATTGATGGACCAAAGGCGGTGAAGGTTTGTCCATGGCGATTCTTTGCTTTCCTGGGACCAAATCGATAACCCAGAAAGTCAAAATGAATCACAGGGTGGTTGTCTTTGCGGTTGCTGTTCTTGCAATAAACCTTGCGGGTTTTCTCTGGATGAGCTTCAAGCCCGCAGGAAGTCAGGCGTGCCTTCAGCGCTGCCAGTAAGCGATCTGCTTCCCGGGGATTACGACAATGGTAAACCGCATCATCAGCGTAACGCTCAAAAGGAATTTCTTTGTGCGTTCTTACCATCCAGACGTCCAGCGCGTAGTGCAAAAACAAGTTCGCCAACAGTGGGCTGATTACGCCCCCTTGTGGAGTGCCTTGTGTTCGCTCTTCAAACTGTCCATCCTGATGCTGTACCGGAGCCGTCAACCAGCGCTGCACATAGAGTCTGACCCACCGATGATCATTATGTTTATCTAATGCCTTCAGTAGGAGTTCGTGATTAATATTGTCAAAGAAACCTTTGATGTCTAAATCAACCACCCAGATTCTATCCCAGCATCGTTGTCGAGTTCGGCGCACTGCGTCTATAGCAGACTTACCTGGTCGATAACCGTAGGAGTCAGGGTGAAAGACCTTCTCCAATTCTGGTTCCAGCAGTTGCTTAGCCACCATTTGTGCAATGCGATCTTCGATTGTGGGAATACCCAGTGGTCGCAGGCTGCCATCGAGCTTCGGAATATCCACTCGTTTGACGGCTGATGGAAAATAGCTGCCAGATGACATTCTATTCCACAGCTTGTACAGGTTTCTGGCGAGATTCGATTCGTACTGCTCTATCGTTATCCCGTCAATCCCCGCACCGCCTCCATTGGCCTTGATCTGCTTCCACGCTTCCCAAACCGCCCGTTTGGGAATATTGAATGGCTTTGCGCTAATCGTTAATTCCTCCCCCTCTGGGTTGATTACACGGTTAGTCGCCGAATACGACAACCCCTTCGCTCCACGACCATTACAGTCACTTCTCCACTACTACGGGTTGTTCCGCCCCTGTGCCCAGTCTTGGTACTCAACGTCTTGTAGGGCCTCTACTTGACGCTCTTCCTTAACACCTGGACGACAGGTTCTCCTGTTCCACCCAAAAGCCTGTTGTGTGTTCACGCCGCCTTTATGCCGGATGTCACTTGGTCGGTAAACAGGTAACCTCCAAGCTTATCCCCGCACTTAGCCAGTGCACGGGTTTTGACATCATCTTGGTAATCCGCTTTCGACACCTCATCAGCGGTTCATTTGCATTCGTCTCTACACAACATACCTGACGTATCTCGTACGCCTTTTCCTCAAGCGCTTCTAACCAAAGCTCTTTACTCCGATCACCTTGAGGCGGTTTGTTACCACTTCCTGCAAAGCGATAACGGAGGGCCGACCTCCATCTCCTGGATAGCACGTATTTATTTATTTTTTTTATTTATAAAAAATAAATTAAAAAAAATACTCAGGACGCACTGGCTATATGGATCATACGCTAGAACCCCGCTCGTCTTCAATAAAGTGGAGTACATCCAGCGGCTTGGAGCGATTCCCCAAGCTCTGGAAGCGTTGTGCCTGCCTTTTCTTCTTCTATGCCTACCGTTCCCGCGCACCACCCCGTATTTCCTCACAACGTTACTTTCTCAGCCTTCCATCAGAGAAGGTTTACCCATGATTTGAGTATCAGTAGGAAATCAATATGTTGATCTTAAAGCGCCGGACAGGTGAGAACCTAAGGATTGGAGCCAATGTTTCAGTCACTGTATTGGAAGTTAAGGGTAATCAGGTGAAGATAGGAATACGTGCTCCCAAATCTCTATTCGTTCATCGTGAAGAAATATATGTGCGAATTAAAAAGGAGTGGGCCATGAGAAAAAGAATTCTCTAAGAAACTTATCACGATTATTGTATGACCGAAGCTGTGGCAAATTACAGTGTCGAAATTGGAGTAATTTGCCCGCTTATTTAAATCTTTAAAAAGACTATTATTAACTGAATCACCTTCTAATAAAATTAACTAACTCCTCCATCCTGTTTTTCAAGTCAAGAACTGAACAGTGGGTTTTATCTAATTTGTTAACGACAGATTTAGCAATTGAGACTTTCTTATTTGCATAACTCAATGCGATATTGTTAATTGAGGTGTTATCTATTTTGGTTTCATTTTGGTATTGATAGCAATTGGAAATAGCCATATCGAATGAGGAAAATTTTTCAAAAATAAAGTCGGAGGATTGTGTTCCCTTTAATTCTAATTTTTTATGATTATTCCCCCTGCCAATGGATTCACGTTTGAAACCTTTCTGCGTTAGAACTTCAAATAATAAATTTTTATCAATATAGTTTTCAATTTCACGGCCTTCCGTAATCCAAACTTTGATATAATCTTCAACAGATGAATCTAGGCCAGTGTTATCAGTATTGGCTTCTTTAAGCCTACCTAACATGGAAGTTAAATAAGCTTTAAAGGTATCATTATCCCGTTCTTCTTGAGAGGAACAATCAGAGTCAGCTATTAAGTACGCTTTTCTGCTGGTGCTTAAAATGTTTATCATGTTCTGATCGATATCATCTAGCGCTGTAAAAGATGCAAGGTTTGTTCCGCCAAAGTATAAAAAAGAATAGTCCTTGCCTTCTTTAAGTTTTTCATCAGAAAATAAATCTATCCATTTTTTCAGATAAACTCTATCACTGGGTCCTTCAACCCAAATAACAGTATTGGCCTGCAGAATTTGAGAAGCTTTAACGCCTAGGGAGTCTAATGTTTCATAGTGCTTGATTACATTATCATTTGGGGTAATCAGGCTAGCACCATTTTCTGATTTTAAAGTTCTATATATGGCCCAGTTTTCATTAAGACAGTCAATCAGGGATGGGGAATGAGTAGTAATAAAGAATCTGTGACTATGTAGTTCATTCTCAAATATGTTCACTAGTTTAACGACAGCTTCTGGATGTAAGTTAGCTTCTGGTTCCTCCAGAAATACGTTTAAATTTTTATCTTTATTAATCCAAAGGTGTGATAGTAGCATCACTATTTGAGAAACACCTGTACCTAACTGATCTAATGAAAAAGATAATCCCGATCTGAATTCAATACTCAAATCTGTATCCACAATATCGATGTTGACTATTTCTTCAGCTAGAATATCGGTCAGCCATTGTTTAATTTGTTTTTTATATCCGGCCCAGTTTGATGGGGTTGCCCTGTTAAGTCTTAATTTATCTAATTCCTTAATTATTTTTGCGCCATCAAAATAGTAGTTTTTTTCATTGTTTGAATTGCGCGAATGATGTCGGATAGGGTCGACAAATACTAAGGAATTTAAGAAGCGACTCCAATAGAATTCGTTATCATTAAAGCCGGCCACATCATCAGTGGGATCTACCCATATATCTGCCTCCAAATTTGAACAAATTTGATCTCGGTCATTGAAGATTGGTTTATCATTTATTTTTATATTTAAGACTGAAGTGTTGGAGCTAACGTTGTGACAGCAATCTAGAGATACTTTACTCTCATTCGTTCTATAAGAAACATTATCATCTTCGGTAAAGTTATTATCCTTTGAAAGGATAATTTCGCATTCTATTTTATTTTTGCCCCAATTCCAGGTTTGGCTTTCATCAAGTTCAGTGGCAACTGTAATCGGTTTTCCAGTGAGAAGCTTTTCATGGGCTATACTTTTCAAATAATTAAAATATTTAGATAAATTCGATTTTCCTGAATTGTTTGGCCCAATTAGTAGATTTATCGACTTTAGATCTTTTATATCGACTCCATCTAAATCATATGATCGCCAGCCACAAAGTTTTATAGAGTCAATTTTCATTTTAATTTATCCTGCTTATGCCAGGAGTTCATCAGATTTTTAAGTGAGTAGTTTTCAGGTTTTCCTAATTTCCAAGATCGATGGTACCTAACATCATTACTTTTAGGCATTGGGTTAGGCTCCCTAAATTGAACTTTCCTTGGTAAAGAAATAGAGTCACCGGAAACAAATGCTTCACCGTCTCGAAGACTAGGTAAGACATCAACTTGACCAGCTAATGTGTCAGGTAATAATCTTTTAATTTTGTTTTGGTCTAGATCATTGGTAAGCCTAAGAGCTATATATGTTCCACATTGTGATAATACGGTCGTAGAAACATTTGATGGACGTTGAGTGACAACTGTCAAACCAATACCATACTTTCTACCTTCTTTAGCAATTCGTTCAACACGTTCTTTTGAAATGTTGAATTTTGAGCTACTATCCTCAGGAATGTAGGTATGAGCCTCCTCTAAAACTAGATTAAGGGGGATGTTTTCAGGATCTAAATCCCAATACTTAAAATCAAAACATAGCCTTGAAATAACTCCAACACATACAGCTCTTACTTCAGCCGGTAATCCACTTAAATCAAGTATATTTAGATAGCTCTGATTTTTAGTCAAGCCTAATAAAAATTCGAAATATTCTGCTATTGACGTTTCGTTATTAATTTTGTTGTGCAGAAATGAATACCTTGTATCTCTCCGAACTGCTTCGAGTTTTAGGATGACACTTTCATATGGTTTCTTGGCAGTAGCATTTGCTTGAGATTCTCTTTCATTTATTAGTTTATCTAAAAGAGCATCAATATTGAAAAAGATTGGTGTATCTGCAGAGACTACTACTTCATCAATATTTCTTTTTTTGATTTCATCCTCTTTTAGTTTTGTTATGAGTCTCTTTATTATTGCTTTTTGATTTGAGCCTGGCTCAAGATTGTAAACCCCAAAAAACTCTTCTAAATCTAAGAACCAATATGGAAGTGAAAAATTTGACCAGGGGATGGCACTTGTCTTTTTTCTAAAGATCTCATTTTGTGTATCTTTTCCATAACCAAATGCCGATGGATACTCATTGTGGATGTCAAAAAACAATATGCGGGGATGCTCATAGCTAGATAATATAGATTGGACTATCGATGCTACCGTACAACTTTTTCCACTTCCGGTTGTACCTAATATTGCAGTGTGTCTACCCATGAGTTTATCCAGATTTAAGTATGTCTGGTTATCATCAATTTCATCAGTAACACAAAAATGTTCCTTATCTTCTCTCTGATCTATACCTATTAATTGATTTACTTGATCACTACTCAGAAAGTATGTATCGCAATTAATTGTAGGAAGACGTTTGGTGCCTCTCTTGAATTTTCCTTCCACTGCACAACCCAATATCGAAAGCGTTACGACCTTTCTCTCTTCTCTAACTATATCAAAGCCATAATCTGTCCTTTGGGTTTTTTCAATCTCAGTTATTTGCACCTTACTAATTGTGCAAATAGTATTGCCATGTGCGCCGCCACAGTTCACATAAGCGCCAACTTCGGCGCAGTGTTTGATATTTTCAAATTCACATTCCAGAGATTCAGCATGAAGTTTTATCTCACTTCCATCAACTTCTTTAATCTTGCCAAACTTTAAAGCCTGTTCTCTTAATGTTGACACTGTGTAATTTCCTTATTAATTTTTCTGAATAATTTTTAATTGGCCTAAATTTTAAATTGTCAAAGCCTATTTAATAGTGTGTTCTTCATAATATCACTTCTCAATATGGCCCAGTAATGGGTGGCAGTCTGTTGAGCATGAATAATAAGCATATTAGTCATTTATGGCATATGGTTGCGCTGTTAATATTTTGACTCTGTAATAGATATCTTATTTTGGGCTAAAGGCCTGTCAATAATAATCAATGGAATTAAGAGTCATATTTATAGATCTAGGAAATGGTGTTTGATATTTGTTTTTAAATTTTTTATGTGATTACCCAATGGTATAGGGTATATGAAAACAGTCAAAATATTTCGTAATGGGGGATTATTAGCTTAAGTTGAGTATCTTGAATGGATATTCTAAGTCAGATTATTTCCTAACTAGAACTATCGTTTCAAAAACACGATTTTTATGCGCTAGACGAAAACAACGCCGCCACCGCCAACAAAGTAGCCACCCAAATCCCACAAAGGATCTTCCAAAACAAAGAAGCATCCCCTTTCTCAGCAGGATCTTCCCTTAGGTAATCCGGGTTGGGATTGGCCAGATCGCGCATAAATTCCGTTAGGGTGGAGTAGCGCTGTTCCAGGTCGATACTGCATCCGTGTTCCAGGGCGCGGTCGAACCAGATGGGGACTACCGGATTAAACTGACTGGCGGTGCGGTAGCGCAGGCGTTCGAAGTCGGCGTGGGAGCGGCAGTTTTCAATTTCCTCGCCGTAGGGCAGTTCGCCGGTAAACATTTCGTAGGCAATGGTGGCGAGAGCATAGACATCGCCGCGAATACCGCTGTTGTGCCCAAGGATATAGTGGGGGTCGGAGTAGCTGGCGGTGCCCAGCGCTTCCGGGTGCTCTAGGGGGCGGAAAATCTCGGCACTGCCGGCGACATAGACCGAGCCAAAGTCGATAATTTTTACCCGCCCATCATCGTCGATCATGATATTGGCCGGGCGCAAGTCCTGGTGAATAGTTTCCTGATCGTGGAAGGCCTGTAGCCCGGTGGCAATCTCCTTAAGGATGCGAAACGCCTCTGCGGGTTTGGGGAAGCGGTTGTGGGTGATCCACTGCTCCAGGGTGCTGCCCTGCACATACTCCATCAGGTAATAGAGCGCGGTGCGCGGGCGGGTCTGGCGGTGCAGGCGCACCACCTGGGGGCTGCGAATACGCAGGCCTATCCACTCTTCCTGAATAAAGCGGTCGATATAGTGGATATCGTCCTCGTAATTTATCGAGGGAGTTTTCATTACCAGGATTTCCCCGGTGGCACTGTCGCGCACCAGGTACAGCTGGCTGCGCTGGGAGGAGAACAGCTCCCGTTCCACCTGGTAACCATCCAATACCATGCCCGGTTCCAACTCCGGGGGGAAGGGCAGGCGGGTAAGCTGGCGGCTGTAGTCGTCCAGGGTGGTTTGTGGCAATGCTTTTACCTTTACCACTAATGCGGAGAGATTATCGTCACTGCCGTTTTCCTCGGCGAGGCGCACCAGGGTTTCCGCTGTTTCCTGTTCGCTTAGTTGGGTATCTGCCAGCAGCTCGCGCAGCACATCCTGTTTGATAAAGTCGTGCACGCCGTCGCTGGTAATCAGCAGTACATCGTCCTTAGCCAGGCTGAGCTGGCCGTAATCCACTTGCAGGCCGGTATCCATGCCCAGCGCACGGGATAGCATCTGCTGGCGGTGGGCCAGGGTGATGTTGTGGTCCCGGGTGAGACATTTAAGGTTGTCACCGCGCAGGTGATAGATACGGCTGTCGCCGATATGGAAATAGTGGGCAGTGCGGGATTTAAAAATCAGGGCAGAGAAGGTGCAGAGGAAGCCCTTTTCCTGTTGGGGAAAGTCGTGGCTCTTGCGGTATAGCTTGCTGTTAATTGAGGCGAGGATTTTCTGTCCGGCGTGGGCCACAGACCAGGTATCCGGCACCTTGTAATAGTCCCGCACAAACTGCTCGGTGGCGGTGAGGCTGGCGAGGGCGCCGGCTTCGGCAGAGCTGACGCCGTCTGCCAGTGCCGCTACCGCGCCCAGGTATTCCTGTAAGTGCGGGTTGTCTGGCCAGTGATAGATTGCGGCATCTTCGTTCTGGGGTTTGATGCCGGCACTGGTGCAGAGGCCGTGGCTCAATCGCGGTGTCTGGGCTTCGGGGTTTGCCTCGGTTTCTGTTTGCACCCCGGAATTGGTTTCGCTCACAGCTTTCTCCTATCTCTTTTCGTCCCCTCAGACCAACGGCGAAAAACAAAGAAGGGCCATTGGCCCTCCTTTGCGTTTGTTGCTGGATAACTGCTTTCCAATCACTCCACGCTGATCAGCTGCACCGTGCCATCCGGTAGCACTTCGGCGATATTGCCTTTGGGCTCTTCCAGGAACAGGCAGGCGAAGAAGATCACCGCTGCTGCGCCGCAGATAATCAGGAAGAACTGGCTGTAGCTGACATAAGACAGGGCGGTAAGGAAAGTAACCGCACCCACGTTGCCGTAGGCTCCGGCCATACCGGCGATCTGCCCGGTCATACGGCGCTTCACCAGGGGTACGACGGCGAATACGGCACCCTCACCGGCCTGCACGAAGAAAGAGCAGCACATGGTGGCAACTACCGCAGCGGGAATCCACCAGCCGCCGTTGATCTGGCTCAGAACAAAGTAACCCACTGCCAGGCCGCCGATCAGGAACATCAGGCTGCGGCGGCGTCCCAGTTTGTCAGAGAAGTATCCACCGGTTGGGCGAGCCACTAGGTTCATAAAGGCGAAGCCAGAGGCGAGTAGGCCGGCCTTCACCGGGCTCAATCCTTCAAAGGTTTCCAGGAAGAACAGGGGCAGCATAGAAACCACGGCCAGCTCTGAGCCGAAGGTGACGAAGTAGGCCAGGTCGAGGATGGCTACCTGCTTGAAGTTGTATTTCTCCAGCTCGGGCACACCTTCGCGCAGGTGGTCTTTGTTTACATTCCAGATCATGCGGGTCTGGAAGGCAAACAGTACTACCAGCAGTCCCCACATCACGTAAGTGGCATTCTGGCTCAGTAGGGCTACGCCGCTGGGAGACAGTTTGTAAGCCAGCGCCGCCAGTGCCAGGTACATGGGCACATTCATCAGCAGGTAGAAGTAGAAATCCCGCTTGCTGGTGACTTCCAGGCCGCCACTCTTCTTCGGCTTGAAGTAAGTGGAACCTTTAGGAGTGTTGCGGGCAACGCGGTAGTAGATGAAGCCGTAGAGGCCGGCGATGATGCCGGTAAGGCCCAGGGCATAGCGCCAGCCGTCTTCACCGCCGAACAGCAGGGCGATGGTGGGCAGGGTCATGGCACCGGCAGCAGAACCGAAATTCCCCCAGCCGCCGTAAACACCTTCTGCCAGGCCAACTTGTTTGGCTGGGAACCATTCACCCACCATGCGGATACCAATTACAAAGCCGGCACCCACAAATCCCAGTAGGAAGCGGAACAGGGCCAGGGATTCATAACTGTCTGCGGTGGCGAAGCCCAAACAGATTAAAGATGAGGTCATCAGCAGCCCGCTGTACACCAGGCGCGGCCCCAATTTATCCACCAGCATACCGATAATGATACGGGCGGGGATGGTGAGTGCCACGTTGAGGATTAACAGGGCTTTTACTTGCTGGCTGGTGAGGTCGAACGCTTCCTTGATAAAGACCATCAGCGGAGCGTGGGAGAACCACACCACGAAAGTCAGGAAAAACGCAAACCAAGTAACGTGCAGCGTCTTTATTTTGGGATCGCCCCAATTAAATAAATTGAGGCCGCTGGATTGACTCATGACTATTTTCTCCGGCTTCTCAGAAATTTTTAGAGGTGGATAGGGTCATGACCGATAGTATTTGAGCAGCGCCAGAGGGAAAGTGCGCAAAAGGGGTAAGTGGAAGGGAAATCGATTTGTATATGGAAGGGAGTAACCCCTTGGGGTTAGTAGCTCGGAGTGGGTAGGGGCGGTTTTTAGTGCGTTTCTACCCCTGTGGGGGTAGTTGGCGGAAATTGATAATGATTAAAAAGGGTTTTTGGGAGTAATTGTCGCTAGCCGATTTTTTGTGCATCTTGCCAATAGCTTGCCTCTGTAGATTTATCGCCCCCGCTGTATTTCTGTGATCACTTTTCTAGGGCGGGGGCTCAATGCGGTGCATAACCGGGGTGGTAATTAATTTTCGACAGCCAATATTTTGGAGATGCCTGCCGTGCAATATACACAGCAACTCGCCGGGCGCGCGCTGATATTTGCCTCGGCCATGTTCGCCGCTAACTTTTCTGTTTGGACGCTCTACGCGGTATTGGGGGTAGAGATTCGTGGGCAGTTGGATCTGTCTGCAACTGA
This sequence comes from Microbulbifer maximicatervae (SeqCode), assembly GCF_056232625.1. Taxonomy (NCBI): domain Bacteria; kingdom Pseudomonadati; phylum Pseudomonadota; class Gammaproteobacteria; order Cellvibrionales; family Microbulbiferaceae; genus Microbulbifer; species Microbulbifer maximicatervae (SeqCode). The sequence continues at coordinate 3,664,909 of NZ_CP174324.1, read as the reverse complement.
ATACGGGGTTCTACTGGCTGCGCCGATTTTGAGCGGGGCGCTGTTGCGTTTTCCGGTGGGATTACTGGTGGAATATTTTTCTGCGAAAAAGCTGATTTTATTGCAGATGCTGCTGTTGCTGCCGGTGCTATTTTTGTTGCCCTTTATCGATAGCTACGGGGCCCATTTGCTGGCGGGGCTGTGGTTGGGTATTTCCGGGGTGTCTTTTGTTTTGGGGATTCGCTATATCAGCCCGTGGTTCGAAAGAGGGCGGCAGGGTACTGCGATGGGCATTTTTGGTGCAGGAAATGCCGGAGCTGCAATTACCCTGGCATTGGCTCCAGCCATTCAAAATTGGTTTGGGCGCGAGTGGATAGGGCCGGCTTATGGAGCCGGGATTATCCTGATGATGGTTTTATTCGAATTTTTTGCACCAGAGGAAACCCGCTATATGCGCAGCCGGGGAAAACCGGATCTGCGCAGTCATTTAAAGCCGTTAACGCAAATCCGGGTTTGGCGTTATGGGCTCTACTATTACTTTGTTTTTGGCAGTTTTCTCGCGCTTTTATTATGGTTGCCGAATTACTATCTGTCGGTGTACCAAGTCAGCACACCAGTAGCAATGGCACTCACCCTGCTGTTTGTGGCCCTTTCCAGTTCACTGCGCGCTTTAGGGGGTTGGTTTGCCGATCGCTACGGTGCGCGCACCGTCAATTGGAGTGTTTTCTGGACCTGCCTGGTCTGTCTTTTCTTCCTCAGTTACCCGCCCACCAGCATGACAATTCACGGGGTGGAACGGGATGTGCATTTAAATATTGAAGTGGGTATTGAGCTGTTCACTTTACTGCTACTGGTTATCGGTATCGCCCAGGGATTTGGCCGCGCGTCTGTTTACAAAGCGCTGCACGATAATTTCCCCGCGCATATGGGGAGTGTTGGCGGTACCGTAGCCACTATTGGTGCCCTCGGTGGTTTTACCCTGCCTGTTCTTTTTGGTATCGCTCAGGACTTAGTAGGTATCCACAGTGCGGCCTTTATGCTGCTCTACGGTGTGCTCGCTATTTGTATGTTGGTTATGTATTTGGCGATTCAAAGAGAAAATTATATGCAGCGTTTACAGTACGCACAGCAAAATAATTTCCTGCTTGAGGAAACCAGCGAAACCGAGGCTTTGCCGGATAGGTAGTGCCCACTACCAATAAGGGATTACGCCTGAGTAAAGGCTAGGGAGTAAAGATTAATTAAGCAGGAAAAAATATATGGTTTCAGTCGAGTCTGAAAAATTGTAATTTGTCACTGTTCACTCCGTTGTTGCAAAGGAAAAGCGTCATGACCGTTTCCAAATTCCCAAAAATTCTCGGTGCCTTACTGTTGGGGGCATGCAGCACTGTTGCATTGCAGGCCGCTGCGCAGGAAAGTGAAAATGCCACTCTGGTGGATGCGTTGAAATCCGGTGAAGTCGGATTGAATCTGCGTTACCGAGTAGAAGTTGTCGATCAAGATATCTTAGTTGACGATACTGTCGATCAGTATGATATGGAAGAGGAAGCTGTTGCATCCACGTTAAGAACCCGCCTCAACTGGCGCAGTGGCAGCTACCGTGGCTTTACCGGCTTCCTGGAAATGGATGATGTTACTGCGATTGGTAATGACAGTTACAACTCCACCACCAATGGCAATATCGACCGCCCGGTGGTGGTTGATCCAGAAGGAACTGAAATTAACCAGGCCTATATTCGCTATAGCGGTGGGAACTCCATAATTACCGCAGGTCGCCAGCGTATAAATCTGGATGGACAGCGATTTGTCGGCGGTGTTGGCTGGAGACAAAACGAGCAGACCTACGATGGTGTTCGTTATCAGTACGGCAGTGCCGATAGCTTCCAGTTGGATTACAGCTATGTGTACAACGTTAACCGTATTTTTGGTGAAGACAGTTCCAATTCCGATATGGGCGGTGATATCCAACTGCTACACGCGATTTATCCAGTAGCTGAAAATCACAAAGTCAGCGCTTTTGTTTACAATCTGGATTTGGAAGATTCTGTCAATAATTCCAGCCGCACTTATGGAATAGATTACAAAGGTAAATTTGGTCCGGTAAAAACCAACCTCAGTTATGCCCACCAGTCTGAAATTGGTGATAGTAATCTGGACTATAGCGCTAATTACTATTTGGCGGAGCTGGGGGCCGACTTGGGTCCGGTTGCGACAAAACTTGGTTATGAAGTTTTGGGTTCCGATAATGGCGTTGGTTTTAAAACCCCGCTGGCAACCCTGCACAAATTCCAGGGCTTTGCCGACAAATTCCTGGCAACCCCCGCTGACGGTATCGAAGATTTATATGTTGGCGGCTCTATTAAACTTGCCGGCGGCAACCTGGGCTTGACCTATCACAACTTTGAGGCAGCTGAAGGCTCTACAAGTTACGGGGACGAGTGGAACTTGAGCTACGGATACAAACTCACCAAGGATATTTCCGCCCTGGTTAAGTACGCCGCGTTTGATGCCGATGATGACTCCACAGGGCTTACTAACACCGATAAGCTCTGGGTTATGGTAACCGCTAATTTCTAAGCGGCTGAAAGAACTCCTTAGCGAGGCCCCCGGCTTTGGCCGGGGTTTTCCCCGCACCTTGAACCTGTTTTTATAATTTATAAATTTTAATCGACTGAAGCTCCACGTTTTGATGTCTCCTCGAGGAGCATCAGTTCGAGCACCAAGGGAGTACCACCTTTGCCCCAAGCATAAATTAACCAGCTTGATACACTGACATCAGTTTAAACACCGAGTCCCGCTACCTAAACCGCGTCGTTTTTTATTGACGTTGCAAGGTGCCGGGACCGTGGCCGTACCGGCCACCAGGGTCTAGCGGGAAACTGCGCGGCCTCCCGACATTGGAAAGGCGTTTAATGTTACAAGACAATTTTGGCCGTAGGTTTTACTACCTGCGCCTGTCCGTGACGGACATCTGCAATTACCGCTGCAACTACTGCCTGCCCGAGGGCATCGGTTGCGGACGTTCCCTGGAAGGGGAAAATCCTCTCTCAGTCGCTGAAGTGGGCACATTAGTGCGCGCTTTCGCTTCACTGGGTACGGAAAAGGTACGCCTTACTGGCGGAGAGCCCTCCCTGCGCAAAGACCTGGTGCCGCTGCTCGAAGCCGTGCGCGCTAGCGATAAGATTCGCCGCTTAGCCATCACCACCAATGGTTACCGCCTGCCCAGTCAGATTGACGACTGGCACCGCGCGGGCTTGGATCAGGTGAATGTCAGTATCGACAGCCTCGACCCGGCTCAATTCCACCATATCACCGGCCACAATCGCCTGGATAAAGCCTTAGCAGGCCTGGATCGCGCTCTGGCCTTGGGTATCGATACCAAGGTCAACGCAGTGCTGATGCGCCAGTACAACCTGGCCGAGCTGGATAACTTCCTCGCTTGGGTTCGCGAGACTCCGGTGACCCTGCGTTTTATTGAATTGATGCGCACCGGCGATAACCGCGAGTTCTTCGCCAGCAATCATGTCTCTGGTGGCGATATAGAAACCCTGCTGCTGCGGGAAGGTTGGGAGCAGGTGATCCGCACCCGCGATGCCGGTCCGGCGCGGGAGTATTTCCACCCGGATTACGCCGGTCGTATCGGCCTGATTACCCCTTACGGCAAGGACTTCTGTGCAAGCTGCAACCGCCTGCGGGTATCGGCCCAGGGCAAGTTGCACCTGTGCCTGTTCGCCGACCAGGGCTTTGATATGCGCGAAATCATCGCCGATGGCGATAGCGAGGCGCTGGCAGCTCATATCCGCGAGTTGATTGTGGATAAGACCGCAGGCCACCAGCTGCACGAAGGTTTTACCGGCGCTACCCGCAACCTGGCGATGCTGGGGGGCTAGGGTTATGGCCAGGGCTCTTGTTAGTAAATCGACAATCGGCGTGGTGCTGGCCGGCGGCCGCTCCAGCCGGATGGGCCGAGACAAGGCCCTGCTGGCCCACCCCCAGCAGGGCAATTTCTTGCAGCATGCTGAGGCATTGCTGAGTGAGCTTCCGCTGGAAAAAGTCGTCACCAGCGGCGCCCGCCCCGGAGCGATTGAAGACCTGGTGCCAGAGCGGGGTCCACTGGGCGGCCTTTATTCGGTAGCCCTGGCAACCGGTGCCGATGCAGCCCTGGTGATCCCGGTAGATATGCCCCTGCTCGGGCGGGAGCACCTCGCAGAGTTATTGGCGGAGGGGCAGGCAAGTGGCCGGCCCTGTTATTTTGAAAACTTCTTTTTTCCCCTGTGGCTGCCTTTAAATGGCGACTGCCTGGATTATTTGCGCCGTGCCGTTGAGGGCAGTGCGCGCAATTCTGTCGGCGCGCTGCTGCGTCACCTGGGGGCCAAATCCATACCCATAAAAAGTGCCGGCGATTGGCATCGCAATATCAATACGCCGGCAGATTATCTCGGCTTGAGTACGCCGGATAAAACTCCAGAAAACAGTTTTTTGAGAGACCACTGATTATGTCCGCACACGCTAGCAAAGAATTTGTACCGCTCAATATCGCGGTACTTACCGTATCCGATACCCGCAACGAGCAGACTGATACCTCTGGCCAGTACCTGGTGGAAGCCCTCAAAACTGCCGGCCATCAGCTCGCAGATAAGCGCATTACCCCGGACGATGTTTACCAGATGCGCGCGGTGGTCTCCGCCTGGATTGCCGATCCGAAAGTGCAGGTGGTATTGGTGACCGGCGGTACTGGTTTTACCGATCGCGACTCCACGCCGGAGGCCCTGAGCCCGTTGTTCGATAAAACCGTCGACGGCTTTGGCGAGCTGTTCCGCCATATTTCCCTGGGGGATATCGGTAGCTCCACCGTGCAATCCCGCGCGCTCGCCGGCCTCGCTAACCGCACACTGATATGCTGTATGCCCGGTTCCACCGGAGCCTGCCGCACAGCTTGGGAAGGCATATTGCTGGAGCAGTTGGATGCCCGCCACAAGCCCTGCAACTTTATCCCCCATGTGCGCTTTGCCAGCGCACCCTGCGAGAGCCGGGGGTAATTTGTGAGCCAGTTAACCCACTTAAACCAGCGCGGCGAAGCCAGCATGGTGGATGTTACCGAGAAGGACATCACTGACCGCAGTGCCCTGGCCGAGAGCAGCATCTGTATGAGTGCAGAGGCTTTTGCACTGCTGAGCCAAGGGGCGCACAAAAAAGGCGACGTGCTCTCTGTAGCTCGTATCGCCGGCATCCAGGCCGCCAAGAAAACATCGGATTTAATTCCCCTGTGCCATCCACTGGCATTGACCAAAGTAGCGGTGGATTTCGAATTACAGCCGGAAAAGCACAGTGTGCATATCACCGCTTTCTGCCGCTTGGCCGGTCGCACCGGAGTAGAGATGGAAGCGTTAACCGCAGCTTCGGTAGCGGCGCTGACCATTTACGATATGTGTAAAGCCGTGGACCCGGCGATGGAAATCGGCCCGACCCGCCTGCTGCAAAAAACCGGCGGTAAGCGCGGCCACTGGCGCGGCGATGCTGCGGACAAGGCGTAAAAATTTCAGAGGTGTAAAGCGATGGTAAAGGTTCTGTTTTTCGCGCGTCTGCGCCAGCAATTGGGCATGGGCGAGATTACCCTGGAGGGCTTTTCCGGCAGTCTCAGCGAGTTGCGCAAAACCCTATGTGAACAGCACCCGGATTGGAGCCCGCATCTGCAAAGAGACGATATTCGTATGGCCCTGAATCAGGAGCTGGCAGAAACCGGAGCCCAGGTGAAGGCTGGGGATGAAGTTGCATTTTTCCCGCCGGTTACCGGCGGTTAGTGGTGCCAATATGAAAGCCGTTGATCGTATTGAAGTCTGTGAAACGCCCCTCGACGTAGCGGCTGAATATACTGCGCTGCAAGGCAACAGTGGTGATGGTGCCTGCGCCCTGTTTGTGGGTTCGGTGCGTGATTTCAATGCCGGTAGTGATGTCTGCGGCCTGGCCCTGGAACACTATCCGGGCATGACCGAAAAAAGCCTGCAACGGATTATCAATGATGCCCGCGATCGCTGGTCCCTGGGGCGTGTGACTATCGTCCACCGGATTGGCCCCATGCAGATCAATGATGAGATTGTTTTTGTCGGCGTTACCAGCCCCCACCGCCAGGCTGCCTTTGCCGCCTGCCAATACATCATGGATCGCCTCAAAACTGAGGCGCCTTTCTGGAAGCGCGAAGCGGTTGCGGATGAGTCCGGTAAGCCTTCAGAGCGCTGGGTCGAAGCTCGGGCCAGTGATGCTGCGGAGATGGAAAAGTGGTCCGCCGGCTGAGCCTGCTGCTATCCGCTTTACTGGTGGCCATCGTGCTGCCGGTTAATGCGGATAACTGCACCTTGCGGGTGGCGGTAGCGGCCAGCTTCCGACCGGCACTGGAACAGGTACTGCCGGAATTTGAGCGTCGCCATGCCTGTGTGGTGCAAATCAGTAGCGGCAGCTCCGGGGTGCTCTACCAACAAATAGCGCACCGCGCGCCCTTCGATTTATTCCTGTCTGCGGATCGTGAGCGACCTGAACTGTTGGAAAAGCAGGGTGGGGCACTGGCCAACAGTCGTCAGACTTACGCCCTGGGTTTACTGGCTCTCTGGCACCCAAAATCGGAATCGAATATCGAGCAGTTACTGCAAACCTGGCCCGATAAAATTGTATTAGCCGATCCGAAAGTAGCGCCGTTCGGCAGTGCCGCACGGCAAGCGCTGCAAAGCCTGGATTTGTGGAAGAAAAAACAAACTCAATTAGCCCGGGCCCACAATGCAGGCCAAGCCTATTTAATGCTGGATTCCGGCAATGCGCAGCTGGGCTTTGTCGCCGCCAGCCAGATGCAAGCAGCCGGCCGCGACAACTATTGGCTGTTGCCGCAGCATTTGTACAAACCCATTGAACAGCAGCTGCTGATTCCCACCCAGAGCCGTCGGCCTAAAGAAGCGCAGTCCCTCGCTGACTATTTGCGTTCAGCGGAAGTGCAGGTGCAGCTACAGCACTTGGGTTACGGTGTTTTGCCGACTCAAGATCGAAGTAGAGATGGAGGGAGTGGCTTATGAATATCGCCACTGCCGACTGGCAGGCCTTGTGGCTAACTTTAAAATTGGCCGGATTAACCACCTTACTCCTGTTTATTATCGGCGTGCCCTTGGCCTGGAAATTGAGCCAATGGCAGAGCCGCTGGCGCCATGGCATAGAGGTATTAATTACCCTGCCGCTGGTACTGCCACCCACGGTGTTGGGTTTTTATTTACTGCTTTTATTTTCCCCCAACTATGCCCCCGGGCAGTGGCTGTCACAACTTTTTGATGGCCCTTTGGTGTTTTCCTTTACTGGCCTGGTATTTGCGTCAGTAATTTATTCCCTACCGTTTATGGTGCAGCCGCTGCTAGCCGCGTTTAATGCCAATGGTCAGCGCCTGACCCAGGCTGCCGCAGCACTGGGTATACCGCCCTGGGCGGCACTATTAAAAGTTCTTTTGCCGGCGAGTCGCGCCGCTATTGTGAGTGCCTGCGCTTTAACCTTTGCCCATACCCTGGGTGAGTTCGGGGTAGTGCTGATGATTGGTGGCTCTATTCCCGGTGAGACCCAGGTGGTTTCTATCGCTCTTTATCAACATGTGGAGGCGATGGAATACGGTGCGGCGCACCGGCTGGCCTTGATGTTGATGGGAATTACTACGGTACTGCTACTCGCTACCCGTTGGCTGGGACATAGATTGGCCCCGCGTGGATTAAACAGTGAGCGCGCTAAACCGGTAATGGGGGTGCTGGGCTAATGGAAATCACCTTACCCCTATTCGGTACTGCGTCTACCACTTCTGATTCCACCGGACTGAGTGTTGCAGGGCTGGTGACTCCGCTTAACGCTGCGAATCCCTGGCAATTAGAGCTGCCTGCTTCTGGAGTTTTTGGCCTTACCGGTCCTTCCGGCAGCGGCAAGAGCACATTACTGGCTGCTTTGGCGGGCCAGCGCCATTGCCGTGGCAATATCACTTTTGCTAATACAGTTTGGCAGCGCGGACGCCGCGCCCTGGCTACCCACAAAAGAACGCTTTCTTTAGGCTTTCAAGATAGCCGCTTGTTTGCCGGTCAGTCGGTGGCAGATAACCTGGCACTGGCCCGCCGTTACAGCCGCAGGCCACTGCCCGAGGAAGAGTGTGATCGGCTGCTAAAGGCTTTTGGTATTGATCCGCTACTCCATCAGCCGGTAGAGCTATTGTCTGGCGGAGAAGCGCAGCGTGTGGCTGTATTACGCCAGCTTTTTAACAATGCGCCGCTGCAATTATTTGATGAGCCGCTTTCAGCGGTTGACCGCGCCCAAGTACTGCGGCGCCTATTGCCGACCCTACGGGATTTCTGGGCCCGATATCCGGCACTGGTAATCTGGACCAGTCACGACTTTGATGAAATCCAGCTGCTGGCCCAGCGCTGTTTGTGGATGGATTCTGCCAATTTGACTGCACCACTTTCTTTACCTGAAGTTGCCCAGCGCCTGGATAGCCACGGCGTAGGGGATAGCTGTCGCAGCCGGATTGAAGCGCGAGTGGAATCCCTAAGCGATGGTCTGCTCACTTTGGATCTAGGTGGGATTTCCATCTTTGCAGATAGGGTGGCAGGCCGTTATCGAAAAGGCGATACCGCCGCTTTTCTGCTGGAAGCCGGAGATATCAGCCTCAGTGTAGAGAAGCCGGGCCTGTCCAGTATCCTCAATTGCCTGCCGGTAACTTTAGTTGCCAAGCAGAACCTTACCGATGGCCGCATTCGTTTACAGTTAGCCGCTGCTGATCAGGTGTTCTACGCAGATATTTCCCGTCTCTCCTGCGAGCGCCTAGAACTGCGTGAAGGCACTACCTACTTTGCCCAGTTTAAGGCTGGTAGTCTTGCCGGTTTGTAAGTAGTTCCAGGGCAATTTCTGAAAGTGCATTTCTTCGCCCCCTAAAACCCCAGCAATTTTTTTGCTAAGTTTGAATACTAGCTAATAATTGGTGCTCCTATGGGCGTTGTGTTGGGAATTTCCCTCTTCAACGAGGGCGATAAGTTTTACCGGGAAAAAGCACAGGTCGAGGGCTTACCTGTAGCGAAAGCTGTGACCATTGAGGATCTACATCCAGTACTTACTCGTTGCATAGAAGAAGGCGGGCACAACTATCGAGTAAGCCGCCTGGAATCGGGTGAGCTGGAAATTGCCGAGCTACTTGAGGATTGTGAGCCCTACCGGGTCGATGCTTTCCGTTATCAGCTTCGCCGAAAGGGCGACGCTATCGTTATCCACTCTACTTACAAAGACGATGCCTTGTACTTTCATCTGGCTTGCCGCGCAGCCAGTGGGCAGAGCGTTAAGATAGATTTCCACGGCGAGCACCCGTTTTATAACTATGACTCCATAGCGGAATACCAGGGTGGTAACTACCATCTGGCCAATTTCTTCGACCTTCAATATTTGCCAGGTTATATCGAAGAGCACTGCCGGCGATTTATACACTGCCCGGAGTATTGGTCCTTTACCTTCTTTATTCCGTATTTGGGCAAGGTAGAGCTGAGTAACCACACTTCCGATCCAGAACAGCCTCTCTACCACCTCGATTTCTATTGCCCGGAGCGCAAGCTAAAAATCTTCCAGTCGGCGATTGAGGGAGAAGGCTCTTACTATTTTCGCGACGCTATCTCGGCAGAAAAGCTGGTGCAATTGCTAGAAGATATGGCGACAGAACTGCTGCCAGAGCTGCAAGAAGCGGGTGTTAAGTCTTGCTTGAGCTGCTTTGAAGCTATTCATCAAGCCTACAGTGAAATTGAGAGCACCATTGAGACGGATGACAGTCTTGCCTCAGTTGCGGAGGATCTTATTGGGTACCAACAGAGTATCTGCGGCAGACCTGTCCAATACGAAGTCACTGAAAGTGCAGATGGATCTATTACTGTGCAGGCCTACTATTTTCAGGCTCCCGTAGGTTACAACCATACGGTTAGTGCTGAGGATATCGCAGGGGGCCATATCTATCTGGATAAGCTGCACGATTTAGATTTTTATGAGCAGATGTGTATGGCTATTGCCAGGCATCTATGCCCGACGATGCCGACCGTTGAAGACTTGGATGAAGTGACGATCTACTATCGCAGGGATACTGATAGGCAGCTGATTTCCAGCCTGCTTGAAGGTTCGGATATAACGCCGATATTGGTTCAGGTGAAATAAAAAAGGGGAGGTTAAACCTCCCCGCAACAGCGGTTCCCCGCCCGTGAGACCAAATTATGGATTGTAGAATTCACCGTTTTTGCGCAGGTAGAACCAGTAGTTAACTACCAGGCAAACTGCGTAGAAGATGGCAATGCCTGCCAGAGCGTATTCCGGAGTGGTGGCTTTGATCTGCTCGCCGAAGACCTTGGGGATATAGAAGGCACCGTAGGCGGCAACTGCTGAAGTCCATCCCAATACCGGGCCTGCCTGTTCTTTCGGGAACACCATGGCGATGGTGCGGAAGGTAGAGCCATTGCCGATACCGGTAGCGGCGAACAGCACCAGGAACAGCAGGAAGAAGGGTAGGAAGAACTCTTCCGGAGTGGCTGAGCCGTAGGCGGCCTTCATGTAGTAAGCCACACCCAGGGCACTACCCACCATGATTGCAGCACAGATTTGAGTAACCAGGGCTCCGCCGATGCGGTCGGAGATCCAACCACCTACCGGGCGAATCAGAGCGCCGATAAACGGGCCCATCCAGGCGTACATCAGGGCGCTGGGGCCATTGTTGTTGATGGTATCGTGAGTCATAACTCCATCCACCATTACGTGGCTGTATCCGAAGATCACCTTGATAGCCAGGGGGAAGGCCGCTGCGAAACCGATAAAGCTGCCGAAGGTCATGGTGTAAATGACACTCATCACCCAGGTGTGCTTGTTGTTGAAGATACGGTACTGACGCTGCAAGCTGGTTTTGATCTCACCGGGCAGCAGCTTCAAGCCGAACACGGTAGCAGTGATTACCAGCACCAGCACGATTTCCTTGGGCACGCCCCAGCCTGAACCATTGGCCGCTTCGGGAAGCAACAGCCACAGACCTGTAACTGCGGTGAAGAGGCCGATTCCCAACATCATGGTCATCTTCAACATCGCGCCGATAGAGCTGCCCACATCCGGGGTGACTTCATCGGTGCGCAGGTTGTTCATACCGAACCAACCTACAAAGGCCAGTGGAATCAGGAATAGCAGCCATACAAAACCGGCATTTTGAATCCACGCTTCAGAACCGGCTGGTACTTTGCCAATCAGGGAGCCAGAGCTGCTCACCAGGATCATGGGGTCGCCGCCGGCAGCGCCGAAGGCACCGAAGGTCATAAACAGCGGTACCAGGATCTGCATGGTGGTAACACCGAAGTTACCCAAGCCCGCATTCAGGCCAAGCGCCAACCCTTGTTTTTCCTTGGGGAAAAAGAAGCTGATATTGGACATGGAAGAGGCGAAGTTACCACCGCCAATACCTGACAGCAGAGCCAGCAGCTGGAATACCCACAATGGGGTCTCAGGATTTTGCAAGGCGATACCCGTGCCTAGGGCAGGGACCATCAATAGGGCCGTGGTAAAGACAATGGTGTTGCGCCCACCGAATAATCGAATAAAGAAACTACTGGGTATTCGAAGGGTGGCGCCGGTGAGGCCGGCAATTGCCATCAAGGTAAACAGGTCGGCTTTGGCAATGGGGAAGCCAAGGTTGAGCATTTGAACGGTAATAATGCCCCAGTAGAGCCACACGGCGAAGCCGCACAGCAAACTGGGAATGGATATCCACAAATTCCGGTTTGCGATTTTTTTGCCCTTGGACTGCCAGAACTTGCTGTCCTCTGGGGCCCACTCGTAGATGTCAGACACGGCGGCCACTCCTCCTCGAAATGATTCGTCCGGCCACTATGGGCCGGTGCTTATCCCTGCTCAATTACCAACAGTAAGTAACCCCTTTGCCCCCGCGCGTAATAGCTACCCATTTGGGGGTAAGCGCAGGCACTGAGCCCTGTGTTAAAGTCACTGTTCAGAATTAGTACAACTTACAGCAATGAAGCAGGACACCCCATGACTTCTTCTGCCACGGTAATGATGGTTGATGACCATCCTCTGTTTCGTAAAGGTCTCAAGCAATTGTTTGCTATGGAGCCCAGCCTGGAGTTGGTAGCCGAGGCCAGCAGCGGGGAGGAAGCGCTGGAGCTGGCCAAACAGCACGAGCCGGACCTTATTCTATTGGACCTGAATATGCGCGGTATGGACGGGCTGGATACCCTGAGGGCAATGCGTGCAGCCGATGTAGCCTCACGTATCGTGATACTCACGGTTTCCGATAACAATGCGGACGTAGTTTCCTGTATTCGTGCCGGTGCCGATGGTTACCTGCTCAAGGATATGGAGCCGGAAGATATTCTCGATCAGGTTATCCAGGCCACACACGGCAAGCTCGCTATCAGCCAGCGCCTTACCGAGATCCTCGCCTCCGCTCTGCGCAAACCGGACAATTCCGGTGCGGATACCCTGTCGACGCTCACCAGTCGCGAATACCAGATCTTGCAATTGATCGCCGATGGCCTCAGTAACAAGTTAATCGCCCGTGAATTGGATATCAGTGATGCCACTGTAAAGGTTCACGTTAAACACTTATTGAAAAAGTTGGGCATGCGCTCCCGGGTGGAAGCTGCTGTGTGGATGGTTAATCAGAAGCGACCGGAATCCCAAAACCGCAGCCACTAGTTTGTCCCAACCGCAAAGGAATGAAGTAAGAGATATTGTCCATGCCCACTATCGACTGCTGTAGCCAACCGGGCCTGATGCCCATCGAAAGCGCCCGCGAAAAACTTCTCGAGGCACTGAGCCCAATCAGTGGCACTGAGACTTTGCCCCTGGCACAAGCCGCCGGTCGAGTATTGGCTGAGGATGTTATCTCCACAGTAAACCTACCGCCCTGCGACAACTCCGCAATGGACGGTTACGCCCTGCGCTTTGAAGACCTGGCCAGTGGCTTGCCGCTGGAACTGATCGGCAAATCTTTTGCCGGTGCACCTTTTGACGGTGTGGTGAACCCCGGCACTTGCGTGCGCATTATGACGGGAGCCGCAGTACCCGCAGGTGCCGATACGGTAGTGATGCAGGAAAATGTCGATGCCCAAGGGGAGTCGATACGAATAAATTGTGAAGTTCGCGCTGGCGACCATGTTCGCCGCTGCGGTGAAGATGTGGCTGAAGGAGCTAGCCTGCTCAAGGCCGGAGAGCGCATCAGCGTTCCACATATTGCCCTGCTCGCCGCTGCCGGTGTGGGCACAGTGACTGTAGTGCGCAAACCGGTAATCGCACTTTTCTCCACCGGCGATGAATTGCGTCAGCCCGGCGACGCCCTGGGTAAGGGCGATATTTACGATAGCAACCGCATTGCCCTGTTATCAGCCCTGGACCAGCTGGACCTGGATATTTTGGATTTGGGTATATTGCCCGATAACAAACAGGCTATTACCGATGCCTTGCAGCGTGCTTCCGAAGAGGCCGATGCAATTATTACCTCCGGTGGAGTCTCCGTTGGTGAAGCGGATTACACCCGTGAAGTGTTGGAAGAACTGGGAGAGATCGGCTTCTGGAAAGTGGCGATGAAGCCCGGCAAACCTTTTGCATTTGGTTTCCTACAGGGAACGCCCTTCTTCGGCCTACCCGGCAACCCGGTTTCCGCCCTGGTAACTTTCTACCAACTGGCCGTTCCCGCCTTGAGTGTGATGAAAGGCGATCAGTGGACTGGCCCGCAGACCTTACAGGCAAAACTGTTAAAACCGCTGAAGAAAAAGCCGGGCCGTACCGATTTCCAGCGGGGTGTATATCGCAGTGATGAAAACGGGGTATTGGTAGTAGAACCGGTTGGTACCCAAGGGAGCCATATTCTTTCCGGCCTGGCTGCTGCTAACTGCTTTATCGTTTTGGCGCGAGAGAGTGGCAGTGTAGAGGCTGGGGAGCAGGTGGTGATTGAGCCTTTGAGGGTGCCGTTGGGTTGAGTAAATATACAGAGTGAAGTTAAGCTGCTTGAACAGTTGAGGCTGATCTTGAGAGAGGTAAAGTTAAGCATCCCATAATTATTTTAAATATTAAGTAATTATGGGATATAACATTTCCTGATGAAATTCAATTGGCAGTAGTAAATAGTATTGCGTAATAGGTCCCAAGCTATGTAAAGTAATTAGACTGAATAATTTCTAATACTGTTCTCGAAAATTTTCAGCAATATCCTCTAGTTTTGCCATCAAATTATTGTCTCTATCTGTATTTATTACTTCTTCAGGTTTTCTTGGATCAAAATGCTTTATTATCCCAATAAGGAGATAAGTATCCGGTTCCATAAAACCAGGGCAGTAGGCCAGAACATAACCACTAGTACGGCGGTACTGTAATAGTCTCACGGGAAAGCCTTGCTCTTTATAATGGAGATGCATCAGTTCTAAGGAAGAGCGCCTAAAGGTGCGATCATAAGGTACATCACGGCCAAAGGAACGGGGAAGCATCCCTTCCTCCCCTTTATATGATTTAAACTCCGCAACTAGTGCCTTTCTTTTTTGTTCATCCATGGACTCGCGTAACCAAGTATGGGTGAAGACTCTAATTTCTTTCACCAGCCAGTATCCTTTTTGGGTTGACGTAGCCTTGCGTGCTGGGTTGTTTTCTGTGCTATTTTCTTCAATTCACTTTCTTGAATTTCGAAATTTCGAGTACTTGGCTCGATAATCTCTTCAGAGAACTCAGTAGATTGAAAATTTAGGTTTCGACCTTCGGTATGTCTTGAGTCTTTATTCATTACTCTTCCTCAAAACTTCCTATATCTTTTGGCTTCGAATCTTTCAGTTTCTTCGCCATTTTACGAGTCACTTTTTCCATGTCCATTGCATCTCCCGTCGCTTGGGGAGGTAAATCTTTCATTTCCATGGTTCCACGCTGGGCGACTTCACAGAACTCAGTCATGTCTTCAAACAGTTGACTGGGTACAGCATAAAACTGGACTTTATTATCTGAAGTCACCGCTATGGCGTCACCTTCTGCTTCGTGTAATGCGGCACTTGGATTAGTTTTGAACTCGCTTAAAGGCATAGTGCGACCGAATTTTACTTTCCGATGCATAATGCTCCTCTCTGATTTACAAAATTGTTGCTTTATATAAATCTAAGTATGAGGCTAACTTAAGGACTAAGCCAGCTATGAAACCTCTTTAATTTGATAAGGTTCCTTTTCTCATTGTATAGAGATGACCGATTCCTCATCAGTATTAATATAAAGAGAAAATATTTACGGTTGTGTTTTAAGTAGGTCGTTTCTCCCTGTGGGTAGGCGAATCTTTAGCCGCTGAGTTACTTCCAAGTTGAATCTGTGTTCAAGTAGATCATGAAGTAGGTGAATATAAATAGGATCGACTGCATAGAATATTGTGAATTAGAGAGTTCGCTATATTAAAAAGCCCGCTTCTGCGAGTGGTGTGCTGGAGGATTAGCTTCGCTCTTTGGGCTCGCTGCCCTGCGGCAGCTTTGCTGCCTCCGAGTCGAACCTGAGTTCGAACAAAGCCTGGGGGTTAGCCATATACAAAGAGGCCCGCATGAGTGGGTGGTGTGCGGGAGGATTAGCTTCGCCCTTTGGGCTCGCTGCTCTACGGCAGCTTTGCTGCCTTCGAGTCGAACCTGAGTTCGAACAAAACCCTGGGAGTTAGCCATATACAAAAAAAGCCCGCATAAGCGGGCTTTTTTTGTATATGGCCCGCCCGAGAGGATTCGAACCTCTGACCTTCGCCTCCGGAGGGCGACGCTCTATCCAGCTGAGCTACGGGCGGTTTAATTGGCTATCAGTGCCAATGGGAGGCGGATTATACAGAAGCTGGGGGGCGGGTTAAAGGACATTCTGTTGGCTTATATAGTCTTTGGCAGGTGGCGGCGCAGTGCTTATAATGCGCGGCGTAGGAGTTTGCGACGATATTTTGAACGTTTGTGGGCCAACTCACTTCGGTCCTTTTGGGGGAATATGATGAAGCGTATTTTGGGTATTGTGGCGGCATTGGCCGTCAGTGCGGCTACGGCAGTGGCCCAGCAGTCTGTTAATGAAGAAATCGCAGAGCGAATTGCTCCGGCAGGTGAAACCTGCATGAAAGGTGAAGAGTGTGCAGCGGCAGTAGCGGCAGCTCCTGAGGGTGCTAGCGGCGGCGCTGCTCGCAGTGGTCAGGATATCTACAATGCAAGCTGCCAGACTTGTCACGCAATGGGTGTTGCAGGTGCGCCTAAATTCGGTGATGCCGCAGCTTGGGCACCCCGCATTGCCAAGGGCATGGACACTCTCTACAACAATGCCATTAACGGTATCAATGCCATGCCGGCCAAAGGCCTGTGTATGGACTGTAGCGATGACGAGATCAAAGCTGCTGTGAATTACATGGTGGATAACAGCAAGTAAGCTGTTTCACTATTGGAAAAAGGCCGCTCATTGAGCGGCCTTTTTTGTTTTTAGTATCTGTTTTTGCAGTTACGGCAATATTTGAAAATATTTAATCAATAAGAAATTAATCAAACATACTCAACAACGACCCCAAAGTTTCCTCTCCCTTCGCCTGATTCTGCTCCGGCGTCGCCTTACCAAACCCTTCCAACAACACATCTTCTTCTGGCAATTCGTCAATAAAGCGGCTGGGCGTGGTGTCCTGGGTTTCGCCGAACTGTTTGCGCTTGCCTGCCAAAGTCATGGTGAGGGTGCGCTGGGCGCGGGTAATGCCTACGTAGGTGAGGCGGCGCTCCTCTTCGATATTGTCGTCTTCAATACTGTTGCGGTGGGGAAGTAAGTTCTCTTCCATACCGATCATAAATACGTGGGGGAATTCCAGGCCCTTGGCGGCGTGCAGGGTCATCAGGCTGACCTTATCGGTGGCTTCCTCTTCTTCCTGGCGCTCCAGCATATCCCGCAGGATCAGTTTGGAGATGGCCTGTTCCAGGCGAATATCCTGCTCCAGCTCATCGTCGGTGCCCTCCATAATCTTGTTGAGGCTCTCCAGCAGCCAATACACATTCTCCATGCGCTTCTCGGCCACCTTCTCGCTGCTGGCGTTTTGCGAGAGCCAACCGGCGTAGTCGATATCTTCCAGCATTTCACGCAGGGCACCATTGGCGGTGGTATCGCGACAGTTGCGCTGTACCCCTTCGAGCCACAGGGCGAAGCGATTCAGGCGTTCGTAGCCCTGCTCGTTGATATGCTCCTTAAAGCCCAATTCCGAGCAGGCTTTGAACATGGAAATCTCGCGGCCCTTGGCGTAGTTGCCCAGGGCTTCCAGGCTGCTGGTACCTATTTGGCGGCGCGGGGTATTGATAATGCGCAGGAATGCGTTGTCATCATCCGGATTTACCAACAGGCGCAGGTAGGCCATCACATCCTTGATTTCAGCGCGGGCGAAGAAGGAAGTACCGCCGGACATCTGGTAGGGAACCTGGTGTTCCTGCAGTTTCATTTCGATCAGGCGCGCTTGGTGGTTGCCGCGATAGAGCACGGCAAAATCCATAAACTTGCAGCCGCGACGGCTCTTCTGCAGAAATATCTCGTTGGCGACCCGCTCCGCTTCCTCATTTTCATTGGCCACCTTGAGCACGCGGATCTCCTCACCCAGGCCGCGATCGGACCACAATGCTTTGTCGAATTCGTGAGGATTGTGGGCGATCAGGTGGTTGGCCACTTTGAGGATGCGGCTGGTGGAGCGGTAGTTTTGCTCCAGTTTGATCAGGCGAAGGTTGGGGAAGTCGGTCTTCAGCGCACTCATATTCTCCGGGCGCGCGCCGCGCCAGGCGTAGATAGACTGGTCATCGTCTCCCACCACTGTGAGGCCGCCGCGCCCACCCACCAGCAGCTTCACCAGCAGGTACTGGGAGTTGTTGGTGTCCTGATATTCGTCCACCAGCAGGTAGCGAATCTTTTTGCGCCAGCGTTGCAGCAACTCTGGATCTTTGTCGAACAACTGTACCGGCAGCAGGATCAGGTCGTCGAAGTCGACGGCATTGTAGGCCTTGAGGGCTTCACAGTAGCGATCGTAGGCAACCGCGATGGCCTGCTCACCGGGGCTCTGTGCCTGCTCTAGGGCACGGCGCGGGGTGAGCATATCGTTCTTCCAGTTGGAGATCTGGTTTTGTACCCGATCCAACAGGTCTGTATCCAGGTCGCCATCCCTGAGCATCAGCTCCTTGATCAGGGCGCGGGCGTCTTCCGCATCGAAGATGGAGAAACCGGGCTTAAAGCCGGCGGCGCGGTATTCCTTACGCAGGATATTCAGCCCAAGGTTGTGAAAGGTGGATACGGTGAGACCGTGACTCGCCTTGGAGCGCTTGCCATCCGGGCCTGCCAGCAGTTTGCTGACCCGCTCTTTCATCTCCCGTGCCGCCTTGTTGGTGAAGGTGAGGGCGGCGATATTGCGCGCGGCGTAGCCACACTGCTCGATCAGGTAGGCGATCTTGCGGGTAATTACGCTGGTCTTGCCGGAGCCGGCGCCGGCCAGTACCAGGCAGGGGCCATCGACATACTTCACGGCTTCGGATTGGCGGGGATTGAGCTGGGTCATAGATGGGGCTGCATCTTCGCGTCGCGGAAAAGCGGGAGATTCTAGCAGTCTTGGCTCGAATCATCCCAGTACCAGTGCGAACCACCGGCCACACGTATACTTTGCCCTTGGGATTGGCTATAACTGCGCCTTATTCCCTGCTTGTGTAACCCCATGCAACAACCCATCGCCGGCTACCACCTGGATGAAGAGAATCACTGGGTGGCGGAGCTCGCCTGTGGCCACTTCCAACATGTACGCCACAATCCTCCCTGGACCAACCGGCCCTGGGTGATCACTGAACAAGGGCGCGAGTCCATGCTGGGATTCCAGCTCAATTGCAAGAAATGCGATGAGGGCGCACCGCCCGATACGCTCGAAAAGGTTGTATAGCCATGACAAAACTCTGGGTCGATGCCGACGCCTGCCCGGTCGCCATCAAGGAAATCCTGTTTCGTGCCGCTGAGCGCACAGCCACAGAACTGACTTTGGTGGCCAACCAAGCGGTGCGGGTGCCGCCGTCGCGCTATATTCGCTCCGTGCAAGTGACAGCGGGTTTTGATGTGGCGGATAACGAGATAGTGCAGCGCTGCGAGG
Organism: Microbulbifer maximicatervae (SeqCode); assembly: GCF_056232625.1. NCBI lineage: Bacteria > Pseudomonadati > Pseudomonadota > Gammaproteobacteria > Cellvibrionales > Microbulbiferaceae > Microbulbifer > Microbulbifer maximicatervae (SeqCode). The sequence goes on along the minus strand of NZ_CP174324.1, from coordinate 3,645,777 downwards.
CGGGGGACCTGATTATTACCAGCGATATCCCACTGGCAGCAGAGGTGATCGACAAGGGTGCTGAAGCCCTTAATCCTCGTGGGGAGCGCTATACCAAAGCCAATATCCGCGCGCGCCTGAATATGCGGGACTTTATGGATACCCTGCGCTCCAGCGGCGTGCATACCGGCGGGCCACCGGCCCTTAGCCAGGCGGACCGCAAAGCTTTTGCCGATCAGTTAGATCGATGGTTGGCAAAGAGTCGCAAGTAACTTTAAGGAGAATTGCCGTGGAGAACTTGAGACTGAAGCCAATGGAAGAGTGGCAATTCCCAACATTGATGTCTTGGCTACCTGATAGGGAGCAGTGCCAACAGTGGGGTGGTCCCGATTTCAGGTTTCCGTTCGAGGGGAAGTCCTTCTTGGAGGATTGTCGTTGGCCGGAGTTGCCCAGCTACGCACTTCAGGACAGTAGCGGCGATGTGCTGGCTTTTGGGCAGTATTACCAACACCTGGGTCGCTGCCACTTAAGTCGCTTAATTGTCTCCCCCAATCATCGCGGAGCCGGATTAGGACGTGCGCTGGTAGTACAGCTTGCACAAACAGGAGCCAGAGCCCTGGATGCAATCGAGTGCTCTTTATTTGTCCTGCGTACTAATCTAGCGGCACGGACTCTCTACCAGAAATTGGGTTTTGAGGAAGCAGCTTATCCAGGGCAGCGAAAATGGCTGGGTCAGTGCGATTTTATGGTCGCACCGTCTGTAGATTTTCAGCAGAAACAAAATATTGAATAGCGAATATTCCATGCCTGAATTAATACAACCTATGACAGAGCGCTTACAGCTGCGCCAGTGGCGAGAGGAAGATAAGCCTGTAGTTGCAGAAATGAATGCCGACCCCAGGGTGATGGAGTTCTTCCCCTCCTTGCTGACGCGACAACAGAGCGACGCCGGTGTGGATCGTAGTATTGCGCATATTGAGAAATACGGCTGGGGCTTTTGGGCCTTGGAGCTGAGAGAGACTAAAGAGCTTCTTGGATTTGTCGGCATGAAAAATGTGACCGAAGATTTGCCCTTCACTCCAGCGGTAGAGATTGGCTGGCGCTTGGCCTTTCCTCACTGGGGAAAAGGCTATGCCAGTGAAGCTGCACAAGCCTCTTTGGATGTAGCTTTTAATACCCTGAATCTCAGCGAAGTCGTTTCCTTTACTGCACTACAAAACCTTCGTTCCCAGCGGGTGATGGAGCGACTGGGTATGCGGCGGGATTCTCTCGTCTTTGAACATCCACTGGTCCCCAGCGAAAGCCATCTACAGCGGCACTGCCTTTATCGCTTAAGTGCTGATGATTGGAAAAAATCTTGATGTGATTAGCTTCAGTTAGCTCGGGAACCATTACTTTTTCTTGGGTTCGGATAGGGGGGTGAATATGAGGTTCACCCCCTCACCAACAATAACCAAGCAAATATCGCCCCATCATTAATTTCAGGTGAGGGCAGGGAGTTCTCGCTATGGGTTTTCTTAAATCGGCCTTTATAACGGCAACTGGTTTTCTGCTAGCGGCTTTGCATATCGGCGTGTCCGCCGAACCACTACTTAAAGTCAGTAAACGCCCAGATGGGTCAGCGCTTTACTGGTCTTTAGAGCAACCATCAAATAAAGGGAAATATGGCTTGTTCCTGATAGCCCAGGGATCTGGCTGCCTACCTGCTGTTAAAAATACTACTATTCAACAGGCTAAAGAGATGACGGCAGGATATGCTGTTTTGCTGGTAGAAAAATATGGTGTAACTCACTCTGACAGCCCGGAAGAGCAATTAAAGGATTGTTCAAAAGCGTATGTAGCTAACCATACCGTTGAGCAGCGTGCGGTAGATGTAGAGCAAATTGTTGAGGAGCTGCGCGGCGCTGATTGGTGGAATGGCAAGCTGGTTTTGTTCGGCGGTTCCGAGGGTGGTGATCTTGTTGCACGACTGGCGCCGAGGCTAAATCCCGATGCGGCTGTGGTCTTTTCAAGTGGATTGGGGGAATCCTTTGCTCAAGTGCTAAAGAGTTTGGTTCCGCCCCACGTAGCTAAAGAGGTAGATGCCAAACTCGCCTATGCCCGAGCTAACCCAGAAAGCGCGGAAGTCTGGGGTGGAAACTCTATGCGCTGGTGGGCCGATGTCGTCGATCGGGTACCGGTCAACGATTTATTGAACAGCCATGCCCCCATATTATTGATCCAGGGCACAGAAGATAAATCTGCCCCGGTCAGTTCCGGCCGAGCAGCACGAGATGCCTATGTATCAGCCGGACGTTGTGAGCTGACTTATTGGGAGTACTCCGGTTACGATCACTATATGACAGATAGGGATGGCGTAAATCACCGGGGAGAAGTCTTTGAAAGAATTTCTGGATGGATCAAAAAGACTGCACTAAATGGAGCTCCCGGGTGTATCTCTGGTGCCGGTAAAAGTTGAGACTGATCAATGAATATAAGAATCCAATTAGCCGCAATAGTAATGGCAGCTTATTCCAGTTTTTCGGCAGCGGAAAACTATGCTGTCTTACCACAACTGGAAACCTACAAAGTACCAGAATCCTGGCGTCAGCCAGTAGCGCCTCTAAAGATTGCAGGTAACACGTGGCAAATAGGTACCGAGGGAATTACCTCACTGTTGTTAAAAGGCAAAGAGGGATCAATTCTAATTGACGGTGGCATGGAACAAACGGCTGAGCATTTATTGGAGAATATGCGCAGGTTGGGAGTCGCCCCCTCGGATCTCAAATTAATCTTGCACAGTCAGGCCCATGCAGACCACATAGGTTCCTTAGCGGAGCTAAAACGCGTAACTGGTGCACAGGTGGTAACCAATGCCGAGTCAGCGGTGTTAATGGCTCGCGGTGGTGCCAATGATATTCATTTTGCCGACGAACTTTTATATCCGCCAATAAAGGCGGATCGTATCCTGCACGATGGCGAGCAAGTGGTTCTAGGGGATTTGCGTCTACGCGTACATTTTATCCCAGGTCATACACCAGGCAGTATGGCCTGGACCTGGGAAGACAAAGTTGATGGTAAAACTAAAGATATAGCTTATGTGGATAGCCTTACAGCGCCCGGTTATCAACTGATTGATAATCGCCGCTATCCAAATATCGTCGAGGACTTCCGCACAAGCTTTGCCCGTGTGCGGGATTTACCTTGTGATTTACTACTTACCCCTCATGCACCTGCCAGCGGCTGGGAGTTTAAAAACAAAGCTATACAGAAAAAATCAGTAAGCTGTCATCAATATGCAGAGAAAGCGGAAGAAAAATTAAGTGAAAAGCTGGAAGCTGAGAAAGATCCAGTTGACTAGATATTTGCGCTACAAAACATGGCTCGGCATATTAATGCCGGGCCAAAAATTGATGCACCTTTGGCACAAGATAGAAATACATTAGTGGGACCAGAATAACGGTCATTATTAGCGCTTTTAAACTAATTGCAATTTGCAATTCCAGTGCCCGCATCCCTAGAAGTAATAGAGTGACAATAGGGTAAACCAATGCCCAGATGCACAGGGCGTGCAGTATCGGTTTCTTCATTTGTTCAATTCCTCCATAAATTTAGAAATTGTCTTAAAATACCCGGGTAAGATTTTCTGTAAAAATTGTTTTCCACTCTTGGATAGTGCTACACATTTTGCCCTACCATCGCTGGAGTCTGCTTCCATAACGATGAGCTCATCTTCCACCATACTTTTGAGGGTTCGCGTCATTACCGGTCGAGAAACATCGATGCGCTCTGCGATTTCTGAAGCCAGCAAACTATCTCTTTGAGGCTCCCGGTCGATAACGATCATTACCAGGAAGCGCAGCTGGGAGGTTCCGTGTTCAGAAAAATACCCCTCCAGCTCCCGCAATAACAGACTCGCATTGCGCATCATGGTAAGGGCGCCCTGAACGGCAGTGGGATCTTTTACAGAAAATCGCTTGGAATATCCCTCAACCATCTGTTGTGAGGGAAGTTCTTTGAGAAAAAACATAAGAGTATTAAGCCAACCTCTCCAGCTTATTGATCTCCACAGGCTCTTTTAGCCACTCTTGATAGGCTTCGAATATCGGAGCGATATAGGGCATAACGTAATGCTTGTCTAAGTCTTCCTGGCTGCGCCACTCCTCGTATAAAAACAGGTTTTCCCTATCCTCGTGCACAACAAACTGCAGGCAGCCCTCCTCCTTCAACGTATCAGCCACTATAGAAAGAATGGCCCACTTGGCTTGGTCGAAGAACTCTGTTTTGGGAGAAATCTTGGCAATAATGAACAAGTGCTCCATAGATAGTGCCCTAAATAATAATGGTTATCATGATAACTACAAAGACGGTTTTGTCAACTTTTCTAGTGACTGCGGATTTTGTAGAGGTAAACAGTAGTTATTTAACAGCAAGATTGTGTTTAGTTAAGTTCGATTTAGGTTTCTGAGGAGGTTGCTCTGATATAAAAATTTCTAACACTATAGTGAAATTAACCTAAGCAATATTTGCTTTTTACTGGTTAGTTTAGCTTCGATCATTTACGTCAGTGCTTGGAGTATAATAAGTGACTCTTAAGAGATTTTTAACTCACAAAGCGGTTTTTTAACATTAAGATTTGCTTGAAATTTGCCACTGGTACAGAGGTATTATAAAGACTTTCAGGGGACCTTGGGGTAAATATAATAGGCTATATGGCTTATAGGCGCTGCAGTTATCATGCATATTTTAAGCTGCCTCTTATGCGGAGGCAGCCATTCGTTCCATAACAATCTCAGGGAGATATGTATTTTTATCAAGCTGGTCCCTAAAGCCTAATCGCTGATATACATTTCCACCAACACCAGGTTTGACCTCTCCCGATGCTTCATCTCGAGTATAGTCTTTCGCAAAATAAATAAAATCAAATTTTCTAGAAATATCTTCTGAAAATTCGATCTTTAATTTTTCTTCTGACTTTTCATGTATTACTGGCGCAACTATATGAATTGATCTGGGGTTAATGTGTTGATATAGCTCTGTTATATTTGTTTTTACAACACAAGACCCTGATATAATTGACTTAACAATTATAAATTCATCAGCTTTTTCATAACCCTTTTCATAAAAACGATTGTAAATTGGTGCGACGCTAACATCATTTACCGTAGAGCGTTGATTCCATAAGCACACTAAATAAACATTCTTTACTCTACTTGATAGTGACTCAATAATTCCTTTTGCGAGGAAGTCTGCATCTTCTGCTGTAACGACTAAGCAGTAGGATTTTTGAGACATCTGCGCATCGTCAAATCGAGCGCCGAGATGCTCGCCAATATCATGCATTACACGCCGATAATCTTTGGCTTCTAGATCTTCTTTTAACAGCTGTTCGAGTAGACTTTTTGCACGAAAGTCATTGTTATCTTTAAAGCTTCTTCTCATGCTTATTCCCCTGTACTCATTAAGATCTTAGCAAGATCAATAATAGTGACGGGTTGTTGTTCAACTATTTCTTGTTTTATGGCGCAAAATTTCTCGTCCCGCAACCTGGGCTTAACGATACCGCTAAACATATTGCCGCGAAACGAATATTTAAGATATCCCTCAACTACTTCGTAATCTAACCCATCAATATTGTCAAGTACAGCCTTTAATTCATCATCAATATCGAGATCCACTTCGTCTTCTCGTTTGAAGAAGTCTGGATTTGCACCTTCTCTAGCCCTGTCAATCACTTCTTCGATGCTTACTGAGTCACTTGTACTAAGTAGCTTCCAGGCTCCAAGTAGGTTTTGAACTACCACAGAAAGTTTATCAAGCTCTGGAGATGTAGATAGCTGCGTTATTGCATCACGAAACTCTTGCTGCTCCAAAAATAATCTATTAATGGACTCAGGATTGCTGAAGTGTAGGCAGTTAGTGTGGCTATTAATTTCATCTGGAATGTCACTTTTGCGACGTTCGTACACGCTTTTATTGGCTAGTACCAATATTGTTTTTGGGTCGATTAACTTATTAAATTCACGATCGATTTTATATTGACGTTGAAAGGGCGTGGCAATACCATTATTTCCCTGCCAATAAACTTCATTGGCATCCTTTAGTTGATAGCTACGCTTTTCGCCTGTGGATTCATTGTGTAATACAAAATCATCGACAAATGCTTTTTTCTGTGTTCCTACTTTAATGTTGGGAGCGTCATTTTTAGCTTCACCGTAAAACTTGGCAATCTTGAACGCTGCGAAACGCTCTTCGTGCCTATTTCCTTTAGAGTTGTTGCCGCCACCTTGGCATTGATTTTTTAGCTTAGTTAGTGCTTCATTGCCAAAGTTATCTGCGACAAACTGTTCCAGTTCATTTGCCGAAGTCATTTATAGTGCGTCGTTATAGAAAATTTTCGCAATCATACCAGTAGCTTTGCATATAGCAACATAAAAGGCGCCTATGTAGCAGAATATCTTACTGAATTACAGGATAACTATACCGAAAGACTGTTTAAAAGTATGAATAATTGAAGAATGAGCCCACAAATTTGGAGGAATTGTATTTTCCTCAAACCATACATATTTTCCGATAAAAGATAATTTTCGACTATCTATCAAAAAAATTATCCTTCTTTTGTTTAGCGAAGTAAACGTTTTGTATGTGTAAATAGATGGAGTTTAAAATTTTAATTGTGCTCTTAGGAGAGTTATAATGGTAAATATATTTTTTGAATTTTATTGCAATAGCAATCTTAATTGCTCGGTATAGCGTGCTCACAAAAATAAATTTAGTTGGATAAGATACGGTAATATAAGCGAGTCACTCAACTTATTTTTTTGATAAGAAATATCACTCAGTATTTAGTTGTTCCATTAATTTATTAGAGACTTAATGTTTCTTCGGTCGAGATTTCTATAGGCTAGTGCCTCAGCAATTTGAGTAGTACTTATATGTTCAAAATTAGTGAGGTCTGCCAGGGTTCGAGCTACTTTAAGAATACGGTGGTAGCTACGCGCGGATAGCCCCAGTTTTTCCACCGACTGTCGTAAGAGGTGCTTTTCCTTTTCCCCCAAGGCACAGTGCTTTTCCAGCTCTGCGCCTTTTAACAGGTTATTTGTCTTACCTTGCCGCTGTATTTGTTGCTGGCGTGCGGCACAAACTCTCTCTCTCACGGTATCGGAAGTTTCTCCGGGAGCTGAATCCTGTAATTGCACAGCATTCATAGTGCCCACCTCCACCTGCATATCGATACGATCCAGCAGGGGGCCAGAGAGTTTGTTGCGATATCGATCTATTTGGTCTGGGGTACAGCGACAGCGGGGCTCGCCTAAATAGCCACAAGGGCAGGGGTTCATAGCCCCAACCAGCTGAAAGTGGGCGGGGTAGGTGACTTGGGCTCGGGCGCGGGAGATTCGCACTTCACCATTCTCCAGGGGTTCTCGCAGTATCTCCAGAGCGTGCCTGGGAAATTCGGGCATTTCATCGAGGAAAAGTACTCCCCGGTGCGCGAGGGATATCTCACCGGGCCTTGGGGTGCTGCCACCACCGACCAGCGCTGTTGGTGAGGCGCTGTGGTGCGGGGCCCTGAAAGGGCGCAGGCTCTGGTGAGGGAGGCCTGCGCTGGAGTAAACGCTCGCTACCTCTAATGACTCTTCAGTTGTCAGCGGGGGCAATATTCCTGGCAGGCGGCTGGCCAGCATGGTTTTGCCGGTGCCGGGCGGACCGTAAAAAAGCAGATTGTGGCTCCCGGCTGCTGCCACTTCGAGAGCGCGGCGGGCCTTTAGTTGGCCGCGCACATCGGCTAAGTCTGCGCAAAGGTGCTCTTCGGCAATAGGCTCTGCAACAGCTTTGGGCATAGATTCACGCCCATGAAGTTCGGCGCAAACTTCCAGCAGGGAGTTGGCAATGCTGACTTCGCCGGTAGCCAGCGCGGCTTCCGCACCGTTCTCGGTAGGCACAATGAGTTTACGGTCTTCATTGGTGCAGGCTACGGCTGCCGGTAAGCTACCACTTACTTCCCGCAAGGCGCCAGTGAGTGCTAGCTCGCCAATAAATTCATAACGTTCCAGAGTTTCGGTGGGAACCTGTCCCGAGGCGCTGAGAATGCCGATGGCGATGGCCAGATCGTAGCGGCCACCTTCCTTGGGTAAGTCGGCGGGGGCGAGGTTCACGGTAATACGGCGCTGGGGGAAGTCGAAATGACTGTTGATTAGGGCGCTGCGGACACGATCGCGGCTCTCCCGCACCGCCGCTTCCGGTAAACCCACAATATGAAAAGCAGGGAGGCCATTTGCCAGGTGGGTTTCTACGGTAACCAGAGGTGCAGAGACCCCGAGCTGAGCTCGGGAGTAGGTGACTGAGAGGCTCACGATTTCATCCTTGAAGTGGCTCCCTGGGCTTAGTCCTTGGCGGCGCTGTCTCTCTGCGCCAGGGCTTGCTCCAGCATTTCGACCTTATCTTCGAGTCGTGCCAGCTTTTCCCGGGTCCGGCGCAGTATCTCCACCTGAGTGTCGAACTCTCGCTGGGAGACCAATGGCAATTTATCCAGTGATACCTCCAGAGCACTGCGCAAGTCACTGGTCACCACGGCGCCCTGTTGTTGTAGCTCTTTCAGCAGCTGTTGCAGTTTATCTGCTGCCACGGGCATTTCCTCGCTAAATAAGATGGATTTGAATAGCACGGGATTGTAACCCAGTGCATTTTTTGGAAAAAGCAGCCTAACAGCGCACCGTTCTGAGCGCACCTTAATCTTTACCTCCCCACTTCAGTGCAAAGGAAGAAAGGCAGTTCCATGTTGGTGCAGCACTTTGCCTCCGAGTTTCTATTCGTACGAATTTTACTAATTCAATTACTCCTAACTTATTGATTTTGCTTGCGGTTGCAGTGTTGGCATCAAGTCTGCAAACAATCTGTGCAGGTGTCCCATTAACGATCATTGGGAGTCTGGGAAAGTAGCAGTTCACGAGACGCAAGCGACCCTCTGTCACACCCGACAGTGAAGGACTGATTGCAGGCGGCGCCATAAAAGCACTCGAAAAAACAGCTTCAAAAGCCTTGGAGGATCAAAGTGGAAAATAAAATGTATAAAGTTGCCACTCTCGTCACCGGTGCCGTTCTCGCACTGGGCGCTGCAAATTTATCGATGGCTGCCGAGGGCGGTCCCAGCATTAGTGCCAATGTGGGTCTAGTTTCTGACTATAGATTCCGTGGTATTAGCCAGACTGATGGAGGCCCCGCATTACAGGGTGGTGTCGATGTCGATTTTGGAAACGGCATTTATATTGGCACCTGGGCATCCCAAGTGGATTTTGATTACGAGACTGATCAAACCGACTACGAACAGGATTTTTACGGCGGTTATAGTGCGGATATCAATGACAGCGTTAGCTTTGATGTTGGCTACATTTATTACGCCTATCACGGCGGAAGTGAAGATGAAGATTATCAGGAAATATACGGCAGCCTGAGTTTTTCAGACTTAACGTTGGGGTTTGCCTATTCCGATGATTATTGGGCGGATACCGGTGAGTTTTATTACCCTTATGCGGAATATAGTTTCGCTCTTCCCTCAGATCTTTCTCTCGATCTACATCTGGGATTAAACCTTTTTGAAGAAGAAGGTTTTCTCGATGGATCTGATTCCTATATCGATTACTCCGTTTCCCTCAGTAAAGAATTTGGCGGCTTGAGCCTGAGCGCTTCTTTCGTGGGCACCGATGTCAGCGATAAAGAGTGCTACGAGACCGACTGGTGCGAACCTACATTGCTCGCCGGCGCGGCTTATACCTGGTAATACAAAAGGGCCTTCGTTAATGCGAGGGCTCGTTTTTCTTTAGGGGAATACCATGAAATTAATCACTGCAATCATTAAACCCTTCAAGCTGGATGCTGTGAGAGATGCCCTGCGGGAGTCGGGGGTTAATGGTGTAACGGTCACTGAAGTGAAGGGCTTTGGTCGCCAAAAAGGGCATACGGAGTTGTATCGCGGCGCAGAGTATGTGGTGGATTTTCTTCCGAAAACCATGCTGCAAATAGCGGTGGCAGATTCGCAACTGGATGCGGTTATCGAAGCAATTGGTTCCAGCGCGCAGAGTGGCAAGATCGGTGACGGAAAAATATTTGTCGCAGAGCTTGAGCAGGTCGTGCGCATACGTACCGGAGAAACCGGTAATGCAGCAATTTAATTAAAAACCGAAAACATAATTTTAATAAATATCCAGATTTGAACGGAGAGGAATATGGAGAACCAAATTTTTCAATTGCAGTATGCAATTGATACTTTTTACTTTCTGATGTGCGGCGCCTTGGTAATGTGGATGGCCGCCGGCTTTTCTATGCTGGAAGCCGGCTTGGTGCGCTCCAAAAACACCACGGAAATTCTCACCAAGAATGTGGCCCTGTTTGCGATTGCCTGCATTATGTATCTGCTGACTGGCTACGCCATTATGTACGATGGTGGCTGGGCATTGTCCGGTATTGAGGCGTTTAGTCTGGAAGGCGTACTCAGCGATTCTGCAGAAAATGGTTTTGAGGGTGACTCCGTTTATTCCGGAGCTTCAGACTTTTTCTTCCAGGTGGTTTTCGTAGCTACCGCTATGTCCATTGTATCCGGTGCGGTTGCCGAGCGTATGAAGCTGTGGAGCTTCCTGGCCTTTGCAGTAGTTTTGACCGGTTTCATCTATCCACTGGAAGGTGCCTGGACTTGGGGTAGTAAAGAGGTTTTCGGCCTGTATAACTTGGGCGATCTCGGTTTCTCTGATTTTGCCGGTTCCGGTATCGTGCATATGGCGGGTGCAGCGGCTGCGCTTGCTGGTGTTCTGCTACTGGGCGCGCGCAAAGGCAAATACGGCCCCAACGGCCAAGTGTATGCCATTCCCGGTGCTAACTTGCCGTTGGCAACCCTGGGTACCTTTATCCTGTGGATGGGCTGGTTTGGCTTCAATGGTGGCTCCGTACTGAAGCTGGGCGATGCTGCCAGTGCACACTCCGTCGCCATGGTCTTTGTGAATACCAATACCGCTGCTGCCGGTGGTGCTATTGCTGCACTGATCACCGCCCGTATCCTGTTCGGTAAAGCGGATCTGACCATGTTGCTCAATGGCGCCTTGGCCGGTCTGGTAGCAATTACTGCGGAGCCTTCAACCCCGACTGCATTGCAGGCAACCCTCTTCGGTATGATCGCCGGTGTGTTGGTGGTCTTCTCTATCATCACCCTGGATAAGCTGAAAATTGATGATCCGGTGGGCGCTATCTCTGTACACGGCGTTGTCGGCTTGCTCGGTTTGCTATTGGTACCTGTGACTAACAATGATTCCAGTTTCAGCGGGCAATTGATTGGTGCACTGACCATCTTCGGCTGGGTATTCGTCAGTTCATTCGCAGTGTGGTACCTGCTCAAGCTCGTCACTGGTATCCGTGTGAGCGAAGATGAGGAGCAAGAGGGTGTTGACTTGACCGAATGCGGAATGGAAGCTTACCCGGAATTTATGAACAAGTAAGTTAACAGTGTCGGTGCTGCCCCATAGGCGGGGCAGTGGCCTGGGTAAGGTTCTCTCGACGAGGACGAATCAGGGGAAATACTCAAGATGAAATTGATTACGGCTGTAGTAAAGCCCTTCAAATTGGATGATGTACGCACTGCCCTGTCTGAAGTGGGCGTGCAAGGAATGACCGTCACCGAGGTAAAAGGTTTTGGGCGTCAAAAGGGCCATACAGAACTTTATCGTGGCGCCGAATATGTGGTGGACTTCCTACCGAAAGTAAAATTGGAACTTGCTGTTGATGATGAGATGGTGGACTCCGCTGTTGAGGCAATCACCAAGGCGGCGCAAACCGGCAAAATCGGTGACGGCAAAATCTTTATCACGGCTCTCGAAGAAGTCATTCGTATCCGTACCGGTGAAACCGGTAGCGAAGCTGTGTAACCTGTTTGATAACTCTTTCATAACGTAGCGATTGAGTATCATAAGCCCCGCAAGGGGCTTTATATGCACTTCTGATAAGTCCCGCTATCTTCCCTCCCATCTTTGTTATCTATTTTGTTTGAAATACCTGCTATCGGTGCAGGCGCAAAAATCTGCATAACTAACTGAAATATTCCCATTTCATTTCCCAACAAAAAACTCTACAGCCTCCTCCTTGTGTTACTGGCACGGGGGTGGGGAACTGCCTATAAATTAATCGCCGCTATTGACGCGGTAGGGGATCGCCACTGAAAAGTGGTTGTCAGTTTTGTAGATGCCGCGGGAAAGGGGCGGCACAGAGGTACTCCCTCTGTAACAGGAGTAAAGGTTACAGGGTTTTAGCTATGAAAGATGGTTATGAAGATCAGGGTAAGAACTCTCGCAGCAAGGACTCCGAGGAATTTGCAGAAGAACGCAGTATCACCTCTCGCCAGCGCGCCAGAAGCCAGTTAAGTTCCGATGTAGAGGAGTTTCTCGCCGGTGGCGGCGCGATTAGTGAAGTTGATCCAGAAGTTACCGCCGACCCCCCGCGCAAACCGCAGCCAAAATACGGCAGCCGCCCTATCTAATCTCTCTGGTCGCTGTTGCTCCTCCAGCAGGAGGAGTGACAGTTGGCCAAACCCCTCTCAGAGCTTTTACCGATTGAGCAGTTTCGGTAGCAGGCGCTCCAGGACTTCGCCGATATAGGATAGGAATAAAGTACCCAGGCTAGACCGGTAGTACTGGGGATCAGCAGAGCCTACCGCTAGGGTGCCAAGTTGATTGCCCAAAGGAACTACGGCAGCTGAAGCGATATATTGCGCTTTTTCCGCAAATAGGAATTCTTTTTCCCGCTGGCGCAAAACACCACAGATGGGGCGGCCGTTACGAATTATTCCGCCAATTGCCGTCTCGGCATCGGAAAATGTGCTGGTCTGAACTTGTCCCAGGCTTTGGCGGGGAACAGATAGTGGCTCGAACAGAGTCAGGCTGGTGAACTCAACATTGAAGTCAGCGGCGAAACTGGCATAGAGAGCTTCTGTGACTTCACCGATATTTTCAGCTTCCAGCAGTGCCAGGATAAGTCGGCGGCTATTGAAGAATAACTGGTCGTTGTCCCGTGCGTTGTGCAAGAGCTGGTCGAGGCGCTGGCGCATTTCGATATTGCGCTCACGCAGCAAATTCGTTTGGTGGGTCATCAGCGACACGGTCTTGCCATTTTCCCGCGGCAACTTGATGGTTTCCAGAAGTTCCATGCGCTCTTCAAAGAACTCCGGGTTTTGAATCAGGTAGCGGGCTACCTGCCGTGCCAGCAGTTTATCGTCACGCTGGGTTTCCTTGTGAGTGTCGCCGGCAATCTCTTCGGGGGGCTGATTGGCGTCTGTGTGTTCCATTGTGTTTGCTTTTTCTGGCACGGGGATGGGGCATCGGACAACTGATGTGGCGAAGCGTTCTGCTCTCTGAGTTATCCCGTACCCGCTTGTGGCGGGTTTACTGCCAAATACCCGGACAATTGTTTAGAGAATAATCTGCCCGTGAAAAACCGTGGTTGCGGGCCCGGTCATAGTAACTGGCTGGCCGGGTCCGCTCCAGTGAATTGTCAGTGTGCCGCCGGGGAGCTGAATTTGGACTTTGTCATCCACCAGGTTTCGCAGGCGAGCGTATACCATGGCAGCACAGGCGCCGGTGCCACAGGCACGAGTTTCGCCAACGCCGCGCTCAAATACCCTGAGCTGGGCTTCGGTGCGTGTATCCACTTGCAGAAAGCCAGCGTTGACCTTTTGTGGGAACCGCGGGTGGCGTTCAATTAGGGGCCCGAGTCTTTCTACCGGTGCGGAAGCGATATCTTCCACCAGAAGAACCGCGTGGGGGTTTCCCATGGATACAGCACCAATGGTGAAGGTCTCCCCGTCCACTTCCAGGGGATAGGACTCTGCACGGCGATCGGCGGAAAAAGGTACTTTTTGGGGCTCAAGGACTGGTGCTCCCATATCGACACTAACCTGATCCCCGTCCAGCACTCTAAGGTGCAGTAAACCGGCGGCAGTTTCTACTTGGATATTTTTCTTACCGGTAAGGCGGCGTTCACGTACAAAGCGGGCAAAGCAGCGGGCGCCATTGCCGCAATTTTCCACTTCGCTGCCATCGGCGTTAAATATGCGATAGCGAAAATCCGCCTCGGGTGTTCGGGGCGGCTCCACCAGCAGTACCTGGTCGCAGCCCACGCCGAGGCAGCGGTCTGCCAGGCGACGAGTTTTTTCCGGGGTCAGTTTAATTTTTTGGCTGACGCCGTCGAGCATCACGAAATCGTTGCCGAGCCCATGCATCTTGCTGAATTTAACGCGCATTCCATTTCTCTGTTCGTACTGATTTTCCGCGGCGTTAGCTGCGGTTTGGGGCCCGGGCTGAAAAATGGACCCCACTGCGATGCAAGTAGCTGATCAGGCTTTTTTGGGAACAGTGGTCTCACCGCGAACCAAGTCGGCAAAAGTCTCCCGCTCACGCACCAGGTAAGTTTTGTCGCCATCCACAAGTACTTCAGCAGCGCGACAGCGGCTGTTGTAATTGGAACTCATGGTGAAACCGTAAGCACCGGTCGACAACATGGCTAACAGTTGCCCCTCTCGCAGAGATTGGGAGCGGTTTTTACCCAGGAAGTCGCCCGTTTCGCATACCGGACCGACAATATCCCACAGGGTACTTTCACTCTCGTCCGGTGTCACTGGCACAATATCTTGCCACGCCTGGTAAAGGGCCGGACGCAGGTTGTCATTCATGGCGGCATCGACGATAGCGAAGTTGTGCTCTTCGGTACGCTTCAGGTATTCGACCCGGGTCAGCAGGGCGCCGCCGTTGGCGGCAATGGAGCGGCCGGGTTCGAGAATCAGGGATAAATTGCGTTCGCCGATACGCTTGTGGACCTCCGCCAGGTAATCCCCGACAGGGGGTGGTTCCTCACCCCGATAGCGCACTCCGAGGCCTCCGCCCAGATCCAGGTGTTCCAGGGTAATTCCCAGCTCGGCGAGCTGATCGATAAGGACCAGCAGGCGATCGAGTGCATCTAGGAAGGGGGCGACTTCGGTGAGCTGGGAACCGATATGGCAATCCACACCGGTAATTTTCAGATGCTCAGAATCCGCTGCGTGCTGATAAACCTCGATCGCCTTGTCTATGGCGATGCCAAATTTATTTTCTTTGAGACCAGTAGAAATATAGGGGTGGGTTTGTGCATCCACATCGGGATTGACCCTGATGGAAATTGGGGCGGTCTTGCCACACTCTGCGGCCACGCGCTCAAGGCGGTCAATTTCCGCTTCTGATTCAATATTGAAGCAGTGCACTCCAACCTCCAGAGCACGCCGCATTTCCTCTGAGGTTTTACCCACTCCGGAAAATACGATTCGCGATGGGTCGCCGCCGGCGAGCAGCACTCGCTCAAGTTCCCCGCCGGAAACAATATCAAAGCCCGCCCCTAGCTGTGCCAGCAGTGACAGAATGCCCAGGTTACTGTTGGCTTTCACTGCGTAGCAGATTAGGCCGGGACGATTGTCGAGGGCCTTGGCGTAATCCCGATATTGCCGTTCAAAGTGTGCGCGGCTGTAGACATAAGTGGGGGTGCCGAAATTCTCAGCTATTTGTTCCAGTGAAACCTGCTCAGCCCACAGGCTACCGTCGCGATAACTAAACTCTCTCATATGACCGGTTCTTACTCTTCTAAATCTTCCTCGACATTGGAGTCATCCGCTGTGCCCGATTCGTCGTCGACTTCGATAGTCGGGCCGGTCTCAATGGTGTCATCGATATCAAAGTCGGGCCCATAGCCGTCTTCAGATTCAATTTCATCAACGGTTTCCACCGCTTGCTCTGCTGCGGAGCCGGGCTCGCCGGGTTGTGCCGCACCGCTGGTGGGTACTGTCTCCGGCGGGCCACCTGGAATATTGGAGGCGGGCATGGCGGGGTCCTGTGGAAGATAGAGAGGACCTTTTTGGCCACAGCCCAGTAACAGTGCGGTGGCACCGATGGTGATGGTTAATAGAGAGAGTCGTTTTTTGAGCATCGATAACATCCTGAGAGTCGGAGATTCGCAGCGGCAACCGGCAAAAGCCTGATAGTATAGCGGCCCACCTGATTCAACACATTACACGGTAACAGAAGTAACCAAAGATGAGCCAAGCGGAATATGATGCGGCTGTGGAGCAGACTCTAATCGGTATTGAGGATGCACTCGATCACTGCGATTGGGATATCGACTACGAACGCAGTGATGCGGTGCTGACCCTGACCCTGGAAGACAATGGCAGCCAGGTAATTCTCTCGCGCCAGTCCGCCAACCGGGAGTTGTGGGTCGCCGCTAAATCCGGTGGCTACCATCTATCTTTTGAAAATCCCGGCTGGAAGTGCACCACGACCGGCGAGGACCTGCCGACTTTGCTCGACCGCGTATTGAGCGAGCAGCAAGGCGAACAGGTTTCCCTCGAATTATCCGCTTAAACAGCGCTTAAGCGCGCTGCGAAATCTCTTCCCGTGCGCGCTTACAGGCCGCGCGCACTTGGTTCGGTGCGGTACCGCCAATATGATCGCGAGCCGCAACCGAGCCTTCTAAAGTCAGCACCTCAAATACATCTTCGCCAATTTCTGTTGAGAATTGTTGTAGCTGGGCCAGGCTGAGTTCGGATAAGTCTTTATCCTGTTCAATAGCAAAGGATACGGACTGCCCGACAATTTCATGAGCATCGCGGAAGGCCACCCCTTTGCGTACCAGGTAATCGGCCAGATCCGTCGCGGTGGAGAAGCCCTTGGCCGCAGCTTCCAGCATATTTTCTTTTTTTGCCTTCAGTGCCGGTGCCATATCGGCAAACGCGCGCAGGCAATCCAGTGCGGTATCGGCGGCATCGAATAGCGGCTCTTTATCTTCCTGGTTGTCCTTGTTGTAGGCCAGCGGCTGGCTCTTCATCAGTGTGAGCAGCGCAATCAGGTGGCCGTTAACCCGGCCGGTTTTACCGCGTACCAGCTCCGGAACATCGGGGTTTTTTTTCTGCGGCATAATCGAGGAGCCGGTGCAGAAGCGATCGGGCAGGTCAATAAAGTCGAACTGGCTGGAAGTCCACAGCACCAGCTCTTCACTGGCCCGGGACAGATGGGTGAGCAGCAGCGCGGCGAAAGCACAGAACTCGATAGCGAAGTCCCGGTCGCTGACTGAGTCGAGGGAGTTTTCTGTGGGGGCATCGAAGCCCAGCAGCTCCGCCGTGCGTGCGCGATTGATCGGATAGCTGGTGCCGGCCAGTGCTGCGGCCCCTAACGGTGAGCGGTTAACCCGTTTGCGGCAATCCATCAGGCGCTCGAAATCCCGGCTCAGCATGGCATTCCAGGCCAGTAAGTGGTGGCCAAAGGTCACCGGTTGAGCGCTCTGTAAGTGAGTAAAGCCGGGCATAATGGTATCGGCTTCGCGCTCCGCCAAATCGACCAAGCCATTTTGCAGGCGGGTCAGTTCGGCAGCAATCAGATCGATGCGCCCACGCAGCCACAGGCGGATGTCGGTTGCCACCTGATCGTTGCGCGAGCGGCCGGTATGCAGTTTCTTGCCAGTGGCACCAATGCGTTGGGTCAGGCGCGCTTCGATATTCATATGGACATCTTCGAGCTGCACAGACCAGGGAAATTCTCCCGCTTTTATCTCTTCGGCGATGCCCTTCAGGCCGTCGGCTATCTTGTGATATTCATCAGCACTTAATACCCCCACTTCTGACAACATCTGCGCGTGGGCAAGTGATCCTTGGGTGTCTTCCATGGCCATGCGCTGGTCAAAAGTCACCGAGGCGGTAAATCGCTCGACAAAGGCATCGGTGGCTTCACTAAAGCGGCCGCCCCAGAGTTTGGCGGCAGGATTGTTGGCGGACTCGGAGGGGGATTTTTCGTTACTCATGGTTTTCCTGGCTGCAGTGAGATGAAAGGCTGGGGGGCTTGGTGATATCTTGCGCTTGGAACTTTGGGACAATCAAGAATAACAACTGCATGTCATTCCCCTGGCCGTCGGGCATTATAACGCAGAAAATTCGAAAATATCGCACAGGAAATAAGGATTCTGCGCTATCTGGGCAGCTTCCGTTTCTGCCAGACCTCTGCAGTGTCACCTCTCTGGCGGTACTGGTGTTGATGGGGGAATTGCTGGCATTGGTGCTGGTCCTGGCCCTGGATGGTTTACCGGAATTCAGTTGGCAGCGCCTGGGACTGATCTCTCTGGTGATCCAATGGGTGATATTGCCCTCGGCCGCGCTACTTTGCCGGCTTCGGCCGAGCCTGGCGAAAATGCCCCACAAACTCGCTGGCGGCTTGAGTTTTATTGCAGTGCTGTCGGTGCTCATATTGGTGATGGCAGTGCAGCGCTCCCTGCGCGCGGTGCTGTTACAGACCAGCTTTGACAGTTGGGGGTTTGCGGGCGATTGCCTGCTTGGGGCTATTTGTGCGGGGGTGGTATTGCGCTACGCCTATCTTCAGCAGCAACTCTACAACCAGCAGCAGGCGGAGCTCGGTGCCCGAATTGAGGCACTTCAATCGCGGATTCGCCCCCATTTCCTCTTTAACAGTATGAACAGCCTGGCTAGTTTGATCGCTGTTGATCCTGATCGCGCGGAGCGGTTGGTAGAGGATTTATGTGCATTATTTCGTGCAAGCCTCGCCGATCCAAAGCTGGTGCCTTTAGCGCAAGAGATTACTCTAGCCCAACGCTATTTGGAGATTGAAGCCCTGCGTCTGGGGCAGCGTTTGCGCCAGAGTTGGCGGCTAGACTCGGGCCTGGATAAGGTTCAGCTGCCCAGTATGTTGCTTCAACCCCTATTGGAGAATGCGGTGTTGCACGGTGTGGCAAGATTGCGGGAAGGCGGAGAGATCAGCGTGCAACTCTCGCAAGAGGAGGGCATGTTTAAGGTCGTTATTGAAAACCCATTGCCACAGGACAGTGCAGTTCCTGCGAAGACTGGTAATGGCATGGCGACAGAGAATATTCGCCAGCGTCTCACCGCCTACTACGGCGATCGCTTCAAATTTACCGCCCGTCGGGAGGGGGGCCGGTACCGGGTCATACTACAGCTACCCTTATCTCCCCGGGAAGTGGACCGGCGGGAAATAGAGTCCAGCACAAATTCCAAGAAGGCTATCGAGGTGATGGAGTGACCCAATTGCGCGTACTGATTGTTGATGACGAGCCTTTGGCTCGTGCCCGTCTGCACCGGCAGTTGGAGAGGATCGATCATTGTATTGCTGTGGGAGAAGCGGCAGATATTGAAGCCGGACTATCACAGATCCGCGAACTCGACCCAGACCTTGTGCTACTGGATATTGAAATGCCCGGTGGTAGCGGCCTGGAATTGGCTCAGCAGTTATCCAGCTTTGTGTGTCCGCCGGCAATAATATTCTGCACTGCTCACGATGAGTTTGCTTTGCCCGCTTTTGCCACCTCAGCGGTGGGGTATTTATTAAAACCTGTGAATGTCGAACAGCTGCGGAAGGCGGTTTCCAAAGCGCAGCGTCTGAGTAAGCCGCAGCAGCAGTTGTTAACCAAGCAGGATCTGGAGGAGCCCAGTGGCCGCAGCCGCATTAAGGCGATAAGTCGTCTGGGGGTGGAGTTGCTGGATGTAGATTCTATCCGCTGTTTGGTTGCGGACAGCAAGTATGTTGTAGCCCATCACTCCGCTGGAGAGACCATACTGGATGAGTCTCTAAAAGAGCTTGAGAGTGAGTTTGGACAGCGTTTCGTGCGTATTCACCGCAGCGCACTGGTGGCTGTGCAATATATTGTTGGGTTGCGCAGGGACGGTACAAATTACCGGGTAGAGCTGGATGGCGTAACAGCAGCGCCGCTGGTGAGCCGGCGCATGCTGCCTTCGGTAAAAGGATTGATCGCAGAGATGTGTTAGAGCTTAAATGCTTCCGCGGATAAAAACAGCGAGTACGGCTGCCACCATTAATACCGCAAAACATACCCTGATTATTCGCGCCTGCCTGGGTTTATGAAAAACCGGCCTCAGGCTTCCTCCTAAGCACAACCAGATAAAATCCACCGCAGCGGCTACCAGTAAACAGACCAAGCCTGTGGCTAAATAGCTCAGGCCACTCTCTTCAATCGGTAGTAAGAATTGGGAGAATATGGCAAGGAAGGCGGCATAGGCCTTGGGGTTCAATAAGTTAAAAATAAACCCATCCAGCAGCGATGGAGGCTGAGCCGTCGCCGATTCGCCCTGCTCCAGTACCGGGGCCGTGGCAATTTTGATCGCGATATAGCCAATATATAAGGCACCGCAAAGCTGAACCGCTAAGCGCGCTTCTGGCCAGGCTGCCAGCAGTGCGGCGATGCCGGCGGTTGCCCCGACAATGGCGACACTCAGGCCAAGCAGGATGCCGATAAGGAAACCGCCGCTTTTTCTCACTCCAAATGTCGCTCCCGATGCGGCCAGGGCAAGTGGTGCTGGGCCAGGGGAGCCGAGCAATAGAGCGGTTGCTGCAATTAGTGAAAAGAGTGCTTCTAACATATTTTTTGGTCCTACTTCCCGCCTGCAACGTCAATAAATGAACCGGTAGTAAAGGTGGATTCATCACCGAGTAGCCAAGCCACAGCTTTAGCCACTTCCTCTGCTCGCCCCCCACGCTTGAGTGGAATCGCAGACTTTACTCGCTCAATTCTGTCTGCTTCGCCACCATCAGCGTGCATTTCTGTATAAATAAAGCCAGGCCTAACACCATTTACGCGAATCCCTTCATCGGCAACTTCCTGGCTGAGTCCGATGGTCAGCGTATCGACAGCGCCCTTACTCGCTGCATAGTCGATGTACTCGTTAGGTGATCCCGAACGGCTGGCAGCAGAGGAAATATTCACGATGGTTCCTCCAGTGCCCCCATTTTTGATAGACATTCTTTTGATTGTTTCCCGGCAGCAGAACAGGGTGCCGGTGATGTTGGTACGCAGGATTTCATTGATGCGCTCAGCGTCCATCGTTTCGACGCGCACTTGCGGTTTAATGATTGCCGCATTGTTAACCAGGCAGCTAATTGGGCCTAGTTGCTCGTCGATCGCATTGAATAGCTGAACTATATCTTTCTCCGAGGAGATATCGGCGCGAACGGCTATTGCTAAAACACCAAAAGACCGAAGCTCGGCGATCAGTTCTTCCGCTTGCTGCTTGCGCTGCCGGTAGCTAATGGCAATCTGGTACCCCCTGTGGGCAAGTAATTTGGCTGTCGCGGCACCAATGCCCCGGTTGCCACCAGTGATCAAGGCGACTTTTTTATTCATATTGATTGGTCACTCTTTTAACGGGATATTGCGCAGGAAAATAGAGCCTTCTTGAAAGGCTATTTTCTTCCAATAAAAATGCTGCAGAAAAGAGCCTGCGAGATCATTCAATCATTGGGCGGGATCAGCTTTTGCATCGCGGAAATATCCGCAGCGGATTATACCGGGTGAAAACCGTTTACAGGCTGAGGACCTTTGATATGTCTGTAAACGGTTTTGATCTGGCTGGATCGGGGGCTAGTAGAGCTGAGGACCACCGTCTCCGTACTCTGAATCATTTTGTAGACTCAACTCGCCAGCGGCACTATTTAAGTACTCGGCATCGGATTCGGATTTGAGCTTAATCATCAGGCGCAAATCATTGGCGGAGTCGGCGTGGGAGAGGGCATCCTCATAGGTAATTTCTCCCCCATCGTAGAGCTCGTAGAGTGCCTGGTCGAAGGTCTGCATTCCCTGCTCACCAGAGCGCTTCATCAACTCCTTGATCTTATCCACTTCGCCTTTGCGGATCAGGTCCGACATCAGCGGGGTATTGATCATGATCTCAAGGCAGGCACGGCGGCCATCGCCATCGGGGGTCGGTACCAGCTGCTGGGCCACCATCGCCTTCAGGTTGAGGGACAGGTCCATAAACAACTGTTTGTGGCGGTCTGCCGGGAAGAAATGAATGATCCGATCTAGGGCCTGGTTAGCGTTGTTGGCGTGGAGGGTGCACAGACACAAATGGCCGGTCTCGGCGAAAGCGATGGCGTGGTCCATGGTTTCGCGGGAGCGCACCTCACCGATCAGAATAACATCTGGTGCCTGACGCAGAGTGTTTTTCAGGGCTACATCGAAAGACTCGGTATCCAGGCCCACTTCGCGCTGGGTCACAATACAGCCGCGATGCTGGTGGATAAATTCGATCGGGTCCTCAATGGTGATGATATGACCCTTGGTGTTCTCATTGCGGTGGCCGATCATGGAGGCGAGGGATGTGGACTTACCGGTACCGGTGGCGCCCACAAAAATAATCAGCCCGCGTTTGGTCATGGCCAAGTCTTTGAGTACGTCGGGTAGTCCGAGTCCATCGATAGTGGGGATTTTGGTTTCGATGCGACGCAGCACCATACCTACCAGATTGCGCTGAAAGAAGGCCGATACCCGGAAACGCCCCACGTTGCGCACTGCAATCGCGAAGTTCAATTCCTTTTGCTCGGCAAACTCGCGCCGCTGTTTCTCGTTCATGGTTCCCACCACCAGCTCGCGCGCTTTCTCTGGCGTGAGCGCGGTGCTGCTGCAGGGCACCACTCGGCCGTGCAGTTTGATGGAGGGCGGGACGCCCGCCGTGATAAATAAATCCGAAGCGCCCTTCTCTACAACCAGTTGTAGAAGTCTTTCAATATCCATGGTGTTTACCGCGTTTTATCTCGACTTTTCTTCCCCAGATTGGGGGCGGGTTTTGGCCGTTTAGAAGTTCTCCGGCATCTTGGCTTTCTCGCGAGCCACTTCGCGACTGATGATGCGGCGTGCCACCAGGTCTTCCAGACATTGGTCCATGGTCTGCATGCCGACGCTGGCTCCGGTCTGGATGGCCGAGTACATCTGCGCGATTTTGTCTTCGCGGATCAGGTTACGGATGGCTGGGGTACCACGCATAATTTCGTGGGCAGCAACCCGGCCACCGCCGTTTTTCTTCATTAGCGTCTGGGAGATAACGGCCTGTAGGGATTCCGATAGCATTGAACGCACCATGGCTTTCTCCTGCGCCGGGAATACATCCACCACACGGTCAATGGTTTTGGCGGCGGAAGTGGTGTGCAGGGTGCCGAATACCAAGTGACCGGTCTCTGCCGCAGTCAGCGCCAGGCGAATGGTTTCCAGGTCCCGCATCTCACCCACGAGAATGATATCCGGGTCTTCACGCAGTGCGGAGCGCAGTGCCTCGGCAAAGCCGTGGGTATCCCGGTGCACCTCACGCTGGTTCACCAGGCACTTCTTGGATTCGTGCACAAATTCGATCGGGTCCTCGATGGTAAGGATATGCTCGTACTTGTTGTCGTTGATGTAGTCCATCATCGCCGCCAGGGTGGTGGACTTACCGGAACCCGTGGGCCCGGTTACCAGCACCAAGCCACGGGGAGTATCCGAAATCTGCTTGAACACCTGCCCCATTCCCAGGTCTTCCATAGTGAGAACTTTGGAGGGAATAGTTCGGAATACGGCGCCGGCACCCCGGTTGTGGTTAAAGGCGTTTACACGAAAGCGGGCGACACCGGGGACTTCAAAAGAGAAGTCTGTTTCCAGTAGTTCTTCGTAATCCTTGCGCTGCTTATCGTTCATGATCTCGTAGATCAGGCCATGTACCTGCTTGTGCTCCATTGAGGGCAGGTTGATACGGCGCACGTCGCCGTCGACACGGATCATCGGCGGCAGGCCCGCCGAGAGGTGTAAGTCCGAGGCGTTTTGCTTGGCGCTAAAGGCGAGGAGTTCAGTGATATCCATACTGCTACCTTATGGTTCTTGTTTGGGCTCAGGTAAAATCGCCGCTCAAATCGGTAAGGGCATCAGTATATGCGCAAAGAGACAATCGTCGAAAACCTGAATGCAGTAGGTGAGCGGATTGTGACATGCTGCAACAACTGCGATCGCAACCCTGCAGAAATTACCCTGTTGGCGGTTTCCAAAACACGACCGGCGGAAGACCTGCGGATTGCTTTTGCAGCTGGCCAGCATCACTTTGGCGAAAATTATTTACAGGAAGCCCTGCAAAAACAGGATGCCCTGTCCGACCTGGATATTCACTGGCATTTTATTGGGCCGCTTCAATCGAATAAAAGCCGCGCTGTGGCAGAGCGATTCCAATGGATGCACACGGTGGATCGCTTAAAAATTGCCCAGCGCCTGTCGGCACAGCGTCCCAGTAATATGGCACCACTCAATATCTGCTTGCAGGTGAATATCGATGGCGAGCAGAGCAAGTCTGGCATAGCTCCACGGGATTTGGTGGCTCTGGCGCGTGAAGTGATGACATTGCCGGGACTATGCCTGCGCGGTTTGATGGCGATTCCCGCTGCTCGTGACAATGTATTTGAGCAGGAAAAACCATTTATCCAGTTGGCAGGGTTGCTGCAAAGCCTTCGCGAAGCATTTCCCGAGCAGGCCCTGGATACTCTATCCATGGGGATGTCTAAAGATATGGAGGCTGCTATTGCCTGCGGTGCCACTATTGTGCGTATTGGCACAGATATTTTTGGGGCACGAAACTATTCTGCATGACAGAATTAGTACGCAAGTAGACTTTCTTGGGATATGGGATGACAAAATCTGGGACTGTAGATGTATTGCTGCTGCTTTTATCAGTAAGCGCAGTTCTATCTTTGTCTGTAACGAATAGTGTGCTGGTGACCTGGGTGGCGCTTGAGTGGTTGGCTTTTATCTGCCTACTTGCATTTATATCTCCCAAAATCTCATTGGTTACCGGCTTTTTGAATTCGGCTGTTACCGGGATATTCGGAGATAAGAGCCGCTATTGGCTTTGGATACTGGCGATTGTTCTGAACTTGATTGCGATTGTGGAAACATTTCCTTTTCTATTTCGTTGATGATTGCTTCTTTATTCTGATAGCGCTACCTGGCCAAATGAAGCTAATTGAATAGCCCTCCCTCTAAATAAGACTATCGCCTTGTGTCTCTTGTTATTGGGCTTGGACGACCACATATTAAAAAAATCCTCCCTGGAGGAAAATGCGACCAAATTTTGCAACTGCCCAAGGTGATATGAGTGAGTACAGCGAACCCTAAGATGGTTTTTATTGGTGGCGCCGGCAATATGGCGGGGGCAGTGATCGGTGGTTTGGTGGCCTCCGGTTATCCGGCGGACCGGATCACTGCTACAGGTCGTGATCGGGACAAACTCAATGCTTTTGCCGAGAGCCATGGGGTAGCTATTAGTGACGATAATGTTGCCGCTATTGTTGATGCCGATGTAATTGTACTGTCGGTGAAACCGCAAGTTATGCGAGAACTTTGTGAGGGACTGAAACCCCATTTGGTGGATCGCTCGCCCTTGATTATCACTTTTGCTGCGGGAATTCCGCTTGCGGCTTACCATCGTTGGATGGGAGTGCACCTCCCTATTGTCAGGGCTATGCCTAACACCCCGGCTCTGGTGCAAACCGGGGTCACCGGTCTCTTTGCCGATAGCAAGGTAACGGGTGAACAGAAGGAGCTCGCCGAGCGCATCGTCGATGCAGTAGGTATCTCCTACTGGGTTGAGGAAGAGCGCGGCATTGATCAAGTGATTGCGGTAGCGGGATCGGCACCGGCTTACTTTTTCCAGTTTATGGAGGCCATGATTGATGCGGCTTCCGCCGGTGGCCTTGCCCGTGCGGATGCGGAGCGCCTTGTGTTGCAAACTGCCCTGGGCGCCGCCAAACTGGCGGTCGCCAGCGATGTTGACGTCGCCCAGTTGAAGCGCAATGTGATGTCACCAGGTGGAACCACTGAGCGAGCTGTTCAACGGTTCGAGCAGGGTGGGTTGCCGCAGTTAGTGGCCGATGCCATGCGCGATTGCGAGGAGCGGGCGACAGAAATGGCAAAGGAATTGGATCGGTAACAGGTTCCGGTCCAATTGGGTAGGTGCAGCAGTGGCTGCTGAAAATCTTTTTGTTTAGGGTTTATCCATGGTCAATACCTTCAGCGATATCGGCGTTTATGTCGTGGGCATACTGGGCATTTTGTTCCTTTTCGCCGTGTTATTGCGTTTCCTATTGCAGTTGGGCCGTGCGGATTTTTACAACCCCATATCTCAGGGAGTTGTGAAGGTTACCAACCCTTTGCTGCTGCCGTTGCGCAAAGTGGTGCCAGGACTTTTTGGCGTCGATATGGCCTCAGTAGTACTGGCGTTGATAGTCGGTTGGGCGATGATTATGGCTTGCGCCATGATTGCAGGTTACGGCCTGGTTAACCCCCTCAGTGCCCTGCTGTGGTCGTTGATCGGCTGTGTCTCCACTGTGATAGCGATGGTGTTTGTCGGCTTATTGGTCTCCATCGTTGCCAGTTGGATTGCGCCGAATAGCGGCCATCCAATTCTAATTTTACTGCACCAACTCCTGGAGCCATTTTGCGGACCTGTGCGACGCTTGATCCCGCCGTTGGGGGTGATTGATATCAGCCCGATATTTGTCTTTATCCTGCTCACTGTGATTAACAGGCTGCTTATTGGTTTTGCCCAAATGGCCAACATGCCGGCTTTCGTGTACAGCCTGTTTTGGCATATCCCCGGCTTTTAACCGGACTCTGATCACCCCAAAATATCCCCTGCACCTTTCAAGCCCCGCCCTCTGGGGCTTGCGCAGTTGTTCGAAGGTTTCTTAAATTGTGACCGGCTGAACATTTCTTCACCTGTGCGCACTAGATCGTATTTGGCGCGGTGTTAGACTCTTATACTATCGACTGACGGCTCTTTCTCTTGTCTTAGTAGGGGCCGGTAGTTCCGGGTCTCAATAACAAGAACACCGTGAAATGGAAGACGCACTTTTACGCCAGCATATTTCTGACTACGACCGTTGGAAAAAGAATCTCGATCGCCAGTTTGCCCACTTCAGCCAATGGCTTGAACAGCACTTCTCTAATTCTGCTGGTGCCTGCCAGGTTGTACAGCAGGCCCGCGCCCTACTTGCAGATGATCAGTTCACCCTGGTTTTAGTTGGGGAGTTTTCACGGGGAAAAACTGAACTGCTCAATGCCCTGTTGTCGCAAACTTACGGCCAGCGTCTACTGCCCTCAAGACCGGGGCGCACAACTATGTGTCCCACGGAAATTTTCAGTGATGGTGGCGAGCGCGCCAGTCTGCGGTTGCTTCCGATTGAGACCCTGGCGACGAATACCAGCCTGGAGAGCTTCCGTCGAATCCCGCAAAAGTGGGTAACTCACGAGTTTGATGCCAATGATCCCGAGGCGACCCGAGAGACTTTATTGAAGGTTGCCTCGACCAAGTCAGTAATGCCGGAAGAGGCCGCTCGCTATGGTTTCGATCGGCGCCACTTGGATGGCAAAGGGAATCTAGTTGAGATCCCCGCCTGGCGTTTTGCTTTGATTTGTCTGCCGCACCCATTGCTGGATCAAGGGTTGCGTATTATTGATACCCCGGGATTGAACGCCCTCGGCAATGAGCCGGAGCTCACATTGAGTACGCTGCCCGGGGCCCAGGCGGTTGCCTTTCTGCTGGCTGCCGATGCGGGCGTAAGTGGCACCGATATGAGTATGTGGGAGACTCACCTGGCGCCATTGCAAGAGCATCGCGGAACATCCGTGATGGCCCTGCTCAACAAGATGGATGTACTTTGGGATGATCCGGAGGAGGATGCTGAGTTGCTGTTGCGACGCATGCGCAGCGAAGTGGCCGGCCTCTTGTCTCTGCCTCAGGAAAGTGTTGCCGGAGTCTCTGCAAAAATGGCTCTGTTGGGGCGCCAGCAGCGGGATGCGGATTTGGTGAGAAGCAGCCGCTTCGGTGAGTTTGAAAGGATGCTGGTTCAGCGCCTGTTGGAGCACCGGCATAAAATGGCCGAGCACCGCTCACTGCATCAAGCTCTCACCCTGATGGCTGATACCCGCGATCTGCTCAAGCGTCGTTTGAATAGTGGCCGGGCAGCGCTGGCTCACCTGCAGCGCAATAGTGGCAACACCTCAGAGCAATTGGCAGAGTTGGAACAGTTGCAGACGACCGTGCGCGAGCAGCATAAGATTTGTCATCAGGAATTGCTGACGCTCAAATCCAGCCAGAGAATGCTTACACGACAGAGCACTTCTTTGTTGGCGCCGATATCCAGACAGCAGTTGCAGGCGCTGATTGACGATACCCTGGCTACTCTCAATCGCCGTTGGACGCCCATGGGCATGGCCAGGGCTATCGATACTTTTATGGAAGGGGTAGACCATCAGATGTCTAACCTCGAGCGGGAAGTGGATCAGGCCAATCGCTTGCTCGACGCTGTATTTGAGCGCTCCAGCTTAAAGAAAGTGGATGATGCCGAGCAGTATTTTACTATCCGCAAATTTCGCTTCGCATTGCGTGGACTGCATCGCCAGGCCGCTCAGCTGAGGCGATCCCCGCAGCTGTTATTGGCGCGCCGCAGCCGTCTCAGCGAGCGCTTTATTACCACGCTTGCCAGTGAAGTGGGTCGGCTTTACGACGATATGGGTAACAAAGCGGAAAATTGGTTAGAGCAGGCTCTTGAGCCTCTTAAACAGCATGCGCAGTATCAGAAACAATTACTCAATCGCCATTTGATTAAGCTCACCGAGTTGAAACAGAAAACTCGCAGCCGCCGCACGGATCTTCGAACTCTCGAGGATGAGGTTCAGCGCAATGATAAGGCGCTGGTGGCGTTAGAGGATTTACTGCGGCACAACAGCTCTGCACCACAGCCGGTTGCGCCGGCGCCGCGCGCGCGCAATGTAACCCCCTTGAAGGCCTCCCATACCACCTGAATTGGGTGCTAATTGATATTGGTTCTGACTGGCATTTGTTATAAGTTGCAGTGATCTTATTCACTGACTGCTTCGGCAATTTGCCAGGCAGCACCTATCAACCTGACAGATACAGTGCCTTGTCAACGGAAAATCCTATCGCTTCTGCGGAAGCCCAAACCGCAACTACCGGTGACCCAGGCTCCGTGGGCCTTGTTGAGCCTAAAAGCCATCACTTTAGTGAACCGCTGGAACTGGCCTGTGGCCGAGTACTGAAAAATTACACTCTGGTTTATGAGACTTACGGTGAACTCAATAGGGAAAAGACTAACGCAGTTCTGATCTGTCATGCTCTGTCTGGGCATCATCACGCTGCGGGGCGACACAGTATCGATGATAAGCGTCCGGGGTGGTGGGACCACTATATCGGACCGGGTAAGCCGATAGATACTAATCATTTCTTTGTGGTGTCCGTTAATAATCTCGGCGGTTGCCACGGATCTACCGGCCCCGTATCCATCAACCCGGATACCGGCACTACCTGGGGGCCGGATTTTCCATCACTGCGTGTCCGCGACTGGGTCCACAGCCAAGCGCGTCTGGCGGATATGCTAGGTATTCGACAATGGGCGGCGGTTGTTGGCGGTAGTCTCGGTGGGATGCAGGCGATGCGCTGGTCACTGGAATACCCTGAGCGCCTGCGTAATTGTGTGGTGATTGCCTCTGCCATGAAGTTATCTGCACAGAATATCGCGTTTAATGAGACCGCACGCCAAGCGATAACATCCGATCCAGACTTTTGTGATGGGCACTACCTCCAGCAGGATAAGTTACCCCGTAGAGGCCTGGCCGTTGCGCGTATGATCGGGCATATCACTTATCTGTCTGACGATGGGTTGGGGCGCAAATTTGGTCGAGAATTGCGCAGTGGCAGCTTTCAGCAGGGGTCGGATGAAGAGGTGGAGTTTCAGATACAAAGTTATCTGCGCTACCAGGGAGCCAGTTTTTCCACCACCTTCGATCCCAATACTTACATTCTGATGACTCGAGCGCTGGATTTCTTCGACTTAGCTCGGGAATACGGGGATGACCCGGTAGAGGCCTTCTCCCATGCCAAGTGCCGGTTTTTATTGGTGTCATTTACTTCTGATTGGCGCTTTGCGCCGGAGCGCTCGAGGGAAATCGCCGATGCCCTGATGCACGCGGATATTCCAGTCAGCTATGCCGAAGTAGAGTCAGCAATGGGACACGATGCCTTCCTGCTGCCCAATGGTCGTTATGAAGGTGTATTTCGTGCCTATATGCAGAGAGTTGCGGTAGAAATTGCTGAGGAGGTGTACTGATGCGGATAGATTTGGATGTGATCCAGGAATGGATCGCTCCCAACAGCCGGGTTCTCGACCTCGGCTGTGGCGATGGTGCACTGCTCGATCAGCTGGGGAGAAATAAAAATGTGAAAGGCTATGGCCTGGAGATTGATCCCGAGCAAATAGAGCGGTGTGTGGCCCGTGGGGTCAATGTTGTCGAGCAAAATCTGAATACAGGGCTGGGAAATTTTGCTGATGGTAGCTTTGATGCTGTGGTGATGACCCAGGCATTGCAAACCTTGAGTCAGCCTCATTTAGTGGTAGAGGAAATGCTCCGGGTTGGGCGGGATTGCATTATTACGTTTCCCAATTTTGGGCAGTGGAAGGCCCGCTGGCACCTCGCATTCTCCGGGCGCATGCCAGTATCCGACTTATTGCCATACGAATGGTATGACACTCCCAATATTCACTTTTGTACTTTTACAGACTTTGAGGTGTTATGCCGAGAAAATGGCTGGGCGATTCTGCATCGGCAAGTGGTTTCTGAGTCCATGGTTGGGCGGGCATTCAAAGACTTTTTACCAAATTTGTTTGGTGAGACAGCCATCTATCACCTAACTCGCTAAACTAAGATTTGCGCCAGCTCTTTTGTGGAGGACTTTGGCGCGATAAATAGATCGAGAAAGGCTCTCCTGAGGGGGCCTGACTGGAATTGACCACCAAACCTGCCGGGAGAGGTGGCGCCTATAACAACTGGAGGTGGAGCGTGAAACGCATCCTTACCCTGGCTGCTTCTGTGGCCTTGCTATTTTTATCTGTCGGCGCTGCCGCGCAAGAAGCGCGTACGATTAAGAACTACGCTGATTTTGGCGACTATCGAGTAGTCTATTCAGTGTTCAATAGCGATTTTATCCAGCCGGATATCGCCCGTCAGTACCAGTTGGCTCGAGCAAAAGATCGGGCCTATGTAAATGTCTCTGTCGTCAAGAAAGAGGGCGGAACTCATGGCCTCAGCGCTGAGATGTCTGGCACAGCTACCAACCTGATCCAGCAGTCAAGACCACTTAAGTTCAAAGAAATTCGGGAAGGGGATGCTGTTTACTATCTCGCACCCCTGCGCTTTGAGGATGAGGAGACCCTTACCTTTAACGTAGATATCAAGCTGCCCAATGGTAAAAGTGAGACGATCACTTTCCGTCGCAGATTGAACCGATAGACATCTGCCAAGATTCCGCTGGCTGAGAGCTGGTCGAAACCCCTTCTTTAAGATTCACCGCGGGCCGAGGCCCGCTTTTTGTTTGAAGCAATATGGTAAATAAAATTGTTCTTGCCAGCGGTAATGCCGGCAAACTTCGCGAGTTTTCACAGCTGTTCGCCTCATGGGATATACAGGTTCTTCCTCAATCTGACTTTGGGGTAAGTGACGCTGATGAGAGCGGATTGAGCTTTATTGAGAATGCTTTGATTAAGGCCCGCCACGCCAGCCGTATCAGTGGCCTGCCGGCATTAGCCGATGACTCCGGACTGTCGGTAGATGCATTGAGTGGTGCGCCGGGAATTTACTCTGCACGCTACTCAGGTGCCGGGGCGACTGATGAAAAAAACAATGCGAAGTTATTGGAGGCCATGGTTGATGTTGAATCTAAGCATCGCACTGCCAGTTTCCACTGCGCGCTGGCTTTTGTGCGGCAATGGGATGACCCGGTGCCTTTGGTATCTAGTGCAAAGTGGAGCGGGACAATTTTGCGGGAGCCGGCGGGAGAGCAGGGTTTTGGTTATGACCCGCTGTTCTTTGTTGAATCTGAGGGAATGACCTCCGCTGAACTGCCGAGAGACTTGAAGAATCGACTGAGCCACAGGGCCCAGGCTATGTCTCAATTTGAGCTTTTATGGCAGCAAAATATGCAGGGTGCCGACCTTGCCTGATCAGATTGCTGAATTACAGCTGCCACCACTAAGCCTGTATATCCATATCCCCTGGTGTGTGCGCAAATGTCCCTACTGTGATTTCAACTCCCACCAGGCTGATAGAGACCGGGCTAATTCGGACTACGCCCTACCGGAATCCGAGTATGTGGCGCAGTTGCGCCAGGACCTGATCAGCCAGTTGCCTTGGGTGCAGGGGCGAAAATTGCAGTCCATCTTTTTTGGTGGTGGTACGCCGAGCCTGTTCTCTCCCCAAGCAATAGGGCAGATCCTGGAGGCTGCTGAGCAGGTAGTGGGTTTTGCGAAGGGGATCGAGATAACCCTGGAGGCCAACCCCGGAACTTTTGAACAAGCCAAGTTCACTGGCTATCGATCTGCCGGAGTTAATCGCCTTTCTATTGGAGTGCAAAGCTTTGATTCTAATCAGCTACAACTGTTGGGACGTATTCACAGCGGAGAAGAGGCCGAAGGTGCCCTGGCAATGGCGCGTCGTGCGGGCTTTGACAATATTAACCTCGATCTGATGCACGGATTGCCCAATCAGACCGAGGTGGAAGCCCTTGGCGATTTGCGCCGAGCAATTTCCTTGGCTCCAGAGCATATTTCCTGGTACCAATTAACGATTGAGCCAAATACTGCATTCTACAGTGCGCCACCAGCCACCCCCGGCTCCCAGCTGATCGCCAGTATGCAGGGCAGCGGACGCGAACTACTGGCGTCCGAGGGCTATCGTCGTTACGAGGTGTCGGCTTATAGCAAACCCGAGCTTGAATCCCGCCATAATATTAATTATTGGTCATTCGGAGATTATCTGGGGATTGGTGCCGGTGCTCATGGCAAGGTAACCCTAGCTGAAACTGGGCAAATTCTGCGCAGTCGTCGCACACGCACTCCGAGGGACTACTTGTCTATCGCCAGGCAACATCCCGAGCTGCTGCATAGTGCCTTGTCTGAACCCCATACTGACAGGGTTGAGAATGAGGATTTGCCACTGGAGTTTCTTATGAATGCCCTTCGCCTGGCGGATGGTGTTCCCAGTGATACTTTCACCCGCTACACCGGATTGCCGATGTCCGAGCTGCAAAAACAATGGCCTACCCTGATGGCAATGGAGCTTGTAGAGCGTCTGGATAAGCGGATTGCTGCCACGGCTTTTGGCTTTGACTATATCGATGAGATTTTGCAGCGCTTCCTGGAGCAGGCGTAAGTCTGTGGCAGGAAAGACTTGAAATCCCATTTTGCGCCCCAATTTTGAGGGCAATGGTGCATCGCAGCTGTATAACCACCGCTGTGACCGTGAGAAGATGCGTTGGCGGTGCCCACGCATCGAGTAACTAAAGAACAGGAATGCAATATGAGCGAGCACTCAATCGTCAACGTATCTGACGCTGAATTCGAAGCAGAAGTTCTCAAAGCTGAAGGCCCGGTGTTGGTAGATTTTTGGGCACAGTGGTGCGGTCCGTGCAAGATGATCGCTCCAGTGCTGGAAGACCTGGCAGGCCACTACGGCGATAAGTTGAAGATCGTAAAAGTAGACGTTGATGCGAATAAAGAGAGCCCGGCCAAATACAATGTCCGTGGTATCCCCACGCTGCTGCTGTTCAAAGGCGGCAATGTCGAAGGTACTAAAGTCGGAGCACTGTCCCGCGCACAGCTGACCGAGTTTATCGACGGTCAGCTGTAAGACTGTCGTTTCCATCCTGCAAAGGGGGTAAATTTCTTTGCAGGATTGGAAACACCCGTTATACTGGCTGTAATTCTGAAATAGTTCAGCGGTCTTGAATTAAATGAGACGAGCTGACAAAACGCCCCTCCACAGGGTCCCTGACCATCCCCGGCGCGTATACTCCTCGAGTTGAACTTGTTCTGATAATGCTCCATAAATTGATTATGGAGAGCAAAAGTTTACTGAGTACTGTGGTCTTGGTAGGAAAAGGTACCTAAGTGTATCGGGTAAATAAACGAGCTAATCTCTAATATCAAACCCCTCCTCAAAATTTCAGGCGTGTCCGCGCCATATGACAACAGAAACATTAATAAGCAATTGGTATGAATCTCTCCGAATTAAAAACCAAACCCATTGAAGAGTTGATTGAAATAGCCAAAGGCATGGGCCTTGAAAACCTGGCCCGTTCGCGCAAGCAGGATATTATTTTCAATATCCTCAAGCGCCACGCCAAAAGCGGTGAAGATATTTATGGCGACGGCGTATTAGAAATCCTTCAAGATGGTTTTGGATTTTTGCGTTCTGCTGACTCCTCTTATCTTGCGGGACCGGATGATATATATGTATCTCCAAGTCAGATTCGCCGATTTAATTTACGTACGGGTGACTCAATTTCCGGAAAGATTCGCCCACCGAAAGAAGGTGAAAGATATTTTGCCTTATTAAAAGTTAACGAAATTAATTTTGACAAACCAGAAAACGCACGTAACAAAATTCTTTTCGAAAACCTCACTCCTCTATTCCCCAACGATCGCCTCACCCTCGAGTGCGGAAACGGCTCCTCCGAAGACCTGATTGGTCGTATTATTGATCTTGTAGCTCCAATCGGGAAAGGCCAGCGCGGCTTGATTGTTGCGCCGCCGAAGGCCGGTAAAACGATTATGCTGCAAAATATGGCACAGGCCATTACGCGCAATAATCCAGAGTGCCATTTGATCGTACTGCTGATTGACGAGCGTCCTGAGGAAGTGACAGAAATGCAGCGCTCCGTGCGCGGTGAAGTTGTTGCCTCTACTTTTGATGAGCCGCCGGCACGTCACGTACAAGTTGCGGAAATGGTAATTGAAAAAGCCAAGCGCCTGGTTGAGCACAAGAAAGATGTGGTTATCTTGCTCGACTCTATCACCCGCCTGGCTCGCGCTTACAACACAACAGTTCCTAGCTCCGGTAAAGTATTAACCGGTGGTGTTGATGCTCACGCCTTAGAGCGCCCGAAGCGCTTCTTTGGGGCAGCGCGAAATATTGAAGAAGGCGGAAGTCTGTCTATTATTGCTACTGCACTTATCGATACCGGCTCGAAAATGGACGAAGTGATTTTCGAGGAATTTAAAGGTACCGGTAATATGGAATTGCAGCTGGATCGCAAAATTGCTGAAAAACGCGTATATCCGGCCATTAATGTGCGCAGATCCGGCACTCGCCGGGAAGAGCTGTTAATGCCTGAGGGCGAGCTGCAGCGAGTGTGGATTTTGCGTAAGCTGTTACACGATATGGAAGATGTTGCATCGACTGAATTCCTAGTGGATAAATTGAAAGATTTCAAGACAAATGACGAATTCTTCCTATCCATGAAACGGAAATAATTTTTGTATATAAAGTAGCGCCTAAAAAGGCGCTCTTTATTTATTAGGAGCAGAATAAGACGATTAATTGCGTCTATTACTGTTGAAAAGGCGAGCCATTAGGCATATAAAGTTCCACATTGTGGCGCTTGATATGGATTTTAGGCAACGCGCCTTACTGAATTGGCCCAGGGGTTTATTTCTCCGCAAAGGGCCAATCTCAAATGGTTAATCTGGTGGAGCTGGTTATCCATTTGTGACTGCACGACAGCCCACACACCTAGTGAGAACCTTTTGTGAATATCTATATTGGAAATCTGGCCTACGCGGTAACCTCTGACGACCTGCACGAAGCTTTTGGTGCATTCGGAGAGATCTCTCGGGCTACTGTTATCACCGACCGTGAGACTGGCCGCTCTAAAGGCTTCGGTTTCGTAGAAATGCCTAACGACGATGAAGCGCGCAAAGCTATCGAAGAGATGAACGACCAACCGCTGTCTGGCCGTAACATCCGCGTTAACGAAGCTAAGCCTCGCGAAGATCGTCCGCGTCGCCCCCGCTTCTAAGCTGTAAAAAGCTTATTATTTCCGCGGCTCGCAGCCTAGGCTTGCGAGCCGCGACTCCCTCCCGCCTCTCTCTTCATTCCAATTGGTGTGTTGTTACCCATCCTGCGCCTTCTGTTTTACACTGCGCTCTGGTTTATAGTCACGCCTTGTTAGCCCATGAAATATAAAGATCTACGCGACTTTATTAAGTTGCTGGAAAAGCGCGGCCTACTAAAACGAATCAAGCACCCTGTTGACCCCATTTTGGAAATGACAGAAATTTCCGATCGCGTATTGCGAGCTGAGGGGCCTGCATTGTTGTTTGAGAACCCGGTAGGCTTTGAGACCCCAGTTCTTGCCAATCTTTTCGGAACACCAGAGCGAGTCGCCCTGGGGATGGGAAGAGAGAGTGTTGCCGAACTGCGTGAAGTGGGAGAACTGCTGGCTTTTCTCAAGGAGCCGCAGCCACCGGAAAATCTCCGCGATGCCTGGGAGAAGTTGCCGGTCTTTAAGCAGGTCCTGAATATGGGGCCAAAAGTCGTAAAGGGTGCCGCTTGTCAACAGGTAGTCCTTGAGAAGGATCAGGTTGATCTGCATCAGCTGCCAATCCAAACCTGCTGGCCGGGAGATGCCGCTCCGCTGGTCACTTGGCCCTTGGTAATTACCCGAGGGCCTGAGAAGAAACGGCAAAACCTGGGCATATACCGGATGCAATTAATCGGAAAGAACCGCCTGATTATGCGCTGGCTCAGTCATCGCGGGGGGGCTCTGGATTATCGGGACTGGTGCAAGAAGCATCCGGGTGAACCCTATCCGGTAGCTGTTGCCCTGGGCGCCGATCCCGCCACAATTCTGGGGGCCGTTACCCCAGTGCCGGATACTTTGTCTGAGTATGCCTTTGCCGGCCTGCTGCGGGGGGATAAGACAGAAGTGACCGATGCCTTACTCAGTGATCTTCAGGTGCCTGCCAGTGCCGAATATGTTCTGGAAGGCTTTATCTATCCCGATGATATGGCTGATGAGGGGCCCTATGGGGACCACACCGGTTACTACAACGAAGTGGACAGCTTCCCTGTATTTACGGTAGAGAAGATTACGCACCGTAAAAATCCCATTTACCACAGCACCTATACCGGGCGCCCACCGGACGAACCTGCGATTTTAGGAGAGGCTTTAAACGAGGTTTTTGTGCCAATCCTGCAAAAGCAATTTCCCGAAATTGTCGATTTTTATTTACCGCCGGAGGGATGCTCTTACCGTCTCGCCGTGGTCACCATGAAGAAGCAGTATGCGGGCCACGCCAAGCGGGTAATGATGGGGGTCTGGTCTTTCCTGCGTCAATTTATGTACACCAAATTTGTTATTGTCGCTGATGAAGACGTCAATGCCAGGGATTGGAAAGATGTAATCTGGGCGATGACCACACGTATGGATCCTGCGCGGGATACGGTGATGGTAGAAAATACTCCGATTGATTATTTGGATTTTGCTTCACCGGTCTCTGGTTTAGGCTCAAAAATAGG
Source organism: Microbulbifer maximicatervae (SeqCode) (assembly GCF_056232625.1). NCBI lineage: Bacteria > Pseudomonadati > Pseudomonadota > Gammaproteobacteria > Cellvibrionales > Microbulbiferaceae > Microbulbifer > Microbulbifer maximicatervae (SeqCode). Next base: position 3,608,565 of record NZ_CP174324.1, on the reverse strand, counting down.
CTTTGATGCGACTAATAAATGGGAAGGTGAAACTAGTCGTGAGTGGGGTGTACCCATTGAGCGCGACTCGAATGTGGTTAAAAAGGTTGATGAAATTTGGTCTAAATTGGGCCTCGAATAAGCACGGCGACATATTCCCAGTACTCCCGTCCGAATAAGCGCCTCTGGCGGCGCTCAGTAGAGTGACCGCTTAGCGGTCACTCTTTATTTTTTTTCCTTCTTTGCATCTATAGCTTTTACTGCTGGCGTCGCAGTTAGGTACGGGCTCGACCGTGGCCCTGAATTAACTGTAAGGATTGCTTTAATGAGGAAAATTTATTTAGTGGGCCTGATATCGATAGGTATTTTCATATTCTTGCTAGTCGTACCAAGTGAGCAGAAGCAAAGTGCCGGAATTGATAATATCGAAGATTTTATTCCTGCAGTTATGCATGAGGCAGCTATACCCGGAATAGCCGTTGCCAGAATAAAAGAAGGTGAACTTGCGCTTCAACAAGTGTACGGGATGGCCGATATTGAGGCCGGCAAACCAGTTACTCAGGATACGTTATTTAATATTGCCTCGATAAGTAAGCCGATTATGGGCGTAACACTGTTGCAATTGGTCGACGATGGTAAATTGGCGTTGGATGAGGACATTAATAGCTATTTACCATTTAAGGTCGACAATCCACATATAGAAGGGGAAAAAATTACACTGAGACATCTGGCGAGTCACTCTGCAGCAATTAAAGATTATTTTGACTACACCACTTACACTGAAAATCGTGATCCCTCTATCAGTTTGGAGCAACATCTACGTTCCCTGCTGGTTAAAGGGGAAAGCCTGTACGGTAGTGGGGATTATTATCTGACAAATAACCCCGGGGAGCACAGACAATACAGTAATCTTTCTGCCGGCTTAGCTGGGTTATTGGTTGAGTCAGTAACCGGCCAGTCTCTCGCCAATTATAGCCGGGATACTTTATTTCACAGCCTGGATATGGAGACTGCCAATTGGAGACTCAATGGAGTAGATCTGAGCTCTATCGCAGTTCCCTACAAAGTAGAGCAATGTGTACCATATATCGGTCTGTGTGTAGATAGTGAAGCGGAGAAGATGAACTATTTAATTGGTCGATTTATTGATCCTCCTTTTGAGTACAAGCAATTTCACCCGTATGCACACAGTGGTAATCCGCAGTATCCTGACGGTGGTGTTCGTGTAAGCATTGCTGACCTCAGCAATTTCTTGCTAGCGCTGCTTAATAATCGGGATAAATCTGGAGCTCAGATCTTATCAGATGTTATGTATCAGGAAATGTTTCGTCTGCAATTACCGTTGTCTGTATCAGATTCGCAGCGCTTCTTTTGGCGCGATCGCAATGGCCTTACTGGGCACATGGGAACTGATCTGGGCGTATTTGTAGCTATGTATTTTGAGCCAGAAAGTAAGGATGGCTTTATTATCTTGATGAACAGAGACATGGATATTAAATCGGCCAATGCGATGAAGCGTATTGCTATTCGCCTCATGAAAATATAAAAACAACTGTAGGATGACCACTCCCGAAATTTTTATATTAAGGAGGGTCTTTCTATTTGTGTATTTTTCTAAGGTTGGATGGGAATATGATAGGGAATTTGTCAAAACTAATAATTCTATTTTTTGGGATAGCAATATTTCAGCCTGTGATTGCCAGCCAGGGTAATGGTGCAGAGGCAATTTTTGAGAAGATCAAAGGGCTAGCTGGAGAGTGGAGAGAGGAATGGGCAAAAAATGACGATTTTGTTATTAGTTTTGCCGATACAGCTGGGGGAAGCGTAGTACTGGAAAGTTGGCTCTATAACGGGCGCCAACACTCCCTGACGGCCTACCACTTGGATAACGATAATTTAATAGTGACGCACTATTGCCCCCAGGGTAATCAGCCCAGGTTAAGCTGGCAAAAAAATAGTGCTGAAGATACTTTGGCATTCTCTTTCAAGGATGTAACTAATTTTACTTTGGACAGTAAGAGTCGTCTGGATAGCCTCACTTTTACCTGGTTAGGTAACGGCAAGTTACAGCGGGAAGAGACTTACTTGAAGAACGGGGAGCAGTTACCCTCATCCCTGACCCTGGTACGTAAATAAGCTGCCAAATCGTTATTAACTGATAGTTTAGATGTATTATTTCTCAAAGCTGGAGCGAAATTCGCGCCAGCTTTTTTATTTGTGAACTTTATTGTGGTTTTGGTTTATATAAGTATGATTCGCGACTGAATTTGCATGCTGTTGCCAGCTTATTGGCATGGGGTGACAGTGCGCGCTATGCCGGGTTGTGTTTTTGCGTATGACGACATGCTGCATTGAAAACAAGTGGATATCTAATTCCTGGGGTTGGGAAACGGTAGAAGTTGGAAGTGAGTAAATAACTAAAATTAAATGGAGAGGTAACAAATGGAATTAATTATTTTTGTAATTATTATGGCGGCAGTTCTTGTTCTGCCTCTGAAGTTGGCAGCTGCCATGTTGGGGGCGAAAAATACGGGTGTATTTTATTGTCTTTTCGCTTTGCTATTGGCCCTAATTATTCAAAGAATTGTTGGCGGCATGTTGCCGGGTGTTACGGATAGCGCTGGAATTTTAATGACAATTCCCCTGGCTGCTATTGCCTATATGCTGGTACTTGGTACGGGTTTTTTAAAGGCTATTCTAATTGCACTTTTACAAGGGGTAATTACTTATTTTGCCATGCTAATTTTTGTGGGTTTGCCCTGGGCTGTTTAAAAACGAAATAAATTCTCGTAGAAAGTCAGCAAGCGGCGACTTATTGAATGCTAAATCGCCATTTGCACTATCATTGATTACTAATAGTTTCCTAGCGTACAAGCTATAACTTTCTGAAAAATGGATGCTCTACACATCAGTCTCCGTGCCAATGATATGTTTCCTGGATTGGGTTTCTATTGGGCAGGCTGTAGGTCCTACTTTCCAATAGGAGCCGCAAGGAATTTACTTAAAACATCAATATAAGTTGGAAAGGCTTCGAACTGGGGTAAATGTCCAACCCCCTCCATCTCAACTAATTCGGCTTTGGGGATTTCTGCTGCTGTACGCTTTCCTAATTGATCGTACCGGCCTAATTTTTCTTGTACAGCTTTAGGCGCGCGGGCGCGGCCAATAGCTGTTCGATCTCGGGTACCTATAATCAGTAGGGTGGGCACCTTGATATTGGCAAACTCATAAAGTACCGGTTGAGTGAATACCATTTCGGAGGTTAGGGCATCCACGGTTGCCATATGAGCTGCATCGGGTCCCAGGGTCCAGCCAGCTTGAATATCCAGTAGCGGGTTATATTCTTCGCGCCACTGCTCAGAAAAGTAGGCTTTACTCATGTAGCGTTTGATAGATTCTGGAGTTTGTTTTTTCTCGCGAGCAATGGCTTGGTTCAAAGGTTCATAAGGAACCCATCGCTTCCAGTCTTCAAGGCCTATAGGGTTTACAAGTGCTAACTTTTTGACTCGCTCCGGGTACATCAGGGTAAACCGGATAGCCAGCATACCTCCCATAGAGTGCCCAACTACCATAACCTCTCTTATTTTCAATTTATCCAATAAAACCTTGGTATTGTTGCTAAGCCCCTGAAAGGTATATTGGGTTAGCGGTTTACTGGATTTTCCGAAACCGATCTGGTCCGGTGCTATAACCCGGTACCCTAGCTGACTGAGTTGGGAGATAGTCTCCTTCCAATAGGCAGCCGAAAAATTCTTACCGTGCAACAGGAGTACCGTTCCTCTTGCATCTCTACCCTCTGCAGGCGGTACATCCATAAAGGCCATTGCTAGTGGTTGCCCCTGTTGTTCGAAATGAAAGTGATGAACTGGGTAGGGATATTCGTAATCAGTTAAGGCTTTATCTTGAGGCGTTACTGAATATTCAGCGGATGCATGGCCAGTAAAAAACACACTGGCGGTCAAAAGTAAGGCAACTATATAACGCACAAAGAGGGTCACAGCCGTGTCCTTATTGGTAAACGGGAGTTCACTATAGGCGCAATTGGGGAGTGGCTGAAAGGCCCGTCGGCCTTTCAGGGGAGATGACTCAGGCGTGAGCGCCTAGTAGGGGAGTGCCTTGACTGGGCATAGGCAACTGGGGCAAGTCCTTGACTGCTTGTAGCAAGCCTTCCTCATAGAGTTTTGCTGCTTTATCTTTTTCCCCAAGGGATTGAAATAGGCGAGCCAGTTCAGCGGAGGTAGCGGGATCTTGGCGCAACAATAGGCTTTTCTCAAAATATTGCTGAGCTTTGCCCCAAAGTTCATTGCGCATTGAGAGGCGCCCGAGACAGGTTAGCAATGCAGCACTTTCCCCATACTCTTTCAGCCAGCCTTCAGCTGCAGATATTTGTGCCGCAGGGTCGGCGCCCACCAGGCAGCCGTAGAGTTCGGCAAGCTTGGGGTCCCAAGCTCGATTGAGTAGCCAGCGCAAATGCTTCTCTGCCTCTGTGTCTTCACCAATCCGATGCAGTTGCTGTGCGTAGAGGCTGCGCAGGGCTTCGTTGCGTTGCCAGCGGCCACTCAGGCTTTGCCAGGTATCGTGTAATTTATCGATATCTTTGCGATTAGCTGCTTCGGTCAGCTGATGTTGATACACCTCGAGTTCAAGCTGGTGCAGCTCAGCTTCGGGCATGTTCGCATGTTTCTCCAATTCGGGCAGTAATGCGCGAAGACGGCTCCAGTCACCCAGAAGGTAATAAGCCTGCTTGAGAAGTTGTAACAGGGCAGGATGTTTCGGCTCGAGCTGCTTGGCGCGCTCTAGGCTGGCAATACACTGCTCGTAATGTTTATCGAGGAGCTGCATACGAGCTTGGCTTAGGGCTACAGCCAGGCGGGTATCTTCACCACAGGCCTCCGCTTTGGCGAGTAATTCATTGGCCTCCTCACGAAAGCCCAGCTCAAAGGCGCTGCGCGCTGCCGCCAAATAATTGATCAGCGGGGCTTCAGATCGAGGGGCGCTCTTCAGCAGCTGACGACGCGCCCGGGACCAGTTGCCCTCCATAAATTCCACCAAGCCGCTGGTCAGGCGTCGGCGCGCTACACGCTGGCGACCAAATCTCAGCCGGTCGACACTACCTCGGAATCCGCGAAAGATACTGCGAGCCAGCCAAATGGCAAAGAAGAGGATAATTAGAGCTGCTGCCAGCGAGAAAATTGCGAACCAGAGGTTCATCTCGTAGCCTTTATTCAGCTCACCGCCAATACCGATTACCAGGTAGCCGGGATAATTGTTAATAGCCTCCGGTAGAAAAGCGCCGAGCAGCAGTAGTACCAGAGCGGTGAAGAACAGTTTTTTCACTGGTTCTCCTCCTGTTGCGAGGCAGTTGGTGTGGTGGTGCCGGATGTTTTGTGTAAACGCTCAATATAATTGCGCAGGGCAAGCTGGGAGGCGCTGAGGTCAGGCATTTCGACCTGGATACGTTGTTTGCTAAGTTCCGTTAGTTGTTGGGCCAGCGCATCGCGCTGCGGACTGGCAGTGCCATAACTGAGTAGTAGCGACCGCGCACTATCCAGAGCGTCCCTGTAAACCGTGGTATCGCCGCGAAGCAATGCCAGTTGGGCCTGCTCCATATAAAGGCGCAGAGTCTGGCGAAAGCGAGCTTCACTCTGTGGGGATAGCATTACCGGGTTGATGTCTCCATCAATGGGGCGCACCGATTCGCGCATGAAGCGGGTGAAGTTGTGCCACTCCCGCTTCCACAGGGGGGCATTCTCCTCAATGCTGGGCTGCTCTTCACTGGGTTGTTCTGCCGAAGCCATATCGAATTGTGGTTGGATATTTGTGCGGATTAGCTGTTCTTCCAAGGCGCTGAGACGGAGGTATAAACCCTGGCGATCGATGTTTTGGACCAGCTTCAGTGAGGTGATATCACGGGCAAGCTGTTGGCGTACCCCGTACAGATCCGGTAAGTCCACATCGCGCAATATCTCGTCCACGCGCTCGACCAGCCCCAGCGCAGCGCGACTATCGTCTTCGAGAAGCAGGCGCTGATTGGCTAGACGCAACAGATAATCTGCCTCAGCCAATTGCCAATCGTCGCGGCTTACATTTCCCAGCTGACCCAAGCGGTTTCCCTGTGCGGTGACACTGCGCTGCATGGAAGCCAGTTGCTGCTGCAGTTGGGCGATAGTGCGATTTTGTCGCTCCAGTTGATTGCGTAAATTGGCATCGGCCTGCTCCAGCTGATTGAACTCCCCGGAATAATCGGGGGTTTGGGGTTCAGTTGGGGCAGGGGTAGCAGCTGGGGTTTCCGAAGTGATATTGGAGGTCGGCGCTTGGGTGGTGTTTTCAGCGGCAACCGGCACTTCCGTTGCAGGGGTAATAGTGGTGGTGCTCTCCGGGGCTGCCGTTTTTCCGGGTAGATAGTTGAGGTAAGCGCCAAGGTGTTCGCGCAGCTGAGGAGAGTTAAACCAGGCCAGTGAGGCCACAGCAATCAAAATGAGGATGAACAGTAGCCACCACCACAGCCCATTGGATCTACCGGCCGCAGCACCGCCGCTGGCTTTGCTCGTAGAGGCTTTTTCCTCTGAGGCTTTGGCGAAATTACTTTTGCCTTTTACAGGCTTTGTGTTTTCCGGGGGCTCATTGGTCGCGGCTATATTTTGATCTTTTTTATCGGTCATGGGTATGGCGGCGCAGGTGGAAAATGTCGTCAGATTATAACGAGTGGCGCGAGCCTTAATAGCGGGCTAAACGCCGTTTTAAGATTTTTAGCGCAAAGCGGTCGAGAATTCGATAGCAAATCAGCCGAGGGCTTTACGCAGTGTTTCCAGCATAGCGTTATCGCCGGCATTTAGCGCGCTATAGCAATGGGCAAAACCAAGCTCATTTGCCCGAGTGGCAACTCGTATACTCGGGCAGATAAGAGCGGTTTCAAAGAGTGTATTGCGGTTTATCTGGCGGATACAGGTAACCAGGTTATCGAGTGTTTCACCGCTGTGCACACTGATAATATCGGGTTGGAATTTATACTCAGCCAAGGAGGTTGCAGCCTCCGGTGGCAGCACTCTCCGATAGAGTTCGCAATAAGTTACTCGCGCACCCCTATCACTCAAGGTGTCGCCGATAAGAGGGCGGCCACCGGAGCCGCGAAAAATAAGAACTCTTTTCCCGTCCAACTGCTGTAACCAGGGTAGGCGCAGCAACTCCTCGGAGTTCATCGTATTGCCGCTTTGCTCGCAGGGTATACCGCGCTTTTCCAGGGCGCTAGCGGTTGCCGCGCCGATCGCCAAAAAGCGAGGTCCTTTGGGTAGTTGTGGCCAGTAGTCTTCAAGCCAGTCTACGCCGTAGCGCACGGCGTTCTGGGAAACAAAGATTGCGACATCCGTTTGATCAAAATCGAGGATTGAGTTTTTTATGGCCTGTATGGCAGCTTGATCCTCAATTGGCTCTATGCCGAGCATGGGGATGTTATCTACCTGGGCCCCCAGGCCGCGCAGTAGCGCACACCAGTTATCAGCCTGCTGCGTTGGCCGTGTACTGAGAATACGTTTGCCCTGCAGCAGGTCGTGGGTGAGATTGCCCATATCAGATAGCGGCGAGGATTTTATCGGCACCATCGGCCAGTAACTGTTCCGCGAGTTCAGTACCCAGTCGCTCTCCCTCAGCGGCAGGGCCACGATTATCGGCATGTATCATGGTTTTGCCATCGGGACTGCCAACGAGTCCGCGCAACCACAGGGTGTCACCATCCAGCTCGGCGTAGCAGCCGATAGGCACTTGGCAGCCGCCGTTGAGGCGCTTAACCAGGGCGCGCTCCGCACTGAGTCGGGCTGCGGTTTCCGGACAGTGAAGCGGTTGGATCAAGGCTTCCAGTTCGCTATCGCGGCGCGACTCGATACCCACTGCGCCCTGTCCACCAGCGGGGAGCAGGATGTCTGTTGCCAGGAAGCTGCGGATACGTTCCGGCATTTCAAGTCGCAGCAGTCCGGCCGCAGCGAGGATGATAGCGTCGTAATCGCCGGCATCCAGTTTGGCCAGTCGAGTATTCACATTGCCCCGTAAAAAGGTGACTTTTAGGTCCGGGCGACGGGCAAGTAATTGGCATTGTCGGCGCAGGCTGGAAGTGCCGACTACTGCTCCCTCGGGCAGGTCATCAAGGCTGTCATAAATATTACTGACAAAGGCATCGCGGGGGTCTTCACGCTCGCAAATAATCGGCAGGTGAAGTCCTTCGGGGAATTCCATGGGGACATCTTTCATCGAGTGAACTGCGATGTCCGCACGGCCTTCGAGCATCGCCACTTCCAGTTCTTTAACGAACAGGCCTTTGCCGCCCACTTTGGTTAATGGGATGTCCAAAACCTGGTCACCCCGGCTGGTGAGGGGCAGTAACTCGATAAGAAGTTTCGGGTGCGCCTGTTGCAGGCGGTCTTTGACATAGTTGGCCTGCCACAGGGCCAAAGCACTCTGTCGGGTGGCAATGCGAATACGATCTATAGACATGCGGCTCAATCACTTATTGGTTGAAGCGGCCATTCTAACAGAGTCGCAATGCAGTGAGGCTCTCTGTAGCTGAGGGGCTAGCCCCTGGTGCGCAGCCAGTCTTCGAGAATTATCCGTGCGGCTATTGAGTCCACTGGGTCTTGTGCGTAGTTGCCACGATGTCCGCGTTCGTTGGCCTCTTCCTTGGCGGCTCGAGTGCTTAAACGCTCGTCGATCAGCTCTACCGGTAGCCCATAGCGACCGTGCAGGCGCTGGCTGAATTTTCGCGCACGCACGCCAAATTCACTTTCGCTGCCATCCATATTGAGGGGGAGGCCAACCAGTAAAAGGTGGGGCTGCCACTCTTTGATCAGGCCTTCTACGGAGTCCCAATTGGGCTTGCCATCTTTGGCGGGTAGTGGGGCCAGTTCCCGTGCTCCACCGGTAAGGCTCTGGCCGTAAGCTACGCCAATAGAGCGGGTTCCAAAGTCAAAAGCTAGCGCTGTGACGGGTTTATTCATAGGGGTCAGTAATTTTTCTGTTAGGCGTGGCCAGCTTGGGAGCCGAGGCCGGAAAGATCGATGCCGTGGCGGGCGGCGGCGCTTTGCCAGCGTTTTTCGACCGGTGTGGCGAATAGGGTTTCGGGCTCTGCCGGCAGTGTCAGCCAGGCGTTTTCTGTCAGCTCTTGCTCCAACTGACCGGGCCCCCAGCCTGCGTAGCCGAGGGCGAGTAGTACATCGTCAGGGCCGCGCCCTGCGGCGAGGGATTCGAGGATGTCCTTGGAAGCGGTCAGGCTGATATCTGAATTGATTTCGGTTGTAGAGTCGAAGTGCATGCCGGTGCCGTGCAGTACAAATCCCTGCTCTGGTGACATGGGGCCGCCCAGTAGAACTGGTTCGTCACCGCGCAAGCTGAGATCCTCCAAAGACAGCTGCTCGAATACCTCGTGCCAGTGTACCTTACTGGGCATATTGATCACTATGCCCATGGCACCGTCGCTATTGTGCTCAACAATCAGTGCGATAGCGTGTTTGAAGCGCGGGTCCTCCATACCGGGCATGGCCAGAAGGAACTGGCCGCGCAGGTTTCCGTGAGTCAGGTCGCTATCGATATTCGAATTAGGCATAGATCAGTAATAAACCGCCAGTTGAAAGCCCATTTTAGCCTCGGCTGGGGAGATCCCCCGCAGAAGTAGTAAGTCCCCCGGTTCTTTCGAATTGCCAGGTACGGATAATTTCCAGTCGATCAACTTCGTTCTTGATCTCTAATGGGAAGGGAGCGAAGGGAGCTGCCAGACGCACAATTTGTTGGGCCGCATCATCGAGAATGCGCTCCCCGGAGGATTGAAGAATAACAACCTTCTCGACGGCTCCGGTGGGAAGCAACCGCACCATCATGCGTAACTCGCCACTAATTTGTTTTTCCAAGGCCTCTTCGGGAAAGTTATCACTGCCAACAGCTTCTATTTTCTGGCGCCATTCATGTAAATAAGCGGCATCGGCTGAGGCTCTGGTAGCTACAGATGTCAATCTGCGTACTCGGGGGCGCTCGGCAATAGTTTGGCGAATTTTATCGAGACGCGCCTCTAGGCTAGCTATTTTAGGATTGCTCAATGGCAGGTCATTGGGTGCGTCGCCGCGCTTTTCCTTGGATAACTTATCTTCTGCCGAAAGTTCAGGAGCCTGAATCGGGCTATCACCAACTGTGGTAATTAACAGGCGGCGTTGTTCTGCTGGCCGCGCAGATTGTTGTTGTGGCAAAGGCGTCACGCGATGAATTTGCGTATCGGCAAACTCGGCGCGGCGCTTAGTGGATAACTCTTTCCGAGAGTCTGCGGTACCACTGGCTAATTGGTTGTGCTGTGCCAAGTAGTCAGCATCCTCTGGGGCCTGAGCGGAATTTTGCAAAGAAAGTGTGACTTCAAGTGTCGGTGGCGCCTGTGCACCTTTCGGAGCAGCAAAAGCTACTCCGAAAACAATTAGCGCATGTAACGCGGCGGCTAGAAATAATGAGAACACAAAGCGTTCACGCTGCATTGCATGAAACTGTGTCGCGTTGGCAGAGGAATTCATTATCTATTATCAACTACTACTTATTCGGACGTGCGTTTTACACAGCCTTGTTCTCAGTGGTAAACCGCCCTGAGAGTTATCAAACGCCCAGTTTACCTTTTTTGTGCCAGCAGGTGTGTGATGCCGCTCATTAGTCGCGCGCCTATGTCCGTATTGTAAGCGGCATCAATTTCCCGTACACAAGTGGGACTGGTAACGTTAATTTCTGTTAGGTAGTCACCAATAACGTCCAGCCCGACAAATAACAGACCTTTTTCCTTCAAAGTGGGAGCGACTTGCTCAACGATCCAGCGATCTCTATCGGTCAGGGGGCGTGCTTCGCCGCGCCCGCCGGCTGCAAGATTGCCGCGAGTCTCACCCGCTACGGGAATTCGCGCCAAGCAATAGGGAATCGGTTCACCGTTAACGACCAGGATACGCTTGTCACCATCTTTGATTTCTGGGATGTAACGCTGCGCCATAATCTGCTGGCGGCCGTGCTCGGTAAGCATTTCCAGAATTGCTCCAAGGTTGGCGCCATCTGGTTTGCAGTGGAAGATTCCTGCGCCACCCATGCCATCCAGAGGTTTATAAATGACATCTTGGTGAGTTCGGTGAAATTCCCGCAGCTTGGCCATGTCGCGACTAACTAGAACTGGTGGGCAACACTGGGGGAAACTTGTTGCAAAAATTTTCTCATTGCAGTCGCGTAGAGCCTGGGGCTTATTGACTACCGTCGCACCTTCGCGCTCTGCCGCTTCGAGAATATAAGTGGAATAAATATATTCATTATCAAAGGGGGGATCGACGCGCATCAGGATTACATCCAGCTCGCCGAGTGGCATTTCTCTGGATTCTTCCAGAGAAAACCAACGATTTGCATCGTCAAAAACCTGCATAGGGCAGCCGCGCCCAGTTGCGCGTCCATTCTCCAGGTAAAGATGGCTCTGCTCGAAATAAAATAGCTGGAAACCACAATCTTGTGCGGCTTGTAACAGTGCAAGCGTCGTATCTTTTTTAAAATTGATCTGGGCGATGGGGTCCATCACCACACCGAGGGAATAATTCATACGGGTTTCCAAATCGTTGGGTATTTCTATCCCAGTTATCACTGGTTCTGCTCCCAATTTTGTGGCCGCTACCAGCGTTGTTGGATAGATAAGGTAAGAGCAGCTTTGCGAAGGTGCAACCTTCTTAACGCAATACCTTCAATGAATGTATAAGTGGTGATAATTTGAACTGCGTCGCCTGCAGTGTGTCGACTCAGCTAGATTCGCCTGGGGTTCTGTGATAAAAGTTCGTCTCAGCGTGCGACCTTCGCCAGGCTAGGCGCCCGGACCCCGCAAGCGGTTTGAAAAAAGGGCGCAACTAAAGTTTTCGCGTGCCCGAAAATAAGTAAACAGGGGATTCAAAAAAGACTATGGAGCTTAACTGGGAAAGTCTGACTGTCATGGTGATCGACGACAGTAAGACAATTCGCCGCACTGCGGAGACGTTGCTGCAAAAGGCGGGCTGTACCGTGGTCACCGCGACAGACGGTTTTGATGCGTTAGCAAAAATCGCGGACTCCCGTCCGGATGTCATTTTTGTCGATATTATGATGCCGCGCCTGGATGGCTATCAAACATGTGCGTTAATAAAAAATAACAGCGAATTCCGCTCCACCCCTGTTGTAATGTTGTCGAGTAAGGACGGTTTGTTCGATAAGGCAAAAGGGCGTGTTGTTGGTTGCGATCAATATCTGACCAAACCTTTTAGTAAGAGCGAGCTGCTGGGTGCTATTTCCGCTCATGCCAAGCCGCACCATGCCGCATAAGTGGCCTACAAAAAAGAAAATATAGATAACGGACTCCATTGTGGGCATTGTGCCCACAAGCTCGGTACCAAAATTTAATTAGAGTACAGATTTTCCGGTTGTTACAGACCGGTTGATTTTTGTACCCACACTATCGGTAGTCATAGTGCATCTCGGCACATGCTAGCGAGGATAATCACAACAAAAACCGCCGAGCGCAGTAGTTGTTGCCGAAAAGATGTCATGGGGGAAATGATGGCAAGAGTACTAATAGTTGATGACTCTCCTACAGAAACACATAAGCTGACAACCATTCTTGAAAAAAATGGCCACGCAGTAATCACCGCTCCCAACGGTGAAAGCGGAGTTGAAGTAGCCCGCGCCGAGCGCCCCGATCTGATCCTGATGGATATTGTGATGCCGGGTCTCAACGGTTTCCAGGCCACCCGCCAATTGAGCAAAGACAGCAATACCGGTGAAATCCCGATCATTATGGTAACTACCAAAGATCAGGATACAGACCGTGTCTGGGGTATGCGCCAGGGAGCCAGGGCTTACCTGACCAAACCTGTCGATGAGAGCAAATTGCTGGATGCGATCGGGGAGGTGTTGGCCTAATAGCCAGCTGCGAAAAGTGCAGTCACAAACACCTTATTTAGCTCTGGTTGATATTGCACGGCGCGCCAAAGCGCAGGCCACTGGCCTGCCTGGCCGCCGGGAAATCAAACCCTACTGGACCGGTATCGGTTTCTCTCTTCTGGATAACCACTTTGTCGCCTCCATGGATGACGTTGTGGAATTGCTCGAAGTGCCACAGCACACCTTTATTCCGGGCGCTCAGCCTTGGGTAAAAGGCGTCTCTAATGTTCGTGGTCGCCTGCTTCCCCTTATTGATCTCGCAGCTTTTTATGGCGGCTATCTCTCAGGTCCGCGCCAGCAACGTCGTGTTTTGGTGCTCGAGAGGGATAAGACCTACGTGGGGCTTATCGTGGATAAATTGTTTGGGATGCAGCACTTGGCGTTCGAGTATGCCCGTGAGGCACCGACAGATTTGAGTGAACCATTTGCGCCAATGGTGCACGGCCAGTTTGTTTTACAGCAGCATCGTTGGCTCGTTCTCGATATGCGGGCACTGATCAAGGATGCGCGTTTTATGGATGCAGCTTTACGCTGACTAATCCAGTTCTTTCTTTCCGGTAACCGAGGGTGGTCGACCGGATGGCCCGCAATTAGTGCAGGGATGTACAGCACTGACTGAGGGGTCTTGTCATTAAAGCGTTAAAACTAAAGTGGTATTAAACCGGCCTAATGCAATGGCCCGCTAGGAGTAAATTATGAAACCAGGCTCCCAGAGTTCCTTTTCCGCGCTGCGCAGTAACCCTGCCGCGCTGGTATTAGGTCTACTGGTACTCGCCACGCTGGCGGGGCTTATTGTCAGTATTTATTTGGTACAGACTCGAGACGAGCAGGATAAAGAGTACCTGCAGCAAGTCGCCGAGTTGCGGGCCCTTTCCTATCAGGTAGTTTCCTATGCGCCGGCGGCAACCGCAGGCGATAGTGAGGCCTTTACCGAGCTGGAAAATGTTACCGAAGAAATGGCTAATGCCTGGAACCAGCTCCAGCGAATGGATGACAATAGTCGCCGCGCCCTGGGTGCTCAATTGTCTGCTTACGATCAGGTTTGGCGCAGCTTGCGCGAGCAGGTCGACACGATCATCGGCAACCAGGAAACCATCGTGTTTCTTAACGATATCGCTTCAACGTTGAGTGACTCGCTTCCGGAATTACAGGCTGAGCACAACAATATTGTAGAAATTCTGCTGGCTAACAACGCCCCGGCAAATCAGGTGGAGCAGGCCCAGTTGCAGGTATGGCGTGCGGAGCGTATTGGTCGAAATATCGATAAAATGCTCCAAGGTGGCGATGATGCCGAAGCCGCCGCTGACCAGTTTAATACCGACGCCAGTCTTTTCGGTAAGGTGGTTGACGGTATGAAGAGCGGCGATGTGGTGATGGGGATTTCCCGTATTACCGATGAAGAGGCTCGCCACTCATTGGATGAAATTACTGAGCTGTTCGGCTTCGTAAGCACCTCCGTACGGGATATCTTCGAAGCAACTCCAGCCCTGTTTGCTACCCGCCAGGCCTCTGACGGCATTATCGCGTCATCTCCCCAGCTGATCGAAGCATTGAGTACGCTGAATGACCGAATCGTAAACCTTTCAGATGATCGCCAGCCCAACAACTTGACCATTGCTGCACTGGCTTTGGTCTTCGTTTTGTTGATCTTCGGTATGATGGCGATGGCATTCTCCGGTACCCGCCGAAACCTGAAAAAAGAGGAAGATACCAACGAGCGTAACCAGCACGCGATTATGCAGTTGCTGGACGAGCTGGCCGACCTCGCCGACGGTGACTTGACCACCTCTGCAACGGTAACCGAAGCCTTTACTGGTGCGATTGCCGACTCCATTAACTTTACTATTGACCAGCTGCGTGTGCTGGTATCGCGGATTAATGGTGCTGCACAGGAAGTATCTGGCTTGTCCCAGGAAACCCAGCAGACTGCACTGCACTTGGCCGAGGCCTCTGAGCACCAGGCACAGGAAATTGCCGGAGCTTCCGCCGCGGTTAACGAAATGGCGGTCACCATTGACCAGGTATCTGCCAACGCCTCCGAATCTGCCCAGGTAGCCGAGCGCTCGGTACATATCGCAAGTAATGGCGCCAAGGTGGTACAGAACACCATTAAAGGCATGGATAACATCCGCGAGCAGATTCAGGATACCTCCAAGCGAATTAAGCGCCTGGGTGAATCCTCCCAGGAAATTGGCGATATCGTAAGTTTGATTAACGACATTGCCGACCAGACCAACATTCTTGCATTGAATGCCGCGATCCAGGCGAGCATGGCCGGTGATGCCGGTCGAGGCTTCGCGGTGGTTGCGGATGAGGTACAGCGACTTGCGGAGCGCTCCGCAGCTGCAACCAAGCAGATCGAAGGTCTGGTAAAAGCGATTCAGTCCGATACCAACGAGGCGGTAATCTCCATGGAACAAACCACCAGTGAGGTGGTACGTGGAGCTCGTCTGGCCCAGGATGCGGGTGTTGCACTGGAAGAAATTGAGAATGTATCCAACAACCTGGCATCGTTGATTCAGAACATTTCTAACGCTGCACGTCAGCAGGCTTCGTCTGCAGGCCACATTTCCAACACGATGAACGTGATTCAGGAAATTACCTCGCAGACCTCTGCGGGTACCCAGGCTACCGCCCAGTCCATTGGTAACCTGGCGCAGACCGCGAGTGCACTGCGCGAATCCGTTGCCGGCTTCAAACTTCCGCAAGAGGAAAGTGTTGAAAGCAACAGCGAGCTGTATGACGTGGAGTTGCCGGAAATGGATACAGATACTTTCGCTATTGAAGGTGAAGATACTCATTCATTGGAGTCCCGCGAAGACAGGGCCCTGGCCTAACCCACACAATAATACCCGGCCATTATGAAAGTTGGCCGGGTGCAAAAGGGGCGCACGGAATTGCTTCCGATAAATCCGCGGGTTTTTCTCGCTGAAAACTGTAGCGCTTGAGTACTGAATAAATTATTGGGGACTTGGCGTGAGTCACGACAACCCGAACTTTATGGCCTTGGATTGGCTGATCGGTGAAATTAACGAGACTTTGGCGCAAGCGCGCCAATTTCTTGAGACGTTCGCTGTAGAACCCGATGCGGGTGCCTCTCTTCTGCAAAACAGCTTGTCGCTGGTGCACCAGGTGCACGGTAGCTTGCATATGGCACAGCTCAGTGGTGCCGCGATGTTAGCAGAAGAGATGGAGCAACTTATCCAGGCCCTGGCCACTGGTGCGGTTGAAAATACCGACGAGACGCGCGAATTTTTGATGCGCGCATTGCTGGAGTTGCCCCTTTACCTCGAAAAGGTTTCTTTTCAGCGTCGTGACAATGCCGTTCTCTTACTTCCCCTGATGAATGACTTGCGCGCTGTGCGCCGCGAGCGATTGATCAGTGAAGGAGCACTTTTCTCGCCAGAATTGTCTTCATTGGCAACGGTGATTGGAAAGCGCCAGCCCCTCGTCGCCGATAGCGCCCGCTTAAATGACCTGGTCACCAAGTTGCGCAAGATGTATCACGTAGCGGCTGCGGGTCTGATCCGGGATGTAAACAGCGGCGAAAGCCTGGCTTACCTCACCAAGATTATTGAAAAAATGCAGCTGCTTTACAGTGGCAGCTGCCGCCAATCCCTGTGGGAAGTACTGTTCGGTATTTTGGAGGCGCTCGGCGAACACCGTATTAATGTGCAGCCCGCACTGCGCCATTTACTGCGCAAGGTGGATATTGAATTCAGGTTGTTGCAGGGGCGTGGCGCAAAGGTATTGGACGCGCGCCTGGACCAGGACTTTCTGCGCAACCTACTTTTTTATGTCTACCTCGCCGGTCCGAATGGGCCGCACTGCGAGAAACTCTACCAGCGCTTCGCACTAGATAAGGCGGTTCCCGGTACGCCTCGCCCGGATACTGAAGATGTATTGGCGATGGGGCCAGAAGCCCTGGGCAGTGCAATTGCTGCATTGCGCGATGAACTGCAATTGGTGCGTGAAGCACTGGAGCCCAGTACAACCGATACAGAACAACCCTCGCTGTCAGATACGGCCGCTGTGGCCAAGCGCCTCGCGGATACACTCGGTATTTTGGGATTGGAAGCGCAGCGGGTTCGCGCTCGCAGTGTCTACGAAGACCTTCGCGACGCCTCCCGTGGCACTGACGTTGAAGAGTACCTGATGCGTGCCGCCGGGGAATTGGTTCAGCTTGATTCAGCGCTTGCCGCCACCGTCGATCGCAATAAAAAAGTCGACGATGAGCAGCCCATTATGGGCGACGCCACTGACTCTGTATTACGCGAGGCCAGACTCGGTCTGGAAGCGGTAAAAGAAGCGGTCATGGAGTATGTGGCCAGCCACTGGGATATCAGTTACCTGAGTCGTGTGCCACAGCGCTTACAGGAAGTCTGTGGTGGTCTCGAAATGGTGGGTTACCAGCGAGCGGGTGAAATCATCTCCGCTTGCAACCGCTATATTGGCAGCTCCCTGATTGAGGCTGGAGAACAGCCCGAATGGACAATGCTGGATACTCTGGCAGATGCCATTACCAGTGTTGAATACTACCTGGAGCGTCGTGCGGAAGGTCTGGCTGATGCAGAAATGCTTTTGGCACTGGCTGAAGATAGCGTAGAGGCTTTGGGCGTTTCGCTGAAGATCGTCGACGAGAGTGAGGCCGACGCCAGTCTGGAAGCGTCCCCGATATCAGAACCCGAACTGCCAGATCTTATTGATTACGATTTAATCCCCGATGACGAAGCCACTGCGGTTTCTGACGAATCTCTGGACTCTCAAGCTGAAATAAATGCGGAAGAGTCATCTGCCATAATTTTGCAGCTGCCTGTCGATGAAGCAGATTCTGTTGTGGAGTCCGAGCTGGAAATCGATGGAGAGTCTGTTCCGGAGGAGTCTTGGTTCTCTGATGGGGCTCCTCAGGTTGAAGCTGCTCCGGTACTTGAAGTTGAAACTGGGATAGAGGCTCCTGAAGCTGAGGAAGCGCCTGCTGAGATTGCTGACTTCATTGAAGTTGCACCGATGGTAGAGTCTGCTGAGGTTGAGCCGGTTGCTGCAGTTGCAGAGGTCGCGGATACGACGGAGGAACTCGGTGATGACACTGAGAGCTTGATTGACGATGAAATTATCGAGATCTTCCTGGAAGAAGCCGGGGAAGTTCTTGCGCATATCAGTTGTTACTTCCCGGAGTGGGCTGCCAATTTTGCCAATCAGGATGCCCTGGTAGAGTTTCGTCGGGGCTTCCATACCCTGAAGGGGTCGGGCCGTATGGTCGAGGCCCTGGATATTGGTGAACTGGCCTGGTCTGTGGAGAATATGCTCAACCGGGTTATCGATGGCAGTGTGAAACCCGGGCCTGCCCATGTATACCTGATTGAGCAGGTGTATCAGAAGTTCCCCTCAATGATTGAGGCGTTTAAACACGGACAGAGCGACCCCGATCAGCAGCTTACCCTGCAGTTACAAGCTTGGGCTGAGCAGCTAAGTGCGGGAGAGATGCCCGCTGATCTGGAAGCCCAAAGTGCAGGCGGTGTCGCGGCAGTTGACGTTGTTGAGGACACCGGAGAAGACCTGGCTCAACTCTGGGAAATTTTTGCCCAGGAGGCAGAGACGCACCTCAATGTCGTAGATGAGTATCTGCTGGATATGCAGGCTGCCGCGCCTTTGTATGGTGTTCCGAGCGACCCAATGCACCGGGCACTCCACACACTAAAAGGCTCCGCACATATGGCGGAAGTCAAAGTGGTTGCCGAAATTATGGCGCCACTGGAGCGCTTCGCTAAAGAGCTGCGTATTTATCAGGTGCCTATCGATGCAGATATTTTTGATCTGATCAATGATAGCGCCACCTATGTGCGTGAAGTGCTGGAACAGATTCGCTCTTCAGAGCCTCTCGCAATAGAGAAATCGGAACAGTTCCTTGCTCGCGTTGCTGAATTGCAGGAGCGCTCTGTAGGCCACTTGATTCGCGAGCGCGAGGCGAATGAACCTCGCGCGGTCGATCCCCAGCTTCTCGAAGTCTTGATGGCTGATGGCATGCGGGTGCTACTTGATGCAGACCAAATGCTGACTGAGTGGCGCGCCGACCCGGCAGATAAAAGTCGTGTTGTATTGGTCGCTGATGAGCTCAATGTTCTGCAGGAGGCGGCCAGCCGAGCGCAGTTGCCGATCCTGGCTGAGCTCGCTGAGCTGTTGCTGAATGTTTATCGCAAAGTCCTTGCTGGTGACCTTGAGCAGGAGCCCGCGCTATGGGCCTCTCTTGAGCAGGGACACAATGAGTTGCTCGATTTAATCGATGCAGTAGCAGCAGCACAAGACCTCCCTGAAGTCAGCGAAGCTGTGGAAGAGGCGCTTCGCTACCTGGCTCAGGGTGAGGAAACCAGTTCATCAGCAGAAGATGACTACGACCTCGATGAACTGGGAATCGATAGCGAAGCACTGGCTATTGCCGAGCCTGAAGAGCAGGCGCCGGAGCCCACGGAAGTAACCGAGCTTCTGGTTTCAGAAGCATCCCCTGATGAGTGGATTGAGCCACCTGTATTACAGTCGCACGACGGGGAATCTCTCGATGGCGAGGCTGAGGATTCGGAAACTCCTCAATTGCAGGCCATAGAAGTTGAGGCCGCCGTTGAGGATGTTTTTCAATTTGAAGAACCCTTCTCTGCACCTGAAGTTGAACCTGCTGGCGACCTGGCTATCGAGCAACCGGGTAGCGAGGTGTCATCACAGGATTCCGCTCAATCAGTCGATTTACAGAAGTTGTTGGCAGACATTGACCCGGATGTTGTCGATGTCTTTATGGAGGAGGCGGGAGATCTTACCGATGAGCTGGAGGAACTGATCCAGAGTTGGGAAGAGGAGCCGGAAGGCCGCGAGCAAGGTGAGGCCCTGAAGCGTGTATTGCACACCTTTAAAGGTGGTGCACGTATGGCTGGCCTAATGGGGTTGGGTGAAGTAGCTCACCGTTTTGAAACGGTGATCGAAGGCATGCGCGACAACGATCGGCCCTCCGCAGATTTCTTCGCCAATGCCCATGGTATCCACGATCGTCTCGCCGATGGAGTAGAGACAGTTCGCGCCTGGATGGCTGGTGAACAGCTTGATGCTTTTGTACAGCTGGTCAGCACCGATTGGGCGGATCAGAAGCCGGCTAACTCGGCAGCTGCAGAAGCAGTGATTGAATCTGAAGTTTCAGACGAACAACCTCAAGAAACTGTTCTCGTAGCGGATGCGGAACAAGGTGATGAAGTCATTGCGGCCGAGAGTACTCAGTCGGATGCTGATGTAGTTGCTACGCAGCTGCCCGAGATCGCTGTAGGTCAGGAAAGCGATAACGTTTTGCCGTTTATCCGCAAGGCCGGTAATGCAGAGCAGGAGGTAGCGGCACCGACCCGGAACCAGCCCCAGGAGATGGTGCGTGTAGCTGCTGAACTTCTGGAGGAGTTGGTAAACCTCGCCGGTGAGACTGCAATTTCCCGTGGTCGTCTTGAAGAGCAGATGAGTGAGTTCGGTCTCGCCCTGGACGAGATGGATGTGACGCTGGTGCGTCTCAACGAACAGCTGCGCCGCCTGGACCGCGAGACCGAGGCTCAGATCCTGTTCCGCCAGGAGCAGTTGGCAGAACAGGACGGCGACTTCGATCCGCTGGAAATGGACCGTTACTCGTCTATTCAGCAATTATCCCGTTCCCTGCTGGAGTCCACATCTGACTTGATGGAGCTGCGCTCCACTCTGAATAACAAGGCGCGGGATACAGAGACCCTGTTGCTCCAGCAGTCCCGAGTAAATACCGAATTGCAGGAAGGTCTGATGCGCAGCCGCATGGTACCTTTCTCCCGTCTGGTACCGCGCCTGCGTCGCATCGTGCGCCAAGTAAGTGCTGAGCTGGGCAAGCAGGTCGAGTTGGGATTCTCCAACGTTGAAGGCGAGCTGGACCGGTCCATGTTGGAGCGTATGGTTGCGCCACTGGAGCATATGCTGCGCAACGCTGTGGACCACGGCATTGAAATGCCAGAGGAGCGTTTGGCTGCCGGCAAGTCTGAGCGTGGGCGTATCGATGTGGCGCTGAAAAGGGAGGGCAGTGAAGTTGTCCTCACCATCCGCGATGATGGTGCCGGTGTCAATTTGATCCGGGTGCGTGAAAAGGCGGTGGAAAATGGCCTGATGAGGCCGGATGCTGAGCTCTCGAATAATGAGATTCTTCAGTTCATTCTGCAGGCCGGTTTTACCACTGCAGAAAAAGTTACCCAGATCTCTGGCCGGGGTGTGGGCATGGACGTTGTATCCGCCGAGCTTAAGCTGATCGGTGGCAGCGTCCATATCAACTCAGAGGCAGGCGCAGGAACAGAATTTGTCGTTCGTCTGCCGTTCACAGTTTCGGTTAACCGCGCTTTGATGGTGCGAATTGGCGATGACCTGTTTGCACTGCCGCTGAATACCATCGAAGGTATTGTACGCCTCAGCCCATTTGAGCTTGAGCACTACTATCGCTCGGATGAGGCGCGCTTCGAATACGCCGGAGAACTCTATCAGGTTAGCTATTTCGGTACTCTGCTGAAGTCTGGTGCTCAACCCAAACTCAGTGTCGATGATATGCAACTGCCCGTGCTGCTGGTGCGCTCTGAAGGGCACGCTATGGCGTTACAGGTGGATGCCATTAAGGGTAGTCGCGAGATTGTAGTGAAAAGCCTCGGCCCGCAGTTCTCCGGGGTTCAAGGGGTATCAGGTGCAACAGTAACTGGTGATGGTAGCGTCGTGGTGATTCTCGACGCACACGCCCTGCTGCGTCGCCAGGCCACTCAGTTGGCAAGGCCGGAAGTGCCGCAGCTTCAAATTCAGGAAGAGCCTGAAGTGCAGTCCGAGCAGGAGGCGCGCCAGCAGACCGTTATGGTTGTGGACGACTCGGTTACAGTGCGCAAGGTAACGACACGCTTCCTGGAGCGAGAGGGTTATCTGGTTAGCACTGCAAAGGATGGTCAGGATGCGGTTATCCAGCTGCAGGATAAGATCCCGGATCTGATCCTGCTGGATATTGAGATGCCGCGTATGGATGGCTTCGAGGTTGCCCGCCATATTCGCTCCAGCAGCCGCCTGCGCGATATTCCTATCGTAATGATCACCTCGCGTACCGGTAATAAGCACCGCGATCACGCTATGTCCCTGGGAGTTAACCACTACCTGGGTAAGCCTTACCAGGAAGATGTACTGTTGGCGGCTATTCGTGAGTATGCGGATGCCGAAGCTGTCGGAAGCTGAGACGGCAAATATCAGGAATAATATAGAGATAGGCAATGAGTGAAGTTGAAGCGCTGCCGGTAGATGTCCCCCAGGAAGTGAGCAGCCTGTTATTGCCCCTTGAGCAGGGGCAACTGCTGGTGCCGGTGGACAGCCTCTCAGAGGTTGTTGCAATGCAAACGCCGATGGCAGTTCAAGACGTGCCCGAGTGGTATTTGGGAGATCTGATCTGGCGGGAACAGCGCCTGCCGGTGGTATCTTTTGAAGTGATGCGTGGTGGTGCCTTGGGAGCAGCTGCAGAAGAGGGGCGTATTGCGGTGCTGAGTACGGGAAATCCTGATGGTGAGCTGCCGTATTTTGCATTGCTCTTGCGCGGCACTCCGCGCCTGGTGCGGGTTACCCCTGAGGAGTTGGCGCTGCGAGAGCAGCCACTAAACCCTGGAGAGTTAATGCATGTGGCGCTTTCTGGTGAGGAGGCGGTTATTCCCGACCTGCAGGGATTAGAGCGGGCCTGCCTGCGCTATCGCAGTGACTGACTTGTTTTGCAATGTATTATCAAAAAAGGGGCCAGAGGCCCCTTTTTTGATTGAGCTGTTCGCTTAGAACAGCTCTTCCGGTAAAGAATCCTCCCGGCCATCCTGGCTGGGCATATCCATATCTTCATCGGTGTAGCGATTGCGATATGGGTTATATACCTCGCGGCCGGGCACCCGGTTGGTCCTGAATATCTCAAACATGCCGCCGTAAGAGGTGCGCAAGCCATTTTGAGGGTTGATGCGTACCGTAACTATGCCATCTGGTTGAGCCAGGTGGCGCTCGGGAAGACCTTCGAGGGCACTGCTCATAAAATCGATCCAGATAGGCAGGGCGGCTGAGCCACCGTATTCATTTTTACCCAGTTCGCCATAGGAATCGAAGCCAACCCAGGCACTGGTTGCCAGGTAGGGGCTATAACCCGAGAACCACGCATCCCGTGGACCATTGGTGGTACCGGTCTTTCCGGCAATATCACCGCGCTTCATCGCCAGAGCGCGGCGCCCGGTGCCCTTTTTGATAACATCTTTAAGCATCGAATCCATTATGTATGCCGTCTCTGCGGACATGGCTCGCGGAGCGCGAGGACGCGCTTGGCTCTTGCTCGGGTCGAGGGGGCCAACGGGCAGTACGTGTAGTTCCGCTGGCTCTTCACCTTGATCGACCCCTTGTCCTTCCAGTTGTAATTCCGCGAGATCGACGGGTTCAGCGGACAGGGTTTCAGAGCCTGTGCCCGGCTCGGGACAGTTATTGCACACAGTGAGAGGCAGTGCCTGATACAGGACTTCGCCATTAACATCCAATACCCGGTCAACCAGGTAGGGCTCCACTCGGTAGCCACCATTGGCGAAGGCGGCATAGCCTCGCACCATCTCCAGGGGCGTGAGAGCGGAGCTACCCAGAGCAATGGTTAGGTTGCGGGCAAGCTTGCTGCGCTCAAACCCAAAGCCCTCGACAAAGCCTAGGGCGTAGTCCAGTCCTAGGGATTGCAGCAACCGGATTGAGACCATATTGCGGGACTTGTACAAAGCCATACGCAGGCGGGTTGGGCCGAGGAAGGTCCCCCCGTCATTTTCAGGCCGCCATACATCTTGCAGGTTGGTTTCCTCAAAGATAATCGGGGCATCATTGATAATGCTGGCCGCTGTATATCCGCGCTCGATCGCCGAGGCGTAAATAAAGGGCTTGAAACTGGAGCCGGGTTGCCGGGCAGCCTGAGTGGCCCGATTGAAGTGGCTCTGGCGGAAGTCGTAACCACCGACAAGGGCGCGGATAGCCCCATCTTCGGGCTCAATAGATACCAGGGCGCCCTGTGCTTCCGGGACCTGGGCTAGAACCCACTCTTCAGTCACCTGGGGTTCAGCAGGCTTGGTATCACCGCTCTCGGGATCCGCAAACGGATCGGCCTGAAGGGGCTCATCTACAGCGGTGGCGATCATCTCGCTACTGGAGTTGCTCTCTTTCTTTTCCTTAACGACCTTGCGTAATCGAATGACATCTCCGGGAGCAAACATTTTTTCAGCGGACTGAAGGCGTGCGCCCCGGGCGCTCTCAGAAATATAGGGCCTGATAGAACTGAGTCCATTGCTCCAAGGCAATTCAATTACGCGCCGATCTCTCAGTTGAACCTGAAGTTTCTTGGGTTCTACCGCAGTGACAACGCCGGGTTCCAGACCGCCGAGAATCGGAATCTCGTTGAGTAAATCGATAAGTTGGTCGCTATCTTGCAGCAATTCCGGTGCAAGACGCTGTTCTGGGCCGCGATAGCCGTGGCGTGCATCATAGGTTTCCAGACCGTGCTGAAGCGCATTGCGAGCCGACTCCTGCAGGCGACTGTCTACCGTTGTTATGACCTGATAGCCGTCGGTATAAGCGTTGTCGCCAAAGAGGTCTACTGCCTCCTTCCGTGCCATCTCGGCGATATAGGGTGCATCCAGGTCGAGATCGCGGCTGTGATAGCTGGCTGTTACCGGCGCAGTAATAGACTGGTTATATTGATCCTGGTTGATATAGCCAAGGTCGAGCATCCGCATCAGGATCCAGTTGCGGCGTACCAGGGCTCGGGAGGGGTTCGCGAGAGGGTTGAAGGTTGATGGCGCTTTGGGGAGTCCCGCCATCATAGCCCACTGGGCCAGATTCAGATCCTTGATATCTTTGCCGTAATATACCTGAGCTGCAGCCTGGAAACCGTAGGCGCGGTTTCCGAGGAAGATCTTATTGATGTATAGGGCGAGGATCTCGTCCTTGGTCAGCTCTTGCTCAATTTGCAGTGATAGCAAAATTTCATTGAACTTGCGCACAAAACGCTGTTCTCGGCTGAGAAAGAAGTTGCGCGCCACCTGCATTGTCAGTGTACTACCACCAGACTGGATAGAACCGGTCTTAATCAGCTGCGAGGCGGCCCGCATCAAACCTTTGATGGAAACACCATTGTGGGAGTAAAAGCTTGCATCCTCAGCGGCGAGGATCGCTTTGATAAAGGGTTCTGGCGTTTGCTCGATCGTGATAGGGTTGCGCCGCTTTTCACCGAACTCACCGATCAGTTTCATATCCCGTGAGTAGACCCTCAGAGGGGTCTGTAAGCGGATATCGCGGAGGCTCTCCACTGAGGGCAACCCCGGTTTGAGGTAGAGGTAGATACTGGCTAGGGCCATTGCTGTAGCGGCCACACCGGCAAGGCCGAGCCAAAGCAGTGCGAGCAGACGATTGCGGGCTTTTACGGTCATGAAACTGCTTCTGTGTACTTCATCAAAGTGATTAGGTGAATAATTATACGAATATTGTGCGCTATTACCTATGCAAATGCAGGTTGAAGCGTTAATTTAAAGTGCTATAACATCAAACCCTCATAACCCACGGAAAAGATAAGAAAAAATGGGAATTTTCCCTTTTCTGAGCAAAGGCCCCAAGGCCATGTTGGGACTCGATATTAGCTCTACTGCAGTCAAGTTGCTGGAGCTAAGTCGCAACGGCGACAAATATCGTGTCGAAAGTTATGCCGTGGAACCTCTCCCACCCAATGCCGTAGTTGATAAGAATATCAACGATGTGGGGGCGACGGCTGAGGCTATCCGCAAAGTTGTACGACGTTCTAAAACTCGCCTGCGCCAAGCGGCTGTGGCTGTGTCTGGGTCGGCGGTGATCACCAAGACCCTTGAAATGCCGGCAGATCTCAATGATGAAGCTCTTGAGGCTCAAATTGCATTTGAGGCTGGCCAATATATTCCGTATCCGCTAGAGGAAGTTAGCCTGGACTTTGAAGTACAGGGGCCTTCTGAGAAGGGGGAGGGGCAAGTGGAGGTTCTACTTGCCGCCTGTCGTACAGAGAACATTGAACAGCGAATCTCCGCCTTGGGAGAGGCGGACCTTGAGCCCGGTGTTGTTGATGTTGAAGCGTACGCAATAGAGAGAACTTACTCTCTACTGGAAGACCAACTTCCTCCGCAGGAGCAGCTAGTTGTAGCCGTTATTGATGTTGGGGCGACAATGAGTGCTTTATCTGTCCTTGTGGACGGTAAGACCGTGTATACCCGAGAGCAGCTTTTTGGTGGGCGGCAGCTCACCGATGAGATCCAGCGTCGCTACGGTCTATCCGCGGAGGAGGCTACTTTAGCGAAGCGTCAGGGAGGGAGTGGTCTGCCGGATGATTATTTTGCTGAAGTGTTGGAGCCCTTCCGTGATGCAGTCGTGCAACAGGTAACCCGCTCACTGCAATTCTTTTACTCTTCCACATCCTATAGCGATGTAGATTTTATCCTGCTCGGTGGCGGTGTTGCCGCCATGGAGGGGGTTGGTGATTTGATTAGCGAAAAGTTGGGTAGGCCAACTTTAATCGCTAATCCATTTTTGCGGATGAGTGTTTCGTCAAGAGTCAACCAGCAAGCTTTGGCGAGTGAAGCTCCATCCCTGATGATTGCCACAGGTTTGGCTATGAGGGAGAAGGACTACTGACATGGCAAAAATTAACCTTCTTCCCTGGCGTCAGGAGTACCGTGCTCAGAAGCAAAAAGAATTCCAGCAATTGGCGTTGGTGGTTTTTATCGCGGCTGCAATGGCGGTATTTCTGTGGATGAAAGCGGTTGATCAGCAAGTTGTTCGGCAAAACGAAAGGAATCAGATCCTACAAACCCGTATTAACGCTCTTAATATTCAGGTAAGAGAAATAAAGGACCTGAAGACGCGCCGCCAGGAGCTGATTGATCGAATGCGGGTAATTCAGGAGTTGCAAGGTAACCGACCTCTCGCAGTGCGTTATTTTGATGAGATAGTGCGAGCAACCCCCGAGGGGCTATGGCTTAATGAGCTCAAGAGAGAAGGTGATCGATTGGACTTACTTGGTGTGGCTGAATCCAATAATCGCGTTTCTTCTTTTATGCGAAATTTAGACCAGTCGGATTGGTATGAGGCCCCCCAATTAACAGGTGTAACCGCAACTCCGCAATACGGCGATCAGGCGAGTGAGTTCCAGCTAACGGTGAAGGTCAGTGGGCGCAAGAAAGAAGATGAACAAGATAGCGCAAAATAGTAAAGGACTTCAGTAATGGCACTGGCAGATACTGTAAGACAGCTTAATGAAATTGACTTCAATGATATTGACCTTACTCGGATAGGTGTTTGGCCTCTATCTGGGCGAATTGCTGTTCTGGTACTTAGTGCGGTACTGGTAATCGGTGCTGGTTATTATTTTCTGATTAATGATATTTATAGCAAGCTTGAATTCTCCGTAAATAAAGAGTCAGACCTCTTTATTCAGTTTGAAAAAAAGCAATTTGAGGCTGCAAATCTTGAGGCTTATAGGGCCCAACTGTTTGAGATGGAAGAAACCTTTGGTGCTTTACTAAAACAACTGCCAAAAGATACAGAGGTACCAGGCTTACTCGAAGATATTGACGAGTATGGTATTGGTAGTGGCCTTACAATTAGCAAAGTTGAGCTTGAGCAAGAGCGGGTAGGCGAATTTTACGTAGAGTTACCTATTAGGATAGAAGTCCAAGGAAGTTATCACGAGTTTGGAGCTTTCATTAGTGGTATAGCTGGGATGCCCAGAATTGTTACCCTTCATGACTTTGAAATCTCCACTGAACGTGGCGATGGAGGGCTTCTCAATATGACCATTAATGCAAAAACCTACCGATACAAGGATCAGGGTGAAGAGGGATGATAAAATACCTACCTATACTGATAGCCCTATCGCTGGTTTCTGGTTGTAGCCTAAATACCGATCATAGTGAGTTGCGCGAGAGGATGGCCGCAATTGAACGCAAGCCTAAAGGGCAGATAGAGCCTATCCCAACTTTTACACCATACAGCCCCTATGTCTACACCGCTGCAGCTAGGCGTAGCCCCTTTACTCGCCCAGTATTGGAGTCTGAACAACGAATAGTGGGTCGCAAATTAGATGTTGCGCCAGACTTGACTCGGCAGAGAGAGCTACTGGAAGGGATCAACATTGACCTCCTATCGATGGTTGGCAGTTTAGCCCGGGAAGGGCAACTCTGGGCCCTAATTAATGATGGTTCTGGTGGAATTCACCGGATTACTGTGGGCAATTACCTGGGGAAAAATCATGGCCGTGTCGTGAATGCAACAAGTACCCAGTTAGATATTCTTGAAATTATACCTGATGGTGCCGGCGGCTGGATTGAGCGGCCGCGGGCTCTGGCGTTGGAAGAGAGGGACAACGGATAATGAACGGAAAACGGTTTGCCTATTTAATGGCTCGGGTTCAGTTACTGCTACTTGGTTTATTGCTGTTTCCAATAGCTTCTAGTGCCCAGGTAAACAAGCTTAATGACATACAGTTTGCAGAATTGCCGGGCAGCCGAGTTCAGCTGCGCTTAACTTTTAATGATGTGCCTCCAGAACCCACCGGCTACACGATAGAGCAACCAGCTCGAATTGTTTTAGACTTTGCCGGGGTAGAAAGCGCTCTCCCGCAGAAGAAGTATTCTTTAGGTATCGGCACAGCTAGAAGTGCGGTTATTGTTTCCGGTGAAGATCGTACCCGCCTCATAGTAAACCTTGATCAGCTTCCCGCTTATTCGAGTGAGCGACAAGGTAACCAGTTGGTTGTAGTAATTGGTGCAGAGTCTTCTGAGCGTGATCGTCCAGTGCAGAATACAGTCGAACACGATAGTGGCTTGAACCTCGGCGGTGAAAAGCAGTTTCAGCGCTCGGAAAGCATCGCAGTAAATAATGTGGATTTTCGTCGAGGGGAGGAAGGAGAAGGCAAGGTTATTGTTAGCCTTAATGACCCTGCAGTTAATATCGATGTTGAACGGACTAACGGTAAAATTTATCTAACATTTTTAGGTGCGAACTTACCTGAGTCATTGCGTCAGCGACTAGATGTTACTGATTTCGCCACCCCAGTAAATAATATTACTGTGGACTATGATGGGCGCAACACGGTAATTGCAGTTGATCCCAATGATACTGAATATGATTACTTGGCCTACCAAGCTGATACAGAGTATGTATTGAGTATTAAGCCTTTATCTGCACAAGAAATTCGTGAGAAGGAGAAGGAGTTTCAGTTCAATGGGAAGAAGCTGTCCCTCAACTTCCAAGATATTGAGGTCCGTTCCGTCCTGCAGGTTATTGCCGATTTTACCGATCTTAATTTGGTTGCTAGTGATACAGTGCAGGGCAGAATAACTCTGCGCCTTGACGGTGTCCCATGGGATCAGGCGTTGGCTCTAATCCTTAAAGCGAAGGGGCTAGATAAACGTCAGGAAGGCAGCGTTATCATGGTGGCACCGGCGGCAGAAATAGCTGAGAGGGAGCGCCAAGAGCTTGAGACGCGTAAACAGTTGCAGGAGTTAGCCCCTTTACTTACAGAGTTTATTAGCGTGCGTTACGCTGATGCTGGCGAAATCTTTAATCTGTTCTCGGGGCAGGGTGGAGCGGAAGGTGTTGCTGGAGGTAGTGGAGGTAGCACCAATCAGCAGATAAGTATCCTTTCTCCTCGTGGTAGCGCCATTGTTGATGAGCGAACCAATACAATTATCTTAACTGATACAGAGGACAAGATTGCCCAATTCCGTGAGCTAATAGAGGTTATCGATATTCCCATCCGTCAGGTGATGATCGAGGCTCGGATTGTTACCGCCAACAGCGACTTTCAAAAAGAATTGGGAGTTCAATGGGATTATGTAGGTAGCGCTGAGCTTTCTGATGATGCCACTGGCGTTGGCTCTGGTAGCCTAGCTTTAGATGATGGCACTGCGCTTGGTAGCTTAACCGGTGAGTTTGACCCACTCTTGGTGGATCTTGGAGTGAGTAACCCAGCGGGGAGTATTGCTTACGCCATTCTAAAAAATGATTTTTATTTGAGCTTGGAACTGTCTGCGCTTGAAGACATCGGTGTAGCTGAAGTTGTTTCACAACCAAAAGTTGTTACGGGCGATAAACAGGAAGCTGTTATTCAATCGGGTATTGAAATCCCTTATTTGGAGGCGACCTCTTCAGGCGCTGCTTCTATTACGTTCCGCGAAGCTGTACTGGAGCTCAATGTGACTCCGCAGATTACTCCAGATAACAATATTATTATGAACCTAAACCTTGAACAAAATAGTGTGGGGGAGTATGTCACTGTAGGCGGTGGGCAAGTACCTTCGATCAATGTAAATACTCTGGCAACCAAGGTGTTGGTTCAAAACGGTGAGACTATCGTCCTGGGGGGGGTATTTGAAAGTAATGTTGTTGAGGGAGTATCTAAAGTTCCGTTGTTGGGCGATATCCCCTATCTAGGCAACTTGTTCAAAAAGACTATACGCACAGACGATAAACGTGAGATCCTGATGTTTATCACACCGCGTATTCTTGAAGATGAGGCTTTCTACTCTAAGTGATCACCCGCTCTATTTTCCTGGTCGGCCCCATGGGGGCCGGCAAGTCTACTATCGGCAGATTACTGGCAGCTCAATTGCAGCTGCCTTTTGCCGATACCGACAAAGTGCTGGAAGAGCGCACTGGTGCGGATATTCCCTGGATTTTTGATGTGGAAGGCGAAGCGGGATTTCGCCGTCGTGAAAGTGAAATATTGGAAGAACTCTGCCAGGGTGAGTGCCAGGTTATTGGTACCGGTGGCGGAATAGTTTTGCTCGAGGAGAATCGACGCCAGCTACAAAAATATGGCCATGTAGTTTATTTGCAGGCCAATATCGATCAGCTTCTGGAGCGCACTTCGAAGAATACCAATCGCCCGTTGCTTCGTGTACCCAACCCCCGTCAGCGTATTGCGGAAATTTTGCAGGAACGTGAGCCTCTGTATCGTGAGGTTGCAGATATTATTTGCGACACCAATGACCTCTCCCCCAAACAAGCATCCCTCCTGGTCGCAGAACACTTAGGCAGTCTGCTGTCCGATTAGTCCCAAGCGTCTGTGCTAAAGTGCGTCTCACTTCTGTTGAGATAAGCACTAGGGGATTGAGAGCAGTATGCAAAGCCTTAACGTAGAACTCGGCGAGCGTAGTTATCCGATAATTATTGGTTCAGGTTTGCTCGGTGACGCGCAATATATCCTCCCTTACATTAAAGGCCGGCAAGTTTGCATTGTTACCAATGAAACTATTGCTCCTCTTTATTTGGCGACATTATTGGAAGGGCTAAAAGGGCTTGATAAAGTGGATGTTGTCGAGCTTCCCGATGGTGAAGCTTTTAAATCACTCGACACAGTGAATCGAATTTTTGATGTGCTGCTGGAAAAGCGTCACAACCGCACTACGACACTAATCGCGTTGGGCGGTGGTGTCGTTGGAGATATGTGCGGTTTTGCTGCAGCCTGTTATCAGCGCGGGGTTAACTTTATTCAGGTACCGACTACCCTGCTGTCTTTGGTTGACTCCTCTGTTGGGGGAAAGACCGGCGTTAACCATCCCCTTGGTAAAAATATGATTGGCGCCTTCCACCAGCCCCGTCTTGTCCTTGCGGATACCGATACCCTTGCCACATTGCCTGCACGTGAATTTTCCGCAGGCCTCGCCGAGGTCATTAAATACGGATTGATCTGTGACAGCCCATTCTTCGATTGGATCGAAGAGAATTTACAAAAGTTATTAACTCGGGAGCCCGATGCACTGGCTTATGCTATTGAGCGCTGCTGCGCCGACAAGGCGAATGTTGTTGCCAGTGATG
This sequence comes from Microbulbifer maximicatervae (SeqCode), assembly GCF_056232625.1. Classification (NCBI taxonomy): domain Bacteria; kingdom Pseudomonadati; phylum Pseudomonadota; class Gammaproteobacteria; order Cellvibrionales; family Microbulbiferaceae; genus Microbulbifer; species Microbulbifer maximicatervae (SeqCode). The sequence goes on along the minus strand of NZ_CP174324.1, from coordinate 3,576,747 downwards.
AGCGCGAGAGTGGTCGTAGGGCGATACTGAATCTTGGCCATACCTTCGGCCACGCTATTGAGGCAGTGCAGGGGTATGGCAGTTGGTTACATGGTGAGGCCGTTGCCGCCGGCATGGTTATGGCGCTGGAGTTATCCAGGTTGCGCGGAGATATGGATGCAGAGCTGGTGGAACGGTTGCGAGCGATGCTAGAGGCGGCTGATTTGCCGCAGCAGGCACCGCAGGGCATGACAACCGATGAATTCCTCCAAGTAATGCAGGTGGATAAGAAGGTGCTAGACGGAAAATTGCGTTTGGTGCTGCTAAAGGCACTGGGAGAAGCAATTATTGTCGATGATACCCCCAGAAAAATGATTATAAATGCACTGAAAAACTGTGGTGCCGAGTGATAACCCTGCTCTTATTGTCTAAATAATAGGACTGAGTACCAGAAAGGTTAGCTGCTAGAAGATAAGTTTGGTTTTGTTTGATTTGACAGACTAATACACTGTTAAAAGTTGAAAATGTAGTGTTGGACAAGTAATATTGCGCCCCCCCGAAAGGAAAGGCGGGGCAAAAAACCGCCAATAACAACAAAAAAAGCCCCAGCAGAGGGCTTTTTTTATCTCGGGATCTTTTTCCAAGGGACCGCAGGAGAGCGTAGCGCGAAGCTTAAAGTGACATTCGCCCATAACAGGCACTTCTTTTTTTTAAGCGCCAGTGGTCCCCCAATCGATAGCGACGAGGAATTCTATGGGTAGCAGTCTGTATCAGTTGGATGAGTTTAAGGACAACTGCGGTTTTGGTCTGATCGCTCATTTGCACGGTGTGGCAAGTCACAAGTTAGTGCAGACGGCCATTGAATCCCTCACTTGCATGACCCACCGGGGTGGTATTGCCGCCGATGGTAAAACCGGTGATGGTTGCGGTCTTTTGCTGCAAAAGCCGGATGCTTTCCTCCGCGCAGAAGCCAAGACCCTGTTTGGTGCTGAGCTGACAGCAACCTACGCAGTGGGATCAATCATGCTCCCACTAGATCAAGCCGAAGCCGATAAAGCCCGCAAAATTCTCGAAACTGAGTTGCAAGCTCAGGGCCTAAAGACTGTCGGCTGGCGCACCGTACCGACTAACCCGGAATGCCTGGGCCCTATTGCCCGGGATTGCCTGCCACACTTTGAGCAGTTGCTGATCAACAATGCAGACGAGCCCCTCGGCGAGGCGAAATTCAATGCCCGTCTCTATGTGGCCCGTCGCAAAGCCGAGTTGCGCTTAAGTAGCGAAGTCTATATCGCCAGCCTTTCAACCAGTGTTCTCTCCTACAAAGGCCTGATGATTCCGGCTGATCTGCCCAAGTTTTTCCCAGAACTGGCCGACCCGCGCCTGGAAACCGCGATCTGTGTTTTCCACCAGCGCTTCTCTACCAACACCATGCCCCGCTGGCCCCTGGCCCAGCCATTCCGCCTGCTGGCGCACAATGGTGAGATCAACACTATTACCGGCAACCGCAACTGGTCTGTTGCCCGCACCAGTAAATTTGCCACTGACCTGATTCCAGAGCTGAATGAGCTGGTGCCCCTGGTTAACCGTGAGGGTTCCGACTCCTCAAGCCTGGACAACATGCTGGAGATGCTGTTGGCGGGCGGCATGGAGCTGCACCGGGCCGTGCGCATGCTAGTGCCGCCGGCCTGGCAAAATGTTGAAGGAATGGATGCGGACCTTCGCGCTTTTTACGAATATATCTCCATGCATATGGAGCCCTGGGATGGGCCGGCTGGATTGGTGATGACGGATGGCCGCTATGCCGTGTGTACCCTGGACCGCAACGGCTTGCGCCCCTCGCGCTGGGTGATTACCAAGGATGACCTGATCACCGTGGCCTCCGAAGTGGGCGTGTATGATTACGCCCCTGAAGATGTTGTGGCTAAGGGCCGCCTTGGACCGGGGCAGATGCTGTCGGTGGACACCCAAGAGGGCAAGCTCTACCACACCGCTGACATCGATAATATGCTCAAGCGGGCACAGCCCTATAAGCGTTGGCTCAAGGATAAAGCACGCCGTATCCGCTCTACTCTGGTTACTGCGCCGGTGGACAACAACTTCTCCCACCAGCAATTCAAGGTTTACCAAAAGCTGTTCAGCTCCTCCCTGGAAGAGCGCGATAAAGTCGTCCGGCCCATGGCTGAGGCGGGCCAGGAAGCGGTCGGTTCAATGGGCGATGATACGCCGATGGCGGTTTTGTCCCGCTACAACCGCTCGCTCTACGACTACTTTCGCCAGCAGTTTGCCCAGATAACCAACCCGCCAATTGACCCCCTGCGGGAAACCGTGGTGATGTCTCTGGAGACCTGCCTGGGTCGAGAGAAATCCGTATTTGAGGAAACTCCAGAGCACGCGGACCGGGTAATCCTGTCTTCACCAGTACTTTCCCATATGAAGTACACGGCACTCTTATCCCTTGATCGCCCGGGCTTCGAAGCGGAGATCTTCGACCTGAACTACGACCCCGCTGAACAGGATCTCAAGTCGGCGATTGAACAGCTCTGCGCCAAAGTTGAAGCCTCGGTGAGGGCGGGGGCTGTGATTGTAGTGCTGTCCGATCGCGATATTCGCGAGGGGCACCTGCCCATCGATGCTTTGCTGGCGACAGGCGCGGTGCACCACCACCTGGTGCATGCGGGCTTGCGCTGTGATTCCAATGTTGTGGTGGATACTGCCAGCGCCCGCGATGCGCATCAGTTGGCCTGTTTGGTCGGCGTCGGTGCCACCGCAGTACACCCGTATTTCTCCTACAGCATTATCAATCACCTGATCGATACCGGTGAATTGCTGCTGGATGCCGCTGAGGCGCAGAAAAATTATCGCAACGGCATTATCAAGGGCTTGTTAAAGATCCTGTCCAAGATGGGCATTTCCACCGTTGCCTCTTATCGCGGCGCACTGCTGTTCGAGCTGGTGGGTATTTCCAGGGATGTGGTGGGTCTGTGTTTCCCCGGAGCGCCTACTCGCATCGAAGGTGCCGGCTTCCCCGAGCTGCAAGCCGATATGGCGGCACGCGCTGAAATTGCCTGGAAAGCCCGTAAACCTGTCTCCCCCGGCGGCCTGCACAAGTTTGTCTACGGCCAGGAGTATCACGCTTTTAACCCGGATGTGGTGACCACCCTGCGACGCGCTGCCAGCACCGGTGACTATGCCGCGTGGCGGGACTATGCGGAGCTGGTTAACCAGCGCCCCGTGGCGACATTGCGGGACATGCTGGACTTCAAGGAGAACATCGAACCGGTAGCTCTGGAAGATGTGGAGCCGGCAGAGCAGATTTTGCGTCGCTTTGATACGGCGGCCATGTCTCTGGGGGCCCTGTCCCCCGAAGCCCATGAATCCCTGGCCCAAGCGATGAATCGCCTGGGTGGGCGTTCAAACAGTGGCGAGGGCGGTGAAGATCCAGCCCGTTTTGGCACTGATAAAGTTTCCAAGATTAAGCAAATTGCCTCCGGTCGTTTTGGCGTAACACCGCACTACTTGGTAAATGCAGAGGTATTGCAAATTAAGGTAGCCCAGGGCGCCAAGCCCGGTGAAGGCGGCCAGCTGCCCGGTGGCAAGGTCAACGAGTTGATCGCGCGGCTGCGCTATTCGGTGCCCGGCGTGACCCTGATTTCCCCGCCGCCGCATCACGATATCTATTCCATCGAGGATTTGGCGCAGTTGATCTACGACCTCAAACAGGTCAATCCCGATGCCTTGGTGTCGGTAAAACTGGTATCGCGGCCCGGGGTTGGCACCATTGCCGCAGGTGTTGCCAAAGCCTATGCGGATTTGATCACCATCTCCGGCTACGACGGCGGCACAGCGGCCAGCCCAATCACCTCGATTCGCTATGCCGGATCGCCCTGGGAGCTGGGATTGGCGGAAACCCACCAGACCCTGCGTGCCAATGATCTGCGCGGCAAGGTTCGGGTACAAACCGATGGGGGTCTGAAAACCGGCCTCGATGTGATTAAGGCGGCAATTCTCGGTGCCGAGAGCTTCGGCTTTGGTACGGCACCCATGGTGGCGATCGGCTGTAAGTATCTGCGGATCTGTCACTTGAATAACTGTGCCACCGGTATTGCCACCCAGAAGAAAGACCTGCGTGACGAGCACTATATCGGCACCGCAGAAATGGCGATGAACTTCTTCCGTTTTGTCGCCGAGGAGACCCGCGAGTGGATGGCCAAGCTCGGGGTGCGCAGCCTGGAAGAGTTGGTGGGGCGTGTGGACTTACTGCGCGTATTGGATGGCGAAACTGACAAGCAGAAAAAGCTGGATCTCGCGCCTCTGTTGCATACGGATGAGCTGTTGGACAGCAAGCCGCAAACCTGTCAGTCCGCGACGAATGATCCCTGGGATAAGGGTGAACTGGCGGAGCGGATGGTGGTGGATATCCTGCCTACCATTGAGGGCTTTAAAGGTGGCGAGTTCAGCTACGACGTGACCAACTGTGACCGATCCCTGGGCGCGCGCCTGTCTGGTGAAATTGCCAAGCGCTACGGTAACCAGGGCATGGTTGAAGCTCCGGTGAAACTGCGCCTCAAAGGGGTCGCCGGCCAGTCATTCGGCGTGTGGAATGCCGGTGGTCTGGAAATGTACCTGGATGGCGATGCAAACGACTATGTGGGTAAAGGTATGGCTGGCGGCAAGCTGGTTATACGACCACCGCAAGGTAGCTCATTCGCCTCCCAGGAAACCAGTATTGTCGGGAATACCTGCCTCTACGGCGCCACTGGCGGCAAGTTATTTGCGGCGGGTTGTGCCGGTGAGCGCTTCGCCGTGCGCAACTCCGGTGCCTTTGCGGTAGTCGAAGGGGCTGGAGATCACTGCTGTGAATATATGACCGGGGGTATGGTCGCGGTTCTCGGACGCACCGGATTTAACTTCGGCGCCGGTATGACCGGTGGCTTCGCCTATGTCCTGGATATGGAGCGGGATTTCTTCGATCGCTGCAACCATGAGTTGATCGAGCTGCGCCGAATCAGCAGCGAAATTCTCGAGCCACACCAGAGTCACTTGCGCGAAGTTATCGAGGAGTATGCGGCGGAGACCCAGAGCGCCTGGGGCGCCGAGTTATTGGATAACTTCGATGATTACTTGAGCCGTTTCTGGCTGGTTAAACCAAAGGCGGCGAGCCTTGCAGATCTTCTTTCCGACGTGCGCAAGCGCGGCGAATAAAGGCGGGGTGGAGAAACAGTATGAAAGACAGACTGAACAACGACTTCCAGTTTATCGACGTAAGTCGCATCGACCCGCCGAAGAAGGACATCATCACCCGCACCGGCGAGTTTGTTGAAATTTATGAGCCGTTCAGTGAGCGGCAGGTGGCCAGCCAGGCGCACCGCTGCCTGGATTGTGGCAACCCCTATTGCGAATGGAAGTGCCCGGTACACAACTACATTCCCAACTGGTTGAAGTTGATCAGCGAGGGCAATGTTATTGAGGCAGCTGAACTCTGCCACGAAACCAATACCCTGCCGGAAGTCTGTGGCCGGGTTTGTCCCCAGGACCGTCTCTGTGAGGGCGCATGTACCCTCAATGATGGTTTTGGTGCGGTCACCATCGGCAATGCGGAAAAATACATTACCGATACAGCCTTCGCCCTGGGTTGGCGCCCGGACTTAAGTCACGTTGAGAAAACGGGCAAGCGAGTGGCGGTGATTGGTGCCGGCCCGGCGGGTCTGGGCTGCGCTGATATTTTGGTGCGCAACGGCGTGCAGCCGGTGGTGTTCGATAAGCACCCGGAAATTGGCGGCCTGATTACCTTTGGTATTCCCGAGTTCAAGCTGGAGAAGTCGGTAATGCAGCAGCGCCGGGAAGTGTTTACCGAGATGGGGGTTGAGTTTTGTCTCAATACTGAGGTGGGTAAGGACATCAGTTTTGAGCAGCTGCTCAATGACTACGATGCTGTCTTTATGGGGATGGGCACATACAACTACATGAGAGGCGGCTTCCCCGGTGAAGATCTGCCCGGTGTTCATGATGCTTTGCCATTCCTGATTGCCAACGTAAATCGCAATATGGGCTGGGAGCGCGATGCTTCCGAATTTGTTTCGGTTGAGGGCAAGCGCGTGGTGGTTCTCGGCGGTGGTGATACCGCCATGGACTGTAACCGCAGCTCGATTCGATTGGGCGCTAAGAGCGTAACCTGTGCCTACCGCCGCGATGAAGAAAATATGCCCGGCTCACGTCGGGAAGTGGCCAATGCCAAGGAAGAGGGCGTACAGTTCCTGTTCAATCGCCAGCCGGTTGAGATCGTTGGAGATGGCAAGGTGGCCGGGGTTAAAGTGGTCACTACGGAGCTCGGTGAGCCCGATGAAAACGGCCGCCGTCGCCCTCAGGTGGTGCCCGGTTCTGAAGAAATTATCCCGGCGGATATTGTTCTGGTGGCCTTTGGCTTCCGTCCCAGCCCGGCAGAGTGGTTTCCGCAGCACAATATTGAAGTTGCCGACTGGGGTGGCGTCGTCGCTCCAGAAAAACAAAAATACAAATTCCAGACCTCCAATGAAAAGGTGTTTGCCGGCGGCGATATGGTGCGCGGCTCCGATCTGGTAGTGACTGCTATCTGGGAAGGGCGCCAGGCCGGTGAAGGTATTCTCGATTACCTGGATATTTAATCGTTTCTGATTTGCAGTGGGGGCACCGCCCCTCACTGTCCTATTTTCCCGTGCACATTTGTGCCAGTCCCAATAGGCACCCCGCAATATCTTTGCCACCCTGTGTATAGCGGCCAAGCCCCTGTACAATGCCCGTTTTTTTAGCCCGCTCGGTGTGCCTATGTCTGATACCAAACCGTCCGAATTGAAAAACGACCGCTTTCTTCGCGCCCTTCTGCGCCAGCCAGTGGATCGAACGCCTGTGTGGATGATGCGACAGGCGGGGCGCTACCTGCCGGAATATCGAGCCAGCCGCGCCGAAGCCGGCAGCTTTATGGATCTGTGCCGCAATACCGAGCTGGCCTGTGAGGTGACGCTGCAACCCCTGGAGCGCTACCCGCTGGATGCCGCCATTCTGTTTTCCGATATCCTGACCATTCCCGATGCCATGGGCCTGGGCCTCTACTTCTCCGAAGGCGAGGGCCCCAAGTTCCACAAGCCCCTGCGCACGGCGGCCGATATCGAAGCCCTGGAAGTGGTGAACAGCGAAAAGGATTTGGACTATGTGATGAATGCGGTGTCCACCATCCGCCGCGAATTGAATGGTCGCGTGCCGCTTATCGGCTTCTCCGGCAGTCCCTGGACGCTGGCGACTTATATGGTTGAAGGTGGCTCCAGCAAGGATTTTGCCCGCTGTAAGGAAATGCTCTACAACCGCCCTGAGCTGATGCACCAGTTACTCACGGTGCTGGCCGACTCTGTTACCGATTACCTGAACGCCCAGATTCGCGCTGGTGCCCAGGCCGTACAGATCTTTGATACCTGGGGGGGTGCACTCAGCCACAGTGCTTACCGTGAATTCTCCCTGAAATATATGCAGAGTATTCTCCAGGGGCTGATTAAAGAAGTCGACGGTCGTCGAGTGCCGGCCATCCTGTTCACTAAGGGAGGCGGTCAGTGGTTGGAAGCAATGGCTGATACTGGCGCTGACGCCCTGGGCTTGGATTGGACTACAGACATTGGCAGCGCCCGCGCCCGAGTGGGAGACAAGGTGGCCCTGCAAGGCAACTTGGACCCTGCTGTTCTCTATGCGAGTCCCGAACGAATTCGCACAGAAGTGGCGGCTGTTTTGAAGTCTTTTGGTCAAGGTAGTGGCCACGTTTTCAATTTAGGTCACGGAATTACCCCGAAGGTAGATCCCAAACATGCCGGAGCCATGATTGAAGCTGTGGTAGAGCTGTCAGCCCAATATCACGCCTAAACTAGCCACTGATCTCTGAGTCTGTGAATACAGTCTCACTTTGGGCGGGTGAACCTTAATATCTCTCCATGATATAAAGGTGAGCTTGCCCAGAGGACCGAGGATCTTACGCCACGGGGTCTTTCAGGGCGGCGTTTTAGCGTTAACTACAGTTGTCGGCATCTTCCCCAGTGGCAATCGAACAAGCAAAAATTTCTGTCGGTGATTTACAGCGCGGCATGTTCGTCTCCAAGCTTGACCGGCCTTGGACACGAACCCCATTTGCGCTGCAGGGTTTTTATATCCGCGATTTGGAAGAAATCCGCCAGCTACAGAAATACTGCCGGTTTGTTTATGTCGATGTCCACAAAACTGTCGGCAGTGCCGGTGTTACCCTGCGTCGATTGCTCGGAGGCAGCGACACTTCCGCAAGGGGTCGTTCTTCTGGCCGCACAGCGATCACTATCCCCTGCAAACCTGTCACTGTTTCCCATAAAAAATACCCCCCTCCGCAGCCGGCGCAGCGAGAAGCCAGTAACGCGCGTAAGCTTCACGGTCAGATCCTCTATGGTATGAGTGAAGTGATGGGGCTTGTCGCTAACAACAGGCCCATACCGGTACAGCAGGTCAACCAAGTCGTTGAGGATTTAGTAGAAAGTGTGCTGCGCAGTCCCGATGCGTTTGCCTGGCTGGCTCGTGTACGAGATAAGGATGAGCACACCTACAGTCACTCGGTGCGTGCCAGTATTTGGGCGGTGCTATTCGGCCGCCATATCGGTCTTTCACGCAGTGATTTACTAAAACTCGGGGTGGCTACTCTGCTGAAGGATGTAGGCAAGCTGGCTATCGACGGGGAAGTGCTGCAGATGAAGCAGCGCGACCCGCGCAGTGAACTGGAGTACCGAAAGTTTGTGCAGCACAGCGTCAAGATGCTGTCGGCAGACCCACAAATAGATCCCAAGGTTATCGAAGTCATTAGTGCCCACTGCGAGCGCCACGATGGTAGTGGTTACCCTGAGGGCTTGCGCGGTGACAGGATTTCAGTGTTGGCGCGCATGTGCGGAATAGTGACTTTCTATGATGAAGCCACTAACCCAAGAGGTTCCAGTGAGCCGGTAGCGCCATCCCGGGCAGTTGCCAAGTTGTATGACCTGCGGGGTATCGCCTACCAGGAGCAGTTGGTAGTGGAGTTCATTCAGGCTATTGGCCTCTATCCCACAGGTACCCAGGTAGAGTTGTCCACCGGAGAAGTCGGCGTGGTGGTGGAACAGACCTACGACCGGCGCTTGCGACCAAAGGTAATGATCGTTCTCGATGGGCAAAAACAAACGCTCAGCAAGCCTCGCCTGTGTGACTTAGCTGAAGTTGAGGATCGAGAGCAGAAGCTTATCGAGCGTGGCAAGATGAGTGTCGAGGAAAAGGTCAGTATCCTCAGGGATATAGAGCCCGGAGCTTACCCCCAGGTGGATGCGGCGAATATTCGCGACAATTATTTATTCCGCGGTGGCCGACTGGGGCAGCTGCTGACGCGCCTGACCAAATAAGCGCTCTCTTTCCCGAAGCGGCAGTGAAAACTGCCGCGGTCTCTTATTAATATCAGTCCTTGCCGGATAATAAATTACCGAAATGCTCACCCATGCGCACGGGCGACTCGGCCTCAAGTTGGTCGAGCCAACTCACCTGGTCCGCACCAAATAACATAATGACGGTAGAGCCCAGCTTAAAGCGTCCCATCTCCTCACCTTTCTCCAGGTGAATGGGTGCCTTATCCAGATAATCTGTGTTGATGACTTTGCGCTGGATAGGAGCGACTTGTCCGGCCCAAACGGTTTCGATACCGGCGACAATCATTGCACCCACCAGGATCATTGCCATAGGGCCGGCTTCCGTATCGAATACGCAGACCAGACGCTCGTTGCGCGCGAACAGGCGCGGAACGTTTTCTGCCGTTACCGTATTTACAGAGAAAAGCTGCCCGGGCACATAGGTCATGCTGCGCAGGGTGCCTGCCATGGGCATATGCACCCGGTGATAATCCTTCGGTGACAGATACACAGTGGCGAAGTGTCCGTCATTAAATTGCGCCGCTACCTTGGGATCACCGCCCACCAGTTCTACCAAGCTGTAGTCGTGACCTTTAGCCTGGAAAATACGGCCGTTATGGATCTGGCCCAGCTGGCTGATGGCGCCGTCGGCAGGGCTGGCAAGGGTGTGTTGCCCTTCGATAATGGGACGGGCTCCGTCCACCAGCTCGCGGGTAAAGAATTCATTGAAGGTGCGGTAGGCAGTGCAGTCGCTCTCTTTGGCCTCCTGCATATCTACACCGTACTTCTCCACAAACCAGCGGGTGAAAGGATCTTTGATCCACTTGAGTTCTGTATTCGCCAACCAGCCGGCTGCACGGGAGAGTGCGTGTTGCGGCGTGAGGTATTGCAGGGCGGCAAAAAGTTTAGGGTTCATAAATCTACGTCTTTTCTCAATGTATCTACTGCTGTACCGGCGTATTGGGCAAATTGCCCCACTCACTCCAGGAGCCTGGATAAGCGCGAATATCCAATCCCAGGGACTTGCCCACTAACCAGGTAAAAGCGGAGCGGTGATGGCTCTGGCAGTGGGTGACAATCTTGTGTGAGCTATCAATTCCCAGTGCAGCGAGGAATTCGCGGGCATCCGCACGAATACGCAAATCTTTTTGCGGGTCCATCAATTGGGTCCACTCGCAATTGATGGCTCCCGGGATATGACCGCCCTTCATGGCCAGGACCCGCTCACCGCGATATTCCTGGGGTGAGCGAGCATCCCAAACAAGGAATTCATCATTGCCCAGTTGATCCTGGATTTGCTGGGCGTCCATCGCAGCTGTGCTGTTGACGGTGATTTGAATATCACTCGGCTCAATATCCGGTGCCTCGGTAGTGAGAGGAAGGCCGGCGCCTCGCCAGGCCAACATGCCACCATTCAAGTAGCTGTAATTGCGGTGGCCTATCATTTCCAAGGTCCACAAAAAGCGCCCAGCCCAACCGCCACCTTCGTCATCACAGGCGACCACATGTTGTTCCGGCTTCAAGCCGATAGCTTGAAAAATCTGGGTCAGCTGTTCGATACCGGGAAGTTTGCCCGGTGCGGGCGCGGTGCCAGCCATCAGCGCCTGGAACGGCAGATGAATAGCACCTGGAATATGGCCGTTGAGGTAATTGTGGGGTGAGCTGAGGTCTACAATCAGCAGTTCTTCGCGCTCAAGCTGAGTCGCGAGCTCTTCCGCTTCGATGATCAGTTTCAAAACTTGTTCTCCGATTCCAGGCTGTTGCGCAAATGCAGAAAACTATTCATGCGGCGCTCGCTAATTTTTCCATCGGTCAGAGCCTCCTGGATAGCGCAACCGGGTTCGCCCTGGTGGCGGCAGTCGCGAAAGCGGCAGTGTCCTATAAATGGTCGGAATTCCACAAACCCTTCCAGTAGGGCGGACTCCTCCATATGCCAGAGTCCAAACTCGCGAATCCCGGGGGAGTCTATCAGATCACCCCCACTGGGCAGGTGAAACAGTTCCGCCGCAGTGGTGGTGTGAGTTCCCTTTTGGGTTGCCTCTGACAGAGCACCGGTGCGGGCGCCCGCACTGGGAAGCAGTGCGTTGACCAGGGATGACTTGCCCACCCCGGACTGCCCTACAAAAACGCTACATCCTTGCGCAAGGGTTTCCAGCAGCTCCGGCAGGCCCTCGCCAGTTTTGGTGGATAACCGTAAAACCGGATAGCCGAGCTCCGGGTAGGGGGCGAGCAGCTCCTCCAATGAATCGCGATTGCGTTCATCGATCAGGTCGGTTTTGTTGAGCAGCAGCATGGGTGCTATACCGGTGGTCTCTGCGGCTACCAGGTAGCGGTCTATGGCATTGGCAAAGGGTTCGGGGTAAGGGGCGATAACGATCAATATGCGATCGATATTGGCTGCAACAGTTTTCAGGTCGCCGTAGCGATCGGGTCTTTGCAGCTCGGAATTGCGCGGCAGGCGCGCGCCGATAACACCAATGCCCCCATCGCTGTCTTCGCTGGCAGGGTGCCAGGCAACGCGATCGCCGGTCACCAGGGTTTCGATATTGGCGCGCAAATGGCAGCGCTGGCGCAGGCTCGGATCACTCTCGCTCTCCACTAAAACCTGTGTGCCATAGTTGGCGATAACCAGGCCGATCTGTTCCTGCTCCAGTTGCCCCTCTTCCAGGGCCTCTTCGGCAGATTGCTCACGCTTGCGGGCGCGGGCTTCACGTTCCTGCTGGATTTTGTTGATACGCCACTGTTGGCGGCGATTTAATTTGCGTTTACTCATGCACTAGCACCTGGAGACTAGCGGCGGATTATAGCTATTGCAGGGTAGTTGCGGTAACTTGCGCGGAAAGTTTGAGGAGACCCGTTGTGGATCAGAACAACCTGATCTGGATTGACCTGGAGATGACAGGCCTGAATCCGGACAAAGAGCGCATTATTGAAATTGCCACAATCGTGACGGATTCACGCCTGGAGATTCTCGCCGAGGGTCCCTCAATGGTCATCCACCAGAGCGATGCCTTGCTAGATGCAATGGATGAATGGAATACCGAACAGCACGGTGGTTCCGGGCTAGTAACGCGGGTTAAAGAGTCCAGTATTTCTGAAAGGGACGCGGAAAGGGAGACCCTGGAGTTCTTGCGACAGTGGGTCCCTGAGGGAGCATCTCCCATGTGTGGCAACTCTATCGGCCAGGATCGCCGCTTCCTGGTGAAATATATGCCGGAGTTGGAATCCTATTTCCACTATCGCAACTTGGATGTCAGCTCGGTGAAGGAATTGGCTCGTCGCTGGCGCCCAGAGGTTTTGGATGGAGTTAAAAAACACAGCAGCCATTTGGCGCTCGACGATATCCGCGATTCTATTGAGGAATTGCGCCACTACCGCGAGACTTTTTTCCGCCTCTGACCCCCACTCTCGATTAGCCAGCGGGCTTGCGTTTGATTTTACGCTTGCGCCTGCGCCCGCTGCGCAACCGCTCCAGCGCCCAATCGATATGCTCCAGAACCAGGGGCGTGGCGTCGACGCGCGCACTCTCCAGGGTGTTGATGACTTCGGGCGTGGCCTCCCCATTGCCCAGGGCTACAGCCAGGTTGCGCAGCCAGCGCTCGTGGCCGATTCGGCGAATCGCCGAACCCTCAGTCTTGCGCAGGAACTCCTCTTCGCTCCAGGTAAACAACTTCAGTAGCTCACCATTGTCCAGTCCGTGTCGGGGATGAAAATCTTTTTCCTTGGTGGGCTTGGCGAACTTATTCCAGGGGCACACTATTTGGCAGTCGTCGCAGCCGTATATTCGGTTGCCGATGGGCTCGCGAAATTCCTCAGGGATTGGGCCTTTGTTTTCAATAGTGAGGTAGGAGATGCAGCGCCGCGCATCCAGGGTGCGGTCATCGATAAAGGCATCGGTGGGGCAAACCCTGAGGCAGGCGACACAGTCGCCACACTGATCATGCTCCTCGCTGATATCTATGGGGAGTGGCAAGTTGGTGTAGATTTCGCCGAGGAAAAAGTAAGAGCCGGCGGTCGAATTCAGTACCAGCGTATTTTTACCAATCCAGCCCAGGCCGGCCTTGGCTGCCAGGGCCTTCTCCATTACCGGGGCGCTGTCGGTAAAAGCCCGACCTTTCGATTCAATGCCCCGCTCGGCGCAATAGGTATCAATTTGCTTTGATAGATTGGCCAGGCGTTTGCGGATCAACTTATGGTAATCGCGGCCATTCGCATAGCGGGATACATAGGCCTTACTCGAATCCTTCAACACTTTAATCGGCTGGGTGTCCGGCGGCAGGTAGTCCAGACGCACGCTGATTACCCGCAGTGTTCCCGGCTCCAATAATTCGGGGCGCCAGCGTTTCTCACCGTGAGCGCCCATCCAGTCCATGTCAGCGTGATAGCCCGCATCAATCCAGGCGCGCAGGCGTTCCCCTTCCTCCTCCAGCTGGCAATCGGTAATACCCACTTGTTGGAAGCCCAGTTCTCTGCCCCAAATTTTGATCTGTTGGGCTAAGTCGGCGAGCAGTGATTCGGTCATAGATAAAGCGGCTCGATATTCCCTGCAAGCACAATGCCTGGCCGGGGCGGTATACTTTGCGGTTGGCGCAAACGATGGCGATGTAATTGCCTATTTTGCCACAGATGAATTCTTGACCACATCGCGGGAGCTGCATGGACACGCCTCAACCTCTATACAGTGCCGAGTCGGTACGTGAGCTGGATCGACAGACGATTGCTGCACTGGAAATCCCCTCCATTCAACTGATGAAGCGCGCCGGTCGCGCGGCTTTTTCACATCTACGCAGGCACTGGCCGGAGATCGGCCGCCTACAGGTTTTCTGCGGTGGTGGGAACAACGGTGGGGATGGCTATGTGATTGCCGCCCTCGCCGCGCAAAAGAAAATCCCGGTCACCGTTTATGCGTGTACCGATCCTCAGCACCTGAGTGGCGATGCCCGGGAGGCCTATGAGTACGCCTGCCGGGAAGGTGTCCAGGTGGTGAACTCTCTCGCAGAACTGGATACGGCGGATGCCAATACACTGATTGTGGATGCATTGCTGGGAACGGGCTTTAGCGGTGAGCTGCGCTCCGGCGTGGCGCATGCGGTTGAGCGAATCCGCAAAAGCCCTGGCCCGGTGTTGGCTGTGGATATCCCCTCCGGTCTGAGTGCCGATACCGGCAGTGCCGGCGAGGCGGTCAGTGCCGATATAACGGTGACTTTTATCGGCCGCAAAATGGGGCTCTACTGCGGTCGCGGCCCGGCGCTCTGCGGAGAGGTAATTTTCGAAGGCTTGGGGGCACCTGAGGCTGCCTACCGAGCAGTTGAGCCTTTGGCTATGCGTTACGAGGCTGATGCCATCCGTCGCCTGTCAGCGCGTGCCGCCGATAGCTTTAAAAACCAGTTTGGCCATATTTTGGTTGTCGGCGGTGATACCGGATTTGGCGGTGCTGCATTGATGGCTGCGCAATCCTCAGCGCGCTGTGGAGCCGGGCTGATTTCCCTGGCGACCCGCCCTGAGCATTTGTCCGCAGCGTTAACTCGCAGTCCAGAAGTGATGGCCCATCCGGTGATTTCCGGGCAGGAGCTGGAACCGCTGCTCGAAGGCCCCAGCGTAATTGCAGTGGGCCCCGGTTTGGGACGCTCCCCCTGGAGTGAGCAGCTGCTGGCGCGAGCCGGCCGAGCTGAGGCGCCCTTGGTCGTAGATGCCGATGCATTGAATATTCTCGCCGAGGGCCGGGTTCTGGCCGGGGTCCGGCGGGATGACTGGGTGTTGACCCCACATGTGGGGGAGGCCGCCCGCCTCCTGGGTTGTGATACCGCCGAGGTGCTCGCCGATCCTCGCGCCGCTGCTATTGCAGTTCAGCAAAAATTCAGTGGAGTAGTGATATTTAAAGGCGCCGGTACCCTGATTGCACATGATGGTGGTGTTGATCTTATCAACAGCGGTAACCCGGGTATGGCTTCCGGTGGTATGGGAGACCTCCTCACCGGTATTGTTGCAGCATTGATTGGCCAGCACTTGCCGCTGGTGGAGGCTGCCCGACTGGCGGTGTGGTTACACGGAGAGGCGGGTAATCGCGCTGCCGAAGAGGGTATGCGGGGATTACTCGCTACGGACTTATTGCCCTGGATTAGACGTTTGGTAGATTGATGGCGAGTGAATTGAAATTACATTTGGCTGATGAAGCAGCCACCGTATCCGGTGGCAACTCACTCGGGCAGGCCTGTCTCGCGGCAGGCCTGCAACAGGGGTTGACGCTGTATTTAAATGGTCAGCTGGGCGCGGGAAAGACAACTTTTTGCCGGGGGGTACTGAGGGCCTTTGGGCACGAGGGTGCGGTAAAGAGCCCCACCTACACCCTGGTGGAACCTTACGAACTTGAGGCTCACCGGGTTTACCACTTCGATCTTTATCGTCTGGGTGACCCGGAAGAGTTGGAGTTTATGGGGGTGCGGGATTATTTCTCTGCGCAGAGCTTGAGCCTTGTAGAGTGGCCCGAGCGGGGTGAGGGCATATTGCCGGCTCCAGACTTGGAAGTTGAGTTGGAAGTACCGGAAAGTGGCCGCCAGCTCAGGTTAATTGCGCACTCGCCCCAGGGTGAGCGCGTAATAGACCTGCTGCAAAAGCTGCTGCGAGCATCCTGAAAACGCCTGAACACAGGGAAATACTGATACCAATAAGCAAAGGGGCTGGGAAGTAATGAGTTTTATGTGGCGGTCTCTGTTAGTTGTCGCGCTGTGGTTGGCAGTTTTCCTGCCGGCTTCTGCGACGCAAGTGGAAGGTGTGCGCGTCTGGAGAGCACCCGACCATACGCGTCTGGTTTTTGATTTAAGCGACCCGGCAGAGCACAAGTTATTTACCCTCAAGGACCCCCACCGGGTGGTTGTCGACCTCTCTGATACCGAGTTGAAGGCTGAGCTGGACAAGTTGGACCTGGACAAGACGCCGATCGCCCGGGTGCGCCATGCCCGTCAGAATAAAAAAGATCTACGGGTTGTATTGGACCTTAAGCAGCAGGCCAATCCGCGCAGCTTTGCTTTGCGGCGCCATGAAAACCTGCCGGATCGATTGGTGATCGACCTTTATGACGAGGTTAAAGGCAGCGAGAAGACGCTGGAGCAGGTCAGTAGTGAACGCAATATCATTGTCGCTATTGATGCAGGGCACGGCGGGGAAGACCCCGGGGCTTCCGGTCCCGGTCGCTTGCGGGAAAAGGATGTGGTGCTGGCGATTGCCAAACAGCTGCACAAAAAGATAAACGGTGAGAAGGGCTTTACCGCCAAACTGGTGCGTACAGGGGATTACTATATTCCTTTGCGGGAACGGGTAAAAATTGGGCGCAATATGCGTGCGGACCTTTTTGTGTCGATCCACGCCGATGCCTTTACCCGTAAAGATGCCCGTGGCGCCGGGGTTTATGCGGTCTCCTCCCGGGGCGCAACCAGTGAAACCGCCCGCTTTTTGGCCGCGAGGGAAAACGAGTCCGATCTTATCGGTGGTGCCGGCAGTTTGAGCCTAGGCGATAAGGATGACACCCTTGCCGGCGTATTGCTCGACCTCTCTATGACTGCCACCATGAATGCCAGCCTGGATATCGGCGCCAGTGTGCTGTCACAGATTGGCACCGTCACTCACCTGCACAAAAAACAGGTGGAGCAGGCCAATTTC
This sequence comes from Microbulbifer maximicatervae (SeqCode), assembly GCF_056232625.1. NCBI lineage: Bacteria > Pseudomonadati > Pseudomonadota > Gammaproteobacteria > Cellvibrionales > Microbulbiferaceae > Microbulbifer > Microbulbifer maximicatervae (SeqCode). Next base: position 3,559,708 of record NZ_CP174324.1, on the reverse strand, counting down.
TCGGTGCTGCGTTCGCCGGATGTGCCTTCAATTTTGGTGGAGACGGGTTTTATTACCAATCCCCAGGAAGCGAAACGCCTGCGCGATCCCAGTTTCCAGCGCAAGCTGGCGCAAAAGCTCAGTGACGGTATAGTGGCGCACTTTAAGAGCCGCCCCCCGGCGGATACCTGGCTCGCCGCCAACCAGAGCGATAAGTCTCGCAACCACGTTATCGCTCGCGGGGAGACCCTTTCGGGTATCGCGGCGCGATATAATATCTCCGTCGCCGCCCTGATGAGAGCGAATGGCATCAAGAACTCCGTGATTCGAGTGGGGCAGACCCTGAGTATTCCTTCCGGCTGAGACCTCAGTGTCGAGCGGTCCTTGCAGCATTAACAGGCCAGATTCATGCACGATAAAATCCAGCAACTCTCTCCCCGCCTCGCCAACCAGATTGCAGCTGGTGAGGTAGTTGAGCGCCCAGCATCAGTAATCAAGGAGTTGCTGGAAAACAGCCTGGATGCGGGCGCTACACGGCTAGAGGTCGATGTGGACGGCGGTGGTAGCAAGCGCATGAAAGTGCGCGATAACGGCAAGGGCATAGAGCGGGAAGACCTGCCAATGGCCCTGGCCCGCCACGCGACTTCCAAGATTCATGCATTGGAAGATCTGGAGGCGGTGGCCACCCTGGGCTTTCGCGGTGAGGCCCTCGCCAGTATTTCCTCGGTGGCGCGCCTGGCATTGACCAGCAGCCGCGATGAAAGTGGCAAGGGTTGGCAGGTAAGTGCGGAGGGCCGCGACATGCAGGCGCAGCTCGCGCCCTCGGCTCACCCCCGCGGCACCACTGTGGATGTGCGCGATCTGTTCTTCAATACGCCCGCTCGGCGGAAATTCCTGCGCACAGAAAAAACAGAATTCAATCGCATTGACGAGACGATTAAGCGCTTGGCGCTGTCCCGATTTGATGTCTCTATCAGCCTGCGCCACAACGGCAAGGGTGTGCATAATCTGCGTGCGGGCACCGGGCGGGTGGAAATGGAGCGCCGTGTCGCCCAGGTGTGTGGGCCGGCGTTTATGCAGAATGCGCTGCATATCGATGTGGAGCGCAGCGGCCTGCGCCTGTGGGGGTGGGTTGCGGAACCCGCATTCTCGCGCTCCCAGGCCGACTTACAATTCTTTTATGTCAATGGCCGGGCTATTCGCGACAAGGTGGTCAGCCACGCGGTGCGCCGGGCGTTCGCCGATGTTTTGTACCATGGTCGCCATCCGGCATTTGTACTTTATCTGGAGCTGGACCCGGCTTCCGTCGATGTGAATGTGCACCCGACCAAACACGAAGTGCGTTTTCGCGATAGTCGCCTGGTGCATGACTTCCTGTTTGGCAGTTTGCACCGGGCCCTGGCGGATGTGCGTCCGGGGCAGAAAGAGGAAACAGAAAGCGAGCCGGAGCAGGAGCGCCAGGAACAGGTCACGGGTTTACAGGCCGGTGAATTTGCCGGGCAGCATAAAATGCCACTCAGCAATCGCCCCTCGCCCTCAAATCTGCGCGAGCAGATGAACGCTTATGGCGCTCTGCACCAACCGTATCAGGACTCATCCCCGGCGACACAACAGCCGCGGGGCGCCCCTAGCAGCCGGCCAGTGCCCGTGCCCCAAGCATCTTCCGGGACGACCATAGGGGCCAGTGCGGGCATTGAAGGCGAATCAGAAGTGCCGCCGCTGGGCTTTGCTCTGACGCAGTTGCATGGAATCTATATTCTCGCGGAAAACGAGCACGGGATGGTTGTTGTCGATATGCACGCTGCCCATGAGCGCATTGTCTATGAGCAGATGAAAGTGGCTTATGCGGCCGGTGGAATTCAGGCTCAGCCCCTCCTGGTTCCAGTGAGTCTGGCTGTCAGCCAGCGGGAAGCGGACTGCTTCGAGGAGCGCAGCGAGGTGTTTACCGCGCTTGGTTTCGTATTGCAGCGGGCCGGTCCGGAGACCTTACTGGTGCGCCAGGTACCCACAATGCTGCACGGCGCGGAAGTGGAACAGCTGGTGCGCGATGTACTCTCGGACCTGCTCGGCGAAGGCGACAGCGCCCGTATTGGTGAGCGCATCAACGAAGTGCTGGGGACAATGGCTTGTCACGGTTCTGTTCGCGCAAACCGACGTCTGACAATCCCGGAAATGAATGCTCTGCTGCGGGATATGGAGCGCACGGAGCGCAGTGGCCAGTGCAATCACGGTCGCCCGACCTGGACCCAGGTTAAACTGGCAGATATGGATAAGTGGTTTATGCGCGGCCAATAGGTACGCGGCAGAAGTGGGTGGTAGTTTGAATAACAGCTTGCCGGGTGATAAGCCCCGTGTAATTTTCTTGATGGGTCCAACGGCTTCCGGCAAAACGGATCTGGCCATGGCGCTCGCCGATCGTTTGCCCGTGGAACTAATTAGTGTTGATTCTGCTCTCGTATATCGAGGCCTTGATATCGGCTCGGCCAAGCCCTCAGTAGAAGAGCTAGCTGCATACCCTCACCGTTTGATCGATGTCTGTGACCCGTCTGAGTCTTATTCGGCAGGTCGCTTCCGCAAAGATGCGCTGGAAGCTATGGCAGAAATTACCGCCGCTGGTAAAGTGCCATTACTGGTTGGCGGAACTATGTTGTATTTCCGCGCTCTGTTGGAAGGCATGGCAAAATTGCCTGAAGCGGATGCAGCGGTGAGAGCAGAAATTGAAGCACGCGCAGAGCGTGAAGGGTGGCCTGCACTGCATGCGGAGCTGGCCCAGGTGGACCCGCAGTTGGCGGCTGAGCTACATCCCAACCATTCGGTACGTATCGAAAGGGGGCTGGAAGTTTACCGCCTCACCGGTGTTCCGCTTTCGCAGTTGCGTCGCGAGCAGGAAGCTGGGGGAATACAGGAGCAGTACCAAGTGTGTCAGATGGCCATTATGCCCCGCGATCGATCCCTGCTTCACCAGCGTATTGAACTGCGTTTTCGCAAGATGCTCGCGGCGGGCTTTATTGATGAAGTCCAGGGCCTGCTGGACCGGGGAGACCTGCACGAGGACTTACCGGCAATTCGCGCGGTGGGATATCGGCAAGTTTGGCAACACTTGCAAGGCCAAACCGATTACGATGATATGGTGGCCGCTGGAATTGCGGCGACGAGGCAGCTTGCCAAGCGCCAGTTAACCTGGCTGCGGCGCTGGCCAGACCTGCTAACTTTGTACACTCAGGATGAGCAAGGTGGGGTGCGTGAGAATGACGAAATATTGGCAGAAGCCTTGAAATTTCTCGCTTAAGCATCCATAACGTGGTTGGGCTATTAAACGACAAGCCCGTTCAGTCAGTTTTCACAGAGTCCGGCCTTTTCCGGCTCGCTACTACACTACTTATACGCGTATTCAACCTCAGTCGTTTTTTGATCCGCGCTCTTCGCGGGTGCGATTGCGGCCTGCATACCGCATTCAGCTTTTTGACAAGGAGAAAAAAGATGTCAAAAGGGCACAGCTTACAAGACCCTTACCTCAACGTATTGCGCAAAGAGCGTATTCCGGTTTCTATCTATCTGGTAAACGGCATCAAGCTCCAAGGGCAAATTGAATCCTTCGACCAGTTCGTGGTGTTACTCAAAAATACTGTGAGCCAAATGGTGTATAAGCACGCCATTTCTACGGTTGTTCCGTCGCGTGCAGTGCGCGTACCGCTATTGAATCCCGCAGCCCAGCACGGCGGCGAGGGTAATGGTGAAGGCGGTGAGCGCGAATCCTTTAGCTAAAAGATCCGTATCAATTTCACCTGCACCCCGTTTTGCCGGGGCGCCAGCAGCTCGGTGAGCCCCTTGCAGGGCTTGCCGGTTGTCACCTCAGTCAGGGCTTATCGCGCCCTTTTCGCAATAGAGAATTCCCATTGTTTTTCGATCGACCGGAATCCGGTGAGCTCGCAGTACTGGTACACCTAGAACTCTCCGCCATCGACAGTCCCGACGACCCTCGTGAATTTGAGGAGTTGGCCCTATCTGCCGGAGCAGATCCTGTCAGTTTTATTTTCGGCCAGCGCGCCACTCCAGACCCAAAGACCTTTGTTGGCCGAGGTAAATTGGAGGAGATTCGCCAGGTAGTCAAAGATCAGGAAGCCGCCCTGGTTATCTTTGATCACATCCTGTCTCCGAGTCAGGAGCGCAATATTGAGCGCGAATTAAAGTGCCGGGTGCTGGATCGCACAGGGCTTATTCTGGATATTTTTGCCCAGCGTGCGCGAACTCACGAGGGTAAGCTTCAGGTGGAGTTGGCCCAGCTACGCCATATGGCAACGCGGCTGGTGCGAGGTTGGACCCATCTGGAGAGGCAAAAGGGTGGTATTGGCCTGCGTGGGCCCGGTGAAACCCAGTTGGAGACAGACCGGCGACTGCTGCGCGCGCGCATAGACTCCATCGAGAAGCGGTTGGAAAAGGTACGCCGCCAGCGGGAGCAGGGGCGCCGCGCGCGCTCCCGGGCAGAAATGGCCACCGTATCTCTGGTTGGCTACACCAATGCGGGCAAGTCGACCCTGTTTAATCGCCTGACCGATGCAGATGTCTATGTCAGGGACCAATTGTTTGCCACCCTCGACCCGACCATGCGCAGGGTTGAATTACCCAATGTTGGCGCCATGGTATTGGCTGATACGGTGGGATTTGTCTCTCACTTGCCGCATAAACTGGTAGAGGCATTCCGGGCAACCCTGGAAGAGGCCGCCAGTGCGACGTTGCTTCTACATGTGGTGGACGCTGCGGCAGATGACCGATTACACCTGATGGAAGAGGTGCAAACGGTTCTGGAGGAAATTGATGCTTCGGAACTGCCGCAACTGGTGGTTTATAACAAAATTGATCTGCTGGCAGATTTTGAACCGCGTATAGACCGGGATGATCAGGGTGTACCCCGGGCAGTTTGGCTCTCTGCGGTAACAGGTGCGGGTTGTGAACTTTTAATTGAGGCTATTGCCGAGCGCCTGGGCGAGCAAATGGTGCGCGGGCAACTGGTAGTGAAGCCTCATCAGTCCAGGCTGCGAGCGCAGCTATTTGAAATTAATGCGGTGCAGTCGGAAGTCTACCGCGACAATGGTGACTGCGAATTGCAAATATTATTGCCGCGTAGTGATTTCCAGCGTCTGCTGGCGCCACATATTGCTGGCAATGACGCGCCGGAATGGGTTTTGGAAGAACCCATTGCCGAGTAGTTGTCGTATAAACATTGATTTTAAAATTCAGGTCATATTGCGACCTTTAGTCGAATTTGTTCGGGGTTGGTCTCCGCAGACTGCCCACTTGCCTCAGGCTAGGGCCTGTCGGCAATATTTTGTCGGCAATGGATGCTAGAATCCGCCGAAGTAAAAGATTAAGTGATCATAGTTGGAGTAAGTTAAATGGCCTGGAATGAGCCGGGTGGTAACAATAAAGACCCCTGGGGTGGTGGCGGTAACCGCAATAACGGAGGCCCGCCCGATCTCGATGAACTACTGCGAAAAATTCAGCAGAAACTAGGTGGCCTGTTTGGTGGTGGTGGCAGCGGCAGCCCAAGTGGCGACTCTGTCAAATTTCCCTGGGTGCTGGTTATTGGTCTCGCCGTATTGATTTATGGCGGCCTGGGGATTTACCAGGTCAACGCCAACGAACAGGCGGTTGTTTTGCGCCTGGGCAAATACCACTCCACGGAATCTGCCGGCCTGCACTGGAATCCGCCGCTTATCGATAACGTCACCAAGGTCAATATGACTGAGGTGCGTACTGAGCGCACTACCGGTCAGATGCTGACCGAAGACGCCAATATCGTAGAAGTGGTACTCACTGTGCAGTGGCAGGTTGGGGATGCTGAGTCTTTTGTACTGCGTGTTCGCGATCCGGTGAAGAGCTTGCAGGAAGCCACCGACAGCGCCCTTCGTCACGTGGTGGGCTCTCTCACTTTAAACGGTGTGATTTCCCAGAACCGGACCCAAGTATCTGCCGATACGCAGGAACGATTACAGGAATATCTGGACCTGTACCAGACCGGTATACGCATTGATGTGGTTAACCTCACTGATGCTAAGGCGCCGCGCGAAGTGCAGGATGCGTTTGACGATGTGACCAAAGCCCGTGAGGACGAGGTGCGTCTGCAAAATGAAGCTCAGGCTGATGCTAACCAGATAATCCCGGTTGCCCGTGGTCAGGCTCAGCGCATTATCGAAGAGGCCGAGGCATACAAAGCCCGCGTCATCGAGAGTGCCCGAGGTGAAGCTGTACGCTTTGAGAAACTGCTGGCTGAATATGAGCGTGCCCCGGAAGTTACCCGCGAGCGTCTCTACCTGGATGCGGTACAGGATGTGATGGCCAACACCTCCAAAGTGATGGTGGATGTAGAGGGTGGCAATAACATGATGTACCTGCCGCTAGATAAATTGGCGCAAGGCGGCGCTGGAGCAGCGCGAGCAGCCCAAAGCCAGGACACCTCGCCTGTAATGATTGAGGAAGTCTATCAGCGTGTTATTGAGCGCCTTCGTCGGGATGACGCCAACACCCGTCGCAGTCAGACTATTCGCTAGGAGGGGATGATATGAATAACAAAACACTGGGTATCATTGTTGTCATCCTGGTTGGAGTATTGGTACTTTCTTCCAGCGCCTTTGTAGTGAAAGAGACTGAAAAAGCCGTGTTACTGCGCTTTGGTGAGCTGGTGCGCACCTACACCGAGCCGGGTCTCTACTTCAAAATCCCTTTTGCGGAAAGGTTGCGCAAGTTTGATGCGCGTATTCAGACGGTGGATTCCAGCCCCGTTCGTATGCTCAACAGTGAAAACAAATTCATGATGGTTGATTCGTATGCCAAATATCGAATCTCTGATGTGGATAAGTTTTATATCGCCACTCGTGGTGACGATCGCAATGCGGTGCGCCTGCTGTCGGAGCGGATCAATGATCAGCTCCGGAACGAGTTTGGTGTGCGCGATCTGCATGAGGTAGTCAGCGGCGAGCGCGATGAGTTGATGGCGGAGATCACTAAAAACCTGAATAAGGTGGCTCAGGATGACCTGGGAGTGCATGTGATTGATGTGCGCGTCAAGCGGATTGACCTGCCGCCGGAAGTCTCCGAGTCTGTGTTCCAGCGTATGCGCGCTGGTCGTGAGCTGGAGGCGCGGGATCATCGCGCCAAGGGTCAGGAGGCCAGTGAGCGTATCAAGGCTAATGCCAATCGCCAAAGAGTGGTGATTGAGTCTGAGGCCTACCGCCAGGCGGAAGAGTTACGCGGTGCGGGTGATGCAGAGGCGGCAGCTATTTACGCTGCGGCCTACAGCAAGAATCCGGAGTTTTACCGCTTTACCCGCAGTCTGCAGGCTTACAAGGAGTCCTTCCGGAGCAAGTCAGATATGATGCTGGTCGATCCAGATAGCGAATTCTTCCGCTACCTGAAAGACCCGAAAGGAGAGTAGGGCTGAAAATGCTATGTAGCACTGGGCAACTGGTGCTATAGGCGCCGGGTTAGATTCGATAACCCTACCTTCCTGTTAGCACTTGATGCTAAAATCACGCAAACCGGGCCCAGCCCGGTTTTTTTGTGGGAAGTGCTGCGGCTCGTTTGTGGCAAGCGCTGTGGCACCGCAATTTCTTCGCTGACGAATTCATTTCATCATGACTCAAGCCGATCGCTGGATGTTACCGGATGGCATTGCAGAAATTCTGCCTGCGGATGCCGTGCAATTGGAGACTCTGCGCCGTCAACTACTGGACCTCTACCACTGCTGGGGGTACGAGTTGGTGATACCGCCGATGTTGGAATTCACCGAGTCCCTCTTGATTGGGATGGGCCATGATGTAGATCTGAGCACCTTTAAGGTTACCGACCAGATATCTGGTCGCACTTTAGGTATACGCGCGGATATGACTCCGCAGACTGCTCGGATTGATGCCCACAGCTTTCCCCGCAGAGGCGCTAACCGCCTCTGCTATGCCGGTCAGGTGGTGTACACCAAGCCGCGAACCCCGATGGGTTCGCGAGCGCCGATACAGGTTGGTGCCGAACTGTTTGGTGTGGACAACCTCGGTGCAGACCTCGAGGTGATCTCGCTGATGCTGCAAAGCCTTCAGGTAGCGGGTGTCAGCCAAGTGCACCTGGACCTGGGCCACGTCGCGATTTACCAGAGTCTGGTTGAAGCGGCGGGCCTCAATGACGAGCAGCGCAGCGCCCTGTTGGCCATGTTGCAGAGCAAGGCGACTGCTGATCTGTGCGAGTGGGTTGAGGAGAATGTTGGCGACCAGAAGGCTGCCGAGTGGCTGAAGGCGCTCCCTGGGCTGGTTGGGGGACGGGAATGCCTGGATAAGGCCCGCGAACTCTTTTCTGGAGCCCCGCAAAATTTGCTGGCGGCAGTCTCCGATTTGAGGCAGGTAGCTGAGGCTCTGAATAAGCGCTATCCAGAGGTGACACTGTTCTTCGATTTGAGTGAAGTACGCGGCTACGACTATGAAACCGGTCTGGTATTCGCCGCCTATACACCGGGCCACGGCCAGGCATTGGCCAATGGTGGACGTTACAACGGTATCGGAGCCGTGTTTGGGCGCGATCGCCCAGCAACAGGCTTCAGTAGTGACCTGGTGGCATTGAGTAATCTGGGCAGCGCCGCTGTTGAAGAGGGCGCTGCGATATTGGCGCCAGATGTCAGAGGCTCCCAGGGCGCTGAACTGTGGAAGGCGATTCACGAGCTGCGGGCTCAAGGCGAAGTGGTCATCACAGCCCTCGCTGGTGGTGCCGATAGTGAACTGGATTCCCGCTGTGACCGCGAGTTGGTTGCTGAGGGTGATTCGTGGGTAGTAAAACCACGAGACTGATTTTTCGGGCGCAGTGGATGTGCCTATTATCGCGCGGGCCTACCCGCAGACATCCATTTATGTGGGGCCCCGGCTCCCGCAGAGAAAAACCTGAGTTTAGAGATTTATACAGATGGGCAAGAACGTAGTAGTACTGGGTACCCAGTGGGGCGATGAGGGCAAGGGCAAGATTGTCGATTTGCTAACCGAGAAGGTCTCGCTGGTAGTGCGTTTCCAGGGTGGTCACAATGCGGGCCACACCCTGGTTATCGATGGCGAAAAAACCGTACTGCACCTGATTCCCTCCGGTATCCTGCGCCCCAGCGTAACCTGCTTGATCGGCAATGGTGTGGTGCTCTCCCCGGAGGCACTGCTGAAAGAGATGGCTGAGTTGGAAGAGCGCGAAGTTCCTGTGCGCGAGCGCCTGCGTCTTTCCCCGGCGTGTCCGCTGATCTTGCCAGTACATGTTGCCCTCGATCAGGCCCGTGAAAAAGCACGCGGCGCCAAAGCGATCGGTACTACAGGTCGCGGTATTGGTCCCGCTTACGAAGATAAAGTTGCTCGTCGCGGTCTTCGCCTGGGTGATCTGTGCAACTGGGATAACTTCTGCCACCAGCTGAAAGAGCTGATTGATTACCACAACTTCGCTCTGACCGAATACTACAAAGTTGACCCGGTCAGTTATGAGGACACCGTTGAGCAGGCCAAAATCTGGCGTGAGCAACTGGTGCCGATGATCACCGACGTTGCCGATCACCTGCACAAAGCGCGCGAAAACGGAGAGCATATCCTGTTCGAAGGCGCCCAGGGCTCCCTGCTGGATATTGACCACGGTACCTACCCGTTCGTAACTTCCTCTAATACCACTGCTGGCGGTACCGCTACTGGTTCTGGTTTTGGTCCTCTGTACCTGGATTATGTATTGGGCATTACCAAGGCCTATACCACCCGCGTTGGCGGTGGTCCTTTCCCAACTGAGCTGGACTGCGAAGTTGGTCGTCACCTGGGTGAAAAAGGTCACGAGTTTGGCGCTACCACTGGCCGCCAGCGCCGCACCGGTTGGTTTGACGCTGTTGCTGTGCGCCACGCGATCCGAATCAACAGTATTTCTGGCCTGTGCTTGACCAAACTGGATGTTCTCGATGGCCTCGAGGAGGTAAAGGTTTGTGTGGGCTACCGCAACAGCGCTGGTGAAGAAGTACCAGTACCTTTTGATGCCGCAGGTTGGGAAGGTGTCGAGCCGGTTTATGAGTCTATGCCCGGTTGGACAGAGAACACTTTTGGTGTGCGTCGTGAAGCAGATTTGCCGGCCAATGCACGCGCCTATATCGCTCGAATCGAAGAGCTGGTGGGCGCTCCGGTAGACATTGTTTCTACAGGCCCCGATCGCAACGAAACTATTGTTCGCGAATCTTCCGCTTTGTGCGAAATGGGTATTCACAACGCTAGCGTTTAAGCCCTGACCGCCCGGTTGTGAATGTGCAGTCTGGTGATGGCCTTGCTATTTTAAGTGAGGCCTCTGATCATTAGACCTGTTCCAAGTTATTGGTCGTGCACTACACGCAGGCTTATGACCTGAATTTAACCGGGCTAATTTATGTCATCTTCCGTTTCCGTTGCCAGTCGTTACAGTTTTGCTGAAGAGATCGCCAACAGTGTGACACATGGTGTTGGAGCTCTTCTGGCGATTGCCGGTCTGGGTGTATTGACCGGATTTGCTGCCCTGCGAGGGGACGCCTGGCATATTGTCAGCTCCAGCGTCTATGCCTCCACCCTGATACTCTGTTTCCTAGCCTCCACGCTGTACCACGCAGTCAGCCATATCGGCGCCAAAGCGATACTGCGGACCCTGGACCACTCGTCAATCTTTCTATTGATTGCTGGAACCTATACTCCCTTCACCCTGGTTACCCTGAGGGGCCCTTGGGGTTGGTGGCTGTTCGGTATTATTTGGGGGCTCGCGCTGATCGGATTGATTATTCAGTTCACCCCGTTAAAGAAGATCCGAGCCCTATCGATTACTCTCAGCGCCCTGATGGGGTGGGTAGTGGTTGCTGCTATCAAGCCGCTTTCAGATAGCCTGGAAACCGGCGGTCTGTGGCTGCTGGTTCTCGGTGGCCTCTGCTACACCGGCGGAATTGCCTTCTACCTCTGGCGCAGTTTGCGCTTCCACCATGCAATTTGGCATCTCTTTGTGCTGGCGGGCGGTATTTTGCACTTCTTTGCGGTGCTGTTTTACGTCATTCCCTAAGCTTCCCGTTTTGCGGCAGAGCTCACCCTAAAGGTGAGCAGCACGAACTTCCCTCTCATGTGACTGTCCAGTTTAATAGTGGGTGGGAAGTTCAACGGTTACCGGCCAATCCACCTTTCGGATAAGAGTGGCTCGTTCTACCCTTGAGCGAGCAAAAGTTGTGTCGAAGGTAACTCCATGCCCAAATTGCAATGGTTTCAATATCTGTCTGCCATCCTCGCGATAAGCGCGGTTCTCCTGGTTTCCAATACCCATGCACAAGAGAAAGCCGATCCGGCCTTCGAACAGTGGGTAAAGGAGTTCCGTAAAACCTCGATTAAGAGTGGAATCTCTGCGGAGGTTTACGACCAAGCTTTTAAAGGAATCACTTCTCCAGACCAATGGGTTCTGGATCGTGCAGCCTATCAGCCTGAATTCAAAGCGCCGGTGTGGCAATACTTTGATAACCGGGTGCAAAAGAGAGCGATTGAGCGAGGCAAGCGGGAAAAGGAGAAAATGAAGCCCTGGCTGGATAAGATCCAGAAACGCTTTGGGGTGGACCCCAATATCCTGCTGGCGATCTGGTCTGTGGAGTCCAGCTTTGGAGGCATCCTCGGCAATGATAAGGTAATGCGCAGTGTCATTCGCTCCCTGGCAACACTGGCCTACGCTGACCCTCAGCGTAAAAAGTTTGGCCGACAGCAGTTGCTGGCTGCACTAAAAATCTTGCAGGCCGGTGATATTGAGGGCCAGCACCTATTGGGCTCGTGGGCCGGAGCTATGGGGCATACTCAATTTATCCCTACCAGCTACCAGGCCTATGCGGTGGATATCGATGGTGATGGTAAACGGGATATTTGGAATTCTATTCCGGATGCACTCGCGACTGCCGCCAACCTGCTATCCAGTAACGGTTGGCAGCGAGGAAAACCCTGGGGCTATGAGGTCAATATTCCCGCTCGTAAAATGCCTGCAGGGAAGATGTCGGTAGCCGAATGGGAGAAGCTCGGCGTCACACGAGCCAATGGCGAGCCCTTTCCCAGCAAGAAAGCCATTGCCGAATTAAAGTTACCAGACGGCCGCAATGGCCCGGCATTTTTAGTGTTCAAGAACTTCTTTGTCCTCAAGCGTTACAACAATTCAGATCGCTATGCGATAGCTATAGGCCTGTTGGCAGACCGGATTGGCGGCGGTGCGCCTTTGGTAAATGATTGGAAGCGCCCATTTACTCCACTGGATAGTGTTCAAGTGGAAGAGTTGCAGAAGTTGCTCAAACAAAAAGGGTTTTACACCGGAGAAATTGATGGCAAGGCAGGTCCGGGTACCCGCAAAGCGGTGAGTGAATTTGAAAAGAGTGCCGGCGTTGAAGTTCAGGGTTACCCGAGCAAGGAAGTCTTGGAGTTGTTGAAGAAACAATAGGGAGTCCCTAAAAGTTCTCATCCGGTAGGAGCGTATCCTGGAGTAGTTCCAGGTTCTCGACAACACCCTCGGGTTCACGGAAGTAGGCGATGTGGTACATCGCCTCGCCTTCCTGGACCAGAGGGATATTCTGTCGCCCAATAATGATTCCATCCTCATTGCAGATCAGTTGGTCCAGTTCCTGGCCGTATGGATCTGCAATGGTCGCCAGCAGGTCTCCCCGGTAGACCTGATCCCCAAGTGCCTTAAGATGATTGGCGATGCCGCTATCCCCCGCGCGAAGCCAACCGCTGCGTCGGGCAACAAATGGCTCTATCACATTTGACTTTCGGGTTTGCGGCAACATCTCCAGCTGCTTCATCACATTGATCACACCTTTAACACCCGCGCGGATACTGAGTTCATCAAAGCGCAGGGCTTCACCAGCTTCATACAATAATACTCTCACCCCGAGATCCGCGGCTGCTTGGCGCAGGGATCCGTCGCGAATAGAAGCATTGAGTAGCACGGGAACACCAAAGGCCTTGGCGAGTTTTCGGGTTTTCTCATCGTCCAAGTTAGCGCGAATTTGGGGGAGGTTACTGCGATGTACGGCCCCTGTGTGTAAATCGATACCATAGTCGCATTTGGTGACTATTTCCTTGAGGAATACGTGAGCCATACGTGCGGCGAGAGAGCCCTTTGCCGACCCTGGGAATGAGCGGTTTAGGTCGCGCCTGTCAGGTAGGTAGCGAGTATGTTGCAGTACCCCGTAAACATTAACCATTGGAACTGCAACCAGGGTTCCGCGCAATGACTTTAGGCGGCCGCTTTGGATAAGCCGGCTTATTATTTCAATGCCGTTGAGTTCGTCCCCGTGTATTGCGGCACAAACGAACATCTTGGGGCCATCTTTTTTACCGCGCTGCACATAAACTGGGATTGCCATTTCTGTGCTTGTGTACAGCCTTACAACAGGCAGGTCGATATGGCAGGACTCGCCCCTGGAGACATGGACTCCACCGATCTCAAAATCCAAGCGCTCTTCCATAACACTCACGGGCAAATAGATATACCCATAGTGTATAGGCAGATAAGAGTTGACCCGGGCAGCAATTGTTGACGTAGCTGCCCGAATACTTCGCTACAGTTGCCCGATTGATTGGGCAGAAGTAGTCAGGTTATGTGCGCGATCCCCATTTAGCCAGGCGCCGAGGGCTGGGCTCCAGTAGCCGGAGGGGTGGTACCACAGCCCAGTCTCTACATCTGCGAGTAAGTTAGTTCCCCGCCAGGCACTCGGCCCTTGATTGTGGGGGTCTTTTCCTTTTTCTCCAGCCTCCCCACCTTGTGACCACTGAGCGGCACCTTGAGTATCAAAAATCGCGAGTGGCTTGCCGTCGGGGTTGGAAAGGTAATGCTCGATATTGTCGGCAGTCCATTGGCAGAGAATGGCATTGGTTTGGGGTTGGTGAATCCAATGGCTTAAACCTCGGGACTTGCCGTCAATATTGTGAATTTCCCCCCAGATACCCAGGCTGCTCCAAATAGTGACAACGCGGCGTTGCCGGGTTGATTTTCGGTGGGTACATGTCTTGCTTAACCGCCGACCGAAGGGGTCGTAGCGGAAATAGGTTTTAAATTCTCCGCACTCCGCGTGGCTCATCAGGCCCCAGCCGTCGTACTGGTATTGATAATCCTTGCGGCCTGGTATGTTGCTTTCGCTAATAATATTGCCGCGCTTGTCACTTTTTGTTTGAGGTTGAGTCGGACTTTGCTGTGCCCGCAGCGGGTTGGTCATTTGCAGGGGAGGGGATTTATCAAAGTGCCAGGAAAGTGCTTGACCGGACTCCATGCCTACCAGGCGCCCAAATAAATATTTGTGATTACTGCGAACCTCTCCTTGAACCTGGAGGATATCTTGGCCTTTGGATTCGGTGCGAACAATGGCTTCACCATTGGCATCGATTCCATACAGGGCTCCACAAGGAGCGAATGTATAAGACAAGTCGAGATTGTCGGAGCTGGCACTCTTTAACCAGCCGCGTTTGTCATATTGATACTGAAGACTGAAATCCCGGATATCTGCACTGTCGTGATGCTCTGCGGTTACCCGACCGCGGCTGTCGTATTTAAATCGCACCGAAGAAAGGGCATTGTCTGCCTGTACTAGCCTGTTATGTTGGTCGTAGTGGAACTCACTATTTTGGCCACTGTTATTGCGAATACCGGTTAATACACCGCTGTCGTTATAATTGAAGTACCAGCGAGAGTCATTATCACAATATTCATGCAGGCTGCCGTCTATATTGTAATGCCAACGCCAAGTTCGATCCTGTGGTGCCTTGTGGCTAACTAATTGCCCGAAGCAGTCATATCCCCAAGTGTAGTTTCCTGCGGGACATTCCAGGCAGACTAGCTCACCGATTGGGTTATAGCTGAGGTCCCAATTGTTGCCGTCGGCAAAATTGATATGACAGAGTCTACCGGCGTTATCATGGTCGCAAAGAATACTTTGGCCGCTATCTCCGTGAATAGCGTTGGTAAGGCCTCGTTCGGAATAGTCCAGGCCGTATTGGTGAATGCCTAGGCGAGCTTCTCGCAGTTCACCGGCACTACCATAGCTCCATTCACGCCACAGTTCGCCATTCATTTTCAGCGAAATGACTCGTTGCCAGTGGTCGTATTCCAGGCCTAGGAGCTTTTTATCTCTACATATCGATTGCAGCTGCCCCTGCCCATCCCAGCTGAAGTCTACCTTGCCACCTTCGGGGTCCCGGATCTGTGTGAGCTGACCCCGATCCGTATAGAGAAATTTCCAGACTTGTTTTGCTGGATCAATGATACGTTCTGGGCGGCCTTTTGCATTGAACTGGAATTGCCACAGAGTCTCATCGTTGATAGATGCCGCACGCAGGTAACCTCGGTCATCGTAAAAGTATCGATTACTCACATCGTGAGAAGTGGTGCGAACCAGTCGGCCGAATTCATCGTGTCGAAAGAAAAGTCTACGGCCATCAGCCTTAATCTCTTCGCAGAGGTTGCCGTAGGAGTCATACAGCCAAGTACAGATACGTGATTCTTGCTGTTCAGAGACTCTCTGACCGAACTTGTTAAAGCGTATATGAATCGGGCCGGATAATTCTGATTCGACTGTGCAGCTATTGTTACTCGCAAGCCAACTTAAGCTAGTGAATAACTCATTTGAATTTAATGAGCAGCATCGATTGTGTTCATCATATATAAATTGATAGCTTCCAGACTCGCTGCTGTGCAGATGAGCCAGTTGAGAATTGTCATATTGATATTTTTCCCTTTTAAGCCCACAGCAGCTTTCGACTAATTGCCCTTCCTTATAGTTGTAAGCGCAGAGGTTATTTTGCCCTTCTACAGCGTGACCGTTCACTAGATTGAAGATATGACCATCTTGGCAGTTAAATTCAATAACCCGGCCCCAAGAGCTGACTATTTTTTTAGGTAAACCTTCTTGATAATCGATAGTTAAGGCGTTTCCAAATTGATCCCTAATTTCTGCAAGTGGTAAAGCGCTGTTCACGCCGTCGGCGCGAAAAATCTTATGATATTGATCGAATGTCGTTAAACGATAACTGTGTAGGCTTTGCCGAAATAACATTAACCGTTCAAAACGATTGTAACAACCATGACCTATAGCGGGTAAATTAAAGGTTACAGATCTGCCCTCGGCAGTGAATAGCTTGACGAAGTGGTCGTGTACAACAAGTTTTTCACTTAAGGAGTGTCGCCAGCCCGCGCCAATGCCAGTGTCCTCGTTGAGGGAAGAGCGGAAATACCTTTTCCATTCAAATGGCAATGGCCCTGGAATAATGACGTCTGTTCGCTCAAAAGCGACTTCCCCTGTATTGCTGACGACGTGTTCAGCGATCTGATGGCTGCGTTCCAGAGCTGGAATTACCTTATTTGCTGGATTGACCCCTGGGAGGTTAGTCAGTTGGGTTGGGCTGCCGTCTACCTCATGCAAGAGGGGAACCATAGGTGCCGAATCGATACTATATCGATTGGCTTCAATGCCTGGCAGCTTTGGCCAAAAATCTTCTCTCCGTAAATTGAGAGAGATGTCTTCTGGTGTTCGCTCAATTTGGGAAAGCCAGCGTATAACTGATGCGGGGTTCTCGTGAGAGAGTTTAATTGTTGGGGGGGTAAGCTTATTGAGTAAGTCGGGTATTAGCTGGGTAAGACGTTCCGGTGTCATTTTGTAGTGTCCGATAAATCAAATCAGCGGTGTAACTTTCGGATTGTTACGTCGGGGGAGCTGGGACGTTCGGTAACACTTTGTTCGTGGGGTAGAATTTGACGCAATGATTGTGAAGAATATTCCAATATTCCTGCAGTAATATTGTCGCGCCCTCCTAGGCGATTAGCATCGTCAATAAAACGATATACACACTCTAATGCCGGACGATGAGTGGCCAGTACGCGCTCTATCGCATGATCATCAAGATATTCAGTGAGCCCGTCGCTACATAACAAAAGGAGTGCGTTTTGCGTGAGTTTCCAGCTATTTATATCCGCCTCTACACAGCTGGAAACCCCCAAGGCACGGGTAATATGGTTGCGAACATTGGACTCTTTGGCTTGCTCGGGGGTTAATTGACCTGAATCAATCATCTCCTGTACAACGCTGTGATCTCGTGTAAGGCGCTGCAATCCATAATTGTTCCACAGGTATGCGCGAGAATCGCCAATATGTGCAACGATTAAAAAGTCGCGCCACATGACCGCGGCAACCAAAGTTGTTCCCATATTGGAAAACTGGGGGTTCAGGTTTTTGGTGTTGATTAGAGCTGTATTTGCGCTGTTGACTGCGTCGATAAGGGTGGCGCGCAATATAAGCTGTTGCTGTTCAGACGTGCAGGAGAAAAAAGTGTGTTTCAGCAGGTCATCGAGGTGGGCTTGAACCGTCTCAGCTGCAATTTTACTGGCGGTTGCGCCACCGGTGTAACCGCCCATGCCGTCGGCCACCACTATATAGGCAAAAGGCTGTTCCGCAGATGCGTACCAGCGAATACTATCTTCGTTTTCCTCACGAACCTGACCAATGTCAGTACGCCCGTTGACCGCCAGACTAATTTGATCCATGTCTGGTGCAACTCCCCTTTAATAAAAAGCAATACAATGCGGCGCAATATTATTACAACCGATCACCGAAGGTAATGTTAACTTGCTCGTATGCCAAGTTTGAAATACTTTTCACTGATTTGCGATAATAAGAGCTTTACCTCTCTACAGAAAAGGCTTTTAGCCAGCTAAAAAAGGACCCATAGGCAAAATGCCCCGTTTGCCCAGGCTCAATTTGATA
Source organism: Microbulbifer maximicatervae (SeqCode) (assembly GCF_056232625.1). Classification (NCBI taxonomy): domain Bacteria; kingdom Pseudomonadati; phylum Pseudomonadota; class Gammaproteobacteria; order Cellvibrionales; family Microbulbiferaceae; genus Microbulbifer; species Microbulbifer maximicatervae (SeqCode). The sequence continues at coordinate 3,541,962 of NZ_CP174324.1, read as the reverse complement.
AACGTTCCTCAACATATTGTGCAGGTAGGTCACAATAATCTGCCCTGTTTCTTTGATGAGGAAGATTACCAATATTATTTGATTAGTTTGCGTAACGCGTCAGACCAATATGGCGTTGACGTTCACGCATATGTTTTATTACCCAATATGATTCAGATCATAGCTACGCCCACGATACCGGATGGGATATCATCTATGATGCAATCCCTTGGACGTCGCTATGTTCAATTTGTTAATCACCGTTACAAGCGCTCAGGAACACTATGGCGGGGGCGTTATAAGTCCAGCTTAATTGATTCTGATGCGTACTTACTGACGTGTTACCGGTATGTGGAGTTACGTCCCCTCTATTTGGGGTTAGCTGATTCTCTTGAAGACTATGAATGGTCAAGTTTTAACCATCACACAAACATTAAGAAAGATAATTTGATTAAGGATCACCGTTTGTATCTTTCTTTAGGGAATACCGTGATGGAGAGGGCACAATCTTACAGGAAGTTATTTCAGTATAGCTTTGATCGAAAGTTGCTCGACTATATCGCTGAAACGATTAAGTTAGGCCATGTGCTTGGCGGGGATGCGTTTAAAGAGAAAATTGAGCAGATTGTTAACCAAAGAGTGCGACCGCTTAAGCGTGGTCGCCCTAAAAAAGCAAATAAAGTCGAAAAAGAACCAAAAGAAACTGCCTAGCTAAAACCTAATGTCGGGTTGAGGGCGTTAAAAGGCCATAAGAAGTAGGGTAATTAAGCCCTGTCAGCAGGTGACAAATTGTGAGTAGGCCCAGCATTTCAACGGGATTTCAGATCCTTGGCGATAACAATAAGGAAAAACCAGTTATGGATTTTGGCACTGATAGATTGAAAGTTGCGATCCTGGGTGATTTCAGCGGGAGAGCGAGTCGCCGCCAGTGTGAACCCGAAACGATTTCCAGTCGAAGGGTATACCTGTTGAACCGTGATACCTTTGAGGGCGTTTTTGCTGATCTAGGTGTGAGTTTGCAGTTACCCGTACTGGATCGCCCTCTGGGATTACCATGCTTTGATGATTTGCACCCAGATTACCTTTATAGCCGTGTGCCACTGTTTAAGAAGTTTATTGAGCTGGAGCACAGGCTGCTCGATCCGCGTCAGTTCCAGCAGGCTGCTGAGGAAATTCAACAGTGGAAACCAGAGTTAGCCATTCAGCAGGGCTTGGGTCAGCGCGATAGCGAGCAGTCGATATTGGATGAAATCCTGGCTGCCGGTCGAGAGCGTAATGCAAAGGAAGGCCAAAATACTTTCCAGGTTGACCAGCTAATCAAAGATATTGTCGCTCCTTACGTGCAGAAAAGTGAGGACCCTCGCCAGGGTGAATATCTAAATGCCCTGGCTGAAGCTACGTCTGATGCGATGCGTAAACTGATGCATCATAGTGATTTTCGTCAGTTAGAGGCTAGTTGGCTGAGTCTGCAACTTTTGTTGAGACGTGTCGAAGAGCACGGGAACCTGGATTTTTACTTAATAGACGTTAGTAAAGAAGAGCTTCTAGCTGATTTTGCGGAAGCCGAAAGCGACTTGGAAAAGTCGCAGACATTTAAGTTACTGGTTGAGCGTGAAACAGCTTCTGGGAATATGCCCTATAACCTAGTCATAGGGGATTACTTTGTTACTGATGAGGAGCGAGACCTTCACCTGCTGATAGATTTATCCACGATTGCAGAAGCTGCGGGAAGCGCACTTTTATTGGGTGGGGATCCAAAATTAGCAGGTTGTCCAAACTTGTCAGGTTCAGTAGATCCTGATGATTGGTACTATCCGTTGAGCGATCAGTTTGCGGAAAGTTGGCAGGCGGTCCGTGAATACTCTGCTAGTGAGCATGTTGCATTGGCAGCTCCCAGATTTATGCTCAGACTCCCCTTTGGGAAAAATACCTCTACAACAGAGTATTTCAATTTTGAAGAATTAACCCCAGAGCAGGGTCATGAATATTATCTTTGGGGTAATAGTGTTTATTTGTTGGGTTTAGCTGTTTGCCAAGGTTTTTCTCAAACTGGAAAATTACAGCCGCCTTCGTCTGCAAGCTATGAAGACCTACCCCTTCATTTACGCAAGTTACCCAATGGCGAATTATTGACGCCCTGTGCAGAAGCGCTCCTGACAGATAGGGCAGCTGCAAAATTTATGCAGGCTGGCATTAGCACTATGCGTTCGGTGCAAGGGCGGGATCAAGTCATTCTTCCGAGCTTTAGTTCTCTGAGTGGCGGTACACTCAAAGGCCCTTGGGTGTAAGTGTAGGGGTTGGATCTTTACAGGAATATGCAGGCAAAAATCTACCTGAAGACTATGAATAAACCACTATTGTGAGTCAGGAATAAATGGATCTAATTCTATCAGTATTGGCCGACCCTTCTGGCGCCAATATGCTTAAACATACAAAACTGTTCACGAAAGCTGGTGGCAGTTTGGGTCGCTCTGCCGATAATTATTGGGTTTTACCCGATCCAGATCGAGTGGTTTCCTCAAAACACGCACAGATTTCCTTTACCGATAATCAGTTTTTTCTGGTAGATACTAGTACTAATGGAACCTATTACAATGATTCAGAAAATCCGTTAGGAAAGGGAAATCAAGTCCCATTAAAAGAGGGCGACATGATCGTTCTCGGGGAATATAAATTGAAAGTTTCATTGCGACAGCCTAAGGAAGAGGGAGATCTTCCCAAAGGTCTGGGAAGTGCAGATTTTCTCGATACCTCGGATCGAACAACATTCAGCGCGGATGCCATGGCAAAAATGCAAAGCCAGGCAGAAGCGAAAGAATTGGATAGTTGGCTTGAGCCGGGTTCCAGCCCGCAGTCAGATGTAGCTCAAACTGGGGAGTGGGGCTCGATTGGGCTGGGTAATCAGGCCAATACCCCAGCTAGCGATAGTCTTCTCACCTCGGAATCGGGCCCTCTGGACCCACTTGCTGCCTTTGGCCAATCTGACCCGTCTGGTCTTGTTGGTGGTATTCCTGAGATGTCACCCGTCGGTGGCTTAGTGGGTTCTACGGGTCAGCAGCAATCCAGTAATCAATGGTCTGATGATGAGTGGTGGAAAGATGGTAGTGACGATGATCATGTGCCAGCTGACCAGCACTCAATGCAAATAAACCCCCAGCCGATACCGGAACCTGTTGTTGAGACGGTTGCGGTGCCTGAACCTCAAGTGGTATCTCCGCAGCCGCAAGTTCCTATGGGTGGTTTCCAGGGGATTTCACAGCAACCTGTCGCAACTCCGATACCACAACCTCAGGCTATGCAGCCACAGCCACAGCCACAGCCACAGCCACAGCCACAGCCACAGCCACAGCCACAGCCACAGGCAATGCAATCTCAGCCGTTAGGGCAGCCCCAAGGGTTTAATCAGCAGCCAATTTCTCCGCCTGCTCAAGATAACCCCTTTGCAGACTCTTTCGCTGCTATGCAGGGGCAACAAGTTGATGGCGCTCCAGGGTTTGGTTCCGGGCAATCGTCCTCGCAACCGCAACCGCAACCGCAACCGCAACCGCAACCGCAACCGCAACCGCAACCGCAACTACAGCCAAAACCAAATCCACAACCGGATTTGGCTGCCCAAGCTCAGCAGTTTTCGCATTTACAGCAACCCCCAGTAACTCAGCCCACAGGTTCTTCAGGGGGGAGCGTTTTTGCATCTACTCTTGGCCTGAATATGAACCCGGTCCAGTTGCAACAGGCGGACCAGCAAGCAGCTGAAATTGTCCGGGAAACAGTAGCTCGTCTTATTGACCTTTTGCGCGCAAGAAACAGCATTAAGAATGAGCTGCGTGTGCAGCGAACCATGATTCAAACGGAAGCTAATAATCCGCTGAAATTTAGTGCTACGGAACGGGATGCATTGGAAGCCATGTTTGCGGGTACCGGTGCTTTTATGAATCCCGCTGAGGCAGTAAAGGATAGTTTTGATGATTTGTCAGATCATCAAGTTGCAGTTTTGGCTGGAATGAGAGCTGGTTACAACGCCATGCTCAAATTCTTTAGCCCGGAAAATATTGAGCGCAGACTGGGGAATACTTCCGGCGTTTTTGGAAACAAAAATGCAAAAAAATGGGAAGGATTTACTGCAATTTACAGGGAGCTAGTTGGTGATCCGGATAATTGCTATCGCAAATTGTTTGGTGATGAATTTGCAGTTACTTATGAAAATCAATTATCAGAGTTAAAAAATGCGCGAAGCATTAAAAATTAATAAGTTGACGGAAAAGAGGGAATTGCTTGTGTCGATTAAAAAATTATTTCAGGTCAGTTTAATCACTGTTTTGGCAGTTGCAGTTGTTGGTTGTCAAACAACGAGGCGGACTCTAAATCTGGATACCAGTCTCGAGTTGGTTGTAGAGACACAGAATGACGTGAACCCAGATGATGATGGTCGAGCTTCTCCCGTTGTTATACGAGTGTTTATGCTCGCGGATGAGCGCCAGTTTGCCCGTGAAGATTTTCTTAACCTTTACGAGAATGCTCAATCCCGCCTCGGCAAGGATTTGATTGATACTGTAATCCTTAAAGAGTTTGCTCCAGGGGAACAGCGTATAGAAGAGCTGGCTTTAACGCCGGACGTAAAATATATCGGGCTTCTAGCTGAGTTTGTACAGTATCAGGATGCAGAGGCACTGATGGTGCTGCCAATTACAGACCACAAAAAAAATGAATATGAAGTATCGCTGGCCGATGTGCGAATTGGTTCGCCAGATGATATTGCCAAGCGTCGTCGAGCAAAATTGACTACTCGTGGCAGTGAAGATGATAGTGGGGAAACAGTAACAATCTCCAAAGAAGATTATGAAAGAATGAAAAAAACGCTCCCGGATATGCAGCGGTCTCAATAGGGCAGAAATTATTGCCCAGGCATTAAAAATTGCTGCCCTGGAAATATTACGAGAGCTTTTTAAGGAACATTTATGTCGGCAAACAATAAAGTGATCTGGAGCGAGGGCATGTTTTTACGCCCTCAGCATTTTCAACAGCAGGATCGCTATCTCGAACAGCTTGTCGAAGCGCGCACAGCTCCGCTCGGGCCTTATACCTGGGGGATTGTAGAGCTGGCGATCGATAGTGAGCCATTATCGATGGGAAAAATTTCTCTATCGAGAGTGAAAGCTGTTTTTCCCGATGGTACCCCGATACTTGCCCCTGAAAATGAGCATTTGCCGGATGTTCTGGATGTTCCGGTTAATACTCGTGATGAAATAGTCTACCTATGTGTGCCGATGAAGCGCCCAGGTAGTCAGGAGTCGATTCGAGATCAAGAGGATTTCCCGCAGGCACGTTATCAGGCTTCGAACTTTGATGCCCGTAATAGTGCGGCGTCTTCTGGTGAGTCTGCGCGTATCCAAGTCGGAAAGTTAAGAGCTTGTCTCAAATTAGGTAGTGATGATTTGAGTGGCTATGCTGCGGTTGGGGTTGCTCGAATTAAAGAGCGCCAACCGGAAAAGCCGGTAGAGCTTGATTCTGACTATATCCCACCGCTGTTAAATGCGGAGACTTCTGCAGTTATCAATGCATATATTGAAGAAGTAAAAGGATTGCTCGACCATCGAGGCTCGGCTTTGGGTCATCGTTTGAGCGACAGCGGAAGAAGCGGATCTGCAGAAATTGCTGATTATTTGTTACTGCAGGTTATTAACCGCTTTGAACCCTTATTAAAGCAGATCACGGCTCAGCCCCGATTACATCCGCACAACTTATTTCTTGAATTATTGCAGTTGGCAGGCGAACTTTCGACGTTTACTGCTCAGTCTAAGCGCCCTCCAGAAATTCCAGTGTATGCACATGAAGACCTGCAAGTAAGCTTTGCTGGGCTGTTTTCAGCGCTTAGGCAGTCGCTCTCCACAGTGCTGGAGCAAACAGCGATTGCAATGGAATTGGTGCAGCGCAAATTTGGGATATATGTTGCGCCGGTTACTGATCCTTCATTATTAAAATCAGCCAGTTTTATTATGGCCGCAAAAGCGGATATGCCTGGCGATCTATTGCGCAGCCGCTTCCCCACGCAGGCAAAAGTTGCCCCTGTCGAGGCGATTAGAGAACTTATCTCTGCACAGTTACCCGGCTTGACTCTGCGCCCCCTTCCCGTGGCTCCTCGACAAATCCCCTATCACGCAGGGTTTACTTACTTTGAGGTGGAGCGCAGTGGAGAGTTATGGCAGGCCATGACTCGCTCGGGTGGTTTTGCAGTGCATCTGGGCGCAGAGTTCCCTGGATTAACTATGGAACTCTGGGCCATAAGGAATAATTAATATGAGTAATGACAGCTTTACTCCTCCACGGGCCCCTAATGCTGGGGATAGAACGGTTTTGATACCGACACCCGGTGCCGCAGCGGCACCGGCAGCAGCTCAGGCTCAGCCACAGTTCTTTGCCAGCCAAGATGCCCCGGTCGAGGCTCAAGTCCGCAACAGTCTTAATCCATTGGTGTCTGCGGCTTCGAAATTGTTAGGCGTAATTATCAAATTGCGCACAACGATGAATCACGCCAACGTACCTGATTTGCACAAGCGACTTACTACGGAAATCCAAAGCTTCGAGCGTGAGGCAAAGCAACTGGCTTTGACACCTGAATCAGTGCTAACAGCCCGTTACTTACTATGTACTGTCGTGGACGAGGTTGTTTTGACCACGCCTTGGGGTACAGCTAGCGGTTGGAGCCAGCACTCTCTACTTAGCCTATTTCACAAAGAGACTTTTGGAGGGGAGAAGTGTTTTGTCATTTTGCAGCGCATGCTGGAAACTCCCGCAAGTCATTTGGAACTCCTTGAGCTTTTTTACCTGTGTTTGAGCTTGGGCTTTCAGGGTAAGTATCGGCTCGTACAGCGTGGACACGAACAAATAGAACAGATTCGTGATGAGCTCTACAGAACAATTGAACAGCATAAGCAGCCAATGGACCGAGATCTTTCGCCGCGTTGGCAAGGATGCGTAGAGCGAAAATCCCGGCTGATTCATTATATACCTCTCTGGGTGATTATGAGTGTTGTCCTGGGATTGTTACTTGCAACTTATAGTGGTTATCGCTGGTGGCTCTATGAAACGACGACACCGGTCGCGGACCAGATTTTAGATTTGTCCAAAAGTGATGATGAGTCTCCGCAAGGAGAAGGGTAACACTCGGGCTGATATTGATCCTGGGTATGGTCGATACCCTGGAAGACGGAGCAATTCATGAAACGCTTGCGTAACTTTTTTACCAATAAGTGGGTGTTGGGGCTCATAGGGCTCTCAGCTCTTTCCCTCCTCATTTGGTTTGCGGCTGATTACATTAAGTTTGGTAGTGATAATGCCACGCTTTCTCACTCTGTCCGGCTAACTATTATTGTTTTTATTTTTGCTATTTGGCTTGTGTGGAATATTAGCCAATGGTTGGTAGAGAGACGCCAAAACCAGGCTTTAATAAAAGGCATTGAGGAATCACAAGAAGCCGATTCTACAGATCCAGACGAAGAACGCTCGCTGGAAGAGTTGAATGCTCTTTCTGGTCGCTTCCGTGAAGCAATGGGTGTATTACGTAGTGCTCGGTTTAAATCTGACAAGGGACAAGTTTCCCTTTATCAGCTTCCCTGGTACATCATTATTGGGCCTCCCGGTTGTGGTAAAACAACAGCCCTGGTGAACTCCGGGTTGGAATTTCCGCTGGCGCAGAGTCATGGGAAGGAAGCTCTGGGTGGGGTAGGGGGCACCCGTAACTGTGATTGGTGGTTTACCAATGATGCAGTTTTAATTGATACCGCAGGGCGTTATACGACTCAGGACAGTCATCGGGTTTACGATAATAGCGCTTGGAAAGCTTTTCTGAGCTTATTGAAAAGATACCGCCGCCGCCGCCCGATCAATGGTGCTCTGGTTGCAATTAGCTTGCAAGATTTAATGGTGCAAACTGAAGAGCAGCGCCAACACCAGGCAAAAATTATTCGCCAGCGTGTAAATGAACTGCAACAAGAGTTGGGTATTCGCTTCCCGATTTATCTCACTTTTACAAAATGTGACTTAGTTGCAGGTTTTACAGAGTTTTTCGACAACCTCTCTCAAGCTGAGCGTGAGCAAGTTTGGGGAATGAGTTTTCCCCGTGAAGCTAACGCCACTGTAGGGGCCCCTCTCGATAATTTCAAAGCAGAATTTGAGCAGCTGATAGAGCGTTTGAACCAGCGCGTATTGTGGCGTGTTCATCAGGAGAGGAATGTAGAGAAGCGGGCGTTATTGCAAGGTTTTCCTGCCCGAATGGAAAGTCTTACAGATATTCTGACAGATTTTGTAAAGCAGACTTTCGGTCCAAATCGTTACGAAACCGTCCCTATGGTCAGAGGGGTCTACTTTACTAGTGGCACTCAGGAGGGCAGTCCTGTTGACCGTATGATGTCCTCCGTAACTGCTGATTTTGGACTGGAGCGTAGCGTCGGGCCAAAATTCCAGGGTGTTGGTAAGAGCTTTTTCTTGCATCGACTATTGAAGGATGTCGTTTTCCCCGAGGCTGAATTAGTGGGCGTTAATCGCCGGATTGAGTCAGCCAACCTTTGGTTGCGTCGGGGAGTTTTTGCTACTTTGGCGGGAGGCTTTGTCGGAGCTATTTTCTTATGGAGTGGCAGTCTCGCACAGAATAAATTATCCATGGGAGAGGTTAGCGATAATCTCAGCGCATACCAAGGCGCAGAGAGTGGGCTGAAAGGCAAAAATATTACGCCCATCAGTGCCTTAAATCTGTTAGAGCCTTTAAAGCGGGCTAGTGCGGTCTACGACCGTGAGGAACATCCGTGGATTGGCAATTTGGGACTTTATGATACCAGAATTGATACTGCGGCAAATGATCTCTATCGCCATAAATTAGAAACTATTTATCTTCCCGCTTTACTTCGTGATATAGAGAGTGACCTGAGTCGTCTCGGAAGTAATGATCCCGCTTTGGTAAGTACTCTCAAAACCTATTTGATGTTTTTTAATCAAGATAAAATGGATTTGAAAACCATAGAGGCTTATTACACTGCTCGCTGGGAGCGTCAGTTACCCGGTGAAGCTGGGAGACAGGAAGAGCTGCGCTACCACCTAGATCAACTATTTATTCAGCCTCTCCCCAATTCAATTGAAGAGAATGAGAGGGTGGTAGCTCGCGCGCGACAGCAACTGCGTCGTATCCCTGTACCTCAGCGGTTATTTGCTCAACTACAAAATAGTGACTTCGGATTGACCCCTGTAGATCTCTACCAGGAAATTGGTGGAGACACTCAGCAAATTTTTGGTATGGGAGCCAATAATCCAAACTTCACGATTCCCTTCCTTTATACAAAGGCGGGTTATAAAGAACTGGACTTTGGAGCGGACTCTCAGCTGATGACAAATATGGCTGAAGAGCGCTGGATTTATGGTGGAGATCTGAGTGGCGAGGACTTTACCGAAGCCGATCGTGAAAAGCTTGGTGACGAAGTAAAACGAATCTATCTTGGGGAGTACTTACAGCGTTGGCAGGGTTTCCTTGGCGGGTTCAAAATTCAGAGATTTGGTAGCACTTCACAGGCATTGGATGTGTTGTCAAAGTTGTCTGATCCTATTTACTCACCCCTGCTTGCGATTACTGAGATAACTTCAGATAACACTCGTCTGACTCTTCGTCCTGAGGTTCCAGTCGATGCTTCAGGGGTACCGCTACCTGTATCCAGTACTACTCGAAAGTTGGGACAAGCCGCACTGGGTAGTGCAACCAGTGCCTTGCAGGATCATTACAAGCCAAACATTGTTGATGTTAGGTTTGAGGAGGTCCAGCGAATCACTCAGAGTGAGAAGGGGCGACCAGCGCGTATCCAAGAATACCTGGATACTATTAATAAAATTCAGGAATACCTCACCGAGATCGACAGCGCTCCCGATTCGAATCAAGCGGCCTTTGGACGTGCCAAAGCGCGTTTTGCCGGCGGTAGCGATGCGATTAAACAGTTAAGGGTTAAGGCTGCTAATGCGCCAGCACCTTTTGACCAGTGGCTGACAGATATTGCTGACAGCGCTTGGGGGCTGGTAATGGCCAAGACTAAGGCGCATATCAACCGTGTCTGGCGTGAAGAGGTGTATCAAAGCTATAGCAATAGCCTGGCAAACCGGTACCCACTGCGTAGCGACCGTGATCAGGAAGTGCCGGTGATGGAGTTTAACCAGTACTTCAAGCCAGGTGGTATTGAGGAGAAATTTGTCAATCAGTATCTGAAGCCATTTGTGGATACCAGAAATTGGAAAATCAAATACGTTGAAGGGCAGGGCATTAGCCTTTCAAGGGAAGCTCTTTCCCAGTTGCGTCGAGCTGAACGTATTCGCAAAACTTTCTTCAGTGCTGGCGAAGGAGCTTCTTACTCCTTCCGTATTGAGCCTACGAAACTGGATTCCAGTGTTCGTTTGTTTGAACTTGAACTTGGAGAGCAGCGAGTTCCATACTCCCATGGCCCTAAAACCACTAAAAAGCTGACTTGGCGTGGTGGTGAAAGTAATCGTGTCCGCATTATCTTTGAAGATCTGAATGAGACTGTTCATCGCAAGCATTTTGAAGGGGACTGGGCATGGTACAGACTGCTAGCGAGCTCAGATTTGGAAGCCGGGCGAAGTAATGCAGAGCACTTTGTCACTTTCTCTGAGGAAGGGCGAAAGGCTCAATTTAAATTGATTGCATCTAATGTAAACAATCCGTTCGACCGCAGTTTACTGCGCGGATATCGATGCCCTGAGACCCTGTAGACGGAGTAGATGATTTGCAAAATACAGTTGGTATTTTTGGTAAGTTGCCGGGTCACGGGGACTTTGTTCAGCGGCAGCTGCCGGGTAGTTTTGTCACTGTATGGGATGGCTGGTTACAACGAGCGGTATTTGGTTCTCGTGAACTCGTAGGTCAAGAGTGGTTGGACTACTACTTGACCAGTCCTGTTTGGAGGTTTGTCCACAGCAAAGGCATCATTGATGCCAATGCGTGGGCCGGAATTTTAGTGCCTAGTGTGGATAGTGTTGGGCGCTATTTTCCGTTGACATTTGCTGCTCCTCTATCCCCGGTAGTGGATGCATTTGCTTTTATGTCTGATGCTAAGAGCTGGTTCCAGAGCTTGTCGGAATTAGCAATTACATCGCTACAAAATATGCTACATGCAGACCAATTATGTGAGGCGTTTAGTGCTCCCCCTGACAGAGCGGGCATTATCTCTCTGCCTCCAGCACAGGGGGACTTTGTCGTCTCCACAGGCCAATCGAATAGTCTGGAAAGAGGCTTTGCAGGTCTTTTAGGGCAGATGAGCAAAAGTAGCTACTCCGCATATAGTCTGTGGTGGAGCGAGGGGTCACAGCATTTGGCCCCGACAACTTTGTTATGCCCGTCATTGCCGAGCCCAGAACTGTACAGTTCAATGCTTGGTGTACGATTGCAGCAAAATATGAATTAGGGTGTGGGGGCGCAATGTGAAACAGTGGGTCGTGTTGGATAAGAAAAAGCATCGTAATGTTAGATTACTTAAAAGCGATCTTTCCCACAGTAAAAATTTACATGTTTGTTCAATTCTTTTGACTGAGTTTACACCGGTAGCGCATGCATGCCCTATCATATTTGCTAAGTCAAAAGACTCTGGGAAGCTTGAAAGTAGTGCATTGCTTGGTGTGAAACCAGGTGAAAATCTTTTCTGGCAAGAAGAGCAGTGGCAAGGGGAATATGTTCCTGAATCTGTTCGTAATTATCCTTTTTGTTTGAAGTATAAACAAAATGATTTTTCCAGTGCATATATTTGTATCGAATCTTCGCTCCTATCCGCCGGTAAATGCACTTCTCCTAGTGTTAGTTTATTTGAGGTAGATGGGAAGGCAAGCAAAGACCTCTTAGAAATACAGCGCCGGCTAAAAAAAAGCCACTTTAATAGGATGCAGGTCTGGAAATTTGTTGATATTTTGCAGAAGTTCAATTTGCTAGAAGAAAAGATAATTAATATAGATTTGGCTGATGGCCTTAAACATAAATTTACAGGGGTATATTGCATTTCTGAATCGAGGCTACAAAAGCTTGAAGCGGAAAAATTTTTAAAGTTACGAGAGTTGGGTTACCTCCCATTTATTTATTCTCATTTATTTTCCTTACAGAAAGCATCAGCTTTAAGTGCGTTGTACCAGAAGTATAAAGTAAAAGTGCTTCATTGATTTAGAAGAAAACAACCTACATCTAATTAAATGTTATTGCCTCAGAGCGTCAGTTTAATGAAGCGAAAGGGCAGAATGAAACCAGAAGGAAGGAGCAAAGGCTCTGGTTTGTCAAGAAGGTATCAGAGCAGGAAGCGAAGGTTGCTGATATGTCTTACGGAATAATTTTTACTGGGGAGAAAAGAAGTTCTGTGGAGCGACGCTATGCAATAGCTGCATTAGGGCGCGAATTTGGCTTGAATTTTAGTCAGATAAAGGGGCTTCTGACAGGTGTAAAATCACAAATCAAATCTACGGATGATAGAGGGGAAGCCCGCCAGTTAGTGAATAAATTCTGGTTGGCTGGCTGGCACACTCAGCTCTATCAGAATGATCAGTTGATACACTGTACTGCAAAGTCTAGTAATTATGGTGAATCTCCTTTGCCCCCGACTCTTACCTTCTTAGAAGATAAAGAGGGAACGATTTCTATAGGGGTTCCTTCGGGGTGGCAAAAGTTTGATAGCTTGAATCGGGAAGCGGTAATTCAGGCGGGAAGTCCAGAGTTGAGTCGCTACTTGATTGTATTGAGACAGGAACGAAGTCAGCTCCCCCAAGGTTTGTTACTTGACCATTTTGGAAAAGCCCAAATACAGCAATGCCTGACCAGAGTGGAGAATGGTGTTCTTATATCAGGACCAGAAGTGTTGAGAGGGGGTAACCATAGTGGACATATTTATGAGATGTCTGCTGATATTACAGAAACGCCAGTTCACTACTTAGTCACATTTTTTCAATGTCAGGACAGTTTCTATTCCGTGTTTTTGTGGTCATCTATTCAAGATTCTGAGAGAAGTAGAACTGAATTTTTGCATATTTTTACCACATTTACACTTGTAGCTAATACGGCCAGTTGCGATCCAACATTAGTTCCGATGTAATAGCTTGGAATAAGAAGCCAAAATCTAACAAAAATAAATAGCGTAAAATTGTCAACTGAACATGTTTTTTAAAGTAATAGGTACCAAGCGCATTATTTGCCTTGATTAGATATCTACAACGTGTACTCTTCTCAGAATTCTGATTAAAGGATTTGATTCGGTATAAGGGCCTTTTTTGATGGCATTCCCAAACACGATAAATATCGATGAATTAGTTGCTCCAATCTCAGAGGATAATCCCGTAGGGGAAGATATCCGAGAGGATCGTTCGCCAACTTCTGATTATTACTCGATCAAAGATGCTCGCAACAGTGCAAGGGCTGCTGAACGCTCCGCAATGTTCGATGATGCAGACACAGACCTACTCGCACCTTGGAGGGATGTAGCAAAAGCTGCAGAAAATATCCTAGGGAAAAAGAGTAAGGACTTGGAGGTTGCCAGCTGGTATACCGAGGCCTTGATTCGCTTACATGGCTTTATTGGCTTGAGAGATGGCCTGCAGGTGATCGACTCGTTAGTAGAGCAATATTGGGAAGGTCTGTATCCCTTACCAGACGAAGATGGCCTTGAGACAAAAGTAGCACCCCTGACAGGTTTGAATGGTGATGGTGGTGATGGCACCTTGCTAATGCCTATTCGCAGTGCCGGTATTACTCCCGAAGGGGATTATGGGGACTATTCATTCTTCCAATTCCAACAGGCTCGGGATGCTGACAGAATTGCAGATGACGATGCCAAGGCTGCCCGAATAGAAACGCTGGGTTACAACCTTGAGCAGATTGATCAATGTGTAAACAGTGCGAGCGGTGAATGGGCTCAAAACCTCGTCCAGACAATCGAGGCAGCGCTGGGGCACTTTAAGACCATAAATGATAGCCTGCGACAAAGCTGCGGCCATGATGCCCCCCCATCCACGAATATTTCATCTCTATTGGATGAGGTGTTGCGGACAAGCCGCTTTATTTATAAGACGCACTTGGAGTCTATGGAGCAGACTCAAGAAGATGTGGCGTCTGAATCATCAAAAGAGTCTGCTGGGGAAGTTCAAGCTGGAAATGCAGCTGCAGCAGCGGTTACTTCTGTGGCTGCCTCTGCTGTAGCTGTCCCTACCGGTCCGGTAGTGTCCAGAGAAGATGCCTTAAAATTGCTTGAGCAGGCGGCAAAGTATTTTCGTACCTATGAGCCGCATACGCCGCTGGCGCCCGGCCTGGAGAGGCTGATAGGCTGGGGACGAATGACCGTTTCACAATTGATGTCTGAATTGCTACCTGATGATCAGTCGAAGGCGCTTTACTCCCAGTTGACGGGAGTTCGTCTCGATGGCACGGATACACAAAAATATATAACCCCACCAGTGACTACAAGTGGCACGTCATCAGCTCCTGCGGTTGCCGCAGATACACCTACTGAAAGTGTATCCGCGCCAGTCTCTGATGAAGGTTGGGGTGAGCAACCGCAAGAAGAAGCCAGCACTGGTTGGTAATTAACTGAGAACAGCAGTCCCTAAAGTCGGAAAGGAGACCTTAGATGTCTGAAAGCATCCACAACAAACTTAAGCGCGTGCGTAAGCCGCGTGTACATATCACTTACGATGTTGAAACTAACGGAGCCGAAGTCAAAAAGGAGCTTCCTTTTGTGGCGGGTGTTATGGGTGATTACTCTGGTGATAATGCCGAGAATCGCAAAGCTCTGAAAGATCGTAAGTTTATCCAAATTGACCGCGATAACTTCAACGACGTAATGGGTAAAGTAAACCCAAAGTTGAACTTGCAGGTTGAAAACACCCTGACTGGTGACGGTAGCAAGATGGCTGTTGATCTCGACTTCAACAACATGGACGCCTTCTCGCCGGAGCAGATTGTTGAGCAGGTTGAGCCACTAAAGCAATTGCTTGAAGCCCGTAGCAAGCTGCGTGATCTGCTGAGTAAAGCTGATCGCTCTGAGGAGCTTGAAAAAGTACTTGAGGATATTCTCAAGAGCACAGAAAACGTCAGCGCTATCTCTGACCAGTTGGGCTTGAATGAGGATAAAGGAGAGGACTCAGAATGAGCACTGAAGTAGAAAATGTTGCAGGAAGTGAAGCTGAAGAGCAATCGGCGAGTCTCCTAGACCAGGCGATTGCGGCAACTAAACAAACTGAGCCTCAAGAAGCACAAGACTTGCTTGCGAATTTGACAGAGCAAGTAATGAAAGGGACGGTCACCTGGGATCGCAACCTGACCCAGACCATCAAGAAAGCTGTTAGCGCGATTGATAAGGCCATGTCCCAGCAGCTGTCTGCGATTTTGCATGACGAGAAATTCCAGAAACTGGAAGGATCATGGCGTGGTCTGAATCACCTGGTCATGAACTCGGAAACTGGCGCTACCATGAAAATCCGCATGCTCAATTTGAGCAAGCGCGAGCTCTTCCGCGACCTGGATAAGGCAGTTGAGTTCGACCAGAGCCAGACCTTCAAAAAAATCTATGAAGAAGAGTTTGGTACTGCGGGTGGTGAGCCCTACGGCGTAATGATCGGGGATTTCGAGTTCACCAGCCACCCTGAGGATATCGAGCTTCTGAGCAAGATGTCTAATGTTGCTGCGGCTGGCTTCTGTCCGTTTGTTGCAGCTGCCGGTGCCGGCATGTTTGGTTTTGATGACTACACGGAGCTTTCCAAACCGAGAGATCTGGGTGGTATTTTTGAATCCGCCGAGTACATCAAGTGGCGCAGTTTCCGTGACAGTGACGACTCCCGTTTTGTCACCTTGGTAATGCCGCGTACCCTGGCCCGTACCCCTTATGGTGCTAACACCAAGCCGATTGAAGCTTTTGACTTCGAAGAATTTGAAGTGGATGAAGACGGCGTTTCCCGTCCAGCAGAGCACGATCAATACTGCTGGATGAATGCTTCTTATGTTATGGGCACCACGATGACTCAAGCATTCGCTGAGAACTCCTGGTGTACTGCAATTCGCGGTGCTGAGGGTGGTGGTAAAGTAGAAGGGCTACCATCTCACGTGTTCAAGAGTGACGATGGGGATCTCGATCAGAAATGCCCCACAGAGATTGGTATTACCGATCGCCGTGAAGCGGAGTTAAGCGCTCAAGGCTTCTTGCCTCTGTGTCACTACAAGAATACGGATTACTCGGTATTCTTTGGTGCTCAAAGTGCGCAAAAGGCAAAGGCATACGATGACCCTGACGCCACTGCTAACGCAGCTATTTCTGCCCGCTTGCCTTATTTAATGGCGACTTCCCGTATTGCACATTACCTCAAGGTAATGGCGCGCGATAAAGTGGGTTCCTTTATGGAAGCCGGTGATTGTGAGCGTTGGTTGAACAAGTGGATCTCCCAGTACACTAACTCCAATCCTGATGCGAGCCCTGAAATGAAAGCGAAGTACCCGCTTTCTGAAGCGCGTGTAGAAGTAAAAGAGATTCCGGGTCAGCCTGGATGTTACAGTGCAATTGCCTATCTGAAACCCTGGTTACAGATGGAAGAATTGACGACATCCTTGCGTATGGTGGCAAATATCCCATCTGCGGGATAAGGCTCCGGGCCCGCTCTTAGGGGCGGGTTCTCTCTTCACATGGCCTTGTTCAAGGCCAGCGTTTCACCATTATTTATTCAAATAATAATTCTTGTTGGAGTATACCGGTGCCCCGTGCAGCACATGACCAAATATCGGAAGATCAACCAGATGTTCTACCGGAGAAATTGGCGAGAGGGCAGCAGAGAGAGCTACATAAATTTCTGCAGGAACCGGATGACCTTTTTGCATTTGAATATTGGCTCACAGAATTATCCCCTCGTACAAATAGGAATAATTATTCCGTTCGCCAATATCTTGGTCGAATTATCGCCGAGTTGGATGAACTAATCTGTGACCAGCTGAATTGTATAATTCATCACCAGAAGTTTCAGAGACTTGAAGCGAGCTGGCGGGGACTATCCCTCTTAGTGTTTGATACGCCCCATGCTGAAAATATTAAAATCAAACTCTTAGATGCCAGCTGGAAAGAGCTGGCGAAGGATATGGAGAGGGCCCCGGATTTTGACCAATCTGGCCTGTTTCATCTTATATACAATGAAGAGTTCGGTACTCCAGGCGGTGAGCCATTTGGTTTGTTACTTGGAGATTACTATGTATCTCATCGGCCACTGCCTGATCACCCTTATGATGATGTCTTTACTTTGCAGGGCATCGCACATACTGCAGCCGCAGCCTTTGCACCGTTTGTTTGTGCATCAGCCCCACAACTTTTTGGCGTAGACAACTTTTCGGATCTAGCAAAGCCTATCAATTTTTCAGAAGTATTCCGTCAAAAGGAATACATTCGATGGAATGGCCTTCGGGACCTGGAAGACAGCCGATTTATTGCTTTAACACTTCCTCAAGTTTTAATGAGAGAACCCTATAATCAGGAGTTTTCATCCTATCGTGGTTTGAGGTTTCAGGAACAGGTACGGGCACCCCATAGCCAGAATTATTTATGGGGGAACGCCTGCTTTGCATTGGGTACTGTGCTATTAAGAGAATTTAGTGAAGTTGGCTGGTTTTCACATATTAGAGGAGTTGCTCGTGATCATTTGGGGGGAGGGTTGGTAACCCAGCTACCAATGGTGCCTTATAGGCCAGATAGTACTCCTGGCATGATCCGAATGGCCACTTCAATTTTGGTAACTGATTTTGCTGAGCGGGATTTAAGTGACTTAGGGTATGTATGCTTGAGTCATTGTTACGATACCCCTTACAGCGCCTTTAATAGTGTTCCATCACTTCAAAGGCCGAAGCAATTTACTTCTAAAGCAGCCACGGCTAATGCGCGTATTAGCTCCATGTTACAACAAATACTTTGCGCATCTCGATTTGCTCATTATATCAAGGTAATGATAAGGGATAAGGTGGGTGCTTATATGAATGCTGCAGATTGCGAGCGGCAGTTGCAGCATTGGTTGGATGAATATACAACGGGAAGGGATGACCTTTCCTGGGAAATGCAGGCTCGATACCCTCTACGGGAGTCCCGGGTGCAAGTAACGGATGAGCCAGGTAAAGCGGGTAGCTATCAAAGTGTGATTCATCTCAAGAGTCATTACACCGTTGACCATCTTGTATCCGAGCTAAAACTTACAACCGCATTGGCAACAATCGGCGTCGGAGCTACCTAATTATTATGGTTAGAGAAAAGCGACTATTGGCACCGGTATTGGATCGATTATTACAATCATCTAGTAAATTGGATGTACATCAATCTCATCAAGTGTTGAGACAGTTGCGTGAAGGGGTGCGTCGTGATTTGGAATACTTGTTCAACACAAGATTTAAATGTATTTCCGCACCTTCAACTCATGAAAGTTTAGAACAGTCGAATATTAACTATGGGTTGCCAGACCTATCAACAGTCAATCTTTCTTCTGCCGCTAGCCGAAAACAGTTTTGTCGAGATATTGAAAAAACAATTTTAAATTTTGAGCCCAGAATACGTTCGGTAAAAGTAACCACCCAAGACAAAGTGGATGTCGAAGATCCTAGTATACGCTTTCGTGTAGAAGCTGTATTACATGTAAATCCAGCATCGGAAGTTATTGTATTTGATTCGGCACTCAACCCAGTTACCCAGCTGGTGGATGTCTCTGAGATTATGTGATGAGTGAAAAGTTAATAGATCTCTACGAGCGCGAGCTCGCATTCATTCAGCAAACTTCTGCTGAATTTGCAAAGATGCACCCAGCTGCCGCATCCCGACTTCAGCTGGATGCAGACACAGTTGATGATCCTTTAGTAGGGCGACTGTTGTCCGGCTTCGCTTACATGAATGCTCGGGTGCAGCAAAAGCTGAGTGATGATTTTCCGGAGTTAACGGATGCAATGCTGGAAACTCTGTATCCTCATTATCTTCGTCCTATTCCCTCTTGTGCCATTGTTCAGTTTGAACCGGAAAAGGATTTGGATGCGATAACTCGCGTAGAAACAAAGACGTTACTCGAAAGTGACAGCTTTCAAGGGCAAACCTGCCGCTTTACTACTTGTTATCCGGCAGAAATTTGTCCATTTCAGGCGGTAAGTGCCACTCTGATGCCAAGGCCATTTATCGCTCCGGGCTGTAATGACATTCAGGGCGCTAATGCTGTTTTAAAATTGTCTCTTAAAACTTTTAGCCCAAGCATAAAATTTTCTGATTTAAACCCTGAGAGTCTCCGATTTTTCCTTCGTGGCCAACCATCTCATATCTATAGTTTATATGACCTGTTACTCAGTAAGTGTGTAAGGTTGGTTGTTGCCAATGGGGAGAGTGATCCAAAGCCAACTTTTCTCTCTCCGGATGAAATATGTCAAGTGGGGCTAAGTCCAGATGAGGGTTTATTGCCATATCCTGATACCGCATTCGTAGGATATCGACTCCTAACTGAATATTTTGCTTTTCCAGAAAAGTTCCTTTTCTTGGATATGTTGAACATTGGTGAGGCGTTAAACGAGAGCTTTGACGACACGCTAAATCTGTATTTTTATTTATCCGAAACTCATGAAGAGTTGGAAAAACAGATTTCTCCAAGCATGTTTGCTTTGGGTTGTGCTCCGGTTGTTAATTTATTTAAGCAAAGTGCAGATCCTATTCCACTTAATCACTCGCAGTATAGTTACCATGTGGTCCCGGATGCTCGTAGGAGTGATGGCTTGGAAATATACTCAGTGGATGAAGTCGCGGCAACTAACGGTGATGGAGAGACAACCAGTTATCGGCCTTTCTATGGAATTCGACACAGTCAACATCATGCTGATCAATCTGCCTTTTGGTTTAGTCGTCGCAGAGATGTGATCGAAGGGGAGCATCGGAATGAACAAGCATCCGAGATAGATATAAGCTTAGTCGATCTTGACTTTAATCCGCATCGAATTAGTGATCAGACGTTAGATATTAAGTTAACGTGTTGTAATCGTAATCTGGCCAAGAAATTACCTAGTGGTAGCGCCCAACCTTATTTAGAGGTTGTTGACGGTGATTTGCCAGTTAGCCGAATTAGTTGTGTGGTTTCCCCAACGGCAACTATACGGCCGCCTCGACGAGAGCGAGGATATTGGAGGTTAATTTCCCACCTTAACTTAAATCATCTTTCCCTATCAGGTGCAGAGGGATGTAATGCGTTAAAAGAAATTTTTAGGCTTTACGATTTTCGTGATTCGGCAAGTACTCGCAACCTGATTGAATCACTCTTGAAGCTTAATACTAAACCGGTTACTGCTCCGATTCAGATTGATCAAAGTGTAGTTTTATGTCGTGGCACAGAAGTTGAGATTGAACTTGATTCCATGATGTTAACAGGAACAAGTCCATTGTTATTTGCTAGCATCATAGAGCGTTTCCTGGGCTTATACTGTTCAATTAATTCATTTACAAAACTGATTGCCACTATGAGTGGTCGAGATGGGGAGTTGAAGCGATGGCCACCTCGCGCCGGCGAAAAAGCTTTACTGTAATTGAGCGTTTACGCCGAGAGCCTTATAACTTTGATTTTTTTCAAGCGGTAAGGCTGGTAGAGCGTGCAGTACATCTGGCAGGTACAGGTTTCAGTAAAGAACCTATAGCGAGCGCTGCCCCTCCGAATAAAGAGCTGATTCGGTTTAGTGCTCAATCTGGGTTGTCTTTTGTTAGTTCGGATGTTTTACGTCTAGAGAAGAAAAACGTTGAACATGAAGAGCCCGATGAAAATGAGACTCATCAGTGGCATATGGAGGTGGGTTTTACAGGGTTAATCGGTAGTCAGGGGGTGATGCCGTATTATCTGACAGAGTTAGTGCAAAGGGAACTTAGGGAGAACAATACGGCACTGCGTGATTTTCTGGATATGTTTAATCACCGGAGTGTCTCTCTTTTTTACCAATCTTGGCATAAATACCAGTTGCCTGTGAATTATGAACGGCAACGCCTGCAGAATTCTAGAGAGCCAGACAAGTTTACCCAGGCTCTAGCATCCCTAGCAGGGCTTGGCACAAGTGAAATGCGCTATCGAATGCCGATACCGGATGAAGCACTTGTTGGAATGGGAGGACATCTTTCCAGCGGACGCTGTTCCGCTACCGCTTTATCCAGCATGATCAAGCATTATTTTGATTTAACGGTAAGCATCGAACAATTCCAGGGACAGTGGGATGAGTTACCGGATGATATCTTGTGTCGACTGCCCAGTGCTCAGGTGCCGAAGGGTATTAATAATTGCTTGGGAGTAAATACCATTCTGGGTACGCACTGCTTCCAAGCCCAGAATAAATTTCGAGTAATTATTGAGTCAATGCCTTATGAGCAATTTATGACTATTGCTCCGGGTACGAAAAAGTTGGAATCGCTTAAGGAGTTTATTCACTTTAGTGCTGGTATTGAGTTGGATTTTGAGTTGTCGGTGACACTTTCAACCAGCCAGGTGGCACCTGTTCAGCTAAATAGAAAAGCTGAGAATGAACCTTTACTGGGATGGAATACTCACATGGCTAGTGAACAAGATGGTGAAAGGTTAGTACAAATAACCTTAAGTGCAGACAATATTTCACCTGATGAAGCTTTACCTGCTGCATAAGTAAAATTAATAACTTTATTATTTAGGAAAGGATATTCAACGTGATCAATATCGATTTGAAGCGATTGGTTGATACCATGACACCGCATATGCGTGACTCACTAGAGGGCGCTGCTGGGCTTTGTCTGTCACAGAACCAGTACAATGTTGAATTAGAGCATTGGTTACTGAAACTTTTGGATCAGTCTGATACTGACCTTTACCATCTATTGGAAAAACACGACTGTAATCCAGCAAATTTTGCCAAGCAGCTGGCTACAGCGATTGCTGGATTTCGGGCCGGCAGCAGCCGTCCACCAGCCCTGTCCCCAACTATCGTAGAAGCAGCGAAGAATGCTTGGATGCTGGCTTCTATTGATTATGGGCATAGAGCAATCAGCTCCGGACACTTTTTGGCTGCACTTTTATTGGAAGAAACCTCCCGTCGCCAGATTTTAGAATCCTGCCCAGAACTGAAAGAGATAGCTCCAGAATCGATTCGCGAAACCGCTCGTGCAATGTTTGGGCAAAGTGGAGAATCTAGTCATATTAGCGCCACGGCGGATATGGATGATGGCGCAGCTGCAGTTGCTGCAGCTGCTTCTAAAGCTCCGGCTCTGGACAAATATACAATCAATCTAACTGAAAGAGCGAAGAAGGGAGAGATTGACCCTGTACTTGGTCGTGATGAGGAAATACGCCAATGTATCGATATCTTAACCCGCCGGCGTCAAAATAATCCGATCCTGACTGGTGAAGCAGGTGTTGGTAAAACTGCCGTCGTTGAAGGCTTTGCTCTTCGAATAGCTAGTGGTGATGTACCTGAGCCACTTCGTGGTGTAGCCGTACGCACGCTTGACTTAGGACTTCTTCAGGCTGGTGCCAGTGTAAAAGGTGAGTTTGAAAACCGTTTGAAGTCTGTAATTTCAGAAGTGCGAGCATCTGCAACGCCAATTATTCTATTTATTGATGAAGCGCACACCATGATTGGCGCGGGTGGTAAAGAGGGGCAAGGGGATGCTGCTAATCTCTTGAAGCCTGCACTGGCACGCGGTGAATTACGCACTTTAGCTGCCACAACCTGGGCGGAATATAAGAAATATTTTGAACGAGATCCTGCTCTGACCCGTAGATTCCAGGTAGTAAAAGTTGAAGAGCCTGATGAGAGCAACGCAATTGATATGATGCGTGGTATTGCAACCTCGTTGGAGGAGCACCATAAAGTACGCATCCTGGACGAGGCTATCATAGCTTCGGTCAAATTATCTCATCGTTATATTCCCGGACGCCAATTGCCAGATAAGTCTGTTAGCTTACTGGATACGGCCTGCGCGCGTGTCGCTCTCAGTCAGTCTGCTACTCCTGGGGCGATTGAAGATGCTCGTATCAATATCGATCGGACTAATATTACCCTGGCTAAACTTGAGCGTGAAAACGCGGCAATGGGTGAGCATGAGGAGCAACTGGCAGAGCTTAAAGAGTTTAAAGCTTCTGAAGAAAAGCGTTTGGAAGTTCTCGAACAGCAACTGCTTAAAGAGAACGAGCTAATCGGACAGATTCAGCAACTCCGCGATCAGATCGATGTAGAGTTTATGAAAGTCCAAAGTGGTGAAGGTGAAGATACACTCGACGAGGCCTTATTAGCCGACTATCAGCAACAGCTCAAAACATTAACCGCGGACTTGGAAGTTATCCAGGGGGATACCCCGTTAATGCAGCCAGCTGTTGATGAACAGGCTATTGCCGCAGTAGTTGCCAACTGGACTGGAATTCCTGTCGGTAAGATGGTTAGCGATGAAATCATTGCTGTGAAGACTTTGGCAGAGCGCCTTAATAAGCGTGTTATTGGCCAACCTCATGCTATTGAGGCTGTAGCCCAGGCAATTCGCACTTCTCGAGCAGGCTTGACAGACCCGCGTAAACCGGTGGGTGTGTTTATGTTCTGTGGTACTAGCGGTGTGGGTAAAACAGAGACTGCACTTGCCTTGGCTGATGAGCTGTTTGGTGGTGAGCAAAATATCACGACCATCAATATGGCTGAATTCAAGGAAGAGCATAAAGTATCTATGCTGTTGGGCTCTCCTCCCGGCTATGTAGGTTACGGAGAGGGTGGTGTTCTTACCGAAGCTGCACGCCGTAAGCCTTATTCGGTAATCTTATTGGACGAGATGGAAAAAGCTCACCCAGGTGTGCAGGATGTTTTCTATAACCTGTTTGACAAGGGAACTATTAAAGACGGTGAAGGAAGGGATATTGACTTCAAGAACACCGTAATAATTATGACCTCCAATGCAGGGGAGGATGCAATTAGAGCTATCTTCAGTCAGGTAGAAGAAAAGCCTGAGCCAGATGTATTGATGGATAATATCCGCCCACATCTGCTACAAAAATTCAAACCAGCTTTCCTCGGTCGAGCAAATGTGATTGCTTATTACCCTCTCGATGATGAAAATCTGGTAGAGATTTGCAGAATCAATATGCGCAAGATTGAAAAGCGCGTTCACGAGCATTATGGAGCGTCCTTTAGTTATGACGAGGATGTTTTGATTAACATCGTTGCTCGTTGCCACGAAGCTGATACAGGTGCTCGTAATATTGAAGTTATTTTGAACAAAACATTATTGCCTGAATTGGCCAGTGAATGTTTGGATAAAATGGCGCGCGGTGAAGAAGTGAAAATAATTAAAGTATCCGCAACGGAAGAAGGGGACTTTAGTTACATAGTAAAATAGAAAATTGTAAATAAGCCCAGCGATGATATTAATAAAACATTATTGCTGGGCTTGGTACCACTAATAACCATATCGATACAACTGGTCTTAAAAAATAATTACTGGTTAGGTCTACCCGCTCTCATTACTAAATCCGATACCGCGCGATGCATACGTAGGAAGACCATGCGTATAAAGGAAACTGTAATATCGGTACCCTCTACAATGGCTAATCCAATGAGCTGTGCTAGCCTGCGGATAAGCCGTAATACCCAAAAAGAAATGTCTTTACTAATCTGGTAAGCTTTGTTCAAGAATATTGCTAGCCTGTCGAGAAGAGTAAAAGCAGTTCCGCCAGTTGCTATCAGTGAAATTCCCGCAAGATGAGTGATTTTTTTGAGTACCCAAAGCACGGCCTCACCAGCTATCCATGCAGTATTCATGGTTAAAGAGAGAATGCCATCGGACTTGAGCCATGCTTCAACACTTTTCTCCAGGCTGCCTTTAGGCTTTCTCAATTTTATACCATCCCAGTCTAAGCTAGTACCGTTGGGTGATACGGAAGATACGTAGGTTGTACTGCTATGGTTTGTACCAGGGTTAAGACTTGGGGTTGGCAGCTCAAAGTCTCCAGTTCCACCATTTGGAACATGAATAAAAGGCCAAGTGGGGACCATAGGTACTGGATCTGCACGATGATATACACGATAAATATTTTCAGTTTTAAGCCTTCTTTTACAGCCGCTGGCGAAGTGATCGAGTCCAACTCGAGGGCTTCCAAATGTATACAGTTTTATAGATTTGCCTGTATTTGTGGAAAGCCAATCAGCAGCTAAAGTGGCTAATGCCCCACCAAGACTATGTCCTACACAATGGATGGTATGAATGTCTTTAGGGAGATTGCGTGCAAAGCTCTCTAACTTCGGTAAAAAGGACTCAAAAGTATAAAAGAATCCTTGATGGACCGCTCCTCCAGTATGAAATCTCTTCACTCCAGCATTTAGGTCAGTTAATACATCATATAGGCTGGCAGTGCCCAATATACTTACGAAGGCTTGTCCCTTGAATTGTTTCTTGCCCGAGAGCACTATACCTCGAGTATCTGTACTTTTAACAAAAACTAGAGCGCCAGCTTCGGCATTGAACTTGCCAGAAAGCTCTTCATCAATCTCAAAATCTTCTTTATATACTTCGAAAAAAAGTTCGCGAGTATTAGATTCTTTGACAAGATAGGTGTCTGCAGCCAATTTTGCACTGTAGGTTGGGCTAAGCATGATGTTGTTGTCTCTATTTTTGTTTAAGAAAATTTACACGATGTTTTTAAATATGAGCCGAATCGTTCCTCTAGTTCCATCTCATCAGACAGTTCGCAAGTAAGATTAAAGGGTTTTCCGTTAAGTTCTGAGTTCTCCTCAGGCTGTCGTTTTGCATAAACCCATATTTTGTAGGAGTTATCGTTATGCTCGACTGTGATTTTTTGTGCTGAGACAAACTCGACAGGTAGAACTTGCTTTACAGAATTCGCAAATTTTGCGGGTAATACTGCAAATCCATTTTCATCAGATGTGAATGTATCTATCCATTCTTTTTGCCATTGTATGGAGCGTGTGATCTTAGCCCCTGATACAGGTTCTCCATTTAGGGTTAACTTGATTTTCATTTCTGAAAATGTACAAGCTTTAAAGGGGTTGAATGAGGCCATAGCGCTATTTCCTCCAGGTGATATGGCAGTTAATAAAAAAAATATTAGAAATAATTTAAATTTATATTTCTTGTGCATGCTAAATATCCTCCGGCCGTATTGGCTAAAGTAATTTTCTTCGGTTGGTGTTGTTCTTTAGTTAAATTTATGGAATAGGCAAAGATTTCTAAATAGAGGGTCGTCGAAAATATTGTTGGTTAAATTTGTTGTGTGAAATATTTTAATTATTGATCTGTGGGTTATATAAACACATTGTTTATATTTAGTTGGTAATTTTGTGTTATTTTTATTTTAATAAAATCGTTTAATGTTTCCGGTTTCCGGTTTCCGGTTTCCGGTTTCCGGTTTCCGGTTTCCGGTTTCCGGTTTCCGGTTTCCGGTTTCCGGTTTCCGGTTTCCGGTTTCCGGTTTCCGGTTTCCGGTTTCCGGTTTCCGGTTGGTTGCCCATGGTCCGTGCAAGACAAGCATTAATATGTGGATGACTCTCTTTGGATTTAAAGTGTTTATGTTAGATAGATAGCTTTTCCATTGTGGTTGGCTAAATTTCTTAATAGAAGAGGGAATCACTTTTAGTACACAGGAAGTGTTGTCTTGTGTACTGGGGCTTATATTTTAAGCCATTATCTTTATTCAGCAGATATGGTGTGGCAGAGATACGCCCACTCGATGAGAGCGGCATGTTTGAATACTCTTAAACATAGATATGGGGTGATCTTAATTGGATAACGTCAGTCTCCAATTTCATCTATGCTGGCACACCGAGCTTAGTAAGCAGGCGAGATCGATATATTTTATCCACCTATTAATACTGTAGGGCAACCGATGACTATTTTTCCACCATGCCCTGTGGTATCTCCCATCCTTGCTGCGGGTTTCTTTTGCAACATTACTGTAGTGCTTCCCATAGCGACCGTATCGGGCGGTCCAACACAGGTACAGGTGCTACCAACGGTTGCTGAAGGCATCCCACCGATGATAACAGTGGGTGCTCCTGGGCTTACTACTGGGCCACCCACATGAGGGACTGTGCCGGTGACCATTGGGCATACATGCATATCACCAATGCGGGAAGCTGGCTTACCCATAATTTATCCCTCAACCCTACCGTTTCCGCCTCGAGCTAGATCGAGACCTTGCTCCATATAGCGCATGAACCTTTTATTTGGATCGACTGGGTCAGATAGCACGGCAGCAAGAGTAACACTGCCGGCGACTGCATGAGCATAAAGGTGTTCTGGCGGCTCTACTACCGGCTCACCTTCGGCTGCTAAGCTCCCATGACACCAACTCGCTGCCGTAGCCGCCCAGCTCGCTGGAGTTTTATGTTTTGTTTTATCGCCGAATAGTTTGCAGCGTAAGCGGGCTTCTTCACTGGGCTTTTTTGCCCAAGTCTCAGCTGCATTAAGCGCATTCACATTGTCATCGTCAGTTTGAGGGCCTTGGATATCTCGGGCCGCGAGGCAAGCCCACCACACGGCTTCCCGCTTTGGTAGACCATGAGCAAGCAACTTGATCGCGTCTGGAAATAGGCCTGCTTCCACTAGGCGGTTTATGCTGACTTCTGGTGCTGTATCCGGTACCAGATGATCTTCTGCCTCGTCACTAACTTCAAAATTCTTAAGTAGCTCATCTGCGGTGAGAGCTTCTACTTTAATGAGGTCTGTCATTGGTATATCCCCATCAGTTAATCATGGTTACGCCGCCTTTCAGGGTCAGCATTCCGCCACCTTTAACTTCTGCAGTAGCGTCGCCCTTACAGGAAAGCATTGTTCCTTTGATGGTGATACCAGCTGGAGTCAGTTTAATACTGCTACCGCCGACTTTTAGTTCAATGGATGCTTTGGAGGAAATCTTAATTGCACCCATTGCATCAGTAGTTTGAGAACCTTTACTGATCTTGAGTGTGTGATTTCCTGACCCGATAGTTACAACTTGATTGCCTTTACTGACATTAAGTTTCTGATCACCTTTTGAGATGGTGACAACTTCACTGCCATCGGTAACCGTAATAGTCCGGTCTTGCTTAACCTCAAGGGTTTGTTTGTTCTCTATCTTACCTGTTTGGTCATTATGGACGACAAAGTTATGGTCTTTGCCGGCTTCCATATAAAGCTCTTCGCTTCCGCCTTTGTCATCAAATCGAAGTTCGTTAAAGGCACTACCTTCATACTCAGTTTTCCAGCCGCTTTGAGTCGCAGTGTAGTTGGGACCAGGATTGTCGCCGTTATATACGGCTCCAGTTATCAGTGGTCTATCTGGATCACCATTAATATAAGTAACAATAACTTCTTGATTGACTCTGGGGACAAAGTTGGCGCCCCAGTTTTTTCCGGCAAATGACTGCATCACCCGTACCCAACAGCTGTTCTGCTGTGAATTCCATGGAAACTTCACTTTGATTTGGGTGTAGGGGTCTTGTGAACTGTCAGAAGTGGTGGCCTTAACTTCAAGGACGCGTGCGACTTGCGGAGAGTGTACTTTCTTCGCAAAAACATTCGGTTCAGGTCTTGGAGTTACTGATGATGGGATACAACTGAAAGTATTGTGGAAATGTGTTTCCGCACTATTGCCGTCTGTAGCAGAGATATGTACGGAAGTAATCAGGTACTTCCCTTTCTCTGACGATAATGTGTGGTCAAAATTAAAACGGCCGCCCGCTGTGAATGAGGGGCAGTCACTGCGCCCATGGCTCACATCAAATAAAGCTTCTTGTGCTTCCATTGAGCGCTCGGCTAGCGCTTTATGGTAACTATCTGTAAATTTGTGCTTATTTTCACCGTCAGCCTGGAAATGGTTTAGCCCATAAAGGCCGCGCATGTAATTGTTGACATCATTCAGTTGGCTAGTGGTTTTAACTTGCTGTTTATTATCTTTTGTTGCGGTGAACTCACAATAATCTTTCAATTCAAAACCGCCACCATGATAATTGAAATTTCGCTGCCAACTACTTACGGTGTTTTTTGTCGGATGACTGCCGCTCCCATCGTACTCTATCTGTTCGCTTTCACAGTCATAGAAATCCTGGCTATCATCACAAAGTACAAGTTCGTGTTGCCCATTTGAGTGCTTGAAGTAATAGGAGATACCCTCTTCAGCCATAAGGCGATTGATGAATTCAAAATCGCTTTCATCAAACTGCACACAATATTCACGAGTTATATATTCAGCATTTAATTTGACGCTTAGTTTAACAACTTTGCTGTACTCACCCAAAACTTCTTCAAGAATCTGTTTAGCAGATTTCTTTTCAAAGATTCTGTTGGAACCTCCGAGGCTCGTAAACCAAAGGCCTGGTTGAATTGTGGCGCTATAACTCCGTACTCCTTCAGTGTTTACATCGCGTAGAGAAAGTTGAGTGACGTAACCATTGATATAACGAGGAGTTTCTGAGTGGTGAACAGAAATGGTAACAGCCTTCCCGACGATATCTTTCTGGCTTATTGCATGGTCATCGGACAGGAGCTGAACTTCATAGCGGAAGAGTTTGGAAATGTGCTCTTCGCCTTGCAGGCTGGTAGCGATTACCGCATCCGTGCCGAGTGGGCTGTCGACTTTAATCAGTCTTCTATCTTGATTTAATGTAGTCATGGGCAGCCCCTACTATCCCTACGGTGCCTTGGAGAATAGTACTAGTTATTATACGTTCAGTTATTTAGCTGAAAACTCAACAAGCGTTCAGCTAAATAACTGCTAAATAATGGTCTGCAGTTTTCCTGCAGACCATTATATATGCAGATCAGATTCTGCTGGC
The DNA here is from genome assembly GCF_056232625.1 of Microbulbifer maximicatervae (SeqCode). Classification (NCBI taxonomy): domain Bacteria; kingdom Pseudomonadati; phylum Pseudomonadota; class Gammaproteobacteria; order Cellvibrionales; family Microbulbiferaceae; genus Microbulbifer; species Microbulbifer maximicatervae (SeqCode). The sequence continues at coordinate 3,512,171 of NZ_CP174324.1, read as the reverse complement.
TTACAGCGGCTTGGCTGTTTCCAGATCGTATCCAACACGCATATTTTTGGGGTTCTTGTTGGTCTTGTCTGCGTGGTTGAGATCTGCTTCGATTTTAGCGTAGCTCAGGGATACAGACTCAGCCGGAGCGCCACCAGCGGAAGCACCGATGCTGTAGGAGGAAATCAGGGTGTTTTCCAGTTTGTAAACAGCGTACTTCTCTACAGAGTTAGCACCAGTTTGTACTACGTGGATCTCAACGGTAACACCTTCGTCACCGGTTACAGAAGATTTGAACAGGCCGCCGGAAGCAGCGTCGATGCGCTTGGTGAAGCTTACTTCGCTCAGGCTTGGGCGAGAAGCTTCGCGGTTTGACATGGCGCCAGCTTCCATGGTAATGCCGCGGCCAACACCGAAGTTGAAGCTGTCAATTTCGATCCAGTCCTCGTAGCCGGAAGCAGTAACATTGCCTTTGATGGCCTTGTTGTTGTAGTTCATGTAGATAGCCATGGGATGTCCCTCATTAGTTGGCGTGTGATGTTGGTGGTTAATCCCTTACCACCGCGATTCGCAGTAGTTCAGGTGGTCGTCGCGGTGGCAACTGTGATGATTTAAACAAAGAGAAAGCTAAAAACAAACTAATTTTCGAGTTATTTAATCGACTCTGGCACTAATTTCTAGAGGCGATTTTATGCTGTTACGATTTATGCCTGTTTGCTCAAATTGACTCTGACACTAATTTAACATTGCTAAAAACTAACAAATCTCTAGCGGGGATAAATAAGTGGTTTGAGTCATGCATATTGATTGACAGTCAAATATCTATTTGAAAGCATTTACCGGTATTTTTTTGATAAGCTTGCTTTGTAATAATATGTAATTCAGCCTTAAATCGGAGCGATACTCAGTGTTTTCGGGGGCTGGATCAAAATAATAGTTTGATGGCGTGTTAAGGCAAATTTATTTGAATATTGGTTCATTGTTGCCACATAGGCTGTTCGATATACTTCGCACCCTACTTTATTGCCTTGCCCATTAGATCAATAACAAAGTTTTTGCGGATTTGGATGTGTCGTAATGGTTTCCCATGGAGGCGGAATTGAACGATAAGACGCGTATTGTTCGGCCGAGTGACACTCCGCCGGGCTCAGGCCAATCAACCAGTGGGCTGACAGAAGATGGTGATATCACCGTTGTTGTGCAGCAGGATAAGACTGGAGCAAATGATCACCCCCCTGTTAAAGGTGCCCAACCGGTAATCCCTTCGGCTGCTGCCAGCTTTAGCTCAGATGCTACTGTCTTTGCGCCCTCTCCTAATCCTAATCGGATGGGAAGTGGGGCTGGGGCTAATGAAGTTTTGGGTGGTGTTTCTGCTGATTCGGCAGTAATACCTGAACCCTTTGAAGCTTCCGGCTCAAATGCAGTGACTAAAACTGTAATCAAAGGTCGATTTGAGCTTGACAAACTCCTGGGTGTTGGGGGGATGGGGGCAGTTTACAAAGCCCTTGACCGCCGTAAATTGGAAGCCAGTGACAGCGAGCCCTATGTCGCTATCAAGCTGCTTAATGATGATTTCCAAAAGCATCCCGATGCTTTTATTTCTCTCCAGCGGGAAGCGCGTAAATCACAAACGCTTGCACACCCTAATATCGTAACGGTTTACGATTTTGACCGCGATGGAGATCGCGTGTTTATGACAATGGAGTTCCTTGAGGGTGCTCCATTGGACAAGTTGTTGCGCGACCATGCCGATGTTGGGTTGGAGCCCGAGCGTGCCCGCTCGGTATTTTGGGATATCTCCCAAGCCCTGATATATGCCCACTCCCATAAAATTGTTCACTCGGACTTTAAGCCAGGCAATATTTTTGTCACCAATAAGAAAGGTGCAAAAGTATTTGACTTCGGTATTGCCCGAGCTGTCTCTGAAGGCGGAATCGCCAACAAGGTTGGTGAAACTACCGTATTTGACGCAGGTACTCTCGGAGCTCTGACCCCTGCATATGCAAGCCTTGAAATGCTTAAAGGGGCGGAGCCGGCTCCGAGTGACGATGTTTTTGCACTTGGGTGTGTAGCCTACGAGCTGTTTTGCGGTCGTCACCCGTATGACAAGACACCAGCAGATAAGGCGCTAGAGCAGGGCCTGCGGCCCAAGCGAATCAAGGGGCTTAATCGTCGGCAGTGGAGAGCACTTGAATTAGCGCTTGAGCTGAAACGGGAAAATCGAACAAGTACAGTTGATAAATTTGTTCAGGCTTTCTTCGTCAGTCAGGCTTGGAAGTGGGTTCTGGGAAGCGCGTTTGTACTGGTCTTAGGTGGGGCTGTAGTAGGTTACAGCCACTTGCAGCAACAGAACGCAGTGGAACAGGAACGGGTCAGGGTTGAGCTGGAGCGCAAACATGAGCAGGAGTTGTTGGAGCGCCGTACTGCGGACAAAAAAGAGGCAATATCTAGGCTAATCGCACTGAGTATTCTGACTCCTGCGTGGGAGGAGGATCTCAGGCTTGAATTGGCAGAGTACGCTGAGTTGAACCCTGCTGATAAAGAGTTTCAAGATACTTCGCGTCGCCAGATATCAGAGCTATTTTTGGCAGCCGCTACAGGTCAATTGAATCTAGGCAATCTTGATCAGGCAGATGTGATGCTCAAGGGCGTGGCTAATTGGTATGGTGATTCCAGTGAAGCAGCGGCGATCAAATCGCAGCTAGCTGCAGATAGAGAAAGCTTGCGGGAGAGGCTAGAAGCTGAGCGAGTAGCAGCAGAACGAGAGGCTGAGCAGCTTCGTCTGGCTGAGGAGAGGGCCGAGCGCCGTCGTGTAGCCGCCGCTAAGCAAAAAGAAATTGATGCGGTGCTCGATGATATGGAGGTTGCACTGACTTGCAGCTTTGAAATGAGCGTTCCAGGTGTTGGTACACAGCTTTCCCGGCTTGCGCGCCTTGATGCGGTAAAAGCGAGAAAAATTAGACCTGTCGTCGGCGCTGAGTTGGCGAAATGCGCGTCAACCTTGGGTGCGAGGGACCCAGTTCAAACGGAGTCCTTAGTCGATCAGTTCAGAGCTCTTGTACCTACTTATCAACCTTTGAAGGAGTTTCGCTTGGATTTCTGCGGCCACCTCCCGCCGGGCAGTGGTGGGCGAGGTGAGCGATACAGTTGTCGTGATCGCTTGGCAGATGGAACTCAAGGCCCGGCGATGGTCGTTATCAAGGGAGAAGGTGGGCGCCATTTGGCTGTAGGGAAATATGAGGTGAGTAATGGAGACCTCCAAATTTATTGTGACACCATTGGCGGTTGTGGGACATTGCAGCTGGGTTTATCAGCGTTGCCAGCAAATAATTTACCCATTGAGATAGCTGAGGCTTATCTGAACTGGTTGAGCGATGAAACCGGGTATAAATACCGCTTGCCCACTGAGCAGGAATGGTTCGCGGCTGCGAGTGCTAATGGGCAGGGTGAAGTTGCAGACCGCAACTGTCACTTGAAGTATGGGGGTATTGAAAAAGGTGCTGAGCTAGTACCGGTGAGCTCTGGTTCCGCAAACGGGTTTGGTCTGGTAAACCCTGTGGGGAATGTTCAAGAGTGGGTTCGTGGCACTGGCGAAGAGATAATGGCACTTGGCGGTAGCCGAGAGGACCCTATGAGTCGTTGTTTGGCAATAACCAAGAAGCACCATACTGGCGAGCCAGATCGATTAACAGGGTTTCGTATTGTTAGGGATGTAAATTAATAATCTGTTTTTGACCGAGACTGAAATAAGTACACAACAGCTTGGCATACTGAAATTTCTTAAATTAATTGTCTGGGGGAAAAATGCTCGGGCTTAAAAAAAATAAGCTGGCATTCGCGGTGACTGCTAGCTTTTTACTGTTTCAATGTCCTGGTTATGCTCAGGATGAAGGTTCGAGTTTTAGAAGTCAGGTTAGAGAGGCTTTTGATCAAGATACAGCCACAGTTAATGAGGCTGATGTAACTAAGGATTTTTTGCAGCGAACTTACGAAGCAAAAGCCCCTAATCTGGATACTGAAATTCCAGAAGTATCTCAAAGGAATCAAGGGCCACGAATTACAATCAAAAAATTTCAATTCCACCGTCTGGAAGAGTACCCAGAATTCGGTATTGATCGTGAAACGGTCGAGAAGATGGCTGAGGATCTGCGTATTAAGTTCATGAAGGAGGACAAAATCCTTTCTAGTGGCTATACAGTGGAGAATCTGGAAGAGCTAGCAGTATTGCTGGATGGTATGGATGCCCAGTTCAATCCAGGCGGATTGGGTCCTTCGGAATTGCGAAAATTAATTAGTGTTATCGAAAAGCAAAATAAAGAACGTGGTATTAGTTATGCGGATCTTGAAGAAATAGCCGCGGAACTCACTAATTTCTATCGTCGCCAAGGCTTATTTCTTGCGCAAGTTCAAATTCCTGCACAGGAAGTTGAAAATGGTGTGGTTACTCTCACGGTTCAAGAAGGTTTGTTAGGGCAGGTTGTTGCGGAAGACAATAAGGGATATGCATTAGAGCAGTTAGCAGAGCCTTTTGAGGGACAGCGTGGAAAATTAGTTAATCATGAGAGTATTGAGGAGGGGCTTTATCTACTAAATGACTTGCCGGGCTTAAATGTTACTGGCTATTTTAGTGCAGGAGAAAATCCAGGCGAAACACGGCTTAACTTAAAGGTTCGAGATGCAAAAGGTTGGAAAGCCACCTTCAGAACCGATAACCATGGCTCAGCTTACACAGGCGACCAACGCTTCTATACAACCATTGACTGGCTAAATCCCTTAGGGATCGGTGATGCTCTTTCCGTTGGATATTTAAAATCGACTAGCTTAACTAATTATGAATCAAATTTTGGTTCAGATTTGGGGCAGTTTAAGTATAGTTTTCCAATTTTTGGTCCCCGCACACGAGTTCAGTTCTCGGCTGCTCATAATGAATTTATTTTAAAAGACGTAGAAGACCCAGATAATACAGTAAATAAGCTGGATATACATGGTGATAACAAAAGTTATGCAATTACTTTAGACCATAAATTCCGAAGATCTAGGGATTTTAACCTTACCGGTTCTTTCAGTTTAACCGAGAAAAAGTCTAATCTTTTGGCCATCACTTCTTTTGATGAGCCGGGCGATCACGTATATGGTGGAGAGCTGGGCCTTTACTTTGATCATCTCTCTAGTGGTGTGATTCCCATGCTCAATATATTGAGCACAAATGTTCAATATGGAGATCATCAAAGAGAGCTAGAGGAGTCTCTGCAAGAGGAGCGCGGTGATAATTTTGCTAAGTTTTCTTTGAGTGGTAGTTCCCTCCTGTTTTTACCTATGCCATTTAGCGATGATCAATCACGTCTGATACTCAAGGCCCGAGCACAATATAGTGATAGTGCTTTACCAGCTTTTGAACAGTTGTCGCTCGGTGGGGCCAATGGGGTGCGGGCGTTTGATGTAAGGGATTTTTCAGCTGATACCGCAGGGCTATTATCTGCTGAATGGTATATGACTTTTCCAGATATGATAAATCCGATCCTATTTGATCAGCGTCTAAATGATATGTTTCAAATGGCGTTATTTACCGATTTTGGCTATGGCATCGTAAATAACTATAAAGAAGGCAAACAAGATGATTGGGCGAGATTTGCCGGTGGAGGTTTACTCTTTAAGTTTAACTGGAATGAATTTTTTGCCAGTAAACTATCGGTAGCCTGGCCGATTAAGACTGCCTCATCAATTGAAGGCACGGGGCTCGATATGGATGAGCCGACGGTATATGCGGATTTTTCTGTATTTTATAACTAATTAGTTAAAATTATTTATTAGCTGAAGTTGAGCAGGAGCTCTACGAAAGGTGCTGGTATGAAAAGCAATAAACATTCTCTGAAGTTAACTAAGCTGGCCTCAGCAATCAGAATGTCAAATCTGACATGTTTTGGAATGGTAGCTGGAATACTAAGCCCTTTGGTTCATGCTGCGCCACAGAATGGCGTAATTACCGTCGGCGCTGAAGATAGCAGTATAACTACGGTTGGTAATGTAACCACCATTACTCAAGGCCAAGATCTTTTAGCGATTGATTGGGATTCGTTTGATGTTGAGGAAGATGAGATAGTTAGTTTTCTGCAGTCAGAAAGCGATATTGCTATCAATAGAATTCTTGATGAAAGCGCAAGTACGATTCACGGGTCAATACAGGCAGATGGTCATGTTATTTTGGTGAACCCTCGGGGGGTTCTCTTCACGGAAACAGCGACAGTAAATGTAGGCGCACTCACTGTTTCTGGGCTTGCTATTGACCCGAGTGAATACTCGGATGAGGAATTTTTAAACACGGACTTCGTACTTGAAAGTGCCGGCGTTGATGGTCAAGCGGGCTTTGTTATTAATAGAGGCGTTATTAACGCATCTAGTGCAGTCCTCGTAGGTAAGTACGTAGAGAACAGCCTTGGAGATACCTCTCTCGCTGACACAACCGGACTGATTCAAGCTGAGTTAGTGGTTTTAGCAGCAGGGGATGCAGCTGCTTTAACCTTTGACTCCGATGGGTTGATCGGAGTTGAGGTGACATCTGCTGTAGCGGAAAATACGCTAGGTGTTGAAAGTGCGGTGCTTAATAGTGGTTCTATTGAGTCTGCAACTGTCTTAATGGAAGCAAATGTATCTAGTGATTTATTCACTGCTGCCGTAAATAATGAAGGCTCTATTCAGGCTAGAGGTATTGATACCAGTGATGGAAAAATTCGTCTTTTTGGTTCTGGCGGGAGTGTTATTAACAGTGGAGACCTAGAGGTTTCTCTCCTATCTGACGGAGTAACTGAAGATGTCAATGCGCAACTTGAGGTTAACACGACAGATTCATTTGTTAATACCGGTTCTATTGAGGCTACTAATTTTTCGTTCTTAGTGGGGCAGTCTGGCGAGGGCTCAGAAAACGAACTTGGTGATATAGAATTTTCTGGAACTGCGGTAATCACCGGCGGTGAGGGAGAAGATAAGTATACGCTTTCATCCGAAGCTGAATATATTAGCTCCGGGGCTGTAGAGCATAGTTTTAGTGTTTCCAAGAGTGAGGATGATTCCGCCACTAGTATATCTTTTAGCGATATAGAGGTAGTAGATGCCGGCTCTAATAGTGGCGTTACTGATAAGTTAATTACCGCCACCCAGGCAGATTTAACCGGTGCTGAAAAAGAGCTTGTTAATAATGGGACTACTTTTCAGAATTTGGATGCGGTGGATTTTAGCAATGCCACAACCGGCATTATTGCGGGTTCCAGCAATAGTGATACTTTTGAGATCGTCAGCAGCTCGGAAATTACCGCAAACGAGATTAGCTTTACGGGCTTTAACAGCACTATCGATGCGGGTACGGAGTCCGATGCCAGTGATGCGGATACCCTGACTACCGCAACACAAGTAGATCTCACAGGTACTGCCAAAGAGCTAATTAATACCGGCATCACTTTCCAGAATATGGATAGTGTGACGTTTACTGATAGCACAACAGGGGTAATCGTTGGTTCTGAGGAGAGTGATACCTTTGCTCTGGTGAGTGACAGTGAAATCACTGCGAATGAGATTGCATTTACCGGCTTTAATCGCACTATTGATGCTAATAGCAAAGGGGATGGTTCAGATATCGATGTCCTACTGGGCACCGATGGAGTAGATGAGTTTGCCATTACTGATAGCGGTGATCTAGAAGTTGGTGGCAGCCTTGTCTTTAGCAACCTGGAAATTGTTGATGCCGGTGCTGATAGCGGTGTTATAGATACTTTAACTACTGCAACACAAGTAGATCTCACCGGTACTGCCAAAGAGCTAATTAATACCGGCATCACTTTCCAGAATATGGACAGTGTGGCGTTTAGTGATGCCACAACCGGTATTATTGCGGGCTCCAGTAACAGTGATACTTTCGAGGTCGTCAGCAGCTCGGAACTTATTGCTAACGACATCACTTTTACTGACTTTAATAGCACTATCGATGCGGGTACCGAGTCCGATGCCAGTGATGCGGATACCCTGATTACCGCAACACAAGTAGATCTCACGGGCACAGCCAAAGAGCTAATTAATACCGGCATCACTTTCCAGAATATGGACAGTGTGGCGTTTAGCGATGCCACAACCGGCATTATTGAGGGCTCCAGTAACAGTGATACTTTCGAGGTCGTCAGCAGCTCGGAACTTATTGCTAACGACATCACTTTTACTGACTTTAATAGCACTATCGACGCGGGCGTCGAGTCGGATGCAAGTGATGCGGATACCCTGATTACCGCAACACAAGTAGATCTCACCGGTACTGCCAAAGAGCTAATTAATACCGGCATCACTTTCCAAAATATGGACAGTGTGGCGTTTAGCGATGCCACAACCGGCATTATTGCGGGCTCCAGTAACAGTGATACTTTCGAGATCGTCAGCAGCTCGGAAATTACCGCAAACGAGATTAGCTTTACGGGCTTTAACAGCACCATCGACGCGGGCGCCGAGTCGGATGCCAGTGATGCGGATACCTTGATTACCGCTTCTCAGGTAGATCTCACCGGTACTGCCAAAGAGCTGATTAATACCGGCATCACTTTCCAGAATATGGATAGTGTGACGTTTACTGATAGCACAACAGGGGTAATCGTTGGTTCTGAGGAGAGTGATACCTTTGCTCTGGTGAGTGACAGTGAAATCACTGCGAATGAGATTGCATTTACCGGCTTTAATCACACTATTGATGCTAATAGCAAAGGGGATGGTTCAGATACCGATATCCTACTGGGCACCGATGGAGTAGATGAGTTTGCCATTACTGATAGCGGTGATCTAGAAGTTGGTGGCAGCCTTGTCTTTAGCAACCTGGAAATTGTTGATGCCGGTGCTGATAGCGGTGTTATAGATACTTTAACTACTGCAACACAAGTAGATCTCACCGGTACTGCCAAAGAGCTAATTAATACCGGCATCACTTTCCAAAATATGGACAGTGTGGCGTTTAGCGATGCCACAACCGGCATTATTGCAGGTTCCAGTAACAGTGATACTTTCGAGATCGTCAGTAGCTCGGAAATCACTGCAAACGAGATTAGCTTTACGGGCTTTAACAGCACCATCGACGCGGGCGTCGAGTCCGATGCCAGTGATGCGGATACCCTGATTACCGCAACACAAGTAGATCTCACCGGTACTGCCAAAGAGCTGATTAATACCGGCATCACTTTCCAGAATATGGACAGTGTGGCGTTTAGCGATGCCACAACCGGCATTATTGCAGGTTCCAGTAACAGTGATACTTTTGAGGTCGTCAGCAGCTCGGAACTTATTGCTAACGACATCACTTTTACTGACTTTAATAGCACTATCGATGCGGGTACCGAGTCGGATGCCAGTGATGCGGACACCTTGATTACCGCAACACAAGTAGATCTCACCGGTACTGCCAAAGAGCTAATTAATACCGGCATCACTTTCCAAAATATGGACAGTGTGGCGTTTAGCGATGCCACAACCGGCATTATTGCAGGTTCCAGTAACAGTGATACTTTCGAGATCGTCAGTAGCTCGGAAATCACTGCAAACGAGATTAGCTTTACGGGCTTTAACAGCACCATCGACGCGGGCGTCGAGTCCGATGCCAGTGATGCGGATACCCTGATTACCGCTTCTCAGGTAGATCTCACCGGTACTGCCAAAGAACTAATTAATACCGGTATCACTTTCCAGAATATGGATAGTGTGGCGTTTACTGATAGCACAACAGGGGTAATCGTTGGTTCTGAGGAGAGTGATACCTTTGCTCTGGTGAGTGACAGTGAAATCACTGCGAATGAGATTGCATTTACCGGCTTTAATCGCACTATTGATGCTAATAGCAAAGGGGATGGTTCAGATACCGATATCCTACTGGGCACCGATGGAGTAGATGAGTTTGCCATTACTGATAGCGGTGATCTAGAAGTTGGTGGCAGCCTTGTCTTTAGCAACCTGGAAATTGTTGATGCCGGTGCTGATAGCGGTGTTATAGATACTTTAACTACTGCAACACAAGTAGATCTCACCGGTACTGCCAAAGAGCTAATTAATACCGGCATCACTTTCCAGAATATGGACAGTGTGGCGTTTAGTGATGCCACAACCGGCATAATTGCGGGCTCCAGTAACAGTGATACTTTCGAGATCGTCAGTAGCTCGGAAATCACTGCAAACGAGATTAGCTTTACGGGCTTTAACAGCACCATCGACGCGGGCGTCGAGTCCGATGCCAGTGATGCGGATACCCTGATTACCGCTTCTCAGGTAGATCTCACCGGTACTGCCAAAGAGCTAATTAATACCGGCATCACTTTCCAGAATATGGACAGTGTGGCGTTTAGTGATGCCACAACCGGCATTATTGCGGGCTCCAGTAACAGTGATACTTTTGAGGTCGTCAGCAGCTCGGAACTTATTGCTAACGACATCACTTTTACTGACTTTAATAGCACTATCGATGCGGGTACCGAGTCGGATGCCAGTGATGCGGACACCTTGATTACCGCAACACAAGTAGATCTCACCGGTACTGCCAAAGAGCTAATTAATACCGGCATCACTTTCCAAAATATGGACAGTGTGGCGTTTAGCGATGCCACAACCGGCATTATTGCAGGTTCCAGTAACAGTGATACTTTCGAGATCGTCAGTAGCTCGGAAATCACTGCAAACGAGATTAGCTTTACGGGCTTTAACAGCACCATCGACGCGGGTATCGAGTCCGATGCCAGTGATGCGGATACCCTGATTACCGCAACACAAGTAGATCTCACCGGTACTGCCAAAGAGCTAATTAATACCGGCATCACTTTCCAGAATATGGACAGTGTGGCGTTTAGCGATGCCACAACCGGCATAATTGCGGGCTCCAGTAACAGTGATACTTTCGAGATCGTCAGTAGCTCGGAAATCACTGCAAACGAGATTAGCTTTACGGGCTTTAACAGCACCATCGACGCGGGCGTCGAGTCCGATGCCAGTGATGCGGATACCCTGATTACCGCTTCTCAGGTAGATCTCACCGGTACTGCCAAAGAGCTGATTAATACCGGCATCACTTTCCAGAATATGGACAGTGTGGCGTTTAGTGATGCCACAACCGGCATTATTGCGGGCTCCAGTAACAGTGATACTTTCGAGATCGTCAGCAGCTCGGAAATTACCGCAAACGAGATTAGCTTTACGGGCTTTAACAGCACCATCGACGCGGGTATCGAGTCGGATGCCAGTGATGCGGATACCCTGATTACCGCAACACAAGTAGATCTCACCGGTACTGCCAAAGAACTAATTAATACCGGCATCACTTTCCAGAATATGGACAGTGTGGCGTTTAGTGATGCCACAACCGGCATTATTGCGGGCTCCAGTAACAGTGATACTTTCGAGATCGTCAGCATCTCGGAAATTACCGCAAATGAGATTAGCTTTACGGGCTTTAACAGCACCATCGACGCGGGTATCGAGTCCGATGCCAGTGATGCGGATACCCTGATTACCGCAACACAAGTAGATCTCACCGGTACTGCCAAAGAGCTAATTAATACCGGCATCACTTTCCAAAATATGGACAGTGTGGCGTTTAGCGATGCCACAACCGGCATAATTGCGGGCTCCAGTAACAGTGATACTTTCGAGATCGTCAGTAGCTCGGAAATCACTGCAAACGAGATTAGCTTTACGGGCTTTAACAGCACCATCGACGCGGGCGTCGAGTCCGATGCCAGTGATGCGGATACCCTGATTACCGCTTCTCAGGTAGATCTCACCGGTACTGCCAAAGAGCTGATTAATACCGGCATCACTTTCCAGAATATGGACAGTGTGGCGTTTAGTGATGCCACAACCGGCATTATTGCGGGCTCCAGTAACAGTGATACTTTCGAGATCGTCAGCAGCTCGGAAATTACCGCAAACGAGATTAGCTTTACGGGCTTTAACAGCACCATCGACGCGGGTATCGAGTCGGATGCCAGTGATGCGGATACCCTGATTACCGCAACACAAGTAGATCTCACCGGTACTGCCAAAGAACTAATTAATACCGGCATCACTTTCCAGAATATGGACAGTGTGGCGTTTAGTGATGCCACAACCGGCATTATTGCGGGCTCCAGTAACAGTGATACTTTCGAGATCGTCAGCATCTCGGAAATTACCGCAAATGAGATTAGCTTTACGGGCTTTAACAGCACCATCGACGCGGGTATCGAGTCCGATGCCAGTGATGCGGATACCCTGATTACCGCAACACAAGTAGATCTCACCGGTACTGCCAAAGAGCTAATTAATACCGGCATCACTTTCCAAAATATGGACAGTGTGGCGTTTAGCGATGCCACAACCGGCATTATTGCGGGCTCCAGTAACAGTGATACTTTCGAGATCGTCAGCAGCTCGGAAATCACTGCAAACGAGATTAGCTTTACGGGCTTTAACAGCACCATCGATGCGGGTACGGAGTCGGATGCCAGTGATGCGGATACCTTGATTACCGCAACACAAGTAGATCTCACTGGTACTGCCAAAGAGCTGATTAATACCGGCATCACTTTCCAGAATATGGATAGTGTGACGTTTACTGATAGCACAACAGGGGTAATCGTTGGTTCTGAGGAGAGTGATACCTTTGCTCTGGTGAGTGACAGTGAAATCACTGCGAATGAGATTGCATTTACCGGCTTTAATCACACTATTGATGCTAATAGTAAAGGGGATGGTTCAGATACCGATATCCTACTGGGCACCGATGGAGTAGATGAGTTTGTTCTTACTGATAGCGGTGATCTAGAAGTTGGTGGCAGCCTTGTCTTTAGCAACCTGGAAATTGTTGATGCCGGTGCTGATAGCGGTGTTATAGATACTTTAACTACTGCAACACAAGTAGATCTCACCGGTACTGCCAAAGAGCTAATTAATACCGGCATCACTTTCCAAAATATGGACAGTGTGGCGTTTAGCGATGCCACAACCGGCATTATTGCAGGTTCCAGTAACAGTGATACTTTCGAGATCGTCAGTAGCTCGGAAATCACTGCAAACGAGATTAGCTTTACGGGCTTTAACAGCACCATCGACGCGGGCGTCGAGTCCGATGCCAGTGATGCGGATACCCTGATTACCGCTTCTCAGGTAGATCTCACCGGTACTGCCAAAGAACTAATTAATACCGGTATCACTTTCCAGAATATGGATAGTGTGGCGTTTACTGATAGCACAACAGGGGTAATCGTTGGTTCTGAGGAGAGTGATACCTTTGCTCTGGTGAGTGACAGTGAAATCACTGCGAATGAGATTGCATTTACCGGCTTTAATCGCACTATTGATGCTAATAGCAAAGGGGATGGTTCAGATACCGATATCCTACTGGGCACCGATGGAGTAGATGAGTTTGCCATTACTGATAGCGGTGATCTAGAAGTTGGTGGCAGCCTTGTCTTTAGCAACCTGGAAATTGTTGATGCCGGTGCTGATAGCGGTGTTATAGATACTTTAACTACTGCAACACAAGTAGATCTCACCGGTACTGCCAAAGAGCTAATTAATACCGGCATCACTTTCCAGAATATGGACAGTGTGGCGTTTAGTGATGCCACAACCGGCATAATTGCGGGCTCCAGTAACAGTGATACTTTCGAGATCGTCAGTAGCTCGGAAATCACTGCAAACGAGATTAGCTTTACGGGCTTTAACAGCACCATCGACGCGGGCGTCGAGTCCGATGCCAGTGATGCGGATACCCTGATTACCGCTTCTCAGGTAGATCTCACCGGTACTGCCAAAGAGCTAATTAATACCGGCATCACTTTCCAGAATATGGACAGTGTGGCGTTTAGTGATGCCACAACCGGCATTATTGCGGGCTCCAGTAACAGTGATACTTTCGAGATCGTCAGCAGCTCGGAAATTACCGCAAACGAGATTAGCTTTACGGGCTTTAACAGCACCATCGACGCGGGTATCGAGTCGGATGCCAGTGATGCGGATACCCTGATTACCGCAACACAAGTAGATCTCACCGGTACAGCCAAAGAACTAATTAATACCGGCATCACTTTCCAGAATATGGACAGTGTGGCGTTTAGTGATGCCACAACCGGCATTATTGCGGGCTCCAGTAACAGTGATACTTTCGAGATCGTCAGCAGCTCGGAAATTACCGCAAATGAGATTAGCTTTACGGGCTTTAACAGCACCATCGACGCGGGTATCGAGTCCGATGCCAGTGATGCGGATACCCTGATTACCGCAACACAAGTAGATCTCACCGGTACTGCCAAAGAGCTAATTAATACCGGCATCACTTTCCAGAATATGGACAGTGTGGCGTTTAGCGATGCCACAACCGGCATAATTGCGGGCTCCAGTAACAGTGATACTTTCGAGATCGTCAGTAGCTCGGAAATCACTGCAAACGAGATTAGCTTTACGGGCTTTAACAGCACCATCGACGCGGGCGTCGAGTCCGATGCCAGTGATGCGGATACCCTGATTACCGCTTCTCAGGTAGATCTCACCGGTACTGCCAAAGAGCTGATTAATACCGGCATCACTTTCCAGAATATGGACAGTGTGGCGTTTAGTGATGCCACAACCGGCATTATTGCGGGCTCCAGTAACAGTGATACTTTCGAGATCGTCAGCAGCTCGGAAATTACCGCAAACGAGATTAGCTTTACGGGCTTTAACAGCACCATCGACGCGGGTATCGAGTCGGATGCCAGTGATGCGGATACCCTGATTACCGCAACACAAGTAGATCTCACCGGTACTGCCAAAGAACTAATTAATACCGGCATCACTTTCCAGAATATGGACAGTGTGGCGTTTAGTGATGCCACAACCGGCATTATTGCGGGCTCCAGTAACAGTGATACTTTCGAGATCGTCAGCATCTCGGAAATTACCGCAAATGAGATTAGCTTTACGGGCTTTAACAGCACCATCGACGCGGGTATCGAGTCCGATGCCAGTGATGCGGATACCCTGATTACCGCAACACAAGTAGATCTCACCGGTACTGCCAAAGAGCTAATTAATACCGGCATCACTTTCCAAAATATGGACAGTGTGGCGTTTAGCGATGCCACAACCGGAATAATTGCGGGCTCCAGTAACAGTGATACTTTCGAGATCGTCAGCAGCTCGGAAATTACCGCAAACGAGATTAGCTTTACGGGCTTTAACAGTACCATCGACGCGGGTATCGAGTCGGATGCCAGTGATGCGGATACCCTGATTACCGCAACACAAGTAGATCTCACCGGTACTGCCAAAGAGCTAATTAATACCGGCATCACTTTCCAGAATATGGACAGTGTGGCGTTTAGTGATGCCACAACCGGCATTATCGCGGGCTCCAGTAACAGTGATACTTTCGAGATTGTCAGCAGCTCGGAAATTACCGCAAACGAGATTAGCTTTACGGGCTTTAACAGCACCATCGACGCGGGTATCGAGTCGGATGCCAGTGATGCGGATACCCTGATTACCGCAACACAAGTAGATCTCACCGGTACTGCCAAAGAGCTAATTAATACCGGCATCACTTTCCAAAATATGGACAGTGTGGCGTTTAGTGATGCCACAACCGGCATTATTGCGGGCTCCAGTAACAGTGATACTTTCGAGATCGTCAGCAGCTCGGAAATTACCGCAAACGAGATTAGCTTTACGGGCTTTAACAGCACCATCGACGCGGGCGTCGAGTCGGATGCCAGTGATGCGGATACCCTGATTACCGCAACACAAGTAGATCTCACCGGTACTGCCAAAGAGCTAATTAATACCGGCATCACTTTCCAAAATATGGACAGTGTGGCGTTTAGCGATGCCACAACCGGCATTATTGCGGGCTCCAGTAACAGTGATACTTTCGAGATCGTCAGCAGCTCGGAAATCACTGCAAACGAGATTAGCTTTACGGGCTTTAACAGCACCATCGATGCGGGTACGGAGTCGGATGCCAGTGATGCGGATACCTTGATTACCGCAACACAAGTAGATCTCACTGGTACTGCCAAAGAGCTGATTAATACCGGCATCACTTTCCAGAATATGGATAGTGTGACGTTTACTGATAGCACAACAGGGGTAATCGTTGGTTCTGAGGAGAGTGATACCTTTGCTCTGGTGAGTGACAGTGAAATCACTGCGAATGAGATTGCATTTACCGGCTTTAATCACACTATTGATGCTAATAGTAAAGGGGATGGTTCAGATACCGATATCCTACTGGGCACCGATGGAGTAGATGAGTTTGTTCTTACTGATAGCGGTGATCTAGAAGTTGGTGGCAGCCTTGTCTTTAGCAACCTGGAAACTGTTGATGCGCTTGGCGGAGCAGATACGCTCGAAGTCGATGAAGCTTATATAGACGACGGTGAAATTAATGGCATTCTATTCCTTAATTTAAGTGACATCGCTGCGAGCTACCTGTCGATTGGAGCAGATCAGTCAGGTGACTTTCATGTTCTTGGGAGTGGTCATATCGCATCAGATACCGATGGTGATCTGAGCAATGGATATGAATACAACTTCACGAGTGTGGAAAATGTAATAACTAATGGGTTTGCAAATAGTGTTACAGGCTATACAGGTGAGGATTGGATTGTTACAGCAGAAAATGCAGCAACCAATTACGAGATAAATTTTGAAGGTGTAACCCTTCTAATTGCTGACGATGCTGGAGTAATAGGCTTAGATGGTTATGGCTGGGCGCTGGCAAGTAGTGATAATCAGGTGGTCCATGCTGGAATTACTATTGCTGATGCCGGCACTGTGAGTGGCGGCAATGGTGCCCTCAGCAGTATCTATGATGACCACTACATCTTTAATGATGACGCCGACGAAGTGACCGTCGACAGCATGGTCTTCGCCGACCTCAGCAGCATCGCCGCCAGCGGCAGTGCCGACAGTGTCAGCGGCGGCGCCAACTACGGCTGGAGCCTGACCGCCACCGACAACCAAGTGGTGCACAACGGCGTCACCATCACCGGCGCCGAAGCCCTGAGCGGTGGCGACGGCAGCCTGAGCAGCAGCGAAACCGACAGCTACAGCTTTAATGATGACGCCGACGAAGTGACCGTCGACAGCATGGTCTTCGCCGGCCTCAGCAGCATCGCCGCCAGCGGCAGTGCCGACAGTGTCAGCGGCGGCGCCAACTACGGCTGGAGCCTGACCGCCACCGACAACCAAGTGGTGCACAACGGCGTCACCATCACCGGCGCCGAAGCCCTGAGCGGTGGCGACGGCAGCCTGAGCAGCAGCGAAACCGACAGCTACAGCTTTAATGATGACGCCGACGAAGTGACCGTCGACAGCATGGTCTTCGCCGACCTCAGCAGCATCGCCGCCAGCGGCAGTGCCGACAGTGTCAGCGGCGGCGCCAACTACGGCTGGAGCCTGACCGCCACCGACAACCAAGTGGTGCACAACGGCGTCACCATCACCGGCGCCGAAGCCCTGAGCGGTGGCGACGGCAGCCTGAGCAGCAGCGAAACCGACAGCTACAGCTTTAATGATGACGCCGACGAAGTGACCGTCGACAGCATGGTCTTCGCCGACCTCAGCAGCATCGCCGCCAGCGGCAGTGCCGACAGTGTCAGCGGCGGCGCCAACTACGGCTGGAGCCTGACCGCCACCGACAACCAAGTGGTGCACAACGGCGTCACCATCACCGGCGCCGAAGCCCTGAGCGGTGGCGACGGCAGCCTGAGCAGCAGCGAAACCGACAGCTACAGCTTTAATGATGACGCCGACGAAGTGACCGTCGACAGCATGGTCTTCGCCGGCCTCAGCAGCATCGCCGCCAGCGGCAGTGCCGACAGTGTCAGCGGCGGCGCCAACTACGGCTGGAGCCTGACCGCCACCGACAACCAAGTGGTGCACAACGGCGTCACCATCACCGGCGCCGAAGCCCTGAGCGGTGGCGACGGCAGCCTGAGCAGCAGCGAAACCGACAGCTACAGCTTTAATGATGACGCCGACGAAGTGACCGTCGACAGCATGGTCTTCGCCGGCCTCAGCAGCATCGCCGCCAGCGGCAGTGCCGACAGTGTCAGCGGCGGCGCCAACTACGGCTGGAGCCTGACCGCCACCGACAACCAAGTGGTGCACAACGGCGTCACCATCACCGGCGCCGAAGCCCTGAGTGGTGGCGACGGCAGCCTGAGCAGCAGCGAAACCGACAGCTACAGCTTTAATGATGACGCCGACGAAGTGACCGTCGACAGCATGGTCTTCGCCGGCCTCAGCAGCATCGCCGCCAGCGGCAGTGCCGACAGTGTCAGCGGCGGCGCCAACTACGGCTGGAGCCTGACCGCCACCGACAACCAAGTGGTGCACAACGGCGTCACCATCACCGGCGCCGAAGCCCTGAGTGGTGGCGACGGCAGCCTGAGCAGCAGCGAAACCGACAGCTACAGCTTTAATGATGACGCCGACGAAGTGACCGTCGACAGCATGGTCTTCGCCGACCTCAGCAGCATCGCCGCCAGCGGCAGTGCCGACAGTGTCAGCGGCGGCGCCAACTACGGCTGGAGCCTGACCGCCACCGACAACCAAGTGGTGCACAACGGCGTCACCATCACCGGCGCCGAAGCCCTGAGCGGTGGCGACGGCAGCCTGAGCAGCAGCGAAACCGACAGCTACAGCTTTAATGATGACGCCGACGAAGTGACCGTCGACAGCATGGTCTTCGCCGGCCTCAGCAGCATCGCCGCCAGCGGCAGTGCCGACAGTGTCAGCGGCGGCGCCAACTACGGCTGGAGCCTGACCGCCACCGACAACCAAGTGGTGCACAACGGCGTCACCATCACCGGCGCCGAAGCCCTGAGCGGTGGCGACGGCAGCCTGAGCAGCAGCGAAACCGACAGCTACAGCTTTAATGATGACGCCGACGAAGTGACCGTCGACAGCATGGTCTTCGCCGGCCTCAGCAGCATCGCCGCCAGCGGCAGTGCCGACAGTGTCAGCGGCGGCGCCAACTACGGCTGGAGCCTGACCGCCACCGACAACCAAGTGGTGCACAACGGCATCACCATCACCGGCGCCGAAGCCCTGAGCGGTGGCGACGGCAGCCTGAGCAGTAGCGAAACCGACAGCTACAGCTTTAATGATGACGCCGACGAAGTGACCGTCGACAGCATGGTCTTCGCCGGCCTCAGCAGCATCGCCGCCAGCGGCAGTGCCGACAGTGTCAGCGGCGGCGCCAACTACGGCTGGAGCCTGACCGCCACCGACAACCAAGTGGTGCACAACGGCGTCACCATCACCGGCGCCGAAGCCCTGAGCGGTGGCGACGGCAGCCTGAGCAGCAGCGAAACCGACAGCTACAGCTTTAATGATGACGCCGACGAAGTGACCGTCGACAGCATGGTCTTCGCCGACCTCAGCAGCATCGCCGCCAGCGGCAGTGCCGACAGTGTCAGCGGCGGCGCCAACTACGGCTGGAGCCTGACCGCCACCGACAACCAAGTGGTGCACAACGGCGTCACCATCACCGGCGCCGAAGCCCTGAGCGGTGGCGACGGCAGCCTGAGCAGCAGCGAAACCGACAGCTACAGCTTTAATGATGACGCCGACGAAGTGACCGTCGACAGCATGGTCTTCGCCGACCTCAGCAGCATCGCCGCCAGCGGCAGTGCCGACAGTGTCAGCGGCGGCGCCAACTACGGCTGGAGCCTGACCGCCACCGACAACCAAGTGGTGCACAACGGCGTCACCATCACCGGCGCCGAAGCCCTAAGCGGTGGCGACGGCAGCCTGAGCAGCAGCGAAACCGACAGCTACAGCTTTAATGATGACGCCGACGAAGTGACCGTCGACAGCATGGTCTTCGCCGGCCTCAGCAGCATCGCCGCCAGCGGCAGTGCCGACAGTGTCAGCGGCGGCGCCAACTACAGCTGGAGCCTGACCGCCACCGACAACCAAGTGGTGCACAACGGCGTCACCATCACCGGCGCCGAAGCCCTGAGTGGTGGCGACGGCAGCCTGAGCAGCAGCGAAACCGACAGCTACAGCTTTAATGATGACGCCGACGAAGTGACCGTCGACAGCATGGTCTTCGCCGGCCTCAGCAGCATCGCCGCCAGCGGCAGTGCCGACAGTGTCAGCGGCGGCGCCAACTACGGCTGGAGCCTGACCGCCACCGACAACCAAGTGGTGCACAACGGCGTCACCATCACCGGCGCCGAAGCCCTGAGCGGTGGCGACGGCAGCCTGAGCAGCAGCGAAACCGACAGCTACAGCTTTAATGATGACGCCGACGAAGTGACCGTCGACAGCATGGTCTTCGCCGGCCTCAGCAGCATCGCCGCCAGCGGCAGTGCCGACAGTGTCAGCGGCGGCGCCAACTACGGCTGGAGCCTGACCGCCACCGACAACCAAGTGGTGCACAACGGCGTCACCATCACCGGCGCCGAAGCCCTGAGCGGTGGCGACGGCAGCCTGAGCAGCAGCGAAACCGACAGCTACAGCTTTAATGATGACGCCGACGAAGTGACCGTCGACAGCATGGTCTTTGCCGACCTCAGCAGCATCGCCGCCAGCGGCAGTGCCGACAGTGTCAGCGGCGGCGCCAACTACGGCTGGAGCCTGACCGCCACCGACAACCAAGTGGTGCACAACGGCGTCACCATCACCGGCGCCGAAGCCCTGAGCGGTGGCGACGGCAGCCTGAGCAGCAGCGAAACCGACAGCTACAGCTTTAATGATGACGCCGACGAAGTGACCGTCGACAGCATGGTCTTCGCCGACCTCAGCAGCATCGCCGCCAGCGGCAGTGCCGACAGTGTCAGCGGCGGCGCCAACTACGGCTGGAGCCTGACCGCCACCGACAACCAAGTGGTGCACAACGGCGTCACCATCACCGGCGCCGAAGCCCTGAGCGGTGGCGACGGCAGCCTGAGCAGCAGCGAAACCGACAGCTACAGCTTTAATGATGACGCCGACGAAGTGACCGTCGACAGCATGGTCTTCGCCGACCTCAGCAGCATCGCCGCCAGCGGCAGTGCCGACAGTGTCAGCGGCGGCGCCAACTACGGCTGGAGCCTGACCGCCACCGACAACCAAGTGGTGCACAACGGCGTCACCATCACCGGCGCCGAAGCCCTGAGCGGTGGCGACGGCAGCCTGAGCAGCAGCGAAACCGACAGCTACAGCTTTAATGATGACGCCGACGAAGTGACCGTCGACAGCATGGTCTTCGCCGGCCTCAGCAGCATCGCCGCCAGCGGCAGTGCCGACAGTGTCAGCGGCGGCGCCAACTACGGCTGGAGCCTGACCGCCACCGACAACCAAGTGGTGCACAACGGCGTCACCATCACCGGCGCCGAAGCCCTGAGCGGTGGCGACGGCAGCCTGAGCAGCAGCGAAACCGACAGCTACAGCTTTAATGATGACGCCGACGAAGTGACCGTCGACAGCATGGTCTTCGCCGGCCTCAGCAGCATCGCCGCCAGCGGCAGTGCCGACAGTGTCAGCGGCGGCGCCAACTACGGCTGGAGCCTGACCGCCACCGACAACCAAGTGGTGCACAACGGCGTCACCATCACCGGCGCCGAAGCCCTGAGCGGTGGCGACGGCAGCCTGAGCAGCAGCGAAACCGACAGCTACAGCTTTAATGATGACGCCGACGAAGTGACCGTCGACAGCATGGTCTTCGCCGACCTCAGCAGCATCGCCGCCAGCGGCAGTGCCGACAGTGTCAGCGGCGGCGCCAACTACGGCTGGAGCCTGACCGCCACCGACAACCAAGTGGTGCACAACGGCGTCACCATCACCGGCGCCGAAGCCCTGAGCGGTGGCGACGGCAGCCTGAGCAGCAGCGAAACCGACAGCTACAGCTTTAATGATGACGCCGACGAAGTGACCGTCGACAGCATGGTCTTCGCCGGCCTCAGCAGCATCGCCGCCAGCGGCAGTGCCGACAGTGTCAGCGGCGGCGCCAACTACGGCTGGAGCCTGACCGCCACCGACAACCAAGTGGTGCACAACGGCGTCACCATCACCGGCGCCGAAGCCCTGAGTGGTGGCGACGGCAGCCTGAGCAGCAGCGAAACCGACAGCTACAGCTTTAATGATGACGCCGACGAAGTGACCGTCGACAGCATGGTCTTCGCCGGCCTCAGCAGCATCGCCGCCAGCGGCAGTGCCGACAGTGTCAGCGGCGGCGCCAACTACGGCTGGAGCCTGACCGCCACCGACAACCAAGTGGTGCACAACGGCGTCACCATCACCGGCGCCGAAGCCCTGAGTGGTGGCGACGGCAGCCTGAGCAGCAGTAATAGTGACGACTTCACTATTAGTAGTGAGGGTGGCGCTGCTTTGGTTACAGTCGACAATATGGAGTTTTCTGCGCTGTTTAGCATTGCAGCATCGGGAACCTCAGACTCGATTATTGGCACAGAAAGTATTAGTAGTGAGAGTTGGACCTTAGGTCAAAATCAGGGCGATATCGCTATCACGGGTATCGACTTCAGCGGCATTGAAATGGTGGATGCTGACAACGCAATTGTTGATGCAGCAACCTATGACCAGTCGGATGTATTTGAGCTAAGTAAGTTAGGGCAAGAACTGAAGGTTCGCGGAATTACTTTCAGCTCGGTTTCCCAAGTAGCTGCTGGTTCAAGTGTTGGCGACCAAATTTCAAGTGATGCAACTAGTTGGCAGCTCAATGGTGTCAATGGCGAAGTTACAGTTAACGATGTTGAGTTTAGTGGTATAGATGCAGTTGCAACTAATAATGCTCAATTACTTGGTACTGGGGCTGATGACACTTTTGAGCTAACTGATAATGGGCTTGAGTCAGCGGGTATTTCTTTTACCGGAATTAATTTAGTTACAAGTTATGATGGTGCGGATAAGTTAATTGGTACTTCAGGTAATGATCAATTTACCCTCTCTTCTGAGGGGGATATCAGCGTTGCAGGTATCAATTTTACAGGCCTGGAAATACTTGATGCCGGGACTGGAGATGACACGGTAATCGCGGATGGAGCAACCTGGACTTCTAGCGTCAATGATAATTCGCTAGTAAGCGGCGGCGCTGTGGCTACGGTTAATAGTATTTCTGTTGAGTTTGATAATCTAGAGCTTGTTGAGGGCGCCGGTGTTTATGTTGGCCAAGATGTTGCTAGTGAGTACGTATTTAGCAGCTTGGATACGATGACTGTAGGCGGGGTAACCTTTGCTGGTTTGGAGAGTTTATCTGCTGGTAGTGCTGAAGATTCGCTTTATGGCGCTAATGTGGATGCAAACTGGGATATAACGGCCTCGCAAAATAGTGTGTCGACAAGCGAGAAATCACTTTCATTTAGCGGTATAGAATATATTTATGCTGGTACTGGAGTGGATATCTTCAATTTGTCTGGGGGGCAGCTTAACGGTATAGACAGTGGAGAAGGCGACGATGCAGTAACGCTTTCTGGCACTACTATCGATAGTATTTCGCTAGGTGACGGTGACGACTATTTACAGGTGGATACTGCGGGAGATCATGCTGTTGCACTTTCCGGCGGCTCTGGAAACGATTCCTTCCAGTACAATATGTCCGACGATGTTTGGCAGATTTTCTCTACAGGAAATAGTGTAGGTAATTACGATTTCTCTGAATTTGAGCTGCTTGATAACACCGCGAGTACTTTATCTCTGGAAACAGACTTGAGTTTTGATTTTGTCGATGGTGGCGATTACTCTGGTCCATTTAATAGTGACGGGGCGGGATTATCTTTCCATTCTAGTGGTATGAGATTGGGCTACGACGGCACTGGAGATATTAGTGTGGTGAGCAGTTCGAGTGGCACTATCGGAGGTGTGCTGAAAGCAAATCGTGCAGAGCTTACCGTTGCTGGAGATGTAGACATTGAATCTGATGTTGGTGTTCTTGGGATAGCGACCTCTGGTCCTGATGTTGATATAACTGTACTGGCTCAAGAGGACCTGGTAATTGATGAAATCGATGCTGGGCGAGGTAATGTACAGCTGGCGAGCTTAGGCTTTGGGGCACTTACTGCTGAAACCTACGGAGATACACATATTACGGCAGCCAATGTCACTCTGGGAACGGATACAGAACTTTGGAGTGTGATTGGTAGTGAGTTGATACCTCTGCGTATGGATGCAACTCAGAATGTTGAAATCGTTTCTATTTCTTATTACGAACCGGAATTTATAAGCCAGGTGCCAAGCTTTACGAGTAAGGGTGATGAACTCCAATCTATTGCTGGCGCTCAAGCGGCTCAAGGCCTCAGGTCTGCGGTGCAAAATAGTGTGGAGGATTTCACGCAGTTGGACCCCGCAATTTTCAGTGCTGTTAACCCGTATACGAGTGGCGTGGATGCAGTAAATTCCCCGGAGATGCGATTGAGGTCTGGGGAGCTGCAACCGGCATCTGCGGTAGTAGAGGAAGTACCTGAAACGAGTTCCGATTTTGATGCGGTGCTAGATGAAGGGGCTTCAGACTCAACAGCGGATCAATCTGATCACACTGGGCTCTCGGGCAATGCGGGCATGTAATTAGATTAATTGAGTTTAACTTTATTTAGAAAAAGCCGGCCCATGGGGCCGGCTTTTTTACATCGGGTGTTTTATCTTTTGATGTAACCAAAAAGAAGCGGGGTGATCTTGGCAACTGTAAAATCCACAAACGAAAAAAGGCCGACTCTTTCGAGTCAGCCTTTTTGGAATTGGTGCCCAGGAGAGGACTTGAACCTCCACGACCGTTAGGTCACTAGCACCTGAAGCTAGCGCGTCTACCAATTCCGCCACCTGGGCAAATCAACGTGTGCTCCGTTGAGGACGCGAACTATAGAGATCTGCCCCCCTTGTGTCAACGGCTGCGTTGCGCTTTTTTCATCATTTTTTTCTTAGGTCGGGAAAATTGGCGAAATCGCTTATAATGCGTGCAATAGCGGCGAATTATTGACCAGGAATCCACCACCAACGCCGCCTTTCTTTATGGCCGGATAATCTCCGGAGGTTGCCAACCCTGGCAACTGCCCAACAACGGATGCTGTTTTGACTCAAAAAAATACCTCAGACCCTTTCAATGCTGACCCTCATGCCCAGCGCGAGGCAGAGAAATACGAAAAGCCCGTGCCCAGTCGGGAGTACTTGCTGCAAATTCTGGAAAAACAAGCGGAGCCTGTACCCTGGGAAACGGTGGCTGATTTACTCGAATTGGCCGACGAGGATCGCCGCGAAGGAGTCAGGCGCCGTTTGATCGCCATGTCCCGGGATGGGCAGATTGCCAGCAACCGCGCCGGTGATTTTGGTGTACTGGATAAAATGAGCCTGATACGCGGCCGGGTTATGGGGCACCGGGATGGTTTTGGTTTTGTTATCCCCAGTGGTGGCGGCACCGATCTATTTTTATCCCATCGACAGATGCGTAAAGTTTTTGATGGTGACGAGGTATTAGTTCGGGAAACCCCCGGAGGTTTTCGCGGTAAACGCGAGGGCGCTGTTGTTCGGGTGATCAAGCACAATACCGAGCAGCTGGCTGGGCGCTTGTATCGGGAAAACGGTATTTGTTTTGTGCGCCCGGACAATCCTCGTATTAACCTGGATATTATGGTGGCCTCTGAGGATACCGCCGGAGCCGATCACGGCCAGTATGTCGTAGTAAAAATTGTTACCCAACCGGGCCGGGATAAAGTGCCGCAAGGTGAGGTTAGCGAAGTTCTCGGTGACCACCTTGCCCCGGGTATGGAGATTGACGTTGCGATTCGCAATTACGGAATTCCCCACACCTGGCCCAGTGCACTGACGGCCGAGGTCAATGAAATTGCCGATGAAGTGCTTGAGGACCACAAGAAATCCCGGGTGGATCTTCGCCAGTTACCATTGGTTACTATCGATGGTGAAGACGCGCGGGATTTTGATGATGCGGTCTACTGCGAACTTTTACCCGATGGCAATTGGAAATTGCTGGTAGCCATTGCCGATGTTTCCCACTATGTACGTCCGGGTAGTGCGTTGGATGAGGAAGCGCACGGCCGTGGAAACTCGGTTTATTTTCCGGATTTCGTTGTACCCATGCTGCCGGAGAAATTGTCCAACGGCCTTTGCTCCCTGAACCCCGATGTCGATCGGTTGTGTATGGTGTGCGAAATGCACATCAACCGAAGCGGTGAAATTCAGGATTATCGTTTCTTTGAGGCGGTTATGCGCAGCCACGCGCGCCTGACTTATACCCAGGTAGGGCAAATACTCGATGAGCGGGATAACCGCGACAGTGGTGCCCGCAAGCAATTTGCGACCCTCACCCCACACCTGGACAATCTCCACGACCTCTACCTGGCGTTGCGCCAAGCGCGGGAGCGCCGGGGTGCTATTGATTTTGAGACGACCGAGACCCGGATAATATTTGACGCCCAACGAAAAATTGAGCGGATTATTCCGGTGGTGCGCAACGATGCTCACAAGCTGATCGAAGAGTGTATGCTCGCGGCCAATGTCAGCGCGGCGAGTCTGATGGAGCTATCGGAACTGCCCGCACTCTACCGGGTACACGATGCGCCCAAAGAGGAAAAACTCAGTAATTTGCGCGAATACCTGGGTGAATTGGGATTGCGCCTTCCCGGTGGTGGTGAGCCCCAGCCCAAAGACTTCCAGGACCTGATGGAGCAGATCGAGGGCCGTGCAGATGCGCATATTATTCAGGTGATGCTGCTGCGCTCTATGAACCAGGCGGTTTACCAGCCGGAGAATCGAGGACACTTCGGTTTGGATTACCCGGCCTATGCCCATTTCACCTCCCCGATTCGCCGCTATCCGGATTTGCTCCTGCACCGGGCGCTGCGCTGGTTGATACGCAACGGCAGCGCCAACCAAGCTGCGGTGGCAAAAAAAGTTCACTCTGTGCCCGGTGCCAAACCGATTGCTCGAGAGCAGATTTTACCCTACGACATGCCGGCCATGTTGCAACTTGGGGAACAGTGTTCGCTGACCGAGCGGCGCGCCGACGATGCGACCCGGGATGTGCTCAGCTGGCTTAAGTGTGAATATCTGCAAGACCATGTGGGCGAGACCTATTCCGGTGTTATCAGTGCGGTAACCGGCTTTGGATTATTTGTGGAGTTGGATGAACTCTACGTGGAGGGCCTGATACATGTCACTGCCCTGCCCAAAGACTATTATCGCTTTGAGCAGGCGCACCAGCGTCTTATCGGGGAGCGCAGTGGCAAGCGTTATCATTTGGGTGACTCTGTCACCGTGCAGGTTGCACGGGTGGATCTCGAAGAGCGCAAGGTGGATTTCACCTTGAATGAACTGGTCCCACGCGCAAAGCGTGAGTCGAAGAAAAAGAAAGAGAGTACGCGGGTGAGTGCCCGCGCTATGGAAATGGCAGTAGAACATCAGTTGGAACGCGAGCGCCGGGGCCGCGATAAAAAAGAAAAACCCAGCAATACCAGTGCTAACCCCTGGGCCAAGCATACCGAGACCACAGCCAAGTCCTCGCCTTTCCGCAAGCGCAAGGTGGGTTCAGATGAGGCTGTGCCAGTAGAGGCCAGTGTTGAAGCCCCTGTAGCAAAACCGGAAAAAGAGCCGCTCAATAGGCGAGGTGAAGGCGGGCAAGGCGAAGATGCCCAGCCCAAACGCAAGATTAAAAAGCGTACCCCGACACGCAAGGGCGGAAAGCGGCCTGCAGTGGCTGCCCGTAAAGCCGCGCAAAAGGCTGAAAACGCCAAAACCCGTTCGGGTAAACTAAAAAAGAAGAAAAAGATTTCTTCTAGCAGTAAAAAGAAAAAGTGATCGAGGAATAAATTGAGTCAGGAAGTTATTTATGGCCTGCACGCAGTGCAGGCCCTCCTAAAAGGTTCTCCGCAGAATGTATCGGAGCTTCTGTTACTGCGTGGCCGCAAGGATCAGCGCCTGCAAAAAATAATCCAGCAGGCGGAAAAAAATGATATTGCCGTGCGCTTTATTGACCGGCGAGCGCTGGATGAAAAAGTTGAGGATGGCGCTAATCACCAGGGTGTTGTTGCTATCTGTTCTGGCAAAACAAAAGTTCACGATGAAAAATTCCTGTTCGACCT
This sequence comes from Microbulbifer maximicatervae (SeqCode), assembly GCF_056232625.1. NCBI lineage: Bacteria > Pseudomonadati > Pseudomonadota > Gammaproteobacteria > Cellvibrionales > Microbulbiferaceae > Microbulbifer > Microbulbifer maximicatervae (SeqCode). The sequence goes on along the minus strand of NZ_CP174324.1, from coordinate 3,484,134 downwards.
GCTAAAACAACTGGATCAGCGCGGCGAAGCGCCTTTCTTGTTGGTGCTGGATGGCGTGACTGACCCCCACAACCTGGGTGCCTGCCTGCGCTCGGCAGAGGCTGCCGGAGTACATGCGGTGATTGCGCCGAAAGATAAATCCGCCGGACTGACACCAACAGCCCGCAAAGTGGCCTGCGGCGCTGCCGAAGTATTGCCCTTTGTCACCGTGACTAACCTGGCTCGCGCGTTACAGCAGTTGCAGCAGGCGGGAGTGTGGATATATGGTGCAGCCGGTGAGGCGACACAGGATGTATACCAAAGTCAGTTAACCGGCCCTCTGGCGCTGGTTATGGGTGCCGAGGGCAGCGGCTTGCGTCGCCTGACTAGGGAACACTGCGATCATCTGATCAAAATTCCCATGGCGGGAGAGGTAAGCAGCTTAAATGTTTCTGTTGCCACGGGTGTCTGCTTATTTGAGGCCGTGCGTCAGCGCAACGGCTAATAGTTGGTCTATTCTGCGCGTGCCAGGGATGATCTTCACTGGCCGTGCAATCTGGTGGTTATAACAAATCTGGCCTCTATAAAGCTTTCCAAATAACCTCTGGATGGTGATGAAAGTATCTACCATGACTTTTATTGTTAATTGGATTCTGGAGTCGACTTTTTAAGTATCTTTTGATTGGGCACACTTAAATCATTTGAAGTGTTGATGTTTTAATGCGTTTGTTAGCCGCTTCTAATATACCAGTCTGGATTTTCTTTGGTGTCTTTGTGTTACAGCGAATCGGTTAGTTATTCGGAGCCCCTTAGGGCTTTCTTATTAATATTTGCTGAAATAAAAAGCAGCAATTTGACACTACTCTAAAAGTTAAAGTGTCACGGCACTTATATCATAGGTATAGAATGATACTAGGAAAATAATATATTTATGAGAATGAAAATTATTTGTTGGTGGCTGATAGTAGTACCATTTGTTGTCCTGGTAGATTTTGCTAAGTGGGCGGGTTGGCAATCGAAGTAAATAATGATAGCTGGCTCTTACCTAATAGATGTAATGGTTTCTTTAAACTCATCAGTTAGGTCGTATAAATATCTACAGATAATTTTCCCCCATTTAAGATTTAGAGAATTGCTCAATATTTAAAATTGCGGTGTTCCCATATTAGGTTGGTGAGCGGAGAATTATTTAGTTCTTTCGAAACTTTGATCCACGGGGTTACTGTAAGTCCTTACAAGCCGGGTATAGAAATACCCGGACATAAAACTTCTTTCCACATCCTTTAAGTAAATGCGGAGTTCATAGTGCCGTAGTCCAACGCCGTGCTAAACAAATTAGTGTCACTTTTAACCGCTGCCAGCTGTTTTAATGATTCGCTTAAATGGCCATAGACAGATTGGAATAAAGCTGGCCCGGTACTAAAGCGCTTTATGCCTGCGGCAAAAAACTCCGATATAGGAGCAATTCCCGGAAGCAGCATAATATTGATTGGCAGGTTGATACCCGTTGCCAAACTCCTTGCCTCCTCAATTGAAGAGAGCCCAGGCACAAAGCCGCAGTCAGCACCGGCACTCTTATAAAGCTCTAACCTCTCTATGCACATATTTACCGCTTTATCACCGCTTGCGAGTGCATTGAGATAAACATCGGTACGGGCATTAATAAAAAGCGGGCGGCCGTTTAGTGCTTGGCGAATAGCGCCGATCTTTTCGCCGAGAGATTCGGGGGTGTCGTTACCATCTTCAATATTGATACCCACTACGCCCAGCTCCATCATTTTACAAGCCAGCTCAGCTACCTGTTCGGGGTTTTGAGAATATCCATCTTCAATATCCACACTCAGAGGTAATGAGGTCACCCGGGCAATCCGCGCGATAGCGTTTAGGTGTTCCTCAACTGGCAGGGCACCGCCATCGGCATAACCCAGTGACCAGGCGACGGCGGCACTGCTGGTACCTACCGCTTGGGCGCCTGTGTTTTGGCAGATTAAAGCGCTGGCAGCATCCCAGGCATTTGGCAGGATCAGTGGGGCGTCAGTTTGGTGCAACTTGGTGAAGGTATTGAATGGGCTGTTGTTCATGGGGATAACCTACTTGAGCGATGTCGTTTGAGTGGTGAATTTACCGCTCAAGAGATTGATTCACTGGCCACAAACGGAACTGAACCGTGAAAACCGGAAAGACAAATAAGATTGTTGGCTGCGATGTGGGAGGGAGGTGGAGCGGGCAGTTTTTATTAATACATGGCTAAGAAAGCTGTGAATTGCTTTCTTGGCCATGCAGGAAAGACAGAAAAAAGGAAAATCAGTTGAGAGCGGGATCTTTATGTAGCCACTGCTGTACTGCCTCAACTACGGGGGCGGGATTCTTGATCCAGCTGAGGTGAGGGTTGCCCTTGGGATAAGTGGGTTTCATCTCCCGGGTTTCGCCGCCGACGATCGCCGCTAATTTACGGGCAGCCTGAATAGGGGCGAAGGGGTCGCCGTCCAGCGCAATATGCAGGGTGGGCTGGCTTGTCTTTTCCATTTGCCCAAAGCGATCCTCCGGTGCAAAGCGACCGCTAAATATGGATCGGGCCCAGTCTTTCATCAGCCTGCGCGCTTCGCGCCAGCCGAATCCCATGCGCGCACCGGGGAAATAACCCAGCAGGCTTGAGGTCACACTGGCAATTGAGGCGAAGAGCAGGATGGCGTACTTGTGCAGACCACTCCAGCTACGGTGGTCCACATGGCCGGAGGCGATGCTGACAACCTTGGCGTTACCAGTGAGGCCGGCGCGGGCTGCCAGGGTGCTGGTTTGGCCGCCGATACTGTGGCCGAGAATCAGCGCTGGCCCCTGGGGGAATTGCTGTTCCAGCAGTTGGATTAACTTTGGAATAAACGAAAATACCAGATCGTTGTAGCCGTAGTCGGCATTTCGGTGGGGGCGCGGCAGGCTCTCCCCGGTGCCGGGCAATTCGCTGATGGCGGTGTTGTAACCGAGCTTTTGCAGCTCTTCCAGAAGCAGGCGGTAGCGGTTGGCCGGTACGCCCATCGCGGGAAGCACCAATACCAGGGGGCCTTCGCCGTTGTGTACTGTGGTTACTGGTACCTGGAAGGCGCCAAATTCTAATTGGTGGGTTTGTTGGGGCATGGTACTTCTCCCTTTAACAGTCCGGCATCATAGGCGAAGCCAGCCTGCCAAACCCATGACCAGACCGAGCAGTGCTGTGTCCCAATCCGCCAAATCCCAGAAACAAGGCGAGTGGCAGAGTAGTCATTTTGATCAACCTCTAACTTGGAATGCGAATGCACTTGCTTGAGGTAATTGATCAACTTGCAACCGGGCAGGCGAAGGCGTTGGGCTTGATGCAATTGATCAACTTGCAACCAACCCCACAACTGCCTAGAATACGCCGCCCGCAATGGGCCCGGTTTATCCGTGCCCGTTGTACTCCTTGCCTCATCGGACTGTCCGAGAGGCTGATTAACCCGTAAGGAGCTAAAATGCGTCATTACGAAATTGTATTCCTGGTTCACCCGGACCAGAGCGAGCAGGTACCTGGCATGGTGGAGCGCTACACTGCGTCCATCAAGGAGAGCGGTGGACAGGTTCACCGTCTGGAAGACTGGGGCCGTCGCCGTCTGGCTTACCCGATCAACAAGATCCACAAGGCTCACTACATTCTGATGAACGTAGAATGTTCTGAAGAAGCCCTTGAGGAACTGACTACCAACTTCCGTTACAACGATGCGGTTATCCGTAATCTGGTAATTCGTGAAGACGAGGCGATCACTGAAGAGAGCCCGATCATGAAAGCGGAAAAAGAAAGCCGTGAGCGCAAAGCTGCCCGTGCAGAGCGCACCGAGCGTCGCGAGCGCGCCGGAGAAGAGAAAGCTTCTTCCGACGCTGCAGAAGCTTCTTCCGATAACGCTGAAAGCGAAGAGTAAGGGGATTATCAGATGGCACGTTTTTTCCGTCGTCGCAAGTTCTGCCGTTTCACCGCTGAAGGTGTTAAGCGTATCGACTACAAAGATCTCGATACCCTGAAAGCCTACATCTCCGAGACTGGCAAAATTGTTCCTAGCCGTATTACCGGTACCAAAGCCAAGTATCAGCGTCAGCTGGCCTCTGCGGTCAAGCGCGCTCGCTACCTGGCCCTGCTGCCGTACACGGACAGCCACGAAGCCTAAGCCGCAGTTTGCTTAGACTCATTAATAGAGAAGCTATCTAGATATGCGCGCCGTAGCTGAATTTATTATGCGCGGACGCGTCAGGGCGGTAATCCTCACCATGTTGGGGATTCCGCTGATAAGCCCGGCAATTCTCGCTCTGGTGAGTTTGCGCCGAGGCAGCAGTGACGGCCTGATGGTTTTGGCCTGGGCTCTGTTGCCGATTGTCGTTATGGGTATGAGTGGTCATGTACCACCACTGGTGACTGGTATATCCGCAGGCCATTTTGTTGCAGTTTTTTGCGGCGCCATGGCATTGCGCAGCAGTCGCTCCTGGGCCGCTGGCCTGGTGGCTGTAACGGCGGCATCAGCAGCAGGCATATTGCTGACCTCTCTCTTCAGTGGAGGACTGATGCAAGGGTTCTTGCAGGCAGTCGAGAATGCAGCGGAACAGCCCAATACTGTTCCAATGGATGAACTGAAGCAGATATTTTCGGGTGAATTGCAAATTACCGGTTACCTGGGCCTGATATCGGCGATGAGCGCCACATTGGCTCTGGTACTGGGGCGTTATTGGCAAGCCCTGCTGTACAACCCCGGCGGTTTCCGCCAGGAGTTCCACCAGCTGCGCCTGCCCCTGTGGCTGTCAGCGACAAGTATGTTGTTGTGGGTAGTCAGCTTGGTAACCCCAGGCTACGCATTTTGGGGAGCGGTGATTGCGTTCCCGATGGTGGTAGCTGGTATTGCCCTGGTCCACTGGCTGGTTGCCAGTCGCGGTTGGGGGGTAGGTCCCCTGGTGGCGATGTACATCATGCTGGTGATTGGAGGGCTGCCCCTGGCAGGCTTCCTCTGCGGCTTGGCCCTGGTAGATAGCTGGATAGATATTCGCGGACGCTCTTCCAAATAAGCGCGCCCGCACAATACAGAAATTGAGGAAACCGAGATGGAAGTTATTCTGCTCGATAAAGTAGGCAAACTGGGCAACGTGGGTGACCGCGTTGATGTTAAAGCCGGTTTTGGCCGCAATTTCCTGCTGCCGACTGGTAAGGCAATTGCTGCTACCGCCGCTAACATTGCTGAGTTCGAAGCTAAGCGCGCTGAACTGGAAGCCGCTGCTGCCGCTAAGCTGGCTGAAGCTGAGAGCCGCGCTACCAAGCTGGCCGACCTGGTTGTTACCATCGCTGCTAACGCTGGCGACGAAGGCAAGCTGTTCGGTTCTATCGGCACTCGCGACATCGCTGAAGCGATCTCCGCTGGTGGCGTTGAAGTAGCTAAAGCTGAAGTTAAGCTGCCGGAAGGCGCGCTGCGCGAAGTGGGCGAGTACGACGTAGACGTACAGCTGCACTCCGACGTAATTGCTGCAGTTAAAGTCGTTATCGAAGCCGAGTAAGGTTTTGCTGACGAACGGTTGGTGCTTCGGGCGCCAGCCGGGCTACAATCGGGCGCTGCACCCTATCGGGTCCAGCGCCTGTTTTGTTTTTACTATCCAGTAAAGTTCCATGATCGACGAATACGCCGCCCCTGAAGAAGAGATCCACAGCGAAGAGAGTTCACCCCTGCCGCATTCGGTAGAGGCGGAGCAGTCTGTGCTCGGCGGCCTGATGCTGGACCCGGGCCGTATTGACGCCGTTGCCGAACAGCTGAGTGAAGAGGATTTCTTCAGCGCCAGTCACCGCAAGATCTTTGCGGTTATGGGCGAGCTGAGTAATGGCGAACAGCCCCTGGATATCGTTACCCTCGCCGAAGGCCTCGCCAGCCGCGACCTGCTCGGTGAAGTGGGTGGCCCCGCCTACCTGGCGGAATTGGCCGAAAACACTCCCTCCGCAGCGAATATCGTCGCCTACGCCAAGATCGTGCGTGAGCGCTCCATGCTGCGCCAGCTGATCGCCGCTGCCGGTGAGATCAGCCGCACCAGTTTTAATCCCGGTGGCCTTGCCTCCGCCGACCTGTTACAAATGGCTGAGCGCCGCGTGGCGGAAATCGCCGAGGGGCGCGCCAAAGAGGGCGGCTTTGTCGGCGTGGATACCCTGCTGAAAAAGACTGTCGAGCGCATCGATGAGCTGTTTAAGACCGAGGGTGATATCACCGGTATCAGTACCGGTCTTACCGAGCTGGACCAGCGCACCTCCGGCTGGCAGCCGGGCGAACTGGTTATTCTCGCCGCGCGTCCCTCCATGGGTAAGACCGCACTGGCATTGAATTTTATCGAGAGCGCCATGCTCTGCCAGGAGAGCCCGACTCTGGTCTTCAGTATGGAGATGCCCTCGGACAGCCTGGTGATGCGGATGTTGTCCTCTATTGGTCGTATCGACCAGGGGCGCATCAGGAACGGCAAGCTGCAGGAAGAGGATTGGCCCAAGCTGTCCAGCGCCGTGCAGAAGATGAAGGGCAAGGCCCTGTATATCGATGATACGCCGGCACTGAGTCCCAGCGAGGTGCGCGCACGTACCAAGCGCACTGTGCGCGATCACATCAACAAATTGATGCGCGAGAACCCCAAGTTAAGCCGCGAAGACGCCGAGGCCAAGAGTATGCCCGCCATGATTATGGTGGACTACCTGCAGCTGATGCAGGTGAAGGGGTCTACTGAGGGCCGCACCCAGGAGATCTCCGAGATCTCCCGCTCTCTCAAGGCGCTGGCGAAAGAATACGAGTGCCCGGTGATTGCCCTGTCGCAGCTTAACCGGGGAGTAGAGCAGCGCCCCAACAAACGGCCGATGAACTCGGACCTGCGGGAATCCGGGGCGATCGAGCAGGACGCTGACGTGATCCTGTTTATCTACCGCGATGAATACTACAACGAGGACAGCCCGGATAAAGGGATGGCCGAGTTGATTATCGGCAAGCAGCGTAACGGTGAGATCGGCACCTGCCGCGCAGCCTTTGTGGGCAAATACACTCGCTTCGACAATCTGGCGCCAGAATACTACCAGGGCGAATAAGCCTTTCTGCTAGGTTCGCGGCTGTCGAATATCCGAGCCTAGGGGAGCCACTTCTTGTTATCCGAGCAAAAGATCCGCGCACTGGTGCTGCAACGCCAATTTATCCACAGCTCTTGGACTGAAGGATTGTCGGGGTTGTTGCAACATCTTGGCGCCCTACAGTTGGATGCTATCCAGCGAATTACCCGGGCCCACCACCACCAGCTCTACAATTGCCTGCCCCGTTACCGCGAGTCACACCTGGCTGAAGCTGAAGAGCACCGCGAAATTTTCGAGTACTGGTCCCACGCCGCTGCCTACCTGCCAATGGCCCACTACCCCTATGCGCGGGTGCGTATGGATCGTATCCGCGCCGGTCAGCGCCACTGGTTTGAAAAGAATGCCAAGCTGTGTCGCTATGTTCTCGATCGTGTGCGAGAGGAGGGCGCCCTGCGGGCCAGCGATTTTGTGCGCACCAAGAGTGGATGGTGGGAGTGGTCCGATGAAAAGAAAGCCCTGGAGCAGTTGTTTCATGAAGGTGAGCTGATGGTCAGTCACCGGGAGGGCTTTCAAAAAGTCTTCGATCTCCCGGAGCGGATACTGCCAGCAAAAATCTCGACCAATGCCGCCTCGGAAATTGAGTACGGTAGCCATCTGGTGCGCACTTTTCTGGGGTGCCAGGGGATTGGCCGAGCGGAGGAAATTGCTTACCTGCGCAGGGACGACAAACCCCTTATCCAGCTGGCAATTAAGCGCATGTTGGCAACCGGTGAACTCACTCAGTGGGGGAAAGAGCTGATGCTCACCGAGCATCTGGATTGGGAGCCAGTACGACCATCGCGCAAAGTGCGCCTGTTATCCCCGTTTGACCCAGTGATATTGCAGCGCAAACGCCTGCGCCGGCTATTTGATTTTGAATATCAATTGGAATGCTATGTACCGGCGACCAAGCGCCGCTATGGCTATTTTTGCCTGCCGATTTTATACGGCGATCAATTCGTGGGGCAGGTGGACTTGAAGGCAGACCGGGATGCGGGTGTATTGCGGGTAGAGGCCTTGCACTGGGACAAGAAACCCGGCGTCTCGCTGGAGGCGAGTTACCACCGGGCTCTGGGGCAGTTTGCCCGCTTTCACGGGCTGGAAAGCGAAGCCGCGCTTACAGCTTGACGACTACGTAGACCTCCTGGCCATCGCGCTGGGTAGGCATAAAGTAATTGCCGCCATAGCGGTAGTACTGGATGCCATTGATAATTTCAGCGGCGTAGCCATTGGGTAGGGTTTCCACCACTTGTCCGGGCTGGAAACCCTCAGGGCCCGGGTTCGGGGTTGCAGGCACAGTAGCGGGAGCTGCTGCCGTTGCAACAGGAACGGCGACAGCCGGCGCAGGCGCTGGAACAACGGCTACGGGTGCTGGAGCTACAGCCACTGCAGGTGGTGCTACTACGACATAAGTTCGAGTAGCGGGGTGCCACTGATAGTAGGCATCGGCGTACTGGTAATAAGTAATTCCGCCTACATGGACTCTGACAGCACTAGTTGGCAGGGTGACTACCGAGGCGCCCAGAGGGGCAGCGACAACGACGTAACCACGGGGACCGTGGCGGTAGAAGTGCCCGCCATGGTAGTAAAAAGGACGTCCGCCAACTGCGACACGCACATGGCCAACGGGTAGTACGGGCGCAACAAATCCGATCGAAACACGTGGTCCGCGATAAACACCGCCACGGTGGTGGTGGCGATGATCTCCCCCGCGCTCATAACCGCGCGCATCGGCCGGTGGGCTAAAGGCAAAAGCGGCCAGCGCCAGGAACGCACTGGCGCCAATTACGACATTCAGTTTATTCACAGTCTCTCCAGCGAAGTGATTACTCACATTTGACATACTAACCCTTATCCTGACATTAAAGACAGGTTAATTGGTTAAGAATTGTCAAAGTGCCGGAGGCTGGATCAGTGGTCAGCGGTTGCGCTGAATGATTCCCATCAGCTTATACATCAGCTGTGCGGCGGCAAAATCATAGGCGTGAAAGCCCTCGATCGGTGCAAATTCCAGCAGATCGAAGCCGATAATCTCTCTTTGTCGCGCAACGGATTCGAATAAGTTGAGGGTCTGGTACCAGCCGAGACCACCGGGTACCGGGGTGCCGGTGGAAGGGAAGACCGATGGGTCCATACCGTCCACATCCAGTGTAAAGAAGACTTTCTTGGGGAAATTCTCCGGTAACTGGAATTCCTGCACATTGTTGGGCACCAGTTGGTGGGCATCCAGATAGCCCACGTTGTGGTCCTTGCGGGCCTGCACTTCCTCTTCGCAATAGGCGCGGATACCCAGCTGGAACAAGGGGACACCGGCTTCTACCACTAGACGCATCACGCTGGCGTGGCTGTGTTTGTGGCCCTCATAGCGATCGCGAAGGTCGGCGTGGGCATCGATCTGCACCACGCCAAAATCGGTTTCGCCGGCGTCCAGTAGCCCTTTGATAATACCCCAGGTCACCGAATGCTCACCGCCGATACCCACCGGCATCTTGCCAAGCGCCAACACTTCTTTGGTGGCGGCGGCGATATTCTCCATCACCTGTTCTGCAGGGCCGGAAACCGAGACCGGCGAGCGGGTGTAGATGCCCAGGTCACAGGGGTTGGAGAAGTTGTCAAAAGTTTCCAGTTGCCAGGATGCCTCCAGGATGGAGGCCGGGCCCTTGCCGGTGCCGCCACCGTAGGAGACGGTTTCCTCATAGGGGATGGGGATAATGTGAAAGAGGGCGTCTTCCGGCTTCGGCTGCTCGATTTCGGAGCCGAGAAAAATGGGGTATTCGTTTTCTGACAACATCTACTGGTCCTCTGGCGGAGGCAATAACTCATTGCCTGCCGCATCTATCTCTATCGGCACTGTTTAGGAGAGGCGTTCCTTAAAATCTTCGTAGCCGAAAGTTTTGATCATCTTCAGGTCGTCGGTATCCGAATTCCACAGGGCGATAGCCGGTAGGGGGATACCGTTAAAAGTATTGGTTTTCACCATGGTGTAGTAGGCCATTTCCTCGAACACCAGTCGCTCGCCAATCCGCAGTGGTTGACTGAAGCTGTATTCGCCGATGCTGTCGCCGGCCAGGCAACTCTGTCCGCCAAGGCGATAGGTGTGGGGTAAGTCACCGGGGCGAGCGGCACCGGTAATTTCCGGTCGGTAGGGCATTTCCAGCACATCAGGCATATGGCAGGTGGCAGAGGCGTCGAGGATGGCTTGGTTTTCACCATTCCAGGCGATATCCACTACCTCAGCCACAAGGACTCCTGCGAACAGGGAGATGGCCTCACCGGGTTCCAGGTAGACCTGTACATTGTGCTTGTCGGAAAAGCTGCGCACCGCTTCGACCAGCTCATCCACCTGGTAATCCCGGCGAGTAATATGGTGGCCGCCGCCGAAATTAATCCACTCCATTTGTGGTATCAGATCGCCAAACTTCTCCTCCACGGCAGCGATTGTGCGCTGCAGAGGTTTGAAATCCTGTTCACATAACGTGTGGAAGTGCAGGCCGCTGATGCCCTCGAGGGACTCTCCTTCAAACAGCGAGCGCACGATGCCCAGGCGCGAACAAGGGGCGCAGGGGTCGTAGAGATCGGTGTGGCCCTCGGAATGCTCAGGGTTGATACGCAGGCCAAAACGCAGCTCTGGCCGCTGCTGTTGCATATCCAGGCACAACTCCCGAAAACGCTTCCACTGGGAGAAGGAATTGAAAATTACATGGTGGGCAAATTGCAGTATTTCCCGCAGTTCCTCATCCTTGTAAGCGGCACTGAAGACATGAACTTCCTTGCCTTTGTCGCGACCGCCGTACTCTTCGAACCCCAGTTTGGCTTCGTGCAGGCCACTGGCACAGGTCCCGGATAGATATTCAGCCACGATGGGACCGGTGCTGAACATGGAAAAGGCCTTGAGCGCTGCCAGTACCTTGGCACCGCTGCGTTCCTGTACATCGGCGAGCAATGCCAAATTATTGCGCAGGGCAATTTCATCGATCACAAAACAGGGAGAGGGAACGCGGTAGGGATCGAAGCTGCCGAAATAGTCAACGGGGGGAGTGAGGTCCATGGTGCGTTATATCCTGGTGCGGCGGGGCGGGCACTGGAGTCCGCCCCGCTAGGTCGGGAAAGAAGCGATTTACTGGAAGGGCTTATCCAGCCAGGTTTCCTGCCAGGGCAGGCCGTACTTGTTCAGGTCATCCATAAAGGGATCCGGATCCATCTGCTCCATATTCCACACGCCGGGCTTCATCCACTTGCCTTCCAGCATCATCTTGGCACCGATCATGGCCGGTACGCCGGTGGTGTAGGAGATCGCCTGGGACTGAACTTCCTGGTAGCAGTCCTGGTGGTCGCAGGTGTTGTAGACGTAGTAGATTTTCTCTTCGCCGTCTTTGGTGCCCCGAATAATGTTGCCGATGCAGGTCTTGCCTTTGGTCAGCGGGCCGAGGCTGGCGGGATCTGGCAGCAGCTCTTTAAGGAACTGGATAGGTACAATTTCCTGGCCCTGGAATTCCACCGGCTCAATGCCAGTCATTCCGACGTTCTGCAGAACTTCCAGGTGCTTCAGGTAGCTCTCGCCAAAGGTCATCCAGAAGCGCGCGCGCTCGATTTCCGGGAAGTGCTTGGACAGGGACTCCAGCTCTTCGTGGTACAGCAGGTAAATATCCTTGTCACCAATGCCTTCGGGGAAGTTGAATATGCGTTTCTCTTCCATCGGCTTGGTGGTAACCCACTGGCCATTTTCCCAGTAGCGACCGTTGGCGGTGATCTCGCGGATATTAATTTCCGGGTTGAAGTTGGTGGCGAACGGCAGGCCGTGGTCGCCGGCATTACAGTCGAGAATATCCAGGGTGTGGATACGATCGAAGTGGTGCTTCTTGGCGTAGGCGGTAAATACGCTGGTGACACCGGGATCGAAGCCGCTGCCCAGCAGTGCCATCAGGCCGGCCTTCTCGAACTTCTCCTGGTAGGCCCACTGCCACTTGTACTCGAACTTGGCCTCTTCCGGCGGCTCGTAATTGGCGGTATCCAAGTAGTGCACGCCGGTTTCTAGGCAGGCATCCATAATGTGCAGATCCTGGTAGGGCAGGGCCACGTTGATGACCAAGTCCGGCTTCACTTTTTCGATCAGCTTTACCAGTTCAGGCACATTGTCCGCATCTACTTCAGCGGTGTCGATTTTGCGCGGCAGCATAGCGGCAATCTTGTCGCACTTGCTTTTGGTGCGGCTTGCCAGGGTGATATTTTCAAATACCTCAGCAACCTGTGCGCACTTGTGCGCAACCACCTGGCCGACACCGCCGGCGCCGATGATCAGTACGTTGGCCATAAAGATCTCCTTAATCTGCGGCTTTTATTGCCGCTATCTTTTCAAAGGCGCTGGCGCCTTATTATTCAAACTTACTTTTCGAAATAGGTGTAACCGCTCATGCTGGCGGTATAAGTCTGCAGAATCTGCTTGCGCTGGGCAGCGGTAATCAGCCCCTGTTTAACGGCGCGTTCCGCCAGGCGGCGGAAGCGCTCGAACAGCGCCTTGGGTTGATATTCTACGTAACTCAGTACATCGGAAATACTGTCGCCGTGAATCTCGTGGCTGAAGTCGATGCTGCCGTCTTCCTGAATGCGTACGCTCACGACATTGGTGTCCCCAAACAGGTTGTGCAGGTCGCCCAGGGTTTCCTGGTAGGCGCCGATCAGGAAGGTGCCGAGGATATAGTCCTCGCCATCTTTTAGTTCGTGCAAGGGCAGGGTTTTCTGCTCTTTTTCCCGGCCGATAAAGCGGTCGATCTTGCCGTCACAGTCACAGGTGATGTCGGCGATGATGGCGGAGCGCGTCGGCGCTTCGTCGAGGCGGTGGATCGGCAACAATGGAAATACCTGGTCGATAGCCCAGATATCCGGCACCGATTGGAATACGCTCACATTGGCGTAGTAGATATCCGACAGTACCTCCGGCAGAGCTTGCAGATCTGCGGGAATCTCTTCGGCCTCATCGAGTAATTTGCGAATATCCTGGGCGCCCTGCAGGAACAGGTTTTCCGCATTGGCGCGCTCGCGCAGGCTCACCTGGCCGTGCAGGTATAGGGAGCGCACCTCGTCGCGATAGTAGAGGGCGTCGTTGTAGCTCTCCTGCAGGTTTTTGGGGGTGATACTGCGCACTGCGTCCTGCAGGTTGAGCAGCATCTGGTGGTCGCCTTCGCTGATCTTGGTGTGCTCCAGCTCCACCGGCTCGAAACGGGTAGTGTCGAGAATATCGAATAGCAGTACAGAGGAGTAGGCTACAGTGGCGCGGCCGGATTCGGTGATAATCACCGGATGTTCGACTCCCTCGCTATCGAGGGTGCCCATAATGGCTTCCACTACATCGACACAGTACTCGTCCAGGGAGTAATTCTTTGAGTGGGTGTAATTGGTCTTGCTGCCATCGTAATCCACCGCCAGGCCACCGCCCAGATCCAGGTAGCCCATGGGTGCGCCTTCTTCCACCAGATCGGCGTAGTAGCGGCAGGCTTCCAAAACTCCGGTGCGGATGTCGCGGATATTCGGTACCTGCGAGCCCAGGTGATAGTGCAACAACTTGAGACAGTCGAGCATATCGTGGTTGCGCAGTTGATCGACCATGGCGATCAGGTCGTTACTGCCCAGGCCGAAAATACTGCGGTCGCCACTGGTCGCATTCCAGTAGCCGCCCACCTTGGAGGCGAGTTTTACCCGTGCGCCGATATTGGGGCGCACCTGCTCGCGCTCGGCGCAGCGGATAATGGTCTCCACTTCCGAGGGCGTTTCCACGACGAAGAAAACCTGTACGCCCAGGCGTTGGGCCTGCAGTCCGAGGTTAATAAATTCCTCGTCCTTATAGCCGTTGCAAACGATCAGGGATTCGGTGTTATCCAGAATGGACAGGGCAGCGATAAGTTCTGCTTTACTGCCCGCCTCCAGGCCGTGGTTAAAGCGGCGGCCGGCATTGGCAATTTCTTCAATCACCTGACACTGCTGGTTCACCTTAATGGGGAACACGCCGCGAAAAACATTGCCGTAGCCGCAATCGTCGATAGCGCGAGCAAAGGATTCGTTAATCCGGGCGATCTGCGCTTCGAGTAAGTTCTCAATACGCAATAGCAGGGGCATACCCAAGCCGCGCTCGGTGGCGCCTCGGGCAATGTCCATCAGCGAAACACTGTGTGTTACCCCTTTGGGGCCGTCGACTTGCAGTGAAATTTCACCATTTTCGTTCAAATCGAAATATCCGGCGCCCCAATTGCGGATGCCGTAGAGTTCGGCCGAATCTTCGCAAGTCCAGTCTTTTACTTGTTGCTTCTTCATGGCGCCTTTCTGTTGATATTTGGCGGGCGCGAATCTTGGGCCCAGCAGGGCCGGAAAGCAATAACTATAGATAAAAAAACGCTAATTTTTGCGCACTGAAAAGTAAATGGGGAGTGAGTGGGTGGCCAGCTCTTTTGCACTCTGCGACAGGGGGCTTAAGAAGGTGATTGATCTGCGCAAATTTGAGTAAAAAAAGGCAGCCCGAGGGCCGCAGGGAGGGGGGGATTGGGTAATCAGTAATAGGTCGGCTTGGGGACAACCCGGTAGCCGCGGTGGCTATGGTCCCACAGGTAGTAGGTGTCATAGGCCACGTAGTAATTGTGTCCACCGGCTACCACGGTCAGTGCTGATGCTGGCAGGCTGTGCACGATAGCGCCGTGGGGGGCCTGGGCTACTACGTAGCCGTGAGAAGCCGGGCGATAAAAAATTCCATCGCTATAGTAGAAGCCCGCTGTTCCGATACTGATACTGACGAAATTACGCGGCAGGTGGCGCCAGCGGTAGCCATAACCGTAGTGCGAGGGGCGGTAGTGGGGGCGGTGGCCGCGATAACCGTGGCGGTAAACCGGTCTGTGTGCCGCGCGGTATTCGTGGCGGTGGCCCTGCTTGTGGCCTTTTCTATGCCCTTTGTTATAGCCTTTGTTGTAGCCCTCTTTATAGGCGTGGCGAACTTCGCGGCGGTGCTGGCGCTCCTCTCTGCGTTCACGTCTGCGCTCTTCTTTCTTGCGCTCTTGTCTGCGGCGTTTCTTTTCCTGCTGGCGGTCGTGATGCTTGTCGTGCTGTTTCTTTAAGTGGCGCTGCTCGCGTTCGGCTCTTCCATATTTGTGGTGGTCGTCCATGGCGCGCTGGTGTCCGCGATGTGACTCGGACAGGGCAGGTGCTGCGATCAGCAGCAGGCTTAGGGTGGCGATGGCAGTAGTGAGGTGTTTCATAACATCTCTCCCGAGCGTGGGGCTCTTTTCTTTCAGATCAGGTCTTTTGTGTATCTTGGCGTGAAGTTTGCCCTGGCGGGTCTGAACACTTCCTGAACTGAATGGGGTAAAATTCGGCGGCAATCGACGGCGTCGATAGTGACTAGCAGTTCAGGTATGGGCAGAGATTGTCTGGCGGGGCCACAGGCTGGATTCTGCGGCGAAATCTTATTGAGAGCGGCAATTTTGCTATGTTGAGACACCTGGTCTCAGCGAGTATGATGCCGCGCTGATTCATAGTGAGCGGTAGCAAGATGCAAGTCTTCCACCACGTAACAAGTCTGCGCGAGGCGCTGGCCCAGGCCCGCAAAGACGGCAAGACCGTCGGCTTTGTGCCAACCATGGGCAATCTGCACGATGCCCATATAGAGCTGGTCAAAATCGCCCAGCAACACTGCGATCTGGTTGTGGTATCCATCTTCGTCAACCGACTGCAATTCGGTTTGAATGAGGATTGGGATAAGTATCCGCGCACTATGGAGCGGGATATGGCCAGCCTGCGGGAAGCGGACTGTGACTTCCTGTTCCACCCGGATGAGAGTGAGATTTACCCCAACGGCATGGATCAGCAGACCCGCGTGGTTTGTCCGGCGATGACCGATGTCCTGTGCGGCGCCAGCCGACCGGGTCACTTTGAAGGGGTCACCACTGTAGTTTCGAAGCTTTTCAACATTGTGCAGCCGGATAAGGCTATTTTCGGGATTAAGGATTTCCAGCAATTAGCAGTGATCCGCCGTATGGTGGAAGACCTGTGTATGCCGGTCGAAATTGTGGCGGCGCCGGTGCACCGTGAGGAAGATGGCTTGGCAATGAGCTCTCGCAATGGTTATATCACTGCGGAAGAGCGACCGAAGGTTGCTGTGCTCAATCAGTTACTTAACTGGGCCAAGGATGAAATTGTGGCTGGACGCCGGGATTTCGCCGACCTCGAAACAGAGGCGCGCAAGCGAATTGAAGAGAGTGGCTTTCGAGTTGACTACTTCTCCATCTGTTACAGCAAGGATTTACAGCCAGCGGCAGATGACGATAAAGAAATCACGATCCTGGGAGCTATGTACACTAGTGCAGCGCGCCTGATCGACAATGTTTCCCTGGAACTCTGAGGGGCATCCAACTATGCAAATTGAAATGTTGAAGTGCAAGTTGCACATGGCCGCAGTGACTCAGGCCGAACTCTGGTATGACGGTTCCTGTGCAATTGATGAGGACCTGGTAGAGCTGGCTGGCCTGCGCGAATTCGAGAAAATCGATATTTACAATGTGAGCAATGGTGAGCGCTTCCACACCTATGTGATCCTCGCCGAGCGCGGTTCCGGTATTATCTCCATGAACGGCGCCGCTGCACGTAGAGTACAGGTGGGTGACCGCATTATTATCGCTTCCTATGCGCAGATGACAGAGGGCGAAGCCGATAACCACAAGCCCAAGCTGGTCTACCTGGATGAGAACAACAAGGTAGAGCGCAGCACTAATACGATTCCGGTTCAGCTAGCCGAAGCCTGACTCTTCTCGCTACAGGGCGTTGTGCCCTGTAGCACTCCCGCCACTTATTGACCAGACATTAATAACACTTCCTGATTAAACCTCTTTTCCAGGTAGGACTCGTCCAGGGTGTAGTGCCAGAGGTTTTTCTTTTGTCCTTTAGCTAAAGCGATTTCGCCGATTCTGCCAGGGTTATATTTGATCGGTTGGGCGAGTTGGTATTTGGCGATGGGGTCCCGATAGGCCTCCTCTAAAGGAATTATCTCCCAGCCTTCCTTCCTCAGTCGTTCAGCCAGATCACCAATAAACAGGGCTGAAATATCCATTTCATGCAACAGTATGACGTGCTTTGGGGAGCGCCCGAGATATTTAATTGCCATATCGTCGTAGTACTTAATGCTCGCCATAAGAACGTCGACATAAAAGTTGGAGAGTCTTTCCATATCAACTGCTTTCCCATCTTTTACTGCCGTTTGGAAAAGTTCTTCGATATACCAGTCGTAGTTATTTAAGGTGATATAGGCGTTTTGATAGTTATTTTTCTGTAGTAGATTCCGGATACCATCGCGTTTTTCGACAGTTTCTCCCTCGCGCAGATAGGGAAAGCGAAAATAGGGTTTAAAGTTGTCAAATTGTTGAAGCAGCTGGTGGGCCTGCAAAAAATCCGCTTGATAAGTGGATAGCCCTGTTTCCAGAAAATTGGGATGGCTATGGGTGTGATTGCCAATAATATGCCTAGCCTTATCGTAGCGGTTCATCCGCTCCAACCCTTCCTTATCGAAGGATTGAGTATTGGAAAAGAAGGCTACTTTGCCAACTTTATATTCTTCTAAGTTTTCAATTAACGTTTTAGCCCGCGTTGGTCCATCAAAATAACCATCGGCTTTACGTGGGGCATCATCGAAAGTAATTGCCAGTTGTTTGGCGCTAGTGACTGGGATTGCCAACAAGTAAATTATCAATAATATGACTGAACGCTGCATGGTTTATTACTCTAATGAGTTTATTTACGAGCTGTTCGCCAGGCTAGGATTTAGTTGTCCTTCTATTCAGGTTTTCTGTCTTAATTTACTGGTCAGAAAACCTGCGTTGTCCAGTAGCCTAGGCTCAGTTGCGGTAGAGTTCGGCTTCCTATTGTGTCCACTATAGCTTCAGATGTATATGGCCAAAATACTTGTTAGTTCCTGCCTTTTGAACTGCGCCGTGCGCTATGACGGTAGTAGTGTTGAGGCCAATAGCGATGATTTTGAGTGGCTTGTGGATACTCAGGAAATTGTTTCCTTGTGTCCGGAAGTGGCGGCAGGATTGCCTATTCCGAGGGTGCCGGCTGAGATCTGTGGCGCAAATGGAACAGAGGTGTTAGATGGAACTGCCGGGGTTATAGGTAGTGATAGAACAGATCTAACTGAGCAATTTATGCTGGGGGCCAAACTGGCTCTGGAATTATGCAGGAAACACAATATCCAGTATGCAGTGCTTACGGAAAATAGTCCCTCTTGCGGAAGTAACTATATTTACGATGGCAGTTTTTCAGGGACAAAAATAATGGGTTCTGGTGTTGTGTCTGCGCTTCTTCAAAGGATGGGAATAATAGTTTTTAGTCAACATACTGTTGGGCAACTTAGAGAATTGATAAGTGCATCCAGAGCTAACTAAGTTGTTAGTATTAATAAAATTAGATCGGCAAAAAGGGCATTGGTCATAGTTAGGCCCTGTAGGTTGATTAATACCGGCGAAGCCGGTGGCTGCCAGATGTCGGTACGATTAGCGCAGTGTCCCTGAAAATTATCCTTTTGTGACACAGCACCCAGCCTGTTAGGTTTTGTCATTTTTAGGGTCCAGATTGGCAGTGACTGCTGTGGCAATAAACAGGTAAGACTGAATACCCTGTTGGCTATTTAAATGGCTGCAGGAGGCAGTGGTGGAAGGCAAGTTTTTTAAAGCCGATAGCAAGTTTATCAAAGCCGCATTGGTACTGGCGATCAGTTCCGCGTTTTATGGCTGCAGCGGTGGCAGCGGTGGCAGCGGTGGTGGTGGTGAAGATCCTGCGCCTGTGGATACCACTCCGCCGAGCCTGACACTGACTCCCGCCAGCGGGGCCTCTATTGCAGCAACCGGCACCCTACTGCTGGATTTTAGCGAAGCGGTGGCATTGGAGGATGTGTCTCTAAGTGGCGCCATGCAGGAAATGGGAGAGCTCTCTCAAGTCGATCAGGACACCCTGATCTTAACCCCGATAGCGGAGTGGGCAAAGGGACTAGAACTCTCCCTGACAATTGCCGCGCAGGATGCGGCTGGCAACCAGATGGCAGAGGTTGATGTTCACTATACCGTGGATGAAATTGCCCCTTCCGTAGTCAGTGTATCCCCAGCACAGGAGCGTTTGGAGAAGGATGGCGCAATCACGGTACAGTTTTCTGAGTCGATGGATCGCGACAGCCTGCAAATTAGCGGTTTGTTGCTGAATGATGAATACACTCTGACCTGGTCCCAGTCGCGCTTTAATGACGACACCTTGGTGATAGCTCCCAAGAGCCGCTGGCTGTCCGGGGAGAATCGCAGCCTGCACCTTGAAGCCAAAGACCCCGCTGGCCTGGATCTCCCCGCTGAACAGCACAATTTTACTGTGCCATTGTACTTTGAGAATTTTGACAGTGCGCAGGTCGTCATCGGCCAGGATGATTTTTCCAGTACTTTGACCGCCATCAATGCAAAGAATCTTGGCGAGGGCCCCCTGGGTTCCGCTGCCGTTACTGATGAGGGGAAGTTGTTCGTACCCGATTATACAAATAATCGGGTGTTAATTTTTAATTCGGTCCCCACAAGCAATGGAGCGCCGGCCAATGCGGCGCTTAATAAAGATAGTCTTGACGATAGCAGCGGGGGAGAGTTTGGTCGCGGGCCCACAAGCATAAGTTTTGATAGTGGAAAACTTTTAATAAATTACTTGTTTGGTACTCGGGGCCACAGTATTTTTGTTTACGATACTATTCCCGAAGATGGTCGGGCACTGCCTAGTGCCAAACTGCCGCAGGACAGCTGCCAGGGTAACGGCTCCGTATATTCCAGTGCAATGATTGCCGAGGGACGCGTATTCGCGGCCTCGTGGTCTAAAGCTCGAATGGTGGTGTGGGATGACTTGCCCTCAATGGAAGATGCGGCACCGGATTGGCTGCTGGGCCAATCCACACTGGAAAACTGCACCCCTAACGACCGTGAGCAAGATGGCTCGGTTATGCAGCAGCCCAGTGCTCGCACATTGGCTACGCCCGGAGATGTGTGGAGCGATGGAGAAAAGTTAGCCATCACCGACTCGGAAAATAACCGGGTACTTCTGTGGAACTCAATGCCTACTAGTAGCTTTGCTCCGGCGGATATAGTTTTGGGGCAAGCAGATTTTGTCAGTGATGAAAGTCAGCCCCCGAGTCGACAAACCCTGAGTTTGTTAGAGCGGGGTATCTGGTCTAACGGCATTCAGCTTTTTGTGGTGGACGGCGAAAATAACCGAGTGTTGATCTGGAACCAGTGGCCACAGGAAAATTTCGCTCCGGCAGATATTGTCTTGGGGCAGGAAGATTTTGATCGCAGTGCCTTCAACGATAGCAACCAAAATGGGGTTGCTGACGAGGGGGAGTTGCCAAGTGCAGCTACGCTGAAATGGCCCGACGGTATTACCGCTTATGAAGATAAGTTGATTATCAACGACTCGGGTAATAACCGCTTTCTTATTTTCCAATCTCGTTAGTTTTCTCTGTTAAATGTACCGGGCTGATAACCCGGTACAGGCAAACTTAAGTTGATTTGTTTTCTGAGGTTGCAGTCGGACTGCCTGTTCCCAGGGTTCCGGCTGAGATTAGCGGCGGTAGAGGTGCAGAGGTTTTAGCGGGCTCAGCCAAAGTTTTAGGGATAAATAAAGAAGACTTAACTGAGCAATTTATACGGGGAGCTAAACGGGCATTACAGCTATGTCTGCAGCACAATATTAAATACGCAGTACTTACGGAAAATAGCCCATCATGTGGTAGTGATTATATTTACGATGGTATTTTTTCTGGTGCGAAAATAGTTGGTTCTGGCGTTGTGTCTGCACTACGGAGGAGGGAGGGTATACAGGTATTTAACCAGAATATTGTGGGCAGGCTTAGGAAACTTTTGGAAGTATCCAGAGATAACTAAGCTTTCCAGATATATAGTCATATTAAAGGTAGGTATAAAAGTGAATTCTAAAGTTATCAATTTTAAAGAAAAATTGAACCTGTTCTCGGAGCACTGGTCCCCTAAAGTGATTGCCGAGATGAACGATTACCAGTTTAAATTGGTTAAGATCCAGGGTGAATTTACCTGGCATGATCATCCCGATACCGATGAGGTGTTTGTTGTAGTTTCCGGGCATATGCAGATCGAGTTTCGCGATAGTGTTATATCCCTTGGACCTGGTGAGATGACGGTAGTACCAAAGGGTGTGGAGCATAAACCCAGAGCTGAACAGGAATGTGAAGTACTATTGATTGAGCCTAAAGGGGTCGTTAATACGGGCGATGCCGGTGGAGATCTAACTGCGAAAAATGATGTCTGGATCTAAGTGATTGAGCGGTTAATCAACTTTCTTTTACTGTTTGCTTGTCTGATTAACTTGCACCTTTCAGGGCCTGCGTTGGATTGTCTTCGCCCCATGCCAAATTTTGAGATGAGGGGACTGTTTCGCAGCGGCTATGTTATAAAGTGACAAGAATAAAGCTCTAATAAACTCAGATTTCTCTAGGCTAGCCATGCCGCGCTAATAATAAAGGAGAAGATGATGTCTGAAGTGCATACCCGCCCAGTCTCCCCCGGTTTTGCTGCCAATGCGCTTATTAGCGCCGAAGACTACGAGACAATGTACCGCCAGTCGGTAGAGAGCCCAGAGGCGTTCTGGGCACAACAGGCCAAGGACTTTTTGCAATGGGACAAGCCGTTCAGCCAGGTTCTTGAGGAGGATCTGCACAAAGGTCATACCGCCTGGTTCTCCGATGGCCAGTTGAACGTAACCGTAAACTGCATCGATCGGCACCTGGCAAGCCGTGGCGAGCAGACTGCGATTCTGTGGGAGGGAGATGATCCCGCTGATAGTAAGGCAATCAGCTATCAGAGCCTTTATGAAAATGTGTGCCGCTTGGCCAACCTGTTGAAATCCCGGGGAGTTAAAAAGGGAGATCGGGTGTGTATTTATATGCCGATGATCCCGGAGGCGGCCTACGCCATGCTCGCCTGTGCCCGTATCGGCGCTGTGCACTCGGTAGTATTTGGTGGTTTCTCCCCGGTGTCCCTGAAAGACCGTATTCTCGATTCCGATTGTCGCCTGGTGATCACTGCTGATGAAGCGGTTCGCGGCGGTAAGCGAGTACCGCTTAAAGCCAATGTGGATAAAGCGCTGGTGGACTGCCCTAATGTGCATACGGCCATTGTGGTTAAACACAAGGGCACACCGGTAGACTGGGATAGTAAGCGTGATATCTGGTATGGCGAATCCATAGGTGAGATGGAGCCGGACTGCGCGCCTGAAGTGATGGGAGCGGAGGACCCGCTGTTTATCCTTTATACCTCGGGCTCTACCGGTAAACCCAAAGGGGTCCTGCATACCACTGCCGGCTATCTGCTGATGGCCACCATGACCTTCAAATATACCTTTGATTATCGCGAGGGAGAGATTTTCTGGTGTACTGCCGATGTGGGCTGGATCACTGGGCACAGCTATATCGTCTATGGACCATTGTGTGCCGGGGCCACCAGTCTGATGTTTGAGGGCGTGCCCACTTTCCCGGATGCCTCACGCTTCTGGCAGGTTGTGGATAAGCATCAGGTCAATATTTTCTACACCGCGCCGACAGCGATTCGGGCGCTGATGGGCGCTGGTGATGAGTTTGTAAAAGCCACCGAGCGCAGCTCCCTGCGACTTTTAGGCACCGTGGGTGAGCCCATAAACCCGGAGGCCTGGGAGTGGTATTACAGCGTGGTGGGCGATGAGCGCTGCCCGATTGTGGACACCTGGTGGCAGACTGAAACCGGTGCGCAGATGATCACTCCACTGCCCGGTGCCATGGCTCTGAAACCCGGGTCGGCAACTCGGCCCTTCTTTGGGGTACAGCCCGCGCTGCTGGATAGTGAAGGCCGGGAGATTGAAGGGGAAGGCGAGGGCTCCCTGGTGATTAAAAAGAGTTGGCCCTCCATGATTCGGGATGTGTACGGCAATCGCCAGCGAATGCTGGATACTTATTTTTCCGCATTCCCCGGCTATTACTTTACTGGCGATGGTGCCCGCCGCGATAGTGACGGTTATTACTGGATTACAGGGCGCATTGATGATGTGTTAAATGTCTCTGGACACCGCCTGGGAACAGCTGAGATTGAGAGCGCCCTGGTACTGCACAATGATACGGCGGAGGCAGCGGTGGTAGGTTATCCCCACGATATCAAAGGGCAGGGAATCTATGCCTTTGTAATGCTCAAATCTGGCCATAAGCCCAGTGATGAGCTGAAGGCTGAATTAATTGAGCTCTGCCGCAAGGAGATAGGGCCAATTGCCAAGCCTGACTTTATCCAATGGGCGCCTGCACTGCCAAAAACCCGTTCCGGCAAAATC
Organism: Microbulbifer maximicatervae (SeqCode); assembly: GCF_056232625.1. Taxonomy (NCBI): domain Bacteria; kingdom Pseudomonadati; phylum Pseudomonadota; class Gammaproteobacteria; order Cellvibrionales; family Microbulbiferaceae; genus Microbulbifer; species Microbulbifer maximicatervae (SeqCode). The sequence continues at coordinate 3,460,667 of NZ_CP174324.1, read as the reverse complement.
ATGCGGCGTATCCTGAGGAAGATTGCCTGCAATGAGCTGGATAACCTGGGAGACGTTTCTACTCTTGCCGATCCCACTGTGGTTGACGCATTGATTGATCACCGCGAAAATCGCTGACCATAGGTTTGGCGCGTGAAGGCTTTATTGGCCGGGCATAGCCCGGCCTTTTCATTGGGGCAGGAGGTTAAATTCCTCCCCGGTTTTTGCGCCATTTTCAGCTAAATAGACAAGTAAATGCCTGCTGCTTTGCACAGTTAGTAACCCTCTAACTCCGGATATTGTTTTAAGGGTATTTACAGTTAAGGAGATTCCGTTTGGAACAGGGACAGTACCTCTGCGATCACTACCGCTTCGCCGCCGATCAGCGCCTCAAGGTTTTTAATTTTTTTGTTGTGTTAACCATGTTTGTTGAGGGCGGAATTTTCACTGCCATGGAGAAAGACTTCCACCCTCTAATCCTGGCGTTGCTGGGAGGGTTTGTGGTCATACTGGTAACCGTATTTTGGCTGATGGACATTCGCAGCCGCCAGCTTCTCAAGCTTGCAGTTCCGGCACTGAAAACCCTGGAAATGGGATTCCCGGAGGAAGCGAGAATTTTTTCCAACGATGCCATTCGCCGAGGTGACTTGGCCCGTTACACTTTCGCTTTCAGGGTTTTGTTGGTGGGGCAGCTGTTCTTTGGTCTGGGCGTCGCTTCTTACGGTATTTATCACTGGTATATCTCCCCCTAATCCCAACCTTCAGTGGCGGGTATGATTGCATGAAGTGAACCACCTGCCACAACCTCCTCTTGGTCTCGTACGTTTAAAAGTCGGCGTGACTCCCCTCGCTAGGCTATCTTGCAGAAGTATCCGCTTCCCTCCCGAGGTTTATACGATGCTTGATCATATTCGCCTTTATGTGCACAGCTATGAACGCAGTAAGGACTTCTATCAGCAGGCACTGATGCCACTGGGATACCAGTTGGTGATGGAGTTTGACGATTGGGCGGGCTTTGGTTGGGCGGATAAAGCGGAACTCTGGATTCGTGGAGGGACCAGCACCACTCCACAATTGCATATCGCCTTTCGCGCTGAAGAGCGGCAGGTGGTCAGGGAGTTCTATCGCTTGGCCCTGGAGGCCGGGGGTAAAGACAATGGCGCACCGGCTGTCTACGAACAATATCACCCGGATTATTACGCCGCCTACGTACTTGATCCCGATGGACATAACCTGGAAGTGGTGTGTCATTTACCAGGGGACTTACAGGAATAAGTCGATCGAGATTTGGGAGTAATTTATGAACGAGGCAACTCGAGCAAAATACCTGCCAATAGCGCTGGTCGTTGTAGGAGTGCTTTTTATTCTGGCGATTTACCCGATGATGATGTGGATTTGGCCGGAAGGGTGGGGCTGGACTCCGCGGCAGCCAGAATACGAGCAAATGATTATCGGTATTTATGTCACCTTGGGGGTGTTTTTAATACGCGCTGCAAAAAATCCCGCCGCAAATGCCAGTTTAATTTGGTTCACTATATGGTCCAGCCTTGTACACGCCGTCATTATGTTGGTGCAGGCATTGGTGGATAAAACAGAGCGAATCAATTTGATGGGAGATATTCCCGCACTTTTTTTGATTGCCGCTGTGCTTTGGTACCTTATGCCCAGGCGAAAAAAATCTGATTGAGCATTTACTTTATTTTGACTTGCTAAAAAATCTGAATTGCTCTTTCTGACTCACCGTTATTGATCCCTGCTATAAGAGCGATAACAAGGTCTAATTTCCCGCTTATTGTTCTCCCCTATAAGCTCTACTCCTGTAATAGAGATGGCAGTAGAGATAAATAATCCCATGAAATACTTACCCTTATTTGCATTAACTATCGGTCTGATAGGCGGTGCCAATGCAGAGACATTGACTCGCGATAATGGCGCCCCTGTCGGAGACAACCAGAACGCACAAACCGCCGGAGAAAATGGCGGTAATTTGCTGCAAGATGTTCAACTGATTCAAAAATTGCAGCGTTTTGCCCGTGAACGTATTCCCGAGCGTGTAGTTCATGCTCGTGGAACTGGTGTTCACGGTGAATTTGTTGCGACGGCTGACCTCAGTGATTTAACCCGCGCAGCGGTGTTTGAGCGCGGTAGTAAAACGCCAGTGTTTGTGCGTTTTTCAACAGTAATTCACTCAAAAGGTTCCCCGGAAACCCTGCGCGATCCCCGTGGATTTGCCACCAAGTTTTATACGGAAGAAGGCAATTGGGATTTAGTGGGTAACAACCTGCCGGTATTTTTTATCCGCGACGCGATTAAATTCCCGGATATGGTTCACTCCCTAAAGCCCTCCCCGGTGACTAATCAACAGGACCCCAACCGTTTCTTTGATTTCTTTAGCCATGTGCCGGAATCCACCCATATGCTGAGCTGGGTCTATTCCGATTACGGTACACCGGCTAACCTGCGCCAGATGGATGGCTGGGGTGTTCACGCCTATAAATTTATCAATGACAAGGGTGAAGTGAACTATGTGAAATTCCACTGGAAAACCCGTCAGGGCATTAAGAACCTGACTGCGGAAGAGGCAGCAGAAATTCAGAGCAAGGACTTCAGCCACGCAACTCGCGATATGTATGCCGCGATTGAAAAAGGCGAATATCCGCAGTGGGATCTGTTTATTAAAGTACTGAAGCCCTCACAGCTGAGCAGCTTCAATTACAACCCCCTGGACGCCACCAAAATGTGGTTGGACGTGAAGGAAACCAAAGTTGGCACCATGACACTCAATCGTGTGCCCACAAATTTCTTCCAGGAAACTGAGCAATCCGCATTTGCGCCAGCCAATATTGTGCCGGGTATTGAGCCTTCGGAAGACCGCCTGCTGCAGGGTCGCGTGTTCTCATACTCCGATACGCAAATGTATCGTCTGGGGGCCAACCACCAGCAATTGCCTATCAACCGTCCCCGTGTTGCCGTAAATAACTGGAACCAGGATGGGGCGGGTAATTACAGCCAACAGACTTCAGATGTGAACTATCAGCCGAGCCGTATCGATACGCGCACCGAGGACCCCAAAGGTATTTATAGCAACAAGGCGTTGAATGGCAGCACCCAGCAAAAGGCCATTGAAAAGAAACTGCCTTTTGCCCAGGCGGGTGCTTTCTACCGCAGCCTGAGTCCTGAAGAGCGCCAGAATCTGATCGAAAACCTCGCTGGTGATCTGGGTAAAGTGAGTGATGAAAACACTAAGCACATTATGCTGAGCCACTTCTATCGAGCGGACAAGGACTACGGACAGCGCTTAACCAAAGCGGCTGGTGGCGATCTGGATCGCGTGAAAAAACTGGCCCGGTAATTTTTACCCAGGTGCGGGCGACCTCTGTCGCCCGCTAAATTTATACAGGTGAAATTATGAGATCATTTTTATTCGCACTACTCTTTCTCACCCTGGGGGTTCAGGCAGGGGAGCCGGAAAAAACGGAATCTGATTTTACCGAACTCTCTCAGTATTATTTTGCCGCAGCCAGGATTGGTGATACCGAGGTGCTGCGTGAATTTTCGCAAGCGGGTTTCCCCCTGGATGTACGCAACCCGAAAGGTTACACAGCACTGATGATTGCCACTTACAACGGCAACGGGGAAGCTGTGGATTACCTGTTGCAGAGAGGTGCAGATGCCTGTGCCCAGGATCGCCGTGGCAATACTGCCCTGATGGCAGCGATTTTTCGCGGTGAGTTTGCCCTTGCACGAACCCTGCTAAAGCAGGATTGCGATTCGCAGCAGGTGAATAAGGCCGGCCACTCCGCCGAGGATTTTGCCGAAGTCTTTGGTCGTGACCGAATGGTTCAGCTATTGCAGCAACAGCGGGCAAATGGCGACTAAGGCAGTTTTTTGTGCGGTTGGCATTGGATGGTGTCACCGCTCCTATCCTGCGTGAAATCCTCTTGAGATGGCCGCTTTAGCTTGCGGCACATTTCTCAGTTTGTCCCCGCCCCCGCGACCGCGTTAGCATAGCCAGCTGCAATCCAGTTGGTACCCACTATGACCTCGAATCATCATCCCTATGAAGCCCTCACGCCGGACGTGGTGATCGACTGTGTTGAGACTACCGGACTGATTTCTGATGCGCGTATTTTCCCTCTAAACAGTTATGAAAACCGCGTCTATCAGGTGGGTATTGAAGATGCCGAGCCGTTGATTGCCAAGTTCTATCGCCCGGGGCGCTGGAGTGATGAGCAGATAATGGAGGAGCACCAGTTCACTCTGGAGCTGGCAGAGGCCGAAATTCCTGTGGTGGCACCGATACAGTTTGATGGGCGCACCCTGATGGAGTCCGCTGGATTCCGTTTTGCGCTTTTCCCCCGGCGGGGCGGTCGCCAGTTGGAGCTGGATAACTTTGATCACCTGGAGCAGGTGGGGACCATGTTGGGTCGTATTCATGCGGCCGGCAGCGCCAAACCTTTCAGCTATCGCCCATCCCTCACTTTGCAGCGATTCGCAATCGATAGCCGGGAATTTATTCTGAATGGAGATTTCCTGCCACGTGAGAACCGCGAGGCCTACGCTTCCGTCACTGGCCACATTATCGAACAGATAGCCCCGCTGTTTGAGCGGGACTGGGATATGCTGCGCTTGCACGGTGATTGTCACAGTGGCAACTTCCTGTGGCGGGATGAGACTCCCTGGTTTGTGGACTTGGACGACTGCCTGATGGGGCCGGCGATCCAGGATATCTGGATGTTGATTTCCGGCAATCGCGCAGAGCAAACCGCTTACCTGGATGCAGTGTTGGAAGGCTATGAAACCTTCTATAGTTTTGATCCCCAGCAGTTGCAGCTGGTGGAGCCTCTGCGCTGCCTGCGGCAGATGCACCACGCCGCCTGGTTGGCGCGACGCTGGCAGGACCCGGCTTTTCCCCAGGCGTTTCCCTGGTTTAATACTGCCCGTTACTGGGCAGAGCATATACTGGCATTGCGCGAGCAGCAGTCTGCGCTGCTGGAGCCCCCGTTGACCCTGGGGGCTGTGTAACATGGAGAAAGCAATAATGGATGCGACATGCACCGAGGCTGAGGCGGATCTGATCTGGGAGAAGATTCGTATAGAGGTGGCGCAGCAGGTAGAGCGGGAGCCGATCCTGGCCAGCTTTCTACACGCGACCATCCTGAACCACAATTCCCTGGAGGCGGCGCTCAGCTTTCACCTAGCCAACAAGCTGGACAATGCGGTGGCACCGGCGCTGTTAATTCGCGAGGTTATCGATGAGGCGCTACAGGCTGACCCTTCCATAGGGCATGCGGCGCGAGCGGATTTGAACGCAATTTACCTGCGGGATTCCGCCTGCCACTCCCTGCACGAGCCCTTCCTGTACTTTAAGGGCTTTCACGCCTTGCAGGTTCACCGTGTGGCCCACTGGCTGTGGCAGCAGCAGCGCCGCTCCCTGGCTATGTTCTTACAGCACCGTGTCTCTGTCGTATTCAGTGTGGATATTCACCCGGCTGCGCGTATGGGTGACGGTATATTGCTGGATCACGCGACCGGTATCGTTATAGGTGAAACGGCTGTAGTGGAAAACAATGTTTCCATCATGCAGTCCGTTACACTGGGCGGCACTGGCAAAGAGAGCGGGGACCGCCACCCGAAAATCCGCCACGGGGTTTTAATCGGTGCGGGCAGCAAGGTGCTGGGCAATATTGAAATTGGCGAGTGCGCCCAAATTGCTTCCGGAAGTGTGGTCCTTAAAACGGTACCGGCAAAGGTGTTAGTGGCCGGAGTGCCGGCAAAAGTTGTCGGGGCAGCCACCTGTGCTGAACCGGCATTATCCATGGACCAGTGTGCCCTGTCGCAAGTACAGAAGTAAGGCTTGTCGCTCCGTGGCGAACACAGGCTGCGGGGCTAGGATCACTGGGGAAATGATGCAACGGCACTGTTCTTGGCACTATCCTTTGACCCATGAAATATAGTCTCAGCGCTAAAAATCTTACCTGCCGAAATTTGGAGGCTTATGCGGATTACCGCGCGAGCCTGGTAACTCCGGATTGCACCAAGGAAATTACAGGTATTGTCCGCAGTGATAGCGGCCTGCCTTCCATTGGGCTCAATCAGGTGATTTCCAATATGGTAATGCCGCCGCGCATTATTCAGCGTTTTGCGCTGGATTATTTTGCCGAGCGGCACAGCCCCTTCACCCTTTGGCACAGTGCCTCCAAACCCCTGGACAATGACGCTTTGGATGAGCTTGGGCTAAAGCGGCGCCAGTCCCAGGTAGCTATGGCCGCTGAGATACCCCGACTCAGCGCTGCCGAGGTTCCGGTAGTGGAACAGTTGGCCATTAGTGCGGTGAAAAAAGAGGCCTTGCTTGATTACGGCGCGGTGCAGGCAGCGGCGGCAGGGGAGCTGGAGGGGGCACAGTTGGCGCACTTCTATCAGGGCCTGCAGGAAATCCCCGAGCAGCGGCGCGGGCGACTGAAATTATTTCTCGCTAAGCTGGATGGTGTGCCGGTGGCCGCCGGTTGCCTGTTTGCGGCAGCGGATGCACTGGGGCTCTATGACCTGGTGACACTTCCGGATTACCGGGGTCGCGGGATTGGTCGGGCCCTGTTCAAGCATCTGCTAACCGCTGCCCAGGGTAGCCACCATAAAAATCTTGTGGCTTTAGTGCCGGCGGATCGTCAGCAGCTACTGCTCGATAGTGGCTTTTTTGCAGTTGGCGAGGTTGCCCGCTATCAATATACTCCGGCGCCGGCGGCCGCTAAGCCCGACTGAAAGGGAAGGCGATAACTTCATCAATCGATTGGTAACCGGCTTTTAACATCAGCAATCGGTCGACTCCCAGTGCGACCCCGGCGCACTCGGGCATGCCTTGATCTAGGGCCGCAACCAGACGCTCTTCAAAGGGGTGTACAGGGCGCTGGTTAGCACGGCGGTATTCCAGATCCTTTTCAAAGCGGCGCTGCTGCTCCGTGCTGTCGGTCAGCTCCCAATAGCCATTGGCCAGTTCCAATCCACCCACATAGGCTTCGAAGCGCCTGGCTACGGGGGTCCCCTGTTCGTCCGCCACCACTTTTGCCAGTGCCGCTTGCTCTGCGGGGAAGTCGTAGAGCAGGGTGATGCCCTCCCTCATGGTGGGTTCCAGGCGGTGGCTCATCAGCAGGTCCAAGCACTCACTGCGTTCACGGGGTGCAAAAGACAATTCCATTTCCCGCTTAACGCAGGAAATCAGCTCGGCTTCGCTGGCACTGTGGGGGTCCAGTTGCAGCTCCCGCAAAAACAATTCCCGGTAACTGAGGGACTGAACCTGGTCCGTCGCCAAAATACCGCAGAGCAGCTTGGCGACCTCCTCCATCAGTTGGTGATCGTCCCAACCGCAGCGGTACCACTCCAACATGGTGAACTCGGGGTTGTGTCGACCGCCGGATTCGCCCTGGCGAAAAGCCTTACCCAAGTAGTAGCAATCTCCGAATCCTGCGGCGAGTAAACGCTTTAAACCAAATTCCGGGCTGGTGGCCAGGTAGGCGCTTTCGCCCCGGCATTCGGTGGTGATGGACTCGATATGGGGGTCGCTGGTGGCGCGCTGGGATAGCACCGGAACTTCGGCTTCTACAACATTTCGCTCAGCAAAAAATGTGCGTATTTCAGCGAGTAGCGCAGCGCGTTGGCGCAGGGCTGCAATAGTGGCGGTGGGGCGCCAGGTATCTGTGCTCATGAGGGGTAGCTCTGGAGGTGAGCGGCCGTAGGCCGCTCGAGGGGAGGAGGTACTTAGTCTTCCTTGGCACGGCCCAGGTATTCGGCGGTGCGGGTGTCTACCTTGATGGTTTCACCGATTTCCAGGAACAGAGGAACCTTCACAACAGCGCCGGTAGCCAAAGTGGCCGGTTTGGTGCCGCCCTGGGCGGTGTCTCCGCGCAGGCCCGGATCGGTATCGGTAATTTCCAGGATAACGTGGTTGGGCGGAGTAACTGCCAGCGGAGAGCCGTTGTACAGGGTTACAGTGCAGATATCCTGCTCTTTGAGCCATTTTGAAGCATCGCCCACAGCATCGCTGCTGGCTTGGTGCTGCTCAAAAGTCTCGGGCTCCATGAAATGGTAAAACTCGCCATCGTTATACAAGTATTCCATTTCGCGATCCATCACATCCGCCGCTTCCAGGCTTTCACCGGAGCGGAAGGTGCGTTCCCATACGCGACCGGTTTTCAGGTTGCGAAGCTTCACGCGGTTGAACGCCTGGCCCTTACCAGGTTTGACGAATTCGTTTTCCACGATTGAGCAGGGGTCGCCGTCCAGCATCACCTTGAGGCCGCCCTTGAATTCGTTAGTGGAGTAACTAGCCATAGCAAATAGAGCCCTTTAAGTCATTTATCTATATGATTTTTAACGAGTTTTTTGTTTCTAGCCGATTCCGGCCAAGGCTGGGCTAACGCCCTCCGCTTCCGCCACAAATGGTAGCCGCAGGTAACTCGTCTGGCTGGGGAAAAGAGACTTCACCGCCAGCCCTGCATGATGGAGCGGGATTATACAGGAGGGTGGGAGCTTGAACGAATAGCCAGAGAGAAATGGAGGGGAGGCGCTTCGGTTGTTATAGCCAAGCTGCAATTATTGGGGCAGCCGGCAGTGCAATGGGCTTTAGCCCATTGCACAAAAGCACTTAACTTAATGGGTCGTCCCCGCCGCCATAACCTTTTCTCTGCATGCGGCGCACAAAGTAAGCAAAAGTCGCTTGCGTGCGTTTTTCCTGGAGAATCCAGTCGTGGGCTTCGCGGCCCAGTTCGGGATCAATATCCTGGATGGTGCCGGCTGATTCAGCCAATATTTGCAGTTTGGCAGCGCGCTCGCACTGAACCGCCATTACACAAGCTTCCTCTACAGAGCGACAGGCCATAATCAGGCCGTGGTGTCCCAGTAGGATTGCGCGCTTGTCCCCAATAGCGGCGGAAATCAGCTCGCCCTCGCTGTTACCCACGGGTACACCCGGCCAGTCTTTGAGGAAGGCAATATCCTCATACAACATGCAGGCGTCCATATGGGAAATCTTTAGCGGGCGCTCCAGCATGGAAAGCGCACATACGTGCATGGGGTGGGTATGCACGATGCAGTTCACATCGGGGCGCGCCCGGTAGATCCAGGAGTGAAAGCGGTTGGCCGGATTGGCCATGCCCTCTCCGGACAGTACTTCGAGGTCTTCGTTGACCTCCAATAAGTTGGATGAGGTAATTTCATCGAAGCCGAGGCCCAGGCGTTGGGTGTAATAAGTACCGGGTTTTTCCGCGCGGGCGGTAATTTGCCCAGCCAGGCCGGAGTCGTGGCCATCGTTAAATAAAATTCGGCAAGTCAGCGCAAGCTTTTCTCTCAGAGACCACTCGGGGGTGCTGAGGTGCTGTTTCATTGCTTCACTGGCTCGTTTAACCAGTTCGTTTTTTGCCAGTGATAGTGTTTCAGCCATTGTTATCTCCAATTCTCACAGCAAGTCATATTAATTCTGCGATATTTAATAAATTTTCCTTTTTTATTTTCTTATCGCAGAATAATTTTTAAAAACCTAACTCAAAATGATTCGATCTCTGTCGAATTTATGTTGGTGGCATTTCCCTATGCCCGTGCTTTCTCCAACAACACCTGTGAGTGGGTTGATAAGTGCTTGCTCATTAAGCTGTAACAGCTTCAGCTTTTTTATGTTTAGTGGAGTGGTAGGCGGTTTCAATAGAATCGAAGAATTGTAAGCGGGCCTCTACGAGGTGGCGCCCGGCTTCGAGCATTATGTCCAGTTGGCTGGGATCCTTGGAGCCGATATCTACCATAATATCGCGAATGGTTTCTGCATGGCCGTCATCACATTCAATATGCAGCAGGAAAAATTGCATTTCTGCATCGGTTACGCCGCAAGAGCGGAATCCGGCAACAATATCTGTATATAAATCGGGTACCAAGGCTTCGGCTCCCAGGCATAGGGCGCCCAATCCTGCACTGGCCCTGAGGTCCCGACAGTTTTTGAACATGGTATCGATCAGGTGCTGAGTGCCTGGTAAAACTTCTGCGTTTTCCAGGGTCAAACCAAAATGCTCGAGGGTTTCGCGATAGATTTCTGCATGGGGTTTGGGGCTGTCTGGTTCCAGGCCCAGCTCTTCCATTAGATTTTCGGCAAGCTCCAGGACTTCGTGGTTACTCGGGAGGTTTGCCATCATTGCGCAGAGGTATCTAACAAAAAATCCACTGTAGATCCCTTGTTGAACCAAAAATATTTTTAATTCGTCCAGCGTAATGGAACCTTCACGGCAACGCTTCAAGAAAGGATGTGCGCGAGTTTGCTCAATCAGTAGGTCTTTATTGGCTTCAAGCAATTCAAGCTGCATTTCCATTGAGTAATTCCTTTTTGTAATTCTAAACTTACTGTTTGGACACCTTTTAGGTGTTTTATTTGTTTCTTGATAGTGCCCGCCTATGGCGGTGTCGACAAAATGGTTTTTCTTTGCCGGCGTTTAAATTAACACCGAATTATCCCTATTGTGAATAAGGGAATTATGAATTTTTTGGTATTTGTTGGTGGTTTTTAGAAGATGTTTTTTCTAGTGATAAAAATTTTATTAATAAATAATTTTTGCTTTGCTTTATCCTTGCCGAATTTCTCAAGGAGAATGTTTTTTGCTTCCTGAATTCACTGTGGAAATGTCGACTGTGTAGATTTTCTTTATTGCAATGGAGTGTTTTGTGGGGTAGGGGTTTTTATTGGTAGGTAGAGTGAATACTTGCTTCGCCGGTAATGAGTCGGCTCCTAAATTCAGGTAAAGAAGAGTTAAGGCTCTAGTTGCTTAAAGATACAGTCCAACTATCCGATATTTTTCCACAGAAGATTGGTGAAGATTTTTTGATTATGTTTATAGGGTTTCTGCAAAAATAAATTCAGTTTATGTAATTACCCTAGGGAATCGATTTGAGGGTTCAACTAACTCACTAGACAGGGTCTAAAACAGATGCCATTTCTCTGATGGGTCTGTACGAATTCCCATGTCTACCTGGTCACGGCACCCTTCGTGGGGCATCACTGTCAGTGGTGGCGGGAGATTGCAGTGGGGGATCTGATACAATCTCTTATTTTGTAGTGTATCTCCATGATGGCGTCATCATCGGCCCCCGGTATAGAGCTTATCGACACACAGGAATCCCGCTGCTGGCAGGATGAGTTGTCTGATCTGGTCACTGATCCGGCAGAGTTGATTCAATTACTACAGCTAGACCCGCGTAACCTCCCGAAGGCCTTGCAAGCAGCTTCTGGCTTTTCCCTGCGCGTGCCGCGCCCCTTTGTCCGGCGCATGCGTTGCGGCGATCCCGAAGACCCATTGTTGTTACAGGTTTTACCCGGTGCGGATGAGTTGGAGAGAGTGCCGGGATTTAGTGCAGACCCCCTTGAAGAGGCAGAGGCTAACCCTCTGCCTGGAGTTGTTCACAAATACCACGGGCGCCTACTACTGATCACTGCGGGCCAGTGTGCGGTCAATTGTCGTTACTGTTTCCGACGTGAATTCCCCTACGGCGACAACCACCTAACTCGCAGACAGAGCCTGGCAGCTCTAGACTACATTCGCGCGCGCACTGAGCTGCGCGAAGTGATTTTGAGCGGCGGTGATCCTTTGGTAATGAGTGACCGTCAACTGGCCTGGCTCACCGATGAGCTGGCTGAGATTCCCCATGTAGATAAGCTGCGAATTCACAGCCGCCTCCCGATAGTTGCTCCCAGCCGGGTAAACCAGAAAATGTTGGATTGGTTTACCGGTTCCCGCTTGAAGCCCGTGCTGGTGTTGCACTGCAACCACGCCAATGAAATTGATAGTGAGGTGCGGGAGTCTCTGCAAAAGTTGCGAAGCGCAGGGGTCACCCTGCTCAACCAAGCGGTGCTATTAAAAGGCGTCAATGATAGTCGCGAGGCGCTGGGTGCGTTGAGCGAATCCCTCTTTGCAGCAGGAGTACTTCCGTACTATTTGCATCAGCTGGATCGAGTAAATGGTGCCGCACATTTTGAAGTCTCTGATGCGAAAGCGCTGGAGTTAATCGAACATCTCCGCCAGCAGTTACCCGGTTATCTGGTACCCAAACTGGTGCGTGAAATCCCCGGCGTCCCATCAAAGTCCCCGGTAGTTGCTGAGCATAGCTAAACCTCAGCTGATAGCTGTAAGGGTTGTCTTTGTGTATTCGACAGGGATTTTCATGAAGAGAAATAGGTTGGGCGAATAAATATCGCCAAATTGATCTAGGCTAACCCCGTAACGCCCGTGCCAGATATAGTTGGCCGGTCGACCTATTCAGCAGCTGCTATTTCGCTTTATAGCGCTGTATTCAGGGGCTTCTTAGGTTGGGAAAGTTTGGTTAGCGGCTGTGGTTTCGCAAATGGGAAAGGCGGAAGCTTTTATAGGGGAGCGTTGTGTGATTTAGATCACAGGTACCAGTTTGATCTACCCTTGTATGCCATCCTTGACGCCCCCTAAAATTACCGCCAGCGGTAGCTGTGTGCCGCCATTAAAAAAATAGAGCAAATAATGAGTAGCAACGACACAATACGACTTCTCCTGATTCACGATACCCCGTCGGAAGCCCAGCGCCTTGTGAGTATGCTGCACAACGCAGGCCGTCCCAACCGAGCACAGCATGTGGCCAGCGAGGCTGTGTTTAACCGCCTGCTCCAGGATAAAACCTGGGATTTAGTGATCGCGGCTGAAAGCAGTACTCAAGTGCCCCCCTCAGTGGCGTTGCGCACCATCAGCAAGCTGCAAAAAGATGTCCCGGTAATTATGCTGACCGAGCGCACCGGTGCCCAACCCGTGGTGGAAGGTTTGAAGCTCGGAGCCCGCGATGTCGTAGTGGTGGATGAAGACCAACACCTTCTCTTTGTGATACAGCGGGAGCTGGGGGCGCTCGCCAATCGCCGTCAGGCTCGCCTACACGACCGGCGCTATCACGCGACCCTTAACCGTGCCAAGGAGCTACTCGATAGCTCCAAAGATGCCATCGCTTATATATCTGATGGCTTGATCGTCTACGCCAATGACTCCCTTGCAGAGCGCTTTGGTTACGACTCTGGCGAGGACATCGAATACCAGCCACTGATTGATATGCTGGCTGAAAATGAGCAGGAAGAGGGGCGTGAATTCCTCAAAAGCTGCGCTATCGACAACAATGAGCTGGAGGCGAAAGAGTGGAAATTTACCGCTAAGACCGCCTCTGGCGATTCCCTGCCTACCCGCGCAGAGGTACTCAGCACCACCTACGACGATGAGCGCTGTCTGCAGGTGCGTATTGCCTCGCGCCGGGGTGATACGGAGCAATTGGAAGCGCAGCTCAGCGATATCAAGAATCGCGATCCGCTGACCGGGCTTTTCAACCGTCAGCACTTCCTGCAGGTACTGGATTCCAGCATCAAATCTGCAGCGGACTCCCACAATACTGGCGGTCTGATGCTGATAGAAGTGGATCGCTTTGAAGATGAAGTGTTGAAAGTTGTTGGAGTGGCAGGTGCCGACGCACTGCAAAAAGGCATGGCGGAATTACTCAAATCCTGCCAACGCAGTGGCGATACCCTGGCCCGCTACAGTGAAGATGCCTTCTGCCTGCTCAGCCCGAATACAACTCCGGACAGCATCGAGCAACGCGCGCAGGATATATTGAAGAAGATTTCCGATACCATCTTCGATGCAGATGGCAAAACCCTGCAAATTACTGCCTCTATCGGTATTTCCCTGATGAGTGAGGCCTCCAGCGGTGCGCAACAGGTGCTGGACCAAGCGCTATCTGCTCACAAGCAGGCCTTGGGTGAAGAGAAGAAAGGTGGGAATTTTGCGCTCTACGAGCCGGATACTGAAGGTGGTGCCGACGCCGATACCTATCACCGTGCACGGGTGGTACAAGCGCTGGAAGCTGGCAGTCTGAAGTTGCTCTACCAGCCAATCCTCAGTTTGCAGGGAACTGGCGAGCAGCTGTACGAAGTATTGGTGCGTATGCTCGATGACAAGGAAGAGCTGGCGCCGCTGGCCTTCCTGCAGGAACTCGGCGATGCGGGTCTGTCGGCGAAAATGGATCGCTGGGTAATTATTACCGCGATCAAGGCCGCCGCAGCCGCCAGGGCTGAGGGTAAGAATATTTCTTTGATGCTGCATATCACCACTGCTTCACTGGTGGACAGCAGCTTACCCGGCTGGCTGGGGGTTGCCTTCAAAGCTGCCAAGGTTGCGCCGGGAACGGTGATCTTCCAGTTGCGTCAGGAGGATATCAACAGCAACCTGCACGCGGCCCGGGACTTTACCACTCAGGTCCAGCAATTGGGTTGTCGCGTTTCGGTCTGTCATTTCGGCACTGGACTCAATCCGTTCAAGGCTCTTGAGCATGTGAAAGTGGATATCGCCAAGATCGATCCCTCCTTCGTGCGCGAGGTCCAGGATGAAGGCGAGAGCAGTGACTCCCTGGCAGGATTGGTACAGCGCTTGGGTGAGGCGGATACCAAGGTGATAGTGCCCCATATTGAGCAGGCCAGTATGCTGCCGACTTTGTGGCAGACCGGTACTGATTATATTCAGGGGTACTATGTGCAGGCGCCGGCGGAGGATATGAACTTCGATTTCAGTCTCGAATAAACTCTCGCGGTAGGCCTTTAAAAAACCGCACCATCTTTACAGGGGTGCGGTTTTTTATTGCCTGTAAATCAGACGTTGTAGCGGCTGCGTAGGGCCGCAATGGTATTGCGAGCCAGGGCGCCATACTGCGGTGCCGGCTCCGGCACCAGCTCGCCGGAAGTGCTCTCACTCCAGGCACGCTGGATATGGTTCTGCCCGGCTTCCTGCTTATAAATCCTTGCCAGGCTGGCGTTGTAATTCTGACTGGTGACTGTATCCACGTGATACCAGTGGGCCTTGGCGCGGGAGTGGGAAACATCCATCAACAGGTAACCGCGCTGGGTGATCTCCACCCACTTGAGGTGTGGTATTAACCCGTCCATAGCAATCGCTGCAACATCCGTCAGGTGGGATTTGTCCAGGAAGCTGGAGGTTACTCCGGGGGTGACAAATTCTCCGCCGAGGGCGCCGCGTCCGGTCAGGCGCCCGTATTTCAAAATACTGAAAGGATTGCTGGCCAGGTCCCAGGCCCAGGAGCTGTGGATATCTCCAGTGAGGACGACAAAATTGTCGATATTATTGTCGGCAATGTGGTCGAACAGGCGCTCGCGGGATGCGGTGTAACCATCCCACTGGTCCATATTCACAGACAAATCCCGAGCCAGGGTGAGTTGCGCCATCATTACTTGTTGCCCTAATACCCGCCAGCGTACGCCATCCGACTGGGACTGGGTCAGGCTACTGTGCAGCCATTGTTCCTGCTGGGTACCGAGGATGCTGCGCTCCGGGTCGTCGGCGGTCTGCTGATCGAACCAGTTGGCCTGCTCGGAGCGCGCGGCGATGCGGGTATCCAGCATCATCAGGTCCATCAGGTTGCCGAAGCGGAAGCTGCGGTAGATGGCCCTGTCACCAAATAGATCAAAGATGCCGTTATCGCGGATGGGCATCCACTCGAAGTAGGCCTGGTTGGCTACCGAGCGGCGTACAAACCAGTCGCCCTCGCCATCTTGGACATTGTGGTTTTCAGCCCCGCCGGCCCAGGCGTTGTTAGTGGTTTCATGGTCGTCCCAGACACAGATAAATGGGTGTTGGCGGTGTACCTCCTGTAAATCCGGGTCGGAGCGGTACTGGGCGTAGCGCAGGCGGTAATCCTGAATATCCACCATTTCCTTGGCGGGGACTGGCTCTCGCCCCAGGCCCGTGCCGGTACCGTAGCCACCGGGTCCGTACTCGTAGATGTAATCCCCCAGGTGCAGTACCACATCCAGGTCTGCACGCAGGGCAATTTCCCGGTAAACATTGAAATAACCCATGGGATAGTTGGAGCAGCTGGTAACCGCAAAGCGCAGCTTATCCACATGGCCGATGGGCAGGGTGCGGGTGCGGCCTATGGGCGAGTCGATACCGTTAGAGTAGAAACGGTAGTAGTAACTGGTGCCGGGTTGCAGACCGCTGGCATCCACTTTGATGGTGTAGTCCACATCGGGCCCGGTAATACCGCTGCCGCTATTGATCACCATGGCCATTTCCGGGTCCAGGGCGATCTGCCAGGTGTAGGGCACCATGGACTGGAATTCCGGATCGGCGGATGGGGTGATACGGGTCCAGAGAATTACGCGATCTGCCAGGGGGTCACCGCTGGCCACGCCGTGCTGGAAGGGCTCCTGGCCGGAACCGTAGGCTTTCAGTAGGGGCAGGGCTGCCAGGCTTGCGCCGGAAAATTGTAGAAACCGCCTCCGGGACAGAGACATGGGGTTCTCCTTGTAGTGCTTGTTATAAAAGAACCGCAGTCTGAATCTGGAAAGTGAACGATGTATTAATTCCCGGTCAGTATTTTTCCTCCCTTACTGCTATTAGTCATGAAATTCGTCCTAGGGCGACGAAACTGAGACATTAATCTGGTTTATTGGCAAAACGCGGCATGACCGTCGGTACCCGTGGCTCGAGCGGGTGATCGGTGTGCCCGCTTACGGCGGGTATAGAGTCCCCTGTCGTTTCTCATCTGCGCTCTGTCAGGTATCCTGTGGCGCAAATTGAAAAGCTGAACTCAGGGAGTAGACCCATGTTGCCCCGTTTACTGTGTACCAGTCTTATCGTTGGCGGCCTTGCCGTTGCCGGTGGCTGTTCCAAGTCGGAGCCTTCTAAGGCCGAATTAGACAGTGCGAGCGCGCCGATGAAGGCGTCCGCTGTGATCGAGAAGAAGCCGGGTGTTGAAAAAGCGCCGCAGTCCGGTGTGGATTACCACTCTTTCGCCAACAGCAATGATTACCAGATTCAGCACCTGGATCTGGACCTGACTGTCGACTTCTCCCGCAAGGTTCTCGAAGGCGAAGCCAAGCTGGACTTCAAGCGCCTCAACGACAAGAACCTGCCGATGGTGCTCGATACCCGCGAGCTGGAAGTGGTTTCTGTGTCCGCCGATGGCGCGCCAGTAAAATTCTCCATGGGCGAGAAAGACAGTCACCTGGGCACCCCGCTAAATATTGAGCTGCCGGAAGATGCCGACAGCATTACTATCCGCTACCGCACAGCGCCGGGCGCTTCTGGCGTGCAGTGGTTGGAGCCCCAGCAGACTGCGGGTAAAAAGCATCCGTTCCTGTTTACCCAGGCCCAGGCGATCCATGCGCGCAGCTTTATTCCGCTGCAGGATTCCCCGAAAGTTCGTCTCACTTACAACGCCACTGTACGCACTCCGAAAGAACTGCGCGCAGTCATGAGTGCGAACAATGACCCGCAGTCAGCCAAAGATGGCGTCTACGAGTTTGAAATGCCCCAGCGCATTCCCTCCTATTTGATTGCCCTGGCGGTTGGTGACCTGAAGTTCAAGCCCATGGGCGAGCGTACCGGTGTCTACGCTGAGCCCTCCATGCTGGAATCTGCAGCGGCGGAGTTTGCCGATACCGAATCTATGCTGGAAGTGACCGAAAAGGCTTATGGCCCCTACCACTGGGATCGTTACGACCTGCTGATTCTGCCGCCCAGCTTCCCCTTCGGCGGTATGGAAAACCCGCGCCTTAGCTTTATCACTCCGACGGTGATCGCCGGCGATAAGAGCCTAGTAGCCCTGATTGCCCACGAACTGGCCCACTCCTGGTCCGGCAACCTGGTGACTAATGCCAGCTGGCGAGACCTTTGGCTGAATGAAGGTTTCACCACCTACCTGACTAACCGCATTATGCAGTTCGTCTACGGTGATGAGCGCTACCAGATGGAAATGGCCCTGGGCTATGACGACCTGCAAGCGGATCTGGCTGATAAAGAGCCTCGCGATGAGATTATGGCGATCGACCTGCGCGGACGTGACCCCGATGAAGTCTTCTCCAATATTCCCTACGAGAAAGGCTCCCTGTTCCTGTATGAGCTGGAGCAGAAAGTAGGTCGCGAAGCGTTTGACCGCTTCCTGATGGAGTACTTCAACCACTTCTCCTTCCAGAGCATCACCACCGAAGACTTCGTTAAGTACCTCGACAAAACCCTGCTGGTTGAGCACGCTGACAAGCTGGACCGCGATCGTATCCTTCAGTGGATCTTCGATCCGGGTATTCCCGAAGGTGCGCCGCATCCGCAGTCCGATGCCTTCACTAAATTAGATCCAGTGCGTCAACAGTGGTTGGACGGCAAACTGGCGGCGAAGGATATCGATACCAAAGGTTGGACTTTCCACCAGTGGAAGTACTTCCTCGATGGTATGCCGGAGAAACTGACGGAAGCGCAGTTGAAGGAATTGGACGGCGCCTTTGGCCTGACCGAATCCCGCAATAACGAAGTGGCTTTCAGCTGGCTGATGATTGCAGTGCGCAACGACTACGAGCCGGCCTTCGAGCGCCTTGAGAATTTCCTCACCAGTATCGGCCGCAACAAGTTCCTGCGCCCGCTGTATCGCAATATGGTTGAGACCGGTAAAAAAGATGTGGCTGCACGCATTTTTGAGCGCGCCAAGGTGGGTTATCACCCGCTGACGGTGAAAGTAAATAGCCTGGTAATTTACGGTAAGAAAGAGAGTTAATCGCTCTCTTTTCCCAGTTGTCGCAATTCCCATAGGTCAATATGTGAGTTGCGGCAACTCTCCCCTTTCTTTTTCCCTTCCACTTTGGCTAATGCTAAAGTTGTGCTCCACAAAATATTTTTTATGGGCATTCTTTCAGTTTGTTTTTATAGCTAAGTGAACTGGTACGGTAGCGTGATTAATACGCCAGATTTCTGGCATGAAAATCATTAAACGGCTGTTCAAATGGATTGCCTTTGCGTACTCTGCTGCCCAGAGATTTTACTCAGGAAGGGAGGCACCTATGTATAAACGGGCTTTATTAATAGTTGTCCTGGGGCTTTTTCTTGCCAGTTGTGGGCAGAAACCCGGGCCCAGTGCTTGCACAGATCACAACAAGCGGCCGAGTTTCCCTTTTCCTCACGCGATGCTTTAAGAGCTAAGCCGGGTTATACCCCGAGCTTGGCAATTTGTTGGTCATTGAGACCAAATAAGTAGAGGGCGGCGTCCAGGCCAAACAGATTGATGGCCTGGGGGGCCTGTAGCCTCACCTTGGGCTTGGGGTGAATGGCGATACCCAGCTCCCCTAAATTCAACATGGGAATATCGTTGGCGCCGTCACCCATAGCAACAACACTTTCCAGTGCCAAATCTAAGCTTCCGGCAATTTCCTGCAGTAACTTGCGTTTACGATCGCCATCAATAATGGGTTCCACTACTTCGCCGGTGAGGGCCCCTTCGGCAAATGTCAGTTCATTGGCATGGATATAATCCAGGGGCAGGCGCTCTCGCTGCAGGAATTCTGCGAAGTAGGTAAAGCCGCCAGAAAGCAGTGCCGTTTTGCAGCCCAGTGCGCGCAAGGCTGCCAGCAATTCATAGGCCCCTTCTTTTAACGGCAATTCCCGGGCAATTTCTGCCAAACGCTGCTCTGAAAACCCTTTTAGCAAGGCCATGCGCCGTTTAAAGCTCTCGCAGAAATCCATGTCACCGGCCATTGTGGCCTGAGTAATGGCGGCGACCTGATCACCGATACCGGTAATTTTTGCCAGTTCATCGATAACCTCGGCATCGATGAGGGTTGAATCCATATCAAAGCCCGCCAGCTTTGGCACCCTCTGGGTAACAGAAGCCTGGATTGTTAGGTCTACTCCCAACTCATCGGCCACTCCAAGGCAGGCCAGGCGCGCGGTGTCAAAATCGAGATCGCCATCAATTTGGAAGCGGATTACGGTGCGATCGCGTCTTTGTGCCAAAGTATCAGCGGCGAATAGGCTCCACTGTTGTTCATCAAAAAATCGCAGAAGGTATTGGAGTTGGGATAGGGAGGCAGAGGGGCTCAGCAGGGTGATACACCAAATGGCTTCAAGTGCACTCGGTTCTTCGGGGGGCGGGGTAAAGTCCGTAGCCTCACCGGGAAAAGGGGCTTCACCGGAATACTCCAGGCCGAGCTTGGCGGTATGATCTCGATAGCTCAGGTAGCGCAGGGTGCCACTTCCTGGAGCCTGGGAAATCTGTTTCAGGGAGAGGTGGAATTCCTGTGAATTTATTTGATCACCCATAAGCTCTGTCCCGATTGAATTAAATGTCCGGCGCATTATAGCTCTTATGAGATTCTTCGCTAAAATTGCCGGGCTTTAATTTCATTGATTGCCGGTCAGCAGGGATTTTAATGGGCTCAGTTCGAATGGGGAGTAAAATTTCTTTTCGAATTGTGCGAGTTGAGTTGAACTAATTCGCCGCCTGCTTTACCAATCGCTCAGGAATTAATTGGGTATGCACAATTTTGGTGCCTACCGTTAAAATGCTCGCTGCTCCAAAACAGCTGGGGCAATAGTAAAAAAACAATACGCAAGATGTCTGCCGCCGTTTATGTCAGTTTCCATTGTATCTATTCTTCGCAAAATACCGGCTCAATTAGCACAGTTGTCCAAACGCGCCCGTCAGCGCCTATTGGCACTGGTTATCTGGGTGACACTGGCAATATTCTGTGCGGCGGCACTGGGGCATTTTTATGGTCAGCAGCGCGATGGTCAGATAGAGCGAGACAGAATTACTGCAAAGGCGGCTGCGACTATTCTCGCGGGGCAGAGCCTGGAGAGTATTGTGGCCGGGGATCGTATCAGCTTACAGCTGATCGCTCGCCAACTGCTGGAGCTTCCAATGGTTTCCGGCATTTTAATTGAGGATGTGGAATCGAATTCCCTGGCCGAAGTGGGGGACCTGAAAGAGGGGGAGACGATCACCGAGCCAGTGGTCCTGCACGATAGTATTGCCGGCAATATTACCGTAGCGTTTGAGCCTGGTAATTCCGTTACCTTCCCTTGGGCCAGCTTGTTGCTGACCCTCGTTTTTGCCCTGCCATTTAGTGCAGCTGCGGCCCTGCTTACCGGTAGCTTGTCCCGGGAGCGCAAATTGCCCGCACAAGTTACTGAGTCTGCTCAAGCTGTAGCTGAAGTTACCGAGCCCAGCGTTGGGCTTTATCTTCGCCCCCTTAACTGGGCGCAGTTGGGCAACCAGTTAAGTCGCAGTGCCCTGGAGGGTTTGCAGCGGGAGCTAGATGGACGCATGCGTTTGCTGCAGCGCATATACGGTGCCACCCCCCTGAGTTGCGCCGGGCCACAGATCGGCCTGGATTTCACTGGAACTGATGCGGCCTTCCGCGCAGTCTGCTGTGGTTTATTGCTGCGGGAGATGCAGAGCGTTAGCCGTGCGACCGGTTTGAAGCTGGCTCTGGCGGTAGTCCCATCCCAGCCACAGAGTCCGGATTTCTGTGCCGATCAGCTACTCAACCAGTCCCGCGGCTTGTTTTTGCACCCAGAGCTTCTTGAAGACAGTTCCCTGGTGGGGCGAATTGAGCACCACGGTGCCGGTTGGGCATTGGAGGTGACCGGCCTAACCCCTTCCTATCAAAAACTTCTCAACAATCAGCTTCAACAGCTGCTCGGCGCTGAGTCTACTCCCCACAGGACCCCCGTGGGCTAAGTGACTGGAAGTGCCTTAGGGTTCTTTTTTGGCGCGTGCTTTACGTTTACGTTAACGTAAACTCTTGCTAGGCTTGATGGCATCTTGAGGAAGTCGTTATGAAAGCAGAAGCTAGCCAAATGGAGCCCCATAGTTACAGCATTTCCGAGCTGGCGCGGGAGTTCGATATCACTACTCGCGCCATCCGCTTCTATGAGGACAAGGGCCTGCTCAATCCGGAGCGTCGCGGCCAGACTCGTGTCTATAGTCCCGAAGAGCGTGTGCGCCTAAAGCTGATCCTGCGCGGAAAGCGGCTGGGATTCTCCCTGGATGAGAGCCGCGAAATTATCGATATGTACGACCCGGCCCACGGCAATGTAGAGCAGTTGCACCGTCTATTGGAGCGCATCGCGCAAAAGCGACTGCAGTTACAACAGCAACTGCGGGATATCGAAAGCCTCATGGAAGAGCTGGATGAAGCTGAATCCAGGGCCCGTGAGTCCCTGGCGCAAAGCGATGACAGCAGCGTTTCCTAAACAGATTTCGGCACTGTGCCAAGAGTGGCGCAGTTGCCTCATGTGGTATTGAACAGCCGCCAAGGCGGTTATTTGAATTAAAGACATTTTTAAATATCAGTGGAGCCGTTATGAACACCTCCTACCCAACCCTGAATTTCGGTCTCGGTGAAGACATCGATATGCTCCGTGACATGGTTTACAAGTTCTGCCAGGCGGAGCTGGCCCCGCGCGCGGCGCAGATCGATGAAGACAACCTGTTTCCAGCGGACATGTGGAAAAAGTTTGGCGAGCTGGGTCTGCTGGGCATGACCGTGGAAGAGGAGTTCGGCGGTTCCAATATGGGTTACCTGGCACACGCTGTGGCCATGGAAGAGATTTCCCGCGCCTCTGCTTCTGTGGGCTTGTCCTACGGTGCCCACTCCAACCTGTGCGTAAACCAGATCCGTAAAAATGGTACCCGCGAGCAGAAGCTCAAGTACCTGCCCAAGCTGTGTTCCGGTGAACATGTAGGCGCCTTGGCCATGAGTGAACCCAACTCCGGTTCCGACGTGGTAAGTCTGCAACTGCGCGCCGAGAAGCGCGGTGATCGCTTTATTTTGAACGGCAATAAAATGTGGATCACCAACGGTCCCGATGCCGATATCTACGTGATCTACGCTCGCACTGAGCCGGGCATCAGCTCCGGTGGTATCACTGCATTTATCGTTGAGCGCGGTTTCGCCGGCTTCTCCCAGGCGCAAAAGCTCGACAAGCTGGGCATGCGCGGTTCCAACACCTGTGAGCTGGTGTTCGAAGACTGTGAAGTGCCGGAAGAAAATATCCTCGGTGAACTGAACGGCGGTGTACGCGTATTGATGAGCGGTCTCGACTACGAGCGCACGATTCTCTCCGGAGGCCCTGTCGGTATTATGCAGGCCTGCCTGGATGTGGTGGTTCCCTATATTCACGAGCGCAAGCAGTTCGGCAAGGCCATCGGTGAGTTCCAGCTGATGCAGGGTAAGATCGCCGATATGTACGCTGACCTGAATGCCAGCCGCTCTTACCTGTACGCTGTGGCCCGGGCTTGTGATCGCGGTGAGGACTCGCGCAAGGACGCCGCCGCAGTAATCCTGTTTACTGCGGAGCGCGCAACCCAGATGGCCCTGCAGGCCATTCAGACCTTGGGCGGCAATGGCTATATCAACGAGTACGCCACCGGTCGCCTGTTGCGCGATGCCAAGCTCTACGAAATCGGCGCGGGCACTTCTGAAGTGCGCCGTATGCTGATTGGTCGCGAGCTGTTTAAAGAGACCCGCTAAGGCTGGGCATTTCTTCTCGCCGCCGACGCCTGTCGGCGGCAGCTGTCTCCAGCCGGGCACTGCGGCAATAAGCTGCGCCCTGTGGAGGTCTTTTCTCCGGGAAAGTGAATCGGACTTTATGAATCAGTTGCAGAGCAAAATAAACACGCGCGATGCCGCCTTTGGCGAAAACCGCGAGCAGATGCAGGCGCTGGTGGCAGACCTGCGCGAGAAAGTGGAAGCCATCGCCCAGGGCGGCGGCGAGCGCGCAAGGGAAAAACACCTGGCGCGAGGAAAATTATTGCCACGGGACCGTATCGATGCGCTGCTCGATCCGGGTAGTCCTTTTATGGAATTTTCCCAGCTGGCCGCTCACGAGGTTTATGGTGAAGATGTCCCGGCCGCGGGCATTATTACCGGCATCGGCACCGTCTCCGGTCAGCCCTGTGTGATAGTGGCCAACGATGCCACTGTAAAAGGTGGAACCTATTATCCCCTCACAGTAAAAAAACACCTGCGTGCGCAGACCATCGCCGAACAGAACAATCTGCCGTGCATTTACCTGGTGGATTCCGGTGGTGCCAATTTGCCGCGCCAGGACGACGTTTTCCCAGACCGAGAGCACTTCGGTCGCATCTTCTTTAACCAAGCCAATCTCTCTGCACAGAATATTCCGCAGATCGCGGTGGTTATGGGGAGCTGCACCGCCGGTGGAGCCTATGTGCCGGCCATGGCAGACGAATCCATTATGGTGAAAGAGCAGGCCACCATCTTCCTGGCGGGCCCGCCCCTGGTGAAAGCGGCCACCGGTGAAGAAGTCTCCGCGGAGGAACTCGGCGGTGCCGAGGTGCACTGTCGCACTTCCGGGGTTTCCGATCACTACGCCAATAACGATGTACATGCGTTGCAGTTGGCGCGCCGCTCTGTAGCGTGCCTGAATCGTATCAAAAATCCCGGCCTGGATATCCAAAAGCCAGTGGAGCCGATTTATCCACCGGAAGACATTTACGGCGTGGTGCCCAAAGATTCGCGCCAGCCGTTTGACGTGCGCGAGATTATCGCGCGGGTTGTGGACGGATCTGAGTTCGATGAATTTAAAGCGTTGTACGGCACCACCCTGGTAACCGGTTTTGCCCGTATCCAGGGCTACCCGGTGGGAATTGTTGCCAATAACGGCATCCTGTTTGCGGAGAGTGCGCAGAAGGGCGCGCACTTTATTGAGTTGTGCGCGCAGCGCAAGATTCCATTGGTTTTCCTGCAAAATATCACTGGTTTCATGGTGGGCAAACAGTACGAGGCGGGCGGCATCGCCAAACACGGCGCCAAGATGGTGACCGCTGTCGCTACCGCCAAGGTGCCCAAAATTACCATCCTTATCGGCGGCTCTTTCGGCGCCGGTAACTACGGTATGTGTGGCCGCGCCTACGATCCCAACTTCCTGTTTATGTGGCCCAATGCGCGCATCTCGGTGATGGGAGGGGAACAGGCTGCTGGCGTATTGGCCCAGGTGAAGCGCGACCAGATGGCCGCCCGAGGGGAATCCTGGAGCGAAGAGGAAGAGCGCCAGTTTAAGCAGCCGATTGTGGATAACTACGAACACCAGGGGCACCCATACTACGCCTCCGCGCGCTTGTGGGATGACGGCGTTATCGATCCGGCGGATACTCGCCGCGTGCTCGGTCTGTGCCTGGCGGCGGCCAGCCACAAGGAACCGGAAGAGACCAAGTTCGGCGTGTTCCGCATGTAAGGAACCGTGGTTGCGGCGCCAGCGAAATGTTCCGGTGCCGCTTTTGATAGACGCCCCAATCGAGGAATTACAATGAGCGATAAATTGCTGTGCGAAGTGGATAGCGAGGGCGTGGCCACGGTCACCCTGAACCGGCCGGAAATCCACAACGCTTTTGATGATGAACTGATCCACGAGCTGGCCACCACCTTTGACACCCTGGCGCAAAACCCCGCTGTACGTGTGTTGGTACTAGCCTCCAATGGCAAGAGCTTTTCTGCCGGAGCCGACCTCAACTGGATGAAGCGCATGGCGACTTATTCAGAAGAGGAAAACCGCCGCGACGCAGCTGCGCTCGCTGCCATGCTGTACAAGCTCGACACTTTTCCTGCGCCCACCATTGCGCGAGTACAGGGCGCCGCTTTTGGCGGGGCCGTGGGCCTGGTGAGCTGCTGCGATATGGCCGTGGCCTCTGAGCGCGCCAGCTTCTGTTTGTCCGAAGTCAAAATCGGGTTGCTGCCCGCCACCATCAGTCCCTATGTCATCAATGCTATCGGCACTCGCCATGCGCGTCGTTACTTTGTCACAGCGGAACGTTTCCCCGCTGAACGCGCGGAACAGATCGGTTTGGTATCCGAAGTCTGTGCCGAGGCCGATCTGGACCTGCATGTGCAGAAATTAGTGAATGCCATTGCCGACAATGGCCCCAAGGCAGTCGCCATGGCTAAGCAACTGGCTATGTCCATGTCCAACCGGGTTATCAACGATGAATTGCAGGGCCAGACCAGCGCGCTGATCGCTGCCGTGCGTGTGTCGCCGGAAGGACAGGAAGGGTTGAGTGCATTTTTGGAAAAGCGTGCACCCAGTTGGATGAATGGTAGCGAAGGGTAATTTTTATGATTCGCAAACTGTTAATAGCTAATCGCGGCGAAATTGCCTGTCGCATTATCAAGACCGCGCGCCGCCTGGGGGTGGCCACTGTCGCCGTTTATTCCGATGCGGATGCCGACGCTCTGCATGTGCAGATGGCGGACGAAGCGGTGCACCTGGGTCCGGCCCCGGCCAGGGATTCGTATCTGGATATCGACAAAGTATTGGGTGCTGCCAAGCAGACTGGTGCCGATGCCATCCATCCGGGTTATGGCTTCCTGTCGGAAAACGCGGAGTTTTGCCGCGCCTGCGATAGCAACGGCATTATTTTTGTCGGCCCACCCACCGGCGCGATTGAGGCGATGGGCTCCAAGTCCGCAGCCAAGCGTATTATGGAAGGGGCCAATGTGCCCCTGGTGCCCGGTTACCACGGCACCAATCAAAATGAAGAGCTGTTGGAAGGCCATGCCAATCGTATCGGTTACCCGGTATTGCTGAAAGCTGCTGCCGGCGGCGGTGGTAAGGGCATGCGCCGTGTCGACAGTGCCGATGAATTCCACGAAGCTCTGGCCGCTGCCAAGCGTGAGGCCATGAATGCCTTTGGCGACGACATTATGTTGCTAGAGCGCTATGTGGTGAGTCCCCGCCATGTGGAAATCCAGGTGTTTTGTGATCAGCAGGGCAATGGCGTCTACCTGTTTGAACGGGATTGCTCGGTGCAGCGCCGCCACCAAAAAGTAGTGGAAGAAGCTCCCGCACCGGGCATGACTCCGGAGCTGCGCGCCCGCATGGGTGAAGCGGCCCTGCGCGCGGCCCACGCGATTGGTTACGTGGGGGCCGGCACGGTGGAATTTCTGCTGGATGCCAGCGGTGCCTTCTACTTTATGGAAATGAATACCCGCCTGCAGGTGGAGCACCCGGTGACGGAAATGATCACCGACCAGGACCTGGTGGCCTGGCAGCTGTCAGTTGCCGCTGGCGATACCCTGCCCATGAGCCAGAATGAGCTGCAGATCAACGGCCACGCCATGGAAGTGCGGATCTACGCCGAAGACCCGGACAATGATTTTCTGCCGGCAACGGGCGTGTTGGTGCGCCACCAGCCCCCGGCGGAAGGCGAGGGTGTGCGAGTGGATACCGGTGTGCAGACCGGCGATGAAATCAGCGTGCATTACGACCCGATGATCGCCAAATTAATCTGCCACGGCCGCACCCGCAAAGAAGCCCTGGCCAAATTGGATCGCGCACTGCGTGATTATCAAATTGCCGGTGTGCGCCACAATATTGAATTCCTGCGCCGAGTGATCAATCACCAGGCATTTGCCAGCGGTTGTATTTCGACGCACTTTATCGAGGACTACGAGGCGGAAGTACTGCACCAGGAGCAGACACTGACGCCGCTGAAATGTGCTGCTATTGCCGGTTATTTGCAGCAGCGTGAAGAGCGCGATCTGCGCAATAGCGCACCTCAGCGGGATCCTTTCTCTCCTTGGCACAATGGTGATAACTGGCGCAATGCTCGGGCTGGCAGTCGTACCCAGACGGTGGACTACCGTGGCCAGCACGCTCAAATTCGCTTTGTTGCGGAGGGCGATAGCCTGCGCTGGACTTGCGATGCCTTGCCTGAGGAACAAAACAGCGGTGAGATTCGCCTTCTGCCAGGGCGGGACTTGATGTTGGTGGATGGCCGTCGCATGAGTTTCTCCGCCGTGGATACCCGCGATGGCGGTGCCGTATTTATCGATGGCACCCAGGTGGAATTCAAGCTGTTGCCACCGGATATGGGCGAGAGCAATGACCAGGCCCACGGCCTGGATGCCCCTATGAACGGCACCATAATTTCGCTGCTGGTTGAGCCCGGCTCTACGGTGGAAAAAGACCAGCCGCTACTGGTAATGGAAGCCATGAAAATGGAACACACCCTGCGGGCTCCAGCCGCCGGCACCGTGCAGCAGTTCTTCTGTGCTGAAGGTGAATTAGTGGATGGCGGTAGTCTGCTGGTGGATTTTGCCGGGGAGGAGCAATAATGACTTTGCCCAAACAGGTCAAAATCGTCGAAGTGGGCCCTCGCGATGGGCTGCAAAATGAAAAGCAGCCTATCTCTGTGGAGACCCGTATCGCTCTGGTGAATAAGCTCAGTGCCAGTGGGCTGTCGGTTATTGAAGCCGGCAGTTTTGTCAGCCCCAAGTGGGTACCGCAAATGGCTGCCAGCGAGGAAGTGCTGGCGGGTATCCAGCGTAAAGACGGTGTTATCTACAGCGCACTCACGCCAAACTTAAAAGGCTATGAGCGCGCAGTGGAAGCCAAAGCGGATGAAGTCGCCGTATTCGGCGCGGCCTCAGAAGCCTTCACCCAGAAAAATATTAATTGCAGTATTGCTGAGAGTCTTGAGCGCTTCCGTCCACTGGTGGAAAAAGCGAAGCAAGACGGTATACCCGTGCGCGGATACGTATCCTGCGTACTTGGTTGCCCCTATGAAGGCGATATTGATCCGGCCAAAGTGGCAGAAGTTAGTGCCGCTCTATTGGAAATGGGTTGCTACGAAATTTCCCTCGGCGACACCATCGGTGTCGGCACCCCGGAATCCGCCAAGCGTATGCTGGAGCAGGTAATGACCCGCGTGCCTGTGGAAAAACTTGCGGTGCATTTCCACGATACCTACGGCCAGGCATTGGCCAATATCTACGCGGCCTTACAAATGGGTGTCGCAGTAGTAGATTCCGCCGTAGCCGGCCTGGGCGGCTGCCCCTATGCCCGTGGCGCTTCCGGTAATGTTGCCAGTGAGGATGTACTTTATATGCTCAATGGCATGGGTATTGAAACCGGCGTGGATTTACAGTTGCTGGCAGAGGCTGGGAACTTTATTTCTGAACAGCTGGGGCGGGAGACTAACTCCCGTGTGGCTAAGGCTTTGGTGCCCTGCTGAGTGAGTAGTGGGGTCTCTCCAGAGAGTGTTTTTTCTGGAGAGAACCTTTTAGATAATTTTAGAATCATTTTTGTCAGAGCTAAAATAAACAGGGTTGCCTGTTCTAAGATATTTTGCCTCACCCCTTCTCAGTTAATTCTTAAATTTCAATCCTTAAGCGTCTGCTCAGCTTCCCGCTTAGAGAAATAATATCCCCTCTTGGTTGTTGATTTTTATTGACAGAAATTAACGACATGTAGAGTGATAGATTTAGAGACATGTATAGAGCTCTATAATCAAACATTTCATTAGATTCCTATTTCCAGTATTCAATAATCCTAGAAATCTGATCACCCTCAAATTCAAATACTGTTAAGTGGTTAGAGGTAACGCCTTGATAGGTTTGTTGCCGCTCAAGTGAGACTGCTTTGTAACCAGCGATGATTGATATAATTTTATATCTAGCGCCAGTCATTTGATATTCTCCCTCCTTTAAATACTTTATGGAGTTGTTGTATAGGTGCTCTCTGGTGTAGGTGCCGCCATAAACTTCATGAATATAGATAAAGTCGTCTGTGTAGTGAGAAAATAGTTTGTCGATATCTTCGACTGTCGATCCCTTCATCAGCATTTTGTTCTGTAGCTCATTGATAAGGACAGCTTTTTTCTTCAATTTTTCCTTTGTTAATTCCGGTATTTCAGTGGCAATTGCCCCTGATGCCAGTGTAAAAAATAATAATATTATTAGTTTTTTCATCGTAATTACTTATTTTGTACAGATCAATTCCGAGTTATTGTTGGTTTTCTTGGATGATTGTAACCATTGATAATGTTGTTTGGTTCTATTCTTTTTCTTGCTGTCTTATTTATTGTTCGGCTTATCGATTAGTTTTTAGGTGTTTACTCTTTATCTGAGATTAGAGGTTAATAGATTACTGGTTGTTTATTGGCTTTGGCGCCAACACCCTAAACGGCCTCATCATATCGTAATCCTCATGGGAGAGCAGATGACAGTGCCATACATAGAGGCCTTCTCGATCAAAGCGCGCAATTACCCGTGTTACTTGGCCGGGAAGGGCGATGACCGTATCTTTGGGGCCGCTTTCTTCTGGTTGTGGTGGAAGGGGTTTCCCTTGTAGAGATTCTATTTCCAGGCGTGCACCCTGAAATATCTTATCTGTATGCATAAATTTCTGCTGCTTGGCAATAAGTTTTCCTTTAAAAGGCTGGCGATCCAGTACCTGGAATTCCACCAGATGAATATGGATTGGATGAGCCGATACTGTAGGGTTGTATATTTCCCAGATCTCAACTGCGTTGTGTTGGATTATTTCTGTAGTAGGGTCTTCAAAAAATAGGGAGCCCTCCTTTACTGGACCTAACATGAGCAGATTGCGGCCATAGGGATCATCCAACCGATAGGTGGCAAGTTGTCGTGTGCGACTGGCTTGGTTAAGCCTATTAAGTGGGGCGCGCAAGGGAGTATTTAGGCTGAGTTTTAAATCTCCAGTGGTATTTTTAATCTCTGATTTCTGTTTATTAGAAGGGGTGTTTATCGATGTTGAAGCAATATGGAATTGTAGGATCTGGCCTGTAGTATTTGGATCGGTAGCTGGTGTGATGCCGCCGCGCCCATCGCTTAATACGCGTTTACCATCCGGGTTATAGACAAGTGGAATTGAACTCTTTGGATCATTGGCCTCTACAAATCCTTTAAAAGGGACATCCGGCCCAAAGTTCCGCAGTGTTAGTTCACGCTCTTCATAACCACTGAAATCTACTAAAACATCTGCTCGCTCTGCGGGTGCCAATATCAACTCGTTCAATTTTACAGGGTAATCGAGAAATCCGCCGTCACCGCCGACTTGTACAAAGGGTGTATTTTCGTCGATCCTGAGTATCAGTGTGCGGGTATCAGATGCGTTGAGTAACCGAAATCGATAGACGTGTGGAGTGACACTGACTTTGGGCCAGGTCATGCCGTTTACCAGAATAATATTGCCAAAAAATTCGTCGAGATGGGACGGATTGGGCCAATTGGCCTTAACCACCTCATGGGAAACCGGTGATGGAGGCTGGTCCCTCCAGCCAGGAAAATACAGCTGCCCATCGGAGCTAAACAAGCTGTCTGTAATAGCGGCTACAAAAGTGCGCTCTTCTGCAGGGAGCAGTTTCTCCTGTATCAGACGGTCTTCATTGTCATCGCCAACCAGGTAAAAACCGAATAGACCTGCGTAAACATTAAGGCGCGTCATGCCCAGGGTGTGGTCGTGATACCAGATAGTGGCGGCATCCTGGGAGTTGTCGTATTCGTAAATCTTTTTCTCAAATAATGGTCCCGTCTCACGATAATTGCGGGTGTACCAAGCGAGGGGGTTGCCGTCACTTTTCCACTCTGTATGCCCGCCGTGAAGGTGGATAACCATAGGTACAGCTTTTGGATCTTTTACGTCGGCGAGGTGAATGGATCGATCCACAGGAAATAGATGTGGACCCGGTAGCTCATTGGCCCAGTGTACAAATACCGGTTGGCCTTCTCGGGCGCGAATAGTAGGGCCAGGAGAGTGGATGCGACCTGCATATTCAAAACCCCAGGCTTTTGTCATTAAACGTTTGCCTTCCTTATCCCGTAGCCCCATCCAAACTTCAGTGGGGCGGGCGGGTAGTTTAATCGAGGCTGAGCCCTGAGGGCGGATTTCTGCGGGTATTGGCAGTTCATTGACGAACTTATCCACAGTTGCTGGATCCAGCAGCCGCAGGGGAGTTGCTTTAGCTACATCTTCAGCAGCAGTCAGGGCAAGGGGAATTAACAACAGCAGGGAAAAGATTACCCGAAACATTGGCTGTTTTTAGCAGTAAGTATTTAACAGTCAAGTATAGGTAAACAAGCGGTATCGGTGGCGTTAACTTGGGGGCAGGGAAGGGTGTACAGGGCCCTTCCCTGTTGGGACCCTTCATTAGATAAAGCGATTGATCGCCGTTTTGGCATTGTCTTGATAGGTAGGATTGTCCAGGTCCGGGAAAAGCTTCCGCTGTTCACCAAGAGGTCCAGTCAATCCACGTTCACTGCCGTAAAAAATACCTGTGCGGAAGGATGTTGTATCCAGCAGGGCATCGATATAGCGCTTGGCGCCTATTTCTACTTTGTGGACTTTGCCCAATAGCAGCATAATCCGCATCATGCCCTTCATCATATATTGCTTGAATAACGACAGTGTATTGAAGCCCTCTGTGCCTACAGTAGCCCCGGGGCTCATGGTTACGAAGCGGATATGGGGGAATTCCCGCGCCATGGAAGACATCCATAGGGCGCCCATATACTTTATCGGACCATAGGGTACCGTAGCGTCTTTGGTACTGGCATAGAGCTCTCCTTCGCAGATCTGCATAAACTCCCCCACAGAGGCGCTTTTCAGGTCTGGTCGCTTCATACCCATCTCTTTTACACCGCGAGCGGCTTCGGAGCCGGCGTAGATAGCAGTCTGGGTTAATTTATTGGCTTTCAGTAACTCGTTAGTCAGTAGTGCATGCCCGAGCAGGTTGACGGCGAAAATTTGTGTGACTCCCTCGGGGGTCTTGTCGTAAAACTCTTTCCCCCCGGTACCGCCAGCATTCATAACCAAAGCATCAATCGGGGAGTCCAGGTTGTTAACTGCCTCTTTCACGGATTGTTGATCCGCGACATCGATCAGCAATACTTCGAAGATATTCCTGCCTGTTTCCGACACCAGATCGGCTTGGGCTTCCTTGGCTTTGTGCAGATTGCGGCAGCCGAGATAGATCTTGTTAATCTGCTGGTATTCCGCCAGTTGCTTGGCGCATTCCCTGCCTAAGCCTGCATTCGCTCCGGTAATCAAAACACTCTTAATCATCTTTCTGTCTCTGTGGATATTGGGAACTGGTGCCCGGATATGGATATACCCGGCTGTTGGAGAGAAAGATAAGCGGTTAAGCGCCTCGTCTTTTGATATTTCTTGCTGTCTTAGTGGGATACCAAGACCGCAAGAAATATCAAAAATAGGGCCTTACTGGCCAATATGATTAGGTCATCACTCCAAATACGGCAAACTAAGGTGACACTATGAATCAGGCGAGTTCTATAGAAAGAAAAATTTTCCAATTGTTAGTGGTAGCGCTAGCGGTGATCTGTTTTGTACCCGGTGGTATCAGTGCATTTGGAGGGCTGAATGGCAGTGTAGCTCTGAGTGGTGGTGCTATGATTTTTGGCCCGGATAGCCCCTTGAGAGGATTTGGGGATAATCAATATCGATTTGCCTTTGGTGTTTTCTTTGCCCAGGGATTGGTTCTACTGTATTTCCTGAGCAATATCGAAAAACATAAAGCATTGTTTTACTTCGTGGCTTTATCCCTCTTTATTGGCGGTCTGGGCCGCTTAAGCAATATTCTGGAATTTGGATTGGTGGATGATCAGGTCTTACCCCCTACGATTATTGAGCTTGCGATAGTTCCACTTCTGGTTTTTTGGCATAGGCGAGTAGCCTCTCAAAGTTAGTCATTAGAAGCTCTTAGTTAAGCAACTAAAATTTATTTACACTTAAGAGGTTATTACTTTGTTACCAGTATTTTTACATATAGAGTCTTCACCAAACTTACAGGAATTGCAGGCTCTTCAGCAGTATAGTGGTCTGGCACCGCAATTAATGCAACAGTATGGGGGGGTGCCTATTGCTTCTTATGATGTGGAAGAGGCCCTGGACGGGGGGCGGTCACCAAGGGCATTTGTTGTGGTATCTTTTCCGGATCGGGAGGCGATCTATGCATTCTTTAATGATCCAGCCTACCAGGCTATTATTCCTTTGAGGGACAAAGCATTTGCCCATTTACGCTTTTTTATCACTAGTGAGCGAATTTAATTTAAAGGCATACTAAACCGGGAAGGTATTGTTCGAAAATTTCACCGTCCCAACGTAGACTGGCAGTAAAGGAGCCTCTCATGCAGAGATTTTTTAAAAGTATTAACTTCGTAGAGCAGCATCTATATGACAAAATTTCTGTTCACGAAATTGCTGCTGCCTCTCATTACTCCACCTACCACTTCAGCCGTATTTTTAAGGCATTAGTGGGGGACTCACCGAAAGAGTATTTGCGTAAGCGCCGATTGACCGTCGCCGCAAAGAGGTTGTTGAGTGAAGATATTGGTATTCTTGAGCTTGCCATGGAGTGCCAATTTGACTCCCAAGAAGCGTTTACTCGCGCGTTTAAAGCTTTATTTAACGTAACCCCGGCACAGTATCGAAAGCAGCAGGATCCTTTTCGGTTGTTGTATAAGGATCAATTTAGCCCTCATATGCTGCACTTCTTGCAAAATGAGTTGTCCATGGAGCCACAAATTATTTCGCGGCCAGCGATGCAATTGGTGGGGGTAGCGCAGGAATACGACCATGAAAATCTCAGCTTGCCAAAGCTCTGGTCTGCATTTCGGCCCTACAGGGATAAAATCTCCAATCGTATCAGCGATGAATCTTTTGGTATCTATGAATGTTATGAGGAAGCGGGTGATGAAATTCAGTTTAAGTATGTCTGCTGCGCGCCGGTTGCCGACCTGACTCAGGTACCCGAGGGAATGGTGGCGCGGGAACTACCGGAGCAGCTATATGCAAAATTTGTTCACCGCGGATCTATTACCACCCTGGAACAGACATTGAAGTATATTTGGGGAAGCTGGTTGCCAAAGTCCAATTACGACTATATTGAGAGGCCAGACTTTGAGCTGTACCCACCCAGATATCAGGTTACCAGCCCGACAGCGGAAATGTTTCTCCATATCCCGGTCAAAGAAAGGCCGTAATCGCTTGGCAATAGCGTAGTTTTTTCGCTACTCAATCTTTTCGGTTGCTTGGCTGGCGTTGTATCGGTAATGCCCAGTAATTTTAAAGGAAAACAATATATCTTCCAGCACGGGTCCAGCCCCGATATTGTGTGCGACCAAGTACCGGTTGGTTTTTTGAGAGCGTTTCGCAGTCACAATACCGATATGCGGTAAATTACCGGGCAGCATCCAGGTAACGATGTCCCCGGGTAGATAATCCTCTGCCTTGTCACTTATTGAGAGTGATAGCCCTTTGCGAGTAAAAAAAGCCTGTAGATTGGGTACTCGCCGGTGATCAATATTTTTATCTGGCCTGGAAAGTCCCCAAATGCGTTTAGACGGGTAGGCTTGAAAATGACCCGATATATCCTCGTGAACTTCTTTTTGCAAATCGATCCCCAGCTTCCTATATGATCGAATCACTACATCGGTACAAACACCGGTATCAGCCGGCACATCTCCATTTGGATAGGGGATAGACACATAAGCAGGATCGTAGCGTACCTTATGATAGGTTCGCTCCAGAGCAGCTTCGGCCAAAGTTATATTTTGTGCATAACTGGCGGCAGAAATCAGGGTACCCAAAAATAGAAATATCCGTTTCACTAGGGCTCCAGTTTTTTTGAGTCTAGGTTGAAATCCTATACTATCGTTTATTTACCCTGCAACACATCAATAACTATTTTACCTTTGGCTCTTCCCTTATTTAGGTAGTCGAGTGCGGCTTGAGTTTCATGTATGGGGTAGACTCTATCAATAACCGGTTTCAAAAATCCTTTCTCAAGTAATGAAGCAAGTTCTGCGAGAGTAGTGCCACTTGGCCATGAATAGACTAGTTGGAGACGCTGCCTCATCTTTTCAATTAAGGTATATGACCCTTTAGCTTTGACGGAGACTGATACTAATAGACCATGTTTGTTAAGAACTTTGGCAGACCTTTCTAATACTTCTCCGCCTAAAGAGTCGAGTACAAGGTCATAATCCTCGAGTAATTCCTCAAATTTTTCGGTTTTATAATTGATAACAGTGTCGGCACCGAGCCGTTTGACTAATGTAAAGTTGGCATCACTGGTGGTTGTGGCTACGAAGGCGCCTATATATTTGGCAATTTGAATAGCGATAGTACCGACTCCGCCAGAGCCGGCATGAATAAGGACTTTTTGTCCTTTCTGTAACTTTCCCACTTCAACGAGAGATTGCCAGGCTGTTAAACCCACGAGAGGGAAAGCGGCACACTCATTGTTGGAAAGATTGCTGGGGCGGATAGCTGCGTCCATTGCTTTGATTGAAGTGTATTCGGCAATCGTACCCGCTTGATTTGTATCGGGGCGTGCAAATATCAGATCGCCAATTTTAAAATTTCTGACAGCGCTGCCAATTTCTACTACTTTCCCAGTAACATCGTACCCGACAATATGCGGCATTTTTACAGGCATTACATTTTGTAAAGCCCCTGATATTGCCCAGTTATCGAGGGGGTTGATACTGGCCGATTGAACCTTTACTAAAATACTATTTTTATCCGGTGAGGGTTTAGGCATCTCTGCCATTTCGATGGGATTGCCATAAGACCTGATAATAGCGGCTAGCATATTTCACAGCTCTAAAATTAGAGGATTGAAAGCTTAAGTGTGTTGAAAGACTTACTAGTTGAGTAACTGTAAAAAAACAAAAATTGAGAAAGGGGCCCGAAGGCCCCTTGTAGCAGTAAATATAGCCACAATGGCTAGCGCAAGTTACTGATACAGCGGTTATATTCGCGAATATAAATCTTACCACCTACCGCAGGGTTAGCATTTGCCATATCTGCAGCGGCATTCATACAGCCTTCTACCTGGTCTCTAGTCAGACCCCAAGTTTGGGGGCGGGGTTGTGAACCGCGGATATACATATCCCGGGGATTCTCATAGCTACGAATACGGGTGGGGGGCTGTACTCTGTAGAAATAGCGGCCCTGCTCGTTAAAGGCATAGAAATTATTACCACTTTGATAATAAGTCTTGCCGAGAATCTGCACGGGTTCAGCGTTGGATGGGAGGCGCGTCATGCGGTCATCTGCATAACTGAAACCTGCGAGAGAACACAAGAGCACCATTGAAACAAGATATCGCATAACGTCTTCTCCTTCTCCTAGTTTGGCCACAAGTCTACTCAAACTGGGGGAGTGTCCCAACGTGCGGTAATGGAAGTTTCGGTTGTTGTAAAGGTATCTTTTAAGATCCGATCGAGATAACGGTTATGAATTCAATAATTATTTTTTACATGAATAGGTAAAAAACAAAAAATTTCCTAGATAGCGGTTTTCTTATAGTAATCAGGACCTTTATTTTGCTGAGGTATTTGTAAGAAAGCTAAATCGTGGAGATAAGAATCTGGGTTAGATTGAAATACAAGAAAAATAGATTGTTACCTACCATTTTAAATTGCTCTGATTAAGGGGAAGTTAAAGGGTGGTTTAAAAAATTACATTGTTGTTTAAAACTGTCAACGAGCCATAAAATTACTCAGGCGTGCCACAGGAGATCAAGAGACTTGTGAGCTGATCTCCAGCATAATGGTCAATTTCAATTTATGGCCGCTTACAAACCCCTCTTCTTAGGCTTGAGCAGAGCTTTTGAAATATAGATCTACTAATTTACAAGCCGAGATTCTGCTCTTTAGAAATGGGTCGTAGGTCCTTATGCCGTGGTTGATGAATGTTCAGCATTCGTACCAAGTAACGAGGCTCTTGTCGCACTAATAGCTGCATAATCTGATACCATCGGCGCAAACCCCTTCGCTAGATGATTTTTTATGAAACTACTGCGTTCACTTCTATTTATTGTGCTTGCCCTAATGGTGATATCTGCGCTGGCTGCGCCGGGTTTTATCGGCCCCAAAGTAGAGGAAATTTGGAAGCAGCAGTTGGGCCGCTTGCAGGGGGGGAATTCCACGGGTTACGAACGCGGATGGTTTGGTGCTGAAACCAATACTGAAGTGGCATTGCCGGATGGCACTACCCAGCTCAATACCGAGATCCATCATGGGCCGGTGTTGCTTACCTCTAAGGGGCCGCGCCTGGGTGTGGTTTATACCGAGACCCGGCTGGAGCTGGATCAACTACAGCCTGAATTGCGCGCTCAATTGGAGTCCATTTATGGCGCTTTACAGGCGAGTCCGGTAGTTCTGGAGACCCTGGTTACCGCCGACAACCGGGTGCTGAATACCCTCCGCTTAGACCCTTTCAAAAATACTGGCCCACTCGGGGAGCTGGAGTTTGACGGTGGGGAGATTGCCGTATCTACGGATTACAGCGGTGCTGTGCTGAACGGTGTCGTGGAGCTGGGAAGCTTGCGCCATATTCGCGAAGGTATCGAAGTACTGTTTACCGAGCCCCTTGAAGGCGAGTTTGAATATATGCCCGGCGAGGGCGGTAATGCGGAGCTGCGCTTGTCGTTGCTGAGGGCAGAATCAGATTCCGGGCCGGTTCAATTGCGCGATGTTACCCTGGACCTGACCTTGGAAGAATTGGCGGCACAGACCCTGAAAGTTATCAGTGACCTGAAGCTTCCCACCGTGGACTCGGCAACACCGATTACCTCTGTGCGCCAGCAGATGACCTTGCCGAGAATTAAGACTGCGGATCTGGGGCACTACCTGCGCGTATTGTTGCCGGCCCCTGAGCGGAATTGGGCCCGTGAAATGAGCCGCCCGCTGCGCCTGGAGCAACAGCTGGCGATTCAATCTCGCAATGGCCCGGTGTTAGTAGATGCTGATATCGATTGGCGGGGTATGCGCAAATCCTCCCGCCGAGGTGCCAGTGAGATCGATCAGTGGCTCAAACCGCTGGTAGGTAGTATGACCGTTAGCGCTGCAGAGCAGGCGCTCTTGCAGTCCCCCCTGGTAGGTCAGGCAATGCTTCTGCGAGATTATGGCCTGCTGATCGAAGACAAGGGTGAGCTGCAAATGTACCTCAAGGTCAATCGTGGCCAGTTGGAGGTGAATGGAGAGCAGTTGCCGGCAGACCTGTTCGTGATGGCACTTACCGGCAGGTTCTGATTGCTTGGGGGCCTGCTATTGTGAAAAAAGCAGGCCTCAAATCCCAGTATCATCACAGCTGCCGTGGTCTTTTAACCCGTATTGCGCATGCCCGCTGCAATCCCTGCGATAGTGACCATCAGCGCACTTTCCAGTACCGCATCACTTTCCCGTTCGCGCAAACGTGCCATCAGCTCGGCCTGCAATAGGTGCAAAGGGTCAGTGTAGGGATCGCGCACGCGGATGGACCAGCGCATTACGGGATTGTTATCCAACAAGCTCTCCCGCCCGGTAAGCTGTTTTAGGGCCTCTACGGTGTGAGCCAGTCGCTCTCTCAAACTGACACCCAGTTGGATTAGGTCTGCATCCTGGGTGAGTCGTTCTTCGTACCAGGAGGCAACGCGGGGATCGGCCTTGGCCAGTACCATTTCTAGCATATCCACAACGCCTTGGAAAAAGGGCCATTGGCGGCTCATATCCCGCAAGATATCAGTTTCATCTGCGTGCTTGAGGGCATTCTCCAAGGCGGCGCCAGTGCCCAGCCAGGCCGGTAACATCAGTCGTATCTGGGTCCAGGCAAACACCCACGGAATCGCCCGCAGTGATTCGACACCGCCACCGGGTTTACGCCTTGCCGGGCGACTGCCCAGGGCCAGGCGGCTCAGCTCGGTTTCCGGGGTGACAGTGCGCAAGTAAGCCACCAGGGCTGGGTCATCCTGCACGACTTCCCGATAGTTGCCGACGGAGACTTCCGTGAGCCGGTCCATCTCCGCGCGCCACTCCGAACGCGGCTCTGCCGGGGGCATCAGTGTCGCCTCCAGAGTTGCGGCGACATACTGCTCCAGGTTGTAGGCGGCTACAGAGGGACGGCCGTATTTGAAGCGAATCATTTCTCCCTGTTCGGTAACGCGAATACGTCCGGCTATTGATCCCGGTGGTTGCGACAGCAGGGCCATACGAGTAGGAGAGCCGCCCCGGGATATGGAGCCGCCACGGCCGTGAAACAGAGTT
This sequence comes from Microbulbifer maximicatervae (SeqCode), assembly GCF_056232625.1. Taxonomy (NCBI): domain Bacteria; kingdom Pseudomonadati; phylum Pseudomonadota; class Gammaproteobacteria; order Cellvibrionales; family Microbulbiferaceae; genus Microbulbifer; species Microbulbifer maximicatervae (SeqCode). The sequence goes on along the minus strand of NZ_CP174324.1, from coordinate 3,421,003 downwards.
AGGGGGATACCGTGGTTGCGGAATATACCGGTGAGAGTTTCCTGTGTGCGGTACTGGGCCCAGGCGGCGCCCAGGAAGCCGGCGTCCTTGGCGGAGTCCGAGTAGCCGATCATCACTTCCTGGCCATCGAGCACACGCTGCTTGTAGAGGGGGATATTCAGCAGGGTACTCATAGTGGTAGCTGCACCATCGAGATCGTCGAGGGTTTCAAACAGGGGAACCACTCGCATTGGCACCTGCACCCCGGCAATTTTTTGCAGCAGCATTACAGCGAGAACATCGGAAGGTGTGGTCGCCATTGAGATAACGTAGGCACCTAATCCCTCGGGACCCTGTTCGGCAATGACCTTGCAGGTCTGTAAGACTTCACTTACCTCTTCGTCACAGAAATCACTGCGGTAAAAGCTCTCGTCCACCAGTGGGCGGCGGCTGTCCAGCTCGGACACCAGGAACTCCTGTTTCTCCTCTTCACTCCAACTGCTGTAATTGCCCATACCCAGATAGCGGGTAATGGCATCCAGGGTGTCAGCGTGGCGGGTGGATTCCTGTCGTATATCCAAGCGCAATAAAGTGATGCCGAAGCAGTTGAGTCGCCTCAGGGTATCTTTAAGTTGGCCATCGGCGATGGCTGAGAGGCCCACATCGCGCAGGGAGCGGTCGATCAGGCGCAGCTCGTCGGCCAGCTGCTCGCTGCTGGTAAACGCGAGGCCGGAAGGCTCTGCACGTCGACCAATGCGGGCCTCCATTTTTTCCCGGGTTATTTTGAGACGGTCGCGAACCTGGCGCAGCACCAGGCGATAGGGCTCGTGGCTGGGGCCAGTGCGCTGTAAAAGTTCTTCGCTGGCGCGATGCATGGACAAGTCTGCGAGCAGGTTTTCCACATCGCGCAGATAGAGGTCGGCGGCCATCCAGCGGGCTAGGTGCAGAACTTCCCGGGTGACGCTGGCGGTGACATTGGGGTTGCCGTCCCGGTCTCCCCCCATCCAAGAGGCAAAGTGGATGGGAACCCAATCAACCGGTAATGGGGGCAGCTTGGCCAGGGCCAATTCACTGTCTATTTCCCGCATACTCCTCGGAACTGCCTGCCACAGGGATTGTTCGATGGTGGCAAAGCCCCACCTGGCTTCATCAACTGGGGTGGGCCTGGAGCGGCGGATCTCGTCGGTGCTCCAGGCGGAAAGGATCTGTTCTTGTAGGTGGCGACGTAAATCCTGGGATTCTTCAGGGGTCAGGTCGGGCCTGTCCAGTGTGTTGAGCAGGTCTGCAACTCGATCGTATTTGCGAATTAGGGTACGGCGTGTCACTTCGGTGGGATGAGCGGTTAGGACCAGTTCTACGGATAACTCTTTTAGTGTCCCGTGGATTTCCTCGGGAGACTTCCCCGCTTTGCTTAACTCTGCCAGTACCTGTCGCAGGCCGCGGTCTGTATCGGGATCTCCGGGAAAGCGCTGGTGCTGGCGGTGCAGTCTCTCGCGATGGCGCTGTTCGGCAATATTGGCCAGGTTTAGAAACTGGCTGAATGCCCGGGCAACTTCCAATAGGGTCGCATCATCCAGGGGGTCGAGTAGCTCTCGCAAGTGATCGGCCTGCATCGCCCCTTTGCTGCGGCTTTCAACGGCCGCCTGACGAATATTCTCAACGGTATCAAATAGTGGCTCGCCAACTTGGTTTCGCAATACTGCGCCGAGCTCGTCACCCAGCAGGCGTACATCTTCCCGCAAGGGGGCATTCTGGTCCTGGTTCACGAATCTATTTCTCCCTGTTAACAACGCGGTGAAAGTCAATCGGATAGGCATATTCGCACACTTTGCGCTGAAGCATGCAATGTTGCAGCTGCAACTTTTGGCGGAAAAATAACGGGAAATATCGGTGCGTTAATGTCCAGCCAGATTGTGGCGGTTTTAAAGTGTCAACATTTCGGACAGTTTACTGAATTCGCTATATTCAGGTACAGATTCGGATTTCAGCCGATAGATCCATAGCTGCATAAGCATCATTGGATCTTTAAGCAGCAATCTATAGCGCCACAGCCACCATGCGGAGCATTGCCCACAAGAGCGATAAGTAATGGCTCAAAACCAGTTTAAGCTGCTCGGTACGCGGCGTTTTCTACCGCTGTTTGTAACCCAGGTTCTTGCAGTTTTCAGTCGTAATATGTACAAGAATGGGTTAATAGTTCTACTCGCATTCCGTATGGCTGAAGAAGAAGCTAACACGCTGATCAATATTGCCTTTAGCCTGATGATTCTGCCCTACTTCCTCTTTTCCTCCTTGGCAGGCCAAATCTCCGATAAGTTCGATAAAAGTAAGCTCATCAGAATCTACAAATTGGCCGAAATAGGCATAGGTATCGTGGGTATTATTGCTATGTTTACCCAGCATTATGCCCTGAGCATGGTGGTCTTTTTCTGCTATGGCACTTCCTCTACACTTTTCAGTGCGGCAAAATTTTCCCTGATACCCCAGCAATTAAATAGAAGTGAGCTACTCGCTGGCAATGCGTTAATCCAAATGGGGTCTTTTATTGGTACCCTGACCGGAACAATTGTCGGTACTATATTGGTCGGATTCACCCATCCCGGCCAACACGGATTGACATTTATCGCGGTCATTTTGGTATTCATGGCCGTCATTGGTTTTCTGGCAAGTTGTGCAATTCCTAAGGCCCCGCCTTCATCTCCGAAACTGCACATCAATTGGAACCCGGTGGCACACGTCGTGCGTGTCATGTACTTGGCATGGCAGACACCTCCAGTGTTTTACTCCATTTTCGCTATTTCCTGGTTCTGGCTGACAATCACCGCATTCCTTGCGCAGATTCCCAACTTTACCCGCGATACTCTTGGTGGAAATGAAGATGTTATCACTTTGTTGTTGAGCAGCCTCACTGTGGGCACTGCCTTGGGGTCGTTGCTGTGCAACTGGCTATCCCGAGGTCGTATCGAATCGGGTTTAGTGCCATTGGGTGCTATTGGCATCACTTGCGCTGGATTGGCGCTGGGTCTCCAATCCAATAGTTTTCATACACTTCCCAACGCAAACCTGACTCAATTTTTTAATCATCATGGTTCCTATTGGATCCTTCTCAATATGGCGCTCCTTGGTATTTTTGGCGGTATTTTTACTGTTCCTTTGTACGCAATGATCCAAGACCGCTCAAGTGTAAAGATCCGCTCGCAGATTATCGCGATCAGCAATATGGTCAATGCACTGTTTATGGTGGCCGCTACTCTCGTGAGTATCACTTTCCTGGATATCCTAAAGATCTCTATCCCCACATATTTCATCATTATCGCTTTACTAAACCTGATTGTGGTCGCCCTGATTTTCGCCAAGCTACCAGAGTTCATCATGCGCGGGCTGCTATTGCTGCCTGCACGAATCCTCTATCGGGTCAGCCTAAAAGGATTGGATCAAATCCCCAGAGAGGGACCCGCCCTCATTATCAGTAACCACATCAGTTTTCTAGATCCAGTAATATTAGCGGACACCATCGAGCGTTATGTGCGCTTTATCGCACACCCTAAAATCTATAAATCCCGCTTACTGCGATGTATATTGCATATGGGCGATGCTATTCCCATAGGTTTGGATCCTGATGATCCAAACAGCCGTGAACGCACTTACAAAACCATAGTGGAGAGTTTTGAAAATGGGGAATTACTCTGTATTTTTCCTGAGGGAAAAATCAGCGAAGATGGCGAGTTGCAGCCATTTCTGAAAGACCTTGAGGAAATTTTAAAGCGCAAGTCTGTTCCGGTTATTCCCATTGCCTTACATGGAGCCGGTTCCCAAGCCGAGAATTCAGTGCAGCAGTTTAAAAAGAAAAGAAAACGACGCTTATTTCCCGAAGTTCTTGTTATCGCAGGGCAACCGGTAGAAAGTATTAATACAGATTCGGAAAGCCTACAAAAACAAATGCGAGATCTTAAGGGAAATTAATAAGGAAGGAACGATAGAAACGAGAATGCGTATAGAGGCTTAGTTATTCTTAGCTCAGAAAATCAATAATTCCTTTATATTACCTGAAGCCAAGTTGTATATTTAACTGACTCATACTCACAGTAGGAAGCTACGCGCGCTCCTTCTATAGCATTCTCATGAGAGAAAGTGCTTTCTAGAGTTCGCCAATTTTCTATGTCTCGATCACTCTCATCACGGTGAAGATACTTATAAAACTCCTGGGGTGAATCGCTCAAATATCTACATAGGTACCTGACACCAATGCCCTACGGATTAAGGGCTGCCCACGCGAATCTTTCAGAAATACTTCCCACTTTTTAGGGAAGCTTCCTCCTTATATAATTTCTTAACCTATTTTCTTAAACATTTTATCTCATTATCACCATTTTGAGATTGAGATTGAGATTGAGATTGAGATTTCGCTGTCTTTGTCATACTTATTCTACGGCTGGGCCTCTCGACCAATTTGCCTTCTCTACTTTCAGTTGATTAATGAGAACTACCACTCTAACTTTGAAATCTCTTGTGTATTCAATATACATGTTCTTCACTCTGTATTTTCACCATTTTTTTCCTACCCTATCCAAAAGGTTGGCGTCTACTCAATAGAGATAGATTTCCCACGCCCACGCCATAGCGTTGTAAATGTGGGCTACTAATCCGTTGCCGGGCGCGCACCTGTATCGCGGCTTTTGTATAAAACCTGCAAGAATGGCAATCCCTGCGACATTGGGCCCTGTTCATAGATCCATAGGACTGTGGTGGCCTGTTCGCTGCAGAGGCGGCAGACAAAGTGGAGCCCTGTGTGTGCGCACTACCGTAGAGAGTTGCAGCCAAGCCTCTATCATTGATGTGATCAGTAGCAATGAGAAGCCACACCCAAAGGTAAACCTGCGTAGAAATGGCTAATGACGGCAGTTACTTACCCGCGATAACGAAGCGGAACACAGCCAAGTGTGATAATCCCGTACTAGCCTAAATTACTTTATCGCCGTTAATTCTGAGTTTTATGACGTCAAAATTGACGCCGACAAGCACCTATATACAACAAGAGTTATAAAAAGATTAGTGAGTCAACTTTTTAAGTAATAAACAGGATGACCAACCTTCATGAAAAAGATTGTGATCATCGGTGGCGGAGCCAGCGGCCTTCATTTAGCAACTCGACTTGGACGCCATTTCAATTCTACTCGGATGTTTGGGCTTAAGCGTAAGGCCCCATCTGCTCAGATCACTTTAGTCGATAAGAATCGCACCCATATCTGGAAGCCCCTAATCTATCAGGTGGCCACTGGCATATTAGATACCAGCATGGATGCTCTTAACTACCAAATTCACGCCAGCTCTAATGGCTATGAATTCCAGCTCGGCTCACTACAATCCCTCGACAGGAAGCGCCAGATTTTGACCCTAGGGGCGGTGCTGAATGACAAAGGCTGCGAACTAATACCTCCGCGCGAGCTAGAGTACGACTATCTAGTGATCTGCGTTGGCAGTATAAGCGATGACTCCAATACACAAGGAGTGCGCGAGCACTGCATTCCTCTCGACAGCATTGAGCAGGCACACAAATTTCACAAGCAACTGCTCGATTACTTTTTATGCCTAGAAACACACCCCGATAGAACATTACAAATTGCCATTATCGGCGGTGGCTGTACTGGGGTGGAACTTTCTGCGGAGCTGATGGCTGCTAGTAGACAGGTTAGTCAATATGGGCGTATCCGAACCGGTGCCATTGACATTACATTAGTCGAGGCCGAGCCTCAGTTACTACCGGGATTACCGGCAAGATTAGGCAACAGCGCCGCGCGAGAACTATCTAAAATGGGGGTTCGTATACTTACCAACTGCCATATTAAGACTGCAAGTGCCAACAGCCTCACTACCGATGACGGCAAAGAGATCCCCGCAGCAATTCGAGCCTGGGTCACCAGGGTTAAGGCACCGGAGTTCCTCACTCAGTTGGATGGTCTCTTCACCAACCAACTCAACCAGATAGAGGTGAAAACCACCCTGCAAAGTAAAAATGACCCCCATGTCTTTGCTATAGGGGATTGTGCCAGCTGCATCGACGGTAACAAACGGCGTGTACCATCACGTGCACTCGCCGCACAACAGATGGCCAAGCTCTGTTCCACCAACCTGATCGCCCTGATAGAAAAAAAATCCCTGGGGCACTTCTATTACCGGGATCGTGGTTCGCTGGTTTCTCTTAGTACAAACACTGCTGTAGGAAACTTAAGGGGGTCTTTTGTAAGAAGAAACCTTACTCTTGAGGGCCGTATTGCCAGTTTGGCCTACCACTCCCTTTACCAAATGCACTTGGCGGCAATCCACGGCTGGCCCAAGGCCATACTGCTCTATTTACTTAGTCAAGCCAATCGAGCATTGAATCCCGGTCTTAAAATGCACTGATAAGGATAAAAACTATCATGACAAAAAGATGACTACACACCGAAGTCGCCCTGTTTAAGGTTAATCCTCACCGGGGGGCACTGAAGTAGTGACAATGCATAGGATACTGAGGCGCGAGCAGGGCAAAAGGTCTTCAGAGATCGGGGAGTTGGCTTATTAGTAATATCGACAGGAAGACAACCTCCCCATGAAAAAAATTATGATTTCTTTCTCCATACACAACTGCTTTACCTCACGTCGCAGGTATTTGTTCCTACAGCCTCTGCAGTCCTAGAAAATGAATATCCTTGCTCAGAGACTAGAGCTCAGACCCCTTTCTTGAATTCCAGCTTGAATTTCCTTCGTGTACTTTTTGTTTTCATACTTAACCTCGCTTGACAGTTTTACTATCTTAGCGAGATACCCGGAAGGGTCGAACCTTATTTTCCTCAGGGTCTACCCAAGGGCCGGCCTGTTTTACAGCCTAAAACTGCGCGAAATTTTTAGGATATGGCAAGCTATTCGAAATAGTTTAGACAGAAAACTAAATTCAAGATAAACCAACTCTAAAATATTGTTTATGGAGAGCCATGTGATACCCCCACAAAATACAAAATCTTGTGATCAGCGATATAACCATAACCATCTTTAAATATTGAAAGTGCATGCTTAGCAAGCTCACAATTGGCACTCCAAACAGCATCTTCAAAAACATACGTCTTGAAGCGAAATGAAGCACTTTGTGCAGTAGCCAGGACACATATGTGTGTTTCCACACCGACAATAAAAACTGTATCAACCCCTAAACTTAGTAATTCCTCTTCCAGGGAGGTACCAACAAAGCCGTTATAAACATGCTTTTCAACTACAATTACCCCCTCTTCTGCCATCTGCCAAATAGGCTCTATAATTTCCGCACCCCAAGTACCTAACTTACACGGATAGTAACACCTACCTCTATTTTCCTCGCCACGAAGAAAAGAATTAAGATATTTATGATCTGGCTTAATAACTGTCTTTAACAGAAGAATAGGAATCTCTCTCTCTTTGGCAACCCTCATACATAAAATAATATTATTAACTACCTTTTTCAGATCATCACCTTTGCGGATGATCCGCGGACTCCAATCTCTACTTGGTGACGGAGTTTCAAGCTCAATATTACTGGAACCCTGTCGCCTACGGTCGTAATAGCCCCCCGCGCAACAAAAATCGTTTTGCATGTCGACAACAACCAGAGCCGCGCTGATATTCGTTGACAGATAATTTACCACATTGTCATCTCCATCATCAGCCATACTCAAGTCTTAGTTGTTGGGGTTATCGATGAGACAAAACCGTTATAGCAGCCCCACAGAACCACAGCAGTACTATCTTGTAATTCTTAAATCGTAACACTTCGGAAGGCTTTATCCAGCTATAGCCCCGTAGTCACTATACCGCTCATAAATACTGGCAACTTTTCTACATCTTAGACTTAGATCTAAGTCGTTGAAAGTTGTGTCCATGAGACGTTAGGCAATACCCGCCCATAATTCCTACCCATTTCATCTCTTAAAACTGTCCGAAGTATTGAAGTGTGAAAGTGGACTAAATATTCGAAGCGGGGAACTTATTTAAATAACTCAGAATTTTATAAGGGCCCACAATCACTCGGGCCCCAAATTGAAGGCTTACTTTTAATAGGTCGGACGTCTGTCTACCAGCATCAGCCAGCCGCGAATAACCCGATAGATTACCCACACCCAGTTAATTGCCAGAATCAGGTAGCCCAGTCCCAGTACCCAAATGGTTAGGGAGCCGACAATGGTCCACAGCAGCCAAAACCAGAAGGTGCGAATCTGCCAGCGGAAATGGGACTCGGCCAGGGTGCCGCGAACATCGCTGCGCTTAAAGTAGTTGATTAATACCCCGATAAAAAATGGCACTGCGGTAAATAAGCTGATCGCCTGGATCAGGTAAACCATAATGGCCAGGTCGCGCCCGCTTTGTTCTCGGGCTTCCTGACTGCGTTCGGGATACTGCTCTGACATAACTTGATCTCTCTACTATTCACTCCAATATAGTGTGGTGCAAATAGTGCATTTCAACTTAGCTGCGCTGGGATGTGTTATTTGTGCGGTGGATTGCAGACGCCTCTTCCGCCCCACTACTTCCCAGTAAGAGTACTGTAACTCGAAATCGGGCCACAGTAGGGTGGTTCATTTTAATGCCCACTCAGTGTGAACATTGCGCTCGCGCCAGGCCTTTAGCTGGCGCACAGATTCGCGCATAAGCTGTAACAGCTCTGTGCGCTGTTGGCGACAATGTTCTCTTTCACTATCGATAGAGAGGTTTGCGGCCAGGGTACGTAAGCGAGAAGCTATTGTTTCGAGGCCGACCTCAATAGCTGAGCGAGCCAGTCTTTGTGCCTGCTGTTCTGCATCAAGCCAGTGGCGTCCAGTAATAGCGCTGGTTAATGACGTTATTTGTTTTGGCAGGGTAGCGGTGCGCTCGCTGAGTAATTCGGCAAACGTATGGTGGTCCAATGTATCCCGCAGGCGAAATAGGGTATTGGTATTCAGCAGTCGAGTGGGCTTTGCTCCCTGGGGGCCTGCAATGCCCTGGCTTCGGCGAACAGCCCAGCTCAATAATTGCATCAGCTGTCGGTCGCCGATCGGGTGGGTCAATACCCCGGTAAAGCCTCTGGCCTGGTAGCGCTCCTTATCGCCAGAGCTGGCATTTTGTAAAAGGGCAAAAATAGGTAGTTCTGCACCTCTTTCCCTACGGATTTCCCGCACTGCTTCAACACCATCCATCAATGGAAGATGGGTATCTGCCAAAATAAGATCGAAGTTTTTTTGCAGTGCAGCGCTGCTCCCATCGATCCCATTGCACTCCCGCTGTACGTTATGGCCCATGGTTTCCAGGGTGGGTTGAAGGGAGTCATGCTTACTGTTTTCAACGAGTAAAACAGAGATCTGTTTGCCGGGCGCACGATGGCTTTCAGTGGGGAGTTTTAATTCTACTGTCTCAACATTACCGCACTGATGTAAGTTCTCCAGGGATTTAAGGGCGCTATTTAATTGTCTTTTCCCGATTTCTACCAGGGCGCGCGTATTGTTGTCTTCGCTGCGAGCTAATAAATTCAAAGTGCCGAGAAGTGTATCCAGGGGATGCTGTAAATGGTGCCGGGTTATGGTGAGGAGATCAGATTTTTCCTGGCGCAATTGTTCAAGCTCACTAAGGGCATTAGCAAGTTGTTTTTCCAGTGCGACAAATTCGCTGTTACGACTGTGTACCTGTTGGAAAAGATTGCTATTTTCCTTGCTCAAATTTTTAAGCCGAGCATTGGTATCGAGGGTTAATTGGCGTAATTTAACTTGCCTATTTATTGCAAACGCACAAATTAGCAGTACAAGTACAGCGGGTATTCCCACCCAAAAGAGCGGGACCTGACTTTTTAGTGTGGTAATAACATCGGCCTGTGCAGTACTCGATAAAAATACCGAACCCGAGACCAATAGGCCGAGGCATATGGCACGCAAGAATACGTGACGAGAGGGAATTCCCCCAGACAAAGTGGTTTCTATCATCCTTGTAACCAACGTTATTTAAATTGGACTAAATCCTGCAGTCCAAAAAGGTTTTAATACGACTTGTTGTAATGGATACCCAGGCACATCGGAGATTTTTGATACTGCAATAAGCCCGCTTTTGGTACAAGAAAAATTTTCCTTCTGCTGTGGGGGGAGCAGAGGCGCTTCAGTGAACGTACCAATAGAGAAGTAGCCTGCCAGCCCCGTCTGTTCAGCCCTTGGATCGGGTAGCCGGGTTGTTGGCAGGGAGTTAATCCACAGATTGCATCTGATTACATAGAGGGATCTAGCAGCAATTTACTAGGTTGGATGGGTAGTTTAGCGACAGCTCCAGAACAAATTGCGCGGGAGCTGCCGTGAGGAAATAGTATTCAGGCAGCCTGGGGAATGCGCTCTTGCAGCAATTGCAACATACGCTCTGAGGGAAGGAAAAGGCGAATGCCATCGCAGTGTGCGAGCAATTCCCGATAAAAATAATCGAAATGGGTGCAGCCCAAAATCAGGATCTGTACGCCGCTTTTCACCAATGCCGCGACCAAGTCATCAAGGGCATGTTGGCGAACAATCATTTCTGCGGCGAGGCCGTCCTCGATATCTTCCACAATTTGCAAGTTGCCAATACCGATGACTTTGGCGGTTGTATTGCGCTCGAGTATTTCCCGCTCGATATTGGCGCAGCTTTGGCAGTTGGCGGCCAGCAGTCCAAAGTTGCGGTAGCGCTGGGTAAGCTCAGCGTAGACCTCGAGAGGGGATACCACCTCAATGGGGGAAGCAGCTTTTACCGCCGTCATATCCACAGCACCGGAAAGTGAGTTGCAGTAGATCATGGCCGCTTCTGCACCGGCCTGGTACAGCTGCTCAATGGCTTCGATCAATTGTTGGGTAAGGGCGTCGCGCTCCAGCGCTTGCAATTGAGTCTGGGCCTGGGGAGAGGAAGATAGGGATAGGCCCACGCCACGAAGTTGGCGCGCGGCGAGGAAGTCCAATCCGAAGCGGGTATCTGTGGGGGTGCCGGCGACCACGCCAACGGTCATGGAACTGTTTTCAATGGCGTTATCGGTCAACACAGTCATGTTCCTCTCTCGTAATGCCTAATCGAGTATCGGTGACCCCTCAGGCAGCGCGTTTGCTCCACAGGGGGACAAGCGTATTAATCCACACTCGGCGCACCCAGTCGAGATAAATTCCGTAGGGGCGGCCAAGAGCTCCCGCGATGAGCATAAAAGTAATACTGGCGGTGGCAATTTCGTCCCAGCTGGCCCCACCGAGGCGCATATTGGCCATATATAGCGGGAACTGGAAGCTGAGGAATACAAAGGTGTCTACCAGATAGGCATTGATAAAGCCGCCGCCCCCAAAACGGTTCACAATCCAGTTGCGATACATACTGAATGGACGGGCGATAAGGGTATTGAATACCAGGGCCATCAGGCGAACTTTCAGGTGTTCGTTCCAACTCATACCCGCCAGAACCAGCTCGATGGGGATCGCTACAGCCCAAGAGAAGCTATTCATGGCGAAGATGTCCAGCATAAAGTCCCAGCGGCGCGCACCAGAAGCCTTTTCATCTGGGGCATCTGGACTGGATGGGGATAGTGCGGGCGCGGACATTGGGCAAACAACCTCGTAGACAGTGGCCGCCTAAACGACTTTGGCGACAGGCCGGCGATTATATCTCCAATTTGCATAAAAGCTAGCCTTACATCTCGACTGCCAGTTTCTCTCGATACATTTGTCCTATTTTTTAATGTTTTTTTAATCTAATTATCTTGTTATGGAAATCTGACTGCTGGTCACGAATAGCTGGCACCGGTTAATATGCAACTCTTTGCATAAGATGAGTTGGAGTTTTCATGTCCTTGCGCTTTGCCGTTCTCACCTTGCTGGATATTGAGCCCGGCAGTGGTTATGACCTTAAGCGGCGCTTTGAACGCAGCGTCTCCCACTTCTGGAGTGCCAGCCATCAGCAAATGTATCGCGAGCTGCACAAGTTACATGAGGAGGGCCTGCTGGACTGTGAAGAGCAAGCCCAAGAAGGCAAGCCGGACAAGAAGGTCTATAGCCTCACGGATCTAGGCCGCGCCGAGCTGCGTGACTGGGTCACTCAGCCCAGTGCGCCGCAGAAGATTCGCGAGCCTTTCCTGGTGCGTATGTTCGCCGGTCACAACCTGAGCAAGGATGAAATGCGAGGTGCTCTGGAGGCCCAACTGCGCCAACATCGCAGCTCCCTGGAAAGTTACCAGGAGCAAAATGAGCGGGTATTAAAGAGTGATACAGCACTCCAGGAGCGTTACTGGTTGGCACATCAAACCCTGCTTTTGGGTATTGAGGCGGAAAAGACCTGGATCAGTTGGGCAGAAGGCCTGCTGAGTGAGCTTGAAGAGTCCGTAAAAAAATAACCGCTACTCGCTTGGAATGACGTGCCCGAATCTGGCCAGCGATGCCGTTTGGTGTTCAGTAACCTCGCTCTTTTAGCAAGTGGGGTGACCTTAGCCATGACTTTTACCGTAACACCTATCCGCGAAGATTTTTTAGAAAAGGTTCGTCAAGCAGGTCTAGATGATCTAGGGCAGCCGGTACGGCAGCTGAGCGCCAAGGGCGGTGAGCCATGTCGTGATGTGCGACGGCGCGCACGGCCGGGGGAGAAAATCTTCCTGGCGAGCTACTGCCCTTTCTCTTTTGCCGGTCCTTACCGGGAATACGGGCCTGTATTTGTACTGGCGCAGCCGCAGCCGGAACAAGACTTCAGAGCACAGGACAGCTTCCCCCCGCTAAATAATAATGCGGAAGATTATTTCAAGAGTGGTGTGCCACTAGTGCTTCGCGCCTATAGCGCTGAAGAGCACATCGTGTCTGCGAAATTGGTGGGCCCTGAACAAATAAAAACAGAAGTGAGTGAATATTTTATGCAGGATGAGATTGATTTCGCTCTGCTGCGCTTCGCTGCTTATGGTTGCTATGCGCTGCGGCTGGATCGCGCATAGTTTTAATAGATATTTGTGAAGGCCAGGTCGCCGGTAAATAAAATCCTGATGTCAGTGGGAGTGAGAACCACCGGTCTTTTTAGTAGTTGTTTCGGAGTTCAGTATTTATTCCCGAACTCCGAAAATATTTCAAAATTAAATGGAGATTTTTTCCAATACCAAGCTGCCAATGGAATAGCCCGCGCCAAAGGAACAGATAATTCCCCGGTCACCGACCTGCAAGTCATCGCTGTGTAAATTAAACGCGATAACTGAGCCGGCACTTGCCGTGTTGGCGTAGCGGTCCAGAACGATGGGCGCGCGCTCAACGCTTGCATTGTCACCCATTAGCTTCTTGGCGACCAGGTTGTTCATATTGATATTGGCCTGATGGAGCCAGTAGCGGCGCACGCTGTGAGGATCGGTGTCCGTCTCTTGCAGGTGGGCTTCAATATGAGACGCCGCCATGGGGCAAACTTCTTTAAATACCTTTCGGCCATTCTGGCGGAACAACTTACCGGGACCAAATGGGTCCACATCGGCGGCGCGAGCGGTGTAGCCAAAGTTCGAACGGATATTGTTGGAGAAAACGGTTTTCGCTTTGGTGCCGAGAATTTCCCAGGCGCTTTCGACAGTACAGGTTTCTCTGCGCTCGATAATGCTGGCTACGGCTACATCGCCAAAGATAAAGTGGCTGTCTCGGTCGGTGTAATCCACTTGTGGTGAGGCCAGCTCGGCATTGATAACCAGTACAGTTTTGGCTGAGCCAGAGCAGATCGCATCCACCGCACGCTGAAGTGAGAAGGTGGCTGAGGAGCAGGCCACTTCCATATCAAAGGCAAAACCATCGATACCCAGTGCACCTTGGATTTCAATAGCAATAGCGGGGTAGGCGCGCTGCATATAGGAGGCACCGACAATGACCAAATCAATGTCAGACGCCTGCTTATCGGCTTTCTCCAGGGCTAGTCTGGCGGCCTTTAAGCCCATTTCGGCTTGTACACTCAGCTCGTCATCTGCGCGCTCGGGAATAAGGGGGCGCATACGCTTCGGGTCAAGGATGCCATTGCGGGTCACCACATAGCGGCTCTTGATGCCTGAGGCCTTCTCGATAAATTCTGCAGAAGAGAAAGGTTTTGCTGCGCGCTCACCGGCCTCGATCTCTTGAGCATGCTCAAGATTGTACTGCTCGGCATGGGTGTTATAGGCATCTACTAACTCTTCATTGCTAATAGATTCCGGTGGGGTCCACAGGCCTGTGCCGCTGATGACAATGCCCCGTGGCAACTTGTATTCACTCATCGCTGAATTCCTGGCCCGCGACAACAGAAATGCGGGCAATTTAGTCGCTGTTAGAACCTTAGCAGTGCTGGCAGAAGAGGGACTGAGGCGCCAGAACGGCAAGGTAAGCTATTGTGACGTTGGGGTGACTATGGGTCTATTTGTAGTCGCGCCGAACAGTCATGGCGTTCTGGCCAAAACGAAGGCGCTGACCTGTTTTGCCCCGGCTGTGAGTAGCTGGCGAGTGATGATTTCAAGGGTCGCTCCCGTGGTTACAACATCGTCTACCAGGCCGATATGGGCACCCGATATTTCTCCGCGCACGGCAAAGCTGTCAGACAGGTTTTTCAGCCGTTGGTTGCGGCTGAGTTGAGACTGGGTTTTGGTGGAAGTTGTTTTGCGCAGTAGTTGCAGATCTACTGGCAGGCACCAGTTTTGCCCCAGACCACTGGCAATAAGTTGAGCCTGGTTGTAACCGCGTTGCCAATAGCGACGCCAGTGCAGAGGAACCGGGGTAAGTATGTCAGGCATATCCTCTGGAAGCCCCAATTGGCGGGCAGCTAGCTGTATAAGGCTGTGTCCGGCGGCCAGGTCCCGGTGGTATTTGAAATGTTGGATTAAGTGGTTGATTGGGTAAGCGTATTGCCAGGCAGCGCTGATCTTCTTTAAGGCGGGTGGCCTCTGTAAACAGGCCGCGCAAATATTATCTTTTGCCGCCGCCAAGGGTAGGGCGCAGTAGCGGCAACCACGGCCTAGCGCCGGTAGTTCCTGAGTGCAGGCAGAACAGATTCCAACCTCTCCCGATGCTCCGCCGCACAGCAGGCAGCGGGCCAGACTTTGGGCAAGTTTTCTACTGAAAAGCTTGTAAACCATATCGTCTCTTCCGAGTTGACAGCGGTTTGGCCGTGGCTAAACTGGCCAGTCTGGTGGATTGAACGGCAGAGGCTGAATTAGAGCCCGCTGATCGATTCCACTAGAGCCTGCTAACAGGCTGTGAGTATCCGATTTTAATAAGCAACAGAGAGAGTACGCCCTGTGACTGCCGCCCAGCAAATGCCCGCCGCAGAGATCCGCCACGACTGGACCCGCCAGCAGGTACTGGACCTCTTCGCCATGCCGTTTAGCGACTTGATGTTTACCGCGCAGCAAGTGCACAGAGCTTATTTTGACGCCAATCGGGTACAGGTCAGTACCCTTTGCTCTATCAAGACCGGTGCTTGCCCTGAGGACTGTGCCTACTGTCCCCAAAGTGCCCGCTATGACACCGGGCTGGAGCGGGAAAAACTGATGAAGGTTGAAAAGGTGTTGCAGGAGGCAAGGGCAGCTAAGGCCGGCGGTGCTACCCGTTTCTGCATGGGGGCCGCCTGGCGCTCCCCCAAGAAAAAAGACATGCCTTACGTGACCCAGATGGTACGAGAAGTAAAGGCGATGGGTATGGAAACCTGTATGACCCTGGGCATGCTAAATGATGATCAGGCCCAGGAGTTGGCGGATGCAGGCCTCGATTACTACAACCACAATTTGGATACTTCGCCGGAATATTACGGTGAGATTATTACCACTCGCACTTACCAGGATCGCCTGGAAACCTTGGGGCGAGTGCGTTCAGCGGGAATGAAGGTCTGTGCTGGTGGCATTGTGGGAATGGGTGAAGGCGATAAAGATCGCGCCGGGTTATTGATGCAATTGGCGAACCTGCCGGAGCACCCCGAATCAGTGCCCATCAATATGCTGGTAAAAGTCGCAGGTACCCCGCTGGAAGAACAAAAGGACCTGGATCCCTTCGAATTTATTCGCTGCATTGCTGTGGCCCGTATCATGATGCCGAAATCCCATGTGCGCCTATCCGCCGGTCGCGAGCAGATGAGCGATGAGATGCAGGCAATGGCTTTCCTCGCCGGCGCCAACTCTATTTTCTACGGTGAAAAACTGCTGACGACCGCGAATCCGGAAGCTAACGAAGATATGCAGTTGTTCAGTCGCCTGGGTATTAAGCCAGAAGAGTATCAGCAGTACGCCGATGAGGCTGAGGTGGAAGCAAAATTGAACGCGCAGATCACCGAACAGCAAAATGATGCCTTCTTCTACGACGCGGCCAAATGACCCTGAATGAAGTCCTGCAACAGCGCCTCGCCGAGCGCCGCCAGCAGAATCTGTACCGGGAGCTAAAAACCCTCGATCGTGCACCCGGGCCGCGAGCCCGGGTCGATGGGCGGGAGCTACTGGTATTTAGCAGTAACGACTACTTGGGGCTTGCCAGCCGCGAGGAAGTCATCGCAGCACAGAAGGCGGGAGCGGAGTGTGGTGCAGGCGCCACAGCCTCTCACCTGGTTAATGGTCACCTAGATATTCATCACCGCTTGCAGCAGTGCATCGCCGAGGTAACCGGGCGAGAAGCGGCGCTGATATTCTCGAGTGGCTACATGGCGAATATCGGCACTATTTGTGCCCTGTTGGGGCGAGCCGACAATATTGTTTCGGACAGGCTTAATCACGCCTCACTGATTGACGGTGCCCGCTTGAGTGGCGCCAACAGTCTGCGCTTTGCCCATAACGATCTCGCTGGCCTTGAACGCCAATTGCAGCGCGCTACTAGCCGGGGTGGCGCTACTTTAGTAGCGGTGGATGGCGTTTACAGCATGGATGGTGATTTGGCCCCTCTGGCTGAGATTGCCACTCTGTGTAAGCAATACAGCGCCTGGTTAATGGTTGATGAGGCCCACGGCTTTGGCGTAATGGGTAGCGAAGCATACCCACTGGCGGGCAGCTGTGCCCTGGCGGGGCTGTCCCAGGAACAAGCCCCGGTTGTGATGGGTACCCTGGGTAAAGCGGTTGGCAATGCCGGTGCCTTTATTGCGGGCTCCCGGTCACTGATAGATTTCCTCACCCAGTTTGCGCGGCCCTATATCTATACCACCGGAATGACGCCAGCAGTGGCTGCCGGCGCCCTGGCGGCTATCGAACTGATCCGTGATGAGCCCCAGTTACAGGGGCGTTTGCGGGTAAATATCGCCTATTTTCGCCGGAGGGCACTACAGCTCGGCCTACCTCTACAGGCGTCGGCCAGTGCGATACAGCCGCTGGTGTTGGGCTGTGAAAACACCGTGATGGCGGTTGCCAGAGAATTGCAAGAGCGCGGGTTCCTGGTGGGTGCCATTCGCCCGCCTACCGTGCCGCTGGGCACTGCACGCTTGCGCATTACCCTGAGCGCGGCTCACCGGACTGAGGATATCGATGAGTTACTAAATGCGTTACAGCAGGTTTTGCAGGGCGCAGGGGTACTGGATAAGTGACACAGGTTGAACACTTGGTTTTCCTGCACGGGTGGGGCGGGAATGCACTCCTTTGGCAGTCGCTTGTAAAAACCCTCGAGAGCCGTACAGAAGTCCAGCTCCACTGTATTGAGTTACCTGGCTTTGCGACACAGGGTGCTGAAGATTGGCCCCCGCTAGAAGCTTTGCTGCAGAAGCTTTACCTGCAGCTTCCCCCTCGCTGCATTCTGGTTGGCCACTCCCTCGGCGGCATGTTGGCTGTTCGCTTGGCTTCTATGGTGGAGCAGGACAAAGTGTTGGGTCTAGTGACCATAGCTGCCAATGCCTGCTTTGTGGAACGAGATGGCTGGCCGGGCATGGCCGAGAGCACTTTCGAGGCATTTTTCGATGCTTTTACATCATCTCCGGAGAGTACCTGGGAGCGATTTTGCTCGCTGCAGGCACGGGGTGATAGCGCCATGCGCTCTTTGCTTAAAGACCTCAAGGCACAAAAACCTCAAATAAATAGTGATGCCTGGCGGGGAGCATTGTGCTGTCTGGCAGAGTTGGATAACCGCCAATACCTGGAACGTCTGTCCGTGCCCGCACGGCACCTGTTTGGTGACAGGGATGCCCTGGTTCCCATTGAGGCTGCTCGGTCCATTGAGGCGTGTGGGGGCACTATTAAAGTCATACCCGAGACGGGCCATTTACCCCATTGCACCAAGGCTGATATCGTCGCTGAATATCTATTCGAGTTTCTGGGGCCTATTGGCCCCCCCCCGGCTGAGCCGTTTGATAAGGCTGCGGTAGCTCGCTCTTTTACCCGGGCAGCACAGGGCTACGATGATTGCGCCCATCTGCAGCGGGCAGTCTGCCGGCAACTGTTGGCCCAAGCCGATGACAGCTGGGCACCCCGTACGATCCTCGATTTGGGCAGTGGCACCGGATTCGGTACTGAACTGTTGCGGCGGCATTTTCCTAAGGCGCAAATTATTGCCCTGGATCTGGCGGAGGGGATGCTGAAATTTGCCCGGACGCAAAGACCCGAAGCTGATGGTTACGTTGCGGCCGATGCCGAGCAGTTACCCCTGGCGGCGGGTAGTATTGATTTGGTGTTTTCAAGTATGGCGCTGCAATGGTGCTACCGCCTGCCGCAATTGTTTGCTGAGTTGCAGCGAATACTGGCCCCTGAAGGGCGGTGCCTGGTTGCCACCCTTGGCCCTAAAACCCTGGTGGAATTGAAACAGAGTTGGGCTCAAGTGGATGGGGGTGTACATGTCAATCAGTTCCTGCCCGCCGAGCAATGGCGTGAAGCGGCACTGCACAGTGACCTCAGCGGATTGGTTACGGATGAATTGCGCCTACTGCACTTTGATAGCCTGCGCCAGTTGATGCGGGAGCTTAAGGGAGTGGGTGCACACAATATTAACCGGGCGGCGGATAAAGGTATGACAGGTCGCCGCAAACTGCAGCACTTGTCCGTGGCCTATGAGAATAAGCGGGAAGAGCGTGGATTGCCGGTAACTTACGAGGTGATCTATATGAATCTCACCGCTTGCAGGGCAAAAAAATCCGGCTGACCTGCGCCTATCGCAACGCAGGGAGCCGGGTGCAAGATTGAAGAGATCAGGGGTAGATGTCGATAGGGATTGGCGTCTTCACCAGAGCCCAGATTTCGTCCATTTCGCGATTGGAGGCCACGGCGATACAGCCATCGGTCCAGTTGGTGCGGCGCAGGTGTTTTTCCATATAGGACCACTGGGGCTTGATACCGTGGATCATAATGTCACCGCCGGGACTGACCCCCATTTTGGCTGCCCGTGCACGGTCCTGCTTGTTGGGATAGGACACGTGGATTGAACGGTAAAAACGGCTGTTGGGATTCTTCCAGTCCAGTGTGTAGCGGCCTTCAGGGGTGCGCTCGTCCCCCTGGCGAACCTTGTGTCCCCTGGGGTTATCGCCAAAAGACACGGTATAGCTTTTCACGACACGGCCGTCCCGTATCAGCTGCATGAGTTTCTTGGACTTATAAACTACGACGTGGTCAACGGGATCAACTTTCGCTGAAGCAAAGATTGGCACCAGCAGGAGCAGGGCAAAGGTCAGGTATCGCATGGTCTTTAAGCAGTTCGGGTAGTTGTCGGTTATTTCGCAATGACACCGCATCCCTGCTGTCTGTCCCCTTTAAAAGGGGGTTATTGTGTGAGCGCAACCCCGTGCCTTCTTATCGATGTACGGCCTGATTTGTTCAAAATTTGCGCTACCGGGTTAATTTATCACCATCTAAGTGGCGTGAAAAGTCACGTCATGAAAAAAGTTAACTTTTATTGGAGGAGGGGGTTAGGCCTTGGCAAAAACCTATTTTATCGCCGGTACTGACACCGAGGTCGGCAAGACATATGTGAGCGCCGCACTGCTATCGGCAGCGGCGGAGGCAGGCTTGCAAACGGCGGCAGTGAAGCCTGTGGCATCTGGATGTGAGCACACGGATGATGGCCTGCGCAATGAAGATGCCCTTTTGCTCCAGGAAGCGATGACTCTGAAGCTGCCTTACCAGCAAGTAAACCCCTTTGCCCTGGAGCCCGCTATTGCCCCACATATAGCGGCCGCAGAAATTGGCAAACAGTTAAATGTTGCGCGGATGGCTGGCGTCTGCCGGGGAGTGATGTCTGCAGGGGCCGACCTGGTTTTGATTGAAGGTGCTGGTGGCTGGCGCACCCCGCTGGGCCCAAGAAGCTTCCTTTCACAATTGCCTCGGGAGCTGAATTTACCGGTAATACTGGTGGTGGGTATGCAGCTCGGTTGTATCAACCACGCACTGCTCACCGCTGAAGCGATCCGTCGCGACGGTCTGCCGCTGGCGGGTTGGGTAGCTAATTTCGCCCGTGATGGGATGGCTCGAGCCGATGAGAATCTGCAGACATTGAAGGCCCTACTGCCCGCCCCTCTGCTAGGTACCCTTCCATTCGACACCGCTGCGGACTATCGCAATGGTGCGCAATATCTGGATATAACTCCGCTTCTACCTCACTGACCGCTGCAGTTGTCGGGCTCGCAAGGGCCCGAGACTGTTGACATTGGGACGCTTCGGCCCTAGATTCAAACGAGCGTTTGAAACACTTGAATGAGGACCGGGAGCATGGCCGACTATAAGGCGCCACTAAGGGAGATGAACTTCCTACTTCACGAGGTATTTGCTGCGGAAAAACTCTGGGCGGAATTGCCCGGGTTGGCTGGAGCGGTAGATCGTGAGACCGCAGATGCGATTCTCGAAGAGATGGCCAAGCTGGCTGCCAACACCCTGGATCCGATCAATCGCACTGGCGACGAAGAGGGTTGCCAGTGGAATGACGGTGTGGTGACCACGCCGAAAGGCTTTAAAGAAGCCTATGCCACCTTCTGTGAAGGCGGTTGGGGTGGACTGCTGGGCAACCCGGAATACGGCGGCATGGGTATGCCGAAAATGCTGGGCGCTCAGGTTGAGGAGATGATCAATGCTTCAAATATCTCTTTTGCACTCTACCCGGTTCTGACTAACGGCGCCTGCCTGGCAATTGATGCCCACGCCAGTGATGAGCTGAAAGAAAAATACCTGCCCAAGATGTATGAAGGCACCTGGGCTGGTGCCATGGGCCTTACCGAGCCTCACGCCGGTACAGACCTGGGTATTATCCGCACCAAGGCTGAGCCCCGTGGCGATGGCAGCTTTAGCATCAGCGGCAGCAAGATCTTTATTACCGGCGGTGACCAGGATCTGTCCGAAAATATTATCCACCTGGTATTGGCAAAATTGCCAGGCGCACCCAAGGGACCTAGAGGCATCTCGCTGTTCCTGGTGCCCAAATACAAGGTGAACGAAGACAACAGCATCGGCGAGCACAATGATGTGAACTGTGGCTCGATCGAGCACAAAATGGGTATCAAGGCCTCCGCTACCTGTGCGATGAACTTCGACGGTGCCCAGGGTTGGCTGGTCGGCGAGGAGAACAAAGGACTCGCGGCCATGTTCACCATGATGAACTACGAGCGCCTGGGTGTCGGTATCCAGGGCCTCGGCGCTTCAGATCGCTCCTATCAAAATGCTGTTGAATACGCTCGCGACCGTATCCAAAGCCGCTCTCCAGCGGGCGCCAAGCAGCCGGAGAAAGCCGCAGATCCCATCATTGTGCACCCGGATGTGCGTCGTATGCTGCTCACCCAAAAAGCTTTGGTGAACGGCGGCCGCGCCCTGTCCACTTACGTGGCCAAGTGGTTGGATATTTCCAAGTTCGGCGAGGGTGAAGAGAAAAAGAACGCGGAGAATATGGTTGCCTTGCTGACCCCGGTGGCCAAGGCCTTTACTACCGATATGGGATTGGATTGCACGATCCTCGGTCAGCAGGTCTTCGGTGGCCACGGTTATATCCGCGAATGGGGCCAGGAACAGTTGGTGCGCGATGTGCGTATTACCCAGATCTATGAAGGAACCAATGGTATCCAGGCTCTGGATCTGGTGGGGCGCAAGACTGTAGCTACCGGCGGTGCTCTGTTCGAGTTGTTTGCTGCAGATGTACAGGGTTTTATCGATGCCCAGATTGATCGCGAGGAAATGGCCGAGTTTATCCAGCCGCTTATCGCTGAGATGCAACGCCTGCGTGAAGCAACTGAGAATATGGTTGCCGCCACTCAGCAAGACCCCCACGCACCGGGTGCGGCTTCTGTAGAGTACCTGCACCTGTTCGGCTACGTCGCTTACGCCTTTATGTGGGCGAAAATTGTGTCTGCGGCGCTGCCGAAAGCGGAGGCGGATAGCTTCTACAACGGCCAGATAAAGACAGCGCGCTTCTACTTTGCTCGCCTGTTGCCACGCACCCAGGCATTGGCCGGTAGTGTCAATGCAGGCAGCGCTAGCTTGATGGACTTGGAGGAAGAGCTGTTCTAACAGCTCCCTGCGAAAGTGTTAAAAAGCCCCGCATTGCGGGGCTTTTTTGTGGAGCTGTAGAAAGCTTTCTCCTAAACTCAGGGCACAAAAATAACGAGCGAAAGTGCCCATGTTAGATCCCTCCGAAAAGAAACTCTCCGATGAAGACCAAGCCAAGGTCGATAAATACCTGCAGTCCGGCATTAACAGTGTCGAACGCAAGCCTTTCCGCCCCTGGGTACTGTTACTCGGCTTGTTAGCGTTATTGACCCTGCTATCGTTGCTGAGCCTGTATATCGCCCAGACAAAAGGTATCGTTTAGCGCGGCGTGGAGCTTCCCAAGTGCTGGAGTAGCTGCCATTCGTCACCGGAAACTGGCTGGATAGACAGGCGCCCCTGTTTTACCAGCACCATCTCTGCCAATTGGGGGGTGCCCTTGATTTCTGCGAGGGGCACCGGCCGTTGGAACTCACTTCGCCAGCGAATATCGACGCAGTACCAGCGCGGTTTATCCTCGCTGGCCTTGGGGTCAAAGTACTTGCTTTCTGGGTCGAACTGGGCCGGATCGGGGTAGGCAGAGCGAACCACTTCAGCGGTGCCCACAACTGCCGGCACCTTACAGGCACTGTGATAAAACAGCACGCCATCTCCTTCCTTCACCTTATCGCGCAAAAAATTGCGTGCCTGGTAATTGCGGATACCATCCCAGCGACCGCAACCGCTGGATTCGGCAGCGAGGTCCTGGAGGCTGTATTCATCGGGCTCAGATTTAAATAACCAGTAGGTCATGCGGCAGTTTGTCTCTTTGCTGCGCCGGTTGGTGTTTCGCCGGCTCTCGACGCCATTTAGTATGAAGCTGCCGATTAGTGTCAAATCGGCGCATAGATTTTTACCCAGTAAGCGGGAGATTATGGGAAGCAAAACACTTCAGTGGCTCTCACAGAAGCTGGCCAGTCGTCGCTCACAGTACTGGGCCCTGCAGCTCTCTGGTTGGGGGGGCTATACGCTGTTGACCTTTGTAGGCAGTTTTTTCTGGGTGAATGATCACTGGATTCACTCTGGCTACATCATAGTTGCCACTACTTCGGGAGTTGTTCTCAGCGAGAGCATGCGTTTGGGTTTTCACCGCCTGTGGAGTATGCCTCCAGCGCTGCGATTAATAGGTTCTTTATTGCTGGTAGTGATGGCGGCGGTGATTTGGGCGGCAATAAAATTCAGCGGCTCTCTGTGGCTGTATGGTCACGATGGTGATGAGCACCCGGCACTCCTGGCCATCTATTGGTTCACCTATTCATTTCTGATTCTGATGACCTGGGCGGCGCTCTATTACGGCATCAAGTATTACCGCTCCTCTCAGGCGCAGCAGGAGAAGGCGTTGCGGGCGGAATCAATGGCGCATCAGGCTCAATTAAAAATGCTGCGTTACCAGTTAAACCCGCACTTCCTGTTTAACACACTCAACGCAATCTCCACCTTGATCCTCGATAATGACGGGCGCACGGCCAACAATATGGTGACGCGCCTATCTCAATTCCTGCGCCATTCTCTGGATAATGACCCCATGCAGAAGGTCACCTTGGCGAAGGAGGTTGAGGCGCTGATGCTGTACCTGGACATTGAAAAGGTGCGCTTCGCCGATCGCTTAGGGGTGAATCTGGATTTACAGGGGGAGTCCCCCCAGGCCCTGGTGCCGAGCCTGTTGCTGCAACCGTTGGTTGAAAACGCGATCAAATACGGGATTGCACAACTGGAGTGGGGCGGTGAGATTGGCATCAAGTCACGGGTTTTCGCCGGCGAATTGTTACTGGAGGTCAGCGATAACGGCCCCGGTATGTCAGAAGAGGAGCTGCGCCTGATTGGCAAAGGCTACGGAGTGGGTATTCGCAATACCTGTGAGCGCCTTAAGGCTCTTTATGGCGATGACCAGAGAGTGCGTTTCCGCAATCGTCCGGAAGGGGGCTTGTCGGTAAATATTCGTATTCCCTTTGAACAGGAATAAAGAAATGAGTGGAGTAGAGATCCTGAGGGCGATCGTTGTCGATGATGAACCCCTGGCTCGTCGCGGCTTGCGACTGCGCCTGGAGCGGATGGCTGATATCGAGGTGGTTGCAGAGAGCGGCAATGGTCGCGATGCGTTGGAGAAAATACTGGAGCTGAGGCCCGATGTAGCATTTGTGGATATCCAGATGCCCGGCGTAAACGGTTTGCAACTGGTTCAGTTGATTCCGTTGGACTCTCTGCCTCATGTGGTATTTGTCACGGCCTACGACCAGTATGCGGTAGAGGCTTTTGAAATCAATGCGGTGGACTACGTATTAAAACCCATCGAAGAAGAGCGCTTGGAGTTGGCTCTTACCCGAGTCAGGAAACAGAGAGCCAACGCTGATATCGCTAACCAACGAGAGCAATTACTCGAAGCTGTTGCCGATCTGACCAAGGAATCCCCCGAGGTGCTGGAACAGAAATTGGTTAGCGGGCAATTTGCCGGCAGTGCCTACCCGGACAAAATTGCAGTGAAAGATGCGGGCAAAATCACTTTGGTGCCCTCCAGTGAGATCGACTGGATCGATGCTGCTGGTGATTATATGTGTGTGCACGCTCGGGGTGAGACCCATGTGATGCGTATCACCATGAAAGAGCTGGAGCAGCAGTTGGACCCGAAATTGTTCCAACGGATTCATCGTTCGACTATCGTCAATTTAAGTCGAGTAAGAGAGATACGAGCCCATATTAATGGTGAATACCACTTAGTTCTGGATAGTGGTGAATGCTTGAAAATGAGTCGCAGCTACAAGAATAAAGTACAGCACTTCCTCTAATCTATACGGACCAGTGGCTGCTGCCATCATGTAGAGTTATTGGTCTGCTCTAAATTTCTAAGTAATTAGTCTTTAAGGCCTTGCCTCATTTTTTTTTTCCTTTAGTGTTCTGTCCCAATTACAAAAAGAAGGGTCCATGGAATGGCACTCACTCGCGCCGCTCTAAAAAATCCTGCAGCTGCGGGGGTAGCTGTGGTTATGGTTGTATTGCTTGGTGCATTCCTTGCCGGCCGACTGCCTGTGCAACTTTTCCCGGATATCACAAGTCCCCGAATTACTATTGAGGCTGATTGGCGAGCGGCAGCGCCGAAGGAAGTTGAGGCAGAAATTGTCGAACCTATAGAGTCAGTTCTACAAGGGCTTGCCGGTCTTGAAATGATGCATGTCAATGCAGTCCGTGGCGGTGCTTGGGTGAACCTGGAGTTCGCCATGGGTACTGACATGGATAAAGTACTGATCGATGTTATCAGTCGCATGAGCAGTTTGCCCCCACTGCCGCGAGATGCTCAACCCCCTCGGGTCATGGTCGGAGGCTTGTTTGGTAATACCCCGCCCCTTACTTATTTCTTTTTGCAAAAGCTGCCGGGAAACGCCACTCACCTGGATGAATACGCCGGCCTTATTGAAGATGTGCTCCGGCCGGAGCTTGAGTCAATATCAGGGGTTGCTGGTGTTCAGGCTCAGTCTGGGCGTGCAGCCCGGGAAGAATTGCAGGTTATTTTCGATCCGTGGAAAGCGGCTGAACTCGGTATTCAATTGCCAGCGGTGAGTCGCCAGCTTGCCTCAGCACGTGATGTTTCAGGTGGTTTTACGGATGTAGGGCGTCGGCGTTATACCCTACGTTT
This sequence comes from Microbulbifer maximicatervae (SeqCode), assembly GCF_056232625.1. Classification (NCBI taxonomy): domain Bacteria; kingdom Pseudomonadati; phylum Pseudomonadota; class Gammaproteobacteria; order Cellvibrionales; family Microbulbiferaceae; genus Microbulbifer; species Microbulbifer maximicatervae (SeqCode). The sequence goes on along the minus strand of NZ_CP174324.1, from coordinate 3,395,003 downwards.
TATTGGAGAATACAAACCACAGGAATTATCGGAGCTAATACTTGAGTGGCGTGATGGCCAGCCGGTGCGTCTTGGTGATATTGCTGAGGTAAGGGTTGGACCGTCGGAAGCTCGTGGTGCCACTACTCAAAATGGTAACCCTGCGGTATCACTACGAATTGATCGCACTAATGATGCCAATATGCTCGCGACACTCGATCGGGTTAAGAAGAAAGTTGCAGAGCTTAATGAGACCAAGCTGAAGAATGAGAAACTGATATTGGTGCAATCCTTTGATGCTTCAATATTTGTCTACCGTGCCTTGAACCTGCTTGGTGGCAACATGATTCTAGGCATCATTCTAGCAGTGGGAGTGCTCTGGTGGTTCATGCGGCGCATGCGAGCCACCCTGATTGTAGCTGCTGCAATACCGATTTCTCTTCTGGCCACATTTATTGCCCTGTCAGCGGCAGGGCGTAGTCTCAATGTCATTTCACTGGCTGGACTGGCTTTCGCCACGGGAATGGTGCTGGATGCTGCGATTGTGGTGCTTGAAAATATCGTTCGTCTCAGGGAGAAAGGGGTAAATGCTAATGATGCCTCTGAGCGTGGAGCGGGCCAGGTTTGGGGCGCATTGTTGGCAAGTACAGCGACAACGGTGGCAATCTTTTTACCGGTATTTTTTCTTCAAAGTATTGAAGGTCAAGTTTTTGGAGATCTCGCTCTAACTATTGCGGTTGCAGTAGTATTTTCTCTGTTAGCAGCAGTTGCGATAGTACCGTTGGCTGCGAAACTCTGGCTTCCTTCGATTTCCAGCGAAGATCGGCTCAAGGGGGTTTGGGATTCTATTACGGGTCGTGTTATGAAGTTGACACGTACTCCAGCCAGGCGTTGGCAAGTCATTGTCGGATTATTTATTGTACCTGTCGCCGCCACTTATTTTTTCCTACCTAATCTCGATTATCTCCCGCCGGTAAAACGTGACGCAGTGGATGTATACATGAACTTTCCCTCCGCGTTCAATAAAAAAACGTTGGAGACAGAAATTGTTAATGTGCTAGATCGCCGCATGGCGCCCTATATTAGCGGTGAAAAGGAGCCCGCCCTGAAAAACTATTACGTTATTACCTGGTCGGGGGGCGGCAATATGGGGGTGCGGGTAAAGGATATGGATAAAGCTAAGGACATGGAACGTATCTTGCGCGAAGAGGTTTTAGTTGATATTCCTGATGTCCAGGCTTTTGCTGCTCGTGGTAATTTATTTAGCCGGTTCGGAGGGGATCGGAGCATCGAGTTACACCTCCAGTCTCGAGATGCTGATGCACTGATGGTGGCAGCATCTCACGGTGTAGATGTGATTAAATCCTCACTACCGGGAACGCCAGTACGAACTAACCCCGGTCTGTCTCTTGCTGAGCCTGAATTAAGTGTTATACCAAATGATCGTGCCATGCTTGAACAGGGCTGGAACCGTCAGGATATGGGCGGCTTGATCCGTACTTTGGGCAACGGCCTTTATGTGGGCGAGTATTTTGATGGTGAAAAACGGCTGGATGTGATTTTTAAGGCTCAGCCCTGGAGTATGCCGGAACAACTACAGAATACCCCGCTGGTAACACCCCGTGGAGATGTAGTTCCCCTCAGTCAACTTGCTGATGTGGAACGTACTGTAGGGCCTGGTAGTCTCCGTAGGGTTGATGGACGCCGTACTATTACTCTCCATATTGTGCCACCAGATGAAATATCTTTAGAGGAAGTACGTGCACTGTTAGAAGCAGAGGTACTGCCAGAAATTAGAAAAGCTCTGCCGGAGGACGGCAATATTTTGGTAGGGGGGAATGCGAGCGATTTGGATAAAGCATTGATCTCTCTTTCTCAGAATTTTCTCTTGGCACTGCTGATTTTATTTTTATTAATGAGTGCTTTATTTCGCTCTCTACGTGATGCAGGCCTGGTACTCCTCACTGTGCCTCTGGCAACAGTAGGAGGTGTATTGGCATTACAGGTACTGAACTTAATTAGTTTCCAGCCGCTTGATTTACTTACCATGATTGGTTTTGTAATTTTATTGGGGCTCGTAGTGAACAATGCAATTCTTCTAGTTCACCAAACTCGTGTGGCAGAGTCTGCTGGCACAACACGGGATGAGGCTGTAGAGCAAGCCTTACGCCTGCGTTTGCGCCCCATTTTTATGAGTACTTTAACAAGTGTTTTCGGTATGTTGCCTCTGCTAATTGCCCCAGGTGAAGGCAGTGTAATCTATCGCGGATTGGCCGCCGTGATTGTTGGCGGAATGGCTATTAGTACCTTATTTACACTGGTTTTATTACCCGCACTTTTGCAAACAGGACGTTTGCCCCTTCCCCAATTCATCCGCTTACGTCAAAGATTGGCAGAGAGGAGTTCCCAATGAAAAAACGAGTAGCGTGTATAGCTTTATTCTTTGTCGTCTCGGTACCGGTGTTGGCGCAAAATGGAGCTATTGCGGTTTTGGTAGATAAAGCGGAAATTCGTGAGATGGCGCCCAGTCAATGGTCGGCGGGCAAGGTAGTGAGCCGCCGGGATATCCGAGTATCCTCGGAGCTGGATGGTTTATTAGAATTCGTTGCGGAACCGGGCAGTTTTGTAAGAAAAGGAGAAGCACTTTCCAAGTTGGATACCACTCACTGGCGCCTGCAATTGAGCAATAGTGAGAGCCGTATTGCTCATTTACGCGCTCGTCTTATTTACATGGATGCTCAGCTGAACCGATTAAACGCATTAGCGGAATCCAATAGCACTTCGCGTGCGGCGCTTGAGGAACAGCAGGCGGAAAGGGAAGCGATGGCTCAGGATTTGTTAGCCGCTGAAATTGAGCGTGATAGGCGTGCTTACGAGTTTTCGAAAACGACAATTGAGGCACCATTCGATGCTTTAGTGGTGAGTCGTGAGTTACAGGCAGGGGAATATGTACGTACCGGGTCGGAGCTTCTGCGAGCTTTGGATATGTCACAGCTCGAAGTAGAGGCGGATATTCCCATAAGGGCTCTGCCGTTGATTGGCCCTGGCGATACGATTGCCTTGCGAAGTGATGTTACATCCGCTTCGGAGGGTGGGGGTACTAGTGAGATTATCTTTACTGGCCGGGTTCGACAGTTTGTGCCAGTGGCAAGCGAGAACTCCCGCCGCGTAAAACTAATGGTAGAGTTGCCACAGAGTCCTACTGAACAGTGGGATTGGATTGTAGGCATGCCGGTACAGGTGTCAGTTCCTATTTCAAAGGCTCGTGAGGCGACAGTAGTACCAAGAGACGCTCTCGTATTACGAAATGGCAATACATTCGTGTATCGAGTAGGCGAGGGGGATAAGGCAGAGCGAATGTCTGTGCGTGTCGGTAGTGGTGACGGTGAGTGGGTGTCTGTAAGTGGCGATCTTACCAAGGGCGATCGCGTAGTAGTGCGTGGTGCTGAGCGCTTGCAGCCTGGACAGGAAGTTAAAGTATTGTCGAATGTGGTGCGTGATAAAGAGCCGTTACAGTCGGGTAGTGGATAACGGCCAGTTTGTGACTGATCGCGGAGTCTTATAGAGTGGTGTTGAGAAGCTGAGTTAGTAAGTTTGGAATCGCCACACTCGAACAGTATTTTTAGCGGATTGCGGGTGACAATAGCTATGCGATCCCTGCTCACTTTGCTTCTCGTATTCTTTTGCTCTGTTTCGAAATCCCCGGCTCGATCAAACTGCCCGCCTCTCGGAATAGAGCTTGTTGTAGTGAAAGATGCGGGGCAAATAACTTCGGTGACCCCCAGTGAAATCGACCGGATCGATGCTTCTGGAAACTATATGTGTATGCATGTCCAAGGCGAGCCCCATGTGATACGTATCACTATGAAAAACTTGGAGCAGTAGTTGGATCCGAAACTCTCCTAGCGCATACACCGCTCAATCATAGTAAACTTAAGTCAAGTATGAGAAATACGTGTCCATATTAATGACGAATACCACCTGGTGTTAGATTGCGGTGAATGTCTAAAAATGAGCCGCAGCTATAAAAATAAAGTCCAGCATTTCCTCTGATTCATAAATTTTTTATGGCTCTCCAATGGGGCAGTAAAGCAGGTGGGTTTTCCGCTGTAACGCTGCCTCTTAAGGCGTGAATTTCATTTATTGAAGGTGTCTTTTCTTTCCCGTAAATTAGCAGGCTCTTCATGGTCTGATCGAATTTTCCTGGCAACTAGTCGCAACTTCCTTGTAAGGAATTTAAATTCCGTTAGCCTCCAGGGCCAATAAAAGACTGGAGCTGAGGTAATGGCACTAACACGCGTCGCTTTAAAAAATCCCGCCGCTGCGGGGGTCGCAGTGGTTATGGCCGTTCTGCTTGGGGCTTTCCTTGCCAGCCAGCTGCCGGTTCAACTTTTTCCGGATATTGATAATCCGCGTATCGCCATTCAGGCGGGCTGGAGAGCAGCTGCACCGAAGGAGGTGGAAGCGGAAATTGTTGAGCCGATTGAGTCTGTTTTACAAGGCCTCACTGGCCTGGAAATGATGCAAGTTAACGCCGGTCGCGGCGGCGCCTGGGCAAATCTTGAATTTGCCATGGGTACCGATATGGACAAGGTGCTGATTGACGTTATCAGTCGTATGAGCAGTCTGCCGCCATTGCCCCGGGATGCGGAACCACCGCGAGTAATGTTGGGTGGCTGGGGTGGCGATGCCACAGCTCTGACTTATTTCTTTCTGCAAAAATTACCTGATAACCAGAATAACCTGGATGACTACGCCGGACTGATTGAAGATGTACTGCGCCCGGAGTTGGAGTCGGTGCTCGGAGTTGCCAGTGTCCAGGCCCAGTCTGGGAGTGCGGCACAGGAAGAATTACAGGTGATTTTTGATCCCTGGAAAGCAGCCGAACTGGGAGTAGAGTTGCCGGCGGTGAGTCGACAATTGGCGTCGGCCAGGGATGTCTCCGGTGGATTCACCGATGTGGGACGGCGCCGTTATACTCTGCGCTTTATCGGCGAATATGAACCGAAAGACTTATCCGAATTGGTGCTGGAATGGCGCAATGGACAGCCCGTACGCCTGGGTGATATTGCCGAAGTCAAGGTGGGACCTTCAGAGCCGCGCGGCGTCACCACGCAAAATGGCAACCCGGCAGTTTCTCTTCGTATTAACCGTACCAACAATGCCAATATGCTGGCTACTTTGGAGCGAGTTAAACAAAAAGTCGCTGAGCTGAACGATACTAAATTGAAAGCTGAGCAGCTTGTGCTGGTGCAATCATTTGATGCATCGGTGTTTGTTTATCGGGCCTTAAATCTGCTCGGCGGTAATATGATTTTGGGCATCGTATTGGCTATCGGAGTGCTCTGGTGGTTCATGCGGCGTATGCGTGCGACCTTAATTGTTGCTGCAGCGATTCCTATTTCATTACTTTCGACCTTTGTGGTGCTGTCGGCCGCAGGCCGCAGCGTTAATGTCATCTCTCTGGCAGGGCTGGCCTTTGCTACCGGTATGGTGCTCGATGCCGCGATAGTAGTGTTGGAAAATATTGTGCGCCTGAGGGAAAAAGGCAGTGGAGCTGAGGAGGCTGCGGAGCAAGGTGCAGGCCAGGTCTGGGGTGCGCTGTTGGCCAGTACCGCAACTACGGTTGCGATATTCCTACCGGTGTTTTTCCTAAATAGCGTTGAAGGGCAGGTTTTTGGCGACCTAGCCCTAACCATTGCTGTGGCGGTGGTGTTTTCCCTGCTGGTTGCAGTGGCTGTGGTTCCCCTGGCTGCACGCTTGTGGCTCCCCCCTATCTCTACCAAGGACCGTCTCTCCCGAGTGTGGGAAAAAATAACGGCGCGGGTTATGGCTTTGACCAATACCAGGGCGCGTCGTTGGCAGGTTATTGGTGGGCTTTTATTAATGCCGATGATTGCGACTTATTTATTCTTGCCAAACCTGGATTATTTACCGCCCGTTAAAAGGGATGCGGTCGATGTGTGGATGAATTTCCCTGCATCCACCAATACCAAAACTCTGGAAACAGAAATCGTCAATGAGCTGGATAAGCGTATGGCACCCTACATGAGTGGTGAGCGCGAACCTGCTCTAAAGAATTACTACGTGATCACCTGGCCTAATGGCGGCACTATGGGAGTGCGGGTTAAGGATATGGATCAAGCTAAGGAGATGGAGAGAATCCTGCGGGAAGAAATCCTGGTGGATATCCCTGATTTCCAAGGATTTGCTGCACGGGGTAATCTGTTTGGCCAATTTGGCGGTGACCGCAATATCGCCCTTCATCTGCAATCCCGTGATGCTGAAGCTCTAATGCGTGCGGCTGCCCTTGGGGTGGAGGTTGTTGAAGAGGTGATGCCGGGAACGCCGGTGCAGACCAACCCAGGCTTATCTTTATCAGAACCTGAATTGACAGTGCGCCCCAATGATCGCGCAATGCTGGAGCAGGGCTGGAATCGCCAGGATATGGGCGGACTGGTTCGAACGCTGGGCAATGGTCTCTATGTCGGCGAGTATTTTGACGGTGAAAAGCGCCTGGATATTATTTTTAAAGCGCAGCCCTGGAGTACCCCGGAGCAATTGCAAAATACGCCGTTGGTAACGCCTCGTGGGGAAGTGGTGCCGCTTAGTCAGCTGGCCAGTGTGGAGCGTACCGTAGGGCCGGGTAGTTTGCGTCGGGTCGATGGTCGGCGCACCATTACACTGAATATTGTACCGCCGGAAGATGTGTCGCTGGAGGAGGTGCGGGCACAGCTGGAATTGAGTGTACTGCCACAAATACGTGAGGCCTTGCCTGCTGATGGCAGTATATTGGTAGGGGGAAATGCCAGTGATTTGGATAAGGCCCTGGCTTCGCTTTCTCAAAACTTCCTATTAGCGCTGCTAATTTTATTCCTGCTGATGAGTGCACTGTTCCGCTCCTTGCGGGATGCCTCTCTGGTATTGCTCACCGTGCCCCTGGCGACGGTGGGCGGCGTGTTGGCGCTACAAATTTTAAACTTGATCGATTTCCAACCACTGGATCTGCTCACCATGATTGGCTTTGTGATACTGCTAGGCCTGGTGGTGAATAATGCTATTTTGCTGGTGCACCAGACGCGAGCGGCAGAAATGGCAGGTAGCACTCGGGTGGATGCTGTAGAGCAGGCTTTGCGCCTGCGTTTGCGCCCTATTTTTATGAGTACCCTGACCAGCGTGTTTGGCATGTTGCCACTGTTGGTTGCTCCCGGTGAAGGCAGTGTTATCTACCGCGGCCTAGCCGCAGTGATTGTGGGCGGCATGGCAGTGAGCACGCTCTTTACCCTGGTTTTATTGCCGGCATTACTGCAAACCGGCAGCCTGCCACTACCCAAATTTGCGGCTATGCGCGAAAGGTTTGCCCTGAGGAGTTCACAATGAAGAAATTACTCGCAGGTATCGTTTTATCTCTGAGTGCCAATGGCGTTTGGGCGCAAGGCGATCCTATTGCGGTATTGGTGGACCGGGCCCAAGTTCGGGAAATTGCTCCGAGCCAGTGGTCTGCAGGTGAGGTGGTGAGCCGACGAGATATCCTGGTTTCTTCTGAACTGGATGGTGTGTTGGAATTTGTCGCTGAGTCCGGCAGCTTTATTAAAAAGGGTGAGCGCCTAGCCGAGCTGGATAGTACTCATTGGCGATTACAGCTGCGCAATAGTGACAGTCGTATCGCACAACTGCGTGCGCGGTTGACCTATATGGATGCTCAGTTAAATCGACTGAGTAAGTTGGCGGAAACCAATAGTACCTCCCGAGCCGCATTGGAAGAGCAGCAGGCTGAGCGCGAGGCAATGGCTCAGGACCTGATTGCGGCTCAAATTGAGCGCGACCGACGGGCCTATGAATTATCTAAAACAGCCATTGATGCACCCTTTGATACTTTAGTGGTGAGCCGCGATTTACAGGCGGGAGAATATGTGCGCACCGGTTCGGAATTACTGCGAGCCCTGGATATGTCACAGATGGAAGTGGAGGCGGATATTCCCCTGACGGCCCTGCCGCTGATTCGCATCGGTGACACAGTGGCACTGCGCAGTGATTCTGTCTCTCTGCCGGGAGAGGCACGGGTGGATGATCAATTATTTAGCGGCCGGGTACGTCAATTTGTGCCTGTGGCCAGCGATCGCTCCCGGCGAGTTAAGCTGATGGTAACTTTGCCACAGAGTGCGCCGGAGCAGTGGGACTGGATTGTCGGTATGCCGGTACAGGTCTCTGTGCCTATTGCGCAGGCCCAGGCCACCATGTCTGTGCCAAGGGATGCCTTGGTTTTAAGAAATGGCGATACCTTCGTATATCGAGTGGGCGAGGGGGATAAGGCTGAGCGATTATCTGTGCGTATCGGCAGTGGAGATGGTGAATGGGTGTCGGTAAGCGGTGATCTCACCAAGGGTGATCGTGTGATAGTGCGTGGTGCTGAGCGCTTGCAGCCTGGACAGGAAGTTAAAGTGCTGTCGGAAGTGGTGCGGGATAAAGAGCCATTACAGGCGGGTAGTGGCTAATTCCTGATTTTCCCTGAAGGCCTTCTGATCAAATACAGGGTGACTCGCTGCTTGTGATCGCCCTGGCCCTCCTAATCTTTCGCCAAGCAATGATGTTCCCTCCCCATCCAAACTATTTGTGGGTACATCGACTAAATAATAATCATTCGCATTGACTGACGTATATTTGTTCAAATATCATCCGCTCCGTTTATGGTGCCTCTGCACCGTTCACTGATTTGGAATGAGGTTTTAGCCGATGAAAATTAACGGCTTAATGAAGAAAAAAGCGCTGTCAGCCTGGATTGCTGCCACCGTGCTCGCCCCGCTGGGAAGTTCTGCTTGGTCTGCTGAAAGCGACATTGCTGAAACCATGGAAGAAGTCAGTGTCTACGGAGTGCAGGAGGAGACCAGTACCGCCTCTCGCCTAAGCCTATCTGTTTACGATACTCCGCAAACGGTAACAACTATATCCCAAGCTCAAATCCAGGACTTTGCCCTACAGGATATTAATGAGCTGCTGAAATATACCCCTGGGGTAACTGTAGAGAACGTAGAGACGGATCGTACTTATTACACTGCTCGTGGCTTTGATATTGTGAACTTCCAATACGATGGTATCGGTGTTCCCTTTTCCTCTGGTTTATCCCATGGGCATCAAGACACCGCGATATTTGATCAGGTTGAAGTGGTGAAGGGCGCAGCAGCTCTGACCACAGGTCTGGCTAACCCCTCCGCGACGGTTAACTTTATCCGTAAGCGTCCGACAGAAGAGTTCAAGGCGGGTGTAGATCTGGTTGTCGGTGAAGAGGGACGTTTGCGCACCCAGGGAGATATCTCAGGTTCTATCAGCGATAACGTCCGAGGACGGTTGGTGATTGCAGAGGATCAGGCTGACTCTTATCTTGACCGCTACGAAACTGACGGCAGTGTCTACTACGGTATTGTGGAAGCAGATTTGACTGATTCCACCACCCTGACCTTAGGCCACAGCCAAAATCGCAGTGAAGCCGATGGTAGCATGTCAGGTGCCCTGCCACTTTTCTATACCAATGGCAGCGCTACCGATTACGATATTTCCACAAGCACGGCACCGGACTGGGCTTTCCGCAATGTAGACAGAGCCCAGACTTTTGTTGAGCTGAAGCAGGATCTTTCCGCAAACTGGTCCGTTACTGCATTACTGACCCAGAATGAAATCGATATGGATGTCGAGGAGATGTATGTTTACGGCACTCCAGACAGAGAAAACGAACTGGGTTTATATGGATATGCCTTTGGCTACAAGTTGGATGAAAAGCAAAAAATTGCGGATGTATTCCTGTCAGGAACCTACAATTTGTTCGGCCGTGATCACGAGTTGGTGGTGGGAGCCAACTATGCGGATATCGAACTTACCGGCCAGTCTTTCTACAGCTACTCCGACGGTTATCCGGTTCTTGGCAGTGACTGGGCTAATGGCACAACGGCGCGGCCTGACTTTGTTGATTTTGATCCTTATGAAGATGGCCACGAAGACGATCAAGAACACAAGTCCCTATACTTTGCCACTCGTTTGAATATTACCGACAGCCTGTCTTTATTGGCCGGCGCACGCAAAATGGAAGTGGAACAATCCGGCTACAATTATGGTGTTGATGCTGACACTTCGGCGGATGAAACTGTTCCCTATGTAGGGGCCACTTTTGATTTGAACGATAGTTTCTCATTCTACGGTAGCTATACTGAAGTCTTTACCCCGCAGTCTTGGGTTAACCCTGAATTTAAACCATTGGGCGCCGCAGAGGGAGATAGTTCCGAGGTGGGGTTTAAGTACTCCCTTGCGGGTGGACAAGCAACGGCTAGTGTTGGGCTATTTGAATCCAACCTGAATAATCTCGGTGAATACCTAGATAAGGTTGATGGAAAGAATGTTTACGAGAGTGGTGATTTCACTACAAAGGGCGTTGAGCTGGAGCTAATCGGTTCAATTACTGAGAATTTCAATGTTAGTTTTGGCCTTACCCACTTAAGTGAAGTAGTCAATAAAGACGGTGAGGAAGATCGCACTTATATTCCGCGCAACACCCTGAAGGTGGCCGTGGCCTACGATTTACCTCAAGTTCAAGGCTTGAAGTTCGGCGGCGGTATCAATTGGCAGGATGATATTTACATTGAGCCTGTCGAGGGTGTTCGTGTAGAGCAGGATAGCTATGCGTTGCTCAGCGCCTTTGCCAAGTACGATATTTCTGATGCTTTAACGGTTGGCCTCAATATTGATAACCTGACCAACGAAAAATATATCAACAGCCTCTATTGGACCCAGGGCTATTACGGCGCTCCGCGTCAGGCACAGTTGAGTGTGAGCTGGCGCTACTAAGGCGCTTAGTTAACTCCGTTGCAGTTTAACCCGGTACTTGTGCCGGGTTTTCTGTTTTTTAGTTTTAGGTAAATGTTATGCGTCAAACCCTGGTTCTTTTACATCGTTACCTGGGGCTTGCTACTGCGGTCTTCCTGATAGTCACCGGGCTAACCGGCGCTATTATCTCCTGGGATCACGAACTGGATGAGTGGCTTAATCCCCACTTATATAAAATTACTTCCAGCGGCGAACCCTTAGCCTCTATCGAGTTGGCAGAACGGCTTGAAGAGTCCTTGCCGCAAGTCCAAATATCCTACTTTGAATTGGTACAGGAGCCTGGGCACACCCAGTATTTCTGGGTAGAGCCTCGAATTGACCCGGCTACCGGTCAATTCTTTGCGGTGGATTACAACCAGGTATTTGTCGATCCGACCAATGGGGAAATTATTGGTAAGCGCGAATGGGGACGTGTCTGGCCAATAACAACTGAAACCCTGATGTCGTTTTTGTACAAGCTGCATTATAGTTTTCATATACCTGAATTTTGGGGCACTGACCACTGGGGGATTTGGCTGCTGGGCGTTATTGCACTGGTATGGACAATCGATTGCTTTGTGGGACTAGCGGTGACTTTACCTCACCGCAAGAAATCCACCCGAAAGCCATCTCGGACTTGGTGGCAGCGCTGGAAGCCCGCATGGATGATTAAGGCCGGCGCTGGGCGTGCCAGGCTCATATTTGATTTACATCGTGCGTTCAGTCTGTGGACCTGGGCGCTGCTGCTGACAATTGCATTTACGGCCTTCTCGCTGAATCTCTATCGAGAAGTATTTTTTCCCCTGATGTCGCTGGTATCAGATGTGACTCCGTCGCCCTTGGAAGAGCGCACACCTAACGATCACAGCAATCCAATTACCCCCTCGTTGTCTTTTCGGGATATAGCCGCGATTGGAGAAAACCAAGCTGCGCAGATTGGCTGGCAGCAACCGTTGAATTCCCTGTGGTATGCCCGGGAGTGGGGGATATATCGAGCTGAATTTTTTGATGCCAGCGCAGGGCATGGCGCCGGAGGTGTTGGTCACAAGGCTCTATTTTTTGATGGCCACAGCGGCGAATATCTCGGAGACTTTATCCCCTGGGAAGGGACGGCAGCAGACTTATTTGTACAGGCGCAATTTCCAGTGCATTCCGGCAGGATCCTCGGTCTCCCTGGTCGCATACTGATTTCAATTATGGGGGTGGTGATTGCGATGTTGAGTGTGACTGGAGTTTTAATCTGGTTACGTAAACGTCGTGTGGCAGTCAGTAGTCGGGTGGATAGCAGGTCTCCCTTGCCGAATACAGCTGTATAATTCTATCGGTTAGACCAGTGGTGATTGGAGCAATTTAATGGCGCTCTAGTTACCGCTTGGGATAGCCTTGGGGATGACTTGTTCGCACCATACCCTTAGCGGATTGCAATTTGCTGATGATATTAGCCATGCGATCCCTGCTTACCCTATTTCTTGTATTCTTCTGTTCTGTTTCGGAGTCTCAGGTTCGATCGGACCACCTGCCTCCCGGAGCTGAGCCTGTCGAAGTGAATAACCAGACAGTTTTTTATAAAAATGGTTATTTCTACCGCAAAGGCCCCAACGCCTATACCCGGATTGAGCCGCCTCTGGGAGCTCGGGTCGCCCGAGTACCTTTTGGAACCCCCATTACCTTGGGTAACAAGCATTATATGCTTGCGGGTAATGGTACCTTTTTCCTATTAGACCCCAAGGACAATCAGTATGTGGTGGTCGTACCCCCTCCCAATTGGCAGCATGTTAATCGCAATCCCCTAGCTCCGAAAAAGAAAATATACCCCCGAGCGTATCCGCCCCGCCATTTGCGGCACCGCTCAGAGGGTAAACGAGTCGATCGTAAGGATTGGGATATTTACTGTGAAGCCCGGGCGGCAAATTTGCTGCGCAGTACGGGTGAGCCTGGTAAAACAACCAGGCAGGCTATGCGTGAATATCGCAAGGTATACAGAAAATGTTTGCGTCAAAGTCGGCGCTTCAGGTAAATACATGGGGCAGGGAAGTCCCTGGGCTACACTGAACAATATGGCCCAGTAGGCGCCTATTTTATTAGTGCCGGATTTTTTCACGGATAGAAGTATTTTATGCCGGGTGCCAGCCTTTTCATCCCTCGTTGTAGTGCCGGCAAAGAATTTTCTTTTCTTCACCTCGCCCTTTCATTTCTCCTTTTCTTTAGCGTCGCCTGTCTCTCTGTTTCCAGTGTCGCCCAGCTTCCCGGTAGTAAACCCAAGGAGTTTAAGCCGGAGGTTCCGGATTTTGCTGACCCCTCTGCAGATTGGTGGACTGGATGGACCAGTGCTTCTCCCGAAGAGCGACGAGAATGGCTTAGCTTGGTCACAAAGAGCTGGGAGGAGTGGGAAAAGGATTTGCCGGAGGATGAGGCCTTACAGGACGGTGCAGAAAAGATTAGCCAAAGTTTACAAGGGATCGCAATTACCTGGAAAAAACGAGAGGAGTACCTGAAAGTCCCTTTAATGCCGGATGTGGATTTTCCAGAGAACCCAACGGTATTGAACTGGGCCAAGGCCGATTCTGCCATCAGCCGTGGCCGACGTAGGTTGAAAGGCGTAGAACTGGAGGCTCGCCAACTTAAATCAACCCAGTCCCAGTCTCTATCTTTACTGCGTAAACAAGTGATTGTACTGCGCGATTCCAGTGGACGAGAGGAGGATGAGGCGGCGCAGGCTCTACTTTTAGCTCAAATAAATCACCTAAATATTATTGAGCAGCTGAGTACCGTTAATACTTTCCTGGGAACCTGGCGGGAAAAGATTAACAGCGCAGAAATTAAATTGCGGAGACTTCTGGATACCCTCGTCTACTCCAGTAAAGATGCAGAGGAAATAGATAAGGATATTGCCGCGAACGAAAAGAAAATCGAACGTATTTCTGCGACCCGCACCAGTATTCAAAGCACTACAGAACCCTCCACTGACCCCACCATCAATATGCAGAAAGACCTCACCCTGATGCAGCTTGAAGTGGACTTATTAGAGGAGCAGCTGGAAAAACGCAAAAGTGAGTTGCTGCAATCCATCAATGAGGTTCTGAATGAAGAGGGCGAAGAGCGCCCCCTGATTATCAGTCGGGATTTATTGGAAAACGCCAACTCTGTGATTGAAAGTGCGTCACGGGAGTTGGCGGTGCGCCAGCGCCAGGTGGTGGCCTGGCGTGAAGATGAAGAGAATGAAGACCTGAGTCGCTGGTGGTCTTACTTTGAGCGTATTGGCAGTGGCTTGGCCCACGCCAATGACCTCGAGCAGGATATTCAGCGCTATGAAAAGGCCCAGCTGGAGGTTTACAAGGAGCGCCAGGGTTGGTGGGCAACAGTGCGCGAACGAGTCGCACTGGGCGCAAGACAAGCTTATAACCGCTGGCGCAAGTTGGCGGATTATCAGCTATTTACTGTTGCCCAGAACCCGATAACCCTGCGGTTGATCGCCAAGATGATTGTGGTCTTGGTGGGGGCCTGGCTATTGTCTGGACTCACCCAGGCCTTCCTGCGCCGGCTTGTGCGCAGGGAGCATGCCAGTGAATCCTCCATGTACAATCTTGGGCGGGTGTTGCATTACATCTTTATTTCCGCGGCCCTGATTGTGGTGCTCAGCATGTTGGGCCTGGATACCTCCAAGTTGGCCCTGGTCGCTGGAGCCCTGTCGGTAGGTATTGGCTTTGGGCTTCAGGCGATCTTCTCGAATTTTATCTCCGGTTTGATTTTGCTGTTTGAGCGCCCTCTCAAAGTGGGTGATCTGGTGGAGCTGGAGTCGGGCGTTTTTGGCCGCATCCGCGATATCAGCGTGCGCTCAACCCGTATTACCACGCGGGACAATGTGGATATCTTGGTGCCCAACACTGAGTTTGTTGCGGGCCGGGTTATTAACCACACACTGGATGATCCTGTGCGCCGTATTCATGTACCCTTTGGTGTGTCTTATGCCTCGGACCCAGATTTGGTGCGGGAAGCTGCCCTGGAAGCTGCTGCTCGAGTCAATATCACCCATACCGACTGGAAGCGAAAAACCGAGGTGTGGCTGATGGGGTTCGGAGATAATGCCCTTGACTTCAAGTTGGTGGTGTGGGTCAACAGCAATATGGTGACTTCCCTGGGAGACTCCTATGCCCTGTACAACTTGGAGTTGTTGCGGGAATTTCGCGATAAGGGTATTGAGGTACCTTTCCCTCAGAGAGATCTGCATCTGCGCAGTTGGGATGTTCCGGCGATCATTGGCCGTACTGCCAGGAAGTAACTGGGGTCCGGCTGGCATGACACCTCCGGGATTTCATAGTATTTTCAGCCCACTGGCCTTTGTGTCGGTGCAAGTTCATTTACCGGTGTTACTGCGTTTTCTCACAGGGCGCTGATGAAATCACAATAAGGGAAGCCCGTGCTGATCATCCCCATCCAAAACAAACCCGACTGGCGCCGGCCGCCATTAATGTGTTTTGCGTTGATTGCCCTTAACTTACTGATGTTTGTTTTCTATCAAGGGGGGGATGAAGCTCGCTGGCAGGAAGCTGAAGATTACTATTTTGAGAGTGATTTACCGGACCTCGAAGAGCAACGCTTTCTTGTGTATGTCAATGAAATGCACCCAGAGTGGAGAGCGCAGATGGGTGTGGAAGGGGAAGAGTTTTTTTACCGGGAATCCCTGGGTAACCCTGAATTCCACCACTGGCTGTTGCCGAAGCTCGAAGCAGAGGGTGAGACCGAGTGGTTACGACAGAGGCAGGAGTTTGCCCAACTGCGGGATAGGGTCAGTAGCAACGCACTGGGGCTGATACCGGCAGACCCGAGTATTGCTGGGGCCTTTGGCCATATGTTTCTACACGGAAGCTGGGATCACCTTATAGGCAATATGGTGTTCCTGCTGTTGTTTGGCTTGTCTGTTGAACTAGCCTTGGGAGGGTTGTGGTTTATAGGGCTCTACCTGGTGGGAGGATTGGCGGCAGCAGGTCTGCATGTACTGGTGGAATCCGGCAGTCATGTACCGATGGTGGGTGCCTCCGGTGCGGTCTCGGCAATTATGGGCATGTTCGTCGCGGTTTACGGTGTGCGCCGGCTACGTTTCTTTTACACCATTGGTTTTATGTTTGGCGAATTTAGTGCACCGGCGCTGCTGGTGTTACCGCTGTGGTTGGGTAAAGAGATTTTCGGTTATTTGTATGGAGATGCCAGCATTGCCTACTGGGCCCATACTGGTGGTTTACTTGCGGGTTTTGCCCTGACTTTGGCGGTGTTGTACTGGCGCCCGATGGTGGAACCTATGCCGGAGGAAGAGGAGGCCCCGTCCCCCCAAAGGGTAGCCTTGGCGCGGATTGATCGTTTTTTGGAAGAGGGAAAAATCCTGGAAGCCACTGAAGCGGCAGCCTCAGCGGTGCGGCAATATCCACAGGCGTTAACACTGATTGAGCGCTATATAGAACTGACCTCGGCGGCGCCAGAGAGTGACGGTTACCACCGGGCCAATCTCGCTTTATTTGCCCAGGCAGGAAATCTGGAGATCGATGGCCATACCCTGGCAAGTGGCTATCGCCGCTACTTGGCGGCAACAAAAAGTCCAAAGGCGCTCACCGGAAAGGCAAACTTATTGATGGCACGGCGTGCAGCGGAGGAAAAGGACTGGCCGTGGCTAGAGGAATTACTGCGCCACTTGAAACAGCAGCGAGTGAATCACCCCTTGATTCCGAAGCTGGGAATGGTTCTGGTCAATTACTATCGTCGCCTGGGTGAGGAAGGCCGCGCGCGCGAGGTGAAAGAGATGACCCAAGATATGGCTGCCTCAGGTTGAAGAACATAATTCGGTATGTCTTATAAATAATTAAGTAATGTATTGGGGGCAGAGTGAGTCGCTATATTTTGACCGGGACCGAAATTGCTGGGATGGAGGGGGAGCGCAAGGTACATTTCCTCAATGCCAATGCGGTGCGTAAAAACAAGTCCCTGGGTGATCTTACCGGCATATCCGGCTTTGGTTTCCATATGATTGAAATCGAGCCAGGTTATGAATCCACAGAATTCCATTGTCACTATTTTGAAGACGAATGTGTTTATATCTTGGAGGGTAGGGCCGAGGTGCGTATTGGTGACGATCACCACCAGGTTTCTGCAGGGGATTTTATTGGCTACCCCGCTGGCGGCCCGGCTCATGTGATGCGCAATGTGGGGGAAGTGACCTTGCGCTGCATAGTTGTAGGCCAGCGACTGCAACATGATGTTGCCGACTACCCAGAAAAAAATCAGCGGATCTACCGAAATAGTGGTTTACCTTGGGAGTTGGTGAATCGGGATGACATTGACCACCCTAAGTAGTTTTCGCCGGTAGAAAAAGAATGGATTTTTAGCATATGCCTGAAAAGATTCGGGTCTTTTATAATTCCGCCTGTCCAGTTTGTAACGCAGGAATTTCAGCACAAAAGAAAAAATCCGTCACCTGCCAAGTGGATTGGGAAGATGTTCATATTGATGAAGATAAAGCGAAGGAACTGAATACAGATTTAGAGTTCATCCGTGAGCGGCTGCATGTATTGGATGCGGATGGAAATCTGAAAGTAGGCTACGAAGCTTTTATTACGATTTGGGAGAACTCCCCCAAGGAATTGTGGAAGGCCAGGGTGTCGAAGTTCCCTGGCCTGAGGTGGTGCCTAAATATCCTTTACAATCTTTTTGCAAGAGGGTTGTATCTCTGGAATCGAGCTTTCAAGCACTGGTAGTCGTGCTCAATGTATATCTGTTGTCGAGTTTAATACGTTCCACAAGGTGTTGATCTGAGAACGCAAGGCGCTGTCGGGGAATTTCTGTCGGAGAAAGTGAAGCAGTTTTTTTGCTAAGTCTTCTCGGCCTAATCCATCCATATAGACTTGAGCTAATAATAGGTAGGCGGCGTCAAGTTGTGGATAGGCTTCTTTGTGTAGATTATTTAATAGTTGTGCTGCAAGTTGATATTTATGTTGATGATATAGTACCTGCGCGATAGCGTGGCGAACTTCAGACTTGCGCACAGCTGGAGTGGGCTCTGTAGCTATATAAAGCTCCGCCGCTTTGTGTGGGCGATTTATCTGTACAAATTTCTCTAAAAGATGTGGCCCCAGCTCCAGTAGGGCTTTTTTATCTTTGGTTGCTAATAACAGACGGTAATAGCGTTCGTTCAGTATTTCGTCGCTAGGAAAGCGGCGCAGTCCCTCGACTAAAGCCTGACGAGCGCTAGTGAAATCTCCTTCACGCAAAAATATTTGTGCTTCTGCCTGAGCTCGTTTACATAGGAATTCATTTTCCTCTAAGTAATGGTCGTCATCTTCGTACAGTGTAGCTACCCCGAGTTTTTGTTGTCGAGTCAAGCAGATATAACCCATTACAGCACTTGAGACTATGTAAAAGTAAGTAACAGTAGCTGCTGTTGTTGGCATAATTGCCCAGGAGGGAAGCTTGTCGCTAACAACAGCCATTAAAATGGTTGGAGCGAAAGATATGACATTAGTAATAATTAATAACAACCAATAAGGCCAGCCTATAACCAAAGTAAATTCAAGTAACTTAAGTGGGTTGATTGCTGCCTTCAAGCTGTGTGTGATAGCCAGGGCAATCATAGAAGCTGGCGTTAAAAAAGAAAGCACTGCCACATAAATAGCTAAAACTCCAAGGCTGCCGGTAGATTGCACAAGTTTGTAACCGACAAATATTGCAATCAGCGTCATTCCGACGACTTTGAGGAGTAATACAGCTCCATTTCCGTCCAGGGCCTCCGTAAGAGCTGGGGCTTCCCGTTGGCCTGCGGCGAGCTTTTCAATCACTAAAAGGTTGTAACGGACTACCACCGCCACAACTGCCACTAATGCAATGAGGCTGAGAAGCCCAATGGAGGTAATTACCAGGCTTCCGGCAGCGGCTACCGCCATCAGAGTTAATGGACCTGGTTTGAGAGCATAAAGGAAATAAAACAGTCCCATTTGCCAAAATGGTTTTGCACTGTTACTGGCCCCAATATACTCCAGGCTCTTCCGGCAAAGGGGACAGTCGGGTCCTTGCTCGTGATAATTTGCGCTGGAGCCGGGAATACACTCGCCACAGAACTGACGGTTGCAGGGCTGGCACTGCCAGGATGCAGTCTTGCTAGTGTGATAGTGGCAGGAATCAGCCATTTATTCTTCCCTAACGAATTTCTCTACTTAATAGTTATTTTGTCTTGGTTCACAGTTTATCTGTCGACTCGGTGGCGGTGCAATCATCAAGTATTTTTAATGTCCTGTTAGAATGCAGGAGAAATACCGATAAAATTGGTACACAAGTTTCAAAATAGGTGTTGTATGACAAAGGCTATGCATATTCATTTGGTTGAGGGCTTTGCGCCGGAACCCTGGGGAGAATCAGCTCTGCTGAGCTTTGATGGTAGCGCTGCCAATATTCATATTAGCGCTGCGAAAGGCGCTGTGTTGGTTGCAGCGCAGCGAGCTGCCCGAAAGCTCGATGGTATGGGGGTCAACGATGTTGTCCTCAAAGGAGAAAGCTGGAGCATTGAAAGCCGCTGGGCATTTTGGGCAGGTTTTTTTAACCCGCGTAAATCCAACAAAATTGACTGGGGGACTGATGACAGCGCCGAGTTAAAAGAACTCGCCGCCCGTGAAAATGCCAGTCGCTGGGTTCGTGAAATTACTAATGGTACTCCTGATGATGTGTCTCCGCGTGTATTGGCGGAGAGCGCTGCAGAAATGCTGCAAAAGCTGGCTCCCAGTGCGGTAACTTACCGTATAGTTGCCGGGGATGACCTGCTGCGTGAAGGGTTTGTCGGTATCCACAACGTTGGGCGTGGTAGTGTACGTGAGCCGGTGATGTTACAAGTGGACTTCAACCCGACGGGTGATGACCAGGCGCCGGTTGATATGTGTTTGGTGGGTAAAGGAATTACTTTTGACTCCGGCGGCTACAGCATTAAGCCGTCCAACAACATGGCCACAATGAAATCCGATATGGGTGGCGCGGCCATGGTAACTGGAGGCTTGGCTCTTGCAATAGCCAGAGGTCTCAACAAGCGGGTCAAACTCTATCTCTGCTGCGCAGAAAATCTGATCTCCGGTCATGCCTTTAAATTGGGCGATATTATTAAATATAAAAACGGAGTGAGTGTAGAAATACTGAATACCGATGCTGAAGGGCGTCTGGTGCTGGCCGATGGTTTAATTGCAGCTTCGGAAGAAGATCCTCGCTGGTTATTGGATGCCGCTACTCTGACCGGTGCAGCAAAGATGGCTGTAGGTCGGGATTTCAACTCTGTCTTTAGTTTTGAAGATGAAGCAGCCCAAAAGGTATTGTCTGCAGCTTCTGAGGAAAATGAAAAGGCGTGGAGGCTTCCTTTAGAGCGTTTCCACCTTGAGCAAACCCCGTCCAACTTTGCCGATATCGCCAATGTTGGTATTGAGGGAAGTCCTGGTGCATCTACGGCAGCCTCCTTCCTGGCTCGCTTTGTACGGGATGAAGGTCGCAATTGGGTGCATATGGACCTTTCAGGCTCTTACCAGCCCAGTGGCAATGATCAGTGGGCGCCAGGTGCTAAAGGGCACGGCCTGCGTACAATTGCACGCTTCCTTTTGGATAATTAGCAACCGGCAATTTATGCCAAATTCCCTTCGAAACGCGCCTAATAGTCGGCGCGTTTCTTTTACCTCTCTCTTAATACCTATAAGTCATAAAAAAATTGTACTCCAGCTGATATTCGGGATATTAGTAGAGTTCTGCTAATTGAGGTATTTCGGTTCTGGTTCGTTAGCAGATACTTGGGCCTGGAAGCTTTTGCCAGGTGAATAAGATAATCAGTGATTCGGTGAGCGGTAATGAGCACTGCAACCTCTACAAATAATTCGGATTATAATCCAAACCATTGTGCCAATTGTCATGCAGAGCTATTGGGGCCCCATTGCTATGCCTGTGGTCAGCCGGTTAAAGGCATGGTTCGTCATTTCTCCTCAGTAATTGGAGACTTTTTTGATACCCTGCTTGCTTTTGATTCCCGCACATGGAAAACAATACCCTCTCTGTTTTTTAGACCTGGATTTTTAACCGCTGAGTATTTCTCTGGTCGACGGGTGCGTTATGTCAGCCCTGTACGCTTGTTTATCTTTCTATGTATCACCAGCTTCTTTGTAACCCAGATAAACAGTGATTGGGCTATTAATTTTGGAAATGTAGACGTTGAGTCAGTCGATGTTGAAAAAGCGAGCCAAGGTTATAACGACGCCATCGAAGATATTCGAAAAGGCAAAGAAAAGCACGTTAACAATAGTTATGCTGTCGCTGTTTTGGAAGATGTTGAGAAAAATCTGATTAGCGGACAAGAGAAGCTTACCGGTGATTTGCATAAACTCAATGAAGATTTAAGTGAAATTGATGGAGGCCAGAATGGATCGGAAAACCTTTCTAAGGAGGAACTGGCCTCAGGATTGAATGAGACTATTAGTGAGTTAGATAGAGAGTTTCTTCAAGTTGATTGGCTTCCCAAACCATTAGAAGATTGGGTTAACCGTAAAGTAGAGAGCGCCCATAAAAATGTAGAAAGGGTGACCGATGATCCAAATCGTTTCAAAAAAGCATTCTTGGGAGCTCTTCCGTCAACTCTTATAGTCATACTGCCAATATTTGCCATGATGCTGTGGGTGCTTTACGTCTTTAAACGCAGACTTTACATGGAGCACCTGATTGTAGCGTTACACAGCCAGGCTTTTATCTGCCTGAGTATTCTGATTGGCAACCTATTTTATAGTATTAGTAGTCAACTGGACGGATACGCATTTATATCCTCATCTCTTGATAGCCTGATGGCACTATTAATTCTCTGGGTTCCTGTCTATCTTTTTTGGATGCAAAAGCGTGTATATCAGCAGGGTTGGTTCATGACCTTGTTTAAGTATTCTTTTTTGGGGTTAGCCTATCTAGTTTTATTATCTGTAGGTGCGGCTCTTACTGTACTTTGGAGTTTGGCAGAGTTATAAGGATATATCCTAATAGGATTCCAACCATTAAACGCATAAGCGTTTAATGGTTGGTGTTGGTGAAGCTATGCTGCTTGGATGTTAAGTTATTTAAGCTAAAGAGTTTGCTCGCAGCACCGTCTATATTCAGAATATTGTATTGCAAATTCTTATATCCGTAATTCTGTTCAGAAAATTGGACTTTCGATTACTGGTGGTAAGTAGTTTAAGGGAATGTCGAAGGAAGTAGGTCTTGAGTAGTACGACATCAATAGCAAGTGTTTGTAATGAAGATAATAAGTGCGCAAACTGCTGTACACAGTTGTTAGGTCCCCATTGTTATGCTTGTGGTCAGCCCGTTAAAGGTATGGTGCGGCATTTTTCATCTGTAATCGGTGATTTCTTAGATACCTTGTTGGCGTTTGACTCCAGAACATGGAAAACCATACCTGCGCTATTCTTCCGACCAGGGTTTTTAACAACAGAGTATTTTTCTGGTCGTCGTGTTCGATATGTAAGCCCTGTACGGCTATTTATTTTTCTCTGTATCACCAGTCTTTTTGTAACCCGTTTGAGTGGAGACTGGACAATCAATTTTATGGGTTCTGATGCTTCAAAAGAAGGACCTCAGTTAGAAGCATCGGGTGTCGACCTCCTTTTGCAGGGGGGGCGGCCAGTACATACTGAAATTCCTGAACAAAAAGGTCTGCTAGGAGAAATTAAGAAGGCTGAAATAAGTCTTACCGAAGCTAAAGAGGTGGTTGAAAAGGGTATTAAAAGAGGTATTAAAAATGAGATTGCTAAAGGCAGTAATGAGGGGCGAATAATTTTCCAAGAGGATTCGGAGCCAGTTTGGCAGTCATCAGCCAATGATCCAGATAATAAATTAATAAGAATGGATATCAAAGGCCTGCCAAAGCCCATGCAAGACTGGATGGATGTCAAGATTGAAAATGCGAACCAGAATATTAAACAAGTTACTGAAAATCCAAATCGGTTCAAGAAAGCATTTCTTAAGACGCTTCCTTATGCATTGTTAATCATGTTGCCAATGTTTGCCATGATGTTATGGGTGCTCTATATCTTTAAGCGTCGACTATATATGGAACACTTAATTGTAGCTTTGCATAGTCATGCTTTTATATTTCTAAGTATCCTGATTGGAAATACCTTATACATGCTAAGTGTTAACATGGCTGGGTATACTGCTATAACATTAGCTTTAGAGGCCCTGATAACCTTATTGATTTTTTGGGTTCTGGTTTATCTCCTTTGGATGCAAAAGCGTATATATAGGCAAGGC
The DNA here is from genome assembly GCF_056232625.1 of Microbulbifer maximicatervae (SeqCode). NCBI lineage: Bacteria > Pseudomonadati > Pseudomonadota > Gammaproteobacteria > Cellvibrionales > Microbulbiferaceae > Microbulbifer > Microbulbifer maximicatervae (SeqCode). Next base: position 3,371,882 of record NZ_CP174324.1, on the reverse strand, counting down.
TGGTTTGTAACCTTTTGTAAATATTCAGTATTGGGGATGGCTTACTTGTGTCTATTATCAATTGGAGCGGTTTTTGCCATCGTTTGGAGCTTGGCTGGATTGTAATAACGGTTTTAGCGATATAAATTGATGGACATTTAAAGTTTACAGTTATATATAGTCGGAAGATATAGTGGGTATTAGAAGTCGAAAGGAAACGTCGGTAGATAGGCAAGATTATTGCTCTAACTGTAATACAATTTTATTGGGGCATTTCTGTTATGGCTGTGGACAGTCAGCAGAAGGTATTGTGAGACGCTTATCAAGTGTAATTAGAGACTTTCTAAATACCCTTGTGGCATTTGATTCACGCTTGTGGAAAACACTGCCGGCTTTACTGTTATCCCCAGGATTTTTAACGATAGAATACTTATCTGGAAGGAGAGCACGATATGTAAGCCCGGTAAAGCTGTTTATCTTTTTTTGCGTAAGCGCCTTTTTTCTGATTCGTATTAGTAGTGATTGGAGTATTGCTCAAGAGCAGCCTATCCGCACTAGCGATAATGTTGCCGCCAAAATGGCTCCGTCGTCCACAAGTGAGACAGAAAAACAATTTGACTGGGATTTACCTGGTGGCAGGAAATTGGACATTCGTGGAGCAGAAAATAAGCAAGAAGTATGGTCGATATCTTTTAATCGGGTACTCTCAATTATTGAAGAAAAAGTCTATACCGTAGAGTTTATGCCGCAGTCATGGCGTCATTGGTTTGATATCGAATTCAAAAAGGCGAGAAGTAATATTGAGCGAGTGTCGGAAAACCCTACAATCTTTGCTAAGGCTTTCTTCGGATCTCTTCCTACAATGCTGTTACTTATGCTGCCAATATATTCAGGTATATTGTGGCTACTTTATGCGTGTAGAGAAAAACTGTATATGGAGCATGTTATTGTATCGCTCCATAGCCATGCCTATGTGAGTCTAACGTTGTTGCTAGGAACTGCTATTTTTCTCTTGCAAGAATTTGTTGAGCCTTTGTTCTGGGTGGAAATTTTATGTTATGGGGTTTTGCTACTGCTTTTCCTTTGGATGCCAATAAATTTACTAGTGATGCAAAAGAATATTTATAAAGAGGGGTGGGTCTCGACCTGTATTAAATACTCGGTTTTAAATTTTGTTTATCTGCCACTAATTATACTCTGTACGGTAATGGCCGCATTTTATAGTTTGGCTGAATTATAAATTTCTAGTTATTCCAATTTGTGATTCTTGATCCAGCTGCGTTATTTTGCTATTTATAATTGTATGATAGATGGCTTTCTATTCTAATTGTTATTAGAAATACACGGTTTGAAGGCGTTTGTTTTTGTTTGCATTCAATAGAAAGAAAATTAATGCCCGCCAGAATTTTACTGTCTCCATAGATATTCATTAAGCACAGTTTACAATCGCCCTGCCCATAAATTCAGTCTAAGTTAAATGAATCTGGAATGGGTAAATTTATAGGTGTATTCACTTAAATGGAGGGCGTTATGTTTAAATATATATTGCGTGTAGTTATTCTAGGGGTTTTAGCTTCTAGCAGTTATGCAGACCCAATTCAAGATTTAAGTATGCAAAACTATGAAGCGGGTTGGTTTCCAAATTATTGGCAGGGGCAGGGCCCACTGACATGTCGTCGGACTTGCGCAATTTGGGTTGGAGGGGTGCCTGAGTCAGAGGTTGCTACTGACTTGATAGATGATTTTGAATCTACCAGTGTTTGTAAGGTAACTCGCGACCCTGAAATAATCGAGAAACCTGTCAATGACCCATCATCTCACTGGCTCTATGGCAATCAGTTTGACGATAAGCCGGTTTGCTATGTCGGAACCCCTTATGGTGTCAAAGAAGATGATCACTATATGTGTCTGTGTGTATGTAATAAACCTGACCTGATAGTGAGCCAAATCTATGATCCGATCTGGAATCCTGGAACCGGGCAATCCATTATCGTGGTCGATATCACTAATATAGGTGCTCTGGCAGCGCCAATCAGCCAGGCTCGCCTTTTAGATATTGATACACTAGCCAACGATGTACAGGCGACGCCTGCAATTCCAGCAGGTGGCACTGTAAGTATTGTATTTACTTTGGGTTACTGGGTTTTTGATCCGGATGCGGTTTTAGAGGTAACTGCTGACTTTACCAATCTCGTCGATGAGTGTAACGAAAATAACAATACACTGACTTATGCTGAGCAAGGGTAGTAGTAGATAGGGGGAGAGCTCCCGGAACTAAGCCGTAGGGAGCTTTGAGATACTATATAAGATCAGCTCGAAAGAAACACATTAATAACCTGGCAGCTTTCTTTATCCACCGCAGCATTAGGCTGTTCATTACCGACTGTTTGCTCCCCTGGTATTTTAGGTAGCACGAGATACATTCGTGGATAGTCTCGGACTATATAATCTTGTTTATCTGCACTTAGCCAAGGGTATTCAGCGGCAATGGCTGTTACTCCACGGAGTAAAGCGATACCATCTGTGCAACTATTAGGAGTAGTAGCTGTGGTGAGCATGGCAAAAGCTAATGAAGAGAAGTTCATAATCTCTGCTATCCCAATGGGTCTTCAGACTGACGTTATGTTTATTCTGGGGACAGTATAGCTGAGCTTGATTATGAGCAACAGATAGCTCTATTTAAGCGGCCAGCCGAAGCTGGCCATCTTCTGCACTATGCGTGCTCTACAGAGGTTTCTTCGACTTTCTCCCAGAGGCGTGTCTCTGTCGGACTAATTAATTTGGACAAAAGATTCGGGGCCACAGAGATTAGCCCAATAAAACCAACTATCGCACGGAAAATAAATGAGTCAAGCCAGTAGATAAGGCCTATTAACAGTATTACTATCACAAGTGACGGTAGAGTGGCTTGCAAACGAGACCGCTGAATATGCTGATAATCCATTGTCTCAGGTAGTTGTTTCTCGATACGTTCTAATGCGTGCGCTTTTACTGTTTGATTTAAGAACTCAATAGAATGGGTCTTATCCCCGTACTTGATAGTTATTACATCTGAATTGTGGTCACTGCTAAGTGAATTTATTTCATTGAGAGGGATTCGGGCTGCGGTCTCAGGTTTACACAAGTGATATATTTCTTCAGGGGATTTCCCCGCTTGGTAGGCAGATTGAGCAGTTAAAGCCTGCTTTTTCGGGATATCAAAATAGACGAGTTCATCTCCTTCTAAGGCGACGAGGTAGTTATCATCAATATCAAGCCAGGACGTCTCAGTATAAAAGCCCTCGGGTAGTGCTTTTTTTGATTCCCTTACAAACAAGAAGCTTAAAATCCAATATAAGACGAGGCAGATACCTATAGTGATAGGTGCTGCTTGAATCAGGTTTCCTACAGGTGTGTTACTTTCGATATCTCTTTGAGCATTCTGCGCCAATACATGACCGTAGATGTCGCCCTCTGGAAACCATACTTCGATAGGTTGACCTTGTTCATATTGACTATAAATTCCTTTTGAAACCTCTGCGGAGGATTCAAAGTCCTCATCTTCATAGTTAAACTGATAGTCAATATAGTAATTTGTACGATAGCGCTTTTTACCTTTGCGGCCCCGGTACTCTTCTTCCTCCTCTCTTAACGCTACTACTTCAGCATCTAGAGCTTGATGATTTTCGACCCAACTTAATGATTCATTGTTGGCACGAGAGTAATAGTTTGACAGAAAGTAAGTCAGAATAAGGAAAACTAAAATACATACTGTACGCACCATCGATTTTCTTTTTTGTCCGGGGGACTTCTGTAACGCCATTTAATACATCCTTACTGTATTTCTTGTGCTTTAGGTATTGGTACTTTTGGAGTAATAAGTTGTTTTTTATAGATTGGGAAATTGGTGTGGGTGCAAAATGCAACTGCAGTTTGTTTGGTAAATAAAACTGAAGGTTAACTCTAAATTAATTTTTATTACTTGACCGGCATCATGGTTGGTTCATTTGCATATTGAGTATTTTCTTAAAGATTATTTTTTATTAAGTAAAACTTCCTACTTAGGATAAGAGCTGACCAATTTGGTACAAACGGTTTAGGTAATACAAACCTTACAAACATTGAGTAGCTGAATGGTAGAGTTTTAATTGCTGTGGGATTTGGACTGACTAGCTAATTTTCTGTCAGCCTTATGAGATTGGGTGGTTCAGTTTCATGGAGGTAGTTCTATGTTGAACTAGTTCAGGTGAAGTACCAATGTCGTTTTGTGTCGTAAATGTGTCATAGCAGACGCGCCCACTGGAGTACAATTCCCTGTGTGGAGGAGATGCTATGACCAAGAAGATAGGTTTTTTTGTTGCTGATGGATTCCAGGCTTTAGACCTCTTTGGGCCCTTGGATGCCTTTATGGAGGCTAATAGTTTCGTTAGTGAGGCCTATAAAAGTTGTTTGATAGGTTTAACCAATGCATCAGTTAAAACCGCGTACGGCCAAGCCCTATCTGTGGATTTTGATATTTACCAGGATAGGGAAATTGATTACCTGGTCATTACTGGCGGTACTGGGATGCGGCAGCTGCGCTTAAGCCCTAAGCAGGTAAATGCGCTACGTGCAATCGCAGACAAAGCAGAGCGTGTCTTGAGTATCTGTACAGGTGCATTCTTACTAACAGATATATTTCCGGAACAAAAGCACTGTATTACCACTCACTGGCGGCATTGCCGGCAGCTTGCCGAGCAAGCAGTCAATTATCAGGTTGAGCAGGACCCCTTGTTTATTGAAAGCGGAAAACTGTGGTCTTCAGCGGGAATTCTATCTGGAGTCGACTTGGCCTTGGAAGTGATTCGCCAGGATTATGGCAATACTATTGCGGCCAGCGTGGCTAAAGATCTGGTCGTTTATCTTCAGCGTAGGGGAGGGCAGTCACAGTACTCTGATCTGCTTAAAGTGCAATCCAGCGACAGTATGAGGCTCAATCCTCTATTGGAGTGGCTGTCGGAGAACTACCAGAAATCAATCAGCGTTTCCGATATGGCGGAGCGTATTTCCGTCAGCGATCGCCAGTTAACTCGCTTGTTCAAACAACATCTTAATAGCACCCCCGGACATTATCTAAACCAGCTCCGTTTAAACCGGGCGCGGGATTTAATCACCTGTGAATCAGCAAGCCTTGTTCAGGTGGCTCGGCAGGTAGGGTTTGCAAGCTATGATAGCTTTCGCCGGGCTTTTTATGGCCAATTTGGAGTTTCCCCCTCATACTTCAGTAGGAATAGTTAAGCCGCGCTCTCACAAGTGTCTTAGCTTTAAGAGTGCGGCGAGATTGAGAGCTATTCCATTACCACTCGACGCAGATCTTGCCAAAGTGCGACCCGCTGGCCTGGTACTCAAATGCCGCAGCCAGTTCCTCCATAGGGTAAGACTTATCAATCACTGGCTGTATCTGGCTGGCTTCCAATGCGGTGACATATTCCCGTTGATCCCTACGGCTTCCAACGATCAAGCCCTGTAACCGGGCCTGCTTGGCCATCAACAGTGCTGTGGGCACTTCTCCCGAGCGGCCCGTCAAAACACCAATCAATGAAATATGGCCGCCAACTCTGACTGAATGGATCGATTGCTCTAGTGTACCGGGGCCACCGAGCTCAATAATATGGTCCGCACCTTTGCCTTCCGTCAGCTCCATAACCTTCTTTGACCACTGTGTATGGGTGCGATAGTTGACGCCATGATCGGCCCCTAATTTTTTAGCGCGTTCCAGTTTCTTGTCGGAAGAAGAAGTTACAATAACTTTGGCCCCCAGTATTTTGGCAATCTGAATTACCGTAATAGATACTCCGCCAGTGCCTAGAGTCAATATTGTGTCGCCAGGTTTTACCTTGCCGTCTACTACCAATGCTCGCCAAGCAGTAAGGCCTGCGGTAGTAATGGTTGCCGCCTGAACGTGGCTCCAGCCTTTTGGGGCAAGGGTAAAGGCGCTCTGATCGCGCACAACAAACTCAGCGGCCATCCCATCGATACCGTCACCAGGCGTATTGGCAAAATTACCCACGGAAGCCATAGGCGTACCTGCTGGCCACTGTGGGAAAAAGCATGACACAACAGAATCGCCGACCTGAAAATCGGTAACTCCCTCACCAACTGCATCCACGATACCACCGCCATCAGACATCAGAATGCGGCCGTCTTCTGAGGGAATACTGCCATTGGCGACCAAAAGATCGTGGAAGTTGAGAGAGGAGGCTTTAATTGCAACACGGATTTGGCCTGGGCCGGGTGCTCCCGGGTCAGCGATGTCGCTAACCGAAATATTTTCTAGCCCGCCTGGTGTTTTTAGCGTCAATGCCTTCATAGTTTTCCTTCCTTTTATTGGTTTCTTAGTTCACTAGAGAATAAATCAACTTTGGCACTTTTGATAAACTGAGGAATTTCTAGATTAATTGAGGGATAGCCCTTCTACGTCTAAAGGAAAGGTCGTTTCAGGTAGGTGAATCTGACATTATTTAGAGTAAGGGCATCTAACTGAGTTGGATAAAATTGTAATCATCAATAATTATTTCGATCTTTTAAGCTAATATCCTTCTCAGAGTATTAATATATTACTGATTTCTATTGAAGCATAATTTAAGGGTTCAGACTTCGTGACACCTCTGGCACTAGTTTTCTTTGTTGTTTGACTGATATTGATGAAAGCTTTTAGGTGTGTGATCTTGGCGGTCTTGATTGAGGCTCTAAAAAGTGCTTGTGATATTTCAGGGGATGAGGACCGTAATCTACGGTTTTTTATTTGTATTGGCGCGTATTTTTTTTCGACATTTTCAACAAGCGAGCATATTTTGTATTTATATCTGAAAAATTCTGGGGTTCCTGAAAAAATTCCATTTTCTGATACTAAAGGAGAAGTGAGAATTCTTCAGTGCCACTCGGTCGAGTGAGGGCCTTACCTACACTCAACCATTTTTATAATATGCAGGCTTATCTTATCTTGTTTGCTGGGAATTTTAGAATACTCCCAGTGTTATTTGTTTTTTGATTGCCGGTACGTTCTTTTAGCGTCTCTTTTAACTCTACTAAATTATTTTCAATTGGTTGAGAGGAAAAAAAGTTAGAAGGCAATCCACACAATGACTCTATTAAATACTCTGAAAGGCCAAGCTTGTGAGAAAGTTCAGACTGATTCAGAATACCTTTTGTTACAAGCATTCTGGCTGCTCTATTGAGTAACCTAGGTTTTTCAAACGCAAATTGGTCGTCATAGGGCTCACCTTTCGTCCACCCTCTTGCTGATCGCCCCTTAAATAATCTCAGTTTTTGGTCTTCATCTATTATTTTTAGTTGGTAGCATCTCATAATCATTGCAGCTACTGATACTTTCCAGCGAGGTTTTAGAGATAGTAAAGTTTCTAATGTTGGCCAACTTACCTCTAAAGAAAAAGATTCTGCTGGTAACAAAAAACAACCTGCAAAAAGGTCAGCTTGTCGCTCAATTTCTTTATAGTGTTGTTTTAACATAGATTCATCTATATTCCTATGAAGCACTAAATGACCTAGTTCATGGGCTGCATCAAACCTACTTCTAATTCCGTTTGCCTTATCTGCTGTCACAAAAACATAAGGCCTATCGTCTATTTGGCTCCAGTGAGAAACCCCATCCATTTTTAAGTGGCCTATTTCGTCACGCGCAAATATTACCCCAGCATTCTCTAAGGTAAGAACAACGTCAGAGATAGGCCCCATACCTAGCTTCCAAGTTTTTCTACACTCAGCAGCTAGCATTTCAATTTCAGAATCTGTAATTTTTAGGAATGCTTCTTCCGATATGGTGGGGACATTTACTTTAGGCCAGTTTACCCATTGACCTAATATGTTGGCCATTTCTGCCACCCAATTTAATCGAACTTTTGCCATCTCCCTTGCAGTTTTCGTTGATGATGAGAGTGATCTAAAAAAATAGGGAGCGCCACCGTGCTTGGGTGAGTCTGTTAAAAACCAACTCATTGAAAACTTTACAGCTTCTCCTAGTGCACGAAGCTTATCTTCTTCCGGTAACTGACTACCCTTTTCCCAATTTGAGATGGTTGCAGGGGAAACACCAACAAGGGTCGCTAGTGCGACCCTTGTTATACCTAATGATTCTCTAGCCTGGAGTAATCTCTCAGGCTGGAATCCGCTGACTCCGGTTCTCATAACGCTACCTAATTTCTCTTTGACGTATTTTCTTCTCTTTGCAAGTCGTCTTTCAGTGTTGGCCAAGCCTCGTCCTTTAGGCTTGGATCATGTTCTGTCTCTGTTTCATACTCCATAAGTAGTTTTTGAATTGGAATTTCTAAATGGTAGCCAGTCCAGTCCGTATAAGGCACTGTAATAAATATCTCGCCCGGCTCAGACTGGTTTTGAACCTCTGGAGCGGGGTGTAAAACTACTGCAACCACGTGTAAAGCATCGTCAAATTTAGGAGGAGCTTCTTTAAACAGGTCAAGTGTTACAGGTTCTAAAATTGCATTTTTTTTAGTGAGAAGTGCTCTGTGTTTGGCGCGCCTCGCCCGAGAATTTCCATGGAGTTCGATGTGGCTAAGAGTAATATTTCCTGAGCAGATCACGATATAGTGCTCACCACGAGGAACGGTCTGCTGTACTGATGGTTTTCCTTTCGCCAGCGCGCCAGCTAAAGCATCATCAATATAATAGCGTCTCAGTTGGGCGCGGGGGCGAGTTTGACTGGTATTCTTGATGTCTTCTTGGACCCTGGCGTTCGCTTTGGCATACGCGGTACGTATAGCGTCATCTATAGAAAGAATTAGTTCTCTATCTAAGTGCTTGGCTATATAGCGGATTAAGCGAGACTTCAAGAGTTCAGTCATTTGTCACAGTCCATTGTGTTTAGTTAAGCGGAATTGTTGCCTGAATATTTTAGTTTTGCAAGTGCTAGGGTAGCTTATGCTCTATTTCTTTCTGGGTGGCTGTGGTAACTATTAGTCGAATTTTTATGAAAATAAAGAAGGCTAGGTATCTAAGTCCCTATATGGAACGGGGCGTAAATCTTTACAGGGTTAATAGGGGTAATTTTTTCAAATTAATTGAAGAGTGGTTATCGGTTAAGGAGAGCCTGTTTAAACACTGTAAAGTATTTAGAGTTTTAGAAGAGGAAAGTGGTGGGCCCTCCGGGACTCGAACCCAGGACCTGCCGATTATGAGTCGGATGCTCTAACCAACTGAGCTAAGGGCCCACACATTGCTTGCGAGGATCGTTGCAAGCGGTTGGGAAAAGTACAAGATTTTCCCTTGCAAATCAATGCCTTTGTTAGCACTCAAGGCTGATATGGGCAAATTCTAGAAATCTTCTTTCCCTGTTGCTCAAGCTTTCGCCAACAACTGAATCTTTATCGAGTAGACGTCCACCTTGCGAAAGCTGCCAAACACCTTAATTGGCTCGATAGTATTAATTAGAGGTTGTAATTGGTACAGCTGTCTTGTTTATGCGAAATTGAGGTCAAAATCTCATACTAAAGTATTTAAATCGGCAGTTTAGGGATGAGGATACAGCACCAAACCAGGAATGCAGCGAAGAGGGCGACGGCGACGGCGGCGGAGCCTGTGTCTTTGGCAATCTTGGCCAGCGGGTGTTTCTCGGGGCCGATGCGGTCCACGGTCGCCTCAATAGCGCTGTTGATAAGTTCGATTGGGAGGACAAACATCACGGCTGCAATCAATATGGCGCGCTCAGTAGGTGTCTCCCCGGCCCAGAGTGCGAGAGGCACCATTAGGCAGGCGGCAATTACTTCCTGGCGAAAAGCTTCCTCATTGCGCCATGCAGCGACGAGCCCCTGACTGGAGTAGCTAGTGGCAGCCAGGAGGCGAGCAAACCCCTTCTTGCCGGGCTTGTTGGCAATCTCTTCAGATTTTTCCTGCTTATTCGCCATTTCTTTTTGCATGCTTATCTCCTGCTTTCACTAAGCCTGCGCGGGGAGGTCATCTTTATGTCACAAAAAAAAGCCCGGTTGAACCGGGCTTTAGTCTAGCGCTTACTCGTCGAGGAAGCTGCGTAAATGCTCCGACCTGGAGGGGTGTCGCAGTTTGCGCAATGCTTTCGCTTCGATCTGACGGATACGCTCGCGGGTTACGTCAAACTGTTTGCCCACCTCTTCCAGAGTGTGGTCGGTATTCATATCAATACCGAAACGCATACGCAGTACCTTGGCTTCTCGGGCGGTGAGGCCGGAGAGTACGGAGCGGGTGGCGTCGTGCAGGCCAGTTTGAGTGGCGGTATCCACCGGCGAGGATTGATTTTGATCCTCGATAAAGTCACCCAGGTGGGAGTCTTCGTCGTCGCCGATAGGCGTCTCCATGGAGATCGGCTCTTTGGCGATCTTGAGGACTTTGCGCACCTTGTCTTCCGGCATTTCCATGCGCTCGCCCAGTTCTTCCGGAGTGGGCTCGCGACCCATTTCCTGCAGCATCTGGCGGCTGATACGGTTGAGCTTATTAATAGTCTCAATCATATGTACCGGGATACGGATGGTGCGGGCCTGGTCCGCAATAGAGCGGGTAATGGCCTGGCGAATCCACCAGGTGGCATAAGTGGAGAACTTGTAACCGCGGCGGTATTCGAACTTATCCACAGCCTTCATCAAGCCGATGTTGCCCTCCTGGATCAGGTCCAGGAATTGCAGGCCGCGGTTGGTGTACTTCTTGGCGATAGAGATAACCAGACGCAGGTTGGCTTCGACCATCTCTTTCTTGGCGCGGCGTGAGCGGGCCTCACCAATGGACATGCGGCGGTTGATCTCTTTGATCTGGCCTACGTCCAGCTTAGCGCGCTCCTGGAACTGAGCCAGTTTGCGCTGGGCGCGAACAACTTCGTCTACGACGTGGCGCAGGGCATCGGAGTAATCGCGCTTTTTCTTGATGATTGCGGGAATCCAATCATCATTGGTCTCGTTGCCGGGGAATTCCTTGATAAAGGTCTTGCGCGGCATGCGGGCGCGTTTGATACACATGGCCATAACCACGCGCTCTTGCTCGCGCACGCTATCGAGAACGTAGCGAACTTCGCCGTACAGCGGGTCGAACTGGCGGGGAGCCAGTTTAAAGAAGCGGAATACATCGCCAACGGCTTCGAGGGCCTGGCCAGCTTCTTTGGAATCGCGACCGTGGGCGGCGATGGCTTCGTCGGCAACTTTCTGTGCGGCGATCAGCGCGTTCATGCGCTCGGCGAGTTCTTCGGGGTCGATACCGCCGGTAGCTTCCTCTTCCTCGTCGCTGCTGTCGTCATCGCTGTCGTCGTCTTCGGCGTCGTCATCGGAATCTGATGACTCCGGCGCGCTGGCAACGGCGGCGGCTTGGCCGGCCTGGGCTCCGGGCGGAACCTCGTCGGCGGGGTCGAGCCAACCGGAGATAATATCGGGGATGCGGCGCTCTTCTTTTTCGATCAGAGCGTACTCATCGATGATCTGCTGCACTGCACCCGGCCAGTAGGCCAGGGCGGCCATCAGTTCGCGCAGGCCCTCTTCGATACGCTTGGCAATGGCGATCTCGCCTTCGCGCGTGAGCAGCTCTACGGTGCCCATTTCGCGCATATACATGCGTACTGGATCGGTGGTTCGGCCTACGTCGGACTCTACGGCTGCCAGGGCAGCGGCAGCTTCGGCTGCGGCGATTTCATCAGCGGAGCTGTCGCCTTCAGCCATCAACAACTCTTCGGCATCCGGTGCGGTTTCAAACACCTTGATGCCCATGTCGTTGATCATGCCAATAATGTCTTCCACCTGATCGGGATCGGAAATATCTTCCGGTAGGTGGTCATTTACCTCGGCATAGGTCAGATAGCCCTGCTCTTTACCGCGGGCGATCAGTTCCTTAATGCGGGACTGTTGCTGGGTTTTGTCGGTCATGCACAACCCTGAATTCTGGGAATGAAAATACGGGACAAAGACGCGGGATTATAGCGTATTTGCACTAGCAATAACCACTCTAGCTGTCAAGTAACGGCGTAGGTGCGATGTTTAGGGTGCTGGGGTTCCCGATCCCGCCCGGCGGGGGTGAGTGAATATAGTGCTGAGCCCGCAGTTTTCAAGGGGTTGGCGCTTATTAATTCTGCTTTTTTCGCCAATTGGCTAATAGAGCCAGTTGTTCTTCGGGGCTCAACTGGGCGCTGTTCTTAAGTTGATCGAGTAAATTGCGGTTGCGCTGCTTGTCTGCAGCTTGTTTCAGGCGCAGCAGACAGTCGTTAAATTCGGTGTGCGGATCGTATTCCAGGTTGCTGTCATCCTGGGCGAGTTGCCGCGCGACCGAAACCAGTGGAGAAATAGCGAGCTTGGCCAGGGTATCGCAAGATTCTGCGCTGTGGTGTGCGCGCCAGTGGCCGATCAATTGATAGAAATTTAATTGGGGGCGGCTTTTGTACAGTTCCACCAGTTGGATAAACAATGCCAGGTCTGCATTGCCGTCGATGGGGAATTGCTGTGGATTTTCGATTTGTGTTGCCAGCTCCGGGTGGTGCAACAGCAGGGCGATCAGCATGCGCTCTGGCGGCAGGAGATATTGGCTTTGGCGGCGCGGACTGTCGTAATTCGGTGCTGCACTTTCACTGAAGTTGTTGTCGCGCTGCCAGGGTTCCGGCGGTGTGCGGTGCTCCAGCTCCTCGTGAGGGGAGGGTGCTTGGCTTGGCTCTCCCGGTGCAGCTGTAGGTTGCGGGTGGGGCTGTTGCGGCGTGCGAGCTTTTTCTGTGCGGATAACCTCTTGCAGGGTTTCCTTGTCGAGCCCGGTGCGCGAGGCCAGTTGTTGGAACATCAGCTGGCGGTAGACGCCATCGGGCAGCAGGTCCAGCAGGGGGGCGGCGAGTTTGGACAGGCGCGCGCGGCCGTCCATGGTCTGCAGGTTGATATCTTCGCTCAGTAGGTCGAAGAGAAAATCTTCCAGCGGTAGGGATTGCTCCTTAATTAGCTGCTGGAAACGTTCACCGCCCAGTTGGCGTACCAGGGTGTCCGGGTCCTCGCCTTCCGGCAGCAGCAGGAAGCGCAGGCTGCGTCCGTCCTGCATCTGCGGCAGGGCCGACTCCAGAGCGCGGCGGGCGGCAGCGCGGCCGGCACGGTCGCCGTCAAAGCAAAACAGCAGTTCCGAGGTGTGGCGGAAGGCGAGTTGAATATGGTCTTCGCCACAAGCGGTGCCCAGGGTGGCGACGGCGCAGCGGATATCGAACTGGGCCAGTGCCACCACATCCATATAGCCTTCAACCACAATTAGGCGCTCTAAATTGCGGTTGGCCTGGCGCGCTTCCCACAGGCCGTAGAGTTCGCGGCTCTTGTGGAAAATCGGGGTTTCCGGGGAGTTCAGGTACTTGGGTTTGTCGTCGCCCAGTACCCGCCCGCCAAAGGCGATGGCGCGCCCGCGCTGGTCGCGGATCGGGAAAATAATACGGTTGCGGAAGCGGTCGTAGTGGTGGCGCGCGTTGGGCTTGGTATTGCCATCACTGTCCTGGCGGCGAATGGCCAGGCCTGCCAGTTCCAATTGATCCGCTTTCTCGGGGGTATCGGCTAACGCATTGAGCAGGTTGTCCCAGCCCGGGGGCGCTAGGCCGATACCAAAGTCCCGGGCAATCTCACCGGAGAGGCCGCGATTGCGCAAGTAGGCCACCGCATTGCCTGCGGCGGGGTGGTTGCGCAGTTGTTCACGGTAGTAGTCGGCGGCTTTCTCTGTGAGCTGGTAGAGAGATTGACTCTCCCGCTGGCGCTTTTCTTGCCCCGGTGCCAGTTGTTCCCTGGGAACTTCCAGTCCACGGGTGGCCGCGAGTTTTTCCACCGCTTCTGGGAAGGGCAGGCGGTCGTACTCCATGAGGAAGCCGATGGCATTGCCATTGGCACCGCAGCCGAAGCAGTAATAAAACTGCTTGTCCGCACTCACGGTAAACGATGGGGTTTTCTCGTCGTGGAAGGGGCAGCAGGCAGAGTAGTTTTTGCCGGTTTTACGCAGCTTGACCCGGCTGTCCACCAGCTCGACGATATCTGCCCTTGCGAGCAGATCGTCAATAAAGTGCTGGGGTATCTTGCCGGCCATGGGGATTCGCTCAGCTTAGGCCAGTTGGGCCTTCACCAGTTTGCTCACCGCGCCCATATCTGCACGGCCCTGCACCTGGGGTTTAACCTGGGCGATGACTTTGCCCATATCCGCCATGCTGTTGGCACCGGTGTCTTTGACGGCGGAGGCAACGATATCGGTAATCTCGGCTTCGCTCAGCTGCTTCGGCAGGAATTCCTGGATAACTTCAATTTCAGCCTGCTCTACTGCTGCCAGTTCAGCCCGGCCAGCTTTCTCGTACTGGGTAATGGAGTCGCGGCGCTGCTTGGTCATTTTGTCCAGCAGGGCGAGGATGCGGGCGTCATCCAGGTCGATGCGCTCGTCGACTTCAACGCGTTTGATCTCGGCGTTGATCAGGCGCAGGGTGGCCAGGCGCTCTTTGTCTCGCGCTTTCATTGCGTCTTTAGTGGCTTGAGTCAGGGTTTCCTTGAGAGTGCTCATAGTGAGTGTTCCGAGATTGTTGGCAATGAATTTTGGATCAGGGGCTTAGGATAGCTTGTCTGCTGGGCGGGGGAAATGCGTTAGCCCAAACGAAAAACGGCGCGCGAGTATGGCTCGCACGCCGTTCTTTATAGCTCCGCTACGGGCTAAGCCCGTCCGGCCGCCTCGCTGCGACAGGCTTATGCAGCCTGCGGCTCTTAGTAGAGACGCTGGAACTTGCGGTTTTCGCGCTGAAGCTTTTTAGCGTGACGCTTTACAGCGGCAGCAGCTTTGCGCTTACGAACAGCGGTGGGCTTCTCGTAGAACTCGCGACGACGTACTTCAGACAGTACGCCTGCTTTTTCACAGGAGCGCTTGAAACGGCGCAGGGCGATATCGAAAGGTTCGTTGTCTTTGATTCGTACAGAGGGCATTAGGATACCTGTTAAAATTCGTTTCTCTCGGCCATTCCGGCAATGCTCTCGCAGTTGCATCCGGTGGCCGGTTCACAGCGAGGGCGCAAATTCTAAACACTCCTATACGGGATCGCAACCCCATTTTCCAGTATGATAACCACCCCTCGAAGTAGTCACGAGAATGAGATCAAGTGCGCGTCCTTGGTATAGAAACTTCCTGCGATGAAACTGGCGTCGCTATTTACGATTCTGAGTCCGGTTTGCTCAGCCATGCCCTGTTCAGTCAAGTGGACCTGCATGCCGATTATGGCGGCGTAGTCCCCGAGCTGGCGAGCCGTGATCATGTGCGCAAGCTCTTGCCGCTGGTTCGACAGGTAATGAAGAAGGCCGATACCAGCCCTTCAGACCTCAATGGTATCGCCTATACCGCAGGCCCCGGTCTGGTGGGAGCGCTGATGGTCGGGGCCTGCGCGGCCCGTGCACTGGCCTATGGCTGGGATATTCCGGCGGTGGCGGTGCACCATATGGAAGGCCACCTGCTGGCCCCAATGCTGGAGGATAATCCGCCCGCCTTCCCTTTTGTGGCCCTGCTGGTTTCCGGCGGACACACCCAGCTGGTGGAGGTGCGGGGGCTCGGCGATTACGAACTGATGGGTGAATCCCTGGATGACGCTGCCGGCGAGGCCTTTGATAAGGCCGCTAAAATGCTCGACCTGGATTATCCCGGTGGCCCGCGTTTGGCTGCCCTGGCGGAGAAAGGAGATCCCAAACGCTTTACCTTCCCGCGGCCTATGACGGATCGACCGGGGTTGGATTTCAGTTTTTCAGGTCTTAAAACCTTCACCCTGACGACGGTGCGTAAACACGCCCTCGAGGATGGTTTGCCGGACGAGCAGACTTGCGCAGATATTGCTGCGGCTTTCCAGGAGGCGGTAGTGGATACCCTGGTGATTAAATGTCGTCGCGCTATTAAGGCTTCCGGCTATAAAACCCTGGTGATTGCCGGTGGAGTTTCCGCAAATAAATTATTGCGTGAGCGTTTGGAAACGAGCCTGCGAAAGGATCACGCCAGCGTCTACTATCCCCGCCATGAATTCTGCACTGATAACGGCGCCATGATCGCCTACGCCGGTAGTTTACGTTTAAAAGCAGGGGAGCAGACGAGCCTTGCGGTAGATGTGCGTCCGCGCTGGCCTATGACAGAATTGCCCAAGACCGAACTTTAAAAATCCCAGGAATAGCCTGGCAGTAAAAAGAAAAGAGCCGATAAATGGATATTGTTTATATACGGGATTTAAAGGTGAATACCATTATTGGTATTTACGATTGGGAGCGGGAAGTGCGACAGACGGTCAGTCTCGATTTGGAGATGGCCTTCGATATTAGTGAGGCGGCGCGCACAGACAATATCGAGTACACACTTAACTATAAAGCGGTGGCCAAGCGCTTGATCGCTTTTATTGAAAGCAGTGAGTTTCTGTTGGTGGAGACCATGGCAGAGCAGGCTGCGGCAATTGTCAGGGAAGAGTTTTCTGTAAGCTGGCTGCGAATGCGGTTGTCCAAGCCGGGTGCGGTCAGAGGGTCCAGGGATGTGGGTGTCATTATTGAGCGCGGCGAGAGGCCGGCAAAAGGTGCAGCAGCGATGTCTGCGGGAGTGTAAACGTGGCTCAGGTGTATCTCAGCCTCGGTAGTAATATCAATCGTGCGCAATATATCCGCGCAGCGCTGGATGCCTTGACCGGGCGGTTTGGCGAATTACAGGTGTCCCGGGTCTTCGAAAGTGAAGCGGTGGGTTTCCAGGGCGATAACTTTTACAACCTGGTGGTGGGGCTGCAAACTGACTTGCCGGTAGGACAGCTGGCCCTGTGTCTGCGCGGTATTGAAGATGCCAACGGCCGCCTGCGTTCCGGGCCCAAGTTCAGCGCGCGCACTCTGGATATTGATATTCTCACCTATGATCACCTGACCGGAACTGTCGATGGGGTAAAATTGCCTAGAGGTGAGATTGTAAAAAATGCCTTTGTTTTACAGCCTCTGGCAGAGATTGCTCCAGAAGAATTGCACCCGGTCGAGCAGAAAACTTACCGTCAGCTGTGGGATGAGTACGACCAGGCTTCACAAAAATTGTGGCCGGTGGAATTTATTTGGCCGTGATTCCGATAAATTTCTAAAAAAAGTAGATAAAAAAGCAGCCCTTTGAGGCTGCTTTTTTATTAGGAGTAATTAACTTAGGCTCATTAGCGCTTCTTTAGTGAACGGAGTGATTTCCTCCGCGCGATCTTCACGCACCTTGGCAAACCAGTGTGGGTCTTGTAATAGCGCGCGGCCAACGGCAATCAGGTCAAACTCCTGGTTGTCCATACGGCGGGTCAGTTCGCCTAAATCGGTAGGATTGGCAGTACCGCCCATGCCCTGGTTATTGCCGCCGATAAAATCATCGTCAAGGCCGACACTGCCGACAGAAATTACCGGTTTTCCCGTCAATTCCTTGGTCCAGCCTGCCAGGTTGAGATCAGAACCCTCAAATTCTGGCACCCAGAAGCGTCTTGTAGAGGCGTGGAAAATATCAACGCCGGCTTCAACTAGCGGTGTTAGGAAGCGTTTCAGTTCTTCCGGGTTTTGCGCCAACTTGGCTTCGTAATCCTGCTGCTTCCATTGGGAGTAGCGCAACACTATGGCGAAATCTTCGCCTACGGCTTCACGTACCGCTTTGATAATTTCCACTGCAAAGCGGGTGCGATTTTCGATGGAGCCACCGTACTCGTCATCGCGTTGGTTGGTACCTTCCCAGAAAAACTGGTCGATCAGGTAGCCGTGGGCGCCGTGAATCTCTACACCGTCAAACCCAATTTCCTTGGCTGCTTTGGCTGCGTCTGCAAAAGCTTGTACAACTTCCTGGATGTCCTTTTTGCTCATCGCCTGGCCATTGGGTTTGCCGGGTTTGAACAAGCCTGAGGGGGAATAGCCGGGCACTGATTTATCCGGGCCTATGCCCTCTTTGCGCACAGAGCCTACGTGCCATAACTGCGGGATAATCTGGCCACCGGCAGCGTGTACTTCGTCTACCACTTTTTTCCAGCCGGCGAGAGCGGCCTCACCGTAGATTGCCGGAACATTCTCGTAGCCGTTTGCGGCTTTATGATTAACGAAGGTGCCTTCGGTAATAATTAGTCCCACTTCACCTTCAGCTCGGCGGCGGTAATAGCCGGCCACTTGGTCATTGGCTGAATAGCCCGGTGACATAGTGCGGGTCATGGGGGCCATTGCGACCCGGTTGCGCAGCTTTAGGGATTTATGCTCGAAAGGACGCAGTAGGTTGTCCAGGGAACCACTCATATTTCTCTCCTGAATGTCTCGATTCAACACTGGGACTCACTGGTCCCACTAGGTCACAATTAAAACGGTTGCGTTATAAGACCTTATTTCGAGGCTGAGTTCAATATCTGGTTTCGTATTGCAACTCTTTTACCGGTATACTAGGGGTATGTCACGTAAACGCTTTGATGATCTCGACTGTTCTCTGGCCTGTGCCCTGAATGAAGTGGGGGACTGGTGGTCCCTGCTGATAATTAAGCAGGCGATGCTGGGTACTCGCCGTTTTGTAGATTTCCAAAGAAACCTGGGAATTGCCAAAAATATCCTTGTGGATCGGTTATCACGTCTGGTGGATAACGAGGTGCTGGTACGCTTTGATGCGGGTGAACACGGCACTCGCTACGAGTACCGTTTAACGGAAAAAGGTCGGGACCTGTTTACGGTGGTAATCGCCCTACGCCAGTGGAATCTGCGCTGGAACGGCAATAAAGATGGGATGCATCTGGTCGATAAAAACAGTGGTGAGCCTATCTCCGAAGTTGCTGTGCAAAATGCCCAAGGGCAAAAACTCAGTATTCGCGATGTATTATTTGTGGATGAAAATGGCCAGCCCCTAGAGCAGGCTGGCTAGCTGGCTTTTTGAGGAGCTCTATCAATCCTGGCTCTTGGATAGCAGTCTGATTATGTCCAGAGCCCTGCCCGGCTCCCAACGCATAACAGAGACAACGCCGTGCATGGCCAGTAGGCGCTGGTCTATTTCCCCTTTCTCCTGCAGCTTGTGTAATTTCTCTGTGGCCTCGGTAAAGCCGCGCTGCTCATAAGTGAGTAGTAATTTGACGGTCTGCTCCGCCGGAGTGATTTGGCGTGGAACAGGGGTATACCCCATCGCGCTTACCATACTCTCAGCTGCCAGCCAGGTGGACCAGGGGTTTTGCCCGGTAATAAGCTGGCCATCCACGCTGACTTGTTCCAGGTAAGTGGGCCCAGCCTGAAAAAACGCGCCTTGCTCACGTAAGCGATCCTCAAGCAGGAATGGAAATCGTTGCTCGGCGTCAGGGATAAGAAAAAGCTCCTCTTCGTTAGTAAAAGCACTGATCTGCCGATCGGCGATTAAGGGCTTGCCATTTTCCAGGGTGACATTGGCAAGGGCTGCTGGCCCGTGGCATACCGCTCCGATAATTTTGCCGCTGTTATAGATTTCCCGCACCAGGGACTGAATATGGGGATTGTCGGGGAAATCAAACATGGTGCCTTTACCGCCGACAAAAAATACGGCCTGGTAATCTTCTGCTGATACCTGATCGATAGGAATACTGTGATTGACCTTTTGTTGTGCCTCCGGGTCATTGAGAAAGGCATAGTCGAAAGGCCCCAGATCATCTTTATCGATCATCGCAGGCGGTTTGCCGCCTTTGGGACTGGCAATATCGACAATAAATCCGTTGGCTGAGAAGATGTAATAGGGGCGTGCCAGTTCAGTTAATTCATAACCAGTTGCCTTGCCACTACCTCCCATCGTTTCAGTACTGGTGACAACAGCTAAGATTTTTCCTCGGCTTTCCCTGGGTAATTGTTGTAAATACGGCAGGTCACTTACTGTCGTAGTGGAAAAGTCCTGATCTTGGGGTGGAATTAGGCCCTTAATCCAAATAATAAAACCAAAAAATACGGACAAAGTCAGTGCCAGGGAAATAACAATTTTCTTCAACATATTAATCTCCAAAATTGCAGTAGTAGACGGAAAATCTTCAAGTGAGTTCGTAGGAGAATAAGGGATGGAAGGTGAAATTCAGGTGAGATTGTAATTGCTATTTGGGAAGAAAGAAAAAGCTGCACTCGAGATTGTATAAGGTATGGATGCCGATTCACTATGCATCTCGAGCACATACGGTAAAAATTTGAATCTTAGAACGCTACTATGTAAAAGATAGAGCGCACTGATAAATATTGTTCCGACATTGGATAGAGATGGTCCAATTTAAGGCTTCACAGATTCTCTTGGCCAGGAAAAGGCCTTGACCAATACCGTCACTGCCTTCCCTTTTTTGGCCGGGTAAGAGGGAGGTTTCTAGATCTAATTGGTTGTCTGTGGCGTTCTCAAAAAAGAGTGTGTCCCCCTTATAGGTAATAACCAATTCAGGGCTGGTAGCGTGCTGTAATGCATTGCTGATCAAGTTGTCGAAGAGCAGACTTACCAGGTGTCGATTGGCCAGGACTCTGACTTTGTGCCCTAACTTTAAATCAACATTAAAATGCTTTTGTACAATTAACTGGTGTTGAGCTAAAAGACGTTCCTCTAGTAAAGCGCACAATGGGATATCTTCCGACTGTAGAGACTCAGAGCGGGCGAGGGCTAATAGTGTCTTAACGGTTTTTTCCATACCGGTAACAGTTTCTAATAGCTCATTTTTCTCAGCTAAAGTCATTTCCCGATTTTGACTGAGAGCCAGTGTGCTTTTCAGAATGGTTAGCCCGGTGCGCAACTCATGGCTTGTATCCCGGGTAAACTCAGTTTCCCTGCGCAATGTTAGCTTGAGCTGGTTAAGAGTGTCTTGCAACGTACTTGCGAGATAACCGATTTCATCTTGTTCATTGTTATAGGGCAGGGAAATTTGAGAATCGCAGTTTCTCTGCTGCTGAACTGCTTTAGCGAGGGTTACTACAGGCGCGATGGTTTTACGAGAAATACGAAAAGCACAATAGAGGGCTAAGAGTAGGGTCAAGATACAGGCGCTGGCAAAAAGCCAGAGAAGCTTTGAAGATTGTCGGGTAACAGTGAGCAATTCACTGACTTCAGCTACGAGAACGGCGGAATGGTTGTCCGGAAAATGTACTCTGCGTAAATGGAAGTGATGTTCCGTATCACTAAACCACTCAGCCTTTTCTGCATAGCTTGGTAAGGCAGTGCGCAGTTCGGCCGGAATTATTTTGCTTTCAGTGTATAGCGTTAAATAGGGTAGGCGTGGCTCTGGGGTCGCATTAGTCAGTCTTGCCTGCTGTTCGAGGTAGCGGACTTCTCCGGCTAATAAGTTATCAAGTAAATGGTCTTCAACTATATAGGCCACCATCATACAAATGGCAAAAAACACCAAGCATAGCAGCAGGGTAAAACTGCCAAAAATAGCGAAGACCTTCCTCTGTAAATTACTGGTTTCGCGCATTGGGAGTTTCCAACTGATAACCGAGATTAGTGATGGTTTTCAACATAGGGGCCTGGAAAGGCTTATCCAGTGTTTGGCGAAGACTATAAATGTGGGATTTTAAGGCGTCTGTTTCTGGGGGTTCATCACCCCAAATATGGTGGATTATTGCCGAGCGGCTTACTGGTGCTGGCGACGCCTGGGCGAGCATAGTGAGAATGCGAAAACCGATAGTTGTCAGGGGCAGATGTTGTTTATCCCGGTAGGCCGCTTGCTGGCGCTGGTTTATCTGTAAATCACCGACCTTAATTTCTTCACTGGTATGCAGCTGGTGTCTACGTGCCAGGGCGCGGCATCTCAGTATCAGTTCCCTTGGTTCGAAGGGCTTACATAAGTAGTCATCGGTACCGATACCAAATCCGCGTTCCTTATCTGCGAGAGCATCTCGGGCAGTTAACATCAGAATTGGCATGTTAACTGGCGCTTGTGCCTTGATCTTTTCGCAGACCTCCAAGCCGTCCATATCCGGCAGGCCCAGGTCGAGAATGATCAGGTCGAAGATTTGTTCCAGGGCCAGCTGTAAGCCCTGGCGACCCCGGTGGGCATAATCTATCTGCCAGCCCTCAGCATGTAGGAATTCGGCAAGCTGGCGGGCGATAGTGGGGTTATCTTCAATCAACAATATCTTCAGTGAGCGCACCGGCAAATCTCTTTTGGTAGAGGAAGTTACAAAACATTCTGACAGAGTGCCGGTGAAATTGAAGTGAAGCCCCATTGTTGGACTGTTTTAGATATTGGTTGGACCGCTCTAGATATTGAGGTTGCGGCCGCCGTCAACGGCAATAACCTGACCGTTGATATAGGGGGCATCACAGGCAAGGAAGCGCACGGTCTTGGCGATATCGCTGGGGTCACCAGTTCGAGCCAAAGGAATGCGCTGGGTGATTTTTGCTTTCTTGGCTTCGTTAGTTGCCTCTTGCTCCGGCCAAAGAATGGCACCGGGGGCGACTGCATTGACCCGCACCTGGGGCGATAGCTCCAGAGCGAGGCTTTTTGTCAGCATTACCAGTCCTGCTTTGGCGGCGCAGTAAATAGTGTGCTTGGGCATCGGGCGCTCGGCGTGAATATCCGCCATATTAACAACGCAACCCTGCTGCTGGCTGAGTGTTTCTTTCAGGGCCTGAGTGAGAAAGAAGGGGGCTTTGAGGTTGCTGCCTACCAGCCGATCCCAGTCCTCCTCGGTCGCCTTTCCCACAGGTGTGGGGTGAAATGCTGAGGCATTGTTGACCAGAACATCAATACCGCCCCAGGCCTCTTGTGCACGCTGGGCCAGATTGGAGCAGGCTTCGGCGCTATTCAATTCACTGTGCAACGCTATGGCAGAGTTGGGGCGACGTTGGTTCAGCTTGTTTGCCAGGGCCTTGGCAGCATTAGCCGAGTTGCGATAGTGAATAACAACTCTGTGATCTCTATGCAGCTCTTCAGCAATAGCACGGCCCAGGCGTGCGGCGGCACCGGTAATCAACACATTACGCAATGTAGTCATCCTTTACTTTGGCGATTGCCTTGATGCGCTCCCGGTCCAGTGCTTGCCCGAGTTTCGCACCCTGGTAGCCCTGTTTAATCAACTCCTCGGCAGTTACTGCCGCTGCCCCATCTCGAGCGGCACGCAAAAAGTCCACCTGTGGATAATCTCTATTCTCCAGCCCCTCACGACCTCGGGCATCTGCCTCACAGGCGCGAAGAAAGTTTTTAAATCGCTCGGGACGTCGCAAGGCATCCAGACTGCGGATCATTTTCATAATGGTCTGTGGGCGCAATTCGAAGGCTCTGTGGCAATGCAGATGATATTCGCAGACCCCGACAGCTAGTGCAGTCAGCTCCTTTGGGGTACGCCAGCGCTCACAGACGGCCTTTACCAGGGGCACGCCGGCGGCCTCGTGGCCGTGGTGGCTGGGAAGAATTTCCTCGGGAGTCAGTCCTTTGCCCAGGTCGTGTAGCAGAACTGCAAAACGCAAGGGGAGTTCTGCCGGTGCGGCGCGCAGGGCTAGCAGTACGTGTTCTCCAGTGTCCACTTCGGGGTGGTGTTTGGGCGGCTGAGGAACACCAAACAAATTCTCTAACTCTGGTAAAAGTACTGATAGGGCGCCGCAGTCTCGCAGTACCCGAATAAAAATATCGGGGTCTGGCTCGGTAAGTGCCCGGCTTACCTCTTTCCAGACCCTCTCGGCCACCAGATATTCCACTTCACCCGCTTCTACCATCTGGCGCATGAGTATCATGGTCTCAGGGGCAACGCTAAAGCCAAGGTGATGGTAGCGGGCGGCAAAGCGGGCTACTCGCAGTATTCTTAGGGGGTCTTCGGCAAATGCAGGAGAAACATGGCGCAAAAGCCGTGCCTCCAGATCTTTCTGCCCGCCGTAGGGGTCTATTAGCTTGCCGTCGATGTCTTCTGCAATGGCATTAATAGTGAGATCTCGCCGCAGGAGATCCTCTTCCAGAGTGATATTGGCATCGGCGTTAACGGTAAAACCGCCATAGCCGTGGCCGCTCTTTCTTTCGGTGCGAGCGAGCGCGTATTCTTCATCGGTCTCAGGGTGTAGGAATACTGGAAAATCTTTGCCGACTGGGCTGTATCCGAGGTCCTGCATTCTATCTGCATCTGCCCCAACCACTACCCAGTCACGCTCGGTGACTGGGCGATTCAAAAGTCTGTCGCGCACTGCGCCGCCAACAAGGTAGATCTTCAAAGCATTTGCTCCAGAGCTGGAGGGACCAGTGATCTGATAGGTGATTGTACTGCCATAAGTCCATTTGTTCCGGCGTTGTTCCAGGTTTGTCTGCTGGACGGAGGATGAGCGGTAGGAGTGTAAGAAGCTTCGGCAAGATAAAAAAAAGGCCCCGAAAAAACAAGGGGGCCCAGGGTCTTAGGGTATTCGCTTAGCAAACATTTCTTTGCCAACTGTGGGGGCTCTGACTTAACGGCCACGCCACTGGAAAGGATCGCGTGACAAGTCCCAAGTCACGAATCTAGTGTCATTCTAAGAAACCTGTCTTACCTGTCAACTATATCTATTAGTATTTTTTGAGGGGGTTGTTCCGCTGTTCGTTAATAAGTTACATGGACCGAATTTCGGGCTGGGTTTGCAGCATTAAACAGCATAATTTATAGGGGCGGTTCAGCTGGGCAGGATAATTTCACGTGTAACTCTGTGGGGCAGAGGATACCTTCGGGAAGTTGACTGTTCTTCTTTTTAATCGCAGTTGTTGGGGAGAATAAAGATGAGCGAATTACATGTGCTAACCACCGGGGAAGCAGCCAGGTACTGCGGTGTTAACTTCCGAACGGTGATTCGCTGGATTGAGCGTGGCCAGCTCAAGGCATACAAACTTCCAGGGCGTGGTGACCACCGTATCTGTGTTGAGGATTTCGTGGGGTTCCTGCGGGACAACTCAATGCCAGTTCCGAACGACCTGGCAGTTCCCAGTCGAAAAGTGCTTTTGTTAACGACTGATCCTGAGCTGACTTCAGGTGGACGCCAGGCGCTTCAGCAGATGGGGTGTGAAGTAGAAGTAGCCAGTGATAGTTTTTCCGCTGGTATCTTGATGGCGAGTGCCAAGCCGGCGTTGTTAGTGGTTGACACTGGATTGCTTGGGGAGAGTGGGTTTCAGGTGCTGGACTACCTCAGATCCCGCAGTGAATACTCGAACCTGAGCATTCTGGTTGTGCCTTCTGATGACGATGGCGAGAAAGCCCGTTGGCTGGATGCTGGAGCTGATGCTCTTTTAACTCACCGTTCTGAGCACGGTGAACTTTCTGCAAAGGCCAAGCTTTTGTTGGAAGCTGATGCCTAAGTAGCGCGATTCGCTAGTGGGTATTATTTCCCCATTCTGTGCGGGGCTGGTATTTCAACAGCTCCCGCGCTGAAACCTAAATGGGTTTTGGTATTAACATAGACTCTTCTTCACCCTCCGGTCGGTCCCGACCTTGCTCCGGGCAGTGACAACTGGCCGTTATTTGATCCCCGTTCAAGCTGTTCAGGTGAACATCGAAGCCCCATAGCCGGTGAAGATGCCTTAATACCTCTGCTGTATCTTTACCAAGAGGGCGACGGCGGTGTTGTGTGTGGTGCAGGGTCAGTGAACGGTCACCACGGGTATCTACTGAATATACCTGGATGTTTGGTTCCCGATTGCCTAGGTTGTACTGTCCCGCAAGGTTCTCTCTCAACTGGCGATAACCGCTCTCATCGTGAATTGCGCTGACAATGATATCGTTCTCTTTATCGTTGTCGCTGATACAAAATAGTTTCATGTCTCGCATAACCTTGGGAGACAGGAATTGTAAAATAAAACTTTCATCTTTGAAGTCGCGCATGGCGAATTGAAGGGTTTCACGCCAATTGCTTCCAGCAATGTCTGGGAACCAGCGGCGATCCTCTTCAGTGGGGCTTTCACAGATACGCCGTAAGTCAGTAAAAATACTGAAGCCTAGGGTATAAGGATTGATACCGCTGTAGTGAGGGCTGTCAAAAGAGGGTTGGTAGATAACATTGGTGTGGCTTTGTAGAAACTCCATCATAAAGCCTTCAGTCACCCGCCCGCGCTTGTACAGCTCGGTTAAGAGAGTGTAATGCCAGAAGGTAGCCCAGCCCTCATTCATTACTTGGGTTTGCCGCTGTGGATAAAAATATTGGGCCAGTTTACGTACAATACGCACCAGCTCCCGTTGCCAGTTTTCCAGGAGAGGGGCATTTTTCTCAACAAAGTACAGGATATTCTCCTGAGGCTCTTCGGGGAAACGTTTCTCCTTTGTCTCCTCTATACCGTCACCGAGTTTTGGGATGGTCCTCCATAAATCATTGAGCTGTCTCTGGCGGTACTCTTCTCGCTCTTGCTGTTGGCGTTCTTCTTCAATAGCCGAGATTGGGTAAGGGCGTTTATAGCGATCTACACCGTAGTTCATTAGGGCATGACAGGAGTCGAGAATGGCCTCGACTTCATCAAGCCCGTAGCGCTCTTCACAGCGGGAAATATAATTTTTGGCAAAGATCAGATAGTCAATAATACTGCTGGCATCTGTCCAGGAGCGAAATAGGTAATTCCCTTTAAAGAAAGAATTGTGCCCATAGGAGGCGTGAGCAATCACCAAAGCCTGCATTGTCATGGTATTTTCTTCCATGAGGTAAGCGATGCAGGGATTAGAATTAATGACTATTTCATAAGCCAGCCCCATCAATCCGCGCTGGTAATTATTTTCCACGCTGATAAATTGTTTGCCAAAAGACCAGTGGTGATAACCCACTGGCATTCCTACCGAGGAGTAGGCATCCATCATCTGCTCTGAGCAGATAACTTCAATCTGATTTGGGTAGGTATCTAACCCAAACTCTTCTGCCAGTGCGCCGATGGCGCGATCATATTCCTGAATTAATTCAAAAGTCCATTCTGAGCTTGTTGATATGGGCTGAGGCGACTCAGATTCAGATGCTTCAGCACCACTGGCAAATTTGTCGAGCATCAGGCAGTCACCTTTTGGCGGAACAGTTGTCGGAACACCGGATAAATATCCTGTACATCGACAATCTGCTCCATAGCAAAGTGATCGGGGAATAAAGTGCGGACACTTTCATACTCTTCCCACAGGGCCTGGTGATCTCTGGGAGTAATTTCCACATAAGAGTAATACTGCACATGGGGCATAATATCGTCGATAA
This sequence comes from Microbulbifer maximicatervae (SeqCode), assembly GCF_056232625.1. Lineage (NCBI taxonomy): Bacteria > Pseudomonadati > Pseudomonadota > Gammaproteobacteria > Cellvibrionales > Microbulbiferaceae > Microbulbifer > Microbulbifer maximicatervae (SeqCode). Next base: position 3,344,846 of record NZ_CP174324.1, on the reverse strand, counting down.
GGATTCGGTGGCAGGTACTGGAGTCGTCGTTCCAGTTATCACCATCTGAGGCCTGGGCTCCATAGATATTCCATTCGCTGGCGGGGTAGCGATCTCTTATAATACGTCGCATTAATTTGAGCGCGCTTGAGACAATGGTGCCGCCAGTTTCCCGTGAATAGAAAAACTCCTCTTCATCAACTTCTTTGGCGCTAGTGTGGTGTCGAATAAAAACGACTTCTGTATATTCATAACTGCGCTGCAGGAACAAATATAAAAGTAAGAAGAAGCGTTTGGCCATATCCTTTGTGGCTTGGTTCATCGAGCCGGATACATCCATCAGGCAAAACATCACCGCCCTAGATCGAGGTTTTGGTTGTCGAATCAGCAGGTTATATTTCAGGTCGAAATCATCAAGGAAAGGGACTCGATTGATACGGCTGCGAAGTTCGGCGATTTGGTTTTTAAGAGCCTCAATTTTGCGCTGGTCTCGCAGAGCAGTATCTTTGTTTTCTTCTTGGGATAGGTCTTCCTCTAAATTGCGCAGGTTCCTTCGCTTATTACTGGTCAAGGCTATGCGTCTTGCATGGGCAGCCCTGAGTGAGCGGATCACATTGAGACGACCTGGAGTTCCTTCATTACTAATTCCAGCACGTACTATTTGAAAAGACTCGTTGCCGGCCAGACGTTGCTTGATCATATTGGGCAGCTGGAGCCCCTCAAACATAAAGTCCAGAAACTCTTCTTGTGATATCTGGAAGACAAATTCATCAACCCCTTCCCCGCTATCACTGGCACCACCACCATTTCCATCACCGCCTCGCTGACCTTGACGAGGGATACGATCACCAGCAGTAAATTGCTTGTTTCCGGGTAAAACTCGCTCTACGTGCCCACCGCTACCGTGAGAAAATAAGGGTTCGCTGATATCCCGAGTAGGGATACTGATTTGCTCTCCCTTATCCATGTCCATAATAGAGCGGCTATTCATGGCGTCGCCGACAGCTTTCTTAATGTGAGCCTTATAGCGCCTTAAGAATCGCTGCCGATTAACGGTACTCTTTTTCTTTCCATTCAAGCGGCGGTCGATGATATAGCTCATATTTCTGCCTTTGTTCTGAATAAAGCTCACAGGCATCTATCGCCATAAATCTATTCAGAATATTTCCTGCTGAATCCACCAAACACAATTATTGGTATCTTCACTATAGCGAGCCATTGAGGGTCCCGATGAGATGCTGTGAAATCACTCAAGTGCTCACTAAAAGTTAATGATCTAATCAGTATCCGGATTTGGCTTCCTCGTGTTTTTCCAGTGACCTTAATGGAGGAAAACCTTACTACTGAGATTTTCTCACGCGTAGATACCATTCGGATAACAGTCTAACCTGCTTCTCGGTATAGCCGCGTTCAACCATACGCGCAACGAAGTCTGCATGCTTGCGTTTATCATCTGCTGACGCCTTGGTATTAAAGGATATAACTGGCAGAAGATCTTCCGTATTGGAGAACATTTTTTTCTCGATAACGGCACGTAGTTTCTCGTAAGATCTCCAGTCGGGATTTTTTCCTTGATTGTTAGCCCTGGCGCGGAGAACAAAATTGACTATTTCATTGCGGAAATCTTTTGGATTGGAAATTCCTGCAGGTTTTTCTGTCTTTTCAAGCTCTTCATTAAGGGCACCGCGATCCAGTATTTCACCGGTTTCGGGATCGCGATATTCCTGGTCCTGTATCCAAAAATCGGCGTAAGTGACATAGCGATCAAATAGGTTTTGACCATATTCAGCGTAGGATTCCAGGTAAGCTGTTTGGATTTCTTTGCCGATAAATTCTACGTATCTTGGAGCTAAATATTCCTTGATAAACCCAAGGTAAGTCTCTTGCACTTCTGGTGGAAATTGCTCCTGTTCTATTTGCTGTTCCAGAACATAGAGTAGGTGGACTGGGTTTGCCGCTACCTCAGTAGCATCGAAGTTGAAAACTTTTGAGAGGATCTTAAAGGAGAAGCGGGTGGATAGTCCGTTCATGCCTTCATCTACCCCAGCATTATCCCTGTACTCCTGAATGGTTTTTGCTTTGGGGTCGGTATCCTTCAGGTTTTCACCGTCATAGATTCGCATCTTTGAGTAAAGGCTGGAGTTCTCAGGGTTTTTGACTCTCGATAATACAGAGAATTGCGCCAACATCCGCAGGGTGTCTGGTGCACAGGGCGCTTTTGACAAGGAGCTATTTTCTAGCAGTTTCTGATAGATTCGTATTTCTTCCTGCACTCTGACACAGTAGGGCACCTTGACGATATAAATACGATCCAGGAAAGCCTCATTGTTGCGATTATTGCGGAAGGATTGCCATTCTGATTCATTGGAATGAGCGAGGATTGTACCGTTGAAAGGAATTGACCCCAATCCCTCTGTACTGTTGTAATTTCCTTCTTGTGTTGCAGTTAGTAGGGGGTGAAGCACCTTGATAGGCGCTTTGAACATCTCGACAAACTCCATCAGTCCCTGGTTGGCCCTACATAAACTACCAGAAAAACTATAGGCATCAGGGTCATTCTGGGGAAAATCCTCAAGCTTACGAATGTCGATCTTGCCAACTAGTGATGAAATATCCTGGTTATTTTCATCACCGGGCTCTGTTTTTGAGATGGCAACTTGATCGAGAATAGATGGACGAATTTTTACGACACGGAATTTACTGATGTCCCCTTTAAATTCATGCAATCGTTTAACAGACCAGGGAGACATAATAGTGTTGACGTATCGACGTGCAATTCCGTAGTCCTCTTCAAGGATGCGGCCATCCTCAGTAGGAGAGAAAAGGCTCAAGGGAGATTCAAATACTGGCGATCCCTTAATGGCATAGATGGGCACTTGCTCCATCAGGGCTTTTAGCCGCTCAGCAAGGGATGACTTTCCGCCACCAACAGGACCTAGCAAGTACAGGATTTGCTTCTTCTCTTCCAGACCCTGTGCGGCATGTCGGAAGAAAGAGACAATTTGTTCTATGGCTTCCTCCATACCATAGAATTCACTGAAGGCCTTGTATCGCTTAATAACCTTATTACAGAAAATACGTGACAGACGCGGGTCCCGTGAGGTGTCTACCAGTTCGGCCTCGCCAATGGCCATCAGCATCCTCTCAGCTGGTGACGCATAGGCACTGCGGTCTGTCTTACACAGCTCCAGGTATTCCTGAATACTGAGTTCCTCGTCCTGGATAGATTCGTATCTTTCCAAGTAGTGATTGAAAATTGTCATGGTGTCTACCTCCCTGTAGCCTACTGGAATTAGCTCAGTTTCCTGCTTTGGTTAGGATGTCGTACGCCCTTGGCTTCTCTTGCCCAAATGGGACGAGCGATGCATGAGCTGTAAAGTCCAGATCGTGTTTGGGATACGCTTGGCGTGAAGCACTATCGTTATTGCCGTTGTGAACCTTGTTCTTTGCTGGAGTAAGTGTTGAATGCTCTCCAGCTTTTCCAGCATAGCTTTCCCTTTGAATGAGACAGTGGAATGTCACTTATATAGGTTGAATTGGGCGGCTGTTTTACGCTTTACTACAGCCCATATTGGGTATTAGAGAAATATTGAGGAACATAAATGGCGATTTTGGTGACTGGAGGTGCCGGATATATTGGCAGTCATACTTGTATCGAGTTGCTTGCTGCCGGCTTTGAGCCTGTAGTTGTGGATAACCTATCGAACAGCAGTGAGGAAGCCCTACGGAGAGTCGAGTTAATTGCTGGCAAAGATATCCCTTTTCACCATCTGGATATTAGTGATAAGGAAGGTTTACGCAAAGTATTCTCTGATCATAAGGTTGACGCCGTAATTCACTTCGCGGGGTTAAAAGCAGTTGGTGAATCTGTTGTGCAGCCTCTGCGCTATTACCAGAATAATGTAGCTGGGACCTTAACTTTATGTGAGGTGATGGAGGAGTTTGGGGTTCATCGCCTGATCTTCAGTTCGTCGGCAACAGTCTATGGTGATCCTGAAACAGTACCAATTAAAGAAGATTTTCCTACTGGCGCAACCAACCCCTATGGCTCAAGTAAGTTGATTGTGGAAAACATGTTGCGAGATCTTTGTGCTGCGCCGAACAGCCAGTGGAAAGTGAGCTTGTTGCGTTATTTCAATCCGATTGGGGCCCATGAAAGTGGGACTATTGGTGAAGATCCCAGTGGTATCCCCAATAACTTACTACCCTATGTTTCCCAAGTGGCAGTAGGTAGATTGGAGCAGCTACAGGTTTTTGGTGGTGATTATGATACCGTCGATGGTACTGGAGTTCGAGATTATATACATGTAGTTGATCTGGCTCGCGGACACTTGGCGGCGCTAAACTTAATTTGTAAAGAAGAAATTTCTGAGGGTTGTTATACCCATAATCTGGGGACGGGACAGGGCAGTTCTGTTTTACAAGTCGTTCGTGCTTTCGAGAGTGTCAGCGGGAAGGAAATTCCCTATAACATTGCTCCGCGGAGACCCGGAGATATTGCAGAGTGTTACGCAGATCCAGAGCTGGCTGAAACAGAGCTGGGGTGGAAAGCTGAGTATGATTTAGTACGTATGGTGAAAGATACCTGGCGTTGGCAGTATAAAAACCCTAAAGGGTACAGTGCAGATTAGGCAAAATTAAGTTAAGGAAATTTGATCCTATTTTTTGCCTCACAGAGGGTTAGGTTTTTCTATCAACCTGATAATGCTCATTGCTTGCGCAGCTCCATGCGGATATTGCAGGCAATGAGTTTCTTTCATGTTCTAAATAAAATTATATCAACAGTACCTGCGCTAAGGGGCCATTATGCTACCGATAGATACAATCCTGTTGATTGACTTGAACGTTTCTGATTAGCGAAGAATAAGAATTATTTGTCTGTCTGGTTGTATGTATAACGCTCTATTGATAGTTATCAATATATGGAAGCATTTATTACTTCAATTTTTGTTTATTTTTCTCAATCTAAAAGGAGTTAAGATTGAAATATATTCAGTTTTTACTGTTAGTTTTAACTGGTTTTTCAGCTTTAGCTGAAGATATATCTGGGGTGGATATCGCGATTGAGAAGCAGGGCGATAAGCTCTGGAAGCTTACCTATCAAATGGATAGGCCGGCAAGCCGGATTAGCTTTGTACGTAACCCGGATGCCTCTCGTATAAAACGCTGGAAGCCTGTGTCACCAGAATTTGAATTAGTTTCTATGGATGGTGAAGAGTTTCTGGTTAGAAAAGATAGAAGTTCATTCGAACACATTGAAATTTATTTGACGCCTAGTTATATATCTCTTCCCAAAGACTATGCACCTTTCTCCCCCTATTCAGATGGTGGAAGCCTGATATACACGGGCCGCTTTTTTGCTTGTATTGACAACTGTGATGATAAAGAAAAAACCTGGCGAGTAACTATGCAGGCTCCTCCAGGTGAGCATATGATCATTAACGGGAAGATAAATGATCGGACAGCCAGCTGGATTGATCGTGATAATGGGATGAATGTCTATGTTGGAACTCAAGAACCCATAAATACAGCTAGTGTTTTAGCAGTAATTGATAGCGGTTTGCCGGAAAAATTGAGATTGTCTTTAGAGTCAGATATTCCCAGGTTAATGAGTTATTTTGAGCAAAAGCTTGGGGCACTAAGTGGAACAAAGCCTGCTTTGTATGCATCATATGCGAATGTCGATGATAACTCTTGGCAGGGGGGAACCTTGCCAAATCAGGTTTTTATGCATTGGAATATGAATGAACTTGATGGGAAATTTTCCGACCCTAACTTTATTAATGAAACCATTTGGTTTTTTGCTCATGAGGTCGCACATTTATACCAGCAGGGTAGTGAAACAGGGTTGTATGGTGATGCGAATGAATCGTGGTTACATGAAGGGAATGCGGATTGGTTAGCAGCGCTGGCTTTATTAGATTTGTATCCGGAGTCATCAAAATATGTCTCTAATAAAATTAAGGCTTATAAGGAAAGTTGTACAAAAGGTGTAAAAGAGATTCCTTTGGTTGAGGCCGCTAACAGGGGCAGGTTTGATCTGTATTATAGCTGTGGTCTGCTTATACATCGAGCAATTGACCTGTTTCTGCAAAGTGAAAATGCTGATCCGTCAAATATTTTTTCGACATGGAGCAGTTTTCGTCAAGAGGTCGAGGGCGGCGGAGAAAAAGGCGCTGATACTTTCTTAATGCTTCTCAGCCAGAGGGAAGGGGCAGCGGAACTTGTTAACTCTATTGAGCTTTTACTTGGTGGGAAACCGTCGAGTGCAGGAGTTGCTTTGGATCAATTAACTCATGGCTTATAAGGTAATTCAAGCTAGGTAAACTGACAGTTGTACTCTCAGGTGATAACTGTCAGTTTATTTCCTTAGATTCGGTTGGTTTAAATTCTTCTTTTAGGCTTCAGGGCGAAGTAATTTTTATAAGCTGCAATCTGTACAAAAAAATTCTTCATCACTTAATCGCATTGCAGTCAGGTACCCTCCCCAAACGCAACCTGTGTCTAGGGCATAGATATTCTCAGTATCTGCGCGGCCTTCCAGGGCAGCCCAATGCCCAAAAATAATCTTGTCATTTCTGGTTTTTCGATTGGGAAAGCTGAACCATGGCTGGTATTCACCGTGAGAGGCCTGGACTCCCTTTTTATTGATTAGATCCAGAGTGCCATCAGCCTTACAAAATCGCATTCTTGTGAAGTAATTGGTAATGGACCGCAGGCGTTCGATGCCGATCAAATGATCATCCCAACAGTGTGGCTCATTACCGTACATGCCATAAAAATATGCCTTTGCCATAGCTTCGTCGGCGAGGGCCTTATGTACTTCAGTGGCGAGCTTTTGCGCTTTAGTAACGCTCCAAATGGGGGGGATACCCGCATGCACCATGGTGTACCCCTTCTTATGTACTAGAAGAGGTAGGCTTTGTAGCCACTCCAGTAACTTATCAGAATCTTTTGCTTTTAAAACCTTGGCAAGGTCGTGCTCTTTTTCAGATAGAGATTTAGCACCATGGGCGATCGCCAGTAAATGGAGATCATGGTTGCCCAACACTGCTGTAACCTGCTGGCGGTGCTCATAGAGATAGCGAAGGGTGCTCAGGCTATCCTCACCCCGGTGAACCAAGTCTCCGGCAAGCCAGAGTTTGTCACGGTCAGCACTAAAATTGATTTTCTTGAGAAGGCTTTGAAAAGCTGCAAAGCATCCTTGAATATCTCCGATGGCGTAAGTTGCCAAGGTTTCCCCCAAAAATATGAAAAATAATTATTGTTGTTGCAAGTTTGTACAGTAGTCGGCCAGCTTAACAAAGTCCTCGACGCTTAAGGTTTCTGGTCGGCGGCCGGCATCAATGGGCAGCAGCTCGGGGTCGAGATCCGGGAATAGGGGTTTTAAAGCATTGCGCAGGGTCTTACGGCGCTGCTGGAAGGCTATATTGACGATTCTTTCCAATAATTCTTCATCTTTTGCGGTAAATGGCAGAGTGCTGTGGGGAACTAATCTCACGATGGCAGAATCCACTTTGGGGGCGGGCCGGAAGGACTGCGGAGGGACAGGGAATAGGCCCTGTACGCGACAGTAATATTGAACCATCACGCTAAGTCGCCCATAAGATTTAGTCGAAGGTGTTGCGCTGAGCCGATCTACCACCTCTTTCTGCAGCATAAAATGCATATCCTGGACTTGCCCGCGAAAACTGAGCAGATGGAACAGTAACGGTGTGGATATGTTATATGGAAGGTTACCGACAATGCGTAGCTGCTTATCTCCAGCAAAGGTGCCAAAGTCAAATTTTAATGCGTCCTTTTCAATGATGCTAAATTCCGGGTATTCCCTGAATTTAAATTCCAGCATTGGAATCAGGTCGCGATCCAGTTCGACAGCGGTTAGAGATGGGCACCGTTTTAGTAGTAATTCTGTAATTGCCCCTTGGCCCGGGCCAATTTCCACTAGCGTATCTGATTCTTTAGGGCCTACCGCACGAACAATGCGCTCGATAATATTTTCATCGACGAGAAAGTTTTGTCCAAAGCGTTTACGGGCTTTGTGTTGAAAGAAGTTATCCATTGATATATCTGTAACCTGGATGATTAATTTTGCGGTTAAGCCTTGGGGTGCTGATGAGCATTTTAGTTGGATACCCTTTAGGGCCTTTCACCGCGCTCACGTGGTGAGGGCATGGTTTACACTTTCCCCAAGCAAGTTTTAGGCACTGGTTAGGAACTGCGCAATTTAGCTATCGCCACAGCCTGAGACAGTGCGGCTTTGAGGCTGCCGCAGTCTGCAATGCCTGTGCCCGCGATATTGAGAGCTGTGCCGTGGTCTACTGAAGTGCGGATAAAGGGTAGCCCCAAAGTGATATTGACGGCGTGGCCAAAACCCTTGAATTTTAACACTGGAAGCCCCTGGTCGTGATACATAGCTAAAACGGCGTCACATTCCGACAAATGCGGCGGGGTAAAAAGAGTGTCTGCGGGAAGTGGACCTTTCAGTGATATACCTTGGTGGCGCAAGTGTTCGAGTGTGGGTTCAATTATTTCTATTTCCTCATGGCCTAAGTGTCCCCCCTCTCCAGCATGGGGGTTGAGGCCGCAAACGCTAATACGAGGATTGGAGATGCAGAAATGTTCCCGCAAACTGGCGTCGAGGATGGTAATAATCTGCTCTAGAAGCGGGGGGGTGATAGCAGCGCTCACCTCTTTGAGGGGCAGGTGAGTTGTCACTAGAGCAACTCGAAGGTCCTCTGCTGCTAGCATCATAACGACACGCTCAACACCGGCTTTTTCAGCAAAGAACTCTGTATGGCCGCTAAATGGAGTACCGGCATCATTGATAATGCCTTTGTGTACGGGCCCTGTAACCACGGCATCAAACTGGCCGGCCAGGCACCCCTCTGCCGCAACTGTAAGAGTTTCCAATACATAGGGTGCATTGACTGCATTCAGTAAGCCGGGTTTAGCAGGCTCGGCTATGGAGACCGGTAGTATGTAGAGAGCACCGGCAGGTGTCCCCTCTGTGCCTGCTGTGGACAGAGGAAGGAGCTGAAGAGGCAACCCCAATGCCGCAGCGGTCTCTGTCAGTAGCAGGGGATCAGCAATTGCGACAATCTGTGCTGGAGAACTCTCTTGTGCAATCTTCACAGCCAGCTCAGGGCCAATACCTGCAGGTTCTCCGGGGGTGAAGGCAATTTTAGGAGCCATTGCTATATAACTTTCCTGTAGCTACAAAAAAAAACCGGGCACAGGGCCCGGTCTTTCCCGCTGAAAAAGCGGCTTACTATTGGTTTCCTGAGTCCTCGGTGGTCTCAGAGTCCGGCAATTTGATCTCAACGTATGCCTGGTCGCGAATCTCACGGCGCCAGTTTTGCAGTTCTTCTTCATAGCGGCGGTTGCGCAGCAAATTGGCTGCCTGATTGCGGATATATTTGTCGGTCATATCCTGTTTGCGCCGATCTTCAACCTGCAGGATATGCCAGCCGAACTGGCTGCGGAAAGGTAGGCTAATGCTGCCAATCTCAGTTGCATCCATAGCCTGGGTAAACTCTGGCACAAACTGTCCGGGCATAGACCAGCCAAGATCGCCACCGGATAGCATAGAACCTATATCCTCTGAGTTCTCGCGCGCGAGTTCGCTAAAGTTATCGCTGGCCATGGCCTCTTCACGCAGCTCAATCAGCTTATTGTAAGCTTGGTCATCGGTAAGAATAGCGGACGGCTTAAGCAGGATATGGCGAACTTTTGTCTGTTCCACCAACTGCTCGCTGGCGCCTTTCTGCGCGTGAATCTTTAATAGGTGAAAGCCGGCATCACTGCGGAAAGGCTCGGTAACATCACCGGCTTTTAAGTCGGTGAGGGCATCGGCAAAAAGAGTGGGAAGCTCGACGGTCTTGCGCCAACCTAGGTCACCACCGGTAAGTGCATTTTGGCCGGCAGAGTTTGCGATCGCCAGGCGGCGGAAGTCAGCGCCGTCTTTGGCCTGCTGAGCGAGGTCTTCAGCCTTTTCCCGTGCCTGTGTAACTTCGCTGCTGGGGGCACTGGAACTTACGGGGATCAGAATATGGCCCAGCTCAAATTGAGGGGACTTCCAAAACTCCCCCTCCTTGGAGCGTAGGAAGTTATCGATATCTTGATCGGTAATCTGGATCCGGCGGTTAACGCTGCCTTGCTCGACCCGGCGAATCATCAGCTCTTGGCGAATCTGCTGACGAAAGCTCTTCATGCTCATACCGTCAGCGAGCAGCCGCTGGCGGAATTCTTCGGGGCTGACTCCGGCATTTTGTTGGACACGGGCGATAGCTTGGTCCAACTCCGATTCAGAAACGGTAACACCTGCGCGAGAGGCCATCTGCAGTTGCAAACGCTCGATAATGAGTTGTTCGAGAACCTGGCGGCGCAAAACATCCACTGGAGGAGCCTGCACCTGCTGTGCTTGGATTTGGCTGGCGATGGTATTCATGCGCTGGGTCAGTTCACTGGCCATCACAACATCGTCATCAACAACAGCAACTACCCGGTCAAGGTTTCTGACTTGTGCCGTAGCAGTGGCGGCGATCAGAGCTCCAGCTGCCAGTACGGGTGCCAGGCCCAGTTTCGGTACGAATTTCTTAATTATTCTCATCACTGTTTCAGCTCTTCTCTCTGATCAAAGTTGGCAATCCCCTGGGTCAGCATTTCTGTCACGGTTGAACCAAAGCCTGCTAATCCTTTGAGTTCGACTTCGAGATAGATACCTTCGTCGTACTCAAGGTCTTCAGCAGATACAACCCCTGCGAGATCATTGTCCAGTGTGCGTCGCCACACCAGTCGGGTACGGTAGCAGCAGTCGTCATATTCGATTCCTGCCAGGTATTCCAGTTCCCGATTTAAAGTAAGATCATAGCTGGCACCAGCCATGAGTGAGGTATGAGTACCAAGTGGGAGGACTGTTGAGGCATTTAGTTGACTCACGGTTTCATCTTCATCTTCGTCCTCATCCTCGTCATCCGTTGAGTCTGGACGCTCGTAGTAATAGCTGAAATTAAAGATGCGGTAGTCGTCGTCAAGATAGCGCAGGCTGAAATTACCGCGATTAATATTGTGCTCACTATCTTCATAGACCAGCTCAGTCCCCAAACGCAGGGATTCGAAAGGGCGACTCTCGATTCGTGCAGCCAGTTCTGACCGTTGGGTATCCTCAATGTAAGCAGTGCGGCCAATTTGCCTGTCACTGGAGTAGTAGACCTGTCCGACACTGGCTGAGAAGAGGTCCCGGCCACTGACTGGATCTAGAAAGCGAGTTGTCAGGCCTAGGGCAAGTCTATCTGCATCGTCGATCCGGTCATTTCCAGTAAAGCGGCTATCCCGGAATAACTGGTCGTAACTGAAAGTGTAAAGTGAGGTGTCGTACAGTAGGTTGTTACTGTCAGGGTCTATCCTAATTTCAGGATCGACTTCGTTAGCACGACCGCTGATATCAAAGAAATCACTTTGATCGGCATTGCTGCTAATCAGGGTAAATAACCGAGGTTCCAGTGTCTGGATAAAGTCGCGGTTAAATAGGTGGCTATCGCGCTCAAAGTAGAGCCCAGTATCCAGAATAAACTGGGCTGCAGCCGCATCGGGGGTATCGTCGGCATCCTCGGGTAGAAATAGGTCACTTACGCTGTAAGTGAGATAGCGACCAGCTATTCCCGGCTTAAAATATCCCCAGAGCCACTCTTTATCCCAGTAGAATTCATAGTCGAGGCGCAGCCGATCTGCAGTGATAAAGTCTCGTGTCCGAGTAGTGACACTGTCGGGGTCATCGGTGTCTTCAATAAACCTTATGGTTTGTGTGTCACTGTGATCCCAGCTGGTGACTTCGTTCTGCATAGTCAACAGCCAGTCATCCCAGCGGTAATCCCCGTCTATATCCAAACGGGGGTATTGGGCAAAGGTATCGAAGGCGTCATTTTCCAGTACTTGATAGTCCTGGGTACGCAGTGTTGCTCGCCAGTGCTCGCTGCGCAGTAGCCCCTGAACTTTCTGGCTAACACGGGTTTCCGCATTGATGTCTAGGTTGGCCGTACTCAAATCGCGGAAATAATCTGGATCGCTGACCTTGGTATAGTCGATATCGGTACGCCAGACACTGCCGCTGTACCCCCCTTGCTGCTCCAAACTGATCAGCCAGCGGTCTTCGCCTTTATAGGGGAGAACCAGGTCCTCAGGGAAACCCTCATCAATCAGGTCCTGGGCAAGGTCATTATTGCCGCCATCGTCGTTGGGGAGATCGGCTAGACGGATTTCAGTACTAAACATTTCTGCCAGGTGCCTGAACTCAACCTCTAATCCCGCTCCGCGATATTGGATGTAACGCGGGGAAATGGTGGCGTCCATCTGCGGGGCAATATTCCAGTAGTAGGGAATGGCGAGGTCCCAGCCATTCTTGTCGCTGTTGCTGAGTGTGGGAAACAGGAAGCCGGACATGCGCGCATCGCCCACTGGAAAGCGGAAATACGGCAGGTATAAGACAGGTACATCCAGAATCTTCAGGCGCACATCCCGCGCAGTCCCCTGGCTTTCTACTTCATCAATATTGATCTCGCGGCCCGTGAGTTGCCAGAACTCACGCCCGGGCTCACAGCGGGTATATGTGCCCTCTGTCAGGGTTAGCTCACCACTGGTTTGACGTGCAACTAGCTCGGCATCCCCATGAATAAAAGCATCATGCACCACATAGGTAGCATCCTCAATAGAGGCCGCTTCGCTTTCGGTATGGACTTCGGCGGAGGAACCACGGATCAGTAAACCGGGTTCCCGAAGCTCAATGGCGCCATCTAAAGTGGCGATATTTTCTGGGCGATTCAGTTTGACCTGGTCGGCAAAGAGCTGCCGGTAACCCTGGGTAATATGTACATTCCCGCTCAGCTCGGCTGAACCATCTTCCAGCCACTGGGATTTCTCAGCAGTGGCTCTCAGTGGAGCCTCCCCAGGGGGCAGATCAGAACCGGGATAGTTGCGCGGAGGGGCTACAAAGGCACCAGAGCACACCGCCGGTAGATTGGCTAACTCCTCCGGGGTTAGCTCAGAGCGGGGCAACCAGTCCAAGTACAAATAGGGGTTGTAGTCGGGATCAGGATACGGCTCGCCCTGATTGGCTTGCGCCCACAGAGGTTGAGCAGCGATCAGGCCGAGAGCGATGGAGCGGGCTTGGGAGTTATTAGCAATCGCCAGAGCGAGGCGACGCCACCGGGAGACTTCAAGCATCAAACGATATGTTCCAGCTATCTTTTAGTGTTTCTTTATCGATGGATACGTGCGACAGCTTTCGAGCCGGGGCGCGCAAAATCATCGTCCGATTCTACTTGAATGTAGATGTGGTTAATAGCCGTACTGAAGTCGTAATGTTACAGCTAGAGGCTCAGCTTTGAAACGCAAATTACCTGGAACTCGTGTTCTTTTTTTAGCTGAGGCAAAGTAGGGGCACCAATAAATAGTGATGGCGTCTCTGGACGCAGAGAGGCTCGGGGTTAAAATGCAGCTAGAAACAGTTGGAATATAAGATGAGCCTAAGATCGAGCAGTGAAGTTGAGCAAGGGTGCGAGATCGACTCCGATCCCAGACGCAATGCCTTGAGTGAGTGGGTTGGCGTGGCCCTGGGTATGGAGGCTCCGGCTGATTTATCGAGCCTGGCGGGAGATGCTGGATTTCGCCGTTATTTTCGCACTCTAACCGAGCCGTCACTGATAGCGGTAGATACTCCTCCCCAATTGACTAACCCCGCCCGCTTTGTGGCTCTGGCTGATTACTTGCGCCGCAACGGTACCCATACTCCGATGGTGATTGCTGCAGACACCGCGGAGGGGTACCTGCTGCTGGAAGATTTGGGGGATACCCAGTTATATAGCGTGCTCAACGCCGACAGTGTTGAGGGACTCTATGCAGAAGTAATGAGTGAACTTTTGTGCCTGCAGCAAATCCCTTTTGAGGAACAATTATTCCCAGCTTATAGTCGGGAACTACTTCTTAAGGAAATGCAGGTTATGCCTGAGTGGCTGGTGCGAGAGCTACTTGGCTACCAGCTTTCAGAGCGGGAAGAAAAGCTGCTGGAGCAAACCTTTGAATTGTTGCTTAACAGTGCGGAGGAGCAGCCTCACACGATTGTTCACCGGGATTACCACAGTCGCAACCTGATGATCCGCGACGGGGAAAGGCCGGGGATTGTCGATTTTCAAGACGCAGTGTGGGGGCCCGCCACCTACGATCTGGTGTCTCTGCTCAAAGATTGCTATATCCGTTGGCCCCGCGAGCGGGTAGAGCGCTGGGTGCTGGCTTACGTCGCGACTGCTGAAGCGGCGGGTGTTATGCAGCCTGTGGACCCACAACTTTATCTTCGTTGGTTCGACTGGATGGGGCTACAGCGTCATATTAAAGTGCTGGGTCTGTTCCCGCGCCTCAGTCTGCGTGATGGAAAGCAGGGATACTTGCAGCACCTGCCGCTGGTGATTCGCTATGTTTTGGAAACCGCTGAGCGCTACCCAGAGCTGGAGCCGTTTACTGATTGGTTCAGCGGCACCCTGCTGCCGCAGATAGAGCCTTTGCCCTGGTACAGCGATTACCGCTGTGCCGGTGACTAGCCGAAGTAGGCCGTACGAAAACTGTACAGATTAATTTAATGAGCAAACCCAAAGAGAATTCCCCTTTGACTGCCATGGTATTGGCAGCAGGTTTTGGGCGCCGTATGCGCCCACTGACTGACCAAACTCCAAAGCCTCTGTTACCGATTGCCGGTAAGCCCCTGATTGAATATGCAATTGAGCGCTTGGCAGCTATTGGTGTGCAAAAGGTCGTGATTAACCTGGGCTACTTAGGACCCAAAATTCGTCAACAGCTTGGTTCTGGTTCCCGCTGGGGGTTGGATATTCATTATTCTGTGGAGCATGAGGAGGAGCCACTGGAAACTGCCGGCGGGATTCTCAAGGCACTGCCACTGATCGGCGATTCATCGTTTTTGGTGGTTAATGGTGATGTCTGGTGTGACTATGATCTGTCGCAATGGATCGAGAGGCCGCTGCCGGAGTCTTGCCCTGGGCGTCTTTTGATGGTCCCTAATCCTCCCCATAACCCCGATGGAGATTTTGGCATAGAAGGTGGCTTGCTGTCGGGTACAGCCAAGCCCCGCTATACCTTTGCGGGTATTAGCTGGCTGCGAGCTGAAACCCTAACTGAATACCCTAAGCGTCGCGAATGCTTTGGGCTTGGGGAAGTGTTCACCTTTAATGAGGATAAGCTACAAGCTGAACTCTATGAGGGGGACTGGTGCGATGTGGGAACCCCCGAGCGCCTGGAAAATTTAGATCGCCGACTGACTGGCGAAAGTTGAGTTACCAAAGGATATTTTGATGTCAGATTACAAGATCGCCCCCTCTATTCTCTCCGCAGATTTCGCACGTTTGGGTGAGGAAGTGGACAATGTGTTGGCAGCCGGAGCGGACTGGGTGCATTTTGATGTGATGGACAATCACTATGTGCCAAATCTCACGATTGGCCCTATGGTATGCCAGGCCCTGCGCAAACACGGTGTTGAGGCTCCGATTGATGTGCACCTGATGGTGGAGCCGGTGGATGAAATGATTCGCATGTTCGCCGATGCCGGAGCTACCTATATTACGTTCCACCCAGAAGCCTCTCGTCACCCGGACCGCTCCCTACAATTGATCCGCAGTCTCGGCTGTAAAGCCGGGCTGGTGTTCAATCCAGCCAGTGGCCTCGATGCGGCCAAATATGTAATGGATAAGCTGGATATGATCCTGCTGATGTCGGTGAACCCGGGCTTTGGTGGGCAGAAGTTTATCCCCAATACCCTGACCAAGTTAAAAGAAGCCCGCAAGTTGATTGATGAGTCTGGGTTTGATATTCGCCTTGAGATCGACGGCGGTGTTAATCGCGACAATATTGCCGAAATTGCTGCAGCTGGAGCAGATACCTTTGTCGCTGGGTCTGCCATATTCAATACTCCGGACTACGCTGAAGTGATTGCAGCTATGCGTAAGAGTTTGGCTTAATTTACAAAACTGGCGGGCAATCTCTTGCCCGCCATAGACGGGATTTGTTAACTTGTGCGCCTGCACTGAGGGAATTTCCGTGAACCACTCTTTCTCCCTGACAAACAGTTGGCGATGGCGCCACTGACCTGCTGAGGCCCAATCGAGTTTGGCGATTGAGGCACCTTTCCCGTGGGCGCTGCTTATACTCTGGCGCCAATCATAAAGAATGAAAAATTGATCGGAGTCTCCATGACCCCTACTGAATACGCTCAACTTGCGTCTGAGGGTTATAACCGTATCCCCCTGGTAAGGCGCGTACTGGCGGATATTGAAACGCCACTGTCCACCTATTTGAAACTGGCCGGAGGCCGTTACAGCTATTTGCTGGAATCGGTTCAGGGCGGGGAGAAATGGGGGCGCTATTCCATTATTGGTTTACCTGCGCGGACTTTGCTCAGGGTTAAGGGCACTGACATCACCGTGGAAACTGATGGTGAGGTTGTAGAGAGCCACAGCGCCGCCGACCCTCTGGAGTTTGTTGAACAGTTTCAGCAGCGCTATCAGGTACCTGAATTAGCGGATCTGCCCCGTTTTAACGGCGGGCTGGTGGGCTATTTTGGCTATGACTGCGTGCGCTATATCGAACCGCGTCTGGCCGCCAGTACTCCGCCGGATACCCTGGGTAACCCGGATATCCTGTTGATGGTCAGCGATGAATTGGTGGTTTTTGATAATCTTGCCGGTGCGGTAATTCTGATTGTCCACGCAAATACCGCTGAAGAAGCAGCCTATGAAAAAGCCCAGCAGCGCCTGGACCAATTGGTTGGCCAGTTAGCGCAACCGCTACCAGATACTGTGCCCCTCGATTTGCATGGGCGCGGCATTGATGAGAGCGAATTCCAATCCCACTTTGGCGAGGACAACTTTAAGCGCGCAGTAGATCGGGTTAAAGAGTACGTGCTTGCCGGTGATGTGATGCAGGTGGTGCCCTCCCAGCGCCTGTCTGCGCCTTTCGATGCGCCGCCACTTAATTTTTACCGTGCTTTACGCAGTTTGAACCCTTCGCCGTATATGTATTTCCTCGATCTGGGTGACCACCATGTAGTGGGCTCCAGCCCAGAAATTTTGGTGCATTTAGAAGAGGGAGAAATGACTGTGCGACCTCTGGCGGGAACCCGCCATCGGGGAGCCACTGAGGAGGAGGATCTTGCCCTGGAGGAAGAGCTGTTGGCAGATCCCAAAGAACTCGCCGAACATCTGATGCTGATTGACCTGGGGCGCAATGATATCGGCCGGGTGGCTGATACTGGCAGTGTTAAAGTCACCGACCAAATGTTTGTCGAGCGCTATTCCCACGTGATGCATATCACCTCCAATGTTATCGGCCAGTTAAAGCCGGGCCTCACCGCCATGGATGCTCTGCGCGCGGCACTGCCGGCCGGTACCCTGTCGGGCGCCCCCAAGATACGCGCTATGGAAATTATCGATGAGCTGGAGCCAGAAAAGCGTGGCATTTACGGTGGGGCGGTTGGCTACCTGGCTTGGAATGGCAATATGGATACCGCTATCGCCATTCGTACAGCAGTTATCAAGGATGGCCGACTATATGTGCAGGCGGGAGCTGGCCTGGTGGCGGACTCCGATCCGCAGTCAGAGTGGAATGAAACAATGAATAAGGCCCGAGCGCTTTTCCGCGCTGCCGGTATGGCGCTGGCCAAGAGTAGTGACCCTTTAAAGATCGAGCAAGATGAGCGAAGTTAGTATTTCTCAAAAGTTGACCCTGGCTGAACGCTGCGAGCGAGTTGTCGCAGCGCCGTTATTTAACCAAATCATTATCGGAATGATTCTGCTCAATGCCGTCGCTGTTGGGTTGGAGACTTCCACTTGGGTGATGGAGCGCTTTGGTACGCTGCTGGGCGCTATTAATCAACTGATTCTCGCCTCATTTGTTATTGAGGCGCTGGTTAAAATTTTTGCCCATGGGGCCCGTCCCTGGCGTTACTTTGCCAGTGGTTGGAATTGCTTTGATTTTACTATTATTGCACTGAGTTTGATTCCTGCTACAGGGCCGCTAGCTACCCTGGCGCGCTTGGTGCGGGTATTAAGGGTTTTGCGGCTGGTGTCTGCATTCCCGGAACTCCGCACACTGGTGGACACGCTTTTGCGCAGTTTACCAAGCATGATGCACATTGCTTTGTTGATGAGCATCATTTTCTATATCTATGGTGTAGCGGGTTATTTCCTATTTCACGATATTGATCCAACTCACTGGCGCACTTTACCCATCGCATTTTTGAGTTTATTCCGCATAGTCACCTTTGAGGACTGGACGGATATTATGTATACAGCGATGGATTCGATGCCTTGGGCCTGGCTTTACTTCGTCAGCTTTGTGGTCATGGGGGCGTTCGTAATGATTAACCTCTTTATCGGTGTAGTCTTGAATAACCTGGAAGAGGCCAAATTGCGACGAATGGATGAAATGTGTCTGCCTCCAAGCCAGACCGAAATCCTGCGCGAACTCCGCGCAACCCAGGCCTCTCTCGCACGCCTACAAAAAAGAATGGAAGAATCCACTTATCAACCAGAGGCTAAGGGGGCCGCACAATGATTTTAATGATCGATAACTACGACTCCTTTACCTGGAATGTAGTGCAGTACCTGGAAGAGCTGGGTGCAAAAGTGGTGGTAAAACGCAACGACGAAATTACCTTGGATGAAGTCGAGGCAATGGCGCCAGAGAAAATCGTGATTTCGCCGGGTCCCTGTACCCCCAATGAGGCGGGTATTTCTCTCGATACCATTCGCCGTTTTGCCGGCAGTATCCCTATTTTGGGTATTTGTCTGGGGCACCAGAGTATTGGACAGGTCTTCGGTGGCAGGGTAGTCCGTGCCCGGCAGGTTATGCACGGCAAAACATCCCCTATAGTGCACAACAATTTGGGGGTGTTCCACGGTTTGTCCAACCCGTTTGAGGCGACTCGCTATCACTCACTGGTAGTGGAGAAAAGCAGTTTACCGGAATGCCTGGAGATCACTGCCTGGACTGAGACAGAGGATGGTGAAATTGACGAGATCATGGGCGTGAAGCACCGGGAATTAGCAGTAGAAGGGGTGCAATTTCATCCTGAGTCAATTCTCACCATGCACGGTCACGATATGTTGAGAAACTTTATCGAGTCTTGAGGGCCGGAAGAACAAGTGCGCGGCGGGCAGGTCCCGTCAGAATCAATAACCAGAGTGGGGCAAAGGGGGAAAAATGAATATTCAACAGGCCATTGCCAAACTGGTGGATGGCGAACACCTTACTCGTGAAGAAATGCGCGAAACCGTGGGCCAGATTATGCGTGGCGAAGCGCTGGAGTCACAGATAGGCGCACTCCTTATCGCACTGCGTATACGCGGTGAGACAGTCGATGAAATTGTCGGCGCAGTGGAAACCATGCGTGAGCTGGCGGTAAAGGTTGAGCTCGACCTGGAAAACACAGTTGATATTGTCGGCACCGGCGGCGATGGCGCCAATCTGTTTAACGTGTCCAGTGCGAGCAGCTTTGTGGCAGCTGCTGCCGGAGCTAAGGTAGCCAAGCATGGCAATCGCTCGGTGTCGTCCAGTAGTGGTTCTGCGGACCTGCTTGAGCACGCCGGCGTATTTTTGGAATTGAGTCCCTCGCAGATGGCGCGTTGCGTAGAGACTATCGGTATTGGCTTTATGTTTGCGCCCAGCTTTCACAATGCGATGCGCCACGTTGGCCCATCGCGCAAGGCGCTGGGACTGCGTACCATCTTCAATTTACTCGGGCCGATGACAAATCCGGCGGGAGTAAAGCGCAAAGTAATCGGTGTGTATGACAAGCGCTACTGCCGCCTGTTGGCTGAAGTTTTGCAAAAGCTCGGTTCAGAGCATGTGCTGGTTTTACATAGCGAAGACGGGCTCGATGAAGCCAGTATTGCTGCGGATACCTTTGCTGTGGAATTAAAGGATGGTGCCTTGCAGGAATATACCCTCAAGCCTGAAGACTTTGGCTTGCAGCGCCGTGACCTCTCTGATCTTAGTGTTTCTGGTTCCGAGGACTCCCTGGCCCTGATTCGCGATGCGCTGGGTAAGCGCAATACTGAGGCGGGGCAAAAAGCCGCGGATATTATTGCGCTTAACGCAGGCCTGGCAATTTATGTCAGCGGCGTTGCGCACTCTGCAGAGCAAGGTGTCGCTATGGCACAAGATGCTATCGACAGCGGTCTCGCCGGAGAGAAAATTAACGATCTTGCCGCGTTTACCAGTGCGTTTCGCCCAGAGGAAATTCAATCGTGAGTACACCGACCATTTTAAAAACAATTGTCGAGCGCAAGTGGCAAGAGGTTGCTGAGCGCAAGGCAGAGTGCTCCACCGACGAAGTTCGCCTTCGCGCCAGGGATCAGGAGCCGGCGAGAGGTTTTGTTGATGCAGTGGATCGCAAGATTTCCACTGGTGAGGCTGCAGTAATTGCCGAAATTAAAAAAGCCTCTCCCAGTAAAGGCGTGATTCGCGAGGATTTCCTTCCTGCAGAAATTGCTACCAGCTATGAAAAAGGTGGCGCGGCTTGTCTGTCAGTACTAACCGATGTGGACTTTTTTCAGGGCGCAGATAATTACTTGCAGCAGGCCCGAGATGCCGTACGCCTACCGGTGCTGCGCAAGGACTTTACCGTTGATCCCTACCAAATCTATGAAGCTCGCGCGATTGGGGCCGACTGTATTTTGTTGATTGCAGCCTGCCTGGAAGATCCACAGATGGCGGATCTCAACGGGCTCGCTTTGGAGTTGGGTTTGGATGTCTTGGTGGAAGTGCATAACCACAAGGAGTTGGAGAGGGCCCTGGCATTACCTAACCGCTTAATCGGCATCAATAATCGCAATCTGCACACTTTCGATGTGCAGCTGGAAAATACCTTTAAGTTACTGGACTTGATCCCCGAAGACCGTCTTGTGGTTACGGAAAGTGGTATTCATACCACAGATGATGTTGCGGCGATGCGCGGTCATAACGTCAATGCTTTCCTGGTGGGAGAGGCCTTTATGCGGGAGGAGGAGCCGGGCAGGAAACTGATGGATATGTTTAACTGACCGCTTACTCCAGTAGTAGAAATAAAAAAGGGCGATGTAAAAATCGCCCTTTTTTTATGCGGTGTATTTATTCGGTTACTAGCGGGTACCGTACACCACCATGGTTTTACCTTTAACGGAAACCAGGCCCTGTTCTTCCAGGGTTTTTAATACGCGGCCCACCATTTCCCGGGAGCAGCCGACGATACGGCCAATTTCCTGGCGGGTGATTTTTATTTGCATGCCCTCGGGGTGAGTCATTGCATCCGGCTCATTGCAGAGATCGAGCAGGGTGCGAGCGACACGTCCGGTAACATCCAGGAAGGCAAGATCGCCAACTTTGCGCGTGGTGTTGCGCAGGCGGCCTGCCATTTGGGTGGCCAGGGCAAAAAGAAACTCTGGGTGCTGGCGAGTGAGCTCCTGGAACTTGGTGTAGGAGATTTCTGCCACCTCACACTCGGTTTTGGTGCGGACCCAGGCACTGCGGGTGTCCTGATCGAACAGGCCCATCTCACCGAAAAAGTCTCCGTCGTTGAGGTAGGCAACGATCATTTCGCGGCCTTCATCGTCCTCAATCAGAACTGTAACGGAACCGCGCATAATGAAATAAAGGGATTCACAGCGGTCGCCAGCATAGATAATTGTGCTCTTGGCCGGGTAGCGACGCCGGTGGCAGTGGGCCAGAAAGTCTTCAATATTGCCGATAGTCATGGGGTCTTCGATAGCAACCGTCACGGATTTATTCCTCATTTTTTGTCTTGTGCTCTATCCCGGCTTTAGCAGCTGAGCACTATTGAATTATCGCGCGAAAACAAAATCCCCAACAGGGGCTGACCGCGGCAAAGTTCCGCAGTGTGACCTGTGACACTATGGCACTGGGTCGCTTGGACTTCATAAACCACGATGCGTTCATAGAAAAAGCATTTGATCATGCGTCATTCGGCTTTCGCGCGGAGGCGTACCAGACACTATACCGGAAACATACAGGTGCCGGGATAGACTTCGCCAATATGCTAAGCTTCGCCGCTGAAGTTTTAATGGGAGTGGAGTGATGCAGGGGAAAGTAACCTGGGTAAATGATTTAACCTTCGTCGGTGAAGCCGGCAGTGGTAATTCGGTAGTGATGGAAGGCGGCCGCACAAATAATGGTGTGCGCCCGATGGAAATGATTTTGCTGGGCGTCGGTGGCTGCGCGGCTTACGATGTGGTGAGTATTTTACAGAAGGCGAGACAAGACATTATTTCCTGTCATTGTGAACTGGAAGGTGTGCGCCCAGATACAACCCCATCGCCGTTTGAGCGAATTGAAATGAAGTTTGTAGTGCGCGGTCGCGGATTGAAGGAATCCCATGTTGCCCGTGCAGTGGAACTCTCCGCAGAGAAATACTGCTCAGGCTCCATCATGTTGCGCAATGCGGGTGTCGAGATTGTGCACAGCTACAGCGTTGAAGAAGCTTGAAGGAAAATTAGCCGGGAAGGGAAGGAGGATACTGGGCGTAACCTCCCTAAAATCCAAGTCGTTTTAGTGAGTGAAGAGTAACGGTCAGATTTTATAACTGGCCGAGGTCATCACTTTAGATACCAGAGACATCACTCCTTTTACCGGAGCGGGGAAGCGGGCACCACCGGCGGCCAGTGCAGCGTGGGCGTGCTCGTCTTCGTCAATTAACATCTGTTCCACTACCGCACGGCTTCTCTTGTCGTCGGCGGGAAGCTTTTCGAGGTGGCTCTCAAGATGTTTACACACCTGGTCTTCCGTAGCGGCCACAAAACCGAGGCTGATTCGGTCGCTGATTTTCCCGGCGGCGGCGCCGAGCCCAAAGGACATGCCGTACCACAGTGGGTTGAGTAGGCTGGGGCGGCTGTCCAATTCCTTCAAGCGCTGTTCACACCAGGCCAGATGGTCGATCTCCTCATCGGCAGCGCGCTCCATTTCCCCCCGCACCTCGGGCAGCTTGGCGGTCAGGGCCTGGCCCTGGTAGAGCGCCTGGGCGCAGACTTCACCGCTATGGTTGACCCGCATAAGGCCAGCGGCGTGTTTGCGTTCGCTGTCGGTGAGGTCTGTCTCGGCTTCACCCTTGGCCGGGGATGCCCGGCCGTGGCAGGGTTCGCCGGGACTCAGGGTGCGCAGAGCCCGATCCGCTTGAATTAACAGGCGGTCGAGTCCGCTGAGGCTGCGTTTACTCATAGTCTTCTGCTCCCTGTGGAAGGCGACCGCTGATGAGCGGCCGCCGATGCCAGCTGTTAGTCCTGCTGCTCTGCAGAAACCTTTTCTCTTTCGACAGCGCGGTAGCCGATATCTTTCCGGAAGAACACGCCGTCCCAGTAGATAGCCCGAGCTGATTCATAGGCATTTTCCTGAGCTTCAGCGACGGTATCTCCCATTGCTGTGGCGCACAACACCCGGCCACCATTTGTGACTACACGCTCACCATCCAGTGCGGTACCGGCGTGGAAGACCTTGGCGTTGTCACCGTCTGCTTTGTCCAGGCCGCTGATGGCATCGCCTTTGCGGTAGCTGCCGGGATAGCCGTGAGCGGCAAGTACCACACCCAGGGCTGGGCGGGGGTCCCACTCAGCAGTGACAGTGTCCAGCTTCTTGTCCAGAGCAGCCATGCACAGGTCAACCAGGTCTGATTTCAGGCGAATCATAATTGGCTGGGTTTCCGGATCGCCAAAGCGGCAGTTGTACTCGATAACCTTCGGAGTACCGTCGCTGTCGATCATCAGGCCGGCGTAGAGGAAACCGGTGTAGGGCGTACCCTCAGAAGCCAGGCCTTTAACTGTGGGCTCGATAACCTCTTGCATAATGCGCTGGTAAATGGTGTCGGTCACCACCGGTGCCGGGGAGTAGGCACCCATACCGCCCGTATTGGGGCCGGTATCACCATCGCCAACGCGCTTGTGATCCTGGCTGGTGGCCATCGGCAGGATGTTTTCACCATCCACCATCACGATAAAGCTCGCTTCCTCACCCTGGAGGAACTCCTCGATAACCACGCGACAGCCGGCTTCACCAAAGGCGTTTCCAGACAGCATATCGCGTACAGCGAGCTCAGCCTGCTCTTCGGTTTCGGCAACGATTACACCCTTGCCCGCAGCCAAGCCGTCGGCTTTAACCACGATGGGCGCGCCGCGCTCGCGAATGTAGGCAACCGCCGGCTCCACTTCGGTGAAATTGCGGTAGGCAGCGGTGGGGATCTTGTGGCGCTCGAGGAAGTCTTTAGTAAAGGCTTTGGAGCCTTCCAGTTGGGAGGCGCCTTTGCTGGGGCCAAAAATGGCGAGGCCACGGGCATTAAAGAAATCGACAACACCCTCTACCAGCGGTGCTTCCGGGCCGACAATCGTTAGTTCTACGTCGTTTTCCTCGGCGAAATCTGCCAGGGCGGCGAAGTTATCCACACCGATCGCGATATTTTCCAGCTTGGGTTCGCGGGCAGTGCCGGCGTTGCCTGGGGCAACATAGACGGTGCCGACATTTGGGTTTTGCGCTGCTTTCCACGCCAGAGCGTGCTCGCGGCCACCTGATCCGATAACCAATACGTTCATTCTTAAATCCCCCTAAGTCGACCGATCCGGTCCATTGCACAGGTTATAGGTGTGCTAGTTTAACGTGGAATTGATTCTGAGGCCTGAGTCTCGCCCCTGGATTCAAATGATTTGTGCGGGCTGGGAAGTATCGATACTTCCCAGCCCGTTGATCATAGCCCGCAGCAGTAAGCATTTGCGGGCGCACAATCTTAGTGGCGGAAGTGGCGCATGCCGGTAAATACCATGGCCATATTGTGCTCGTCCGCTGCGGCGATCACTTCTTCATCGCGCATGGAACCGCCGGGCTGGATAACCGCCTGGATTCCCACAGCGGCAGCATTATCGATGCCGTCGCGGAAGGGGAAGAAGGCATCGGAAGCCATAACGGACCCTGCAACAGCGAGGCCGGCGTGCTCGGCCTTGATCGCGGCGATGCGTGCGGAGTTTACGCGGCTCATCTGGCCTGCGCCTACACCCACAGTGCGACCGTCTTTGCCGTATACGATGGCATTGGATTTTACGAACTTGGCCACTTTCCAGGTAAACAGCAGATCGCGGATTTCTTCTTCAGTGGGCTGGCGCTTGGAGACTACTTTCAGGTCGGCAGCCGTGATCAGACCGTCGTCGCGGTCCTGAACCAGCAGGCCGCCATTAACGCGCTTGTAGTCCAGTGCCGGGGTGCGCTCGCTGCTCCACTGGCCGCATACCAGCAGGCGCAGGTTCTTCTTCTCGGCAACGGCCTGTTTGGCCTCTTCGGAGACTGACGGTGCGATGATGACTTCAACAAACTGTCGCTCGACGATAGCGCGGGCAGTGGCGCCGTCCAGCTCTCGGTTAAAGGCGATGATACCGCCAAAGGCAGATTCGCTGTCGGTAGCGAAGGCCAGGTCGTAGGCTTTGTGAATATCTTCAGCAATCGCCACACCGCAGGGATTGGCGTGTTTTACGATCACGCAAGCGGGTTGTTCGAAGGATTTCACGCACTCCAGCGCGGCATCGGTATCGGCGATATTGTTGTAGGACAGCTCTTTGCCCTGCAGCTGGGTGGCAGTGGAAATACTGGCCTCAGCTGGGTTGGCTTCGGTATAGAAAGCGGATTTCTGGTGCGGGTTCTCACCGTAGCGCAGGTCCAGTTTCTTGATGAATTGGCTGTTGTAGGTACGCGGGAACAGCTGCTTTTCTTCGCCTTTAATGGCGCCCAGGTAATTAGCAATAGCGCCGTCATAGCCCGCCGTGTGCTCAAAGGCTTTTACCGCAAGGTCAAAGCGGCTGGCGTGGCTCAAGGTGCCATCGTTATCTTTCATTTCTTCGATGATGTTGCCGTAATCGCTGGCATTGACCACGATAGTGACATCTTTGTGGTTCTTGGCGGCAGCGCGAACCATGGTGGGGCCGCCGATATCGATATTCTCGATAGCGTCTTCGAGGGAACAGTCGGGCTTGGCAACGGTTTGAGCGAAGGGGTAGAGGTTAACCACCACCATATCGATCGGGGTGATACCGTGCTTGCCCATGATGGCATCATCGGTACCACGGCGCCCCAGAATGCCACCGTGTACTTTCGGGTGCAGAGTTTTGACACGGCCGTCCATCATTTCGGGGAAGCCGGTGTAGTCGGAAACTTCTACCACGGGAATACCCGCTTCCTTGAGCTGGCGGTGGGTTCCGCCGGTGGAAAGAATCTCAACCCCCATTGCGGAGAGCTGTTGAGCGAACTCTACAATGCCACTCTTGTCAGAGACACTAATTAGAGCGCGGCGGATGGAAACCTTGTCTGTCATTGCACTTGATCCAACTGGTTTTCGAAAAGGATGTTTAAAGGGTTTTAGCGGTTGTCCACTGTGGCAACAAAAACGCTGCCGGGAAAATAGCGAAGGGGGATGAGTTACCTCATCCCCCTTCAAAATTTCGCTTGGTGGGAAGCTTACAGCAGGCCGTAGCGCTTCAGCTTCTTGCGCAGGGTGCCACGGTTGAGACCCAGTAATTGCGCGGCGCGGGTCTGGTTGTGGCGGGTGTATTTCATCACCACTTCGAGCATGGGCGCTTCGATCTCCGACAGCACCATGTCGTAGACATCGGTTACCATCTGGCCATCCAGGTGGCGGAAGTAATTCTCCATTGCGTGCTCGACGGCATCGCGCAGGGACTGCTGCTGTGGCTGTGCCAGTTGAGTCTGTCCCCTGGAGGATACTTCTTCATTGCCAGTATCCGGAATTAATACTTCGTTGTTCATGCCGCTTGTGCCCCTCTCGTTATTCGGCGTTCAAACCACTCGTGAACGCTGGCATGTTGTACTTCTGCACTCTCTATTTGGAAAAAGGTCTTGCGGAAGGACTCGCTATCCGCGAGCGTCTTCAAGTACCAGCCCACATGTTTGCGAGCGATACGGACCCCCATCACTTCACCGTAGAATCGGTGTAGTTCGCCCAAATGGGCGAGCAAAATATTCCTGACTTCATCCAATGTCGGTTCGGGTAGCCGCTCGCCAGTGGCGAGATAGTGGGCTATTTCCCGAAAAATCCATGGTCGTCCCTGTGCTGCACGGCCAATCATGACCGCCGATGCGCCAGTGTAATCGAGCACCTCTCGGGCTCTCTCAGCACTGCAGATGTCGCCATTGGCAAAAACCGGGATTTTTACCCTGGATACAATTTCGGCAATGGTATCGAATTCAGCCTGTCCGTGGTAGCCACAGGCGCGAGTGCGACCGTGAACCGCCAGTGCAGCGATCCCGGAATCCTCGGCCATTTTGGCTACAGTGACGCCATTGCGGGAATCCGGGCACCAGCCGGTGCGGATCTTTAGCGTCACCGGGACGGAAACAGACTGGACCACGGCTTGAAGAATATCCGCTACCAGCTTTTCATCCCGCAGCAGGGCGGAGCCCGCTGCTTTCTTACACACCTTTTTTGCCGGGCAACCCATATTAATATCGATGATTTGCGCGCCGCGACGAGCATTCTCCCGAGCGGCTTCCGCCATCATCTCAGGATCACCGCCGGCGATCTGCACCGATATGGGCGCCGCTTCGCCACCGTGATCCAGGCGCAAGCGGGACTTGCGGCTGTTCCACAGGCGAGTGTCCGAGGTCACCATCTCCGAAACCACCAATCCGGCGCCGAGTTCTCGGCACAGCTGGCGGAAGGGGCGGTCGGTGACACCGGCCATGGGCGCCAGAATTACCGGGTTGTCGATAATATAGGGGCCAATGGCAGTAGACACGGTAGCTCCATTTGGGCTGTAGGAAGGGCAATCTGTGCCCCGGCAAAACAGCCGCCTATGATAGCGGCTGGCCCGTTAATGGCAAAGCGAAAAAGCGGGCAATTTGATCGATCACTGTTCATTTAGCCTGTCGAATGCGCAGGTTTGGTTGTTTATGGCGCCAAATCCCCTTTGCTAAAAACTTAGCCGGGGAGCTTGTGTGTGTTCAGTGAGTGATGTTCAGCTCGTAGTTTACCGCTTCTGCACCGGGGTCAACCACCTCAATAGCGATATGAATGGGGCTGTCCTGGGGCATTAGTTTGCGTCCGGCCAACTCCCCCTGTAGGTACTCGTTCGGGGTAAATCGACGACTGGCCACAGCCTTATCCTTCAGGTCGCTGAAGTTCAACAATAAGTTGGGGAAGGGTTGCGCGTAGGGGGCAGTATTTAGCAGCACTGCATCCACTACCAGGGCGCCCTGCAGCTGCGGGTGGGTACGCACCATTAAGTTTGTGGCCTGGATCGCCCGGGTATCTTTTAGTTGAGGTAAGGTGCAGCCGAATAGTGGGCAGGCGGCTGCATAGAAGTCGCGCCAGGGCTGTTTGCGGCTGAGGCTATCGAACTGGAAGTATGCAACCTGAATCACTATGCCGAGGATCGATAGGGGAATCAATGCACGCCATAGCCAGGGAGAGGCTGTGCGTTTCTTTTTGGGGACTCCCCACGACATCTCCACAGGCGCGGGCTGGATGGCTGAGATCAATTGCTCCCGCTGCGGCTCTTCAGCAGTGGTAGATTCGCCACCGAAGTAAGGCTCCTGGCGGCTTTCCTCAGTGGGGGGAGGTGTATCTACAGACTCGGTTGATACTGCAGGCTCATTGTTGTCCCAAGACGATTCCTCAGCGAGGGAGCTAGAAGTTTCAAACTCCGGTACTTCAGGTTGGCCGTTGTACTCGGGCGAAGAGTCAGAATCAAAATCAGGAAGTTCTTCCCAGTCCGGCTTGAGGATTTTATCCAGGTCCTCTTCGGGTTCCGCTTCCTCTTCGGTGTGAGATGTTTCCAGCTCCTGCCACTCATGGTCGCCAAAGGCGTCACCAATTAATTCCTGCGCTGCTGCACTATATTCTTTTGGTTCAGATTTGGGTGCGCTGTCAGGTGCCCCCTCATTGGTTGCACTCTCCCGACCGGCAGTTTGATCTACAGCTGGTGGAGATGGCGGGGTGGCGGGTTCGTCCTCGTCGAGCTCGATATCGTCGTGGATCAGGAAGTCATCGTCTTCCAGCAAAGCCTCCAAATCATTGCGGCTCTCGCTATCACTCTCTGAGAAAACGATATTTTCGTCTGCGCGAAACACCTGCAGGCAAGACCCACAGCGAACGGCGCCGCGGGCAGCGCGCAGTTGCTGGTCATTAATATGAAATGATGTGCTGCAATGAGGGCAGCGGGTTACCAGTTGAGACATTCGACTAGAGCGCAGTTTATTTAGCAGCCAAGTTTATCAGCCCAAAGGGGTCCCGCGTAGTGCTGGGGAGCGCATTTAGCGCACCCGCTTGCCTGTCAGTCTGACCCATCCCTCGTGTTCGCCGTCAGGATCGAACTCAATCCATTCACTGTAAGCATTTTTCACCTGCTCTGCCTGGGAACTGAGGATGCCGGACAGACAGATTTTTCCGCCCAATTGAGTGAGCTGTATCAGTTGAGGGGCGAGTTCTACCAGGGGACCGGCGAGGATATTGGCCAACATAACATCGGCGGCTTCGCTCGGCATTTGTTCTGGCAGGTAGACCGGGAAGCGCTCGGGGTTTATGCCGTTGCGCTGGGCATTGTCGCGGCTGGCGAGCAATGCCTGGGGATCGATATCGGTGCCGAGAACTCGCTCTGCTCCCAGTAGAAGTGCGCTAATCCCCAGAATACCCGAGCCGCAACCGAAGTCGATGGCACTCATACCTGCGAGCTCCTGCTGTGCCAACCATTGCAGACATAGGAAAGTAGTTGGGTGCGTGCCAGTGCCGAAGGCAAGGCCCGGATCGAGCAGCAGGTTCACGGCGTCCGGTTGTGGTGGCTCACACCAGCTGGGGCAGATCCACAAATTGGGGCCGCACTGGATGGGTTTGTAGTGGGTCATCCACTCCCGCTCCCAATCCTTGTCCTCAAGTTGCTCCCAGCGGGCATTGGGCAACATTTCGCATAGGAAGGAAGCTGCTTTTGCCTCGGTAACCGCGGTGTCGACTTCCGCATCGAACAACCCGGTGACCCGTGTTTGCTCCCATAGGGGCACCTCTCCGAGTCCGGGCTCAAGGATCGGTTGGTCAGCGTTGTCTTGCAGGGTGACAGATACGGCACCGGCAAAAAGCAGTGCGTCTTCAATTTTTTCCGCGTGATCACGGTCGGTGTCCACGCGGAGTTGTAGCCAGGGCATAATTATTCCGGAATTGTTATAGCGATGTTTACGGCATTGTTGCGGCCGGGCCGCACTCAGATAACGACGGTTGCCACGCCATCCATGGCAAGGTTCAGTGTCGTTATGTTTGCCGCAATTCTCGCTAACTTTGCCCCGGCTGGCGAGCGCTTAAAGACCTAACTTCTTCTCCAGGTAGTGGATATTGACCCCACCCTTGGCAAAGTTTTCATCTCGTACCAACTCTTCCTGTAGGGGAATGTTGGTTTTGATACCGTCCACTACCAGTTCCGAAAGGGCCACACGCATACGCGCCAACGCGGTTTCACGATCTTCCGCATGGGTGATCAGCTTGGCGATCATGGAATCGTAGTTGGGGGGTACCGAGTATCCGGAGTAGAGATGGGAGTCGACCCGCACACCCAAGCCGCCAGGCATATGGAAGTTGTTTACCTTGCCGGGGCTGGGGAAGAAGGTCTGCGGATCTTCGGCATTGATACGGCATTCAAAGGCGTGACCTTTGATTACGATATCTTCCTGCTTCAGGGATAGCTTTTCACCGGCACAAACCCGAATCTGCTCTTTGATCAGGTCGACGCCGGTTACCATTTCGGTAACGGGGTGCTCCACCTGAATACGGGTGTTCATTTCGATAAAGTAGAAACGCTCATTTTCATACAGGAATTCAAAAGTACCCGCGCCGCGATAGCCGATATCGATACAGGCTTGTACACAGGACTCATGTACCTGCTCGCGCACCTCATCGGGAATACCCGGAGCTGGGGCTTCTTCTAAAACCTTTTGATGGCGGCGCTGCAGGGAGCAGTCGCGATCGCCCAGATGGATGGCGTTGCCCTGGCCATCGGCCATTACCTGGATCTCAACATGGCGGGGATTCTGCAGGAATTTTTCCATGTAGACGGTGCCGTCACCGAAGGCCGCCTGGGCTTCGGACTTGGTCACGGCAATCGCGTTCACCAGCTCCTCTTCCTTTTCCACCACGCGCATGCCGCGACCACCGCCACCGGCGGCAGCTTTAATGATGACCGGATAACCGATGCTGCGGCCGATCTCCATGCAGCGCTCGCTATTATCGGGCAGCGGGCCGTCAGAGCCTGGAACGGTGGGAACGCCAGCCTTTTTCATGGCGGCAATTGCAGACACCTTGTCCCCCATCAGGCGGATCACATCCGGGTCAGGGCCAATAAAGGTAAAGCCGCTCTTTTGCACCTGCTCGGCGAAGTCCGCGTTCTCTGCGAGAAAGCCATAGCCGGGGTGCACGGCTACTGCGTCGGTGATTTCCATGGCGGAGATCAGGGCCGGCACATTTAGGTAGCTCTGCGGGGATGGGTTGGGGCCGATACATACAGATTCGTCGGCCAGGCGTACATGCTTGAGATTGCGGTCTACCAAAGAGTGCACCGCCACAGTGGCGATGCCCATCTCTTTACAGGCGCGCAAAATCCGCAATGCGATTTCGCCGCGGTTGGCGATTAGGATTTTGTCGAACATTGTGACTTACCCCACTCAGACGATGGTCACGAGGGGCTGGTCAAACTCAACCGGTTGGCCGTCTTCCAGCAGGATCGACTCAATGGTACCAGCCTTGTCGGCTTCGATCTGGTTCATCATTTTCATCGCTTCGACGATGCACACAACATCGCCAACTTTGACCTGCTGACCCACTTTCACGAAGGCCTCGGCGCCAGGGCTGGGGGCAGCGTAATAGGTGCCTACCATCGGGGATTTTACCGCGTGTCCGCTGATAGCCGGCTTGGACTCTTTTTCAGCTGGGGCAGCAGGAGCGCTGGGCGCCGGAGCAGCAGGGGCGGTAACCGGTGCGGGAGGCGCGCTGTAAATCGGTGCAACGGGTTGGGCGGCGCTGCTGACGCCGCGACTGATGCGCACGGACTCTTCGCCTTCTTTGATTTCCAGCTCGCCGATATCCGATTCTTCGAGCAGCTCAATCAATTTTTTAATTTTGCGGATATCCATAGTTATTTACTCGCAGTTTGATTCATTGTTGTGCAGGTGTGGCATCCAATTGGTGGATGGCTGCCTGTAAGGCCAGGGTGTAGCTGTTGGCGCCAAAGCCACAGATTACGCCGCAGGCCAGATCTGAAAGATAGGAATGGTGTCGGAAAGCTTCCCTGGCATGGGGATTGGACAGGTGAAGCTCAATAAACGGGATGGCAACGGCTGCCAGGGCATCGCGCAAGGCGACACTGGTATGGGTGAACGCAGCGGGATTGATCACGATAAAGTCGACCCCACTGGTCGCCGCCAGGTGGATTCGTTCGAGCAGGGCTGATTCACTATTGCTCTGCAGGACTTCCAGTTCGTGGCCGGCGGCGTCGCACTGGCGCTCGGCGGCTTCGTTGATATCCGCCAGGGTGGTAGACCCGTAGATGTGCGGTTCGCGACTGCCTAAAAGATTTAGGTTGGGGCCGTGAAGGAGAAGAAGTTTAGCCATAATTCGCCCTGAAGAAAGTTGCCGAAAACCCATATAAAGTGGGTTAAAATTGGCTATCTTGCGGGCAAACTCGAAATTTCGGCCTAGCTGCCCGAACTCATTAACCGAGTCTGCCGCAAAAGTGACTCCCTGTCCATGCCAGACTCGGAGTTTATCGAAGTTAGCAGCAGTTCGGCGATATTGGGCAAAAAATTAGTTCAAAATATCCGGGCTGTGGCCTGTTTACCTTGGGTTATTGGCTACAAAGGCGCCAAAAACTTTACTGAGTCACCCCAGTGCTCAAAGGGGAGTCCACAGCGTTCTCCAATTCCTGTAGTAAATCATCTTGAGATAATATTTGCGGCAGTATTTTTGCGTCGCCCCCATCGGCGGGATAGAGAAGATACAGCGGCACACTGGTACGCCCGTATTTGGCCAATAATTCGCTGATTCGCGGGTCCTGGTTGGTCCAATCGCCTTTCAGCGCGACCACGTTGAGGCGTTCCAAAGCATCACTGACCTCGGTGCTCGACAGCACAGCTTTCTCATTCATCAGGCAGGTGATGCACCAGGCCGCCGTCATATTGGCCAGAACTGCACGCCCCTCACTGCGCGCAGTCTCCAGTCTCTCTGCCGAATAGGGCTCCCAGTAATCGCTGCTGGACAATTGTTCAGACTGATTGATGGTTTTCAGTTGCGGAAGTAGAAAAACCGCCAAGGCCAGGGAGGCCAGGGCCAGGGAACCGCGCAGCCAGTGCCATTGCGGACGCGGCCAAAGCCACAGGGCAAATGCAATGGCTACGGCACCAGCCAGTACCAGGGCAACTCCATCCCCCCCGGCTTGTCGGCCCAGAACCCACAGTAGCCACACCGCAGTGAGATACATCGGGAATGCCAACAACTGCTTCAGGCGATCCATCCAGGGGCCGGGTTTGGGCAGCTTTTCGGCTAGAGCGGGGATATAGGTCAACAACAGGAAGGGGGCCGCCATACCGGCGCCAAGGGCGGCAAAAACACTTAGCGCAATTAGTGCGGGCTGCGTAACAGCAAACCCCAGTGCGGAGCCCATCAGCGGCGCAGTGCAGGGGCTGGCCACCAGGGTTGCCAGCGCGCCCGATGCCACAGAGCCCGACAACCCCTGACGTTTATTCAGGTTGCCGCCAATACCCATCAGGTTACTGCCGAGTTCGGTCATTCCGGACAGACTCAACCCCATGATAAAAAACAGGTAGGCGAGTGCTGCCACCAACCAGGGGGATTGAAGCTGGAAGCCCCAGCCGACTGCCTCTCCGCCGGCGCGAAGGGCGAGCATCACAGCGGCGATAGCCACAAAGCTCAAAACTACGCCCAGTGTATAAGCCCAGCCGTGGTGATGCCTTTGGCTTGCATTTTGTGCCGCCTGGCTCACGGCCAGTAATTTAATCGACAGTACTGGGAAGACACAGGGCATCAGGTTCAGGATCAGGCCACCGGCAAATGCGAGAAGCAGCGCCAGTGATAAGGTGACATTGCTACTGCCTGCGGCACCGCCAGCACTCGCTGGCGGAGTGGGCGCGCCTGTAATTAAGGCGCTGTCCTGCGGTTCTATATCCTGACTGGCAAAATCCACACTGTAGTACCGGGTCTGAGGTGGATAGCAAAGGCCGGCATCTGCGCAGCCTTGATAGTGGAGCTCCAGTTGGGTGGAACCGCTGGTTTCAGGGATATCCAGGGCAAATTCGAGCTGGCCTCGGTAGACCTCAGTCTCTTTCTCGAAATAGTCGTCCCAAATGACTTCACCGGTTGGCAGGTTCAGGGGGATGGGAGTTTTTTCACCATTATCGACTCTGTACAGCGCCAGTTTTTCGCGATAGAGGTAGTACTCTGGGGCAATCTGGAAGAGTGCACTGAGGCCGTTGGCATCAAAGAGCAGATCCTGCTGATAAGCTTCATCGACCGGCAGGAAAGAGTTTTCCTGGGCGCTGCTCAGCGAGGCAAAAGGGTTATCGGAATTCTGCGCTGCAGCTCCAATGCTGGTTATGGCCAGCAGGATTGTCAGCAGAACGAGGAAATTTTTTCGGAAACTTTTGGTCATCACAGCCATAGATGAAAAAATTCATTATAGTCGGGCGCATAGTTCAGACTGCTGCACCAGACGGGGGTTCAGTCGCCGCAGCAGTATAGCGACGCCAGTGGTACAAAAAAACAACAATAGGGGATTGTTTTGCCGTCATTTGAACGCCTTCACAGCCTTGGGGTTTTACTGCTACTGGCATTTTGCCTGGGGGCCTGCTCATCCAATAAGCCCGCACCTAAAACGGTTGTCCCTCCTCCCGCCCCTAAAAAGACGCCATCCCAAGACCAGGTTCGGCGCAACAATATTTCCTTTTTTTTGAGTCGTGCGGAACAGGCGCTACGCAAAGGGCATCTAACCCAGCCTGCCGGCGCCAGTGCCTACGACTACTACCTGCGTGTATTGCAACTGCAACCGGATAACAGCAAGGCAGAAACCGGTATTCAAACCATTGTGGTCACCTATGTTGAGCGGGCGCGGGACGCCCTGCGTCGCAGGGATTTTGGGGAGGTGAATACCCTGTTGAAACGGGCCGAGATGTTGGCCCCGGCCAATCCGCTGGTGGCTGAAGTGCGTACACAGTTGGTCCGCGAGCGGGGGAGAGCGCAGCTCGATTTACCGCAAGGGGAGGTGATAGGTCTGCCAGCCGGTGAACTTGCAGCAAGGTCTGCCGGGCTGGTGGAACAGTTGCAGCGAGTAGCGGGCAGGATTCGCAGCGAGCAGCTGCGCGTCATTATCGTAGCGCGCAGTGATGCTGAGGGCCGTTGGGTTTATCAGCAACTGCGCGAGGCTGTACCCGGGTATCGGGTGCGTGGAGATATCAAAGTCGGGAATCCGGCGAAACTGATTCTGATTAAGCCCAGCGGAGGGGCACCATGAAAAAAGTATTGGCATTTGCCTTCTTAATCACCGCACTTCTTGTGTCTAAAGGCGCCTATTCCATAGGAATTACGGCAGAGGGGTATGCCCGGGAAACACCTCCCGGGCCTTCAATGAGCGCTGCCTTTGTGTCGCTGCACAACACTGGTGATTCGAGTCAGGTACTCACAGGTGTGGAGCTGCCGGGTGTTGAACAGGCTTCGGCAGACCTGCATGCCACAATATCGGAGAACGGAATAAACCGGATGCGCCCGCTGGATCAGCTGACGATAGCCGCCGGGGCAAGTGTAGATATGGCTCCCGGTGGAGTTCACTTAATGATTAAAGGTCTGCGCTTGCAGGCGGGGGAAGAGTTGCCGTTGCGACTGCTTTTTGCCGATGGCAGCAGTGTAGATATTCTTGTGCCAATAGTTCGGATGAGTGATGAGGGTGAGCACCACCACCATCACCATGGCTGAATTGGCAGTTTTTTTGAAGTGAGGGGGAATTAAACATGAAGAAGTTATTGGTTTTTGCCGGTGCACTGCTACTCAGCGCTTGTGCTCACAGCCCGCTGCAAATTTGGCTGCAGCCTCAGGTCCAGGTCGCTCCTGAAGCGATAGGCGAAGGCTTTAGTATGAGTGTGATGGGAGTTAATGAACTGCCCTCTGGCGGCTTGGGATCATTGGGTGGTGTTTATGCGGATACTGCTCAGGTAAGTATTGGCAATGACGCTGGTGAGGCTATTGCGGCGGGATTGCGTGAGGGTTTTTCAAATTGGTCATTCCGAATTACCGATAGCGCGCCGGAAGTTCAGGTGATCGCAAAATTGGTAAAACTCACCTACAACAGTCCAAATACGGTTTATACCACTGAGATTGACACCTCTGCTGAAATTCACCTGGAAGTGAAAATTGGTCCTCGCACTTATTTCGGCACTTACAGCGCTTCCGGCAAAGATCGGAACCTGGTTAAGCCCAGCCGTGAAGAAGTCCAAAGCCGTGTGAATGGACTGCTCAACACAACTCTACAACGAGTATTTGAAGACGAGAAATTAAAAAATTTCTTGCGCAGCAATCTGTGAATGTGCAATTTATACATTTGTAGAAAAAACTCGGCTGGGAGGCTGGATAATTGAATAAAATCGGCGATCGTGGGCGATGATGTCGGTAACCTTTTTCGGTTATGGTCTGTCGCAAGGCACCTCCCCGCTACCGGGAAAGGTTTGCGCTTTACTCTGTTGTGTTTTGAGTGAGTTTTCCCGTGACGCTGTTTAATCCAGAGGCGGCAAGTTATCTCGGTCCCCTCGCCCAGTTGGAAGAGGGGCTGCGCCCCTGTGAGCAGATCAGTTTACAGGCGGCGGAGGCGGCTCTCGGTGAAGTTGCCGATGGTGTCATTGTCACCGATGCTGCGGGCACGGTGGTTTACACCAACCCCCTGGTCAACGAAATGACCGGGGACCTGGTTGGACTGCTGCCCGGCCAGCCACTCAGTGAAGGTTTGCGCCTGTGCAATAGCCGGGGCGATGCGATAGAGCCGATACTGCCGGCATCCAGTGACCTGGGTGAAGTACCCAGAACCAGAGAGTTTAATGCCTGTATTGAGCGCCCAGGGGAAGAGCATGTCCCGCTTGAAGTGACCGTGCAGGTAATGGCTCTTTGGGATATGGGGGTGCTGAAAAATTATGTTTTGGTGCTGCGGGATACCTCTGCCGCACGCCGGGTTTCCACCCGCCTTATGTGGCAGAGTAGCCACGACGCCTTAACCCGACTGCCCAACCGACAATTCTTTGAGAGTGAGCTGCAAAGCCAACTCAGCCTCTGTGTCGATAAACGCCAGCACCATGTATTGCTCTACCTGGATGTTTATCAATTCAAAGTAATTAACGACACCCTGGGCTTTGTTGCCGGGGACCAGTTGTTGGTTCAGTTGGTGGAGTTAATCAAGCGCTGCCTCTCCAGCGACGATCTGTTTGCCCGAGTCGGCAGTGATGAGTTTGCGATACTACTGCGCGACTGCACCCTGGAAGAGGGTGGTCGTGTGGTGGCTCGGCTGCGCGACTCTGTGCAGAACTTCAGTTTTTTCTGGGAGGGGAATGACAACCGGGTCGCGGTGTCGATCGGTGTTGTTGGAGTCGATCACTTTACCCCCAATGCCAGTCAGTTACTGGCGTCGGCCAATGATGCCTGTTGCAGTGCCCGCGAGCAGGGCAGAAATCGCGTTAAGCTGTTTGGTGACTCCCGTAAGGTATTGGAGAAGCGTCGCGAGACCACCTGGGTTGCGGAAATTCACGCGGCTTTGCGGGAAGATCGCCTGATGTTGTACCGACAGCCAGTGGTTTCACTAAAGGGGGACCGCAATGTCCACCACTATGAAATCCTGGTGCGGATGCGCGGCCGTGATGGTGGAGTGATTTCACCGGGGCTGTTTTTGCCAGCCGCAGAGCGCTACGGCTTGATCGAGGAAGTGGACCGCTGGGTAATTCGCCGGGTCTTTGACTATATGGCCCAGGAGCAGCGCCTGGGGATGGGCGGAATTAATTATGCGGTCAATATTTCCGGTATCAGCCTGGGGGATGAGACCTTTGCTGATTTTGTGCTGCAGTCTCTGTCCGATGCCGGTGTAACGCCTTCACGGGTTCAATTTGAAATTACAGAAACCAGCGCCATCAATAATCTCGAGCGAGCCCTAATATTTATCCACAAGCTGAGAGCCGCCGGTTGCAGCTTTGCCCTGGATGACTTTGGTCGCGGTGTTTCCTCCCTGGCTTATCTGCGTCAGCTGCCGGTAGATTTTCTTAAAATCGACGGAAGCTTTGTGCGGAATATGCTCGAGGATGAAATTGATAGCGCAATGGTGAGCACTATTGATCACTTGGCGAAGAGAATGGGTATCAGCACTATCGCCGAGTATGTAGAGAGCCCGGAGTTAATGGAAAAATTGAGCCAGATGGGGGTGGACTATGCCCAGGGGTTCGGTATTTCCGCAGCGACGGGGCTGCCGGAGCTGGATAGCTACCCGGGGATGCTCCACCATTCCAGAGGGCCCAAGCCTTAGGGCCCTCTGGAAATCATGTGTCTATAGATAACTGCTATTAGGCAATTGCTATTAAACAACCGGTGCGAGTAATTCGGAGTGCTGCTCGGCCTCTAGTCGCGGGCCGTATTGGCTCACTACCTGGGCGGCAGCGCGGCAAGCGAGTTCGCCGGCTTCGGTAAAACTCATTTCGCGGTTGATACCGTAGAGGAAAGCACCGGCAAACATATCGCCTGCGCCGTTGGTATCGATGGCGCGGACTTCGGGACTCTCTATGCGGTGAACGTCGTTGCCGTCCCATAGCAGTGCGCCATCGGCGCCCAGGGTAATCGCGAAACTGCGGCAGTAATCGCGCAGCGCTTCAACGGCGCCCTCCACAGAGTCGGTACCGGTAAAGCCCAGAGCCTCATCCCGGTTGCAGAACAGCATATCCACACCGCCGCCAATCATTTCCCGCAGCCCTTCGCCGAAGAACTGAACCATAGCCGGGTCAGACAGGCTGAGAGCGGTTTTAACTCCGTGGGCTTCGGCTTCTTCGCGAAGCTTGATCGCTGCGGCACGGCCCGTTTCAGAGGAAACTAGGTAGCCTTCGATATAGGCCCACTTGGAGGCGGACAGTGCATCGCTATCCAGCTCAGCGACTGAGAGCTGTTCACTCATTCCCAGATAGGTGTTCATACTGCGTTCGGCATCCGGGGTGATAAGCACCAGGCATTTGCCGGTAGTGCCCTTATCAGCTTGCTTCAGTGTTTCGGGGTAGTCGACCCCGGCGCTGTTAAGGTTGTTTCTGTAGAAATCACCATTCTCGTCAGCGGCAACTTTGCACGAATAGAAGGTGCGGAGACCGAAATAGCTGGCAGCAATGACCGTATTGGCACCGGAGCCGCCGCAGGCCAATTTGGCAGTGACCATATGGTTTTGAAGGTCGTCTACCAGCTGTTGCTGACGGGCATCATCTACCAGGGTCATGATTCCCTTTTCCACGCCAAGGCTGCTCAAATCCTGGTCCGACACTTCGATTTCTGTATCGAGTAGGGCGGCACCTATGCCGTAGAGATCGTATTGCTGCATATCATTCCTATTCGGGCTTATTGTCTACATTTCCGCCGCATTATGGACGTGATTTTGCCAAGTGCAAGGCATTGGGGAGGGCTGGCGACAGCAAACCCTCACATAGGCGCTTGTTACATCTTGGTGAACTTATAGGCGGTTGCTGCGGTCAATCCTCGCACAGGTGTAAATAGCACCTTCACGTAAACCGCCAGGTGATAGATACTGCCAAGCCTGGATTTTAGCCCGCTAATTGAGTGGGCCCGCCAGTGCTGAAAGGCACTGGCAGCAAGATACCAGCGGAGCTGCCACCTGCTGGTACCCTGCCTTCGACTCTTCGATTGGGGCTGGTTAGGTCTCATGAGTCGCTTGATGTACTGAGTTGGCAGCGGGACTGAATCCTCATATGGCATCAACGAAACGCCGGCGCGTCAGAGCGTCAAAGCCCAAACGACGATATCGCTGGCTCAAGCTGCTAGTGCTTTTAGCCCTGGTGGGCTCCCTGGCGCTGGCAGCGTATATGGCTTACCTGGATGTGCAGCTGCGCGAGCGACTGGATAGCCGTCAATACCAACTCCCCGCCCGAGTCTACGCTCGTCCGCTGGTGCTGCGCGAGGGTATGGCAATGCATCCGGATGAGTTGGAGTCCGAATTTGCTGCCTTGAATTACCGCAAGCAGGGCACTCTGAGTGAGCCCGGTTCCTGGGTTCAGGACGGAATGAATTACAAGGTCTGGCGCCGGGACTTTATCCATGCCAATGGCCGCCAGCCTGCTGCAGTGGTCTCCTTCCGTCTGCGCAATGATCAAATTAGCGGCCTGCGTGATGACAATGGCCGAAGCCTGGCAGAATTCCGCCTGGACGCGGCTAATATCGGCTCTCTACTAGGGGGAGGCGATGACCGCAATCCAGTGCGTTTCGATGATATTCCTCCCTTGGTAGCCAATACCCTGATTGCTGTTGAGGATCAGGACTTCCTCAATCACTTTGGTGTTTCCCCTCGCGGTATTGCCCGGGCCATGGTGGCCAACGCAAAAGCCGGACGATTGGTACAGGGTGGCTCCACAATTACCCAGCAGTTGGTCAAAAATATCTTTTTTGACCATAAGCCCAGCCTGAGACGTAAATTCAACGAGGCCCTGATGGCCATCCTGATGGAGGTGCACTACGACAAGCGCTATATCCTGCAGGAATACATCAACGAAGTGTGGTTGGGTCAGCAGGGTGCCAGAGGTATTTA
The DNA here is from genome assembly GCF_056232625.1 of Microbulbifer maximicatervae (SeqCode). Taxonomy (NCBI): domain Bacteria; kingdom Pseudomonadati; phylum Pseudomonadota; class Gammaproteobacteria; order Cellvibrionales; family Microbulbiferaceae; genus Microbulbifer; species Microbulbifer maximicatervae (SeqCode). The sequence goes on along the minus strand of NZ_CP174324.1, from coordinate 3,303,969 downwards.
TGGCTTTGGGTTGGCCTCTGAATTCTATTTCCAGCAGCCCCTGGACACCTTGGAACCCCATCAGGTAGCGCTGTTGGTGGGGCTGGCGAAAGGTGCGTCTTACTACAACCCCTGGCGCAATCCAGAGAGAGCACTGCAAAGGCGCAATACCGTGCTGGAATTGATGCTGGAGCAGGGGCTGATTACCCAGGAGGAATTCCAGAAGTATTCCGCCAAGCCTCTGGGGGTGGTCAAGGGTGGTGTCGGTGCGCAGAATCCTTACCCGGCCTTTACTGAGCGGCTGTTGATTGAATTGCGTCCCTACTACTCCTACGAGGAATTGCGCACTTCGGGTTTACGGGTTTACACCACCTTGGCCCCTTCGGTGCAGAAGTTGGCGGAGGAGTCCATCAGTCAGGGCGTTAGCCAGCTGGAGAAAGACCGAGGGATCAAAGCCAATTCACTCCAGGCCGCGACAGTATTGTTGGATAATCGCAACGGCAATGTGCTCGCCATGGTGGGAGATCGGAACCCGGACTACCCAGGCTTCAACCGGGCGCTGGAAGCCCGCCGCCAGGTGGGCTCCCTGATTAAGCCGGCTGTGTTTCTCACTGCTCTAGAGCGACCGGAAGAGTACAACCTGGCCACCCTGATCGATGATGCCCCGGTGAGAATTGAAGAGGCGGATGGCGATGTATGGATGCCGCAGAACTTCGATAAGCGCGCTCACGGACAGATACCGCTTTATATCGCTCTGGCCAAGTCCTATAACCTGGCGACGGCCCATTTGGGATTGGATCTCGGCCTGCAGAATGTGCGCCAGACGATTCGCCGCCTGGGTGTTGAATCCAGGCTCCCCCGAGTGCCGGCGATGTTGCTTGGTGCTGTGGAGATGACCCCGTTCGAAGTTGCCGGTATGTACCAGACCATCGCGAACAATGGTGAGACGGTACAGCCGCGCACACTGCTGGCGGTTTCCGATGCCCAGGGCGGCCGTGTACAGCACTTCCGCCGCAAGGCTAATCGCGGTGTCGACCCCGTTCCAGCTTACCTGTTGCGCTGGGGGCTGGAGCAGGCCATGCGTGAGGGTACCGGACGCCGCTCCGCCAAGCGCTTGCCAAGTAGCATCGCCTTTGCCGGGAAAACCGGAACCACTAACAATAACCGCGATAGTTGGTTTGCGGGCTTCTCCCCGGAAGTAACCGCCGTAGTCTGGCTCGGGCGCGACGATAATGAGCGCACGCGCCTAACTGGCTCCACCGGCGCACTGCCGATCTGGACGGAGATTATGCGCAAGCTGCCCCATCAACACGGACCGGCAGAGATGCCCCGAGGAGTGGAGCTTAAGTCAGTGAACTCCCGGGGGCAGTTTATGGACCCGGATTACTGTCGCGGTGGTTATGAGATTCCTTTCTCCTACGAGAGCCAGCTGCAACCGGCGCCGGAATGTCGGGGGCAGAACCGCTGGCGCTGGTTCCGCAATCTATTTGGCAATGGTCGCGACGAAGCGGCTCCCAGAGAGGAGATGAGTCCCGGTTGGGGGGTGGATACCAGTGAGCAGCAGATGCGCGATCAGCGCCGCCAACAATTGCAGGAGCAACTTCGAGGTGACGATGCGGAAGAGTTTGGTGTAGATCCCGAGTATGGCTCCGATTATGAAGAGGAGCCCCTGGAGCTGCCAAGAGATAATACTTTTGGCGGGAGGGCTCACAGCGTACCGGTAGAGGAAGCCCAGCCGGTGGGGCCTGACCTGGAAGATCAGTGGCCCTAGGGAAGGTAGCGCGCGATTGAATCGCGCGCTTTATCGCCGGCTATCAGTCTTGCAGCAACTGTGCGGCTTCTTCGGCGAAATAGGTGAGGATGCCGTCGGCACCGGCGCGCTTAAAGGCCAGTAAGGACTCCAGAATAACCGCCTCTCGCTTCAGCCAGCCATTTTCAAAGGCGGCGCAGTGCATCGCATACTCCCCACTTACCTGATAGGCGAAAGTGGGAACTCGCAATTCTTCTTTTACCCGACGCACTATATCCAGGTAGGGCATACCGGGTTTCACCATCACCATATCCGCGCCCTCTTGCAGATCCAGGGCGCACTCGTGCAATGCCTCATCGGTGTTGGCGGGGTCCATTTGGTAGCTCGCTTTATTGCCACCTTTCAAGTTCCCGGCAGAGCCCACTGCATCGCGGAAAGGGCCGTAGTAAGCGGAGGCATATTTAGCGGCGTAGGACATAATCAGGGTATTGCTGTGGCCCGCGCCTTCGAGAGCATCGCGAATGGCTCCGATACGGCCATCCATCATATCCGAGGGGGCCACCATATCGGCACCGGCTGCAGCGTGTGACAGGGCCTGCTGTACCAATACCTCAACGGTTTCGTCGTTGACGATATAACCGCTGTGGTCCATCAGCCCGTCCTGGCCGTGGCTGGTAAAGGGGTCCAGGGCTACGTCGGTGATAACTCCCAATTCCGGTACCGCATTTTTCAGCTCGCGAACAGCCCTTTGTGCCAAGCCATCGGCGTCGTGGGCGGCACTGGCGCAGTCGGACTTTGCCGACGGGTCGACTACTGGAAACAGGGCTATGGCCGGGATTCCCAACTCTCGAACTGACTTCGCTTTCTTGGCCAACAGGTCCACGCTCAGGCGTTCAACACCCGGCATTGAGGCTACTTTTTGGGTTTCGTTACGCCCCTCAATAACAAACAGTGGCAGGATCAAGTCGTCACTGCTCAACTGGGTTTCCCGCACCAGTCGACGGGAAAAATCCTTTGCACGCAGGCGACGCAGGCGAGTGTTGGGGTAGGCACCACGGCCGAAACTTTGGCTCATCGGGAAATTACTCCGGCTATCCATAGGGCCGCAGAAACCCCGCAGCCGCAATTGGCAGCCATCATATCAAATTGCCGCAGTGGGTGATTTTCGATTGCTGAGGGAAAGCGGTTTAAAAATGGGGCTGATGTAAGTGCCTTACCAATAGTTTGCCGGCGACTTCTATATGTTTTGCCAGCAGTGCGGCGGCTTGGTCCCCGTTTCCCTCTTGGAGTGCATTGAGTATTGCAAAGTGCTCGTCCTGACTGGTGTCCTGGTAATTCAGACCGTGGGATTGGTAACCGATATAACGCTCACATTGCCGGTGCAGTTGCTCGACGGTACTAAATAGCGTAGGTCTTGCGGCTGCCCGGTAAATACAGGCATGGAACTCCCAATTCATTTTTCCGATCTGCTCGGCGGAGAGTTCAGGTTTGGCTTGCATGGATTCCAGAATATCTCTGGCCCGCCCCAGGATCTCTCCATTAAGGCTTTCCAGTGCCAGGGATTGCAGCAGCGGTTCCAGGCGCATGCGCATCAGGTAGAGGTCTTCCACTTCAATAGGGTCAAACTGCGGCACTGCGACGCCGCGTTTTCCGTGTCCGGTTAACCAGCCCTCATTTTTCAATCTTTGTAGAGCGTCCCTAACCGGAATACGGCTCACGGCGTAAAGCTCTGCCAGTTCGGCTTGCTTTAGCACCTGGCCGGCGGCGAAGCGCCCATGCTGCAAGTCCGACTTAATTTTTTCGTAGAGGCCCATCGATGTTTATTAATTCCTGCGCTTGAAAAACCAGTAACACACCAGCCCTCCCAGCAGCCCCCAAAAGGCAGAGCTAATGCCAAAGAGGCTGATACCGGAAGCACTGATCAGAAAAGTGATAATTCCGGCTTCGCGACTGTCGGCCTCGGCTGTTGCTCCAGCCAGGCTGCTACCAATGACGCCAATCAGTGCCAAGCCGGCGAGGCCGGCAATCAGTGCCTGGGGAAAGGCGCTGAATAATGCCACAACGCTAGCGCCGCAGAGGCCCACCAGCAGATAAAAAATACCGGCGGCAATGCCGGCGGTATAGCGTTTGTCGGGGTTGGGATGGGCTTCCGGGCCGGTGCAAATAGCAGCGGTAATAGCTGCCAGATTAAATGCAAAGCCACCAAACGGTGTCAGCAATAAAGAGGTGAGGCCGGTGCCGCTAATAACAGGAGATATAGGCACTCTACTGTAGCCACTGGCGGCCAGGGTTGCCGCTCCGGGCAGGTTCTGAGAGGTCATAGTGACGATAAAAAGAGGAAGGCCAATGCCAATTAAAGTGGAGAGGCGGAATTCTGGCGTGACCCAAACAGGGTGTGCCGCTTGCCAGCTGATCTGGGCCGATGCAATGAGTTGCAACTTCCAGCAAGTCGCCACCCCAGCCGCTAGTACCAAAATAATGGCATAGCGAGGCGCCCAACGGCGCCCGACTAGATAGGTCAGTAACATGATGCCGACCAATAGCGGTTGTGCCTGCAGAGAAGTAAATACTGAGAGACCAAATTGCAGAAGTATGCCTGCGAGCATAGCGCTGGCAATCGGTGCCGGCACCATTCGCGCTACCCGTTCAAAGGCTCCGGACAAGCCCACGAGGAGTGTTAACAGGGCGCTAAACGCAAAAGCACCAATCGCCTCAGCAATGGGTATGCCACTTAAACTGGTGGCCAAGAGTGCAGCACCTGGAGTCGACCAGGCAGTGATTACCGGGGCGCGGTAATACCAAGAGAAGGCAATACAGGTAATGCCCATCCCCAGGCCCAGGGCGCCAATCCAGGAGGCGATCATCGCTTCACTTGCGCCAGCTGCACGCGCGGCTTCAAAGACTATGGCGGCGGAACTGGCTACTCCCACCAGCACGGCGACAAAGCCTGCGCTGATGGCGGACAAACTGGTATCTGAAAACGGTGAGTTTTTCAAAATGTATACCTTTTATATTTTGTATACATTTTTAGCTGTTAGTTTTTTTGAGCGCAATAACTTTGCGGTGAAGCGACTGAGGCTTTATTGGAGGGGGGTAAAGTTAAACGGGCATAGAAGCAGCACCCGCAGGCTGCGGGTGCTGGAGAGAGGTGGGCAATTAGCCGAGGCGGGCGAAGACGCGTTCAGCGGCAGTGATTGTGGCCTCAATATCCTCATCGGTATGAGCTGCGGACATAAACCCTGCCTCATAGGAGGCCGGTGCCAGGTAGACACCTTCTTCCAGCATGCCGTGGAAGAAACGGTTAAAGCGCTCGTTATCGCAGGCCATTACCTGTTGATAGTTAGTTACTTTAGGTTCTTCGGTGAAGAAGAATCCGAACATGGTGCCGGCCTTATTGGCGGTAATTGGGATACCTGCGGCTTTACCAGCCGCCAGGATGCCCTCTACCAAACGGTCGGTTTTGGCAATTAAAGGCTCGTAGAAGGCGGGTTCTTCCACCAAACGCAGGGTTTCCAAGCCCGCGACCATAGCTACAGGGTTACCGGACAGGGTGCCCGCCTGGTAAACCGGACCCAGGGGTGCGATTTGTTCCATGATCTCGCGTTTACCGCCAAAGGCGCCAACGGGCATACCGCCGCCGATGACTTTGCCGAGGGTGGTGATATCCGCTTCGATACCGTAGAGGCCCTGGGCCCCGGTCAAGCTCACCCGGAAGCCGGTCATAACCTCATCGAGAATCAATAGGGCACCGTGTTGGTCGCAAACTTCGCGCAGGGTTTCCAGGAAGCCGGGTACCGGCGGAATGCAGTTCATATTGCCGGCAACAGGCTCGACGATGATACAGGCGATTTGATCGCCCAGCTCTTCGAAGCAGCTGCGCACACTATCAGCATCGTTGTAGCTCAAGGTGATGGTTTGATCTGCCAGGGCGGCGGGAACGCCGGGAGAAGAGGGTACACCCATGGTCAGGGCCCCGGAGCCGGCCTTAACCAGCAGGGAGTCGGAGTGGCCGTGGTAGCAGCCCTCGAACTTCACAATCTTGTCGCGGCCGGTAAATCCACGGGCCAGGCGAATCGCGCTCATGGTGGCTTCGGTACCGGAATTGACGAAGCGCACCAGGTCCATATTCGGCCACAGGCGGCAGAGTTCTTCGGCCAGTTCGGTTTCCAGTTCGGTTGGTGCACCGAAGCTCAGTCCCGATTGGGCCTGTTCCACCACGGCTTCAATGACTTCAGGGTGTGCGTGGCCCAGCACCATGGGGCCCCAGGACTGTACGTAGTCGATGTAGCGTTTCTCGTCTGCATCGTAGAGGTAGGCGCCCTCGGCACGGCGGATAAACACCGGGGTACCGCCGACTGCGCGAAAAGCCCGTACCGGAGAGTTAACGCCGCCGGGAATGTACTGCTGTGCTTCTGCGAAGAGCTGCTCGGATTTACTCATAAACTTATATTCAGGTTCTGCATAAAGGGCCTGGGGAGCATTATCGCGGGGGTGGCGCCTGAGGACAATGTGTAGATTGGCGACGACCGGTCACAGACTGTGTAGACAGAAGATCTCACCGTCATGGGGACGGTGAGATTGATCGGGGCGGGGGAGAAATTTGAGTCAGCAGCTCCAGGTTTAGCGTTCGCACCAGAACAGCCGGTTGGGGATCGGCCTTCCCATTCCCAGGCGCCGGCTGTCTTTGATCGCACTCCAGGCGTACTGCTGACTGCGGGTAACCGCTTCGATAATGGTCAGCCCGTGGGCGATATGGCAGGCAATGGCAGTAGCTAGGGTGCCACAGACGCCATAGGCCGCTGGCTGCAAGCGCTCCCACTTGAACTCCCGCATGAGGCCGCGCTCATCGTAGAGCCGGTTCTGTAATTGTTGCTCGTGGGGCACGCCAGTCAGCAACAGGTAGCGACAGCCGGATTCGAGGATTTCCTGGGCCATGGCGTCGAGGACATCGGCCTCCACAGCCATGGCGCGAGCTTCCCTGCGGTTGGGGCACACCATGGTCGCCTTGGGCAACAACAGCGACACCATAGCCTCCCACAGAGGTGGGGCGAGTACGCTCTCTTTGTCGGCCAGTGTGGCATCGGGATCTATAACGACGGGAATATCCGGGTAGTCGTGGAGTACGCTGTGAAGCGCGCGCACATTCTCCACGGAGCCCAGGTAGCCGACCTTGATCGCCGCGATCGGCATGTCTTCCAAAACGGCCCGGGTTTGTTCAATTAGCAGGCTGTCGTCGACAGGGGCGACACCCAGCAATTCACCGGTATTACACACGCTGATGGCGGTAACTGCCGAGGCCGCATGGCAGCCGAGACTGACCGCTGTCTCAGTATCTGCGGCAATTCCGGCGCTGCCGCTGGGGTCGTGGTGAGTAACGGTCAGAATAACGGGCTGAGGTGTATCCATAAGTGCTCTACATGACGGCCATTAGCTGTGCGCCTAATTCTAGTTGCTGAGCGCCTTTGACAAGGAATGAATACGCGCCAAATTAAAATGGCTTTACGACAACCAAAATGACGATGGCGACAAGTGCAACTGCTGGGAACTCATTAAATATTAGGAAGTAGCGGCGGCTGCGGGTAACGGTTCCCCGGGCAAACTTGCGAACATAGGCGCCACAGATATGGTGATAGCCCAGGAGGAGAACAACAAAAGTCAGTTTTGCGTGCATCCAGCCGGCGGAGGTGTAGTAGGCCGGGTTCAAACTGTAGAGCCAAATGCCCAAGGCAACGGTGGCCAGCATGGAAGGAATGGCAATACCGCGATAAAGGCGGCGTTCCATAATACAGAAGCGGTCGCGACTAACGGCATCAGTGGCATCGACATGGTAGACAAACAGTCGTGGCAGATAAAAAAGTGCGGCAAACCAGCACACCATCGCAATAATGTGAAAAGCCTTGATCCACAGCATTGAAAGTCCCCTTAAAAGAAACGGGAAGAAAAATTACTTCCGGTAAAAGTTGTTAATTTGTAGCGGCAGAATAATGCCCGCCGTGCGATTGTCCAGCGAACCGCTTTTATGACGGCAGACATATAGGCCATCCGCGCCACTTCTCTCCAGCTTTTGCGAGGCCTCCAGCATTGTCGCTCGCCAGCTTAGGGACGCCAGCTGTTTGCGTTCGCCGGGTAGTCTCAATAAATCGATCATTTCTCCCGGGTCTAGTAATTTATCTGACGCGGAGGAAACTTGTTTTTCGCTCTCGGCCGCCTCTTTCGCACCACCGCGAAGAAAAGTTGCCAAGTCTGCTGCACGCAGTAGTTGCGGTGCCGGCTCCTTGGGTAAATCGATAAGAATCCACTCGGGGTGTTGATTAATTAATTCTGTTGCTGCAGCGCGGGTAATTTCCCTAGGAGTCACAACAAAGCTCTGATTCATTTCGCTGGCAACTCCGACACTGCTCAGCATTTGCTGTCGCCAACTTGGCATTCCCGCTTTATTCAGGGCTTGCAGCGTTTCGTGATAGAGACCGATAGTGGAAAAGAGTTGGCGGCTTACTAATGTGGCCACCACGATCATCATCATTCCAGGGAATAAAATATGTGGGTTATAGGTAAGTTCCAAGATAGCGAGTAGCGCAGCTAGAGGCGCATTGAGCATGGCAGCCATCATTGCCGCCATACCCACCATGGCATAAAAGCCTGGACTCGCGGTGTGCTCACCCAGCCACAAGTTAGCCAGGCCACCGGCAATACCACCGATACAGGCACCGATAATCAGGCTGGGGCCTATTACCCCACCGGGAATTCCGAGCCCTGCCCCCAAAGCGGTTGCAACTAATTTCGCGGCGACAATAGCAATGAGTGTCGCTACCCCCAACTCTCCCAGCATTGCCATCTGCAAAGTGTCATATCCACCGCCCAGGATTTCCGGTACCCAGATACCCAAGGTGCCAGTAACAAGGCCAACCAAGAGAAATCGAAGAAGTGGGGAGTAACGCTGCTGGGGAATTAAAATACGCTGGGAGCGGATAAATAATCCGGCGAGAACCCCAATTACCAGTGCGCACACAAAAAGTAGCGGCAGCTCGGCAAGGGAATTGAGTTGAATCGCGGGTACATTAAAGTCCGGTTGGCTACCGAAAGTCAGCTGGGTAATGGCGCTACCGGCAACAGCCGCGAGAATTATCGGTAAAAAACCTGCCACAGTATATTCCAGCATCACGACTTCCATCGCGAATACCACGCCCGCCAGCGGGGTATTAAAGGAGGCCGCAATTGCTGCGGCTACACCACACCCCAGTAGGTTGCGACCGGAATTGTTGGGGAGCTTCAGCGCCCTAGCTAACCAGCTGCCACTGGCGGCTCCCAAGTGTACAGCTGGGCCTTCCCGCCCCACCGAGTGGCCGCTAATTAAAATTATTGCGCCGGCAAAAAACTGTAGCAGGGCATTTTGCATTGGCATTTGCCCCTGGTGATTGTAGAGCCGGTCCAGGACATGGACCACTCCCACCTGGCGGCGTCTGGGATTTAGAAATAAATAGATACATCCCACTACCAGAGAGCCGATGACTGGCAATGCGAAGCGCCAGAAAGGGGGAAGGGATTCGTAATTTTGTGGGATTGATAAAAACAGCGTGGTCGGCCACTCCATCGCCAGCCGAAAAAGTACAGTTATCCCTCCGGCCAGGATGCCGGTGATCAGGGCCATCCCCAGCAAAGGCGCCAGCGCGTCTTTGGAGGAAAGCTGTAAGCGTATATTTTCGAGGCTGCCAGGCCTAACTAAATAACGCGAAAATGACTTTTTTAGCGAGTTCCTTGGGGGCTGTGACACCGCACATCCTTAAAATGCTGGGGCTTGTGGTAGAGTGCCTGTCTGGTTTTACGATTATCGTCTCAGTTGGCGGATATACCGGAGATTTTAGCAAGGTGATAAAAGTAGCGATTGTCGGGGGCACCGGCTATACAGGGGTGGAATTACTTCGGCTTCTCTCAACACATCCACAAGCGGAAGTTACCGCAATCACCTCCCGTTCGTTGAATGGTACCCCGGTTGCCGAACTTTTCCCTAGCCTGAGAGGGCACTCTCAGCTGTCTTTCTGTAGCCCCGATCTCGAACAGCTGGCGGATTGTGACGTTGTATTCTTCGCTACACCTCATGGCGTTGCCCAGGCCCAGGTACCGGCACTTATTGAACGCGGAGTTCGAGTGATCGATTTGTCCGCCGATTTCCGCTTGAAAGATATACCTACCTGGGAGCAGTGGTACGGCCAAGCCCACGCCGCTCCGGAATTAGCTCAAAGCGCTGTTTATGGCTTGCCAGAAGTTAATCGGGAACAGATTGCCAATGCGCAGTTGATAGCCTGCCCGGGCTGTTATCCCACCGCGATTCAATTGGGATGGATACCGCTTTTGGAAAAGGGCCTGGTAGAACCTGGTGAGCTGATCGCCAGTGCGGCCAGTGGTATCAGTGGTGCGGGGCGACAGGGTAAGACCGACTTGATTATGGCTGAGAATAGCGACAACTTCCGCGCATATTCTGCCGCCGGGCACCGTCATTTACCCGAGATTGAACAGGGGCTTCGTCGAGTGCAGGCCACTGAATCCTTTCCCGCGCAGGTGACTTTTGTACCGCATTTACTTCCCATGATTCGCGGTATCCACGCTACTTTATTTGCCCGGTCAGCGGGGAAGGTTGATGCCGATGAGCTTCAGCAGATCTTTGAAAACCGCTATAAAAATGAGCCTTTTGTAGATGTGATGCCGGCGGGCAGCCACCCTCAGACTCGTACGGTAAGAGGGACCAATATGTGCCGCATCTCGGTATTGCAACCCCAGGAGCGGGATACGGTACTGGTATTATCGGCCATTGATAACCTGGCCAAAGGCGCGTCCGCCCAGGCAATCCAGAATATGAATATTATGTTTGGCTTAACTGAGACGTTGGGCCTGGATAGCCCGGCACTGCTGCCTTAGAATCGGGTGTTTCCCGACAATCGATAAATCCCGGATAAGACTTAGCAGATTTCATGGTGCTCAAAGTTAAAGGCAGCAAGCAGTACCGCATGAAAGTGGTGCCTCATAAACCCTTCTCTGGTGTCATTGCCGTAGTGGGGGTCGTTTTTTTGGTATTAGTGACCTCGGCCGGGTCCTATTTTGCCGGACAGTATCAGCTGCGTCAGAGCCTCGATCGCAAGACACTGGAGCATACTCAAGTACTCGATCGTGTTACCGCGCTCCAGAGTGAGAATGAATCCCTGCGAATGAGGGTTGCCACTGCAGAGCAGTCGCTGACTATCGGTGAGCAGGCGAGTGAGTCGGTGCGTGCGGAACTGGTGCAGAAAGAGAGCCAGATTGCAGAGCTAAAGCAGGAAATTTCTTTCTATCGCGGCGTCATGGCCCCTGAAGATGGGGGTGAGGGGGTGTCCATTGGACGCTTTATCCTCTCGCAGACCGGCGATCCAAAAAGTTACCAGTACAAGTTACAGATCAAACAGTCCGCAGCGCGTCGGGATGTTGTAAAAGGCACGGCCACATTTACCGTAGTGGGCCGTCAGGATGGGGAACCGAAGAGTTACCCTCTGAAGGAACTGTCGGAGCAGGTGGATAGTGAGTCGATTCAGCTGCGTTTTAAATATTTTCAGAATATCGAGGGAGAGCTGCGCTTGCCGGAGGGATTTGTGCCCGAAGGTGTGGAGTTGTCACTTAAATCTTCTGGGCGCAAGGGCTTTAATATTGAGCAGCGCTACGGTTGGTTAGTACAGGAAAGTTAGCATAGGTGCCAAAGGCACGAGGTTTTGGGGATTATGTTAAGAAAAAAAGAGAAACAGATAACTATGGCCAATACCGGTAGTAACCACACGACTTTGATCGCTCGTCAGACTGAGATCAGCGGTGATATCCACTTCCGTGGCAACCTGGTCATCGAAGGTAAGGTGCGTGGCAATGTTACCGCTCACAGTGATAGTGATGCGCGCCTGCAAATTGTGGATGGCGGCATCATTGAGGGTGAAATTCGTGTGCCTCAGGTAGTGATCAATGGCAATGTCAAAGGGGATGTGTTTGCTGCGCGCCACCTGGAGCTCGCTTCCAAGGCAATGGTAGAAGGCAATGTACACTATAAGCTGATCGAGATGCTGAAAGGTGCCCAGGTAAACGGTGCCCTGGTATCCAGTGCCGACTTGAGTAGCGCGGGTGAGCCCCATATGCTCGGCTATTCCGAAGATGAAACTGTCATTGAAGCCTCTTAAGTCCGGGTAGTATTGGCTGGCGCTGGTACTTTGTTGTACCGGCCCACCTGCCGGTTAATACTTGACTGAATTGCTGGGTTTAAGCAAGATGACGCCCCCGGGGCTGCACTCGTTATAACTTTTATACGAGCGGTGAATGTCCCGATGAGTTGAGAGAGACTTATGTCAGAAGCTGTATCCTTTTCTCCCGCGCCACTCGTGGTCACAGACAAGGCTGTGGCCAAGGTAAAAAGCCTGTTGGAAGAGGAGGGCAACCCGGAGCTGAAACTCAGGGTGTTCGTGACCGGAGGCGGCTGTTCCGGTTTCCAATACGGTTTTACCTTTGATGAATTGGTTGCCGAAGATGATGCCATCATAGAAAAGGATGGCATTCAGGTCTTGGTGGATGCGATGAGCTACCCCTACCTGGTTGGCGCCAATGTTGATTACGAAGAAGGCCTTTCGGGGTCGCGCTTCGTAGTACAAAATCCCAATGCGTCCGCTACCTGTGGCTGCGGCTCCTCTTTCTCTATTTGAGGAATCCTAACCCGCCCTATTGATCAGGGCGGGTAAATAGCCCCTAGAACCGCCTCTTTCTGCGCGCCAGTCACTCCCGGGCAATTACCGGGCAGCCCTCTCAATGTCTGGCGGGCCAACCAAGCAAATCCAACGGCTTCGAGCCAGTCTGCGTCAATACCGTAACTGCCCGTGTCAGTAATAGACCAGGTGGGCAAGCGGCGCTGTAATCGCGCAACCAAGTCCTTATTTTTTGCCCCGCCCCCGCAAGTGAGCAGCTCGCCGCCTTCGGCAAAATTATGCACGGCATCGGCGATACTGGCTGCGGTCACTTCAGACAAGGTCGCCTGCACATCTACCGGCGCCACTTCCAAACCGGCACAGGCCTGTTCGAGCCAGCTGGGGTTAAAAGTTTCACGGCCAGTGCTCTTGGGTGGTTCGGCGGAGAAATAGGGATCTGAAAGCAGGCGGTTGAGAAGTTCAGCATTGGCGCGACCGCTCGCGGCCCAGTCTCCATTTCTATCGTAGGGCTGGTTTTTGTGTAGGTTCACCCAGTAATCGAGCAATGCATTACCTGGACCTGTGTCATAGCCGTAAACCTGGCCATCTGCCGTCAGCTCAGTGATATTGGCCATCCCCCCAATATTGACCACAGCACGGCTTCCATCAGTTTTGAAAGCGGCCTGGTGAAACGCTGGCATTAAAGGCGCTCCTTGACCACCGAGAGCGATATCCCGGCGACGGAAATCCGCAACGGTGCAGATGCCCGTCAGTGCTGAGATGGTGTTGGGGTCACCGAGTTGCAAAGTAAAGGGAGAAGTCACTGTGCCTGGGGGGCGGTGGCGTACGGTTTGGCCGTGACTGCCAATGGCGGTAACAGACTGACCCTCAACACCGGCTCGGGCTAGCAGGGTATTGGTGGCTTCGGCAAAAACCTGTCCCAGTTGCCGGTCTAACTGTCCGGCGCGATCCAACTCTGAAGGGCCGGGGGCACAGAGGCTGAGGATAGCCTCGCGCAGGCCGCTGTGAATCGGGTGGGCTAGCGCAGCCAGGATGCGGGTGTTTATTTTTTCTTCATCGCCAAAATCGACCAGCACCGCGTCAATGGAGTCAACGCTGGTGCCGGACATCAGGCCGATAAACAGATCGGGCATATTCGTTGGCGCTTGTTAGGGGCTTTCTTCATCCAGTTGAGCCAGAGCCGGCCCCTGGAAGTTTTCTAGTTTCGCCAGAAGTGGCTGGGTCTGGTTTTTAAAACGGATCATCTCAGAAGTCGGTACCGACTTTGCCTTGGGCAATTTGCGCACAATGGTGGCGGGGTTGCGATGTCTGCCATCCACCAGGAATTCGTAGTGCAAGTGCGGGCCGGTGGCATAACCGGTAGACCCTACAGTGCCAATAACCTGGCGCTGCTTAACGCGCTGGCCCTTTTTGACTTTGCGCTTGGTCAGGTGGAGATAGCGGGTTACATAGCGTTCGCCGTGCTGGATAAATACGTAGTTGCCGTTGGGTTTGCTATAGCCGGACGCGATAACCCGACCATCGCCAGTAGAGTAAACGGGGGTGCCTCTTGGAGCGGCATAGTCGGTGCCATTATGAGGTCGGCGTGATTTGAATACTGGGTGCAGGCGGCTCGGGTTGAAGTGAGAGCTGATGCGAACTATGTCCAGAGGTGTGCGGATAAATGCCTTGCGCATACTTTTGCCTTCAGGCGTGTAGTAATTGGCATCACCACTGTTATCCACATAGCGTACAGCGCTAAAAGTTCTTCCCTGGTTGGTAAAACTGACCGCCAGGATAGGACCGTTGCCAATTTTCTCCCCATCCAGGAACAACTCTTCGAACATCACACTAAAGTTGTCGCCCTTGCGAATATCAAGGGCAAAGTCGATATCGGAGCTGAACACATCCGCCATCTCCATTATCAGGCTGTCACTCAGCCCAGCATCGCTGCCGGCCAGGAATAGGGAGCTATCGATCTGGGCCTGTCGGTAAGCCGGGTGGCTGTCGGGCTCACGAGTTATCAGTGCGTGTTCAAACTTATCTGCATTTGTGCGGGTAAACTCAATTTGATTGAGTCGGTCCCGCTGCAATTTCAGGGACTGGAGCTGGCCATCATTATTTGTTTGAAAGGTCAGTTCTTCACCCGGAGTTAGACGTGCCAGCTGTTTTGCCTCTTTGCCGCTACCCAGAAGCTGGTACATCTCTTTGGCGCTGATCTTTGCACGTTGAAATAGGTCTGACAGGGTATCCCCGTTACGTACTTCAAGGCTCAACGACTTGACCGCCTCAACACTGACGTTAAGCAGTGGGGTCTCCGCCGGCGTATAAGTGAGTGCAGGTTTGGCTTCAGTGCTGTCGCCGCTTGGGACCTCTGAAAGTTTGATGGGTAGGGATGTGCGCTTAGAGGAAATCTCCGGTGAAGGAATCAGAACGGCCAGCATAAGGACAAAGGCTGCGATGCCAGCGGTCAGCGCATGAACGCGGGGAAAATGCTTGGGTAAGCCGCCAATACGGAGGCCTGTACTCGATTTACGATGGTTTTGCATGGCGTTAGCGGATGGTACTGGCGGTCGTTGTTATTTGCGCTTGAAAAACTGAGTGTCTAAAAAACAGGCATTGGAGGGACTTTATAGCAAAAAAGCCGCCTTGGTTCACGAGATAATTGACACGTCTTTGCACGGTTTGGTTCCTCATGAATTTTGTTTTTAGTGCGGATACTGGGCTGCTGCACGCTTGTATTTGCCGCAAACTTCGGTAATGTTGCAGCGCATTTTGCCGCCGCTTGGTGGCGCTAATTTCAAGCCTATATATGAGGGGAAAGCATGGCTGGGGTCGACATGACACTGCTTGAAGACTTGGACCGTCGTGGATTAATTAATCAAGCGACTGGTGACGGCGAACTGACGCAGCATTTGTCGGAGAGTCGAACCCTGTATTGCGGTTTTGATCCCACTGCAGACTCCCTTCATATAGGCAGTCTAGTACCGTTGCTGACCTTGAAGAGGTTTCAGGCGGCAGGGCATAAACCAATTGCACTGGTTGGCGGTGCCACGGGGCTGATTGGTGACCCTTCTTTTAAAGCTCAGGAGCGCAGTTTGAATACCCCCGATATTGTTGCGGGTTGGGTAGACAAGCTGAAAAGCCAGGTTTCCCAATTTATCAATTTCGATTGTGGGGAAAATAGTGCCATTGTCGCCAATAACCTCGACTGGACTCGCGACCTCAATGTGCTCGATTTCCTGCGCGATGTCGGCAAGCATTTCTCTGTTAACAATATGGTTAATAAAGAGTCCGTTAAGCAGCGTATCCAGCGTGAAGGTGAAGGTATTTCCTTTACTGAGTTTTCCTACATGTTGCTCCAATCGATGGACTTTTCCGAGCTGTATAAGCTGCACGATTGCACCTTGCAGATCGGTGGTTCCGACCAGTGGGGCAATATTACCGGTGGTGTCGACCTGACCCGCCGCCAGCATCGCGGTAAGGTATTCGGTCTGACATTGCCTCTGGTGACCAAGGCGGATGGCACCAAGTTTGGTAAAACTGAGAGCGGCACTATTTGGTTGGACCCGAAACGTACAAGCCCTTATGCCTTTTACCAGTTCTGGCTAAATACTGCTGATGCGGACGTTTATAAGTTCCTGCGCTACTTTACTTTCCTCAGTGTGGATGAAATTGAGGCGATAGAGACCGCTGACCGCGAGCGTGCTGGCAGGCCTGAAGCCCAGGGAGTCCTCGCCCGTGAAGTCACTCGTTTGGTACACGGTGAGGAAGGCTTGGTAGCAGCTGAGCGAATCTCCCGAGCGCTCTTTTCTGGAGACATTGCCGATTTGTCTGCAAGTGACCTGGAGCAGTTGCGCCTGGATGGCCTGCCTTCATCGGTACTTCCGAAAGACTTCGGTGAGCAGAGCCTGATCAACTTACTGGTCGATGCAGGTATGGCGCCTTCGGGCAAGCCGGTTAAGGATGCTTTGGGTCGCAATGCGGTGTTGGTAAATGGCGAGGCAGTTGGCATGAGCGCCAATGCGGAGCCCGCATCTGTTTTTTGTCATGATAAA
>NZ_CP174324.1:3170000-3282500 GCF_056232625.1 Microbulbifer maximicatervae (SeqCode) | reverse complement strand
GGTACGCGAGCTGGGTTTAGAACGTCGTGAGACAGTTCGGTCCCTATCTGCCGTGGGCGTTGGAGATTTGAGAAGAGTTGCTCCTAGTACGAGAGGACCGGAGTGAACGAACCTCTGGTGTTCCGGTTGTCACGCCAGTGGCATTGCCGGGTAGCTATGTTCGGACGGGATAACCGCTGAAAGCATCTAAGCGGGAAGCCTCCTTCAAGATAAGATCTCCCTGAGGCCTTGAGCCTCCTGAAGGGCCGTGGAAGACTACCACGTTGATAGGCTGGGTGTGGAAGCGTTGTGAGGCGTTGAGCTAACCAGTACTAATTGCCCGTGCGGCTTGACCATACAACAGAGATGGTTACTAACGACTAGCTAAGCTAGCGGATTGTGAGTTAGAGACATACGATCGCTTGCGGTGTATTACTACAGATTGTTTTACCGACTTATTTGGGGTTATCGCCGGTCACCAACATGACCGAGGCAAACAGCGATAACGCGGCAGGCCAAGCAGATTGCTTATAAGACCAATGCCAACCCAAGCCAGTTTGCCTGACGACAATTGAGTTGTGGAACCACCTGATCCCTTGCCGAACTCAGAAGTGAAACGCAACATCGCCGATGGTAGTGTGGGGCTTCCCCATGTGAGAGTAGGTCATCGTCAGGCTTCTAATCCGAAAAGGGCCACCCAATAGGGTGGCCCTTTTTTTTATGGCTGAAAATATTTTAAAGAAGCAAAAAACAAAAGCTAAAAAAATAAGAGAGAGAAAGCAGAAAATACTTAGTAAAAATTAAATAGAAAAAATAAAAGTAATTCTGAAAAACTTTAATGCCTAACTTTCTATTTAAAAGTCAGTCAGTAAATAAAAAAGAAAAAGCTAAAATTACCTGAGCACCTTAAAAAGCCTATAAAAATAGGCCTTTACCTACCTCCGTAGCAAACGCCTTTGCACTCACACAAAAAGTCATCCAACAAAAATAACCCTCGTAAAAACCAGAAAAGTACCCATACCACTTCCGCCAAAAATTAAATTTAGCCGGTAAAAATATCGGTGATTTTTTAGTCTCTGCAGTAATCCCCTGTAACCACGGGGCCTGTAGCCCGTTTATTAAAGTTATACACAACTCTATCCAGACTTTCTGTTAGTAAGAGCTGGCTGTGGAAATCCGCGCAAAAAGTGCTGATTTTTTACCCGCCTTCAATAGAGCCAAGCAACCACGGGGCTGGCAGGGGATATCCCGGAGTTATACACAGCTCTATCCATGGTTTCTGTTGGTAACAAAGACGCCATAAAACGGACATCAGTTATTAACAGTGTTATGAGCGATAAATCTGTGGATTATTGCGGCTGATTGGTACGCCAGTATGCGAGAGAAGAAAAATTTGGGGATAAAAAAAGCCCCACTAGGTGGGGCTTGGGCGAGCTAGTAGGCAAAGGCGTTATCTGGAACGAGATCAAAGTTCATATCATTCAAACTGAGGTCTTCCAGTGGAACCAGCTCGGCAGGGAGAGCAAAGCGTCGTGTGGCATTGCTCTGGTGCCAATCCAATACTTCAATGTCTGCTGACTCTTCTTGCTGTAGATCTTGTAAAAAGGTCTTCAGCTCAGTGGTGCTCGCAGTAATTAGCGACTGGTAGTCGTAGGTTCCCAGTAGTTTAACGAAGCGGTATTCATCCGTGGCATCTTCAATGCGCAGCCAGGCCTGCCCATTGGAATTGCCATCCTCGCCGAGAATAACCGGGCCTTGATCATCGTCGAATACTGGAATGAGCTGATAATCGGGAACAGGTAGTATTGTCCCCACCCATACCCAACCAGAGAGGCTGGTGCGGCTTAATTGCCATTCACATAGCCATACCGTCTGATCATCCTCTATGCGAAATTCCCGGTACTCCCTTTGGCTTAAATAGTTGTCAAAGCTCACTTCGGCATTGGGGTTATCTTTACGAAAACTATGAAGCTGTTGTGTCATTTCATAGTTTACTTCCCAATGCTTTTTCAAGCGCCACTGCATTGGGTATTGGCCCCACTCAACGATATATTCTTCGTGCTCGCGAACAGTTTCGACTACGCGCCAAAAGGCGCCGTCAATAAGAATGCAGGTATCCCCGAGCTTACAGCCCGGTGCAATGATGCTGCATTCAGGTGAGGCTTCGGATGCACTTACTAAGTGTTCGCTACGCCCTTCAATAACGTCATACCAGGGAAATCCGTGACGCAATGGTGGCGGGAATGCCAATGGCGGCCGGCCGCCAAGTAATCGTCGGAAGAGAACCGATTTTTCAATTTCAAGATCAGAAAGTGTATAGCCTTCCTGTTGTGTGATTTGGCCCCAGGCAAAGGCGGCTCGGATTAGGTGTTTTTCTCGGTCTGAAAAGCTCATGGGTGCAATCATGGGCAAGTAAATAAGAAACCATACCACTGTGCAGGGGTGGGCGCTAATGCAAATGCAATTATCTGCCTTTTGTTGGATGACGACACCTTAGGAGCAGTTCGATACACTGGTTGGGATAAATTCGTTGGATAGGGGGTTGGCAGTGGTTTGGATACAGAGGTTTGCGATCTTCGCGACCAGCTTGTTTATAGGGCTATCTCCAGCAGTTGCAGAAGAGAGAGAAGAGAATAACTTCGAGTCCTGCTACCTGGACGGCTGGAGCCATGCTCTGCACTGTACAACGATACCGGTTGGTGGAGGAGAAGCTGCAGTAGATCTAGCGGTAATGATAGCCCCAGCAGTTAATGAAATTGGACTGGAGCCACTTTATTTACTGGCCGGTGGCCCCGGTCAGGCAGCCAGTTATCTGACCCCGATTCTAAATGCCTTATATAAAGTCAATCAGAGTAGGGCGATCGTTCTTGTCGATAGGCGCGGCTCGGGTTACTCGGCTGCATTTGACTGTGGGATCGACGGAGAAGTCCATATGGATCTGGAGGCGGTCACCGATCAATTCTCAACTTGCTACCTTGAAAACTCCTCCTTTGCGAAAGCGCTGCATAGCCGTCAAGCGGTTGATGATCTGGAGGAAGTGCGCCTCCAGTTGAGACATAAAAAAATTGCTTTGTGGGGAGGTTCTTGGGGAACTCGTACCGCGCTTCTTTACCAGCAATGGTATCCCGAAAGTTTAAGTGTCCTGATCCTGGATGCCGTAGCCCCGATTGATTCAAAAGTTTTTCTTACTGCGCAAGCTGCTGAAAAGGCGCTGCTAAAATTGGAGAAAGACTGCAGTCAGGATCCGGTGTGCTCCGAATTTGGCGATTGGAGATCTGACCTGGATAGCTTGATTAGGGACTGGGATGGAAGAGCATCGAACTTCCCGGACCCCCACTCTGGTCGCACAATGGAAACAAGTGTTCCCCGTAGCTTCATACAAAACCTGATAAGGACCGCGCTCTACGCACCTGAAACGGCAGCGCAGTTACCATACGCTATTAGCCAGGCTGAGGAGGGTAATTATTTGCCGCTATCGGGGTTGGTTGGACTTTTATCTGATGATGGAAGTATGTCTATGGGGCTCACCTTATCGGTTGCTTGCGCTGAAGAATTAAATCGCACTACAGAGGAAGAGCTGGCTGCAGATATTCGCGATAGCTTTTTAGGTGATGCTTTTTTTGAGATTTTTGCTGAGGGTTGCAAGGTGTGGCCCGTATCTCCTATCACTTACGAAGTCCCGGAAGAAAGAAATCATCCTGTGTTAATTATTTCCGGGGAGGCTGACCCTATTACCCCACATTATTATGCGGAACAAAGCTTGGGGTATCTTTCAGAATTAAAACAGGTAGTGGTTCCAGGTGGTGGACATATCAATAGTATGCGCGGTTGTATACCAAAGCTAATAGATGATTTTCTAAAATCTCCACTTGCTTCTTTAGATAGTGATTGTATTGCGGATATTCAAAGACCACCTTTTATGGCGGGTGCTTTTGGACCTGAAATTGATAAAGCGGTATCCAGTGAATTGCTATCGAGCCAAGGGGATAACAAATGATTGCTGTTAAATCTATTCACAAGCAATTCTCTGGAAAGAAAGTACTCAAGGATCTGAACTTCAATATACCTGATGGCCAAATAACCGCTTTGCTGGGGGCCAATGGAGCCGGTAAAACTACATGCCTGAGAATTATAACGGGGTTGGTAAAACCGGATGTAGGTACTGTATTTGTTGGTGGGCTTAATGTAGCCGAAAAGCCATTAGAGATAAGGCGGGAATTGGGCGTTGTCGGCGATCGTGAAGGCTTGTATGAACGACTTACTGTAGAGGAGTACTTATCATTTTTTGCCAGTGCGCAAGGATTATTTGGCGCAGAGCTTAAGCACGCGTTGAATTCTGTTCGAGAAGAGCTGGAATTAGAGAATTTGTGGCAGCGTCGGACAAAAGGCTTTTCCCAGGGGGAGAGAATGAAAGTGTCGCTGGCGCGGGCACTAGTTCACCGGCCTACGCATTTGATACTCGATGAACCGACTCGCGGGCTTGATGTCCTTGCAGCGAGACTGCTGCGGAAAACACTTCTGCGGTTGCGCTCTGAGGGCGTAGCCATTTTATTTTCCAGCCATATTATGGCTGAAGTTACTGAGTTGTCAGATAGAGTATTGGTGATGGCTAACGGTGCTATTGTCGATAGTGGTACCCCAGATGAGCTTGTAGAACGCACAGGCTGTAAAAACCTGGAAGATAGTTTCGTCACTCTGGCTTACGGGGTTAAAGGGGAGGTGATGGCATGAAATTTTTAAACCTATTATTTACTCCCGCCATGTCTGCTCTTCTGAAGAAGGAGTTATTAGAGGTTTGGCGTGACCGGCGAGCACTGTATTTATCTTTGCTGTTTGCCATTTCATTTCCCGGAATGATCGCATCGATGACTCTGTTTATGTTTAAGTCCCAAGGGGAGAGGACATTTCAGCTAGCGTTGTTAGGCGGTCAGGATTTACCAGTATTGGAGCAGCAGCTGAGTAAAGGGCGTGTGGAGCTGGATAGCCTGTCAGAAGGGGACCCGATAGCTTTACTTGATGAAGGTTACGATGCAGTTGTGAAAATTGACGAAGGTTTTTCTACCGATTATCGCAATTTCCGCAGCCCCAAGATTTATTTGTATGTTGATAGCTCCGATCGTTTCAGTGGGCAAGGCGCGAGTCATGTTCAACAAAAGCTGGGTGAGCTACAACAGCTCATTGTTCAGCAAAGAATGGTCGCTAGGGGGGTCCCACTCAAAACAATGGCACCCTGGCAAGTCCAGGTCAGGGATGTCAGTACCCCGTCTACCCGCAGTGCCTGGATTGTTGGTTCAATACCGACACTCTTGATAATGACGCTGTTTATAGGTTGCCTGTCCTCGTCCATTGACGCCTCTGCCGGTGAACGGGAGAGAATGAGTTTTGAGGTATTACTGCAACAACCTCTGGCCGCCTGGCAGGTGGTCCTGGCCAAGGTGCTCGCTGTAGCCAGTATCAGTTGGTTATCTTCAATTCTTGCGTTAGTTTCGCTAATGGCTGTTTTTCCATTTTTGCCCCTGGCTGAAATGGGGATACAACATGCAACTACGCTGAGTGGCATGGTTGCTATGGCGCTAGCCCTGCTCCCACTGGCTCTATTGGTTGCCGTACTGCAAATATTGTTAGCGTTGCGTTCCCAGTCATTTAAAGATGCCCAAACTCAATTGAGTATATTGCAGATTTTACCTGTCACTATGTTGTTAATATTGGATATGTCATCCATAGAGCTAGAGGGGCCTGCCTGGCAGTTGGTCCCGCTGGTCGCACAACAGCAGTGGTTTAAGGCTCTACTGGTTGGGGATGCGGTCTCCATATCACTGATGATCGCTGGCTCACTGGTCAGCCTTTTATTGGTTGTTGGGTGTATATTAGGCGGTGCCCGAGCGCTGCAGCGAGAGAGTCTGCTCGGAGCTACCTAGCTTACTGATTTAGAGAGTTGTACTGGTATGAGTGACTTTCGTGAAGGGTTATTAAGTATCAACCTGAGGTCTATAGCAGATAACTATCAGGATCTGGCTAATCGCTTGAAAGCCGGCACCCGGTGCGGTGCTGTGGTTAAAGCGGATGCTTACGGCTTGGGAATGGCTCATGTTGCACCGGCGCTATACGCTCAGGGATGCCGCGATTTCTTTGTGGCCACCCAAGTCGAGGGGGAGCGCTTGCGCAGTGACCTCGGCAACGATGTGAATATAGTCATTTTTACCGGTGTCAGGCCTGGTGCTGAACTAGAGTGCGCTCGCGCGGGTTTGATCCCCACATTGTTTACTCTGGATCAATTGAAGAGCTGGGTTGAAATCTGCGAGAAAGCTCAGTTGGAGGCCCCTTGCGCCGTAAAAATTGATACCGGCATGACTCGGCTGGGATTGACCCCAGATGAGTTCGAATTGCTGCTCAAGGACCGCCCTCTCTTGGAGTCCGCCGATGTTCGGATGTTCTTCAGTCATCTTGCCTGTGCAGACCAGCCCCAGCATCCGCATAACAAGCTTCAGTTGAACGAGTTTAAGACCGCGGGCGATCGCTTGCGGGAACTGTGCCCGGATATTCAGCTCAGTCTTGCGAACTCATCCGGCATTTTTTTGGGTGAGGACTATCACTTTGATATTGCCCGACCGGGCTCCGCACTGTACGGCCTTAACCCTGTCCCTGAGGCAGAAAACCCGATGCGTCCAACGGTGACTTTGGGCTTGCCAATTGTCCAAAAGCGCTATGTCAGTCAGTCCCGGTCTGTGGGGTATGGTGCGACCCAGGAAGTTCCCGGAGATAGTTGGCTTGCGGTAGCTCGGGGTGGGTATGCCGATGGCATTATTCGAGCCCAAGGGGGGCGGGGGCGCGGATGGGGGCAAGGCCGCCCTCTACCAATTGTCGGGCGTATATCAATGGACTCTACCACTTTCGATATTTCGGGTCTCAGCGAAGAGGAGCGGGACTCCCTTCAGTCGATCGAGATTCTCAATGACCAGCTTACGGTGGATGAGGTCGCTGGGTATGCCGGGACTATCGGTTATGAAGTCCTGACGAGCCTCGGGCATCGCTATGGCCGCCATTATGTAAAAGGTTGAACAAATTGCAGGACGTCGCCGCAAAAACACCATTAGAACAGCTTCGCCCGGTGCTGGAGCTGCTGGCGGATGGGGAAATACACTCGGGAGAATCCCTCGGGAATGCGCTTGGTGTCAGCCGAGCCGCTGTTTGGAAACAACTACAAAAGCTCGAGAGCTACGGCCTGACGCTTGAGTCTGCTAAGGGGCGAGGTTATCGCTTGCCGGGAGGTCTCGACTTGCTATCTGAGCAGACTGTTACCAATCAGCTGGATGGTTCAGCCCGAGCTCTACTGCGCGAGTTGCGGGTTTTTGATGAGTTGAGTTCAACGAACTCGCTGTTATTGGAGCGTTTTGAAGAAGGTAAGGGGCACGCGGTAGCGATTCTCGCCGAGCGGCAAAGTGCCGGCCGGGGTCGCCGTGGTCGCAATTGGGTCAGCCCGTATGCCACAAGTATCAGCCTCTCAGTGGGCTGGGAGTTTAATGGCGGTGTACAAAGCCTGGAGGGGTTGAGTCTCGCCGTCGGTGTTGCTGTGGCAAAAGCGCTCGAGCGTTTTTCTGTACCTGGTGTGCGCCTGAAGTGGCCAAATGATGTGTGGTGCCAGGGCCGTAAATTGGCCGGTGTATTACTTGAGCTAAAAGGGGATTTAACCGACCGCTGTTCAGTAGTTATCGGCATTGGGTTGAATAATGGTCTCAACGCAAAGACAGCAGAGGAGATTGATCAACCATGGGCAGATCTCCAGCAAGTCCGTCCTGGTATTGGCCGCAGTGAATTAACTGCGGCGATACTCAGCGAGCTGTTACCGATGCTGGAAACTTACCCGGAAGGGGGCTTCGCCGCTTACCGGGAATCGTGGTCAACCCTAGACCAGTTTGCCGGGCAGCCAGTTCAGTTGCGGTCAGGTAATTTGAGCTGGGAAGGTGTTGCGGCCGGTGTCGATGAAAAAGGAGCCTTGTTACTCGACACTGATAAAGGGCAAAAGTCATTTCATGGGGGGGAAATCTCGTTGCGGGGGCAGGTGTGATTCTAGAGCTGGATGTCGGCAATACACGGGGTAAGTGGCGCTACCTGGTCGAAGGCGAGGTAATTGCCCGTGGTGATATCGAAACTGGGCAGTTGCGCCAGCAGATTTTGCCTGAGGGTTGGGCAGAGTTAACCCCCTACCGTTTTCGGGTAGTGAATGTCGCCGGTCCCGTTGTTGCTGAATTCTTGAGTCAGGTGGCCCGAGACCTGTTCACACTGGAGGCTGAATTCTCGGCAGTAGCGCCCCAATGTGCCGGTGTTATCTGTGGGTATGAAGACCACTCCGCCCTGGGGGTGGATCGGTGGCTGGCAATGTTGGCGGCCTACCAGCAATCTCCCCGAGCATCATTAATTGTGGATTGCGGCAGTGCGGTCACCTTAGATTTGCTGGACAATAGCGGGCGCCACATTGGGGGATATATCGTTCCCGGTTTCGGATTGATGAATCGCGTTCTCAGTGTCGATACCCATGCAGCAAAGAGTCGTGAGGCACTGGCCCTGACAAAAACATTGGGCGCGGGACGTAATACCAATGAGGCGATAAACCGTGGCCTCTTGCTGATGGTGTTGGGTGCGGTTGATCGAGCAATGGAAGAATTGCAGGTCCACTCCGGTTCCCCCCCTTTATTGTGGTTAACCGGTGGGGATGCGCAGTTGCTCTCCGCAGTTTACCAGCACGAACATCGCCTGGTTCCTGATTTGGTGATGGATGGGTTGGCCCTTAGTAATCCATAAAAATTTACTCTGTTATGCGCTGGATAGCCCTTTCTTTAGTCGCCCTGAACGCTGTGCTTTTTGCCTGGTATATGTTGGTGGCGCCGTCTCCGCAGTTAAGTAGCGGCAAGAGCCCGATCCCTCACGAGTCGGAGGGAAAGAAAATTACCCTCGTTAGCGAAATATCCCCTGAAGAGCTGCCTGCTCCAGAGAAGGCTGGGGCACTGAGTAAGGAGTCCTTTGAGGTTGAGCAGCTTTGTACGCTGTTGGGGCCTTTCGCGGAGGAGTACCAGGGCGAGAATCTCTTGCAGCGAATCCGGTCCCTTCAGGTTAAGGCCGAACTGCGTGATATAGAAATGCAGGGGCAGATGCGCTACTGGGTATATCTGCCGCCACTGAGTTCGAGGCGGGAGGCCTACAACCGCTTGCGTGAACTACAGTCTCAGGGGATCGACAGCTATGTCATTCCCAAAGGCGCATTGGAAAATGGCATTTCATTTGGGATTTTCAGTGAGCGAGCCCGAGCTGAGTCCCATACCGCCGTTTTGAAAGAGAGGGGGGTTACCGCGCAGTTCAAGGAGGAGCCGCAAACCTATATGGAGCGGTGGATAGTTATGCCCCCTGGCAGCACAGAAAGTCTTGCAGAAGAATTTTGGCGACAACTGCAAAGTGAATACCCGAATCTGGATCGGCGCCCAAATCTTTGTTCTGAAGTACTTGGCTAACAAAAAAGCAGATTTATCAGAAAATCATCAGGTGGCGTCTCGAATCGCTGTTTTTTTCAACAAGTTGGAATAGGCGACATAAAAAATATGATTTATCTGCAAAAAGGGTGTTGCGTGTCGAGATAAGTTCCCATAGAATCCCGCCTCCATTGACGAGGGTGACATAACAACTTCGGCAATGAACGGGATAGGGCTGGCGTAGCTCAGTTGGTAGAGCAGCTGACTTGTAATCAGCCGGTCGGGGGTTCGACTCCTCTCGCCAGCTCCATTTTCATCCCGTTGCTGTCAAAATTAGGTTTCGCTGCTAAGTATGTGAAATTTAAAGAAAAATTGTTGACAGCGCAGCGAGATGTGTAGACAATGCACACCGCTTTGAGCAGGGGTTCCCGAGTGGCCAAAGGGATCAGACTGTAAATCTGACGCGAAAGCTTCGGTGGTTCGAATCCACCCCCCTGCACCATATTACACCTTAGGGTGTTGCGCGAAATCGAAGGGTTTCGCATGGAGGTCCCGAAAGCGGGCATAGTTCAATGGTAGAACCTCAGCCTTCCAAGCTGATGATGCGGGTTCGATCCCCGCTGCCCGCTCCAAGTTTTGGGGTTGGTTGGAAGCTCTCCAGGGTGCAACACTTTAAGATGCCGTTATCGGCAAG
This sequence comes from Microbulbifer maximicatervae (SeqCode), assembly GCF_056232625.1. NCBI lineage: Bacteria > Pseudomonadati > Pseudomonadota > Gammaproteobacteria > Cellvibrionales > Microbulbiferaceae > Microbulbifer > Microbulbifer maximicatervae (SeqCode). The sequence goes on along the minus strand of NZ_CP174324.1, from coordinate 3,272,366 downwards.
ATTTTAGCTCATGTAGCTCAGGGGTAGAGCACACCCTTGGTAAGGGTGAGGTCGGCGGTTCAAATCCGCCCATGAGCTCCATTTTATATGACCGCAAGAGTGAAAGCTCTTGCGGTTGTTTGTGTCCGGGGTCGGATTTTCCGGGTCGGATGTGCATGTTCTGGACGTGGGTGGTGCCGTTATCGGCTCGCCTATATATAGGAGGCTGCAATGGCAAAAGAAAAGTTTGAACGTTCCAAGCCCCACGTGAACGTGGGCACCATCGGTCACGTTGACCACGGTAAAACCACCCTGACCGCTGCTCTGACCCGCGTATGTGCGGAAGTTTGGGGCGGTGACGCTGTTGCTTTCGACGGTATCGACAATGCACCGGAAGAGCGTGAGCGCGGTATCACCATCGCTACTTCTCACGTTGAGTACGAGTCCCCGACTCGCCACTACGCTCACGTAGATTGCCCGGGACACGCCGACTACGTTAAGAACATGATCACCGGTGCTGCTCAGATGGACGGCGCTATCCTGGTTTGTTCCGCAGCTGACGGCCCCATGCCGCAGACTCGTGAGCACATCCTGCTTTCCCGTCAGGTAGGTGTACCTTACATCGTTGTATTCCTGAACAAAGCGGACATGGTAGACGACGAAGAGCTGCTCGAGCTGGTAGAAATGGAAGTTCGCGAACTTCTGGATCAGTACGAGTTCCCAGGTGACGACACTCCGATCATCGTTGGTTCCGCTCTGATGGCCCTGAACGGCGAAGACGACAACGAAATGGGTACTACCGCTGTTAAGAAGCTGGTAGAGACTCTGGACGAGTACATCCCTGAGCCAGAGCGCGCTGTAGATCAGCCGTTCCTGATGCCGATCGAAGACGTATTCTCTATCTCTGGCCGTGGTACTGTTGTAACTGGTCGTGTAGAGCGCGGTGTGATCAACACTGGCGACGAGATCGAAATCGTTGGTATCAAAGAAACCACTACTACTACCTGTACTGGTGTTGAAATGTTCCGCAAGCTGCTTGACGAAGGTCGTGCTGGTGAGAACATCGGCGCACTGCTGCGCGGCACCAAGCGTGACGAAGTAGAGCGTGGTCAGGTACTGGCTAAGCCGGGCTCCATCACTCCGCACACCAAGTTCGAAGCGGAAGTGTATGTACTGTCCAAGGACGAAGGTGGTCGTCACACCCCGTTCTTCAAAGGCTACCGTCCTCAGTTCTACTTCCGTACTACCGACGTAACTGGTGCGGTAGAGCTGCCGGAAGGTACTGAAATGGTAATGCCGGGCGACAACATTCAAATGGTTGTTACCCTGATCGCTCCGATCGCCATGGAAGACGGTCTGCGCTTCGCTATCCGCGAAGGTGGTCGTACCGTAGGTGCGGGCGTTGTTGCTAAGATCATTGAGTAATCTTTGATTTCTGCATCACAATATTCTATGTGGTGCACCAGGTGGGAGAGTTCCTGTAGCTCTCTCATCTTTGAGTGCGAAAGTGCTCACACTGTACAGGCCAGTAGTTCAATTGGTAGAGCACCGGTCTCCAAAACCGGGTGTTGGGGGTTCGAGTCCCTCCTGGCCTGCCATTTTTAATCACTCCGCTTAGATAAGCTTAGGGGTGTCGCAAAACCCTACTTGTCAGTGGGGCTTTTGTGTTTATGAGCGCTAAAAGATTATCTATAGTGCGCTAAGGGCTTCTTATATGAATGCTAAAACAGAAGCGAAAACCTTTCGTCTTGACGGTCTGAAGTGGTTGTTAATAGTGCTGCTGGTGGGCGGTGCTGTTGCAGGCAATTCATATTACGCCGAATTCCCTTTGTTTTACCGAGTGTTGGCAGTAACTGCCATCTGTCTGGTAGCTCTGGTTGTGGCTGTAAATACCGCCAAAGGCAATGCGTTGTGGCAACTGTTGCGCGAAGCGCAAACTGAAGTCAGGCGTGTGGTTTGGCCGACCCGCCAAGAAGCAACCCAGACCACAGCGATTGTGGTTGTTTTCGTGTTGATTATGGCGCTTATCTTGTGGGCGCTTGATTCGGCTCTGGGTTGGGCGGCTTCCAAATTTATCGGCTAAAGGTTGATACATGTCAAAGAATTGGTATGTGGTCCAGGCTTACTCGGGCTATGAGAAGCGTGTCGCCAGCTCCCTGAAAGAGCGCATTGAGCTGAACGAAATGGACCACCTGTTTGGTGAAGTCCTGGTTCCCACGGAAGAAGTGGTTGAGATGCGCGCAGGGCAAAAGCGTAAGAGTGAGCGCAAGTTTTTCCCGGGCTATGTCCTGGTAGAAATGGAATTGAATGACGATACCTGGCACTTGGTGAAAGAAACTCCCCGAGTACTGGGTTTTATCGGCGGTAAGGCGGATAAGCCAGCCCCGATCACTGACCGCGAAGCGCAGGCTATCCTGAATCGCATCGACGATTCCGCCGATAAGCCCAAGCCCAAGACTCTGTTTGAGCCCGGTGAAATGGTTCGAGTTATCGACGGTCCGTTTAATGATTTCAACGGTGTGGTTGAAGAGGTTAACTACGAGAAGAGTCGCTTGCGAGTGGCTGTGTTGATCTTCGGACGTTCCACCCCGGTTGAACTGGAGTTCAGTCAGGTAGAGAAGACCTGATTCCAGTATAAATTTTTTGCCCCCTTTCGCCGCGAGGTGGAAGGGGGTTTTCGCGTCCCCGAAAAATGAGTTTTCATTTCGGGGTTCGGGGAGCTTGCCCTTAAACCTTATGGCTGAGTGGCGGGCGTTAATACCCAACTAGAGGAGAGCTGTAATGGCTAAGAAAGTAGAAGCTTATATCAAGCTGCAAGTTAAGGCCGGTCAGGCCAACCCGAGTCCGCCCGTTGGTCCCGCACTGGGTCAGCACGGTGTGAACATCATGGAATTCTGTAAGGCGTTCAACGCCCAGACCCAGAGCCTCGAGCCAGGTCTGCCAGTTCCAGTTGTAATCTCTGTATACAACGACCGCTCCTTCACCTTCATCATGAAGTCGCCGCCCGCCGCTGTACTGCTGCGCAAGGCTGCCAAGATCAAGAGCGGTTCCGGTCGTCCGAACACTGAGAAAGTGGGTAAAGTAACCCGCGCTCAGCTGGAAGAGATCGTAGAAATGAAGAAAGCAGACCTGACTGCATCCGACTTGGACGCGGCCGTGCGCACTATCGCCGGTTCCGCTCGCAGCGCCGGTATCGAAGTGGAGGGTCTCTAAGTGGCTAAATTGAGCAAGCGTCAGCGCGTAATCGCTGAGAAGGTTGAAGCTGGTAAGGCTTACGGTATCGAAGAAGCCGTAGCCCTGCTGAAAGAGCTGTCCAACGTTAAGTTTGCAGAAACTGTAGACGCTTCTGTAAACCTGGGCATCGACCCACGTAAATCCGACCAGGCTGTTCGCGGTGCAACTACTCTGCCGCACGGTACTGGTAAAGAAGTTCGCGTAGCTGTTTTCACCCAGGGTGCTAACGCTGACGCCGCTAAAGAAGCGGGCGCTGACTTGATCGGTATGGACGAGCTGGCTGCCGACGTTAAAGCAGGCAAGATGGACTTCGACGTAGTAATCGCTTCCCCCGATGCGATGCGCGTTGTAGGTCAACTGGGTCAAATCCTCGGCCCGCGCGGCCTGATGCCGAACCCGAAGACTGGCACTGTAACTCCAGACGTTGCTACTGCGGTTAAAAATGCCAAAGCTGGTCAGGTGCGTTTCCGCGCTGACAAAGGCGGCATTATCCACGGTGGTATCGGTAAAGTGGCTTTCGATGCGAACTCTCTGAAAGAGAACCTGGAAGCTCTGGTTGCCGACCTGAAGAAAGCCAAGCCGGCTTCTGCAAAAGGTGTATATCTGAAGAAAATCACCCTGAGCACCACTATGGGCCCGGGTCTGGTTATCGATCAGTCTTCCCTGAATATCTAAATATCACTGCGGGGTGTGATCACCTCTCAGTAAATCGAACTTTGGGGTCCACCTGAATGCTTCGGCAGAAGGTGGGCCGTCAAAGACCGTAGGTGTCAGGTGCGTTTAGGTTTAACGTGCCTGGCTTAATCCGAACTTCGGCCAGGTTGGCCATTGCGAGGTTCGAGCCTACGCAGACGGTGTCGCCCAAACCAGTATTTTTACTGGATTTGAGCTTTATGCACCGGAACGGATCGGACGTTTAAGTCCGGTTTTTTTCAAATCCAGGAGTGACACTATGGCTATTGGACTCGAAGACAAGAAAGCGATTGTCGCAGATGTCCAGCAAGCTGCTGAAAGTGCTCTGTCTGCGGTTGTTGCGGATTCCCGCGGCGTAACCGTGAATGACATGACCACTCTGCGCAAAGAGGCTCGCGAGAACGGCGTTTGGTTGAAAGTCGTCCGCAATACTCTGGCGCGTCGCGCTCTGGCAGGTACCGAATACGAATGTCTGACTGACAAATTCGTAGGTCCTAGCATCATTGCATTCTCTAACGAACACCCAGGTGCCGGCGCGCGCATCCTGAGCCAGTTCGCTAAAGGCAATGACAAGCTGGAACTGAAAGGTGCTGCCTTCGAAGGCGCGATCACCGACGTCGCATTGTTGGCAAGCCTGCCGACTTACGACGAGGCGATCGCCAAGCTGATGAGCGTGTTGAAAGAAGCATCTGCTGGCAAGCTGGTTCGCACTATTGCGGCCGTTCGCGACCAAAAAGAGCAGGAAGCTGCGTAATTTTTTCGCTAGAGCGAATCGCAGTTTCAAAACGAAATACGAGCAGCTACTGCTCAAACCAATTCAGGTACTGAATCATGTCTCTGACTAAAGAAGATATCATCAATGCTGTTGCCGAAATGTCCGTTAAGGATGTTGTTGAGCTGATCGAAGCAATGGAAGAGAAATTCGGCGTAACTGCTGCTGCAGCAGTTGTAGCTGGCCCAGCTGGTGGCGAAGCTGCCGCTGAAGAGAAAGACTCTTTCGACGTAATCCTGACCTCCCCAGGTGACAAGAAAGTGAACGTGATCAAAGTTGTTCGCGGCATCACTGGCCTGGGCTTGAAAGAAGCTAAAGGTCTGGTAGACGGCGCTCCGAGCCCGCTGAAAGAAGGCGTAAGCAAAGACGAAGCTGAAGCAGCTAAGAAAGAGCTGGAAGAAGCTGGCGCAGTTGTAGAACTGAAGTAATTCGGTTCTTGCGTCTCCCGCTAGCTGTCGCGTAAAGCGGCGGGTAGCGGTAAGGCTGGTGGACTTTTGTCCGCCGGCCTTTTTGCCGTTTGCGGTACTGAGGTTTTTACCGGTGCCGGCGGGATTTAAAAACCGTGGCAAACCTCATTTAACCATAGCGCAGTAGCGCTACCCAAAAGCAAGCGGAGAGGTTTCTGGCCAGTGCAGGCAAGTTGCATTGACCAGAGGCTTCTCGCCCGGAGGGGCTCTGGACTGGAGTCCCACGAAGTCTTGTCACTGATCAAGCTGGGGAATTTGAATGGCTTACTCATATACTGAGAAAAAACGTATCCGCAAGGATTTTGGCAAACTGCCTAAGGTCATGGATGTGCCCTTTCTGCTTGCGATACAGCTCGATTCTTATCGCAACTTTACACAGGCCGACAAGCGCCCCGACGACCGTATGGACGTTGGCCTGCAAGCGGCGTTTAAATCTGTATTTCCGATTGTCAGCTATTCCGGCAATGCCGCCCTGGAGTACGTAAGTTATACGCTGGGTAAGCCCGCTTTTGACGTTAAGGAATGTACCCTGCGCGGCGTAACCTATGCATGTCCGCTGCGCGTGCGTGTGCGTCTGATTATTTACGATAAAGAATCTGCGAATAAGTCCATTAAGGACATTAAAGAGCAGGAAGTTTACATGGGCGAGATTCCGCTCATGACCGACAACGGTACCTTCGTAATCAATGGTACCGAGCGCGTTATCGTATCCCAGCTGCACCGTTCCCCGGGTGTATTCTTCGATCACGACAAAGGCAAGACTCACTCTTCCGGTAAGCTGTTGTACGCCGCGCGTGTCATCCCCTACCGTGGCTCATGGCTGGACTTCGAGTTCGATCCGAAAGACCTGGTATTCGTGCGTATCGATCGTCGCCGTAAATTGCCAGCGACTATTCTGCTGCGCGCCCTGGGTTACACCTCCCAGGAAATGCTGGAAATGTTCTTCGAGACCAGCACCTTTGAGCTGTTGGAAGACCGTGTCAGCCTGGAGCTGATTCCATCCCGCCTGCGCGGTGATGTTGCTTCTTTTGACATCAAAGACGGCCAGGGCAAGGTGATTGTCGAAGAGGGTCGCCGTATTACCCCGCGTCATATCCGTCAGTTGGAAAAGGCCGGCGTAGAAAAGCTGGAAGCACCGCTCGAGTACCTGTTTGGCCGTGTACTGGCGAACGACATCATCGATGAGTCCACCGGTGAGATCGCGATCGACTGTAACACCGAGATTACTGATGAAGTAATCGCCAAGCTGCGTGTACTGAACGTTAAGAGTTTCCAAACCCTGTACACCAACGACCTGGATCGCGGTCCGTTTATCTCCGACACCCTGCGTGCAGAGCCTTCTCGCACTGTGTTGGAAGCGCTGGTAGAGATCTACCGTATGATGCGCCCGGGCGAACCGCCCACCAAAGAGTCCGCAGAAGCGCTGTTCGAGAACTTGTTCTTTACCGACGAGCGTTACGACCTGTCCGCTGTTGGCCGCATGAAGTTCAACCGCCGCCTGGGTCGCGAAGACGAGACTGGCCCCGGCACTCTGAGCAAAGAAGATATCGTCGAAGTTCTGAAGACTCTGATCGATATCCGCAACGGTCAGGGCATGGTCGACGATATCGATCACCTGGGTAACCGTCGCGTGCGTTCCGTAGGCGAAATGGCTGAAAACCAGTTCCGCGTTGGCCTGGTACGTGTAGAGCGCGCTGTTAAAGAGCGCCTGTCCATGGCGGAGTCCGAGGGCCTGATGCCTCAGGACCTGATCAATGCCAAGCCGGTTGCCGCTGCCGTGAAGGAATTCTTCGGTTCCTCGCAGCTGTCCCAGTTTATGGACCAGAACAACCCGCTGTCGGAAGTGACTCACAAGCGTCGTGTTTCCGCCCTCGGCCCGGGTGGTTTGACCCGTGAGCGCGCTGGCTTTGAGGTGCGCGATGTGCACCCGACTCACTACGGCCGCGTATGTCCGATTGAGACGCCGGAAGGACCGAACATCGGTCTGATTAACTCCCTGGCCACTTACGCCCGCGCTAACCATTACGGTTTCCTCGAGAGCGCCTACCGCAAAGTGGTCGATGGCAAGGTAACTGATGAAATTGCGTACCTGTCCGCGATCAATGAAGCCAACTTCATTATTGCCCAGGCGTCTGCGGAAGTAGACGACAACGGTAACTTTGTTGATGACCTGATCAGCGTGCGTCACCAGGGCGAATTTACCCTGAAAGCACCGGGCGAAATCCAGTATATGGATGTTTCCGCCAAGCAGGTGGTTTCCGTAGCTGCGGCGATGATTCCATTCCTCGAGCACGATGACGCCAACCGTGCATTGATGGGATCGAACATGCAACGTCAGGCGGTACCGACCCTGCGCGCTGAAAAGCCGTTGGTGGGCACCGGTATGGAGCGCACTGTAGCGCGCGACTCCGGCGTGTGTGTGGTTGCCAAGCGCGGCGGCATTATTGAGCGCGTTGATTCCAGCCGTGTGGTTGTTCGCGTGGCCGACGCTGAGGTGGAAGCTGGTGATGCAGGTGTGGATATCTACAACCTGACCAAATACATCCGCTCCAACCAGAATACCTGTATCAACCAGCGCCCGATCGTTAATACCGGTGATCGTGTAGTCCGTGGCGATATCCTCGCCGATGGTCCCTCTGTAGACCTGGGTGAGCTGGCTCTGGGCCAGAATATGCGCATCGCATTTATGCCCTGGAATGGTTACAACTTTGAGGACTCCATCCTCATCAGTGAGCGCGTTGTACAGGAAGACCGCTTCACCACCATCCACATTCAGGAGCTGACCTGTATTGCCCGCGATACCAAGCTGGGCAGTGAGGAAATTACTGCGGATATCCCCAATGTGGGCGAATCTGCCCTGAATAAGCTGGACGAGTCCGGCATCGTATACATCGGTGCAGAAGTAGGCGCTGGCGATATCCTGGTAGGTAAGGTCACTCCGAAGGGCGAAGCCCAGCTGACTCCAGAAGAAAAACTGCTGCGCGCAATCTTCGGGGAGAAAGCTTCCGACGTTAAGGACACTTCCCTGCGTGCGCCCAGTGGCACTCGCGGTACCGTGATCGACGTTCAGGTATTTACCCGCGACGGCCTGCAGAAAGACCAGCGCTCCCTCGATATCGAGAAGTCACAGCTGGACGAGGTCCGCAAGGATCTGAACGAGGAATATCGCATTGTAGAAGGTGCGACCTTCGAGCGTCTGCAACAGGCTCTGCTGGGCCAAAAGGCCGCCGGTGGTAAGGGCGTTAAGAAGGGCGATGAGATGACCGCTGAAGTCCTCGCCGCTCTGCCGCGCGAAGACTGGTTCAAGCTGCGTATGGAAGACGACAGCCTGAACGATCAGCTGGAAAAAGCGGAAGCTCAGCTGAAAGAGCGTCGCAAGCTGCTCGACGAAGCCTTCGAAGACAAGAAGAAGAAACTGGAGTCCGGCGATGACCTGGCTCCGGGCGTGCTGAAAATCGTCAAGGTTTACCTGGCGATCAAACGCCGCATCCAGCCGGGCGACAAGATGGCCGGTCGTCACGGTAACAAAGGTGTTATCTCCGTAATCAAGCCCGTTGAGGACATGCCTTATGACCAAAACGGTGAGCCGGTAGATATCGTCCTGAACCCGCTGGGCGTTCCCTCGCGGATGAACGTTGGTCAGGTTCTGGAAATGCACTTGGGCATGGCCGCTAAAGGCCTCGGCGTTAAAGTCGACAAGATGATCAAGGAGCAGCAGGAAATCGCCAAGGTGCGCGGATTCCTGGAAGAGGTCTACAACTCCACTGGCGGACGCAAGGAAGAACTCGACGAGTTCTCCGATGAGGAAGTCATGACCATGGCGCAAAACCTGCGTCGCGGTGTACCTATGGCGACCCCGGTATTTGACGGTGCCGATGAAAGTGAGATCAAGCAGCTGCTGCGTCTTGCCGATATCCCGGACTCCGGTCAGATCACCCTGCACGACGGCCGCACCGGCGATGCTTTCGAGCGTCCGGTAACTGTGGGCTACATGTACATGCTGAAGCTGAACCACTTGGTAGACGACAAAATGCACGCGCGTTCTACCGGTTCCTACAGCCTGGTAACCCAGCAGCCGCTGGGCGGTAAAGCCCAGTTCGGTGGTCAGCGTTTCGGGGAGATGGAAGTGTGGGCGCTGGAAGCTTACGGCGCAGCATATACCCTGCAGGAAATGCTTACGGTTAAATCCGATGACGTGGAAGGCCGTACCAAGATGTACAAGAACATCGTGGACTCCGACCACCGCATGGAGCCGGGCATGCCGGAATCCTTCAACGTACTGGTTAAGGAAATCCGCTCTCTCGGTATGAACTTCGAGCTTGAGCACGAGTAAATCCGAACCCGTACCGAAGCCTGTTGGCAGGTGAAATGAGACAAGTGCCAGCGCCCCTCGAAGCAGTGGGGCAGCTGGCTAGCCCGGCGGCTAGTGCGAGTGCCGGGTTGACTACCCCCTAGTGGAGGAAAGGCCTTGAAAGATTTATTAAATCTGGTGAAGTCCCAGGAGCAGCTGGAAGAGTTTGATGCGATTCGTATCGGTCTGGCATCACCGGACATGATTCGCTCCTGGTCCTACGGCGAAGTGAAAAAGCCGGAGACCATCAACTACCGTACCTTCAAGCCTGAGCGTGAAGGCTTGTTCTGTGCCAAGATCTTTGGCCCGGTAAAAGACTACGAGTGCCTGTGCGGTAAGTACAAGCGCATGAAGCACCGCGGCATTATCTGTGAGAAGTGTGGCGTTGAAGTGACCAAGGCCAAGGTTCGCCGTGAGCGCATGGGTCACATCGAGCTGGCCAGCCCGGTTGCACACATCTGGTTCCTGAAGTCCCTGCCGTCCCGTATCGGCCTGCTGCTGGACATGACCCTGCGCGATATCGAGCGCGTGCTGTACTTCGAATCTTACGTGGTTACCGAGCCGGGTATGACCACCCTGGAGCGCGGCCAGCTGCTGAATGACGAGCAGTACTTTGAGGCGATGGAAGAGTTCGCCGACGAGTTTGAAGCGAAGATGGGTGCAGAGGCGATCCAGGAGCTGATGGCGGACATCGAGCTGCCAGCGGAAATCCAGCGCCTGCGTGAAGAGATCCCTGCGACCAACTCCGAAACCAAGATCAAGAAACTGTCCAAGCGCCTGAAGCTGCTGGAAGCCTTCTACAAGTCCGGCAACAACCCGGAGTGGATGGTGATGAAGGCTCTGCCGGTTCTGCCGCCGGATCTGCGCCCGCTGGTACCGCTGGATGGCGGTCGTTTCGCGACCTCCGATCTGAACGACCTCTACCGTCGTGTGATCAACCGTAACAACCGTCTGAAGCGTCTACTTGAGCTGAACGCGCCGGACATTATCGTGCGCAACGAAAAGCGCATGCTGCAGGAATCTGTTGACGCACTGCTGGATAACGGCCGTCGTGGTCGCGCCATCACCGGCTCCAACAAGCGCCCGCTGAAGTCCCTGGCTGACATGATTAAAGGTAAGCAGGGTCGTTTCCGTCAGAACCTGCTGGGTAAGCGTGTTGACTACTCCGGTCGTTCCGTGATCGTGGTAGGTCCGACCCTGCGTCTGCATCAGTGTGGTCTGCCCAAGAAGATGGCACTGGAACTGTTTAAGCCGTTTATCTTTGGCAAGCTGGAATCCCGTGGCCTGGCCACTACGATCAAAGCTGCCAAGAAGATGGTTGAACGCGAGGAAGCTGTCGTTTGGGATATCCTCGACGAAGTGATCCGCGAGCACCCGGTACTGCTTAACCGTGCACCGACCCTTCACCGTCTGGGTATCCAGGCGTTTGAACCGGTACTGATTGAAGGTAAGGCAATCCAGCTGCACCCGCTGGTTTGTGCGGCCTATAACGCCGACTTCGACGGTGACCAGATGGCGGTACACGTACCGCTGACGATCGAAGCGCAGCTGGAATCCCGCGCGCTGATGATGTCCACCAACAACATCCTGTCGCCTGCCAACGGTGAGCCGATCATCGTACCGTCCCAGGACGTGGTACTGGGTCTGTACTGGATGACCCGTGAGCGCGTTAACGATAAAGGCGAAGGCATGTTCTTCTCCGATATCAAAGAAGTGAGCCGTGCTTTCTACGCCAAGCAGGTTGGTCTGCAAGCGAAGATCAAGGTGCGTATCCGCGAAAATATCGTCGGCGAAGACGGTGAGAAGCACGAGACTATCTCCATTCAGGACACCACTGTAGGCCGCGCGCTGCTGTGGAATATCGTGCCGGAAGGCCTGCCGTTTGCGCACGTCAACCAGCCGATGAAGAAAAAGGCGATCTCCCGCGCCCTGAACGAGTGCTACCGCAAGGTAGGCCTGAAGGCGACGGTTATTTTTGCCGACCAGCTGATGTACACCGGTTTCGACTTCTCTACCAAGTCCGGTTCCTCCATTGGTGTGAACGACTTTGAGATTCCGGCTGAGAAAGCTGAGCTGATCGATGCCGCTGAAGCGGAAGTGAAAGAGATTGAAAGCCAGTTTGCTTCCGGCCTGGTAACCCAGGGTGAGAAGTACAATAAGGTTATCGACGTTTGGTCCCGTACCAACGACAAGGTAACCCAGGCGATGATGGCCGGTATCAAGAAAGAGAAGGTGATCGACCGCGAGGGCAACGAGACCAAGCAGGACTCCTTCAACTCTGTATATATGTACGCAGACTCCGGTGCTCGTGGTTCTGAAGCTCAGATCCGTCAGCTCGCGGGTATGCGTGGTCTGATGGCCCGTCCGGATGGCTCCATTATCGAGAACGCCATTACGGCAAACTTCCGTGAAGGTCTGACTGTACAGCAGTACTTCATCTCGACCCACGGTGCTCGTAAAGGTCTTGCGGATACCGCACTGAAAACCGCTAACTCCGGTTACCTGACCCGTCGTTTGGTTGACGTGGCCCAGGACGTGGTAATTACCGAGCTGGATTGTGGCACCGACGATGGTCTGACCATGGCGCCGGTAATCGAGGGCGGTGACGTTATCGAATCTCTCGGTGACCGTATCCTCGGCCGTGTAGTGGCCCGCGATGTACTGAAACCGGGCAGTGATGAAATCGCCGTTTCTGCCGGCACTATGATCGACGAGAAGTGGGTAGAGCGCATCGAAGCCATGGGCATCGATGAGGTTCTGGTTCGCTCCCCGATCACCTGTGAGACTGCACACGGTATCTGTGCCCAGTGTTACGGCCGCGACCTGGCCCGTGGCCACCGCGCCAACCCGGGTGAGTCTGTGGGCGTTGTTGCCGCACAGTCCATCGGTGAGCCGGGCACCCAGCTGACCATGCGTACCTTCCACATCGGTGGTGCTGCAAGCCGTGCCTCCGCTGCGGACAGCATCCAGGTGAAGCAGGGCGGTACCGTACGTCTGCACAATGTTAAGACGGTTAAAACCGAAGTCGGCACTCTGGTAGCCGTGTCCCGTTCCGGTGAGCTGGCGATTGCCGACAGCGCCGGTCGCGAGCGCGAGCGCTACAAGCTGCCTTACGGTGCTGTGATCAGCGTCTATGAAGGTGCCGAGGTAGACGGTGGCCAGATCGTGGCCAAGTGGGACCCGCACACCCACCCGATCATCACCGAGGTTGCCGGTTGGGTGAAACTGTCCGGTATGGAAGAAGGGCTCTCCATCCGCAAGCAGACCGACGATATCACTGGCCTGTCTTCTATCGAGATTATCGATCCGGCCGAGCGCCCGGCAGCGGGTAAAGATCTGCGCCCAGCGGTAACCCTGCTGGATGAGAACGGCGAAGAGCTGACTCTGGCTAACAGTAATGCGCCTGCGCACTACGCCTTGCCGCCGCGTGCAATCCTCAGCCTGGCTGAAGGTAAGCAGGTGAACGTGGGTGACGTAATTGCACGTATTCCGCAGGAATCCGGCGGTACCAAGGATATCACCGGTGGTCTGCCCCGCGTTGCCGACCTGTTTGAAGCGCGTAAGCCGAAAGAGCCGTCCATTCTGGCGGAAATTTCCGGTACCGTTTCCTTCGGTAAAGAGACCAAAGGCAAGGTTCGTCTGCAGATTACTCCGCGTGACGGCAAGCCGCTGGCCAATGGTAAGGACCACTACGAGGTTCTGATTCCAAAGCATCGCCAGCTGACCGTGTTCGAAGGTGAAACCGTAGAGAAGGGTGAGGTTATCTCCGATGGCCCGTCCAACCCGCACGATATTTTGCGCCTGAAAGGTGTTGAAGAGCTGGCTCGCTACATCACCAACGAGATCCAGGAGGTTTACCGCCTCCAGGGTGTAGGCATTAACGATAAGCACATCGAAACCATCGTGCGTCAGATGCTGCGTAAAGTTGAAGTCACCGAGATGGGTGATTCCAGCTTGATTAAGGGCGACCAGGTTGAATACCAGCGCGTGATCGAAGAGAACGAACAGCTGCGTGCCGAGAACAAGCAGCCCGCTCAGTTCGAACGCCTGCTGCTGGGTATTACCAAAGCGTCCCTGGCAACTGAGTCCTTCCTGTCAGCGGCTTCGTTCCAGGAAACCACTCGCGTTCTGACCGAAGCGGCGGTAACTGGTAAGGAAGACAACCTGCGCGGCTTGAAAGAGAACGTGGTTGTGGGTCGCTTGATCCCGGCTGGTACCGGTCTGGCTTACCACAGCGAGCGCAAGCGCAAGCGCAGCCTGCAGTTGGAAGAGGCCTTCGGTGAAGGACCTTCCGCAGCTGAGGTTGAAGCAGCTCTGACTGAGGCACTGAAGTCCTCAGGCGAATAAGGCGTATCCCACTCTATCTGTTGGTGGAGTGGGGTAGGTTGGGGCACTTAGGTGCCCGATCTGATATTGGCGACTGTCTGTGATGTAAGCACTTACTTCCGTCGCCGATTGACTAGGCGGGTTGTCGCTTATAGAATGCGGCCCCCGCTTATGTGGGGTGTTCCGTTTGATCCCAGGATCGGACGATACACACAGACGATAGGCCCTCACTGTTAGAGGTGGGGGCATTTTATTTTTGGAGTGATTTTTAATGGCAACGATCAACCAGTTGGTTCGTAAGCCGAGAAAACGCAAAGTTGAAAAAAGCGACGTTCCTGCTCTGCAGGCTAGCCCGCAGCGTCGCGGAGTTTGCACTCGTGTGTACACCACTACACCGAAGAAGCCGAACTCTGCACTGCGTAAGGTTTGCCGTGTGCGTCTGACCAGCGGTTACGAAGTAACTTCGTACATCGGTGGTGAAGGCCACAACCTGCAAGAGCACAGCGTGGTACTGATTCGCGGCGGTCGTGTAAAAGACCTGCCGGGTGTGCGCTACCACACTGTACGCGGTGCACTTGACTGTGCCGGCGTAAACGATCGCAAGCAGGGCCGTTCTAAGTACGGCGCCAAGCGTCCTAAAGGTTAATCACCTTTAACGATTTGCGTTTCGGTTTCCAACCGGAGTAAGGCTGAGCTCGCCGGATTGTAATGTTTTACGGCGGCGTCTCAGAATAACCCTGAAGAGAGGCAATACCCATGCCGAGAAGACGAGTAGTCGCCAAGCGCGAAGTGCTACCGGACCCCAAGTTCGGGAACGTCACCCTGGCCAAGTTCATGAACCACGTCATGATCAGCGGCAAGAAGTCAGTTGCAGAGCGTATCGTATACGGTGCACTTGAGACTATTTCTGAAAAATTGAACAAAGATCCGATCGAAGTATTCGAGGAATCTTTGGAAAATATCGCGCCTATGGTGGAAGTAAAGTCCCGCCGTGTTGGTGGTGCGACGTATCAGGTGCCTGTAGAAGTGCGCCCCTCGCGTCGTACGGCTCTGGCAATGCGTTGGTTGGTGGAGTTCTCCCGTAAGCGCGGTGAGAAATCTATGGCTCAGCGTCTGGCCAACGAAATGATCGATGCAGCCCAAAACAAGGGTGGCGCGGTCAAGAAGCGTGAAGATGTACACCGCATGGCAGAAGCCAACAAGGCATTCTCTCACTACCGCTTCTAAGTCTGATGAATACCAACATCGGAAATTAATACCGAAAGGCAGCACGGAAAATTCCAGGCTGCCTTTTGCCGTTATATCGAGGATACAACTGTGGCACGTAAAACGCCCATCGCACGTTACCGTAACATCGGTATCTGTGCCCACGTAGACGCCGGTAAAACCACTACTACCGAGCGCGTACTTTTCTACACTGGTCTATCCCACAAAATTGGTGAAGTACACGAAGGTGCTGCCACCATGGACTGGATGGAGCAGGAGCAGGAGCGTGGTATCACCATTACTTCTGCTGCAACTACCTGTTTCTGGTCTGGCATGCAGCAGCAGTTCGACCAGCACCGCGTAAACATCATCGATACCCCAGGACACGTTGACTTCACTATTGAAGTTGAGCGCTCCCTGCGCGTACTAGACGGTGCTGTTGTTGTACTGTGTGGCTCCTCTGGTGTTCAGCCTCAGACTGAAACCGTATGGCGCCAGGCGAACAAATACGAAGTACCGCGCATGGTATTCGTAAACAAAATGGACCGCGCCGGTGCGAACTACCGCAACGTTGTGAGCCAGCTGAAAGACCGCTTGAACGCGAATGCTGTACCTCTGCAGATGACCATCGGCTCTGAGGACGAGTTCAAGGGTGTTGTTGACCTGGTGAAGATGAAGGCCATTCTGTGGAATGAAGCCGACCAGGGCATGACTTTCGACTACGCTGACATCCCCGCTGAGCTGCAGGACGAGTGCGACGAAATGCGCGAGTACCTGGTAGAAGCGGCCGCTGAAGCCAGCGAAGAGTTGATGGAAAAATACCTGGAAGAAGGTGAGCTGTCCGAAGAAGAAATCAAGGCAGCTATCCGTCAGCGTACCCTGGCCAACGAAATTGTACCGGTTCTGGGCGGTTCTGCGTTCAAGAACAAGGGTGTACAGGCTGTACTGGACGCAGTTATCGAATACCTGCCGGCGCCGACTGAAGTTAAGGCGATCGAAGGTACTCTGGAAGATGGCGAAACTGTTGAGAGCCGCGAAGCTGACGACAATGCGCCGTTCGCTGCACTGGCGTTCAAAATTGCTACCGACCCCTTCGTTGGTACCCTGACTTTCTTCCGTGTTTACTCCGGTAAGCTGGAGAGCGGTACTGCGGTATACAACTCCGTAAAAATGAAGAAAGAGCGTGTCGGTCGTATGGTGCAAATGCACTCCAACGATCGTCAGGAAATTAAAGAAGTACTGGCTGGTGACATCGCTGCTGCGATTGGTCTGAAAGACGTAACCACTGGTGACACCCTGTGTGCCGAAGACAACAAGATTGTTCTGGAGCGTATGGAGTTCCCCGAGCCGGTAATTTCTGTTGCGGTTGAGCCCAAGTCCAAGCCGGACCAGGAAAAAATGGGTATTGCCCTCGGCAAGCTGGCCCAGGAAGATCCGTCCTTCCGCGTGAAGACTGACGAGGAAACCGGTCAGACCATTATCTCCGGTATGGGTGAATTGCACCTGGATATCATCGTTGACCGCATGAAGCGTGAGTTCAACGTTGAAGCGAACATCGGTAAGCCTCAGGTTGCCTACCGTGAAACTATCCGCAACACCTCTGAGATCGAAGGTAAGTTCGTTCGTCAGTCCGGTGGTCGCGGTCAGTACGGTCACGTATGGGTGAAGTTTGAGCCCGCCGAAGACGAGTCTCAGGAAGGTCTGGAATTCGTTAACGAAATCGTGGGCGGTGCGGTACCGAAGGAATACATTCCTGCGGTACAGAAAGGTATCGAAGAGCAGATGAAGAACGGTGTTCTGGCTGGCTACCCGCTGCTGGGCCTGAAGGCGACTCTGTACGACGGTTCCTTCCACGATGTGGACTCCAATGAAATGGCGTTTAAGATCGCCGGTTCTATGGCGACCAAGAAGCTGTCCAGTCAGGGCGGTGCGGTGCTGCTCGAGCCGATGATGAAGGTGGAAGTGGTAACTCCGGAAGAGAACATGGGTGATGTGGTTGGTGACCTCAACCGTCGCCGTGGCCTCATCCAGGGTATGGAAGACAACCCCTCCGGTAAGGTTGTCAATGCGGAAGTACCTCTGGCAGAAATGTTCGGTTACGCAACTGACCTGCGTTCTGCTACTCAGGGCCGTGCTACCTACACCATGGAATTCCTGAAGTACGCCGAAGCGCCGAAAAATGTTGCCGATGAGATCATCGCCAAGACTAAGGCCTAATTAACTTCTGCTTAAAGGGGGCCGGGCCAACAGCTGGGGCCCCTTTGGCAAACTTTTAGCTAGAGGACATCTAAAGATGGCAAAAGAAAAGTTTGAACGTTCCAAGCCCCACGTGAACGTGGGCACCATCGGTCACGTTGACCACGGTAAAACCACCCTGACTGCTGCTCTGACCCGCGTATGTGCGGAAGTTTGGGGCGGTGACGCTGTTGCTTTCGACGGTATCGACAATGCACCGGAAGAGCGTGAGCGCGGTATCACCATCGCTACTTCTCACGTTGAGTACGAGTCCCCGACTCGCCACTACGCTCACGTAGATTGCCCGGGACACGCCGACTACGTAAAGAACATGATCACCGGTGCTGCTCAGATGGACGGCGCTATTCTGGTATGTTCCGCAGCTGACGGCCCCATGCCGCAGACTCGTGAGCACATCCTGCTTTCCCGTCAGGTAGGTGTACCTTACATCGTTGTATTCCTGAACAAAGCGGACATGGTAGACGACGAAGAGCTGCTCGAGCTGGTAGAAATGGAAGTTCGCGAACTTCTGGATCAGTACGAGTTCCCAGGTGACGACACTCCGATCATCGTTGGCTCCGCTCTGATGGCCCTGAACGGCGAAGACGACAACGAAATGGGTACTACCGCTGTTAAGAAGCTGGTAGAGACTCTGGATGAGTACATCCCTGAGCCAGAGCGCGCTGTAGATCAGCCGTTCCTGATGCCGATCGAAGACGTATTCTCTATCTCTGGCCGTGGTACTGTTGTAACTGGTCGTGTAGAGCGCGGTGTGATCAACACTGGCGACGAGATCGAAATCGTTGGTATCAAAGAAACCACCACTACTACCTGTACTGGTGTTGAAATGTTCCGCAAGCTGCTCGACGAAGGTCGTGCTGGTGAGAACATCGGCGCACTGCTGCGCGGCACCAAGCGTGACGAAGTAGAGCGTGGTCAGGTACTGGCTAAGCCGGGCTCCATCACTCCGCACACCAAGTTCGAAGCGGAAGTGTATGTACTGTCCAAGGACGAAGGTGGTCGTCACACCCCGTTCTTCAAAGGCTACCGTCCTCAGTTCTACTTCCGTACTACCGACGTAACTGGTGCGGTAGAGCTGCCGGAAGGTACTGAAATGGTAATGCCGGGCGACAACATTCAAATGGTTGTTACCCTGATCGCTCCGATCGCCATGGAAGACGGCCTGCGCTTCGCTATCCGCGAAGGTGGTCGTACCGTAGGTGCGGGCGTTGTTGCCAAGATCATCGAGTAATAGTTACTCCTGATCTATATAAAAAGCCGCAGCGGGTACGCTGCGGCTTTTTTTATGGGTGACTCTATATGTTTTGTTTTTTGGTGTCAGTTCCATTGGTTTATATATTATTTCTTTGACTTGATACTGTGTTAATTTTCAGGTGTTATTTATGGACCAGCTAAAGCAGTTTGAGATTGATGTAAAGTCGAAATTTCCGGTAGAAAACGGTTTTGTAGTTGGGGATGTGTACTGTAAATATTTCTTCTTCGATTATTCTCGTCCGCTAGTTATAGCATTCGCTAATGCTGCTTCATTAACATCAAATAATAATTTAAATAATGAAAACTATAGTCCCTGGGGGTTCAATTTTTTAAAAGGCTTGGATTGTAATGTTCTGGCCTTTTCATGTATTGAAGATGCGTCTTGGTATAGGGGGCATAAGTTACATGAATTTATTCAAGGGATATCAAACTTCCTATTGCCATTTTCGCTTCGTTTAGGATATGGCGGGAGTATGGGGGGATTCGCTGTCGGTGCGTTTGCTTCGGTGTTGAGGGTGGATCGCGTTTTATTGATTACCCCAATAACAACTTTAAGTGTCAGTATTGTGCCTAGTGAATCGGGGCATGGAAAAAGTCGATCACTTAATTGGAGTGGGGCTTACTCAGATGGTGCAGAATTTAACGTTGGTGGATATGTCGTATACGATAATTTATTGAGACGTGATGCCCTTCATGCTAGTCGATACAGAAACTTAAAACACTTACGAGTGCCAGGTTTGGGGCATGGATTGGCCCCTTGGTTACAGGCTATGGGCATGTTGAGAAAGCTCGTAAATGATTTTATCAGTGACAGTGTCGATGAACTTTGGTTTCGGAAGTGTGCTAGAAATAGACGGCTATTACCGCGATATTATAATGAATTATTACTGCGAAAAGATCTGCTGAGCCCGGGCAAAGTTGCAGTGTTAAAGAGGTATAGGCGAGCGGCCCTAGCATATCAGGGGGAGGATACCTTTGGTGATGATTTCATTGCGGCGCTGCGTGAGGCTGCGGTAAAAATTGAAAGTGAAAATTTGGAGCTTAGTTATAAGCTGCTTGCTGGGGCCAGTGTTTTGAGACCGGAGGGGCCATGGATTAAGAAGAAACTAAAGGAATACGAGGAAAAGCTGACAATAATTTAGTTTCTTTGTAAATGGCAGTTTTGGTAATTTTGTGATGGCTTGCGAAAGGTGTTGAGTTGACATTTGGTGGGCTGGGCTTCTGCGAATTGCTGAATTGTCTTTTGTTGGGTGTTCAAAAATAAAGGTAGTTTTACAGGGTTGTAGGGGTAGAGTTGCTGGTGAAGTATTACCGCCGGTCTTTTGCTTGTCGCAGTTTGATTGATATTCATTTTTGGAGTTGGATGAGTAAAATTCTCCTTTTTAGAAGGGTGATCCAAGTTGCCCCATTTTACACGTTTGCATACGCTACTATTATCTGAGTTTATGATGCCCACATATGATCTCATCAACAATTAAGTGCTGACACAGTACGGTTTCTTTCGGGGTAAAGAAGGTGTGCGGAGGCCCTTTCCGCAGTTTTTACTTTGATGGTATTCGATAGGTTACGATTGATAACTACTCGCCAAAAGATGGATAGGGCCCGCCGGAATATTAAGCTTTTGTATGTGGTAGCGAAGATGGTAATGTTGTGGCAGTTTCCTTCCCGCTTTATGTTGCTCCTGTAGTGCGCGTAATTAGCATGGTAATGGCGATGTCCATTTTTGTCTGGAACACTCTGTGTCACCTTCTTTCGAGTGCGCTGCGGGTTATCTTAGTTGGAGCAGGTGAGAATGCTCATTTATGGTTGTCCTGTTAGGTGGCGTATAAGCATCAATAATTTTGCCGAAGAAGTGTCAGCGGTTTCATATAAGAGTTGGCATGCTTACGACTGTTCCCTGCGATTCCGAAATTTAAACTTCCAAAAAATTCTTATGTTGTCATCGGCTGAGCATCCTGCTTAGTGTCGCTTCAGAAGCTGCAACGGTAGCCAGTATGATAATTGTACTACTCATGGGTAGGCTAATTTGGGACGTTGACACCCAGCTCGCGGTTGTACCTTTAAGTTGCCAGTCTTAAAAGGGGTTGAATGTTGGCAGGCATTGTTAGCGGGGTTATTCTCGGTGCTATAAAGGTGGCCGTAATTCTCTATTGATGCAGGGGTTGGGGCTGCTTAATTCAGGAAATCAGAGGCGGTAGGTAAGCTCAATGCTAAACTTCGTTGGGTTTGGAGTGGCTTTGCCGGAAGTTATTGAGCTAAAGTTTTTAGTATTTTTTGAAGCGCGAGTCATTTTGAGGTGTTTTTCCTGTCGTAGAGACCCTAGACCATATAGTAATGCTAGAAGGTTTGTTTCAGGATCTTGAAGGGTGTCAGTTGCAGCTCGTCGCTTTGGTTTATTTATAAGCGGGGGGTGATTGGGGTTTGACGAAAATGAGTTTAAGCGACTTGTAGGTCTTAGTTGGCAATAATTGTCTCCTTTGCGTAATGCTGGGTGTGTTTGGTAAGTCGACATCCTGCGTAGGTAGTTAATGGGATTTCCGCTTTTAGTGATGGGTACAGCCGCTGCTCTTTTTTGCCGCCCTTAGCGATTGGGAATTGGAAGTATTCCCGGTCAATATACGATCAGCATGTGTGTTTTTGCCTTTTGCCTGAACTGAAGGTTTGGTTGTGTTCTCTGAAGTTAACGGAGGCGGCTGGCCGTCCAGTCCCCGCCTCTTAATAAAGGTTACGGCCAGTCTTTGCCTAAATCACAGCTTCTGCTGCCCGCGAACAGCTTGGTGAATTGAGGGCCGCTCATCTCGACCAACTCTTCGTGGTCACCGGCCTCAAAGTAAATTGTTTCACAGTGTCCAAGACTGGTGTCTAGCAGGGTGGTAATGCCGTAAGCCTGGCCGAGGGCGGGCAGGGCGCCCAGTTCACAGTCTGGGAATATGGCGCCGAGTTCGGTTTCTGAGACCATTTGCAGTGAGTTTCGCCCGGTCTCATTGTGAAGCGAGCGCATGTCGAGGCTGCTACTGGCTGGGATCACAGCCATTACGTAACCCTCTATATCCTGAAGCAAAATCGCTTTTGCCACCTGATCCTCCCGCACGTGGGCGGCGCGGGCGCTTTCCCGGCTGGTGCGAGTGTGTGGGTGCTGAATCAGATGGTAATCGACCGATTGGTCATTTAAATATTGACTCAGTGTTGCTGCGATAGTCATTGTGGATACCTCGTTCCGCTTGGGGTATTCAATTGTAGTTTCAACAGATTGAAATTTGATCAGCCTGTACAGTTGACAGCCTGCTGCGCTCCCCGTAGAATTCGCGCTCCTTTTCGCCCGCCCTCGGGGCTGCGTAAGAGGACGTTCTTTAGTTAATAATTGGAGTTTGATTCCATGCAGGGTCAACGTATCCGTATTCGCCTGAAGGCCTTCGATCACAAGCTGATTGACGCGTCCACTCAGGAGATCGTAGAGACGGCTAAGCGCACTGGCGCACAAGTTCGCGGTCCTATCCCGCTGCCGACTCGCAAAGAGAAGTACACCGTACTGATTTCCCCGCACGTTAATAAAGACGCTCGCGATCAGTATGAGATCCGTACTCACAAGCGTTTGCTGGACATCGTTGAGCCTACCGAGAAAACCGTCGACGCGCTGATGAAGCTCGATCTGGCGGCCGGTGTTGAGGTCCAAATTAGTCTCGGCTAACACTTTTACTAACTACCGAATCCCGGGCGAAAACGGTCCGGGTAGTGTAACGCTCTGAAATTGGGCGGCCGCAGTGGGTTAAAGCCCCGTGCACTGAGAGGTTAAAAAAGATGACTATAGGTATTGTCGGCCGCAAGAGCGGCATGACTCGCATCTTCACTGAAGATGGCGTATCCATTCCGGTAACCGTTGTTGAGGTTGCTCCGAATCGCGTCACCCAAGTGAAAACTCAGGAAACTGACGGTTACAGCGCTGTTCAAGTAGCAGTAGGCAGCCGCAAAGCTTCCCGTGTCTCCAAGCCCGCAGCGGGCCACTTCGCCAAAGCCAATGTAGAGGCTGGCACAAATCTTTTCGAACTGCGCACTGACGGTTCCGAAGAGACTTTCGAAATCGGTTCTGAAATTACTGTTTCCAGCTTCGAAGCTGGCCAGATGATCGACGTAACCGGCACTTCCAAAGGTAAAGGCTTCCAGGGCGGCGTTAAGCGTTGGAATTTCCGCACCCAGGACGCAACCCACGGTAACTCCCTGTCTCACCGCGCACCCGGTTCTATCGGTCAATGTCAGACTCCTGGCCGCGTATGGAAAGGCAAGAAGATGGCCGGACATATGGGTGCTGAGCGCGTAACCGTGCAAAACCTGGAAGTGGTTCGTGTCGATGCCGAACGCAACCTGCTGTTGGTTAAAGGCGCTGTACCCGGTGCACCCGGTGGCAACGTTATCGTTCGTCCGGCAGTTAAAGCCTAAGTCTGAGGGGAAATAGATATGGAACTGAATATCGCTACTCCCGAAGGCGCTAAAGGCACAGTAGCTGTCTCTGAAGTGACTTTCGGACGTGAGTTCAACCAAGATCTGGTACACCAGGCAGTTGTGGCCTACATGGCCGGCGCTCGCCAGGGTACCAAGGCGCAGAAAAATCGTTCCGATGTTTCTGGTGGTGGTAAGAAGCCATGGCGCCAAAAAGGTACTGGCCGCGCACGTGCCGGTACTATCCGCAGCCCGCTGTGGCGTTCCGGTGGCGTAACTTTCGCCGCTGATCCACGCGATCACAGCGTTAAGCTGAACAAAAAAATGTACCGCGCTGCACTGCGTTGCATTCTGTCTGAGCTGGCTCGTCAGGAGCGCCTGGTAGTGGTTGAGTCCTTTGATGTGGACGCGCCCAAAACCAAGCAGCTGGTAAGCAAACTGGCTCAGTTTGACCTGTCCGATGCGCTGATCGTGACTGAAGAGGTTAGCGAAAACCTCTACCTGGCCGCACGCAACTTGCACAAGATCGACGTCCGCGATGTACAGGCGATCGATCCAGTAAGCCTGATTCGCTTTGATAAGGTCGTGGTTACCGTTTCTGCGCTCAAGAAAATTGAAGAGGTGCTGGGATGAACCAAGAGCGACTCTACAAAGTACTGCTGGGCCCGGTAATTTCCGAAAAAGCTGCTGGACTGGCGGATAGCGCCAATCAGGTAGTTTTCAAGGTTACCACCGACGCCGAAAAAGCTGAGATCAAGGCTGCGGTTGAGAAGCTGTTTAACGTTTCCGTTGAGCAGGTTCGCACCGTGAACGTAAAGGGCAAAACCAAGCGCACTCGCAATGGCATGGGCCAGCGCAGCGATTGGAAAAAAGCCTACGTTCGCCTGGCTGAGGGCAGCGACATCAATTTTGAAGCTGCTGAGTAAAGGGGACCGTTACAATGGCAATTGTAAAAACAAAACCGACCTCCGCCGGCCGTCGTCACCTGGTTAAGGTTGTTAACACCGACCTGCACAAGGGTGCTCCTTACGCTCCTCTGTTGGAGAGCAAGAGCAAAAGTGGTGGCCGTAACAACAATGGTCGTATCACTACCCGTCACATCGGTGGTGGCCACAAGCAGCACTACCGTGTAATCGACTTCAAGCGCAACAAAGACGGTATTCCGGCTAAAGTTGAGCGTCTGGAGTACGATCCCAACCGCAGCGCACACATCGCTCTGGTGTGTTACGCCGACGGCGAGCGTCGTTACATTATCGCACCGAAAGGCCTGAAAGCAGGTGCCACCATTCAGTCCGGCGATGCCGCACCGATTGTTGTGGGTAACACTCTGCCTCTGCGCAACGTTCCGGTAGGTTCTGTAATCCACGCGATCGAGCTGAAGCCAGGCAAAGGCGCTCAGCTGGCCCGTTCTGCTGGTGCCTCTGTGCAGCTGGTAGCTCGTGAAGGTCAGTATGCGACCATTCGTCTGCGTTCCGGCGAAATGCGCAAGGTTCTCGCTGAGTGCCGCGCAACCTTGGGTGAAGTGAGCAACTCCGAGCACAGCCTGCGCAAGCTGGGTAAAGCTGGTGCTGCACGCTGGCGTGGTGTTCGTCCTACCGTTCGCGGTGTGGCGATGAACCCGGTAGATCACCCGCACGGTGGTGGTGAAGGCCGTACCTCTGGTGGTCGTCATCCGGTTACTCCGTGGGGCGTTCCGACCAAGGGTAAGAAAACGCGCAAGAACAAGCGCACCGATAAGATGATAGTACGTCGTCGCGGCAAGTAAGCCGCGCGATGTCTGAGCAGCTAGAGAGGAATCGACAGTGCCACGCTCATTAAAGAAAGGTCCCTTTATTGATCTGCATTTGATCAAGAAGGTGGAGGCAGCGATTGCAGCAAACGATCGTCGGCCGATTAAAACCTGGTCCCGCCGTTCCATGATTATGCCGGAAATGGTTGGACTGACGATTGCCGTGCACAACGGTCGTCAACACGTGCCCGTTTTGGTTAACGAAGAAATGGTTGGCCATAAACTGGGCGAGTTCGCTGCTACCCGCACTTACCGCGGTCATGCTGCGGACAAGAAAGCGAAGAAGCGCTAAGCCGAGGTTATAAAGATGGAAGTAGCAGCAAAATTACGCGGCGCACGTCTATCGGCGCAAAAGGCGCGACTGGTAGCTGATCAGGTTCGCGGCAAAGGCGTTGAAGAGGCCCTGGATATACTGGCTTTCAGTACTAAAAAGGGTGCGGCGATCATTAAGAAAGTACTGGAGTCGGCCATTGCCAACGCTGAGCACAACGAAGGTGCTGACGTTGACGAGCTGAAGGTTTCCACAATTTTTGTGGACGAAGGTATGACCATGAAGCGCATTAAGCCGCGTGCTAAAGGTCGTGCTGATCGCATTCTTAAGCGTACTTGTCACATCACTGTGAAAGTGGCCGAGAAATAAGAGAGCAGGCGAGAAAACCATGGGACAAAAAGTACATCCTACCGGCATTCGTCTGGGTATCGTTAAAAAGCATACCTCTGTTTGGTATGCCGGCAGCGACGAGTACGCAGACAAGCTGTACACGGATCTGAAAGTTCGCGAATACATTCGCAAAAAACTGGCCCACGCTTCTGTGAGCCGTATCGAGATCGAACGTCCGGCAAACACTGCACGTGTGAAAATTCACACTGCACGTCCGGGCATCGTGATCGGTAAAAAAGGTGAAGACGTAGAACGTCTGCGCAAAGAAGTAAGCGCGCAGATGGGCGTACCTGTGCACATCGACATCGAAGAAGTGCGCAAGCCTGATATGGACGCGGCTCTGGTTGGCCAGAACGTTGCCCAGCAGCTGGAACGCCGTGTTATGTTCCGTCGCGCTATGAAGCGTGCCGTACAGAACGCTATGCGTCAGGGTGCCGAAGGTATCAAGATTCAAGTAAGTGGCCGTCTTGGCGGTGCAGAAATCGCGCGTACCGAATGGTATCGCGAAGGCCGTGTGCCCCTGCACACCCTGCGCGCCAACATCGACTACGCCAATGTTGAAGCGAAGACTACTTACGGCATCATCGGTATCAAGGTGTGGATCTTTAAAGGCGAGGTAATCGGTGACGAAGTGCCCGATGAGAAGCCGGTAAAGAGCCGCAAAAAAGCTGCTAAATAAGGGGTACGCAAATGCTGCAACCAAAGCGTACAAAATTCCGCAAGGTACAGAAGGGTCGCAACCGCGGTCTTGCTCAGCGCGGCTCTAAAGTGAGCTTTGGCGAGTTTGGCCTTAAGGCTACCGGTCGTGGTCGCATTACTGCGCGCCAGATCGAAGCGGCTCGTCGCGCAATGACTCGTCACATTAAACGTGGCGGTAAAATCTGGATTCGTGTGTTTCCAGACAAGCCAATTACCAATAAGCCCCTTGAAGTTCGAATGGGTAAAGGTAAAGGTGGCGTTGAATACTGGGTAGCTCAGATCCAGCCGGGCAAGGTCCTCTATGAGATGGAGGGTGTGTCCGAGGAGCTGGCTCGTGAGGCTTTCGCACTAGCTGCGGCCAAGCTGCCTGTAAAAACAACTTTCGTTAAGCGTTCGGTGATGTAATGAAGACTGCAGATCTACGCGAAAAGTCAGTTGAAGAGCTGAACCAGGAACTGCTGAACCAGCTCGAAGCTCAATTTAAGCTTCGTATGCAAAAATCCACCGGTCAACTGGCTCAGACTCATCTGCTGAAGCAGACTCGTCGCGACATTGCTCGCATAAAGACTGTGTTGACCGAGAAGGCAGGTAATTAATCATGGCTGAAGCAAAACTGAAGCGTACTCTGACCGGCAAGGTTGTGAGTGACAAGATGGATAAAACCATCACCGTTTTGATCGAGCGCCGTGTTAAGCACCCGATCTACGGCAAAATTGTAAACAAGTCCACAAAGCTCAAGGCACATGATGAGAACAATGATTGCAGCATCGGTGATGTTGTAACCATCGAGGAATCTCGTCCTCTGTCCAAGAGCAAATCTTGGGCTTTGCAGAAAATTGTAGAGCGTGCGGCGAAGGTATAACCCCTAGCGCATTGACTGCCGAATTGAAAGGTTTCGGAGAGAGACAATGATTCAAGC
The DNA here is from genome assembly GCF_056232625.1 of Microbulbifer maximicatervae (SeqCode). Lineage (NCBI taxonomy): Bacteria > Pseudomonadati > Pseudomonadota > Gammaproteobacteria > Cellvibrionales > Microbulbiferaceae > Microbulbifer > Microbulbifer maximicatervae (SeqCode). Next base: position 3,245,326 of record NZ_CP174324.1, on the reverse strand, counting down.
GGAATCCTACTTAGAAGTAGCTGACAACAGTGGGGCTCGCCGCGTCATGTGCATCAAGGTGCTGGGCGGCTCCCATCGTCGTTATGCCGGCGTGGGCGACATTATCAAGGTAACCGTTAAGGAAGCCATCCCCCGCGGTAAAGTGAAGAAAGGTCAGGTAATGAACGCCGTTGTGGTTCGCACCAAAAAAGGTGTGCGTCGCGCGGACGGTTCCCTGATTAAATTTGACGATAACGCAGCGGTGCTGCTGAACCAGCAACTGGCGCCGGTTGGCACCCGTATTTTTGGTCCGGTAACTCGCGAATTGCGCGGTGAGAAGTTCATGAAGATCATCTCCCTCGCTCCCGAAGTTATCTAGGCCTCGAGCGGAGAAGAGTTATGCGCAAGATCAAGCGTGACGACGAAGTGATCGTTATCGCCGGTCGTGACAAGGGCAAACGTGGTTCAGTACGTAAAGTACTGAACGACGGTCGTCTGATTGTCTCCGGCATACAGATGATCAAAAAGCACCAAAAGCCAAACCCACAGATGGGTATTGCAGGTGGCATCGTTGAGAAAGAAGCTGCTATCCAAGCTTCCAACGTAGCCATCTTCAACCCTAACACCCAGAAGGCTGACCGGGTGGGCTTTAAAGTACTGGAAGACGGCACTAAGATTCGCGTCTTCAAATCCAGCGGCGAAGCCATCTAAGGCTCTTGACGCAAAAGCAGGTTGGTAGATCATGGCAAAGCTTAAAGAGCTCTACACTAAGGACCTCGTGGCCAAGCTAAAAGAAGAGCTTGGTCTCGAGAATGTGATGGCAGTGCCGCGCATCACCAAGATCACCATCAACATGGGTGTTGGTGAAGCGATTGGTGATAAGAAGGTGCTGGAGCACGCTGTCAACGATATGACAGCAATTACTGGTCAAAAGCCCATCGTTACTAAAGCGCGCAAGTCTATTGCGGGCTTTAAGATTCGTGACGGTTGGCCGATCGGCTGCAAGGTAACTCTGCGCGGTGAGCGCATGTATGAGTTCCTGGAGCGTTTGGTTGACATCGCGATTCCGCGTATCCGCGACTTCCGTGGCATTAGCCCGAAGCAGTTCGACGGCCGCGGTAACTTCTCTATGGGCGTGACTGAGCAAATCATCTTCCCGGAAATTGACTACGACAAAGTAGACAAGCTCCGCGGTCTGGATATTTGTATTACCACTACAGCTGCAAACGACGATCAAGGTCGTGCGCTGCTGAAAGCGTTCAACTTCCCTTTCAAGGGTTAAGAGGATTCCATGGCGAAGAAATCCATGATTGCGCGCGAAAACAAGCGCGCTCGAACCGCAGCTAAGTACGCCGAGAAGCGTCAAGAGCTGAAGGCGATCATCGCCAGTTCCACTGCTTCCGAAGAGGAGCAGTGGGAGGCTCAACTCAAGCTGCAGAAAATGCCGCGCGATGCAAGCCCGGTACGTCAGCAACGCCGCTGTCGTATTACTGGTCGCCCCCACGCTGTATACCGCAAGTTCGGCCTGTGCCGTAACAAGCTTCGTGAAGCTGCGATGCGTGGTGATGTTCCTGGCCTCGTGAAGTCCAGCTGGTAATTACCAGCTGGTTTAAGGCAGATTTGAGGAGTCTCATAAGATGAGTATGCAAGATCCGTTGGCAGATATGCTGACTCGCATCCGCAACGCCCTGGCGCGCGGAAAGGCGGAAGTCACCCTGCCATCATCCAAACTGAAAGTAGCAGTGGCCAAAGTCCTGAAAGACGAAGGTTACGTTACTGATTTAAACGTAAGCGAAGGCGCTAAGCCGGAACTGACCATTGCTCTGAAATACTTCCAGGGCAAGCCGGTTATTGCCGAGCTCAATCGCGTTTCCCGTCCGGGCCTGCGCGCTTACACTGGTAAAAAAGCTCTGCCTACCGTACGTGGTGGCCTGGGTGTCGCGATCGTTTCCACCTCTAATGGTGTGATGACTGACCGCGCTGCACGTCAGGCTGGTATCGGTGGCGAAGTGCTTTGCACCGTATTCTAAGCGGGGGTTGCAATGTCTCGAGTAGCAAATAGTCCGGTAGTTATCCCCGCAGGTGTAACCGTAGACCTGAAAGGTCAAAATATCGCTGTTAAAGGCGGTAGCGGTAACCTGGATATGGTTATTCACGGTGATGTAGAAGTGAGCGAGGCCGAAAGCCAGCTGACTTTTGCCGCGCGCAATAACTCCAAGCAGGCCAGAGCCTTGGCGGGTACCACCCGTGCTTTGGTCAATAACATGGTGATAGGCGTAAGCAAGGGCTTCGAGAAGAAGCTGCAGTTGCTGGGTGTTGGTTATCGTGCGAAAGCAGCCGGTAAAGCGGTTAACCTGACCCTGGGCTTCTCCCATCCGATCGATTATCAGTTGCCGGAAGGCGTGACTGCGGAAACTCCATCCCAGACTGAAATCGTACTGAAGAGCAGCAATAAACAGCTGCTGGGCCAAGTGGCCGCTGAGATCCGCTCGTTCCGTCCGCCGGAGCCCTACAAAGGTAAGGGTGTCCGTTATGCCGACGAGCGCGTGTATCGCAAAGAGGCCAAGAAGAAGTAAGTAGGGCATAGATATGAACGTTAAGAAAGCATCTCGCTTGCGTCGTGCACGTCGTGCCCGCGCCAAGATCCGTGAGCTGGGCGCCGTTCGCCTCACCGTGAACCGCACCCCGCGCCACATTTACGCACAGATCCTGTCTGCCGAAGGCAGCGCGGTATTGGCTTCCGCCTCTACCCTGGACAAGGACCTGCGCTCTGGTAAAACTGGCAACGCTGACGCTGCTGCCGCAGTTGGCAAACTGATCGCTGAGCGCGCGAAAGCCGCTGGCGTTGAACAAGTTGCCTTCGATCGTAGCGGCTTCAGATACCATGGCCGTGTTAAGGCTCTGGCTGACGCTGCCCGCGAAGCCGGTCTGAAATTCTAAGGGTTGAGTTATGGCTAGAGAGAAAGACAAAAGCAACGACGAAGGCCTGCAGGAGAAGCTGGTCCAGGTCAACCGCGTTGCCAAGACTGTTAAAGGTGGTCGTATCTTCGCCTTTACCGCACTGACCGTAGTTGGTGATGGCAATGGCCGTGTTGGCTTTGGTCGTGGCAAGGCACGTGAAGTGCCTGTAGCGATTCAAAAGGCGATGGAATCTGCACGCCGCAACATGATCCAGGTAGACCTGAATGGTGACACCATCCAGTACGCTACCAATGGTCGCCACGGCGGTTCCAAGATTTACATGCAGCCCGCTTCCCAGGGTACCGGTGTAATTGCCGGCGGTGCTATGCGCTCCGTTCTGGAAATGGCTGGTGTACACAACGTATTGGCTAAGTGTTACGGCTCCACCAACCCGGTGAACGTAGTACGTGCAACTTTCAAAGCTCTGGAGCAAATGCAGAGCCCGGAAGATGTAGCTGCCAAGCGCGGTAAATCTGTCGAAGAGATTCTGGGCTAATTACAGCTCGGATTTAAGGTTATTGGTGGGTTAAGACCATGGCTAAGAAGACCATAAAAGTGACCCAGACCAAAAGCATCAACGGACGCCTGAAAAGTCATCAGGCGTGCGTTGCGGGTCTGGGCCTGCGCCGCATCGGCCACACAGTGGAAGTGGAGGATACTCCCTCCGTGCGCGGTATGATCAACAAAGTAAACTACCTGGTTAAGGTTGAGGGGGAATAACATGCGTTTGAACGACTTGTCTCCAGCACCAGGCCACAAGCACAGCGCCAAGCGCGTTGGTCGCGGTATTGGTAGCGGAATTGGTAAGACTGGTGGCCGCGGCCACAAAGGTCAGAAAGCGCGTTCCGGCGGCAGTGTTCGTCCGGGCTTCGAAGGCGGTCAGATGCCTTTGCAGAAGCGTCTTCCTAAGTACGGTTTCACCGCTCGTGTTTCTCGCTTTACCGCAGAAGTACGTCTGGCTGAGCTGGCGAAGGTAGAAAATGACGTAATCGATTTGGCAGCGCTTAAGAATGCCGATATTATCGGCAGCCATATTAAACGCGCCAAAGTGTTCCTCTCAGGTGAGCTGACCAAAGCTGTTACCGTTAAGGGTCTGGGAGTTACCAAAGGTGCAAAGGCAGCGATTGAAGCTGCTGGCGGTAAAATAGAAGACTAATCGAGGCGCCAATGGCACGACCAGGATCCGGTGGAAATCCCCTGGGCAACAGCAAGGGATTGGGCGAGCTTTGGGCTCGCCTTCGTTTTCTGTTTCTAGCGATTCTTGTTTATCGACTGGGGACACATATTCCGGTGCCCGGCATTGATCCGGAAAAGCTGTCAAACCTGTTTAACCAGAACCAGGGAACCATCCTTGGCCTGTTTAACATGTTTTCAGGCGGCGCCCTGGAAAGGATGAGTATTCTGGCGCTGGGCATCATGCCCTACATCTCCGCGTCCATCATCATGCAGTTGATGAGCGCGGTGACTCCCTCTCTGGAAGCGTTGAAGAAGGAAGGGGAGGCCGGAAGACGTAAGATCAACCAGTACACCCGCTATCTGACGGTAATACTGGCCCTGATTCAGGGGATCGGTATGACTTTCGGCCTGGCAGGGCAGAACCTGGCTTACTCATCTGAGCCCGCGTTTGGTTTTTACTTTGTGGCGGTAACGTCACTGGTGACTGGTGCTGTATTTATGATGTGGCTCGGTGAGCAGATCACTGAGCGCGGTGTTGGCAACGGCATTTCCATGCTGATTTTTGCCGGTATCGTCGCCGGTTTACCCGGTGCCATCGGCCAGGCATTTGAACAGGCGAGACAGGGTGAGCTGCACATACTCATGCTGTTGATGATTGGCGTCATCGCTCTTGCTGTAGTGTTCTTTGTGGTTGTTATGGAACGCGGCCAGCGTCGCATTACGATCAACCACGCCAGACGCCAAGCGGGACGTTACTCTGCAGCTCCAGCTGCACAGGCGAGCCACTTGCCGCTGAAGGTAAACATGGCCGGTGTAATTCCGGTAATCTTTGCCAGCAGTATCCTGTTGTTCCCGGCCACACTGGCACAGTGGTTTGGTCAGGGCGGGGAAGGTCTCGGTGCAGAGGTCCTGCAGTGGATGGCGTTGCAGCTTGGACCAGGGCAACCGCTGAACATTATTCTGTTCGCACTGTTGATTGGTTTCTTCTGTTTCTTCTACACGGCGTTGATGTTCAACCCGAATGAAGTTGCGGATAACCTGAAAAAGTCCGGTGCTTATGTGCCAGGTATTCGCCCTGGAGAGCAGACGGCCCGCTATATCGATAGCGTGCTGACTCGCCTCACTCTGGTGGGTGCTGTATACATCGCACTGGTATCCCTGCTGCCGCAGTTCCTGGTGGTTGGGTTTAACGTTCCCTTCTATCTGGGGGGTACCTCACTGCTGATCGTTGTAGTCGTAGTGATGGACTTTATGGCACAGGTACAATCGCATCTGCTGTCGCACCAGTACGAGGGTTTGATGAAAAAATCTAACCTGCAAAGCTACGGTCGTCGCTAGGGCGTCGCCTGCTCGCAGTTTGATTGAATTGAGGTAAGGTCATGAAAGTACGCGCTTCTGTAAAAAAGATCTGCCGTAACTGCAAAATCGTGCGTCGCAAGGGTGTTCTGCGGGTAATCTGCAGCGCTGAGCCACGTCACAAGCAGCGTCAAGGCTAAGAAGGGGCCAGCCCCTTGCGGAGAGCGCCCTCAGGGCGCCTCTGTAAAAGCTGGAAAAATTCGCTACTCGATACAGCCCCGTATCGAATGGCAACACCCCGGGAAGTTTTTTGGGGTGGGAAGTTAGCAACAGCAAACTTCCAACTGGGGGCGTTGACTGTCGTCTTCATCCGCTTCGGGGGACCGATGCGGACGTTGGCTATTGCAAATTAGTGTCTGAAAAGCTATTCTTGCGCGCCTTTTTGGTGGCGCCGCCGGTTTTTTAGTCGCTGTCAGCGCCGAAATCAAAGTAGAGTCACATACTTAATATAAAGCAGTGACTCCAATACGTGGAGTACGCCTCTATGGCACGTATTGCTGGTGTCAATGTACCAGACCACAAGCACGCCGTAATCTCCCTGACCCACATTTATGGGGTTGGTCGCACTACGGCTAAGTCTATTTTGGCAGCGGTTGGTATCGCTGAATCCACCAAAATCCGCGAACTGTCTGAAGAGCAGATCGAAACCATCCGTGGTGAAGTTGCAAAACTGACCGTGGAAGGCGACCTGCGCCGTGAAATATCCATGAACATCAAGCGTTTGATGGACCTGGGTTGTTATCGCGGTCTGCGTCACCGTCGCAGCTTGCCGCTGCGTGGTCAGCGCACCAAGACCAATGCTCGCACCCGTAAGGGTCCGCGCAAGCCGATTCGCAAGTAAGCCTTAACTAAGGCGCGAAATCGCGGTTCAAGATGCCCCGTCCGGCTAATCGCCTAGGGGATTTGATACAGGATTTAGGATACTGGTATGGCTAAGCCAAAAACTACTGTTCGCAAAAAGGTCAAAAAGACCGTTGTCGACGGTATTGCCCACATCCACGCATCGTTCAACAACACGATCGTGACGATCACTGATCGCCAGGGTAATACCCTCAGCTGGGCCACCGCAGGTGGATCTGGCTTCCGTGGCTCGCGTAAGAGCACCCCGTTTGCAGCCCAGGTTGCCGCTGAGCGCGCAGGTACTGCAGCTCAGGAATACGGCCTGAAAAACCTCGACGTGGAAGTTAAGGGCCCTGGCCCCGGTCGCGAATCTGCCGTTCGTGCACTGAACAACTGCGGCTACAAGATCACCAACATCACCGACGTGACGCCTATCCCGCATAACGGATGTCGTCCACCTAAAAAGCGTCGCGTGTAAGAGGGGGCTGACAAAATGGCACGTTATATTGGACCAAAATGTAAACTGTCCCGTCGTGAAGGGACTGACCTGCAGCTGAAGAGTGGTGTTCGTCCGCACGACTCCAAGTGTCGCGCAGAATCCAAACCCGGTCAGCACGGCGCTGGTCGCGGTCGTCTGTCCGACTACGGTATTCAGCTGCGTGAAAAGCAAAAAGTTCGTCGTATCTACGGCGTACTGGAAAAGCAGTTCCGTAACTACTATAAGGAAGCAGCACGTCTGAAGGGCGCTACAGGTGAAAACCTGCTGCAACTTCTCGAGCAGCGTCTGGACAACGTGGTTTACCGCATGGGCTTCGGCTCAACTCGCTCTGAAGCGCGTCAGCTGGTTTCCCACAAAGCGATTCTTGTAAACGGCACTACCGTTAACATCCCTTCTTTCCAGGTTAAAGAAGGCGACGTTATCGCTGTACGTGAGAAAGCCAAGAAGCAGCTGCGTATCCAGAATTCCGTTTCCCTCGCTGCCCAGCGTGGCGATGTCGAGTGGGTAGACGTAAACGCGAGCAAACTGGAAGGCACTTTCAAGCGCACTCCGGATCGTGTCGATCTGCCGGCAGAGATCAACGAAAACCTTATCGTGGAACTGTACTCCAAGTAACAATAAGTCCACTTTAAGGAATGCAACTGTAAACAGGTATGGCTATGCAGACTGCTGTCAACGAGTTTTTGACACCGCGTCGTATTGACGTCACCGAGTACAATCCGAATCACGCCAAAGTGATTTTGGAGCCCCTGGAGCGTGGCTTTGGCCACACTCTTGGCAATGCGCTGCGTCGCATCCTGCTGTCCTCCATGCCGGGCTGTGCCGTCACCGAGGTGGAAATCGAAGGTGTCGAGCACGAGTACAGCGCGATCGAAGGTGTGCAGGAAGATGTAATTGAAATCCTGCTCAACCTGAAAGAAATCGCCGTTGTTATGCACGGTAAGGATCAGGCGGTATTGAGCCTGAGCAAAAAGGGCCCAGGTGCGGTGACTGCCGGAGATATCCAGGTAGATCACGACATCGAGATCGTTAATCCTGAGCACGTGATCGCCAATATTACTGGTGATGTCGAGCTCAACCTACGTCTCACTGTAGCGCGCGGCCGTGGCTACCAGCCCGCCGATGCTCGTCGTGGCGAGGAAGAGGAAAGCCGTGCAATTGGCCGTCTGCAGCTGGATGCTTCATACAGCCCAGTGCGTCGCGTTTCCTACAGCGTGGAAAGCGCGCGTGTAGAACAGCGCACTGACCTGGATAAGCTGGTTCTGGATCTGGAGACCAACGGTACCCTGGACCCGGAAGAGGCTATTCGTCGCGCCGCCACTATTCTGCAGCAACAGCTCGCAGTATTTGTGGACCTGGAAGGCGAGAAGGATGCACAACCGAAGGCTGAAGAGCCTGAAGTTGATCCGGTACTACTGCGCCCGGTAGACGACCTGGAGTTGACTGTACGTTCGGCGAACTGTCTGAAGGCAGAGAATATTTACTACATCGGTGATCTGATTCAGCGCACTGAAGTAGAACTGCTGAAGACGCCGAATCTTGGTAAGAAGTCTCTGACTGAAATCAAGGACGTACTGGCTTCCCGTGGTTTGTCCCTGGGTATGCGCCTGGAAAACTGGCCGCCGGCCAGCCTGAAAGGCGACAGCAAGTTAAGCCCCCTGTAAGCATTTGGTAGTCGCGACGGTGTCGTGATTAGTAGAAAGAACCCGAGCGGTGCTACAGCTTAGCGCGACACCGCTCCAGAACGACCTGCTGTGACAGCAACTTAGGTCGTAAGGAATTGAGTCATGCGTCATCGCTATAGTGGCCGTAAATTCAGCCGCACGAGCGCTCACCGCAAGGCCATGTTCAAGAACATGAGCGCCTCTCTGGTGGAGCACGAACTGATCAAAACCACACTGGCCAAAGCCAAAGAACTGCGCCGCGTTGCCGAGCCGCTGATCACTCTGGCTAAGAAAGACAGTGTTGCTAACCGCCGTCTGGCTTTCGCTCGTATCCGTGATAAGGATGCTGTGCGTAAGCTGTTCGACGAGCTGGGTCCTCGTTACGAAGCCCGTCCTGGTGGTTACATCCGTATCATGAAGTGTGGTTTCCGCGCTGGTGATAAGGCGCCGATGGCATACGTTGAGCTGGTAGACCGTCCTCAAGTAGAAGACGAAGCTGCTGAAGCTTAAGCGTTATTAGCCATAGCGCTACGGAAGGCCGGTCTTTGACCGGCCTTTTTTTTGCCATAAGGAGATTTTTGTATGTCTTTTGAGCAACTGTTAAAGAGTTTGAATCCCGAGATTGTGGGCAGCTTAAAGCGGGCCATTGAACTTGGAAAATGGCCTAGTGGTGTTGCGCTATCCCCTGAGCAACGCAGCCTCTGCGCAGAAGCGGTTTCCAATTGGGAGTCCGCAAACCTTCCGCGGGAGCAACAGGTAGGCTATGTGGCGCCGAAGACCAAGGATGAGCCCTGTGTAGGAAAAAAAGACGATGAGCAAGCTGTTAACTGGGTTGGCTAGCTAATCAGTCTGTAAGATATTGGCACTTTATTCATTGGTGAGGGCGTTATTTTCTTTCATGCTCTCCCAATTCTCTGCTTAGATAGTTACCGACAGACAAATACATAATTTCTAATTTGCTCGGTAACTAATTATGAAAAAGCTGATTTTGCTTGCCGGAGCAGTAACGCTCGCCGTTGTAGGGGTTGATCACTACGATATTGATGTGCGCTCAAGTGTGGCCAAGGTGCGCCAGATGATAGAGCCGCTAAAAGATGATAGTGAATTAGTAAAGAATATTTCTGACAGCATACCCTGGTCCCAGCTGGAACATGGGGAGGTCGAAGAGTTATTAAATCATCCTCGGGTTCAGGCTTATCTGGACCGTGAGAATGTTAAGCAGGCGCTCAAGGACTACTTTGCAGACCTGGGCAGTCTCTCTGGTGAAGAGGCCTGGGATGCAATTGAAAAAATAGAGCGGGAATCGCGTATTACAGGCTATGAAGCGCTTTCAATGAAGTTGGCCTGGCTGGAAAAAAATAGCCTTAACCAGGCAGAGTTCACCCAAAGAGCTGAAGAGCTATTTAATATTTATCGGGATAAAGCGCAAACGGTGATCAGGGATTACGACCCTCATGTCGAGGTTCCGGGCTTTTCCACCTATAAGGATCTTGAGCGCTCGATCGTTGAGGAAGTTCAGCAGATGACGTCCTTTCCCGATGGTATGAGTAGACATGAATACTTACGTAAACGCCTTCAGGACGCCCGTGAGGCGGTATATGGCAGTTAGGCTTTCTATCATTCAGCGCTGCCAGCTAGTTACCGGCAGCGCTGGGGACATTTTAATTACATAAACAAGCCGATCAGATCATAGAACCAGTTACTATTGTCCTCATAATCTGAAACCTCATCGGTTTCGTATGCCCGAATCATTCCTCCACCGTTATGATTGACGATGTTGTCGAGGAAATCTTTTAATTCAAGCCCGTGCTCGGCAATCTCACCATAGTTTAAATCGATAATGGTTGTGCAGTGGCTCTCGTTCAAGTTGCGGAACATCGGGAAGTAATAGCCCCAGTTACTAGTTTGATCCAGCAGTGGAATCAAATTTTCATGGGTATCTTTCTGCCAGCGCTGTCGCAATTTATTTAAACGGGAGTCTGCATTGGGATCATTATAAATATCCTCATAAAATCTCTCGTAGGAGTACGATGAAAAATTCCCGTCAGCAAGAAAGTGCGTAATACCCAATCGATCTGAAGGGAATTTATTGGAAAGCGCAGCATAAAGTGAGGCTAGCTGATTGGCTTCGAATCCCGGTGTTATGGCTTTTAACATAGTGATGGGGTTTTCCGAGCTTTCATCGCTATCGGCGGTATAGGTAGTCCAAGAGCGCAGCACTTCTTTATGTAGCGGTAATGAGGGATATTGGGTGCTGTCACTCCCGTCTAAAGGTGCCTGATAGAGAGGGCCTGAATCATCGAGGAGATAGCCATAATCGACATTCATATCCTCGCGCAATTTTGAATAATTAAACAGGGCACCAATACTGCCTGCACTACAACCTGCAGCGAGCATCTGCTTCGGTTTTTGCAAATTATTTTTCACCCAGGAAGTAACTGCCTGAACGTTGCGTAATCCATTGTGGTGCCAGATAAGGTCGGGGTTCTCGCCAGTAGTGTCCTCGTATATTTCAGTTTTATCGCCTACGTAGATATCCCCAGTGCAGTATGGCACGTAAACCATATTCCACTCGCCAGTTTTATACTGGTCGTAGGGATGATGTGTATAAATCAAAGGGGATACGCCAGCGGTAGTAAGATTCTCGAAATTTGTAAAATCTAACAAGTGCACATTGCTTAGGTAATCATCGGGAATGCCATTGGGGTTGCGAGCCCCGCGAATACCAGCTTGTCCTGAGCAGCTTTCATAGTCCCAGCATGCCCCACCACCCTCGAAATAGAAAATGGTGTTACTGGTATCTGGAACACGGTGAACAAAGAACTTATAGGGTGATCCATTCCCACACATGGCACCTGTACTGGTAGGTACATCAATTTTTTGCCAGGTGTTGTAGTCGCCAGGATCAAAATCATCATTAAAACTGGGATCGTCCATAGTTAGTGGATACATCCCCTCAGCTTGCTGCGAGGTGACTGGCGCATCGGCATTGGGTGGATCAAACAAATGCTTTAGGGTAGTCCAGAAGTTGTAATCACCCGGTTCTGCATTTGCATGCGCTGTGATAAGTAGAGAACTCGCTAAGAGTATTGAAATAAAACCACGGAGAATTTTTATCATTATTAATCCCCTTAAGGTATTGTGTGTTTTCTCTTTGGAGTGTGCTTTGTTGATCCTGCAATAATTGTTTGGAGGTTATTTGCTCCCTATAGATAATCAACTTGCACGCTAGTCCAAATCGCTGTTTGGGTAAAACCCAATGAGGTTAGTTAATAATGATGTTTTGGTCTAGAAAGATATGAGGGGAAACTTGCCGGTCACAGAATTTCTGTAATATTTTTTCTTTTTTTGTCCAAAAATATTCCATTTAAATTTTTAATAAAATTATTTTGTCTATTTTGGCGTAATTTTTATTCTCTACTTTATGCTGTTATTTTTGAGCATTAAATAGTTCTGTATCTGATAATGTTTATGCTTGTATTAAAGGGATAGTGCCTCCCTATGATTAAGATTCAGGCTCTGTTGGAGTTTTTTAATTAGGTCTTGTTTCTTTTTGAAAATTTCACGCGATTCTTCAATGCTTATTTCTTGAAATGTGATTTTGTTTTTTGGGGCCAGCTGGCCCAGGCGATGAAGTTCCGATTTTATAATATGGCCTATTCGGGGGTACCCGCCAATAGTCTGTCCCTCAATAAAGGAAATAATAGGATTGGCATCGGGTGGTACTTGAATACTGCCGGGATAGAGTCCTGCTGATGATAGTTGTGTCTTTCCGTTTGTAATTTTATGAATTGTAGAATTGTTTTTAGTGGATAGACAAATGCCCATACGATTGCTTTGGGTAGAAACCAGATAGGTTGAGCCGTAAAAGTGTTCAATAAATTTCTTGGAAAATAAATTGCTCTCTGGTCCAGCCACTAGCCGTAGCTTTGAATTATGTGAGTAGTGAAGGTGAAACCTTTTATTTAGTACAGATTCTTTTGCGGTGTGGACTTCTTTAAAGTGGATGACTTCGTTAGATGTGATCGGTTTGCCACTATTTGCGCCAAATTTACTTATAACGTGAGTTGCAGAGCTACCTAAGATATTGGGTGCGTCTATCTTGGCAGAAATCGCAAGGTAGGTTCTTGCACCGGAAATAGCTTGAGCTATATCCAAAATATCACCAGGCTTAACCCTATAGGTTCGGAAATTATCAATTGACTCGTTATTTAAGGAGCCTCTGAATTGGCCTCCGGCTATAGCGATAGTGAGATTGCAGAGGAATTCGATTCTAGGACCGAGCAGGGTGATCTCAAAGGTTGGGTGCCCTAAGGGGTTTCCTAATAACAGGTTGGCTATTTTCATCGATAGTGGGTCGGCAGCACCTCCCCATGGAATTCCACAGTGCATCATGCCTGGACGACCCAGGTCCTGAATACTTGTCTGTAGCCCTGCTCGAAGAAAGTGAATTCCCATAGACCCTCCTTTTTAGGGTGAACTACTTTTAGTACTCTGCGAGAGTATATGAAATTGCTGAGAATTTATTGCATAAAATTCAATTTCATCTAAAGGTGCAGCGATAAATGGGGAGGGTTCCGCAGGTTGAAAAAGACTAAGGGGTGTCTGGCCAATAATTTGCCATCCCCCCGGTGTAGCTTGTGGGTAGATGCCTGTTTGTTCTCCACCTATCCCGACAGCGCCTGCGGGAATTCTGGTTCGGGGAGTTTCTTTTCTGGGGCAATATAGCTTTGGGTCAAGTCCGCCAAGGTATAAGAAGCCTGGAGTAAAGCCCAACATATGCACTAAGTAACGTTGAGCGGTATGTCGTTTGATGATTTCCTGTGACGATAATTTGGTATGTTCTGATAATGCCTCAAGGTCTGGAGAAAAGCCTTCTTCGTAGCATACGGGAATACGCACTATACGTGGTCTACTGGTGAAGGGGGCAGGGTTGTTTAGAAAGTCCTCGGTAGTTTTAGTGAGTAATTGGTATAAGGTTTTGTGATCCCATAGGGAGGGATTGAAAATAACAGTTAAGCACTGGTATGCAGGAATGATATCAATGATACCTGGATGCACTTCATTTAATAGAGCCGCTCTCAAACCGATAATTGTCCGGCTAAGAGCTTTGCATGGTTTGCCGGAAAAGCGGATATCTACTGCACAATCTCCGTTAATGGTAATAGCTAGTGGTATATGGGGGGCAGGGTGTGTCACCGAGCTATACTCACGCCGTTTGCATTGAGGTGTTGATTAAGTTGTCTGGCGATAATGGGCGCTTGGGGATTATCGCCGTGGAGGCAGATGGTATCCACAGAGAATTGTAATTTTTCACCATGATAATCGTTAAATTCTAAGCCCTTTGCCAAGCAGATAGCCTGCTCTAAGCACTGTTCTGTCTCAGCAATAACAGCACCCGCCATTGAGCGTGGAGCTAGTTGGTTATTGCTGAGGTACTGCCTGTCCATAAATCCTTCGCGAATAAATGTTTTATTTTGTTTGGCAGCAGCGAACTGCATGGCAGCGTTGGCTAACCCAATAATTTTCAGTGAAGGGTATTCTTTGTCGAGTAGGGTAATAATACTTTTAGCGAGTTCTCTGTTTGACTCTGTATCATTGTAAAGAGCGCCATGTAGTTTAATATGGTCTAAAGTTGCTCCTAGGCTGCGCGCGATATTTTCTAGTTGGTTTACTTGTGCGCAAAGAGAGTCGAGTAATTTATTTTGAGGAATAACTAGAGATTTGCGGCCAAAATTTTCCCTGTCGGGGTAGCTGGGGTGCGCGCCGATTTTTAAACTATTTTTTAGGGCGTTTTCGATTGATCTACCCATGATCTCGGGAGTGCCAGCGTGACCGCCGCAAGCTATATTGCAACGGGAAATAAACGGCATGATTTGGGCGTCCCTGTCACAGCTGTGTAAATCAGCACCTTCACCCAGATCGCAGTTGATATCAATGTTCACTGTGGCATCCTGCCTGTAATATATTTTGAATGGGTTTTAACGCTAAGAATCTGCCTATTAAAGTGGTTAATTGTCAGGGCAATGATTTACTTCCATAGAGATTTTCTTTGAATTTGATTCATAGCAATTTCCCAGTGGGGAGCAGAAGCAGGCGGAAATTGAAAGGTTCCATCTTTCTTGATTAATTTTTTCCCATAGTTCAGAAGTTGCAGTGCCACGACTTAAAGAATAGAAAGGGTACTCCGACTGTGAGGGAATGATAACTTCATTTATTTCTGAAGAGCTTTGAAAGCCTTCGTCAAGGGGTGGGTGGTGATTTTTATAGTTTCTATTAAATTTATTTTTCATCATTTTATGCTCTTCCTGACAGCAGGCGCGCAAAAAATCATGGGTGCTTGAGTATTCTACATTTTTATATTTAAAGCTAACGGATTTTAGGATGGCAGGGCCGGCCCCAGCATTGCGAAAGCCAAATGTAATTTTGCTTTGATTGCTCTCCTCGTCATAGTTGCCATGGCTGAACTGAATAACAGGCATTGTCATTATTTTGACTTGTTGATTGGCGGCTCTGGCTTGTAAATAGGTGGCATAGAAGGATGCCAGAGAAATCATAATTGCACTTACTGCGATCACTGAGTTTAAGCGGTCGCGATTAAATAACTTCATATCTTGTCGCACCTACCTACTAGTTATTTTCAAGTGAATTGAGCAAGAAAGGATGCCGATCTATAGATTGGCATCCCTTCCTATTCAATTAGTTCAGCATGGTTTTTAGAAAGCGCCCGGTATGGGAAATGTCCATTTCTGCAACATCCTCAGGTGTCCCCGTGGCAATAATTTGCCCGCCGCCAGAGCCACCCTCCGGGCCCAGGTCTACAATCCAGTCTGCAGTTTTGATCACGTCCAGATTGTGTTCGATCACTACGATGGTATTGCCGTGATCGCGCAGGCGATGCAGAACATCCAGCAGTAATTGGATATCGGCAAAGTGCAGGCCGGTAGTCGGTTCGTCGAGGATGTACAGGGTTTGCCCAGTGTCTCGTTTGGATAGCTCGCGGGAGAGTTTTACCCGTTGGGCTTCACCACCTGAGAGAGTGGTGGCAGCCTGGCCCAGCTTGATATATGAGAGGCCGACATCCATTAGGGTTTGCAACTTCTTCGCGATTGCGGGCACAGGGTCAAAGAATTCCCGTGCATCTTCCACGGTCATTTCCAATACTTCGTGGATATTCTTGCCCTTGTAATGCACTTCCAGGGTCTCGCGGTTGTAGCGCTTGCCGTGACAGGTATCGCAGGGTACATAGACATCCGGCAAGAAGTGCATTTCCACCTTAATCACCCCGTCGCCCTGGCAGGCTTCACAGCGCCCACCCTTGACGTTAAAGCTGAAGCGTCCAGGTTTATAGCCTCTTGAGCGGGCTTCTTGGGTGCCGGCAAACAAGTCGCGAATTGGGGTAAAAATACCGGTATAAGTTGCTGGGTTTGAGCGAGGAGTGCGCCCGATAGGACTCTGATCAATATCCACGCATTTGTCGAAGTGCTCCAGGCCGTGTACTTCTTTATAGGGAGAGGCCTTAAGAGTTGTTGCTTTGTTAAGTGCAGTGGCGGCAAGTGGATAGAGTGTTGTATTAATCAGGGTGGACTTACCAGAGCCGGATACACCGGTTACACAGGTAAATAATCCTACTGGGATCTCCAGATCGACGTCCTGTAAATTATTTCCACTGGCCCCTTCGAGGCGCAACAAATAGTCCGAGTCGGGTACGTAGCGTTCTTCCGGTACGGCAATTTTCTTTTTGCCGGAGAGGTACTGACCGGTTAAGGATTTCTTGCATTTGGCAATTTTATCGGCAGTACCCGCTGCCACGACTTCTCCGCCATGGACACCGGCACCGGGGCCAATATCGACAATAAAGTCGGCACTGCGAATGGCATCCTCATCGTGCTCCACCACAATAACCGTGTTGCCGATATCGCGCAGGTGGGTGAGGGTGTTGAGCAGACGTTCGTTGTCTCGCTGGTGTAGGCCGATAGAGGGCTCGTCGAGAATATACATTACGCCCACGAGGCCGGCTCCGATCTGGCTGGCGAGACGGATGCGCTGTGCTTCGCCGCCGGAAAGGGTTTCTGCACTGCGGTTCAGGGTCAGGTAATTCAGGCCAACATCAACGAGGAAGCGGAATCGATCGCGGAGCTCTTTGAGAATCTTATCGGCAATCTCTTTCTGAGCGCCTTTAAAAGCCAGCTCGTGGTCGAAGTACTCGAACGCATCGCCTACAGGCAGCTCAGTAATTTGCGCCAGGGTGCGGTTATCCACAAAGACATGACGGGCCTCGCGGCGCAGGCGGGTACCGTGGCACTCTGGGCATTTTTGGGTGCTCAGATACTTGGCTAACTCCTCCCGTACCGATTGGGACTCGGTATCCCGATAGCGGCGTTGGAAGTTGGGGATAATGCCCTCGAAGGTGTGCTGGCGCACGGTGACATCGCCGCGATCATTGACGTAGCTGAAGTCTATCTCTTCGTCGCCACTGCCCTGCAGGATAACCTTGCGGTGGGCTTTGCGTAATTTTTTCCAAGGCTTATCCAGATCGAAACCGTAGTGCTCGGCGAGGGAGTCGAGCATGTGATAATAGTAAATATTGCGTCTGTCCCAACCGCGAATGGCGCCCTCGGAAATACTGCTTTCCGAATCGATAATTACCTTGTCTTCATCGAAGAACTGTTTAACGCCCAGGCCGTCACAGCTGGGGCAGGCGCCGGCGGGATTGTTGAAGGAAAACAGGCGCGGTTCCAGCTCATCTAGTGAGTAGTCACAGACGGGGCAGGCGTGGCGGGCAGAGAAGAGGCGATCTTCTTGGTCTCCATCCATAAAACTGATGGAGGCGATACCGTCGGTGAGATTCAGAGCGGTTTCGAAGGATTCCGCCAAACGCAGTTGCAGGTCCTCACGCACCTTAAAGCGGTCTACCACCACTTCAATGGTGTGTTTGCGGCGCTTATCCAGCTTGGGGGTGTCGTCCAGGTCACAGATAACCCCGTCGATCCGTGCCCGTACAAACCCGTCCCGGCGCAGTTGTTCAAACACGTGCTGGTGCTCACCTTTTCGATCGCGAATTACCGGCGCCAGCAACATAATTTTGCTGCCTTCCGGTAAAGCCAGCACCTGATCAACCATCTGGCTGATCGTCTGGGCTTGCAGGGGTTCGTCGTGCTCGGGGCAGCGGGGTTCTCCAACCCGGGCAAATAGCAGCCGCAGGTAGTCATAGATCTCTGTGATGGTGCCCACAGTGGAGCGGGGGTTGTGAGAGGTGGACTTCTGCTCGATTGAAATAGCCGGTGATAGTCCCTCGACGGTATCCACATCCGGCTTTTCCATCATCGACAGGAATTGACGGGCGTAGGTGGAGAGTGATTCCACGTAGCGGCGCTGCCCCTCTGCGTAGAGGGTGTCAAAGGCCAGGGAAGATTTGCCGGAACCGGACAGGCCGGTGATAACGATCAGTTTATCGCGGGGAATGTCCAGATCGATATTCTTCAGGTTGTGGGTGCGAGCACCCCTTACATAAATCGTGTCCACGCTCTACCTATATGCTGCTAATACTGGGCCGGGCCTCGGACTTGCTCCGCGCGGGGCGATCACAACTGCGGTGCCGGAAAAACAGTCAAGTATAAACTCGCCACCTGATGTGCGAAAATTGTCTTTCGCAATACCCGACATTCAGGCAGATAGCATTCGATGATTCCTGTGATTCTCTGTGGTGGCACTGGCTCGCGCCTGTGGCCACTCTCGCGCGAGGCCTACCCCAAACAGTTCTTACCCCTTATCGGTGGTGAAACGATGTTACAGGCAACCGTAAGGCGCCTGGAGGGCATTGAGCCATTACAGGCGCCGATCCTGGTATGCAATGAAGAGCATCGTTTTGCCGCTGCCGAGCAATTGCAGGAAATCGGCCACGGTGCTCAGTCCATTTTGCTGGAGCCCTGCGCGCGCAATACTGCACCGGCTATTGCCCTGGCTGCCCTGGCAGCACTGGAGTCAGGAGCTGACCCTTTGCTGCTGGTATTACCGGCAGACCACGCCGTTTCCGACGAGGCAAATTTTCAGGAGTCTGTAGAGTCGGCCCGAGCCCTGGCTGAGCAGGGGCATCTGGTCACCTTTGGTATTGTGCCGACCCGGGTGGAGACCGGCTACGGCTACATTCGGCGCGGGGATAAATTGGCGGAAACTGCTTGGAAAGTGGCGGAGTTCGTCGAAAAGCCGGACACTGAAACCGCTGAATCTTACCTGGCATCCGGGGAATACTCCTGGAACAGTGGCATGTTCCTGTTCCGCGCCTCCCGCTATCTGGAGGAGTTGGAGCGTTACCGTGCAGATATTCTCACAGCCTGCCGCAGTGCCTATCAGAGTGCTGCTAGAGACCTGGATTTTACCCGGGTGGATAGAGAGGCCTTTGCAGCCTGCGCAGATGAGTCTGTGGATTACGCAGTAATGGAGCCGACTGAGTCCGCTGCGGTTGTGCCGATGGATGCTGGTTGGAGCGATGTGGGCTCCTGGCAGGGGCTGTGGGAGTTGGCAAAACGCGATGCCAATGACAATTTGCTCCAGGGTGATGTGTTGCTAGAAGACTCCCAGCGCTGCCTGGTGCGTGGTGAGAGCCGGTTGGTCAGCCTTCTCGGTGTATCCGACCTGGTGGTTGTCGATACTGACGACGCGCTTCTGATCGCAGACCGGCAGCGGGTCCAGGAAGTCAAAAAACTGGTCAGTAACCTCAAGAGCACTGGCCGCAGTGAGGCCCAAAGGCACCGCAAGGTATATAGGCCCTGGGGCTACTACGACTCGATTGATGCGGGTCCACGCTTTCAGGTGAAGCGTATTGTGGTGAAGCCGGGCCAGCAGCTATCCCTGCAGATGCATCACCACCGCGCTGAACACTGGGTTGTGGTGCAGGGAACTGCGAAAGTTACCCGGGGTGAAGAAGAGGTCCTGATAACCGAGAACCAATCGACTTATATCCCGCTGGGGGTGGTGCACCGTTTGGAGAACCCCGGTACGATTCCCTTGGAGCTGATTGAGGTGCAATCCGGCAGTTACCTCGGGGAGGATGACATTGTCCGCCTCGATGATGAGTACGGTCGTAACTAGCTGTGGATAAAAGTTGTGCTGTTTCCCCTACAGCCGGGAGGCGGCTCACTGTACAATGCGCGCCCTATTTGATGCTGTTCCGGGATTTGCATGAATTCCATTGAGCGCCGCGCCCTGGGTGGGCTGGCTTCCCTATATGTCTTTCGTATGCTGGGCCTGTTTATGGTCTTGCCGGTTCTCACTGTGTACGGCGAGGGCTATCGCGATAGCACGCCCATGCTGCTGGGGCTGGCAATGGGTGCCTATGGCCTGAGTCAGGCGATTCTCCAAATTCCTCTTGGGCTCCTGTCCGATCGCTGGGGGCGCAAGCCGGTTATTTATACCGGCCTTGCACTGTTTGCTCTGGGCAGTGTCATCGCTGCGCTGACAGATTCGGTTTACGGCCTTATTGTGGGGCGGGTACTGCAAGGTTGTGGTGCTATTGCCGCTGCTGTGATGGCGCTGGTTGCCGACTTAACCCGCGATGAAAAGCGCGGTATTGCGATGGCGATTATCGGAGCGTCTATTGGCGTCGCATTTATGCTGGCGGTGATCCTGGGGCCGGCGCTGGCCGGTGTGGGCGGCTTGCCGGCAATTTTCTGGGTCACTGCTGGATTAGCACTGCTGGGTGGACTGTTGGTTTGGCGCCTGGTGCCGACGCCAGAGGCGGCTCGGCGGCCGGCCGTTTATGGCAGTGGTTTTCGTACGGTAGTTAAAAGCGGTCTTGTTTGGCGCTTGGTTTCTGGGGCCTTTTTCTCCCACTTGTTGCTCACGGCATTGTTCGTCGCCTTGCCACTAGTGCTAGTCGATAGATTGGATTGGCCGGCGAGCGAACACTGGAAACTGTATGGGCCACTAATGCTCGGCACCTTCCTGGTGATGTTGCCAATGATGAGGGCAGCAGAGAAAAGTGATCGGGTGCCTTTTGCGCTTAATTTTGCTTGTTTAGCTTTGATCGGTGGCAGTGCGGCCTTGTTGTCTGCAAGCACCTGGGTGCTGGTAGTCTTGCTGGCAGTGTTCTTCACCGGTTTCAACCTGCTTGAAGCCCTGTTGCCAGCGCAGCTAACCAGGAAGGCTCCGGCGGAAGCGAGAGGTGCAGCTACGGGGCTCTATGCGACTTTACAGTTCTTTGGCACCTTTGTCGGCGGTAGCCTGGGTGGCCTGCTGTTCGGTCTGGGGGGCGCTTCCGCAGTTGCTGCTCTGGGCTTGGCGGTGCTGCTGCTATGGATGTTGCTGTGGTGGGGTTTGCGCGAGAGAGCGTGAAGGTAGCGCTTACTAACACTGAGCCGCTATTGTATCCTACTGGATAAAAATACAATATTTACCGATGGTGCAATGCAGCACTGACGGTATTTCATAACACTTGATAGATTAATTGATTGTTTAAATAGTTTATTGCCCCGGGTGGAGCCCGGGTTGACGAGAGGAGAGGGCCATGGCCAGGGGTATTAATAAAGTAATTCTGATCGGTAATCTGGGGAATGACCCGGAAACCAAATATATGCCGAGTGGCGGTGCTGTTACCAACATCAGCCTGGCTACCAGTGAGAGCTGGAAAGACAAGCAGACTGGCCAGCAGCAGGAGCGCACTGAGTGGCATCGCGTAGTATTTTTTAACCGCCTGGCTGAGATCGCCGGTGAGTACCTGCGCAAGGGGGCCAAAGTTTATGTAGAGGGCTCTCTACGCACCCGTAAGTGGCAGGATAAGAATTCCGGCCAGGACCGCTACACCACTGAAATCGTTGCCAGCGAAATGCAGATGCTGGACGGTCGCGGTGAGCAGGGCGGCTTTGGTCAGGGTATGGGTGGCGCTGGAATGGGCGCAGCCGCAGGTGGCCAAATGGGTGGCGGCCAGCCGATGGGTGGTTCCAGCGGTTTTGACCAACAGGGCGGCGGTTTCCAGGGTGGCTACCAGCAGCAGGGCGGCCAGGAGGCATACGGGCAGGGGCGTACCGCTCCCTCACCGATGGCACCAGCTAACCAGCAGCCCCAGCAACAGCCGAACCAAGGTCCTGCCGGTGGTTTCGATAATAGCTTTGATGACGATATCCCGTTCTAAGAACTGGATTTACCAGTGTCTGAATTGAATACAGGTTATATGCCGGATACCGTCGCCATTATCACAGCTGGTAATGAGATTGATGGCGCGCTGCAAAAAAGACTGCAGCGCGCAGGCTTTCGCATACAGCAGTTGACCCCCGGGGAAATCGATCAATTGAGACCGGGCTCAATTGTGATTAATGCCTCCGCCTGTGCCGACAATCGAGGCATGCCGGAGTCGCTGCTGGTGAGTAAGCGGCTTTGTGCTGCACCCTGTGAACATATTATTCACCTCTCATCCTACCAAGTTTTTTCTGGTGGTGAGCGCCGCCGCTATGACGAGGATGAGCCCGCAGAACCGCAGTCCCCGAGTGGACGCGAATGGCTGGCTTGCGAAGATGCCTTTAATGGGCTGCAAAACCTGACGATTTTGCGTTTTGGCTGGATGGTGGATAGTGGTCAGGATGCCTTGTTAGGGCGGATTTTACGCAACTTTGTGTCTGGGGAGCCTTTAGCCCTGGATGGAAGGAACAGCGGCAACCCAGTAACAGTGGTGGATATGGCTCGTGTCGCAGTGGCGGTTGCCCAGCAGCTCGCTAGCGGGGCCAAGGCAGGAGGCGTTTATCACTACGGTAGTTCTGATAGCTGCACAGCGATGGAGTTTGCCCTGGAGGTGGTCGAGCGCGCCCAGGCTTTTTACGATGAAGAGCGCTTTGCGCAATTTACTTCATTAGGGGATGAGGCTGAGAAGCGAGATCGTAGCATAGTACTTTCATGTGGCAAGCTGCGGGATGTCTTTGGTGTTCAGCAGCGGAGCTGGAGACAGGGACTGACACGCCAGGTTGAGCTGTGGTTGGAGCGCCTGCACGCGACTCCGGAATAGTTTGGTTTCTGTTGCGCAGTCAATAAAAAGGGCGCCGCGAGGCGCCCTTTTTATTTCGATTAGATTTTATCGAAAATCAGGCAGGCATTAGTTCCGCCAAAGCCAAAGCTATTGGACATAGCCCGTTTGACTTCAGTCTCACGCAGCTGGCGGACAAGGTCCATGCCTTCCGCAGCGGGGTCGAGGTTCTCTACATTGGCTGACGCAGCAATAAAGTTATTCTGCATCATCAGCAGGCTGTAAATGGCCTCCTGAACTCCTGCAGCTCCCAGAGAGTGGCCTGTCAGAGATTTGGTAGAGGCGAATGCCGGAACGGTATCCCCGAAGACTTCGCGCATGGCCTTCAATTCGGCGACATCGCCTACAGGCGTAGAGGTGCCGTGGGTATTGATATAATCCACGCTACCCTGCAGGCCTTTGCCGTCCATTCCGGCCAGAGCCTGCTGCATGCAGCGGGTGGCGCCTTCACCGCTTGGGGCAACCATATCGTAACCATCGGAAGTTGCGCCGTAACCGGTCAGCTCCGCATAGATGGTCGCACCGCGAGCCACGGCGTGTTCCATTTCTTCGAGCACCAGACAGCCACCACCACCGGCGATCACAAAGCCATCGCGATCGGCATCGTAGGGGCGTGATGCTTTTGTCGGAGTATCGTTATATTTGCTTGAGAGGGCGCCCATAGCGTCAAACAAGTGAGTCAAACTCCAGGCAAGTTCCTCACCACCGCCAGCAAACACTACATCCTGCTTACCCATCTGGATAAGCTCAGCTCCGTTTCCGATACAGTGGGCACTAGTAGCACAAGCGGAAGAAATACTGTAGTTCACCCCTTTGATCTTGAAGGGAGTGGCTAAGCATGCGGAAACGGTGCTGTTCATTACCTGGGGCACGCGGTAGGCGCCCACACGGCGAACACCTTTTTCCTTCAGAGTATGTGCAGCATCAATAATCTGCTGAGTGGATGTGCCGCCAGAGCCCATCACAATACCCGTGCGCGGATTAGATATCTGCTCCTCCTGCAGGCCCGACATCTCGATTGCCTCACGCATGGCAATGTACGCATAGGCTGCAGCGTCGCCCATAAAGCGAAGTTGCTTGCGATCGATATGCTCTTTGAAATCGATGTCCACAGGCCCAGCCACATGGCTGCGCAGGCCGAGCTCCTTATACTCTTCTTGAAAGCGGATGCCGCTTCGACCAGTTTTCAGTGACTCGGTGACTTCTTTAGTGTTGGTACCGATACAGGAAGTGATACCCATTCCGGTAATGACGACCCGACGCATAGTGATCTCCAGCATAGCTTGTCGGCAGAGGACTGATGGTTTCTACCGGTATTAGTCTTAAACGAGTTTAAAAATTGTCCGTACGAGTAAATAAGCCTACGCGAAGATCCTTTGCTGTGTAAATTTCTCTTCCATCCACAGAGACACTGCCGTCGCCAATACCCATAACAAGCCTGCGCTCAACAATCCGGCTCATCTGGATATGGTAAGTCACCTTTTTGCTGGTGGGGAGAATTTGGCCTGTAAATTTAACTTCCCCACAGCCCAGAGCGCGACCGCGGCCGGGGTTGCCTTTCCAGGCCAGGAAATAACCCAATAATTGCCACATAGCATCCAGGCCGAGGCAGCCGGGCATTACGGGATCGCCGGGAAAATGGCAGTCGAAGAACCATAGGTCGGGGTGAATGTCGAGCTCGGCGATCAATTCTCCCTTACCGAAAGCACCACCTTCCTTGGATATATGGGTGATACGATCGAGCATCAACATATTGGGAGCCGGCAACTGGGCGTTGCCCGGGCCAAACATCTCGCCACGGGAGCAAGTCAGGAGCTCCTCTCTGGTATACTCACTTTTTTGTACAAAATTACTCATCATTTCCCCGTTAGTGGGTGGTTATGCAATTGAGATTGGACACTTTTGCAAGAGCGGGCATTCTAAGGGGTCTGTGTTGCTTGTCCAGTCGGTCAAGGCGCTTTTTGTGACTGGCGTGAGAATTGTCTTCACAAATCCCACCTATTTAGCGTATTAATTCCTCAACATATTCGTATAGTTTTGGTGTTTATCCTCGGGGAATTCACATTTTGGGCTGAGTTTAATGTTATCGAGTGTAAGTGCTCGCGTCGCGAGGCTATGATAAGTTGCCTGCCCTGCGCCGGGGGTGCGCTGTTTTAAATTGATTGGGGGAGCAGAATGCTCAAGAAATGCCTATTCCCTGTTGCCGGCTACGGCACTCGTTTTCTTCCTGCCACTAAGGCAATGCCGAAAGAAATGTTACCGCTGGTGAATAAGCCATTGGTTCAGTACGGCGTTGAAGAGGCTATAGAGGCAGGGCTGACTGAGATCGGTTTTGTCACAGGACGAGGCAAGCGCGCGATTGAGGATCACTTTGATACCAACTTTGAGCTGGAACACCAGATCGCCGGTACCGGTAAAGAACGTTACCTGGACTCAGTGCGCAAAGTGATCGATAAGGCGAGCTTTTCTTATACGCGTCAGGGCGAAATGAGAGGCCTAGGTGACGCTATTTTGCAAGGTCATCGTCTGGTTGGTGATGAGCCGTTTGCCGTCGTGTTGGCTGATGATCTGTGTCTAAATGAAGATATGGGTGTTTTGGGGCAAATGGTTCAGCTTTATAAGCAATTTCGCTGCAGTATTGTTGCGGTAGAGGAAGTACCGAAGGAGCAAATCCATAAATTTGGTGTAATCGGTGGTAATGAGATTAAGCCTGGTCTGTACCAAGTCACCGATATGGTTGAGAAGCCTGCAGCGGAAGATGCCCCCAGTAATATGGCGATTATTGGTCGTTATATCCTGACACCGGATATCTTTGATCTGATCCGAGATACTCCTCCAGGCAAAAATGGTGAGGTTCAAATTACCGATGCGCTGATGGCGCAAGCTCAGCAGGGCTGTGTATTAGCCTATGCCTTCAAAGGTCGCCGCTTTGACTGTGGTTCTGTAGAAGGCTTTATTGATGCAACTAACCACGTTTACGAAAATGTGTATTTGCCAGAGCAGGCTGCTGAGGAGAAAAGCAAGTGAGTGAGCTGACTTGCTTTAAGGCTTATGACCTCCGCGGCCGTGTACCCGATGAACTTAATACCGATGTTGCATATCGAGTGGGGCGTGCCTTTGCCCAGTTCCTGAATGCTCGTCGAGTAGTTGTTGGGCATGATATTCGGCTTACCAGTGGCGAGCTGACAGATGCGTTGGTCAATGGATTGCGAGATGCGGGTGCCGATGTTTTCCATATCGGCGAGTGCGGTACAGAAGAGGTCTACTTTGCCAATTTCCACGGGGACTTTGACGGCGGTATTTGTGTTACTGCTAGTCACAATCCTATGGACTACAACGGCATGAAGTTTGTGCGTGCAGGCAGTAGTCCAATTAGTGGTGATACCGGTCTACTGGATATCAAGCGCTTGGCAAAAGAAAACAACTTTGCTCCGGTTGAGCAAAGAGGCACTTTGCAGCGCTTTGAACACCGCGCTGATTTTGTGCAGCACTTATTGGGATATATCGATAATACTGCATTGAAGCCATTAAAACTGGTGGTTAATGCGGGTAATGGTGGTGCGGGGGCGGTTGTTGATGCACTGGCTCCACACCTGCCGTTTGAGTTTGTGCGAGTTCACCACGAGCCCGACGGCAACTTTCCCAACGGTATTCCCAACCCAATTTTGCCAGAAAACCGCAATTCTACTGCCGAGGCAGTGCGGGCAAGCGGTGCTGATTTTGGTATAGCCTGGGATGGTGATTTTGATCGCTGCTTTTTCTTCGATGAAAGTGGTGATTTTATTGAAGGTTACTATGTTGTTGGCTTGCTGGCAGAAGCTTTCCTGGCAAAAAACAACGGTGCCAAAGTTGTTCATGATCCACGCCTGCTCTGGAATACCGAGGATATTGTCCGCGCTGCTGGTGGAGAGCCGGTACAGAGTAAAACCGGTCATGCCTTTATTAAAGAGCGCATGCGCAAGGAAGATGCCATTTATGGCGGTGAAATGAGTGCGCATCATTATTTCCGGGATTTCGCCTACTGCGATAGCGGTATGATTCCATGGTTATTGGTTGCTGAGTTGGTAAGTCGCAGTGGTAAATCGCTGTCACAGCTTGTTGGTGAGCGCATGGCCGCTTTCCCCTGTTCGGGAGAGATTAACTCTAAGGTTCAGGATGCTGCAGCACTGTTAAAGGCGGCAGAGGAAAAGTATGGACCTGCAGCTGACAGCG
Source organism: Microbulbifer maximicatervae (SeqCode) (assembly GCF_056232625.1). Classification (NCBI taxonomy): domain Bacteria; kingdom Pseudomonadati; phylum Pseudomonadota; class Gammaproteobacteria; order Cellvibrionales; family Microbulbiferaceae; genus Microbulbifer; species Microbulbifer maximicatervae (SeqCode). Next base: position 3,218,628 of record NZ_CP174324.1, on the reverse strand, counting down.
TTGAGCACGTGGATGGGTTGAGTATCGCTTACCCCGAGTGGCGTTTTAATTTGCGTATGTCAAATACTGAACCGGTTGTTCGCTTGAATGTTGAATCCCGGGGAAGTGAGGAATTAATGCGGGAGAAAACAGAGGAGCTGCTTAAGCTTATCGGTTGATACTCGTTTTTTAATATTAAAAAGCCCCGCAACTGCGGGGCTTTTTGGTTTGGGGGTACTCAAAGTTATTTATCTGGTTTTATGGAAGAAACTATAAGAGTCGGGTGACAGCTTGGATGGGGCCTTTGGGGGTCTTTACGTGTTGAGCGAAGATTTGCCACTGGTTCTTAACCCGTACTCCAATAACATAAGCGTAGTCTGTGTAGATGTGATGGTGGGGCTTTAGAGTTGAGCGCCCAAGGGATTTTGTGACGTTACCTAAAAACCTAAACTTTCCCCGGTTGATAATTTCATTGTGTGTGGCCTTGCCATTGAGTCCCTGTTTTTTCCTTGGGCGAACATGAGCAACGGCCGGCATATTCGTATTGCGCCCGCCAATACAGAAACAGCAGTCACTGAGTTGCCCGGTAATCATAATGTCGGCACCGCTGCGCATTTGGTAGGGCTCAAGGCGATCTAGGGCAAGGTCTTCATCCCAATCGATCATACGAATATGGTGGACCTTGATTGTTTGCGGATCTTCGATAAAGACCCCTTGGCGGTGGAAAGCAAAAATTTCATTGGGGCTATCGATACCAGGTGCGCCCATGCCCATGGTGTAGGTCCCGAATTGATAATCCATGACTCCAGTATCTTTTGTACCGGTAATCCTCACCAGGTTATTTTTTAAGAACATTTCCGGGTAATTTCTAAGCTGATAAAGCGCAGTAGAGCTTCTCATGTGCTGATCTCTCCATACCAATTATATTCTTCTCGTTATTTTTGCCCCTGAGGAATTGGTGTTGGCGCTTGAAATAACAAGAGGAACAATCGTACCCAATGTTGGAGGGGTAGCGGGAAATAGAGACGAATAAAGCTTGGAGGTTGGTCAGGTTTGGTAGCTGCTCGAGGGGGGGAGCTGCGTTGTTTCGCATTGTGCTTAAGGTAGCGGCGCTGCCCGTGCTATCGATATAGCCCGAGCAGCATTTACTTCTAGACGTTTCTCTCTATAGCAAAACTCGCCAATTGCTGCAGGGCGGTTTTTTGTTCGCTCTCGGGCATAAAGGCCAATTGCTTTTTGGCGTCTTCTACAGCGGCCCGGGCACGATCCATGGTGTAGTCCAGAGCACCGCAGGCTTCAATGGCCTCTACTATTTCACTGAGCTTTTCCGCACTGCGCTGTTCAATTGCAGTTTTTACCAGCAGTGCCTGGTCCTTGCTGCCGTTGGCCATGGTGTAGATCAAGGGCAGGGTCGGTTTGCCCTCAGCCAGGTCATCCCCAACATTTTTACCCAGTTCTTCCGAATTACCGCGATAATCGAGAGCGTCATCAACCAGCTGGAAGGCGAGTCCGAGGTGTCGGCCGTAGAGTTTCAGTGCAGTTTGTTCTTCACTTGAGCAGTTGGCTAATACGGCCGCAGTTTCACAGGCGGCTTCAAACAGTGCGCCGGTCTTTTTGTGGATAACGGTGAAGTAATTCTCTTCGCTTACTGCGGGATCACCGGCGTTGACCAGCTGCTGTACTTCACCCTCTGCGATGGTGTTGGTGGTCTCTGAGAGTATTGCCATGATGCTCATGTCTTCCAGAGCAACCATCATTTGGAAGGCGCGGGAATAGAGGAAATCTCCCACGAGTACGCTGGGCGCATTGCCCCACTTGGCATTGGCGGTAAGGCGGCCGCGGCGCATGTCAGAGGTGTCTACAACATCATCGTGCAGTAAGGTAGCAGTGTGAATAAACTCGATAATTGTGGCGAGATCGATATGGTTCTCACCCTGATAGCCGCAAGCTTTGGCACAAAGCAGTACCAGTAGTGGGCGCAGGCGCTTGCCCCCGGCTTCGACCAGGTAGTGACCTATATTTTCCACCAGGGGAACGTCCGAGTGCAGTTGATCGAGAATGCGCTGGTTAACCGCAGCAAAGTCTTCGGCGGCGACCCGGTGAAAAGGCAGCATGTGAGAGTTCCTTATACGACTAGACAGAGGCCTCCCGGGGGCCGGAAGGCGAAGGGGCGCTATTGTATCAACCCGGCGAATTGATTAGAATCTGCGCCCCGCCAATTGCGGGCTCTTTGCGGCTATTGGGTCGTCTGCGGGCCTTTTGGCGAATAGATGTTAAACACACGGCGCAAGCTCCCGAAATGCGGAGCAGTGACTTACTGGTCCTCCCGCTGCTTCGTGTCGTCCTTACCGGAGCATAGAAATATGTACGCTGTTTTTGAGAGCGGTGGCAAGCAACACCGTGTAGAGGAAGGCGAAGTACTTCGCCTGGAGAAGCTGGAAGTAGCAACTGGCGAATCCATCGATTTTGATAAAGTGTTCATGGTTGTCGATGGCGACAAGATCAACATTGGCGCTCCCATTGTAGATGGCGCTAAAGTAACTGCTGAAGTGGTAAGCCACGGCCGCGGCGAGAAGGTGAAGATCATCAAGTTCCGTCGTCGTAAGCACTCCATGAAGCGCCAGGGCCACCGTCAGTGGTACACCGAAGTTAAAATCACTGGCATCAAGGCATAAGAGAGGAGTAACGACTCATGGCACATAAGAAAGCTGGCGGTAGTACGCGAAATGGTCGCGATTCCGAGAGTAAACGCCTGGGCGTGAAGCGCTTTGGCGGCCAGTCTGTAGCAGCAGGCAACATCATCGTTCGTCAGCGTGGCACCAAGTTCCACGCCGGTGTTAACGTTGGTATGGGCAAAGACCACACCCTGTTCGCCACTGCGGACGGCGTTGTGAAGTTTGAAGTTAAGGGCCCCAACAACCGCAAGTTCGTTTCTATCGAAACTGCTTAAGCGGCCATTAGCCCAAGCTTCATAAAAAGCCCCGCTATTGCGGGGCTTTTTTGTTGGAAAAGTCGCAAAAAGACAGCGACGGGAAGTTAGGGTGGCAGTTGCCCACAGGAGGCGGCTTGTCGGCTGGTATGATGATAGTGCGCGCATCTGCGCACCGGATGAGACAACCGCTGTGACGGTGGAGTGATTATGAAGTTTGTCGATGAGGCGCCCATCTCTGTGCAGGCAGGCAAGGGCGGCAATGGCTGCCTGAGCTTTCGCCGGGAAAAATTTGTTGAGAAGGGTGGTCCGGATGGCGGTGACGGCGGCGATGGCGGCTCCGTGTACCTGGAAGCTGATGATTCCCTGAACACCCTGGTGGATTATCGCTACCAGCCCCGCTACGCCGCTGAGAGTGGTCAGCCGGGTCGAGGGCGTAACTGTACTGGCGCCAAGGGTGAGGACCTGGTCCTTAAGGTGCCGGTGGGCACCACGATCATTGATGCGGATACCGGCGAGACTATCGGCGATATGACCGAAGCCGGTGAGCGTCAGCTGGTGGCCCAGGGGGGCTTCCACGGCCTGGGTAATACCCGATTCAAATCCAGTACTAACCGTGCGCCGCGTCAGACCACGCACGGCACTGAGGGTGAGATGCGCAGCCTCAAGCTCGAGCTAAAAGTTCTGGCAGATGTAGGCATGTTGGGACTGCCCAATGCGGGTAAGTCCACGTTTATTCGCGCCGTCTCTGCGGCCAAGCCGAAAGTGGCCAACTACCCCTTTACTACCCTGGTGCCAAATTTGGGGGTGGTACAGGTTCAGAAGCATCGCAGCTTTGTGATTGCAGATATTCCCGGCCTGATTGAAGGTGCAGCCGAAGGGGCGGGCCTGGGGATTCGCTTCCTCAAGCACTTAACTCGCTGTCGTGTTTTGTTGCACCTGGTTGACCTGGCTCCCTTTGATGGCTCTGATCCGGTGGAGAATGCCCGAGCCATTGAGCACGAGCTGTCCACCTTTAGCCCTACCCTGGCCGGGCGTGAGCGCTGGTTGGTATTGAACAAGACGGACTTGGTTCCCGCTGCGGAGCTGGAAGAGCGCTGCCAGGCGGTAGTGGATGCTCTGGGCTGGGAAGGGCCTGTGTTCCGTGTGGCAGCTATTCGCAAAGAGGGTACCGATGCCCTCGGTGGACGCTTGATGGACTACCTGGAAGAGCGTCAGGAAATTGAGGAGCGAGATCCCGACTTGGCTGTGGTGGAGCTGGAAGCGCAGCGCCAAATGCAGCGCGAAGCTCGCGAGCGAATCGAAGAGTTGAGAGAGAGTCATCGCGCCAAACGCAAAGCTGCCAAGGGGCAGGTGGATGACGACGAGGATTGGGATGATGACGACGACCACGATGTGGATGTCGAGTATCGCTCTTAAATGGCATGGAGCGAGCAGTTGCTGAAGTAGCTTGGCTCGCTCAATAGTTATCTTGTCCTGAGGGGGAAGCATGGACTCCGCAACAGTGTCCCGGCAGGCGTTGACCAAAGCCCAGCGGTGGGTGGTAAAAATTGGTAGCGCCCTTCTGACAGATAATGGTCGAGGTGTGAATACCGCTGCCATTTCTGCCTGGGTTGCACAGATGGCTGATTTGCGCCGTCAAGGAATCGAAGTAGTTCTGGTTTCATCCGGTGCTGTTGCGGCCGGAATGGATCGGTTGGGCTGGTGTCGCCGGCCCGAGTCTATCCACCAGTTACAGGCGGCTGCTGCTGTAGGGCAGAGCCACCTTGTGCAGGTCTATGAGCAGGCTTTTAGCCGTTTTGATATTCGCAGCGCTCAGATCCTGTTGGATCACGATGACCTTTCCAATCGCACTCGCTACCTGAATGCTCGCAGCACCTTGCGCACGCTCCTGTCACTGGGGGCTGTGCCTATCGTGAATGAAAATGACACGGTAGTGACTGACGAAATACGTTTCGGCGACAACGATACCCTGGCGGCCCTGGTTGCAAATCTGGTTGAGGCAGATGCGCTGCTGATTTTGACCGATGCGGATGGGCTGTTTACTGAAGATCCCCGCGATAACCCTGAAGCAGAATTAATTTGTGAGGCATCTGCGCTTGATCCCAAGCTGCTGGAGGTGGCGGGGGATTCCCGCAGCGGTTTGGGTCGTGGTGGTATGACCACCAAGGTGCGCGCAGCGCAGCTGGCAGCGCGCTCAGGAGCTCGCACAGTGATCGCTGGCGGCGCCCTGGAGGCGGTGATAGATAAAGTCTGTGCCGGCGAGCAGTTGGGTACCCTGTTGCTGCCAGAAGCGGACCCCCTGGCGGCGCGTAAGCGCTGGCTCGCTGGACAGTTACAGGTGCGCGGAACCCTGTTAGTGGATGCCGGTGCCGAGGCAGCTATGACTGGGAGTGGTAGCAGTTTGTTGCCGGTGGGGGTTACCGCTGTTGAAGGGCATTTCAGGCGCGGAGATCTGGTGTCTTGCAGGAATGCTGAAGGTCGCGAGATAGCGCGGGGCCTGGTCAATTATGACAGTAGTGAGAGTGGTCGGATTCTGGGGCAGTCATCGGAGAAGTTTGCCGACCTTTTAGGGTATCGGGATGACGATGAATTGATTCACCGCGATAACCTGATCCTGCTCTGAATTGGCAAGTTTCGAATACAAAAAAGCCCCGCAATGCGGGGCTTTTTTGTGTCTGCTGCCTAAGGGATTAGGCGGCCAGAGCTTTGATCTGAGCGTTCAGACGGCTCTTATGACGAGCGGCTTTATTCTTGTGAATAATGCCTTTGTCTGCCATACGGTCAATAACGGGAACTGCTTCTGCGTACGCAGTTTTTGCTTTTTCCGCATCGCCGGCATCGATGGCCGCAACTACCTTCTTGATGTAGGTGCGCACCATGGAGCGCAGACTGGCGTTGTGCATGCGGCGCTTGTCGTTCTGGCGCGCGCGTTTCTTCGCTTGAGGTGAGTTGGCCACCGGTTGCTCCTGTCTGGAATCTATAAATCTGTAACTAACAGGCCCTGGGGCCCGATCGGGACGCGACATTATCCCCACAGTTGGTTGTTTGTCAACCATAGCGGGCGTCTCGGTGCAGATATGTTGTCAATCCACAACGGCGGTTACCCGGTCGGCAACTCCAGGCTGAACTCTACACCGCTGCCGTCGCTGCGGTTTCGGGCTTTTAGGGAGCCTCCGTGGAAGTCTGCGATCAGTTTGGCGATATGCAGTCCCAGCCCCAGGTGGCCGGCATTATCGCCTTGACTGCGCACAGAAACGAGAGAGTCAAATAGCTTGTGAGCGTAACCTTCCGGGAGCAGAGGGCCGTCATTGCCTACTGTGATCAGGTACATATCTCTGTTTGTTGCCACTGACAGGCAAATTTCACTGCCTTGGGGGGCGAAGCTGCAAGCGTTATCCACCAGCTTGTCCAGTAGTTGAGCCAACAACTCCGGTGCGCCGTGGCAGGCTAGCTCCCCAGTGGGTTTGTTCAGAGTAAATTGGTGTTCGCTGTGAGCATCGCCATAGCACTGTGTCATGACTTCAAGCAGGTCTGCCAGGTCGAAAGGCTCCCGCTCCGCTTGGTGGATGCTGGTTTCAAGATTGCTGGCTGCGGATAGACTGTTGAGAATCCCCGACAGCCTTGCACTGCCATCCATAGCCCGCTCTGCATAGCGGCGGCTGTGGTCGTCGAGTTCTCCGGCGGAGAGGTTATCCAGGGATGAGCGAACCACTGCCAGCGGTGTGCGTAGCTCGTGTGACAACTTACTGGCGAGAGTGCGCAGGTACTGGTGATATTGGTCCAGTTCTGCGAGCAGGCTGGCGAAGGCCCGGTTTAGGTCTCCCAGTTCATCGCTTGCCTTTGAATGGGGAAAGTTGCCGCGCAGTTTGCCGCTGGAATCTACTGCGTTGCGGGCGGCCTGGTGTAGCTTGCGCACGCGCCAGGAAAGCCAGCTGGCGTAGCCCAAAAGGAAGAGCAGGGCGATAGCGGCCGCGGCGCAGCTGATCAACCACAACCGGTGGGCTGCTCCCTCGGTGACTGATTGCATCGCTTCGCCAGATTGCAGGACGACGACTTGCCCCAGAAGTGGCCGCTCAACCACTTCGTCGACCCGGGTGATAACGGGCACACTCACCGCACCAATTCGGGATTGCAGCGGTCCTGAATACCATTGCTCCCGGGTGCCACGGCTGTCAGGCGTCGGAAGAGGCAAGCTATTTTCCGGCAGCTGTGGCAAATCCTCTCTGGAAAGCAATTTGCGATAAGCCCAGTCTCTCAGCCACGAATTGCTCTCGGAATCTGCCAGCTGTAGTTGCCCGTTGCTGGCAAGAAGAAACCCCTCGCTGTCCACTACTGCGAGGCGTAGTCCAGGGCGCGCAAAGTGGTCGAGCTCTTTCTGAAGGTTTGGCAGAGGGCTCACCAGGCGTCCTGGGTGGCCATCTGTCGGAAGTGTGCTGGCGCTGCGAGTCGGTGAGGAGCCACTGCTGTTTGCCCTGTCGTGAATGCGGATAGCGAGGGCTCCACCGGTTAGGGTTTGTGGCAGAGCCAGCTCCAATTGGTAACCGGCACCAGAAGTAGTCCATCGGCCCCTGAAACGCAGCTCGCGCTCGTAGCGGCCCTCTCTAGGGTTGTGCCACAAGGCGCTGGCGGCCCCCTGGCTGGCGACGGGCAGGATGTAGTGCTGTTCAGCGGTAAACAGCTCTACGGTGTCGCCTCCAGTGATTAGGCCTGTGCGGGGGTCCCGATAGGCGGGGGTTGAGTCTGAAACAGTGAGAAGCAGGTAGATTTGCTTATCCAGTTGCCCCAGCGTCACCTGGGCCATAGGGGATAGCTGCCCGTCCTCAAGGGTTCTGGGCTCAAGTTGCTGCGCTCGCCACTCATCGCCATAGCCGTCGACTCTCGGAGCTTGAGATAGGGGATTCAGGTAGAGCTGAGCGCCTGGTGGGCGCGATAGGCGCTGAGGGTCCGGGGCGATAAGCTGGGGGGCACTGGCCAAGCGTGCGGCAATTGCCGCCGCAGTTGCTTCAATTGCCTGGATCTGGCCTTGTGCTAGGGCGGCGTCCACCTGGTGGAGGTACTGGCAGCCGGCCCAGGGCAGGGTGAGTGCGACAAGGCTGACGAGCAAGAGTTGGCGGCGTAGGTTCATACTTAAATTTTTGAAATTGTTCGCCCGATGGCGGTTTACAGCTGCCAGCGATACCCCATGCCGTAGGCGGTTCCTATGGCATTAAACTCGGTGTCCAGCGCCTGGAATTTGCGCCTGATTCTTTTGACGTGAGAGGTGATGGTGTTGTCATCCAGCACTACGCGGGCTGCTTCCATTAGTTGGCTGCGGGATTTAACGTGGCCAGGCCTTTTTGCCAGGGCGTGGACAATCCAGAATTCGGTCACGGTTAAGTCCACGGGTTGCTCATCCCAGTGGCAGTGGAGCCTGGAAATATCCAGCCATAGCTTTCCCTGAGTTAAGCTCTCGCCTTCATCGTTTTGATCTCGCAGCACGCTAACGCGGCGCAGTAGGGCGTTAATTCGCGCCTGCATATGGGGTAGGGAGATATCCTTGGTGAGGTAATCATCAGCGCCCAGGCGCAGTCCGGAAATAATATCCAGCTCTGAGTCCCTGGCGGTGAGAAATAATATTGGCAGGCTCGGCGCCATAGCGCGCAATTCCCGGCAGAGCTCAAAACCGCCCTCCACCTCGCTGCCCAGGCCAACATCGATCACGGCCAGGTCTGGCAGCCGCTGGCGAAAAGCATCCATGGCCTCAATCCTGGCGCTGTATAAATCGACCCGGTAACCGTGGCGGCGCAGAGCATCGCGGTAGTTTTCTGCGATAGCGCGTTCATCTTCGACAATGGCGATGGTTGCACTCATGACAAATCCCGACTTAATTCCTTTCTGGCGGAGAATCATGCACGAAGTTGCAGGGGTTAGGCAAAAAGGCGGGCGCAAGGCGCCCGCAAATACAACAGGGTTTCTATCAGCTTGGAGTTGCGTGAGTGGATTTGCGATCCACCCACGCTTATGTAGTGCGGCTTGAAGGCGAAAGGATATGCGGATTTGTTGTCCGCCGTGCCCCTTTGACTCAGAAGTTTCCCGCCATGGACTCCGGAAGGGAGAAGCGGATGTCGACGCGGCGCTCCATGGCGTAGGCGTCTACATCGCCTCGGGCTGCCTGGGAATAGGTGGAGCCGAGTGCGCTGCGGCTGATTCTTGAGGCATCAACTCCAAGTGATACCAAAGCCTCTTCCACACTCAGGGCGCGTTGATCGGACAGTACATTGTTGTAGCCGTCGCTGCCGCGAGGATCTGCGTGTCCCTCCAGGTGAATTTGCAGGTGGGGGTGGCGCTTTAGGAAGTCAGCCATGGCACTCAGCTGGTGCATTTGGCCCTCCTGAAGCTCGTCCTCCCCAGTGGTAAACAGCATTTGGAATTGCAGTGAATCCAGGGCCAGTTGGCTGGCGTCGTTCGCGGACAGTTGAGCCGCATCCAATTGCTGTGCCAGGTTGCTGAGCTCTGCACGGCTCTCTGTCAGTTGTGTTGCCAGCATATCTGCCTCGTCTGCTTGCTTGATCTGCTCTCCGAGCCAGGCTCCGCCGAGTGCTCCGGCGATAAAGCCAACGGGCCCACCCAATGCTGCACCGGCAATTGCAGAGCCGGTAAAGACTGAGGCCTGCTTGGCCGGAGTCAAATTGGATTCGTTCTGTTCCTTAGCGTGGGCTCCGGTGGCAATCAGAGAACCCAGGGCGACGGCCATCACTACTTTTTTCATTGTTCTGCTCCTTAGCGGCTTTTCTTACTCGTGTGGGCCTGTTCTGTTGTGGCCCGTTTGAGTGTTATTAAAAAGCTCCAAGGAGGCGCTGGCGTGGCGCAGCTATGACCAACTGCGGCTCAATTGTGGCGAAATATGGCGATCGCTCCGAAACCCAGCTCAGAAGCCGGAAGGGGCTGGGCGACCGCAGTTATAGCAGGGGGTGGATGGACAGACGGGGCTGGGGCCATCAACAGCTGCTATGTACCGCACAATTGCCAGAACCAGGGCAATAATCAAAGCACTAATGGTCATCCCTTCTTTCCCCGCACCACCAGCTCCATAGGTGGCGCGACTAGCTCGCTCTTAGTATAGGCTCGCGGTCCCGCAGTCGCAGGGCCTCAGCTCTGTAGAGGAGCCCATATATCCCCAGGTTTTGGGGTAGACTTGCCGGCCAACAAGTTTCAACTTTCGCCAGGAGTCCGAGTTTTGTCGCAGTCATCCCCAGCTCAGGAACAGGCAGTCGAAAAATCTGGTGCTTCCAGATTGCTGCGGGGCAGTTCCGTTGTCGGTGCTGCCACTATGCTGTCGCGAGTGGCCGGGCTGGTTCGTGACGTGGCGCTGGCCCGCTTTGCCGGTGCGGGCGATGCTGCCGATGCCTTTTTTGTCGCATTCAAGATTCCCAACTTTTTCCGCCGCTTATTTGCAGAAGGTGCATTTGCCCAGGCCTTTGTGCCGGTACTGGCCGAATACCGCCAAAAGGGCGGTAAGGCGGCTGCGCGAGAGTTAAATGACCGGGTTGCGGGCGCTCTTGGTGGCGTACTGTTGTTGGTTACTCTGTTTGGTGTTCTCTGCGCTCCACTAGTGACGGGTATTTTTGCTTTTGGCTGGTGGTGGGACGGCAGTGAGCGTGAGAAGTTCGATCTCGCTACCGATATGTTGCAGATCACTTTTCCCTATTTAATGCTGATTTCCCTGGCGGGATTTACCGGGGCAATACTCAATACTTTCGATCGTTTTGCGATTCCGGCGCTAACCCCGGTGATGCTCAACCTGGTTTTGATTGCTGCGGCGACTGTTGCTACCAGCTGGTTTGATCCGCAAATTATGGCGCTGGCTTGGGGCGTTTTTGTTGCGGGGGTGGTGCAGCTGCTGTTTCAACTGCCTTTTCTCGCTCGTGAAGGTTTGCTACCTAGCCCTAAGTGGGATTGGCAGCACAAAGGAGTGCGTAAAATTTTACGCCTGATGGCGCCGGCGATTTTTGGTGTGTCAGTGACCCAGATCAGCCTGGTGATGGACACTCTGCTGGCTTCATTCCTGCCCAGCGGCAGTGTTTCCTGGCTCTATTTTTCCGACCGGCTCACCGAGCTGCCCCTGGGGGTGTTTGGGGTTGCGGTGGCAACGGTGATTCTGCCGAGCTTGTCGCGGCAGCACACTGACGGAGACCCCCGCCGGTTCCGTCATACCCTCGACTGGGCTTTGCGCAGTGTCACGCTAATTTCCCTGCCCGCTTCTGTAGCCTTGGTGGTACTGGCTGAGCCGCTCCTGACAACCCTTTTTCAGTATGGGCAGATGCAGCCGCGCGATATGCAAATGGCCGCCTGGTCCCTGCGCGCTTATGCCATGGGGCTGCTGGCGTTTATGCTGATTAAAGTGCTGGCGCCGGGCTATTTTGCTCGCCAGGATACCTATACCCCAGTGCGCTTTGGCTTAATTGCTATCTCGGCCAAAATGGTGTTGAGCCTGCTGTTTGTGATACCGCTTAACTACTACTTTAAACTCGGCCATATGGGCCTGGCACTGGCTACGGCTTGTCAGGCCGCTATTAACGCCTGGCTCCTCTATAAAGGCTTGCGTCGAGATGATGTCTATAAACCTGAGGCTGGGTGGGGCACTTACCTGGTAAGGTTGCTTCTGGCGAATTTGGCGATGGTTGCGATTTTGCTCGGGGCCCTGCACCTGTGGTCGCAGTGGAGTGAATGGGCCTGGTATGACCGCGCCTGGCGTATGGGGCTAATCGTAGCTGCTGGGGGAGCGACCTATCTGTCCGTTTTACTGGTTTCAGGATTGCGCCCCCGCCACTTCCGCGCCACAAGTTAGTTTATTAAGTGGGCATATCTGGATAAATATGGCCTCTGGCCGCCCAGTGGGAATCCGCTATACTGTGCGGCTCGATTTTATGAGGATGGGAAAATCGCTTTGGCCCAGGAGCGCGAACTAATTCGCGGGTTGCACAACCTGCGCCCCCGCCACCGGGGAAGCGTGGCGACAATCGGCTCGTTCGACGGTGTACACCTCGGTCACCAGGCGATTATTGCGCAGCTCAAGCAACGCGCGCAGGAACATGATCTGCCCTCGGTGGCGATTATCTTTGAGCCCCAGCCACATGAGTTCTTCTCTGGGGAAAGGGCGCCCGCGCGTCTGATGCGCTTTAAAGAGAAGGTATTGGCGCTATTTGATGCTGGTGCCGACCGGGTGCTGTGCCTGCAGTTTAACGAGAAACTGCGCAACCTGAGTGCCGATGCTTTTGTGCGCCGTATTCTGGTGGACGGCCTTGGAATCCGCCATTTGGTGGTGGGAGACGATTTCCGCTTCGGCTGTGATCGCAGTGGCGATTATCGATTCCTTCAGGGCGCCGGGGCCGAAAATGGATTCACGGTGGAAGACACGGCTACGCTTGAGACTCGCGGAGCCCGGGTGAGCAGCACCCGCATTCGCGAAGCCTTGCAGCGGGGCGAGTTTGAGTTGGCCGAGGCCTTACTCGGACGCCCTTACAGTATTACCGGAAGGGTTGCCCCCGGCCGCGCCTTGGGCCGGCAACTGGGAGCTCCCACAGCCAATGTGCGTTTGCACCGCTATCGCTCCCCGCTGGTTGGCGTTTACACCGTTCGCACCAAGGCCGCGAATGGAAGTGAACTCGCAGCTGGGCGGCCGGAAATTGACGGTGTTGCCAATGTGGGGTTTCGCCCGACAGTTGAGGGAGAGGGTGCCCGGCCACTACTGGAAGTCAACTTGTTTGATTTTGATGGCAACCTCTACGGGAAAGAACTAGCGGTAGAGTTTTGCCACAAACTCCGCAATGAAGAGAAGTTTGCCTCCCTGGAAATCCTCAAAGCCCGCATCGCTCAGGATATTGACGATGCTAAAGACTGGTTTGTGCAAAACCCAAAGGGGCACTAACCGGTGTATAGACGATGAATTATTCTCTACTAGAGCTGAAGTAGACATCCAATGACTGATTATAAAGTGACCTTAAACCTGCCTGAGACCGACTTTCCTATGCGCGGCAATCTGCCCCAGCGCGAGCCGGCTATTTTAAAGAAGTGGCAGGAAACCAAGCTCTACGAAAAAATCCGCGAAGCGCGGGCGGGGCGCGAGCAGTTTATCCTGCACGACGGCCCTCCCTACGCCAACGGGGATATTCACATAGGTCACTCGGTCAACAAGATTCTCAAAGATATTATTATCAAGTCGAAAACCCTGAGCGGTTTTGACGCTCCCTATGTGCCTGGTTGGGACTGCCACGGCCTGCCGATTGAGCACCGCGTCGAGAAAAAGATTGGCAAGGCTGGCGCAAAGGTGGATCACAAAACTTTCCGCCAGAAGTGCCGCGAGTACGCAGCCAAGCAGGTGGACGGACAGAAGAAAGACTTTATTCGCCTGGGGGTGTTCGGTGAGTGGGACAATCCCTACCGCACCATGGATTTCCAATTTGAAGGCGATATCATCCGCGCGCTTGGACGAGTGGTCAAAAATGGCCATTTGGCACGGGGTTTCAAGCCCGTGTACTGGAGCGTTGTGGGCGGATCAGCTCTGGCGGAAGCGGAAGTGGAGTATCAGGATAAAACCTCCTACTCCATTTACGTTTGCTATCCGGCGACGGAAGAGACATCCCTGGCTATCGCCGATGCGGCAGGTGGACACGCGGGTGAAGGCCCCCTTTCCGTTGTTATCTGGACTACAACCCCCTGGACGCTTCCTTCCAGCCAAGCGGTTTCTGTCAACGCTGAGCTTGAATATGTTGTGGTGCAAACGGCTGAGCGTCGATTGCTCGTTGCCGAAGCACTCAAGGACGCCGTATTGGAGAAGGCGGGGCTCGAAGGTGAAGTGGTAGGCCGTATTCGCGGTGCCGCCTTGGAGCACCTGAAGCTAAACCATCCTTTCTACGAGAAGCAATTGCCGATGATCCTCGGCGACCATGTCACCACTGATGCAGGTACAGGCTGTGTACACACTGCGCCGGACCATGGTCCCGATGACTTCCAGGTGGGCAAGCGCTACGGCATCGATACCCTGAACTATATCGATGACAATGGCGTATACCGCGATATGGTACCGCTGTTTGCCGGTGAACACGTCTACAAGGTGGACGACAAAATCGTGGCCCTGTTACAGGAGCGCGGAGTACTTCTGCACCAGGGTAAGATGGAGCACAGCTACCCTCACTGCTGGCGCACCAAGACGCCGCTTATTTACCGCGCAACTCCGCAGTGGTTTGTGAGCATGCAGCAGAATGACCTTCTGGAGAATGCACAGAAGGCAGCGGATGAAGTTCAGTGGATCCCCGGTTGGGGCAAGGCTCGTATCGATGCCATGCTCGACGGCAGCCCGGATTGGTGTATTTCCCGCCAGCGTACCTGGGGCGTGCCCATCGCTTTGTTTGTTCACAAAGAAACCCATGAAATCCACCCGGACACTCCCGCTTTGATGGACAAAGTGGCTGAAAAGGTCGATGCCGAGGGTATGGATGTTTGGTTTGACCTGGACCCGCAGGAGCTCTTGGGAGATGAGGCAGACCAATATCAAAAGGTTACCGACACCCTGGATGTCTGGTTCGATTCAGGTGTGACTCATTACGCCGTACTGGAGCGCCGCAACGGCTTGCGTTTCCCGGCAGATCTGTACCTTGAGGGCTCTGATCAGCACCGAGGCTGGTTCCAGTCTTCACTGAAGACCTCCATCGCCATCAACGATTGTGCCCCTTATAAGCAAGTGTTGACCCATGGTTTCACGGTAGATGCACAGGGACGGAAAATGTCCAAGTCCATCGGCAATACCGTTGCACCACTGGATGTAATCAACAAGTTGGGTGCGGATGTATTGCGCCTTTGGGTTTCCGCTACAGACTTTAGCGGTGAAATGGCGGTTTCCGATGAGATCCTGAAACGCACAGCGGACTCTTACCGTCGCTTGCGCAATACGGCTCGTTTCTTCCTGTCCAACCTGGCTGGGTTTGACCCGGAAAAAGATTTGTTGCCGGAAAGTGAACTTCTGGCGCTGGATCGCTGGGCGCTGGATAAGGCTGCGCGTCTACAGGATGAAATTATCGCGGCTTACGATAACTACCAGTTCCACCAGATCTATCAGAAGTTACATAACTTCTGCGTCGTGGAAATGGGTGGCTTCTACCTGGATATCATCAAAGATCGTCAGTACACCACGAAAGAGGACAGTACTGCACGCCGCTCTGCGCAAACTGCCCTCTATCATATTGTTCAGGCATTTGTTCGCTGGATTGCGCCTATCCTGAGCTTTACCGCAGAAGAACTGTGGCAGTTTATTCCCGGTGCCAAAGCGGACAGCATCTTTATTGAAGAGTGGTATTCGCTGCCGAAGCTGCCAGCAGACTCGGTCAAAGGTGCGGACTATTGGGCCGCCATCGCCGAAGTAAAAACTGCGGTAAACAAGGTGCTTGAAGAGCAGCGTGGAGCTGGTGCTATTGGCGGCTCCCTGCAAGCGGCGGTGACTCTGTTCGCCGAGGATGACCTGCGCGAAAAGCTCTTGGAGCTCGAAGATGAGTTGCGCTTTGTTTTGATTTGCTCCTCCACTTCTGTACAGCCACTCAGCGATGCTGCCGGTGCAGAGTCCACAGAGCTGGAAGGATTGAAAGTCAGCGTAAGCAAAGTGGATCACCCCAAGTGTGCGCGCTGTTGGCATTACCGTGCCGATGTGGGTGTATCAGCGGAGTATCCAGACATTTGTGAGCGCTGCGTGGAAAACGTTTCTGGTGAAGGAGAAGTGAGGCACTATGCCTAGTTCCAACCCTGTTTGGGGGCATCCATGGCGCTGGTACTGGCTGGCGCTGGTGGTGGTTGTTCTCGATATCGCCAGCAAAGTCTGGGCCGTGGATATGTTTATGCACGGCCCATCAATGCAAATTATCCCCGGCTTGCTGCAATTTACTTATGCCGAAAATTACGGTGCCGCCTTTAGCTTCCTGTCTGATGCTGGGGGATGGCAGCGGTGGTTTTTCGGAATTATTGCTTTTGTATTTAGCGTCGTTGTCAGTGTTTGGCTATGGCGTTTACCGGCAACAAAGCGCTGGGAACCCTGTGCCCTGGCGCTAATTCTGGGGGGGGCCTTGGGCAACCTTTGGGATCGAGTGCTGCTGGGTTACGTAAGGGATTTTATTTCGGTCTATTACGGCAACTGGCACTTCCCGGTATTCAATGTTGCGGATATGGGAATTAGTATCGGCGCTGCAATGCTGGTTATTGAGCTACTTTTTTTTGCAGAAAAAGAGAGTGGCAAAGCAAAAAATAACGTGGAAGTTTAACGAACTATGAGTAATGCCGTTATCGGTGAACACTGCCGGGTGACACTGCACTTTAGCCTGAAATTGGATGATGGCACTGAGGTGGATTCAACCTTCAAAGGTGACCCAGCCTCTTTCAGTGTTGGCGATGGCAGTTTGCTGCCGGGCTTTGAAAAAGCCCTTTTTGGTTTAAAAGCGGGGGATGAAGCCGAGATCGAGATACCGCCGGAGATAGGATTTGGTCAGCGCAACCCGGAAAACCTGCAAAAGGTGCGCCGGGATACCTTTTCTCCAGATATGGAGCTGGAGCGTGGGTTGGTAGTCTCTTTTGACAATGGCAGCGGCGAACTCCCCGGAGTAATCAGTGAGATTGGTGAGGACGATGTTACCGTCGACTTTAACCATCCATTGGCCGGTCAAACCTTAAATTTCCATGTGAAAATTATTGCGGTGGACTCGATCCAATAGGGTCGGGGTTCCCCCTTTTGTAGCAAGTAGGGTGCTGAAGTAGACATGCAAATCCGAATGGCTAACCCCCGGGGCTTTTGTGCCGGTGTTGATCGGGCAATTGATATTGTGAATCGCGCCCTGGATGTATTTGGTGCGCCGATCTATGTCCGCCATGAAGTGGTGCACAATAAATTTGTGGTGGAAAGTCTGAAAGAGCGCGGCGCAGTCTTTGTCGATGAACTCGATGAAGTGCCCGATGATGTTATCGTTATCTTCAGTGCTCACGGTGTTTCAAAAGCTGTGCAGCGCGAAGCTGAAGAGCGCGGCCTGCGTGTATTCGATGCTACTTGCCCGCTGGTTACCAAAGTGCATATTGAAGTGAGTAAGTTCAGCACCGACGGTGCTGAGTGCATACTTATCGGCCACGCCGGGCACCCGGAAGTGGAGGGCACAATGGGGCAGTATGACAACTCTGCTGGCGGTGCCATTTACTTGGTTGAAGACGAAGAGGATGTTGCGAAGTTAACTGTTAAAGACGAGAGTAATCTCGCCTATGTCACTCAGACAACATTATCCATGGATGATACTGCTCGAGTCATTGATGCTCTGAGAGTGCGTTTCCCTGAAATTCGTGGCCCTCGAAAAGATGATATCTGTTACGCAACCCAGAATCGCCAGGATGCTGTAAAGCAGCTGGCTCTGGAAAGTGACCTGGTCCTTGTTGTTGGTAGCCCGAATAGTTCTAACTCTAATCGCCTGCGTGAACTCGCTGAACGCTGTGGTGCTACTGCTAAATTGATCGATGGTGCAGATGATATCAATGCAGATTGGCTTCAGGGTAAGGCGGCTATAGGGATTACAGCCGGGGCCTCAGCACCAGAAATTTTGGTGCAGGGAGTCGTTAGCCGATTGCAGCAACTTGGTGCAAGCCTTCCAGAAGAAATGGATGGGCGAGCTGAAAATATACGATTCTCCCTGCCTAAAGAACTTAAGTAATCAAAACTTCTCGCGCCTCCTTTCCCTTTGGTTTTAGGAGGCTAGGAGCATTGGCTTTGATTCGCCTGCTCGACTCTTAGGCGACCGCTGTGAAACAATATCAGGGCTAGGCCCTGTGATCCATCAAGGGTGCAAACATAGAGGCTTCCCATTTGTAATGCGCCTTGTGGAGAGCCTGCCTTGCGACTTTCACCGGTTCCAATAAAGGAAATGTAATCTCTAAGTGGAGAGTTAGATAGAACCTGCACTTTATCTAATCCAGCCCCAGACATTACTAGAGTGTCTCTTTCACCGCGGGAACCGTCATTGTCGGCATCGATAAAAATCTCCCACCCAAGATCCCAGCTTCCAGAGTTGCGCATAGTGACGCGCTGATTCTTCACAACAGCCGTATTTCTTGTTAGCTGAATAGCACTAATTAGTTCGTCCCCCGCAAACTCCAGCTGTGTTTTTTCAATAATCTGCGTAAAGCTTGGCAGACCGATAAATAAAAGTATCGATAAAATACAAAGAGTGATTAGTAGCTCAAGTAGCGTAAACCCCCGCTGAGTCATGGCTCCCTCCAAGGATTTTTAGACGCAGGTCTCATTTAAATGACCATTGAATCTGCTGAAATGGCCGCTAGTCGGTTTGATCTGGTTTGATAACGAATTGAAATGCTACTTTTCCGACTATATCCACGGTCTTTTTCTCTTTCTAGGTGTTTGGCGGTAAAGTGAACTCTGAATTATTAGCACAGGCGTTTGAAATAGATGCAATTTAGGAACTCAGATCAGGGTAGTCTTATCCGGAAACAATATGGATTTACGCTAATAGAGTTGATGACCACCCTTGTGGTTTTGGCTGTCCTTGTTGGTATTGCAGTCCCGAGCT
The DNA here is from genome assembly GCF_056232625.1 of Microbulbifer maximicatervae (SeqCode). NCBI lineage: Bacteria > Pseudomonadati > Pseudomonadota > Gammaproteobacteria > Cellvibrionales > Microbulbiferaceae > Microbulbifer > Microbulbifer maximicatervae (SeqCode). The sequence continues at coordinate 3,200,136 of NZ_CP174324.1, read as the reverse complement.
TTAAGGACATGATCAACAACAGCCGCTCAGTGGCGTTGGCTGAGGACCTCGCAGGGGCTCTTAACTTTGCCCGATCCGAGGCCGTGCGGCGTGGCGGAAGAGTTTCTATCTGTGCGAGCACCAATGGAGCAAGTTGTGGAGCTGCTGATACCTGGAACCAGGGATGGATAGTGTTTGCTGATGGCGCTGTTACTGACAGCGCGCTGGAGCCTGTAGTGAGTGAGTTAATAAGGGTATGGGAGGTCGATGACGAGGATGCCGAGATTCAAGTTGCACAGGGAGCCGCTACAAAGTTCATCCGCTATACAAGTTTGGGTACATTGGGGCGCTTTACCGATACCTCAATAACGGTGAAAAACTCTAAATGTACTGGCACCAATGAAAGAACAATGACGCTTGGAGCAGCCGGTTTAATAAGCGTGTCGAAAACCGACTGCTAAGGAGAGTGAAGTGAAATTACTAAATTCCCAGCGTGGAGCAGGGTTAATCGAAGTGATGGTAACTGTATTAATTCTTTCCACATCACTGCTTGGCCTGGCAGCGTTGCAAAACAAGGCGCTGCAATACAATCACAGTGCCTACATGCGCTCACAGGCGAATGTTCTGGCTCAAGATGTATTTGAACGCATAAGAACTAATCGTGAGAATTTATCAGATTATGAGATAGATGTTGATGATCCCACACCAACTGCGAGTTCAAACCGCGCTGATATTGATTTAGGTGAGTGGCGAAGCTTGCTGTCAGACCTCCTCCCGGCGGGTACAGGAGGTGTTAGTTGCGATGTAAATGATATTTGTACGGTGATTGTCCAGTGGGGGGAGGAGGATTCCACTGGCACTGGTGATGATGAAGGTACCAGTAGTTTTCAATATATGACAAGAATTTAGTGGGAATTGTAATGTTTAAGCAGCGAGGAATTTCTCTTGTAGAGCTTATGGTGTCTATTACCGTTGGCTTGGTATTGATGGCCGGAGTGGTACAGCTTTTCTTATCGAGTAAAACCACATTTACGAGTCAGCAGGCTATTGCTAGGGTGCAGGAAACCGGACGCCTTGCAATTGAGTTTATGAATGAAGATATACGTATGGCCGGTTTTCTTGGCTGTTTGAATACCTCGAACGGTGATTTTGAAAATATATTAAATGATAGTGAAACAACGCTTTATAATTTTGCTGAGGTTGCAGAGGGTATCGATCACGACCAAATCGATCCAAGCTATCCAAGCCACTCCGAAGATTCGGATGTTTTGTTGTTGAGAAGTGCGAATGGCACGTCTGTGGACGTATCTGAGAAATCATTAAGAGATCGGTTTTACATTGAAAATACCGGAATTGAAGAAGGTGGCTGCGATGGGGATGAAGATAAATACAGCGGTATCTGTGCCAGTGATATTTTGATAGTTGCCGACTGTACAAAGGCGCTAGCTTTTCAAGTAACTGGGTTTGACACTGGAAGTAGGCCTGGAGAGATTGGGCTATATCACTCAGATGCCGATGGCTTTACACCGGGAAATAAAAAGGGATATGAGTCCTTTGGAGATAGCCAAAGAAACCAAGACAAATACTTCGATGACGATGATGCTCAGGTTTTTGTAGCAACCAGTACATTTTACTATATCGATAATGGTACCTCCGGCCGCCCAAGTTTGTTTCGAGAGATAAATGGTGAATCTCAAGAACTCCTAACTGGAGTTGAACAAATGCAGATCACCTACGGCTTGGATTTGGATATGGATCCCAATATACCTTATGTTCCAGATGAATATAGAACGGCTAAAGAAGTTGGCGATTGGAAGCAGGTAGTTAGTATTAGGGTGGAATTATTGGTTTCTTCCGATGACGACAATGTACTTCAGGAAACACAGCTATACAGTTTTAATGGAGAGGAGGACCTTGACCCAGGCGATAGGCGTTTGCGCCAGGTCTTCGCGAGTACCATATCTATCCGTAGTCGTAGTTTGCCGTAATTGAAGGTGGGAAGATGAAAAAAAGGTCTTATATTAGAAGCCTGCAACGCCAAGGTGGGGCTACATTGCTTGTTGGGCTGATAATTTTATTACTGATGACTTTTATCGGATTGGCGGCAATTCGCGGCAGTGGAATGCAGGAATTAATGGCCGGTAATATGCGCGATCGCCAGCTTGCGCTTCAGGCTGCGGAAGCTGCATTGCGGGTTGCCGAGGTTAGGCTGGTAGATGATTCTAACCGTTCGATAAGTCAGCTTTACGATGGAACTAATGTTGGATATGTTGAAAAAATGGATGGTTCTTCTACGACTGAGTTTTGGCTGGATTATGACTGGGACAGCGTCTCGGTTTCGACCGATCTCGAACTCAGCGGGGTTGCCAGCCAGCCGGTTTATGTCGTCGAGAGATTTACTGGGCCAAAGTGGAATGCTAATGACGGTGGCTGTATTGATCAGGCTTGCTCAGTTGGCACTGAGGCGCCCGTGTACTACCGAATTACCAGTCGCGGCGTCGGCGGTAGCGATAGTACCGTAGTAATTCTCCAGTCTAATGCTGTTCGTTAATAATTTGCGCTTGGAATAATGATTATGATTAGTCTTGTAAAAAAATTAAAAAGCGCCTCGACAATTTCGGCCGCATTTTTAAGTTTAGGAATATCACATAGTGCGGCATCTATTGATTTTGCCCAACAGCCACTATTTTTAAGTACTTCCGTTGATCCAAATATTATGTTTATTTTGGATGACTCTGGATCAATGCAGTTTGAAGTTACTCCTTCGGAAATCACCGAGTATTTTTATGCGCCTAGGTTGAATAAATGGGGTAATCCTACCTACGATAAATGGGGAAATCCTGTTTATAATTCTTACCCTGTGAGGTATGTTTTCCCGCAAACTGAAGCGGATAGTCATAATGCTGCTGTGCGGTTAACCCCCTGTCCTTATAATAGCTCTTCGTCTTCTGGTTGTGACTACTGGAATGGGTCCAATGATAGACAGACCATAGCGAAATTCGATAGTGATAATAAATGGGCTGCTTATTATCGTTCCTCATATAATAACAAGTCTTATTACAATCCAGCCGTTTTGTATCTTCCTTGGGCCGAGGAGGATGAATATGGCAATGAATTTTCAAATGCAAATCCTCAGAAGGCATATCACAACCCTTATGATACGTCTAAAGGCTGGCGCAACCTCACAGTAAATAATACACAGAGTGCAAATTGTTGGATAAAAGGCACCGCTACCAAGGATTCGAGTAATTCATTCGATGAATTGTGTGAGAGCGGCGATCTTACTTTCTATCCCGCCACCTATTTTAATTATAAAGGGACAGCTTCATCAGACGTTTATTTTTCTAGTAGCTATGATCGTGTCCAAATTAAAAATGATGGGAGTACCTATGCGGGGGGCAATGCGCGAACGGACTGTGCAGATTCAAGTGCTTGTACCTATGCAGAGGAAATTCAGAATTTTGCTAACTGGTATAGCTATCATCGCTCTCGTGTATTGATGTCCCGGGCAGGGATCGGACATGCTTTTTCAGCTCAAGGGGAGGGGTTGCGCGTAGGTTTTGGTACACTGAATACTGATGGTAAAACTATTGATGGCTATAGCACTGATGTGGTCCTAGAGGGGGTGCGAACTTTTAAGGATACAGATAGAGAGAATTTCTTTGAGAGACTGTATGGAACAACGATTCCTTCACAAGGGACTCCTTTATTAAACGCTCTGGAAGCAGCGGGTAAGTACTATAGTCGCACGGATGACAGAGGGCCTTGGTCTTCAACACCTGGAGAAAGCAGTAGCACTAGCTCTGATATTGCCTGTAGATCCAGCTATACCATTCTGATGACAGATGGTTATGGTAATGATTATGGTAGTGACGAAGTTGGTTATTACGGCAATGTGGATGGAACCTACGGCGCGCCATTCTCTGATTCATATGCTAATACATTGGCAGATATTGCCATGCATTACTGGAAAACTGACTTAAACACCAATCTATCAAATAGTGTAAACCAAGCTGAAGGAAGTATTGATACTGCAACCTGGCAACATATGGTGACTTTTGGGGTTGCGCTTGGAGTTACAGGCAATGTTGACCCGACTACTGCATTTAATGCGATTGACACCAGCACCGCTATTTCTTGGGGAGATCCAGACTCTAGTGATGCAAATAAATTGGACGATCTACTACATGCCTCTCTGAATAGTCGTGGAGGTTTCTACAGCGCAAGTGATTCTAAAACTTTTGCCGATCAACTAACAGCAGTATTAAGTGATATTAGTGGGCGCGCTGGATCGTCATCGGCAGTTGCTGCTAACTCCACGCGCCTGGGAACTGATACGTTGGTTTTCCAAGCGCTATTTGATTCAAACGATTGGAGCGGTGAAGTTAAAGCTTTTGCGATGGATACAGATGGAAGCTTAAGTTCCACCGCTAAGTGGAGTACTTCGACTTCAGGGAAAATACCCACATCGGGTCGAACGATACTCACCTATGATGGCTCCGATACAGTGAGTTTTACTTGGAATAACTTAACAGACGAACAAAAATCAGCCTTGATTGGAACTGATAATGATTCTGTCGGTGAGGAGCGTTTGGAATGGTTGTGGGGTAAATCGATCTCAGGAATGCGTAGCCGAACTTATTTGTTGGGTGATGTTGTTAATAGCAGCCCAGCATTAGCGGATAATAAGGATATGTATTATTCGTCTCTACCCACTTACCTTGGTGGAGACAAATACGCTTCTTACTTATCAGATACTAAAGAAGCTCGCTCAAAAGAAATTCTCTATGTGAGTGCCAACGATGGAATGTTGCATGGGCTAAACTCTGCCACTGGTGTCGAGGAGTTTGCTTATATACCATCGGGCGCTTATGAAAAGTTGGCTGATTTAACAGAGACTGATTACGGCACTGAATCTAACCCCCATGAGTATATTGTGGATGGTCCCTTATATGTAAGCGATGCTTACTTTAAGAAGGGCGCCAGTGAATCATGGCGGAATATTTTAGTGGGTACTTACGGTGCTGGATCAGAGGGCCTGTTTGTTCTTGATGTAACTAACCCATCGAGCCCAGAAGTTCTGTTTGAACTGGATAGTTCAGATGATGACAGTATAGGAAATATTATTGGGCAACCGCTTATTGCGCCTACACCAGCTGGTTGGAAGTTAATTTTTGGAAATGGATACAACTCCGATAATGATGCTGCTTCATTAGTGATTGTTGACTTGGCTGACCCCAGCGATATCGAGGTATTAGAGGCCGGTAGCTCAACCAATAACGGTTTGGCTGGGCCATCACTATTACCTGATATCTACGGAATAGTTAGAACTGCATATGCAGGTGATATTTACGGAAATATGTGGAAGTTTGATCTGAGCAGTGAATCTGAGAGCAGTTGGAAGGTTGCATTTGGAAGCGATTCATCCCCGGAGCCCCTATTCACTGCAAATGATATCAATGGCCGCCCACAGCCTATCACCGCAGCGCCTGTGCTGGGAGCTAACTCAAAGGTGGATAATGCTATTATGGTGTACTTTGGTACCGGTAGTTATTTATCCTCAGCTGATGATGGGGAAGGGGATGTGGTCCATACTTTTTATGGCATTGTTGATAACGACACTAATATCACATCTACAGATAGGTCAGAGTTGTTTGAGAAAACTATCTCAGAGTCTTCTGGTTCGAGAACCATTAATGGGGATAGCGATACCTCTTGGTGGTATACTAAAAAGGGATGGTATTTAGATTTTGGGGCGGTTTCTGGATCTACTGTAAATGTAACAGGCGAAAGAATTATCAGTAAGCCCCTGTTAATTCGAGATCGCTTAATTTTTCCGACTCTAACTCCATCTAAGGATCCCTGTGCTTACGGTGCAACAGGCTGGACTATGGAACTTATTGGCTTAGGCGACCCCAGGTTTGCAAATGAGAGTATCCTGGATGAGCCCAACACGAAAGAAGATAGCGCTACCATCGCTTTTTCTGATGTTATTATTGCAGGGAAAAAAGTATTTATCCCTTATTCAGATACGTCAGGCTCTCCTGTGGATTCATTTGATGGCGCTTTGGAGCAAAATAATGATCGTTTATCTTGGAGACAACCATAAAGAGTAGCATTTTATGAAAAACTCTAATTTTAGTATAAATAACGGATTTACTTTAATAGAAGTTTTGCTGGTTGTTGCAATAGTTGGGATTCTCGGCGCAATTGCTTACCCCAGCTATATGGAGTCTGTTCGAAAAAGTAATCGCTCGGAAGCCAAAATTGAAATGAATGATGTGGCGCAGCGCTTGCAGCGCTGCTTTACCGCTTATAGTGCTTATAATGATGCAGGTTGCTCTGTTGCAAATGAAATAACCGATGGAAACACGCGGTCTACACAAAATAACTATTATTCGATTTCAGGGGTTCTCACCGCGACGACATATACTTTAACGGCACTGCCGCAATCTGGGTTTGTGCAAGCGGGTGATAACGACTGCACCAGCTTTACCTTAACTCAAGCGGGCGTTACAGATGCGACAGGATCTAGTGCGGACGATTGTTGGTGATTTTTAATTCATTTCTCGTGAATTCATGCCAACAAAATTTGAGTGGCTCTCTATAGGTGTAAAGCCACTCAAATTACTTGGTTAAGTTTCTAGACCTAGCTTCTTTAGTCTATAACGAAGTGAGCGGAAGCTTATTCCAAGGCGTTCTGCGGCCGCAGTTCTATTCCACTTTGTCTTGCTTAACGCGCTCTCTATAACTTCTTTTTCGATCTCTTGTAAAAATTCATCAATCGTTGTGTGCTGAGAGGAGTCAAATAACCCCTGTGAAGGAATTGATGTCACGGGGAGTTGGGCAAACTCAGGGAGTTCTTTTGCTGGTGACGTATTTTGATCAAGCTTAAGGTCTGACTCTTTAATTTCTCCCTTCTCACATAAAGTGAAAGCTCTCTCGAGAATATTTTCCAGTTGTCTAACATTTCCTGGAAAATGAAATTTCTGAAGAGCTAACATTGCTTGAGGATGTATTTTAGGTCGGGGCAGGCCGGGCTTCCGTGCAATTCTTTGCATAATAGCTTGTGCAAGAACAGGAATATCTTCAATACGTTCGCGAAGTGGTGGTATGGAGATCTCTATAACATTGATTCGATAGTAGAGGTCGCTACGAAAGCGCCCTTCTGCCACTTCAGCAGCCAAATTCTTATGAGTCGCGCTGAGAATGCGAATATCAATAGGGATTTCTTGATTTGCGCCTATGGGACGAACAGATTTTTCTTGTATAGCCCTAAGCAGTTTGACCTGCATATCCAGGGGAAGGTCAGCGATTTCATCGAGAAACAGAGTTCCCCCCTCTGCACTTTGAAGTAAGCCGATCTTGTCTTTATAAGCGCCAGTAAAGCTACCTTTTCGGTGCCCGAAAAATTCACTTTCTACTAACTCTTTTGGAATTGCTCCGCAATTAATAGGGACAAAAGGCTTATCAGCTCTGGCTCCTTGCTGATGAATAGACCGAGCTGCCAGTTCTTTTCCCGACCCAGACTCACCGCTGATATATATAGGCGCATCACTGCGTGCAACTTTTGCCAGTTGATTCCTTAAAACTCGCATGTTACCAGCATCACCCAACAACAGCTCTGTATCACTCTGAGTTAACTCACCGCTTTGGTGATGACTCAAACGGAGAGCCAGTTGAGCAAGATTTCTCAAGCGCTCTAAGTCAACAGGTTTACTGACAAAGTCAAATGCGCCCAGCTTCAGTGCTTTAATTGCACTATCCATATTGCCATGAGCGGTGATGACCGCTATAGGCAGATGCGATTCGATACCCTGCTGAATATATTCAACCAGTTGTAGACCATCACCATCGGGAAGGCGCAAATCTGTAAGGCAAAACTGGTAGCTATTGTTGTATAGCAGCTCCTTGGCTTGTGCGAGTGTGCCTGCACTATGGCAATCCACATCCATTCGCTTAAGTGTTAGGCTAATTAAGTTACAAATATCTGGTTCGTCGTCAACAACCAGTGCCAGAGGTCGCATTATTTTTTGTCTTTTCTTGTTGTGTGAAATTATTTGGCGGTTTATCAGCTGAAATTATGTCAGAAATCTTCTTAATATAATGGCTTATAGGTCAAAAAATTTCTCTGAGCCAGATCAAGCAATTTCCTCACAGTTGGCAAATTCGATCCTAAAGCAACTTTTGTTGTCGCTACTCCGGCAGTGATAAAGGCTAAGGTTATTGGCTTCACATAGCTCGCGTGCGATATATAAGCCCAGCCCGCTGCCGTTTTTCCCTGTTGTAAAGAATGGTTCAAATATTTTATTGAGTAGCTCTTCGGGTACACCTGTGCCAAGATCTTTGATCTCTAAAATCGTATTCCCGCGCTCCTTATTATAGTAAGCACTAATATAGGCATGGCCCACTCCTGTAGCTAGTTTTGAGTGTTCCAAGGCGTTCTCTGTTAAATTGGTGACTACTTGCGACAATTGTGCGGAGTCAAAATACACAGGTAGTGCTTGCCCTGTAGAGTCTAATTCGACGGCGTTATCCGCTTTCCCGGCACTGAAGTCTGCTAAGAATTGCTTGAGCCAAGCCCCAAGTTCATATTCTTGGGCTGAACGGGCGCGCTTCCGTGAAAGCTGCATCACATTTTCTACAATCTCATTAATTCGCTGGCTTTGGCGACAGATTATGTCCGTTAATTGGCGGTCCTCTTCTTTTAATTCTGGAGACTCTGATAGTAGCTGTGCCGCGTGTTGGATTGCCGCTAAAGGGTTGCGTATTTCATGAGCAATTGAAGCTGTCAGTTGGCCCAGGGAGGCGAGTTTAAGCTTTTGGGCTGCCTCCGCCAGCTTCCGGTTGTCCTCCACAAAAACTAATGTGCTATGGCCAGTGTCATGCTGTAATTCTGAAAAGTTTGCATGAAGCTCGTCTCCATTTTTTGCGGGGATAAGGACATTATTTTGACTCTTATGACTGCGCCATTCCTTAACCTTTTGTCTCAGCTCTTCATGGTAGTCATGTGCTGCATCGACTTGGTTTTCTAGTAATCTTCTTGCTGATTTATTGATCAGTTCTGGCTTGTAAGTAGGGCCTAAAACTAATACACCGGTATTCATTCTTTCAATGATTTCTTGAGCCAGGCGTTGAAGGTGTGCAGCCTGGCGGCTTTGTTTGTCTGCGCGAATATTAGCTTTACGAATACGTTCCGATAGGTACTGGATGGCACTTACGGTTACAAATAGTAGTAAACCTAGTCCGCCAGCAGACACAATCTCCTGGCTAGAACCCGATTCAGTTAGTAAATGGTAAAGCTGGAGCGCGATAACACCCAAGCTAGCAATGGCCGCAAAAAATGCACTGAGGCGCTTATCAAGTAGGATGGCACCGATTGAACAACTGATAAGCAGTAAATAACCGAGGCCAGAGTTTAGTCCTCCACTAGCCTCGATCAACAACAAGAAAACCAGAATGTCACAACCCAAAATAATCCCGACTTGGCTGCTATTTGTCTGGTAAGCCTTCTGGCGCAAAAATAGTAACCACGCCACATTCAGAAGGGCATAGGAAGACGTTGTATATATAAATAGTGTTGGCAGGTACGTGCCAAGTGAGCCTCCACCTATGTCGGAGTAGAATACTCCTAGCAGAACTAGGGCTATTGCTACTCGGTAGATTGCGCTTATGCGCAAAAGCTCATGGTGCTGTTGGGGGGATGTTTGGGAACTGCTCACAGTAGATGCCCGGTATTCTTGTAGTGGTGAGCCGCTGCTGTTGTTACCCCGATGGGGTTACAATAGCGGCCTGTCTTGTCCGAGGTTCAACGATGTCTACTTTGCAGTTAGTGCTGGCACAAATCAATTCCCTGGTGGGAGATATTCCAGGGAATACCAAGCAGGTGATAGAAATTGTGCGCCGAGCGCACCAGGAGCTGGGTGCTGACTTGGTACTTTTTCCGGAGCTGACCCTGTGCGGCTACTCTCCTGAAGACCTGTTGTTGCGACCCAGTATGCAGATTCGTATTGATGCGGCATTGGATCAGCTCAAAGCTGCAGAACTGCCCTGTGCCATTGTTGTGGGTTACCCCAAGTTGCTCGATGGCGTTATGTTCAATATGGCGGGGGTAATAGTTGAGGGAGAGTTAATCGCAGAATATGCCAAACAGAAGCTGCCCAACTATCAGGTCTTTGATGAAAAGCGTTACTTCAAGCCGGGTAAATCTTCCTGTGTAGTGCATATTAAGGGAGTTCCTGTAGGGCTGAGTGTTTGTGAGGATATTTGGTTTCCAGAGCCCATCAAGCAGTCAGTCGATGCTGGAGCCAAGTTGATTCTCAACATCAATGCATCACCTTTCCATCGGGGCAAGGCTCAACAGAGGCTGGAGTTGGTTTCCAGGCAGGCAAAGAATGCCGGGGTCCCCATTGCCTATGTAAACTGGTGTGGTGGTCAGGACGAGCTGGTTTTTGACGGTGGCTCAATCGTTGTTGACGCTGAGGGAGAGGTATGTGCCAGGGCTGAGGAGTTTACAGAGCAGTTGTTGCCAGCTTCCATATCCTTGCAGGGACAGGATTTGACGGTACTCCCTGGGGAAATTGCTTCTCCTCGCGGCGATTTGGCTTCCGTGTACCAAGCCCTGGTACTTGGGGTGCGCGACTACGTTAATAAAAATGGTTTCAATGGCGTTGTGCTGGGGTTGTCGGGTGGAATCGACTCTGCTCTGACATTGGCAGTTGCGGTCGATGCGCTGGGTAAAGAGCGTGTTGAGGCTGTAATGATGCCGTTTCGCTATACCTCAGATCTGAGCAAAGGCGATGCGGCCGATCAAGCGGAAAGAATGGGGGTTCACTATCGGGAAATTAGTATCGAGCCCATCTTTGATTCGTTTATGGGCGCTCTCGCTGAAGAATTTGCTGGCAGTGAGAGGGATACCACTGAGGAGAACCTGCAGGCCCGCTCTCGTGGTGTTCTTTTGATGGCTATCTCCAATAAGAAGGGCGCGATGGTCCTGACCACCGGTAACAAGAGTGAGATGGCCGTCGGTTACGCGACCCTATACGGGGATATGGTAGGCGGATTCAATGCCCTGAAGGATGTTCCCAAAGTATTGGTATTCGAGCTGGCCCGTTACCGCAATACAATTTCTGAAGTGATTCCTGAAACGGTCATTACTCGCCCTCCCAGTGCTGAGCTGGCCCCAGACCAAGTGGATTCTGACAGCCTTCCGCCTTACGAGATCCTGGATCAAATTCTCAACCTCTATGTTGATCAAGACCACAGCGCTGAGGAAATCATTCAGCGTGGCTTCCAGAGAGAGGATGTAGAGCGTGTGGTCAGGTTAGTGGGACGCAATGAGTACAAGAGGCGCCAGGCAGCCATCGGGGTGCGTATTTCTGAACGCGGATTTGGAAGGGATCGCCGTTATCCCATCACCAATGGCTGGAAGCTGGGTGACTAGCTATCCTGAAAATAGAAACGGCGCCATTCGGCGCCGTTTCTATTTTCAAGTGATAAGTTACAGAAGCTCTGGAGGCAGGGGAGTCTCGTCCCGGTTGTATTCGGGATTATAGAGCTCCCGGCTGTCAAAGCCCCGCGGGTCAGATTTTTCAAACAGGCCCAGGGTGACCCTATGCACCAGACTGCGGCCGCTCGGACCTTTGTAAAAGTCGTAGTTGAAAGTACCGTCTTCGTTAAAAGCGGGGTGCTTTGGATAGTTATTGCGCAGTACATCCAGGGCATTAGCCTCGAGATCTTGCATTTCCATCAAATGATAACCTTGAACCATAACTGCCAGGGCATCGGGGATTGCGGGTGTCTGCTGGAAGTTTTCCACAATGTAGCGACCGCGATTGGCTGCTGCGAGGTAGGCGCCGCGCTTAAAGTAGTAGTTAGCCACGTGAACTTCATAGCGAGCCAGCAGGTTACGCAAGTGGATCATGCGCTTTTGCGCGTCTGGAGCGTAGCGGCTTTCAGGGTAGCGGGCCATTAACTGGGAGAAATAAGCGAATGACTCTCGAGCCGATCCTGGATCGCGACTGGTCAAGTCGGTAGGCATAAAGCGCTCGAACAGGCCTGTGCCCTCAGTAAAGGAGGACAGGCCCTTCATGTAGTAGGCGTAGTCGACATTGCGGTGCTGGGGGTGTAGGCGGATAAAGCGGTCTGCAGCGGCGATAGCAGCATCGTTTTCATAGTTGCGGTAGTAGGCATAGATCAGCTCAAGCTGAGCCTGTTCCGCGTAGTTGCCGAATGGGAAGTTGTCTTCCAGGGCTCGCAGGTTTCTGATGGCAAGATCCCACTGGCTGGTTCGCAGCTGTCGCTGGGCCATCTCGTAGTATGCCTGCTCTGTACGTGAACCTGTGGGTAGGCCCACTTCCGAATCATCTGTGTTGGCGCAGGCAACCAATATTGCGGACACCAAGGCCAGCCACAGCATTTTCCAGGTCTGCATAGCCCCTCGCTCTATCATTCTTACACTCTACCTTATTAAACTACCCACCAGTATTAACCTGGCGCGTCGGACATTTAACCACAGTCGCGGAGCTGCCCAAAGTATTTGCAATTGATCGATGATTGAACACCTAAAACTAGATATCCAAGTTCCTGCCAATATGGCTGGTCGACGCTTAGACCAGGCCGCAGCCGAATTAATTCCCGATTTTTCGCGCGCGCGCCTCCAATCGTGGATCAAAGGCGGTCAGCTCACCTTAAACGGCGCCCCAGCTAAGGCCAAGGAAAAGCTCTTTGGCGGCGAGCTTATCCAGCTTCGCGCAGAACTGGAGCCCCAGGGTAGCTGGGCTGCCCAGAACCTCGACCTCAATATTATGTACGAAGATGACTGCCTGATGGTGGTCAATAAGCCCGCGGGCCTCGTAGTCCACCCCGCTGCCGGTAACCCCGACGGCACTCTGCTCAATGGCCTGCTTCATCACAATCCAGCACAAGAGCTGATACCCCGAGCTGGTATTGTTCACCGGCTGGATAAGGACACCAGTGGCCTGATGGTTGTGGCTAAGACTTTGGCCGCTCAGACTCATCTCGTGGATCAATTAAAGCAGAGAACGGTGAGTCGACAGTATGATGCCTTGGTCCAAGGATATATCACCACTGCGGGTCGTGTTGATGCGCCCATCGGTCGGCATCGTCAAAATCGTCTCAAGATGGCTGTTTTGGACTTTGGCGGCAAAGAGGCGATCACTCATTATCGTGTACGGGAGCGTTACAGTGCTTACACGCTCTTACGCTGCAAGCTGGAAACCGGCCGTACTCATCAGATTCGGGTACACATGGCCCATATCAGGCACCCGCTCGTGGGAGATCCACTCTACGGAGGCCGCCCAAAGTTGCCTCCAGAGGCCTCGGCAGGCCTTGTTGAAGCTCTCCAGAGCTTCCCTCGGCAGGCTCTGCATGCGGCTGAACTCGCGCTAGTGCATCCCACCAGTGGACAGGACATGCATTGGTGTGCGCCAATGCCTGCTGACATGCAAGCACTGCTCGATCAGTTGCGCGCTGATGAGCCTTGAAGTACCGGTTATAAATTCGCCTGAGTACCTATCGCCGGTTCTCGAAAGGACAATTTCGCAAAGCAAGATATCTCAATGCCAAGTAACCACTACCTGATACCCGATTGGCCCGCACCCGTAGGGGTAAGGGCGGCGACGACGCTACGCACTGGGGGCCAAAGTTGTGGCCATTTCTCCTCCTTTAATCTGGCTGCTCACGTGGGGGACAAGGAGTCAGCTGTTACTGTCAATCGCCAACAGTTGAGAGGGGAGCTTGAGTTGCCCTCAGAACCGCAATGGCTGGAGCAGATCCATAGCGACAAGGTAGTCGAGGCAAGTGATGACGCCTTAGTTCGAACCGCAGATGCCTGCTTTAGCATGAAAAGAGGTGTTGTCTGTGCCGTGTTAACCGCAGACTGTTTGCCTGTTTTGCTAAGCGATAAGAGTGGTACCCGTGTAGCAGCAGCCCATGCCGGGTGGCGCGGATTGGCCGGTGGTATATTGCGCAATACCGTACGCGCGATGAAGTGTGATCCTGAGGAGTTGATGGTTTGGTTGGGGCCAGCGATTGGCCCGGAGGCCTTTGAAACCGGAATCGATGTCCTCGAGGCATTCTTTGAAAATGCAATTAGCAGTCGGCACACAGAAAAAATCGCTAGCTGTTTCCGCCCACACACTAAGAAACCACTGCACTTTTTAACAGATATTTACGCCCTGGCTCGCGCGGAGTTGGCAGAGCTGGGGATTGGCGAGGTGTATGGCGGGGGGCTCTGCACAATGTCAGAACCTGAGAAGTTTTTTTCCTACCGCAGAGAGTCTGAAACCGGTCGTATGGCAACTTTGATATGGCGGGATAAAGACTGAATTGAAGTTCTAGATGGCTTATTTTTTCTGTGTAAGCCAATCGATAATATTGGGGCAGCTTGGGCAATTACAAGGCTGGGTGTTGACTGAGCTGTAAAAATTATAAGAGATAGATTTGCCGCAAAACCATTTTGCATAGAATAAATGTCGCTATTGATTTAAATCATTGAAAACCCTTCCTGCGCCCCTATTTTACTTGTCAGTACCATAGCGAATGTAAAAGGCAAATTAGTGCCACTATCGCAGCGTTTCTGAAAAAATCGAGTAAAAGAGGTTTCGTTCATGCGAATTGACCGAATGACAAACCCGCTACAGGCGGCATTTGCTGATGCGCAATCCCTAGCGGTAGGGCGCGACCACAACCAGATTTATCCCGAGCACTTGATTCTGGCACTGCTTAACCAGAACAACGGAAGCGTACCCGCATTCCTGTCACAGGCGGGATTTAACCTAAACGGGTTGCGCAATGACCTTGCCAAGCGGTTGGATAGCCTGCCGCGGGTGACTTCCCCCACGGGTGATGTGGGGATGTCCCAGGAATTAATGCGCTTAATGAATCTCACGGACAAGCGAGCCCAACAAAATGGTGACAGTTTTATTTCCAGTGAAACTGTATTACTGGCGGCTTTCGACTCTGCGGCGGGAGAGATTTCCAATATCCTAAATGCCAATGGCAACATTAAACAATTAGAGGCGGCAATTCAAAAAGTGCGTGGCGACGAAAAAGTGGATGACCCCAATGCGGAAGAAGCGCGCCAGGCGCTGGATAAATATACTCTCGACCTGACCGAGAGGGCTCTGGCCGGCAAGCTTGACCCAGTGATCGGCCGCGATGATGAAATACGGCGGACGATTCAAGTCTTACAGCGGCGTACCAAGAATAACCCTGTACTAATTGGTGAGCCGGGTGTTGGTAAAACTGCCATTGTTGAAGGGCTCGCTCAACGTATCGTCAATGGTGAAGTACCGGAAGGGCTAAAGGACAAACGTCTTCTTTCCCTGGATTTGGGGGCATTGTTGGCGGGCGCAAAATTTCGTGGAGAATTTGAAGAGCGATTAAAAGCAGTACTCAACGAATTATCAAAACAGGAAGGTCGCATTATTCTCTTTATCGATGAGATCCACACGATGGTGGGTGCCGGTAAAGCTGAGGGGGCCATGGATGCGGGAAATATGCTGAAACCCGCTTTGGCCCGCGGGGAATTACATTGTGTCGGTGCAACCACTCTGGATGAGTATCGGCAATATATTGAGAAAGATGCAGCGCTTGAGCGGCGTTTCCAAAAAGTATTGGTTGATGAACCAACTGAAGAGGATACGGTTGCGATTCTGCGTGGATTAAAAGAACGCTACGAAGTACACCATGGCGTTGATATTACCGACTCTGCAATTATTGCCGCGACAAAATTATCGCAGCGTTACATCACTGATCGTCAATTACCAGATAAAGCGATTGATCTTATTGATGAGGCCGCCAGCCGGATACGCATGGAGATCGACTCCAAACCGGAATCCATGGATAAATTGGAGCGCCGTTTAATTCAATTAAAGATTGAACGTGAGGCGGTTAAAAAGGATACGGATGATGAGGCGACTAAAAAACGCCTGTCGAAACTGGAAGAAGAGATTCTACAACTGGAGCGGGAATACTCCGACCTTGAAGAGGTTTGGAAGGCGGAGAAGGCACAGCTTGCCGGCAGCCATGACCTCAAGGAAAAGCTCGAGCAGGCCAAGCTCGATATGGAGTCCGCACGGCGTGCAGGTGATCTTAATAGAATGTCTGAATTACAGTACGGTGTAATACCACAACTTGAACAACAGCTTAAAAGTGCCGCTACCGCTGAAGCTTCTGAAGAACCCCGCCTGCTGCGCAATCGGGTTACCGATGAAGAGGTGGCTGAAGTGGTATCCCGCTGGACGGGTATTCCTGTATCTAAGATGCTCGAAGGTGAGCGTGAAAAGCTACTGCGAATGGAAGATGAGTTGCACAAGCGGGTCATCGGACAGGGGGAAGCGGTGGAAGCGGTTGCTAATGCCGTACGCCGCTCAAGGGCGGGGCTAGCTGATCCCAACCGACCCAATGGCTCATTCTTGTTCCTCGGCCCAACTGGTGTGGGTAAGACGGAATTATGCAAGGCATTGGCTCAGTTCTTGTTTGACACAGAAGACGCCATGGTGCGTATCGATATGTCGGAATTTATGGAGAAGCACTCTGTGGCCCGACTGATTGGCGCACCTCCCGGATATGTAGGTTATGAAGAAGGGGGATACCTGACTGAAGCGGTGCGGAGAAAGCCCTATTCTGTTGTGCTATTAGACGAAGTGGAGAAAGCGCATCCCGATGTATTCAATATTCTTTTACAGGTTCTTGATGATGGCCGCCTGACCGACGGCCAGGGGCGCACGGTAGACTTTCGTAATACCGTTGTCGTAATGACTTCAAACCTTGGCTCAGATTTAATTCAAAAATACGCCACAGCTGAAAATGGTGATGACCTGGATGCTGAAATTCGTTATCGACAGATGAAAAGTGCGGTGATGGAAGTGGTGGGGAACCATTTCAGGCCAGAGTTCATAAATCGTATTGACGAAGTGGTTGTTTTCCATCCACTGGATAAGGCAGAAGTACGCTCTATTGCCGAAATTCAGTTGCAACAACTTTGCCGTCGACTGACAGAGAGGGACCTGAAATTAGAGGTATCTGAAAGTCTGCTGGATAAATTAGCAGAAGTTGGGTTCGATCCCGTTTATGGTGCACGGCCATTAAAGCGTGCTATTCAGGTATGGCTGGAAAACCCGCTGGCGCAAGATGTTCTCGCCGGTAAGTTTTCCCCTGGAGCAACGATCCACGCGGATGTTGAAGGCGATAAAGCCGTATTCCGATAAAAAAGCACTTGGGGGTGCCATATAGTGCACCCCTAAACTCCCACCGATTCCTCACTCTCTCCATATCTATACTCACAGGTGCGCTAATCCGTTTGTTCGGATATTTACGTAGAGGGGCACCCCTCCGTAGCGCATAGTTTCCCTTGCAAGTATCAGTTTATAGTTTTTATTGACGACACCTTACGGGGGCCTGATATCAGTAAGCGTATGTTGCTAATGCTGCTGGGATGCCTTTTGCTCTTCGGCGGAATTTTTGCTTATAAATTAATTGGCAGGCATATGGTGAATCAGTTCATAGACAACTTAGCCCTGCCTGCGGCCACAGTGACTTCAGCAACCGCCCAGTTTCAATATTGGAAGGAAGACCTGAGAGGAATAGGCACCATTCGAGCTGTTAATGGTGTAGAGGTTACTACCGAAGCTCAGGGGGTTATCAGCGCTATTCACTTCAAGTCGGGCCAGCATGTTAGGAAGGGCGATTTATTGGCGGAAATTTTTGCCGAACCGGAAAAGGCGCAGTTGCAGGTGTTGGATGCAGAGCTTCGCTTGGCCCGTCGCAATTACGTGCGGATCAAGACTCTGCTGGGGCGAGGTGTGACAACCGAAGCAGATTTGGATAGCGCTCGCAGTACTTTGGATCAGGTGGTTGCCAATATAGAAGTGCAGCGGGCCAGGGTGGATCAGCGAGTCATCGTGGCGCCTTTTAGTGGAGTACTGGGAATTCGACAAATCGATCTTGGGCAGAATGTAAGCCCGGGGGAGTCTGTTGTTTCTCTACAGCAACTTGATCCTATTTTTGTTGATTTTTCCCTCCCTGAACAAAAATATGCCTTGGTTAAGGCTGGGCTTGCTATTCAGTTGACAACAGATGCTTTCCCTAAAAATACCTACGAAGGAAGAATTACTGCTGTCGACCCTCAGGTGGATAGTGCAAGTAGGAACTTTCTGATTCAAGCTACTCTGAAAAACCCCCAACACGATTTACGTCCTGGGATGTTTGCCCAGGTATCCGTAAAGATAAGTGCACAGCGAAAAGTGCTCGTTATTCCCAGAACCGCATTGGCTTTTGCTCCCTATGGGGTGGCGGTTTTTGTGTTGGAGCCCGATAAAGATGGCGAGCATATGATCGCAGTTAAAAGGTTTGTGAAAACTGGTGAGGAGCGTGGGGATCTAGTTGAAATTACACAAGGACTTTTGGTGGGGGATATAGTGGCTAGCAGCGGATTACTCAAACTTCGCAATGGAGAGAAAGCGGTTATCAATAATCAGAATCAACCCCCAGAAAGCGCGGACCCCACACCGGAAAATAGTTAAACCTGGAATTTATAGGTTGTGAATTTCACAGAGATTTTCATTCGAAAGCCAGTGTTGGCCTGCGTAGTCAGCCTATTTATTTTTCTATTGGGTTTAAGATCGCTAACGGAATTAAATGTCAGGCAGTACCCGGAACTTGAAAATGCAGTTATTACAGTAACCACCGTTTATGTTGGTGCCGACTCAGATCTAGTGCAGGGGTTTATTACTACGCCGCTTGAGCAAGAGATTGCTACTGCAGATGGTATCGATTACATGGTCTCCACCAGCGTGCAAGGTCTATCGACGATAAACGTTTATGTACGTTTTGATTACGATCCAAATGAAGTGTTAACTCAGGTCGTTGCCAAGGTAAATAAGCTGCGCAGTGAATTGCCTGATGAATCAGAGGATTCCAGCGTGGAAATGCAGCAGGGAGAAACCACTGCTGCAATGTACCTTTCTTTTTCCTCAAATATTCTCGCTAATAATCAAATTACGGATTATCTGACACGCGTTGTTCAACCTAAATTGGCGACTATAGCTGGTGTGCAGCGAGCTCGCCTTTTGGGTGACAGTACTTTTGCAATGAGAGTCTGGTTAAAGCCGACAGAGATGGCGGCATTGGAAGTCACACCTGCAGATATTTCTGATGCGCTCAGGGATAATAATATTCTTTCGGCAGTTGGTTCGACAAAGGGAACCCGTGTGGCACTGGAAATACGTGCGGATACAGATATTGCACGTCAATTGGATTTCCGCAAGCTAGTGGTTAGAGCCGATGGGGATAAGCTGGTTCGTCTAGGTGAAGTGGCGGAGATAGAGTTAGGAGCGGAATCCTATGACAGCTCTGTGACTTTTAACGGGCAGTCTGCCACTTTTATTGCTATTGAGGTGGCACCCGATGCGAACTCCCTTGAAGTTATTAAAAAAGTACGCGAGGAGTTGGAGCAGAAAATTTTTCCACAATTGCCAGAGGGTATGATAGGTGAAATTCCTTACGACAGTACTGAATATATTCAGGACTCCATTGAAGAGGTCGTCAAAACAATTGTTGAAGCAGTATTTATAGTAATTTTGGTGATTTATTTGTTTCTGGGATCAGTTCGCAGCGTATTAATTCCAGCAATTGCACTACCTCTTTCTCTTGTTGGTGCATTCTTTTTAATGTTTTTAATGGGATTTTCCATCAACTTGCTCACATTGCTAAGTATGGTTCTGGCAATCGGAATTGTTGTTGATGATGCCATTATTGTTCTGGAAAATGTCCATCGACATATAGAGGAGGGCTTGCCTCCAAAAGAGGCTGCGATCGTAGGTGCTCGAGAGTTGGCATGGCCTGTAGTGGCTATGACTACAACGCTAATTGCAGTATATATTCCTATTGGTTTTCTTGGTGGTTTAACCGGGACCCTATTCATAGAGTTTGCATTCTCCCTAGCTGGCGCCGTATTACTGTCTGGAGTGGTCGCTCTTACTTTATCTCCCATGATGGCCTCGAAAATATTAAAGCCTCACGATGGTGGAGGTACCCGGTTTGAAATTTGGCTGGAACGCCAATTTAATCGACTTCAGACGAGATTTGAAAAATCGCTCCATTCTTCTCTTGATGAACGCCGAGTTATTTTGGTTTTCGGCTTAATTGTATTGATAAGTTGTTACTTCTTATTTGTGACGTCCCCTCAAGAGCTTGAACCTACAGAAGATAGGGGGCTTGTTCTTACAATTTCTACTGCCGATGCTTACGCAACTTTAGATTATGTTGAACAGTACAGTGGTGAACTTAATGTCATTGCTGAGAGATTTACTGAGGTTGAAAATCTTTTTCTGCTTAATGGGGCGGGCACCTTCAGTAGTGGTGTTAATAATGCGGTGGCCGGGTTTGTTTTGGCTCCCTGGGAAGGGAGAGACCGCGATACGGAAAAGATGCAGGAGTTGATTAGCAGTGATGTACAGCAAATAGCCGGGTTAAAAATAGCCGTTGTGGTGCCACCAAGTCTGCCAACTGCGGGAGGGCAGCTTCCGGTTGAATTTGTTATCGGTTCTACAGAGCCCATGGAGAATCTGGCATCGGTGGCAAGCGATATTATGACCCGAGCTTTGGAGAGTCGAAAGTTTATTTTTCTAGATTCTGATCTGAAAATTGATAAGCCAAAAATTGTAATAGAAATTGATCGTGATAAAGCGGCCAGTATGGGTGTGGAAATGGTGGACCTGAGTCGTGACTTAGGAGCGATGTTATCCGGGGCTTATGTCAACCGTTTTTCCCTGGATAATCGCAGTTATAAAGTTATTCCTCAAGTCGAGAGAGTTGACCGCCTTACCCCCGATCAGCTGGAGCAATATTATATTCGGGCGGTAAATGACAAGTTGGTTCCTGTAAGTACTTTGATAAGGCTCACGGAAACCGTTGAACCACAGCAACTAAAGAGATTTCAACAATTAAATGCCGTCACTATTTCGGGTGTGCCACGCCCTGGGATTACGTTGGGTGAAGCATTGATGGTGTTGGATAATGCGGCTAAAGAAATCTTACCAGTCGAGTATTCTGTAGATTACTCGGGGCAGTCCAGGCAATTCAAAACTGAAGGATCGGATTTGGTGGTTACCTTTTTCTTTGCCTTGATAGTGATTTATTTGGTGCTGGCCGCTCAATTTGAATCCTGGCGCGATCCCTTGATTATGTTGGTCACCGTACCGATGAGTGTTTGCGGAGCGATGATTTTTGTCAGTCTAGGATTGACGACCCTCAATATTTACACACAAGTGGGTCTGGTTACCCTGATTGGGGTTATTTCCAAACACGGCATTCTGATAGTGGAGTTTGCCAATAAGTTACAGCTCTCAGGGCTTGATAAGCGATCAGCGATTGAGCAGGCCACGTCAATCCGTTTGCGACCGATTTTAATGACTACTGCATCTCTGGTTTTGGCGATGGTTCCATTGTTAATAGCGTCGGGGCCAGGAGGAGGAGCAAGGTTTGCAATGGGCTTGGTAGTGGCGACCGGTATGACAATTGGAACGCTATTTACTTTATTTGTCGTGCCGGCGATGTATATGTATCTTGGGCGGAATTTTGAGGCGGAGGCTGTAGCGGCCTCCTGAGTCTCTTTACACTTATTTACGCTTCGAAAATATCTCTGCCGACATTACTGCGACGGAACTCGGAAGGGGTGACTCCCTCATGTTTTTTAAAGAAGCGGGTAAATACTGCGCGTTCGGCAAAATGAAGTTGTACCGCAATGCTTTCTACGGAATCACTGGTTGAGAGAAGGAGTTTCTTGGTCAGAGATAGCGTAACACTGTCTTTAAGCTGCTGGAATGTTACTCCCTGTTCTCTCAATCTGCGCTGTAAAGTGCGGCCACTGGTGCGGAAGTGGGCTGCGGCTTGTTTGATAGTGATTTCTTCACTGAGCAAGTGCTTCTCGAGCCAGGCTCGCAAACTCGCTGCCAGGTTATAGCTGGTTAAAGTGTTGTGTAGAACTGCTTTTAATATATTTCGGCTCTGGCTGCGAATGATTTTATGGTAACTGGGTATAGGGAAGTCCAGTATCTGGGAGCCCAGGATAATCGCATTTTCATCAGCGGAAAATTCAATTGGGCACTGGAAAATCCTCTTGTGGATAGAGTCATCCTCTGGCTTTTCACTGCGTAACTTTAATCCCCGGACCTCGGGAAACCTCGGGTTAAGAGTGCGCAAGAGATCTACTCCACGACTCATCAGCATTTCAGCAATAAAATGATTGACCGGAGCGCTAAAGAGTTCCTGCTGCCAGTTGAGTGTGAGTACTTCCGCATCGGCTTCCTGGTAGGTCTGGAACCGCAAGAGGGGGGCCAGAGTTTGTGAGAGTACAATTTCTGCAGGGCGAAAGATCTCCCTCGGCCGTCTCAAGGAGGGCTGAGCTTCGATAATAGTTTCTTCAAGCCAAAGCATAATTGGGAAGCGACTAAAGCTGAGACCTGGTGAAGTAACAGGGGATAGCGCCAGTATGCTTTCAATTAGAGCATTGAATTCACTGTAATTAAGCCATTCACTCTCTCCTGGATTCCAGCTAAATGAGAATGGCAATCGTTCAATTAGCGTCTCGGTGGGGATGCCGAGCCTGGCGGCGGCAACCACAAAGTAAGGCGCAAATATCTTGGGCACGCCGGCATGGCCGGACATATTTTTATTTTGGTCTCTCATGACTTACTGCCGTCCGGGTGGCGTTGCCGGCATCATAGCAAAGGCGCCTCAAAGCACGAGTATAAATTGAGGAATATGACGAATTGGTCGCTTCGCGTGGCGGATTCGACCCCCCTCTGGCGCCTTTAATCCTATTCCGAAATAGAGCGTTAAGGATAAGTTTTAGTCGTCTGCTGTACATTGCGTTATTCAGATTTTTTAAAACTCTTCAGTCACGAGAGTTACCACTTACTAAAACAATAAAGGAAAATAACAATGGCACTGTCTAAAAGGCTGGGTACAAGCCTGTCTATTTTTTTCTCGGCGATAATTGGAGCTTCATCAGCGGTAGCGGAAAACTGCTATATCCTGGTTCATGGACACGGAGTCGAAGGACACACTACAAGTGAAAGTAATGATGGGAGTTTAGTGCAGCCAGCACTGGACTATTGGAGTGAGGCGGTTTTCGACGAATATTCTAGCAGTGATTTTATTGAGCAATTGTTAGTTGATGGCGGCAATTACGGCGTTGTCGGTTATAACTCAACTGATGAAGGTGAATTTCCCTATTGGCATGATGAGACTGCGGGTGAAATTGCTCGTCAAATTATAGAGATCCGCTCTGGTCAGGGAGATCGGTTTGAACACGAAAACCAGTGCTCAGCAGAGGACACTTTCTGGATTATTTCCCACAGCCAGGGTGCCGCCCAAATGATGTATATCGCGGGTAACGCTGTTGAAGGATCCCCATACTACAATCGCGCCTACAACCAGTTCGATAGCAATACAGAAATTCAAGAAGTAAAAAAATGTTCCACGACTTGGTATGGCAGTAAATCCTGTAAAACGGTTGAAGAAGAAGTTCGAGTTGCCGGGCTTAACGAGAGCTATGCAGTGAGCGTTGATTTTGATGCGGCTATCAGCGGTGTTGCTGCAATATTCACCACAGGAGGTGCAATTACCGGTACTGAAGGCGTTGATCGGATATGTAATGGAAGCTGGTATGACGATTTGGTCAATGCACTATTTCTTGGGCGTGAGTGTTCGGCGGTTCGCTATATGCAGACTAATGATGTTTACACTGTGAGAAATTATGTAGGGACTAATCTCGGTGCGCCGGTGTACACCATTGGGGGTTATGCGGGCTTCCCAGGTGTGGAAAGTGCTACCTCCATGCTGCTGAATGGTGAGGATGACGGTTACATTAATTTGGCTTCGCAAATGAACTGTTCCGGATCTGCCAAGCGCAACCTGTGGTCGAATCTCAAAGAATATGAAACCCTGTTTGGCGTAGCTTACGGCAGCGCGATTTTCTCTTGTGATAACGACAGTAAAGGCACTGCTCGATCTTACAATTTGGCCAGTATCTATACAGATCATGATGCGCAGCGTAACGGTGGTATTCTATCCCCCGATTATGATTCTATTCCCGATGGACTGGACTGTGGCTCAGGAAAGAACAGCGCGGGTAGAATCTCAGCCTGCACAAATTAACTAAAAAAATAAAAGGCTTCGGAGGTATTGATGTCCACATCAAGCAAAGATCGCTCAAAGGCCCGGCTGGCAGGCTGGGGTGTACTGGCCGTAGTTACTGGATTGGTGGGTTACTGGGCCCTGGCTGGTAGTGAAGAGGCGACGCCCGCTGTTGTAGCTAAAGCAAAAGCTGAAGAGCAATCTATCCGAAGCCGCAAGCCTGATAACGTTAAGCCGGCGGAACTGGAGCAAGAGGAAGAGGATCAGTCTGTAAAACTATGGAAGGGAATTCAGTCCCTGCCCAACAAGACTGAGTTACACGAATCCCTTCTCTCGGATCTAGCCCGCTTTCATCGCTATCCGCCAGAAAACCGAGCAATTAAAACTCCTGAGCAAGACCCGATTACTCAGACATTCGCGGTGGATGAAAGAACCACTCACAGTGAGGAAGGGGATTCTCTGACTATATGGACAGATGAAAAGTTTTATTTGCGTGGGGATACTATTCGGGTTTTTGCCTATCAGGCCGATAGTGATGGAGATCGGGTCAGTGCTGACTTGACTGCGCTGTTGGTTTACGAAGACCAAGAAGTCGTGGGTACCTTGGCTTTCAGTGATTCGGATGGAGACTTAGTCTACGAAGTATTGATGGAGGCGGGCTCCTTTAATAGCCAGGTGCTGGAGGCGGGCATTTTTAAGGTCATTGTGGATACGGATATTGATGGTCTCCGAGATGCGGCAGCATTCACCCTATCTGAGGATACGGGAAGCTATACGGGCTCGTTGCGGGATTCCGTTACCGCCGATGGCAATTTATTAATTGAGGCGGAAGTCGATATCAGCAGAGAGGGGCGCTACTATTTTCAGGGCTCCCTGTATAACGATGAGCAATCCCCGATAGGCACAACGCAAAATGCTCTTGAGTTAACGGCGGGGCGGCACTGGGTTCCCCTGGAGTTTTACGGGCTCTTAATTCGCGATGCCGGGCAGGATGGCCCCTATCTGGTGAAGCAATTGAGTATTGCCAGGGTGACGGTACCTATGGCCAGGGATAGTGCTTTTGAACCAGGCTATTACACCGAACGCTATAGCCTGGATCAATTTACTGATAGTCCCTACCGTGAGCCTTAGGAATCGGTATCGCTAGAAGGGCGACTAGCAGTTTTTCTTGATTTGCTCGCGGGCTTTGGTAATGCGTTCTTGCCGCTCATCTTCTCCGAGCCTGCGATAGTTTCCATCTTTATCTTTTTCGCGCACTCTCGCGTGTGTGGTCAGGCTCTTAAGGTTCTTTTGGTACGCGACACAGAGCTCTGCTCGTTTTGCTGCCTCTTCTTTAGCCCTGGCCTCCTGTTGTCTCTGGTGCTCAGCGTCAGGCAGCTGTTCTTCCTTTGACTGTTGAGGCACCTGAGGTGCACTTTTCTGTGCTTCACGTGCGGCTATCGCATGTTGTTCAGCTTCCCATTTCTTATAGCGCTCTGATTTGGGCTTTTTGATCACGTCCACTTGAGTGCCTCCTGGAGGTTGCTCACCGAAGTGGACAACACCATTCTCATCTACCCATTTATAGATGCCGTCGGCTTGAGTGGTCGTAGCTGTTACTGCAATCAATAGCGCCAGTAAGATGCGCATGGTGCTTACCCCTTGTGTTGATGTTCCTTCCGTCCCCTTATTGTACCGGTACTGGTGGGTTTTCCTGTAACTGTCTTAACACTTTCGCAGACACCTATTGACAGTCAGGACTCAATTGGCAAAATCGGGGGTTTACTCAGTGACTAGATCTCACCGCACACCCGTGGTTTTGAGTCTAACCCTGATGGAACACCCTCCATCGAAATTCCACTGAGTGGCCCTCCCCACCCCTGGAGGCCTGCTAACCCCGTAGTGAACCTTTGTAGATTTACTTGGGGTTGGGTGTTTATGCGCGATCAGTTCATCCTAAAAATCGGCAGCTAAACACGCAACAGGCTGATATTTGTCACCATTTTCCCCTATAATTGCTGTCTGGCATTCTTGCTTGTAGGCGTTTTATACGTTTTCGGTGATGGCTATCCTATAAAACAGGAAAATTGAGGAGACTCAAGTGGAATTACTTTCCGGCGGCGATATGTTGGTTCGCGCGCTGCAGGATGAAGGGGTGGATCTGATTTTTGGATACCCGGGCGGCTCAGCGTTACATATCTATGATGCTATTTTTCGGCAGAAGTCGATAAAGCATATTCTCGTGCGCCACGAGCAGGGTGCGACCCATGCTGCTGATGGCTATGCACGGTCTACTGGTAAGGCGGGTGTGGTACTGGTGACGTCTGGTCCCGGTGCTACGAACGCGATTACTGGCATCGCAACGGCCTATATGGATTCTATCCCTATGGTGGTGATATCCGGCCAGGTACCCAGGGATAAGATCGGTGAGGATGCGTTTCAGGAAACAGATATGGTCGGTTGCTCGCGGCCGATCGTGAAGCACAGCTTTTTGGTAAAAAATGCTGAAGATATTCCTACGATCGTCAAAAAGGCATTTTTTATCGCCAATACTGGCCGTCCCGGTCCCGTAGTGATCGATGTTCCAAAGGATGTAACCAACCCGGCGGAGAGATTCCCCTACCACTACCCTGAAAAATTGCGGATGCGCTCCTATACCCCAGCCGGTAAGGGGCATGGCGGCCAGATTCGCAAAGCGATTGCTATGTTGCTATCAGCTCGCCGCCCGGTGATTTATGCCGGCGGGGGAGTGGTGCAGGGTGGCGGCGCCGAGCTTCTCACCGAGCTGGCTAGAAAGTTGAACTACCCGGTGACTAATACCTTGATGGGGCTCGGAGCATTTCCCGGAAGTGACAGGCGTTTCTTGGGAATGCTCGGTATGCACGGCACTTTCGAGGCAAATACAGCCATGCATCACGCCGACGTTATCTTGGCTGTAGGTGCGCGCTTTGATGACCGGGTGACAAATACTCCAGGCAAATTCTGCCCGGGTGCCAAAATTATTCATATCGACGTCGATCCGGCTTCGATCTCTAAAACGATTGTTGCCGATATCCCGATTGTCGGCACGGTCCAGGCTGTCCTTCGGGAGATGCTCGAAGCGTTGAAAGCCAATGATGAGCAGCCGGATCACTCCGCGATAGTTGACTGGTGGCGCCAAATCGATGATTGGCGTGAACGTCACGGGCTCTACACGGCTCCTCGTTATCAGACTAATGGTGCTCTGATAATGCCGCAGGATGTGATCAAGGCGGTGTATGACATTACTGAGGGTGATGCTTTTGTGACATCCGATGTAGGGCAACACCAGATGTTTGCTGCGCAATATTACCTGTTTGATAAACCGCGCCGCTGGATTAACTCCGGTGGGTTGGGGACTATGGGTTTCGGCTTACCGGCAGCCTTGGGGGTGAAAATAGCTCACCCGGATAAAGAGGTTGTGTGCGTAACTGGCGAGGGAAGTATCCAGATGTGTATTCAGGAGCTTTCTACGGCTACCCAATATCATCTGCCAGTAAAAATCCTCTGCCTTAACAACCAGGCTCTCGGGATGGTGAAGCAGTGGCAGGAGATGCAATATGAAGGAAGGCTTTCCAATAGTGTTTACGAGGAATCGCTGCCTGACTTTGTGAAACTCGCCGAGGCATACGGTCACGTCGGGGTGAAAGTGGAGCGTCGTGAAGACCTACACAACAAGTTGCAAGAAGCTTTTGCAATTAAGGATCGCACTGTATTTATCGACGTGTACGTCGACCCATCTGAGCATGTCTATCCCATGCAAGTGCTACCAAATGGCTCCATGCGTGACATGTGGCTGAGCAAAACTGAGAGAACTTAAAGGGTAGGGCGATGCGTAGAATAATTTCGGTTCTGATGGAGAATGAACCTGGGGCATTGTCCCGTGTTGTTGGCTTGTTTTCCCAGCGTGGCTACAACATTGAAAGCCTCACCGTGGCGCCTACTGAGGATGCGACTTTATCGCGTCTCACTTTGGTGACGATTGGTGACGATCACAAGATTGAGCAAATTACCAAGAACCTAAACAAGCTTATTGACGTTGTGAAATTGGTGGACCTCACTGAAGGCTCTCATATCGAGCGGGAGCTGCTATTGGTGAAAGTGCGAGCCAATGGTGCCCAGCGCGACGAGGTGAAGCGCAGTGTCGATATTTTTCGCGGGCAGATCGTCGATGTCACCAGCAGTATGTACACGGTACAGGTGGCAGGTACTGGCGAAAAACTCGATGCGTTCCTCCAGGCGCTGGGGGAGCACACAATTATGGAAGTGGTGCGATCCGGAGTTTCTGGGATTGCCCGCGGTGAAAAAGTATTAAATGTATAGAGCAAAAAGCAGGAATTGAGCGATGCAAGTTTATTACGACAAAGATTGTGACCTTTCTTTAATTCAGGGAAAAACAGTAGCCATTATTGGTTATGGATCTCAAGGTCATGCCCATGCCAATAACCTGAAAGACTCTGGTGTAGCGAATGTTGTTGTTGGGTTGCGCGAGGGGTCTGCTTCCTGGAAAAAGGCTGAAGGCGCGGGCTTGAAGGTAGCTGAAGTTGTCGATGCGGTGAAAGATGCCGACGTGGTTATGATTCTCGCTCCGGATGAATACCAGGCGAATATTTACAAAGAGCAAGTTGCTCCAAATTTAAAGTCTGGTGCAGCACTGGCTTTCGCGCATGGTTTTAATGTGCACTTTGAATTGATTGAGCCACCAGCGGATGTCGATGTCATTATGGTTGCTCCCAAGGGGCCCGGCCATACCGTTCGATCGACCTACCTTGAGGGAGGCGGTGTCCCTACCTTGATTGCGGTTTATCAGGATGCGACAGGTAAAGCAAAAGACTTGGCGCTGTCTTATGCCTCAGCTAATGGTGGAGGCCGCTCAGGTATTATTGAAACCAACTTCCGCGAAGAGACTGAAACAGATCTCTTCGGTGAGCAGGCTGTCTTGTGTGGGGGTGTCTCCGCGCTTGTAACGGCTGGTTTTGAGACTCTGGTAGAAGCCGGCTATGCTCCGGAAATGGCGTATTTTGAATGTCTGCATGAATTGAAGCTGATTGTCGACCTGATGTACCAGGGGGGCATTGCCGATATGCGCTACTCTATCTCCAATACCGCAGAGTATGGTGACTACGTAACTGGCCCGCGTATTGTTACGGAAGAAACCAAGGCAGAAATGAAACGGGTTCTTAAAGATATTCAAACCGGTAAGTTTGCCAAAGACTTTATGCTCGAGTCCCTGGCGGGGCAGCCGCGTCTGAAAGCAGAGCGTCGCATTGGTAGCGAACACGAGATTGAGCAAGTAGGGGCAAAACTCCGCGCCATGATGCCGTGGATCAAAGCGAATAAAATTATTGATCGCACCGAAGGTAATAGCTGACTTAAGGTTGGCAAAAACGGCAGGGGCGACCCTGCCGTTTTTTTTTGCTCTGGGCTCGGGTGGTAAATTGGCGTTAAACTCGCTGACTGCACAATGCATCAATGGAGAGTATATGAGCGGTCAAGGGGGCGAAAAACAGCCCATAGACTCAAGTAGTGAGGCTACTGAGGAAATTCGTTTGCCTGTCGATGAGCATGTTGAGGAAGAGGTTTCTTCCAGTGGTAAAAGAGTGCGCGCACGAGGTATCTACCTGCTGCCCAATCTTGTGACAACAGGCGCACTGTTTAGCGGCTTTTATGCCATTGTCGCAGGTATGAGTGGGCATTTTGAATCGGCTGCGATAGCGATTTTTGTCGCGATGGTACTGGATGGGTTGGATGGGCGCGTAGCTCGCCTGACAGATACCCAAAGTGCCTTTGGTGTTCAATATGACTCGCTTTCAGACATGGTTTCATTCGGCCTGGCTCCTGCCTTGGTCGTTTTCAGCTGGGCGCTGGGAAACCTGGGTAAATTTGGCTGGGCTATAGCATTTTTATATGCAGCTTGTGCGGCATTGAGACTTGCGCGTTTCAATACACAGGTAGATACCGTTGATAAAGGGGTCTTTATTGGATTGGCGAGCCC